>QFQF01000006.1 GCA_003248935.1 Sphingobium sp.
CAATATGCACCGGGTGCTCAACAATCATAGCGGCCGCGACCGCTTCTCGGTCCCGACCTTCTTCGACCCGAGCTATTTCTACGAGGTCCGCTGCGCACCCACGCTCCTCGAAGACGGCGCCGAGCCCAAATATCCCGCAACCACCGTCGGCGGCCATATCGCCGACATGTATCGCAAAACTTACGGCCTCGCCGCTTGAGGAACTGACTATGGTAGCGCTTGCCTATACGAATATCTTCACCGCCGACATCGATCGTCTGGCCGAATTCTACAGTGCGCTGTTCGGCTTCACCGAGATCGTGGAAAGCCGGTCTCCCATCTTTCGCGGCTTCACAACCGGAAGCGCATCGCTTGGTTTCAGCGGTCCCGGTGCGTTTGATCTCCTCGGGCTCACGCCCCAGGAAGGGCCTGGCGATCGGGTGATGCAGACCTTCAACGTCGAGAACAAGGACGAAGTCGATGCCTATTCGACAAAGGCCGTCGAACTCGGTGCGTCGATCGTGAAGGAGCCGTTCGAGACCTATTATGGCTGGTACCAGTCTGTGCTCCGGGATCCCGACGGCAATTGCTTCCGGGTCAACTATCCGGGGGCGCCGGCGTGACTTTGGCGACGCCCATAGCCGAGGCCCGCGTCGATCGGATCGATGTGACGGCGCCGCGGCACCTCCGGATCACCCGGCCAAGAGGATGCACCTATCCCGATGGCGACTGGGAAGTCCTTGCACGACGGTGGTTCGCCGTCGCGCGGGTGCAGGACATAGGCGACAAGCCGGTCGGAACCCGGCTGCTCGACGTGAAGCTGGTCGTCTATCGAACCGAGCAGGGCCTCCATGTCGCGCGCGATCTCTGTCCTCATCGCGGCGTGCCGCTCAGCATGGGCTGGGTGGAAGGCAATGAGCTCGTGTGCGCCTATCATGGGCTTCGGTTCGCGACAGATGGCCGCTGCACCCGGATTCCAGCGCAGCCGAACGTGGTTCCGGGCGATCGCTTCCGGGCGACGGTGCTGCCGGTGGTGGAACGCTATGGTCTGGTCTGGACCTGCCTCGATTCCGAGGATGGCATCGCCGTTATTCCGGATTTTCCGGAATGGACGGATCCCGCCTTCCAGCCCATTCTCTGTCCGCCGGTCAGTATGAACGCCGCACCAGGCCGGCAGGTCGAAGGCTTCATCGATGTGGCCCATTTCGCCTGGGTCCATCACGAAGCCTTTGCCGATCGGGACAACAGCGTCGTGCCGCTCTACAAGACGCGCAAGACGGATTATGGCGTCCAAAGCGAGTATATCAGCAACGTCAGCAACTTTCCGAAGGGGCTGCAGCATCTCGAGCCCGAAGGGTTCATGTGGCGCCGCGTGTTCGATATCCATCCGCCCTTCACAGCGTTTCTGCGGGTTGATTTTCCCGACGATGGCGTTCTTCGGATCATGAATATCGCGACGCCTGTCTCGGCCCACGAATGCACGCTGTACGTGCCGTTGGTGCGCAATTTTGACAAGACCGGCTCGCTCGATGATGTTTACGCGTTCAATGCTCAAATCTTCGCGGAGGACCAGGCCATCGTCGAGGCACAGTCGCCCGAGGATCTTCCTCTGGGCGTGGACGATGAGGCTCACTTCGCCGCCGATCGCTCTTCGGTCGCCTATCGCAAGGCACTGAAGGAGCTCGGTCTGACGGGCTAACGCCCGGATCGCCAATTCAGGCAGCTCGGAACGAGGCTGTTCGCAGGAGGGCGGACGGCGGCCCATAGGTCGTCGTCCGCTTTCGTTTAGAAGGCAGTATCCCCCTCACGCGCGGCATGCAGCCCGATTTCCGCAGCGATGATGTCGGCGAGAGCATGAACCGCGACCGGCGGGTTGCGAGCGGCGCGCACATATACGCCCAGATCGGATCGGAGCGGCATAGGCTTCTTGATCGGAACATGGACAAGCTGACCATGCGCCAGTTCGCGTTCGATCCCGATCCTGGTCTGAAAAGCCACCCCGAGCCCGCGCAGCGTCAATTGCTTCGCCAGCTCGACCGAGCTTGTCTCGATGGCGGGTACTGGCAGCTTGGCATAGGCCTTTGCGAGCTGCTGACGGATGGAAAGTTCGGACTTCGGAAGGATCAGATTGTGGCTGAGGCAGGCTGAGACCGAAAGCGCCTTGTTCGTCGCGAGGGGATGGTCCGGCGGCACGACTGCGCCAAGATGGAAGGACGCGACCGATAGCTGTTGCAGATCCGAGCTTCGGTCGAGACTGAAGGCCACGCCCAGATCGACGTCGCCGGACACCAGCGCCTGAGGAATCGCTCCCGATCCCATCACGTTGATGCCGATCGTGACGCGCGGGAAGCGTTCGCGGGCCTTGGCCAGCACATTCGGAATGAGATCCGAACTCAGGCCCTCGACGGCGGCGATTTCCACATGGCCGGTCCGCAGGCCCTGCAGCGCCTCGAGCTCAGACCGAACGCGCTCGGCATCCTGGAGCACCTCGATCGCATGGCGGGCGAAGGTCGAGCCGGCATGGGTGAGCTTGAGCCCGCTCGGAAGTCGCTCGAACAGCGGCGTTCCCAGTTCTTCTTCAAGTTTGAGCAACTGGCGGTTCACAGCCGAAGACGCGATATTGAGCCTTCTGGCCGCCTCGCGAACAGAGCCTGCCCGTCGGATCGCGTCGAAATAGACGATCATCGGCGCGTGGATTCGACGGGCTCTGCTGCTCATATTCGCGAGATGGCCTCAAATTGCCGACGAGGTCAATGTCCTCTTCTCGGCATCACCCCAGGCGAAACTCTGCGCTTTTTGAGCTCGTCTGCCTGCGCCATTCCCGCGTCGTCGGAACCAGGGAGTGCAGACGCGATGACGACCTCAGCAATCAGCCTGCCCATCGTCGATGTAGAGCCGCTGCTGTGCGGCTCGATGCGCGATGCGACGGGCGCGGTCGCCGCGATCCGGTCAGCCTGTCTGGACAAGGGCTTCTTCTACTGCGTTGGCCATGGCATTTCCGCGGATCTGCGACGAGCCGTCTTTCAACAGTCCGAAGCCTTCTTCTCCCTTTCCGAGGCCGAGAAGCTGAAGGTCGACAAGCGCCAGTCACGAGCCAATCGCGGCTATGAGATGTTGCGTGGGCAGACCCTGGAACCCGGCACACCGCCCGACCTGAAAGAAGGCTATTATATTGGTGCGGAGGTCAGCGACGATGATCCGCGCGCCGCGCGCCTCATCAATGTCGGGCAAAATGTCTGGCCGGAGCCCTTGCCCGACTTCCGCGCCGTCATGGAGCGCTATTTCTCCGAGATGAGCGCGCTCGCCTCCGTCCTCCTCAGAGGGCTCGCTTTGTCCCTCGATTTGCCTGGCGATCACTTTTCGGAGTTCGAGTGCGATCCGCTCGCGACCCTCAGGCTGCTGCATTATCCCCCGCAGCCGGCTGTGACCGCGCCGGGCGAGAAGGGGTGCGGTGCGCACACGGATTTTGGCGGGATCACGATCCTGATGCAGGACGAAATCGGCGGACTGCAGGTTTGGGACAATGGATCGCAGACCTGGATCGACGCGCCGCCAATCCCCAATGCGTTCATCGTCAATCTCGGAGACCTGATGGGGCGGTGGACCAACGACCAATACCGTTCGACTCTCCATCGGGTGATCAATGGATCAGGGCGCGAGCGATACTCCGTGCCATTTTTCTTCTCGGGAAATCATGATTATCGGATTGAATGCCTGCCGACCTGCAGGGTCGCTGGCGAGGATCCGAAATATCCGTCGACGACCGTCGATGCCCATATCCGCCAAATGTATGCCCGGACCTACGCCTAATGCGTGTCCTGATCGCAAATCGGCATCACGGTTGCCGAAAAATTGATCTTTCCGCGCGCAGCGGTTCGTCGTCAGGTTCGCGTCTCTCCTTGAAGGAACGGCCATGACGGACGCGCAGCAACTTGAAGAGATGAAGGCCCTCGCCAAGGGGGTCGGCATCGATATTCCCACGCCCTTCGCCGCGGGGGTGCTCACCAATCTCAATCTACTACGGCGCCACGCAGCGATCGTCGACCAGGCTGACCCCGTCGACCTCGATCCTGCAGAGCTGCTCATCCCATGACGCTGCGCAGCGACATTGAAGCTGTCAATTCAGGCGCGCGCACGGCTGCGGCCTGGCTGGAGCAGTCCCTCGGCTGCACGTCGGCAGACGAGGGTCTTAATTGCCTGACGGCCGTGTTCGCGGACGAGGCACGAGAGGCGGCTCAGACGGTCGACCTCGCGCCTTGCGGCCAGGTTCTGGCCGGCGTTCCGTTCGTCGCGAAGGATCTGTTCGATATTGCCGGCCGCACAACCATGGCGGGGTCGATCCTCAATGCCGAGCATGCACCGGCCGGCGCCGACGCGACGGCCGTCGCCCGGCTCAAGGCGGCCGGCGCCGTCCTGGTCGGGCTCGCCAATATGGACGAATATGCGTACGGCTTCAGTACCGAAAACCATCATCTAGGTCCGACGCGCAATCCGCATGATCCGACCCGGATCGCCGGCGGCTCTTCGGGCGGGTCGGCCGCCGCCGTCGCCGCAGGCATGGTGCCGATCTCTCTCGGTTCGGATACCAACGGGTCCATTCGAGTCCCGGCGTCGCTCTGCGGCATTTTCGGCCTGAAACCGACATTCGGCCGACTGTCGCGTGCGGGGACCTTTCCGTTTGTCGCGAGCCTCGACCATATCGGTCCCTTCGCGCGCTGTGTCGACGACATCGCGCTCGTCTACGATGTGCTGCAGGGTTCCGATCCATTTGATCCCGCCTGCGTTGATCGCCCCTCCGATCTCGCCGGAACGCTGGATCGCAGCATCGGCCGAACATTCAAAGTCGGCTTGCTCGACGGCTGGTTCAGACAGGGCGCCACCACCGACGCATTGGCGGCAGTGGAAAAAGTCGCCACTGCGTTCGCAAATCTGCGATCCGCAAACTGGGCTGGCGCTGAGGTCGCGCGCTCGTCCGCCTTCTGCATGACGGCGATCGAGGGTGCTAGTTTCCATTTCTCCCGGTTGAGCCGCCAGGCGGCAAGTTTCGATCCGGCGGTACGCGATCGCCTGCTGGCAGGCGCGCTCATGCCTGCCCATCTCGGTCAGCAGGTCCGTCGGGTGCGGCGCAGCATGATTCAGGAGGTCGACCGGCTCTTTCGGGATTTTGACCTGCTCATCGCGCCTGCCACGCCGTGCAGCGCGCCTCGCATCGGAGAGGCCACGATCGAGATCGACGGCGTCGAGGTGCCTGTTCGTGCCAATCTCGGCATCTATACCCAGCCGGTCAGTTTCGTCGGCTTGCCGGCCCTGGCATCGCCGGTCGACCTACCCGGCATGCCTATCGGGGTGCAGCTGATCGCGGCGCCGTGGAATGAGCGCGTGCTTTTGCAAGCTGCAGCCTGGCTCGAAGATCGAGGCATCCTGGCCTCACGGCCTTGCCCGGTTCCGGAGGCGTGATGTTGTCCGGCGGGGAGAGGGCGGTCGCGCGCTGCGATCAGCTGGGGAAAGCCCCTTATAGCGACATGGCTGAAGGCCTGTTCCGATCCTATCTGTCCCCGGCCTATGTCGCTGCCCAGCGCCAGTTATCTGCTTGGATGGAGCAGGCGGGCATGACCGTACGGATCGATGCTGCCGGAAACATGATTGGTCGTTATGAAGGGCAAGAGGCTGGCCCGCCGCTTGTGATCGCCAGTCATCTCGACAGCGTGCGTGATGCCGGGCGCTATGATGGTCCGCTTGGCATCATGCTCGGCATCGAATGCGTCGATGATTTGCGCGAACGGCAGGTTCGACTGCCCTTTCCAATCGAGGTTTATGCCTTCGGCGACGAAGAGGGCTCGCGCTTTCCGGCGGCCATGTTGACCAGCAGGGCCGTCGCGGGCTCGCTCGATCCCGCCATGCTGGCGATCGAGGATGCTGCGGGCGTCAGTCTCGACACGGCCCTCAAAACCTATCCGCTTCGAGAGCTGAGCAGCGCCCGGTTCGCGGATGCGCGATCCTCCGGCATTTTGGGCTATCTCGAGGCTCATATCGAGCAGGGGCCGGCCCTTGAGGCCGCGAACCTTCCTGTCGGCGTTGTGACCGGCATCGCGGCGCAGCTGCGCTATAAATTCACGGTCCGCGGTCGGGCTGGACATGCCGGCACCAATTCGATGCGGCTCCGCCGCGACGCGCTGGCGGCGGCCGCCGCCATGCTGCTCGCCGCCGAGAGTCTTGCCGTCAATCATGGGGACGGCGTTGTTGCGACCGTTGGTCAGCTCGAGGTGAGGCCGGGCGCTCCGAACGTCGTGCCTGGCGAGGTGCGCTTCACGCTGGATGTGCGGGCACCGACCAACGACCGACGTGATGCGGTCGCGCAGGAGATCATGGCCGCATTTGCTGCGGTCGCCCGGTCGCGCGACGTCGCCTTGTCTCGCGAGGCGCTGCAGGATCTCGCGGCAAGTCCTTGCGATCCGGACTGGACCGACCTGCTCGCCAGCGCGGCGCTGGACCTGGCGGTGCCTTGCGACCGGCTTGTTTCTGGCGCGGGGCATGACGCGATGATCATGGCGGCGCTCGGGCGCACCGCCATGCTCTTCATCCGATGCGATGGCGGCATCAGTCACAATCCGGCCGAGCAGGTCAAGGCGGACGACGTCGAAGACGCCCGGCAGGTCATGATCAGGTTTATCGAGAAACTGGGGGATAATTTCCGTGATTGAACAGTTCGGCGAAATCGATCCGCCCCAGCGTCTGCTCATGGGGCCGGGCCCGGTCAACGCTCATCCCCGTGTGCTGCGCGCCATGTCGGCGGATCTCCTGGGCCAGTTCGATCCTGAGATGACCAGCTATATGAACGAGGTCATGGCACTCTATCGCCCAATCTTTGGGACAGAGAACCAGTGGACTTTGCTCGTCGACGGGACAGCGCGTGCCGGTATCGAAGCGGCGCTGGTATCTCTGGTCGCGCCCGGCGACACGGTTCTGGTTGTCAATTTCGGGCGCTTCGGGCTTTTGCTCTCGGAGATTCTGCAGCGGATCGGGGCAAAGATCGAAACGGTCGAGGCGCCGTGGGGAGAAACCGTGCCGCTCGACGCGATCGAGGCGGCCATCCAGCGGACCGGTCCAGCACTCGTCGCCTCGATCCACGGCGATACATCCACGACGATGGCCCAGCCGCTTGATGGCTTTGGCGACTTGTGCGCGCGTGCCGGTGCCCTTTCCTATGTGGACGCGACCGCGACGATCGGCGGGATGGAAATCGCGACTGATCGCTGGGGCGTCGACGTAGTGAGTGGCGGCCTTCAGAAATGTCTGGGCGGCCCGTCCGGCTCGGCGCCGATCACCATTTCGCAGCGCGCCGCCGCTTATATCCAGCGTCGTAAACATGTCGAACAGGGCATTCGCCGTGACGATATCGAGGACGGGGAAGGGCCGCTGATCGGCTCAAATTACTTCGATCTCGCCATGATCATGGATTACTGGTCGGACAAGCGTCTCAATCATCATACCGAGGCGACGACGATGCTCTACGGAGCCCGTGAATGCGCGCGGATCATGCTCGCTGAAGGTCTCGACGCCCGCTACGCGCGGCATCGGGCGGCCGGAGGCGCGATGACGGCTGGCCTGCGCGCTATGGGTCTGAGCCTGTTCGGAGACGACCGCCACCGCATGACCAATGTAACGGCCGTGCATATCCCCGATGGCATCGATGGTGAAACGGTCCGGCGCAAGATGCGCGAGCATTTCGAGATCGAGATCGGAACGGCCTTCGGCCCGCTGGCAGGAAAAGTCTGGCGGATCGGCGCGATGGGCTACAACGCCCGCAAGCATAAGGTTCTGCTCACGCTAGCCGCCCTGGAGGCCGTGCTCATGGGCGAAGGCCTGCGGCTTCCTGCAGGAGAAGGTGTCACTGCCGCCCTCGCGGCTTGGGAGGCCTCCCAATGAGCCGCGACCTTGTCGGTTATGGGCAGACGCCGCCTGACCCAAATTGGCCAGCCGGCGCGCGGGTCGCGGTTCAGTTCGTGATCAACTATGAAGAAGGCGCCGAAAACAGCGTTCTCAATGGGGATAAGGGCTCTGAGAGCTTCCTTTCGGAAATGGTTGGTGCCGCCAGCCATCCGGACCGTGCGATGGCGATGGAAAGCCTCTACGAATATGGCAGCCGCGCTGGCTTCTGGCGGCTGCATCGGATCTTCACCGAGCGGGGTATCCCGCTGACGGTGTTCGGCGTTGCGCAGGCACTGGCGATCAATCCGCAAGCCGTGGAGGCGATGCTTTCGGCTGATTGGGAAATTGCCAGCCACGGCCTGCGCTGGATCGATTATCAGACCGTGACGGAGGAGGTCGAACGCGCCCATATCGCTGAGGCGATCGCGTTGCACACCACTCTCACCGGCAGCCGTCCGCTCGGATGGTATCAGGGCCGTACCTCTCCCAACACCGCCCGTCTCGTCGCTGAGGAAGGGGGCTTCCTCTACGACGCTGACAGCTATGCCGACGACCTTCCCTACTGGGATCGGCAGCATGGCCGGGCTCAGCTGATCGTGCCTTACACGCTCGACGTCAACGATATGAAGTTCGTCGCGTATAATGGGTTCAGCGAAGGCGAGGCGTTCTTCCGATATCTGCGCGACACGTTCGAACAGCTCCGCGAGGAAGGCGGCCGGATGATGTCGGTCGGCCTTCACGGTCGGATCGCCGGCAAGCCGGCGCGTGCTCGGGCCGTCGCTCGCTTCCTCGATCATGTCCTGTCGACGAGCGATGCCTGGATCGCCCGTCGGATCGATATCGCACGCCACTGGATGAAGGAGTTTCCGGCATGAGTGCCCAGATCGAAATCGATCAACCCGACCGTCTCGCGGAGGTCACGGCGGCCTTTTACGACTATGAGCGCGCCCTCATGACGGACGATGTTCCCGCCATGGATCGGCTCTTCCACGACGCACCGACGACCAATCGATACGGCGTTGGCGAGGTTCTCTACGGCATTGAAGAGATCAGGGACTTTCGCAAGGGGCGGGGCGGATCACCGCAGCGAACCCTCGGTAAGGTCTCGATCACAGTCTATGGCGACAGCTTCGCCACCGCCGACGCCGAGTTTTTTCGCGAGAACAGCGATCGACGTGGCCGGCAGACCCAGAGCTGGGTCCGGTTCGCCGATGGCTGGAAGGTCGTCTCCGCACATGTCAGCCTTGAGGGGAGCACCCACTGATGGAGCGGTCGGCCTTCATTCATCGCTATGGCGCGCTGTTCGAACATTCGCCCTGGGTGGTGGAGCGTGCCGCCGATCGGCCTCGCACCGATGACCTTCATGGCGATCTGATGAGAGTCGTCGAGACCGCGACGGGAGACGAACGCCTCGCGCTCGTTCGCGCGCACCCTGAACTCGCCGGCAAGGCGGCTGTCGCGCGTGAATTGACCGCCGCATCCGCGGCCGAGCAGGCCTCAGCGGGACTGGACAGCCTCACGCAGGCGGAGTTCGACCGGTTTCATCAACTCAATGCAGCCTATCAGGACAGGTTCGGCTTCCCCTTCATCATCTGCGTTCGGCGGACCGACAAGGCAGGCATCCTCGCGGCGATGGAACAGCGCCTCAACAACGAGCGGGACACCGAACTGCAGACGGCCATCACGGAAATCGGCGAGATCGTTCGCTTGCGCCTGAAGGATCTGCCATGACCCTGGAGCTTCACAACGCGCGCGTCCGGCATGATTTGCAGTGCTTGAATTACGGCGGCCCGGATTGGTTGCCGCCGGCTCGCCATGCGGATGGACATGTCTATGATGTGGTGATCGTGGGCGGGGGCCAGAGCGGGCTCGGAGCCGCGTTCGGTCTCTTGCGGGAACGCGTCTCCAATATCCTCGTGATCGACGAGAACCCGGCCGGCTTCGAGGGGCCTTGGGATACCTATGCCCGGATGGTGACATTGCGCACCCCCAAACAGCTGACGGCCATCGACTATGGCGTGCCGTCGCTGACCTTCCGCGCCTATTGGGAAGCGATGCACGGGAGCGATGGCTGGGATGCGATCGACAAGATCCCCCGGCGCGACTGGATGGATTATCTGCGCTGGTATCGGGATATATTGGGCTTGCCGGTCAGGAACGAGGCGCGCCTCGACCTGATCGAGCGCGCTGATGGCGGATTGTTCCGACTGCGTCTGGCCGATGGCGATATGCTACTGGCGCGCAAGATCGTCCTTGCGACCGGAATTCAGGGGGGCGGGCAGTGGCACACGCCGGCGATGATCGTCGATGCGGTTCCCAAATCGCGCTACGCGCACACCTCGGAAATGATCGATTTTGGCGCGCTGCGCGGCAAGAAGGTCGGCATCCTCGGCGGTGGGGCCTCTGCGTTCGACAATGCCCAGTTCGCGCTCGGCGCGGGTGTCGGCGAAGTCCATGTCTTCGTTCGGCGTGCGTCGCTTCCAACCGTGAACCCGATCCGGTTCATGGAAGCCTCGGGCCTGATCCCGAGATTCCCGGCGCTCCCCGACCCGGTCAAATATCGGATGATGGTGAGCTTTTTCGATCGCAACCAGCCACCGACCAATGACACGTTCCAGCGGGCGCTGGCGTCCCCGGGCTTTGAGCTTCATCTCGGCAGCCCCTGGCTCAATGTCGAAGCATCCGATGGGGGCGTGACGGTCACGACGCCCAAAGGGCTGCAGACCTTCGACTATCTGATCCTGTCGACCGGTCTAGTCACCGACCCGGAATTGCGGCCCGAACTGCGGCAATTCGCCGGGAAGATCGCGCGCTGGTCGGACCGGATTTCGGCGCCCGCCTCCGAGCGCAATGCGCTCGTCGATGATCATCCCTATCTGGGACCGGCCTTCCAGTTCCTAGCAAAGGACCCGCAGGATCAGGCCACGCTCCATGGACTCTTCGCTTTCAACTATTCCGGTCTGATCAGCCTCGGTCTGTCGGCCTCGGCCTTGTCCGGTCTGAAGCAGGCCCTGCCGCGCCTCGTGGCAGGCGTATGCGATCAGCTCTTCCTCGATCGACAGGATGAGGTGGTGTCCGCCTATCTCGCTTATGACGAGCCCGAGTTTAACGCCTGCGGTCAGAATGCGCAGGTGGCGGCATGACCTTGTCCACGCACATCCTCGACACGATGCACGGCACGCCGGCGGCAGGACTTCGGGTCCGGCTGAAAAAGGGCAATCTCGTCCTCTTCGAGGGTCTGACCGACCAGGATGGACGCTGCGCCGATCTCAGGGCGACGGCGGCAGGCGTCGGGCTCTTCTCCCTGACCTTCGAGGTCGCTGATTATTTCGTCTCTCGTGGTGTTGAGCTGCCGAACCCGCCCTTTCTCGATCATGTCACGATCGACTTCGGGATCGCCGATGCAGGCGCACATTACCACGTGCCGCTCCTCGTCTCGCCCTATGCCTACTCGACCTATCGGGGGAGCTGAGCGAATGAAGGCTTTGCTGTCATTTTTCGAACCCTTCATCCTGATGCTCCTGGCCACCGTCGCCTTGGCGAGCTTTTTGCCAGCGCAGGGGCAATGGCGCGACGTGGTTTCGATCGTCGCCAATGCCGCGATCGTGCTCCTCTTTTTCCTGCATGGCGCGAAACTCTCCCGTCAGGCGATCATCGATGGCGCCAGGCACTGGCCCCTGCATCTCGCCGGGCTCGGACTGACCTTCGGCCTGTTTCCGCTGATTGGTCTTGCCTTCGCGCAGCTGCCGCTGTTCGATGGTTCGCTCCGGACCGGCATCCTTTTCCTCGCCGTCCTGCCTTCAACCGTGCAGTCCTCGATCGCCTTCACGGCGATGGCGCGGGGCAATGTGGCGGCGGCTGTGTGCAGCGCATCCTTCTCGAACCTAGTCGGCATCTTCCTGACGCCGCTTCTGGTTGCCTTGTTGATCCATGCGGATGGTCCTGCCGGCATTTCCTGGGATGCCGCCAGAACGATCATTCTTCAATTGCTGCTCCCGTTCATCGCAGGTCATGTTCTGCGTCCCGTGATTGGGGGCTTTGTCGCCCGGCACAAGCCGCTCGTGACCGTGGTCGATCGCGGCTCGATCCTGCTCGTCGTCTACAGCGCCTTCGGCGCCGCCGTCCTCAACGGGATCTGGACCATGGTGAATGGCAGCGATCTCCTCGCTCTGGGCGCGCTCTCGCTGACGCAGCTTGCGATTGTCTTGGTGCTGGCCTGGAACATCGGGAAGTGGCTGGGCTTCAAGCGCGAGGATCGGATCGTCCTGCTCTTCTGCGGGTCAAAAAAGAGCCTGGCCTCGGGCGTACCTATGGCCGGGGTCTTGTTTCCGGCCGCGACGGTCGGTTTGGTGATCCTGCCGCTCATGCTGTTTCACCAGATCCAGCTGATCATCTGTGCCGTTCTTGCACGGCGTCTGGGAGAGGAGCCGCCAGCGGCACACGCTCCGTTGCCCGACGACAGCGGGATCGCAGCCGCCTGAATTCGCGAATGATTTCTTTCTTGGAGTGATATTATGAAGACACGCTCCGCCGTTGCGTTCGAGGCGAAGAAGCCGCTTGAGATCGTCGAGCTGGACCTGGAAGGGCCCAAGGCCGGCGAGGTTCTGGTCGAGATCATGGCGACCGGCATCTGCCACACCGATGCCTATACGCTCGACGGTCTGGACAGCGAGGGCATCTTCCCGAGCGTGCTGGGCCATGAAGGCGCCGGCATCGTGCGCGAGGTCGGCGCGGGCGTCACCTCGGTGGTGCCGGGCGACCATGTCATTCCGCTCTACACGCCGGAATGCCGCCAGTGTAAGTCCTGCCTCTCGGGCAAGACGAACCTGTGCACCGCCATCCGCGCCACGCAGGGCAAGGGCCTGATGCCGGACGGCACGACCCGCTTCAGCTACAAGGGCCAGCCGATCTTCCATTATATGGGCTGCTCGACCTTCTCCAACTTCACCGTCCTGCCCGAGATCGCGGTCGCCAAGATCCGCGAGGACGCGCCGTTCAAGACCAGCTGCTATATTGGCTGCGGCGTGACCACCGGCGTCGGCGCGGTGATCAACACCGCCAAGGTGCAGGTCGGCGATAATGTCGTGATCTTCGGCCTGGGCGGCATCGGTCTCAACGTGATCCAGGGCGCGCGCCTTGCCGGCGCCAACAAGATCGTCGGCGTGGACATCAATCCCGATCGCGAGGAGTGGGGCCGCAAGTTCGGCATGACCGACTTCCTCAACTCCAAGGGCATGAGCCGCGAGGAGACGGTTGCGGCAATCGTCGCGCTGACCGACGGCGGCGCGGACTATACGTTCGACGCGACCGGCAACACCGAAGTGATGCGCACCGCGCTCGAAGCCTGCCATCGCGGCTGGGGCACCTCGATCATCATCGGCGTGGCCGAGGCGGGCAAGACCATCGAGACGCGCCCCTTCCAGCTCGTGACCGGCCGCAACTGGCGCGGCACGGCCTTCGGCGGCGCCAAGGGCCGCACCGACGTGCCCAAGATCGTCGACATGTACATGACAGGCAAGATCGAAATCGATCCGATGATCACCCACGTCATGGGCCTGGAGGAGATCAACACCGCATTCGATCTCATGCACGCCGGCAAGAGCATCCGCTCGGTCGTCGTCTTCTGATTTCCGGCGGGGAGGGGCGCATGTCTTTAGATCATGGCGATGTCGTCATCGTCGGCGCGGGCCACGGTGGTGCGCAGGCTGCCCTCTCCCTGCGGCAGCTTGGTTTCGAGGGCTCGATCCTGATGATCGGTCGCGACGAAGAGCCACCCTATGAACGTCCGCCGCTCAGCAAGGATTATCTCGCCGGGGAAAAGGATTTCGAGCGGCTGTACATTCGTCCACGGCAAAGCTGGGCCGAGAAGCAAATTGAGCTTTGTCTTGGGGCCGAGGTGGTCGCGGTCGATGCAGATGCCCATGTTGTTCACCTGAAGGACGGTCGGGCGGTCTCCTATGGACAGCTGGTCTGGGCCACGGGCGGCGAGGCCCGAACCCTAAATTGTCGGGGTCATAGTCTGGAGGGTGTCCATACTGTCCGGCATAGGTCGGATGTTGACCGGATAAAGACCGACTTGTCGGCCGGAGCTTGGCAGGTGGTTGTTGTTGGTGGCGGCTATGTGGGGCTCGAAGCGGCCGCAGTCCTCACCAAGCTTGGTTGCCAGGTAACGCTCGTCGAGGCCTGCCCTCGCGTTCTCGCGCGTGTCGCTGGCGAACAGATTTCCGCTTTTTATGAGGCCGAACATCGTCGCCAAGGCGTCGACCTGCGGGTCAATGCTGAGGTCACTGCATTGCACGGTCAAGACGGCCGGGTCTGCAGTGTCGAACTTGCGGGGGGTGAGGTGATCCCGACCGATATGGTGATCGTCGGGATTGGGATCGTCCCTTCGGTGGCGCCCCTCATCGGAGCAGGCGCGCAGGGTGGCGCAAATATCGATGTCGACGATCAGTGCCGAAGCAGCCTCTCCGACATATTCGCGATTGGAGATTGCGCTGCGCATGTCAGCAAATTTGCCGGCGGCGTCCGGCTGCGCATAGAATCCGTCCAGAACGCCAACGACATGGCGAAAACCGTGGCTCAGGCGATTATTGGCATGCCTGCCTCCTATGCGGCTACGCCCTGGTTCTGGTCGAATCAGTTCGATCTCAAGCTGCAGACCGTCGGGCTTTCGATCGGCCATGACGAAGCTATTCTCAGGGGCGATCCAGCATCCCGCCGCTTCAGTGTGATTTACCTCAAGGCCGGCACCGTCATCGCCTTGGATTGCGTCAACGCAACGCGCGATTATGTGCAGGGCAAGCGTCTGGTGGAGGACGCGATCCAAGCTGAAGTGGCAAAGCTGTCGAACTGCTCGATTGGTCTAAAGGACGTGACAATCAAAGATCAGGAGCAAGTGATCTGATCCGCGCCTGCCCTTTGCGAGAGCGGATGATCTCAAACTGCGATGGCTCCTCGCCTGGCACGCGCGTCAGCGGACGAGCGGGGAGGGCTTTGATCGATGAACAGTCTTTTTGAAATTGATGTTTACGACCTGCATATTCTTCATGCGCTCTTCCAGGAATTAAGCGTCACTCGCGTCGCGGAGCGCGAGGGCGTAACCCAACCTACGATCAGTAAGATCCTCAGTCGCCTGCGAAAGGCACTGGGCGACAAATTGCTGGTGAAGGGGCCCGTCGGCCTCACTCTCACCGAACGTGCCATGGTTCTGCAGGGGCCGATCAGAGAGATTTTGCTCCAACTCTCTGCTCTCGATACCGAGGCAGGGTTTGATCCGGTGACGGATCAGCGGACCTTTCATGTCGGTTGCGGCGATTGCGTGCTCCCTTCGTTCATCGCAAGGATCATTGACCGAGTGACGACGCAGAATAGGCGCATGCAAGTCCGCTTCCTGACGATCAACCCGTCCTTCGATTCAGCCACTGCCCTCGAAACCGGCGCTGTCGATCTTATCATCAACAATCATCCGCGACCACGCGAGGATCTACGCACGAGCACGCTCTACACGGATGAGGTCGTATGCCTCATGCGGCAAGGACATCCTCTGGCCGAAGGACGGCGTCTCCGTCTCGCCCGGTATCTCGATGCGGATCATCTCGCGCCCAACCCTAGTGCTCGCGGGGAAAATGGTCCAATCTCGGGATCGCTGATGCGATCGGGCTATCGACGCAACATCGTGGCCACGATTCCCGAATATAGTCTCGTTCCGTTCGTGCTGTTGGAGAGCGATCTTATATTCACGACCGGTCGGCAATTCGCGACCGAGCTGGTGCGCTACTTCCCTTTGGAAATGGTGCCGGCGACAAACCGAATCTGGATAACCGTGCGGATGCCATCAGCCAGGAGTTCAACTTGACCTCCAGCGGCGAAAAAGCACTCAATTATGTGGCCGGACTCTACTTCCTCTATCAAAACCTTGGACAGGATGTCCTTGAGTTCGCGGGGACCGATGCCAGCCCGGTGTTCAATATCACCTATCCCGTGACCACATCGAACTATCCGTACAATCTCAATTATGCGCTGGATTCAGATCAGAAGCGATTCACTTACGCCGGTTTCGCCCAACTGGCCTACAAAATGTCTTCGGCCGTCAATGTAACGCTCGGGATGCGCTACACGCATGACGACTTCGAGAGCATGAACGCGACGTTATTCAACGTCTATTCACGTCCGGTCTTTGCTCAAACCAGACAGGACTTTGTGACGGGCAAAGGCGAAATAGATGTCAACCTGTCGAGCGACAAGATGGTCTATGGCAGCGTCTCACGTGGCTTCAAGCCGGGCGGTGTTAGCAACAACAGCCGCCCGGTCTTGGTGCCTCTCACGTACAAGGCGGAACATGTCTGGTCCTACGAGCTGGGATCGAAGAACCGCTTCGGGTCGGCCGCCACATTGAACATGGCCGCTTTCTTCTACGATTACCGCAATCTGCAGTATCAGCAGGAGGATCCGGTCCCGTTCCAAGGCGGCGTAGCCAACGTGCCGAAAAGCCATATCTGGGGTGCCGAGGTTGAAGGCACGCTCAAACTTAGTCGCGCTCTGACGCTCGATGGTAATTTGACCCAACTCGATGGCGAGCTAGTTGGCGACTATACGACGCTGGATCCGTCCCGGGCGCGCGCTGCCACGCTTGCCGCAGCAGCCCTCGGTTATGCTGCGTCTTCGCCCTACACGATCGCTTTGCGGGCGCAGCAGGTGCAGAATACGAATGGCAATCGTCCACCCAAATTGCCGAAATGGCAGGGGGCGATCGGAGCGACGCATGTCGCTCAGCTCGGCTTCGGCCGGCTCAGATCTCGTCTCGAGCTTCTGTTCCGCAGCAAGTTCGAATATCGAATCTTCAACGATAGCGCCCGTGACGTCATCCCTTCTTACACATTGGTCAATGCAAACATCGAATTGCGATCAAACGACAGCCGCTGGGCATTCACGCTCAGCGCCAAGAATATCTTCGACAAGGATGCAATTGCGTCCCGCTTCTCAAATCCGTTCGGCAGCTTCACGACAAGCAATCAATATGTGCCGCCACGGGAAGTAACCGGCGCGATCAAGTACAACTTCTGACAAAGGCGGCGCCGGCACAGCCGGCGCCTGCCAGTGAGGGCACATGCCAAAAATATTCGTGATCAGTCGAGACGGTAGGGAGCATCAAATTGATGCGACCGAAGGCTATTCTCTCATGGAGGTGCTTCGGGCGCGCGACGACTTCGATATCGTCGCAGCGTGCGGCGGTTGCGCGTCGTGTGCCACTTGCCATATCTATGTACTCGAAGACCTCAATGAGTCGCTTTCACCAGTGGGCGACGATGAGGAAAGCCTTCTCTCGATAGTAAACGATCGTCGTGAAGGGTCGCGCCTCTCCTGCCAGGTCATGGTGACGCCCGATATTGAGGGTTTACGTCTGGAGATTGCGCCGGAAGAATGAGACCATCCCTCGCAATGTCGAACATCTTTGCCAGGGTTTTTGCGTGCCGTACGTTTGTCGAGAAACCCTATGGGCCGATTTGCCTGGCCTAGTCAAAAGGCGGATGCTCGCCGCGCTGGATCAGCACCGTCGTTGGCCTTGAGCGGCACCGGCGCGGCGGAAGCAGGGCGTGCCCTATCCGGTTCGTGATGGATCGAGTTGGCTGGGACCTCAAGACGAAAATTGCGCCAACTGGCTGAGATAGTTACCGAGCGAAATCGAAAATATGCGGCAAGATTATTGCTTCTCGACGTCGCTCAGAGCAGCCTGGCCCCTGGTGAGGCAGTCTGCATTGTCCTCGGGTGATTTCCCTCGCTACGAACCTCAAACAGGGGTATATTTGGGGGTGTCGCCGGGGAAGTCGCAAACGTTCGGCGTTTTTCCTCAATGAGTTAAACGTTAATTTCGGTAGGTGCCGGGCCCACCAGCGTTTTAAAAGTCAATAAAATCAATGACTTAGAGGGATTTTGAGGTTGGCCTTGGTTCAACCGATTTGCCAATAAAATCCTTTATTATCAGTTTCTTGAGTAGAAATGCTGCTTCATCGATAGACGCGCCCGACCACATGTTGGGGGTATTTGTGGGGGCATCGGCTTTCGGAATGGGGGTATCAGAATGCTGGGCCATCTATCTTCTATCTATCTGTTTTTATAAGATATTATATGAATTCTATCGCTCGATCAGAGGCGGCAACCTTCTTGTAAGGGATTCTAAAAAACGGCAGGAAAAAATGGGGTATCAATCGCTTCGATACCCCCAGATGCGTGGTGTAGAGTATCTTCCACTGCAGCCCTTTTTGATGATGCTAAAGCTCTAGCCTAGGTGTCTGATCAGAGGCGATTCAGAGATCGTTAGCGACAGAATCTGGGACTTTTGCGACTGTTTGCTTCGGAGCGGCGTCATGTGGATAGCCGCCCCTCGTCTGCTGCTATCGGACTGTCCGTAACCGTCCTAATATCGGATATCCAGGCCGTCGCCGGTTACCTCGATAGCGGTCACCCGTTCAGATGCCGATACAGAGGCGGTCGACAATCGATGTCATGTTAAGTAGGCGCGCTCTCCATGCTTCGCCCCGACTTAATTTACTTGGGTTGCATCAGGCACATCATAGACGATCTCGGAAAACGCTGAGGTCAGTCTGTGATCGAGCAAGGCAGTGATGATGTCGGCACATGTTTCGGGTGTACTCTGCGCCGCGACCGACGATCAGCATGCGACTATGCCCAAAGGCGTGACGGCATCGGAATGGGCGTACAATCGGGCGCACTATCTCAAACCGAAGGCTGCGCTCCTCCAGGCCTGGAGCGATATGATATCCAAGGATTTGCAGTCGCCCGAAGCATTGCGCCGCTCCACGATAGAGGTGCCGGGCGAAAGGGGGTGAGAGGCGCTCGTCTATGAAGAGCTTCGAACGGCCTTCTTCCAGGGACGCCCACCTGGCCGTCCCACGAGTGGATGAGTCCGTGCGTAGAGCAGCGCTGTCTCGATCGCCTCGCGATCGAGATCGGGATAGTCCTCGATCATAGCGTCGATGCTCTCACCGCCGTCCAGTCGGCCACGGATCGCATACACGCTGACGCGTGTTCCCTTGATGACGGGAGTGCCGCCGAGGATATCAGGGCTCTGCTCGATATGTATGTTCCGCATCCGGGTCGTGAAAGATCCTGTCATAAACACCTCCCCAGCTCGGGGGATATTTCTTGTTGGGCGCCAATTTTCAATATCGCGCTAGCATAGCACCTTTGACGATCCGGGCGATCTGATCCGTCTGGTGTTTTTGGTGCCTTATGGGTAGACTGCTCGGTAGCGAACGGCGCGATCGAGCTGTCGTTTCTGCCGCCCGACATTGCCCTGGGGTATGGTCGGGGAGACTTCTGCCGAAATCGCGATTTTTATATCGCTATTTCAGTACTTTAACCGAACTCAAACTTCGATGCCGGGGCACACGACGGGCGGGGCGGCCGTAAAGCCCCAACCGCCCCGTTCCTGCGGATCAGTCCGCCTCGTCCTCTGCCACGTCGGCTGGCGGGTGCAGGCGCAGGCGGGAGACCCGGCGGCTGTCGCTTTCCAGCACCTCCAGCTTCCAGCCGCTCTCCTCGTGGAGCAGGATTTCGCCCGGCTCGGGCACATGTCCGGCGATGACGAACGCGAGGCCGCCGAGCGTGTCGACATCCTCCTCCACCTCGGCCAGCCGCGGGTCGATGTCCTTGGCGACGTCGTCCAGTTCCGCGCGCGCGTCGGCGTCCCACATGCCGCCGTCCAGCGGCACCAGCATGGCGGGCGGCGCCTCGTCATGCTCGTCCTCGACCTCGCCGACGATCTCCTCGACCAGATCCTCGAAGGTCAGCAGCCCCTCCGTGCCCGAATATTCGTCCAGCACGATCGCAAGATGGGTGCGTTTCGCCCGCATTTCGGCAAGCAGGTCGAGCGCGCCCATGCTTTCCGGCACGTAGAGCGGCTGCCGGATCAGCGGTTCCAGCGTCTCGGGCGGCGGCGCCTTGCCCGCCAGGATCGCGAAGGCGTCGCGGATGTGGACCATGCCGACGATGGTATCGAGCGTTTCGCGATAGACCGGGATACGGCTGTGCCCTGCTTCGGCGAACAGCGCGGCAAGGTCGGCGAAGCTCGCCTTCTCCTCGATCGCAACGATGTCCGCCCGAGGCACGGCGACGTCGTCGACGGTATGCTCGCCGAAGTGGAGCAGGTTGCGCAGCATCTGCCGCTCGATCGCGGACAGGTCGCCCTTGCGGGCGGCGACGGGCGTGGAGAGTTCCTCCTCGCCGTCATATTCGTCTATGGCTTCCTCGATCTCCTTGCGGAGATTATGTTCGGCTTCCTCGCCGAACAGCAGCGACTTCAGGCCCTGCCATAAGCCGCCGCCGTCATTGCTGGCGCTACTACTGTCCGCTTCTTTCGAGTTGGATGGGCTGTCGTCAGCCATGATCTGCGGTCTTTCCCTCTGTTGTTCGGGGCCTGTCCGGCACCATGCCGTCAGACCCCGTGGCGATCCCCGTAGGGATCCGGCACGCCGATGCTCTGGAGCGCCCGGATTTCCAGTGCCTCCATCTCGTCGGCCTCGCCATCGTCCATATGGTCATAGCCGAGCAAATGAAAAGTGCCATGGACGATGAGATGCGCGGCGTGATCGACCACGCTGATGCTCTTTTCCCGTGCCTCCCGTGCGCATACGCCCGCCGCCAGCACGATGTCGCCGAGCAGGACTTCGCCGTCGTCGGTGTTGCTCATCGCTTCCAGAAGGTCGGGCTGCACCATCGGGAAGGAGAGGACGTTGGTCGGCTTGTCCTTCCCCCGATAGGCCTTGTTGAGGCCGTGCACCTCCTCGTCGTCGGTCAGCTTCACGGTGATCTCGAACAGGGCGGCCTGCGTCGCATAGTCGGCATTGGGGGTGCAGGCGAGGGCGGCGCGCACCGCCTTGTCGGCGATCGACTGCCAGTCCGCCGGGGGCCAGGCGTCGCCGTCATCGACCAGGGCGACGTCAAGCATCCGGGCCCTCATAGGCCTGGACGATTCGCCCGACGATCGGGTGGCGGACGACGTCGCCGATGCCGAACGGCACGACCGCGATGCCCTCCACGCCCTCCAGCCGCGCGACGGCGTCGGCAAGGCCGGAGACGCCCGGCTGCGGCAGGTCGACCTGCCGTGGGTCGCCGCAGATCACCATGCGGCTGTTCTCGCCGAAGCGGGTCAGGAACATCTTCATCTGCGCGATGGTCGTGTTCTGCGCCTCGTCCAGCACGATGAAGGCGTTGCTGAGCGTGCGGCCGCGCATGAAGGCGAGGGGGGCGATCTCGATCTCGCCGCTGGCGATCCGCCGCTCGACCTGCTCGGCGGGCAGCGTGTCGTAGAGCGCGTCGTAGATCGGCCGCAGATAGGGGTCGACCTTCTCCTTCATGTCGCCGGGCAGGAAGCCGAGCCGCTCGCCCGCCTCGACGGCGGGACGGGAGAGAATCAGGCGGTCGACGCTGCCGGTGATCAGCTGGCTGACCGCCTGCGCCACGGCGAGGTAGGTCTTGCCGGTGCCTGCCGGACCGAGGGCGAAGATCACGTCCTTGCGCGCCAGTTCCTCCATATAGCGGACCTGCGTGGTCGAACGCGGCACGATCGTCTTCTTGCGGGTACGGATCATCACCGTCGGCGGCGCGCCGACATCGTTGCGGATGATGCCGTCGAGCGTCGGCTCGGACGACATGGAGATCACCGCCTCCACCGCGCCGGAATCGATTTCCTGGCCCGCCTCGATGCGGTTGTAGAGGCCGGAGAGTACGTCCCGCGCCCGCGCGGCCGCTTCCGGATCGCCCTCGATCTGCAGCTTGTTGCCGCGCGCGGCGATGTAGACGCCCAGCCGGTTCTCGATGGCGACGAGGTTCTGGTCATACTGGCCGAACAGCGTGCCCAGAAGGTGCGGCTTTTCGAAATGCAGTTCCAGACGGGCGCGCTCGGCCGCCGGTTCGCTGCGCAGATGTCGCTTGGCCATCAGACGTGTCCTCCCTTCCTGTTACCGATGAAGGCGATATAGCGCCGCCATCGTGTGGGGGGTGTTCGCCCAGTGGACGCGGGGACAACGACGCTCTGCGATGGGATCAAGCAGCCTTCCTCCTCACTTGCTCGCCGGCGAGGCTGTTGGGCCCCGCCGATACGATGTCGACTTCAATCATGTCACCGATCACGGCCCCGTCGGATACGACGTGGACCGATTGCAGCCAGGGCGATTTGCCGACCAGCTGGCCCGGGTGGCGGCCCGGCCGTTCGAGCAGAACCTGTGTGCGCTGCCCCACGCTCGCCTGGTTGAAGGCGAGTTGATGCGTGTTGATCAGGGTCTGGAGGCGCGCCAGCCGCTCGTCCATCACCGTCGCGGGAACCTGCCCGTCCATGTCGGCGGCGGGCGTGCCGGGACGGGGGCTGTACTTGAAGGAATAGCACTGGGCGTAGCGGACCTCCTGCACCAGCGCCAGCGTCGCCTCGAAGTCCGCCTCCGTCTCGCCGGGGAAGCCGACGATGAAATCGCCGGACAGGGCGATGTCGGGCCGCACCGCCCGCACCTTCTCCAGGATGCGCAGATAGCTTTCCGCCGTATGGCTGCGGTTCATCGCCTTCAGGATCGGGTTGGACCCCGACTGCACGGGCAAATGGAGGAACGGCATCAGCTTCTCCACCTCGCCATGCGCAGCGATCAGGCCATCGGTCATGTCGTTGGGATGGCTGGTGGTATAGCGGATGCGGGTGATCTGCGGCAGGGCGGCGATCGCGCGGATCAGGCCGTCAAAGCCGACCGGGCGGCCGCGCTCGTCCTCGCCGTCCCAGGCGTTGACGTTCTGGCCGAGCAGGGTGATTTCCCGCGCGCCACCGTCGGCCAGCGCTTTCGCCTCGTCCAGGATGGCGCCGAACGGCCGGCTGATCTCCGCCCCGCGCGTGTAGGGGACGACGCAATAGGTGCAGAACTTGTCGCAACCCTCCTGAATGGTCAGGAAGGCGGTCGGGCGTGCCTGCCGCCCGCGCCCGGGCAGCACGTCGAACTTCGACGCCGCGGGCATGTCGGTGTCCACCGCCGCCTCGCCGCGGGCGGCCTGATCGATCAGGCCGGGCAGGCGATGATAGGCCTGCGGGCCGACGACGATGTCGACGCTGCGTGCCCGGCGCGAAATCTCGCTGCCCTCGGCCTGCGCGACACAGCCGGCGACCGCGATCATCGGGCGCGAGCCGTCCTCGCGCCGCAAACGGCCGATATCGGAATAGACCTTCTCCACCGCCTTTTCACGGATATGGCAGGTGTTGAGGACGACGAGGTCGGCGTCGAGCCCGTCGGCCGTCGCGGTCATGCCCTGCGCGCCCAGCATTTCAGCCATGCGCTCGCCGTCATAGACGTTCATCTGGCAGCCGAAGGACTTGATGTGAAAGCTGGCGGGCGTCTTCTTCGGCGGATTCGGTTCGGTCATCTGCCCTGCTATACTACCGCTGGCGCGACCACGGAAGGCGGCAGGCAATCGATGATCCGTTTGCGTGCTTCCACCGCGATCGCCTTGCGGTCCGGAAAGTCCTCCGGATCGAACGGGTCGAGGAAATGGACGGTGAGGGGAAGGGGGCCGGGACGAGCCAGCAGGCGCGCCGCATTCTCCACCGCGCCTTCCTCGTCCGGCCAGGCGATCTCCGGCGCGGCGGGGCCATAGTCCAGATATACCGGCTGGACCATCAGGGCGCGGGGCGGCGGCATCATCACGGCGAGCAGGGCGGGCTTGAACGGCATCAGCGTGCGTCCGTCGCCGGTGCCCCCTTCGGCGAACAGGGCGACGGGCTGGTGCCCCGCCAGCGCCGTGCGCACCGCCTCGACCTGCCGCGACACCTCACCGCGCCGTTCCCGGGCGACGAACAGCGTGTTGTTCTGCGCTGCCAGCCAGCCGATCACCGGCCAGCCCGCGACGTCGTCCCTCGATATGAAGGCCGCGCCGCTGGCGCCGCCCAGCGCCAGAATGTCGATCCAGCTGACATGGTTGGAAATGAAGAACACGTCCCGCTCGAGCGGACGGCCGCTGATCGTGACGTGCGTCCCGACGGCGCGTGCGGCCATGCCCAGAAACCGCCGTGGCCAGCGTGACCGGATGCGGAGCGCCTTGCAGGCAAGGTGCGGCGGCAGGCAGATGAGGAGGCTGCCGACAAGCGCGGCGGTGCGGCGCCAGCGGCGGAAGGCGGCGCGGGCGCCCTCAGTTCTTGCGGTCGAGGGCGACGCCGTAGAGCTCCATGCGGTGATCGACCAGGCGGAAGCCGAGCTTCTCGGCAATCTGGCGCTGGAGCTGCTCCAGTTCCGGATCGACGAACTCGATGACATTGCCGGTCTCGACGTCGATCAGATGGTCGTGATGCGATTCGGGGGCTGCCTCATAACGGGCGCGGCCGTCGCCAAAGTCATGCCGCTCCAGAATGCCCGCCTCCTCGAACAGGCGCACCGTGCGATAGACGGTTGCGATCGAGATGCCGGGGTCGATGGCCGAGGCGCGGGCGTGCAGTTTTTCCACGTCCGGATGATCGTCCGCTTCCGACAGGACCTGGGCGATAACCCGCCGCTGTTCGGTGATGCGCAGGCCCTTTTCGGCGCAAAGGGCTTCGATGTCGATCTTACGGTTCATGGCCGCCTTCTAGTTGGCAGGAGGTCGCCGGGCAAGGTAGCCGCTTTCGGCGGGATACGGAAGGGAAGGAAGGGCCGTCGGGCCGCTTTCCTTCCCTCCGTTTATGCGTTTACTTTCCGCCGCGACGGCGCGCCGTGCCGAGGCCGATCTTCTTCGCCAGCGAGCGGCGCTGTTCGGCATAATTGGGGGCGACCATCGGATAGTCGGCGGGCAGGCCCCACTTCGCGCGATAGTCTTCCGGGGTCATCTGATAATGGGTCATCAGGTGACGCTTCAGCATTTTCAGCTTCTTTCCGTCTTCCAGGCAGACGATATAGTCCGGCTTTACAGACGAGCGGATCGAAACTGCGGGTTCCGGCTTGACCTCCTGAACCACCGGGCGGACCGAAAGGCCGGAAAGCGCCGAATAGACGTTCTGGATGAGAAGGGGGACGTCCGAAACCGACACGCTGTTGTTGGAAACATGAGCGGCGACAATATCAGAGGTCAGCGTGATGAGCATTTCGCCCTGTGCGTTATCTTCCTCCATGGGAAACTCCTTCTCTTTTTGCGTGGCGACCCGTCACGGAGTCTTTGGCGGCTCTTCCGTCCGGACGCCGGTGGCTTAGCTTCAATATGTATCAGGTTCAAGGCGCAGGTGCAGGAAATTACAGGACAAGCCGGAAACTTAGTGCGTCGTAAAGCTGTCCGTCATGACCGCGATAATATGCTGGCCGAGTATTTATATGCTCAAATCCGCGACTTTTATATAACTCCACCGCTCTGTTGGTCGCACGCACCTCCAGATACATCGTCTTGATGTCCCGGGCGCGGGCGATGGCGGCGCTGTGGTCGAGCAGCGCGGTGCCGATATCGCGTCCGCGCCACTGCGGCGCGACAGCCAGCAGCAGCAGTTCGGATTCGTCGAGGATGGTCCTGACCAGCGCAAAGCCCAGGGTGGCGCCGTCCAGCTGCGCGAGCGTCAGCCAGACGCCGCCCATCGCGGCGACCCCGGCCAGTTGCGCGGTCGTCCATGCTTCACCGAAGGCGGGATCGAACGCCGTCGCCATTACCGTCATCGCTGCCGCCTGCGCCCGCCGGCCGGGCGGATCGTGAAGTGCGAGGGAAAGGCCGTGCATCAGGTGCCGCTGCCCGTTCGCACGGCCATGGGCTTTGCATCCGCGCCACGGCCATAGACCGGCGTGGGCGCAAGCAGCGCGTCGTCCGGCAGGGCAGGGAAGCTGGCGCTGTCGGCGTCCACCGGCACAGCGGTCCCGTGCCCGCGCGCGTCCACCAGCGCCTGTGCCCCGGAACCGTAAATGACGGGATCGTCGACCCGGGCGGCCAGTTCGGCGATGGGGACCGAGACAGGCGGTGCCTCCGGGGCCAGCGTCTGCGCGTCAAACCTTTGCCAGAACAGCTCGCCATGGCCGCCGGTGATCGCGACTGCGATCGGGCCATCCGTATCATGCCGTTCCCGCGCCGCCGCCGCGACGATCGCCGCCGTGCCATATCCGGAAAGTGCGGCCTGCCAGGCGAAGGCGAGCGCGCGCGCGGCGGCGAGGCCGATGCGCACGCCGGTGAAGCTGCCCGGCCCGACATCCACCACGATGCGGTCGGCACGCCCCCCGTCGGGGAGCGCGGCGATGACCGGCAGCAGGCGTTCGGCATGCCCGCGTCCCGCCACCTCATGATGACGGGCGCGCAGCATGTCGCCATCGAACAGCGCGACGGAGAGTATCTGCGTCGCCGTATCGATCACCAATGTCCGCAACAACCGCTCCCGCAGGTATCCGTGAAGATCACCAAGCGGTTAGTCGATCCGGTTGAATTTGCCAAATTCGGGGCGGGGGAGCCGGTTGAACACGGTTTCCGGGTCGCCATAGCCCAGGGTCGAGATGAAGTTCGACTTCACGTTCGGCGTGTCGCCGAAGAAGGCGGCGTCGACCGCTGCGTTGTCGAAGCCGGACATCGGGCCGGTGCCCAGGCCGAGCGCGCGCGCCGCAAGGATGAAATAGGCGCCCTGCAGCGAGCTGTTGCGCAGGGCCGCGACCTCGCGTGCCGCGGGATCGGGGAACCAGTTCTTCGCGTCGGGCTGGTGCGGGAACAGTTCGGGCAGCTGTTCGTGGAAATCGACATCCATGCCGATGATGACGGTAACCGGCGCCTTGCGAATCTTCTCGCCGTTGGTGCCGCTGGACAGGGCGGCGAGCTTTTCCTTGGCCTCCGCGCTGATGCACCAGACGAGCCGCGCGGGCAGCATGTTGGCCGATGTCGGCCCCATCTTCATCAGATCCCAGATCGCGTGCAGTTCTTCCTGGGTGACCGGCTTGTCGAGATAGCCGTTGAACGTCCGTGCGGTACGGAACAGCTGGTCGAGCGAGGGGGCCGGCAAAGGCTCGGTCATGCGCGTGTCTTCCTGTTGTCTTGGGGCGCTGGAGCAGCGGGTCGGATGATCTGTTGGCGGGGAGCGCCGCCGTTCAGACGGCGCGTACCTCGGTCACTTCGGGAACATAATGTTTCAGAAGCGATTCGATACCCTGTTTGAGCGTCGCCGTCGACGAGGGGCAGCCGGAGCAGGCGCCCTGCATCCGCAGATAGACCTTCCCCTGATCGAAGCCGCGATAGACGATGTCGCCGCCGTCATTGGCGACGGCCGGCCGGACCCGGGTCTCGATCAGTTCGCGGATCTGGGCGACGATCTCCGCGTCGGCCGGATCGTCGGTGAAGTCCTCCTCCGGCGGCACGGCGATCCCGGCGGCCGAACCGGCGCGGAACAGCGGCATGTCCGCCGAAAAGTGGTCGAGCAGGATCGACAGCACGTCGGGCTTCGCGTCGCTCCATTCCGCGCCCGGCGCGATCGTCACCGATACGAAATCGCTGCCGAAGAACACGCCGGTCACATCGCCCAGCGTGAACAGCGCCTCCGCGAGCGGAGACGCCTCGGCCTCGTCGGCATCGGCGAAGTCCCGTGTTCCCGCGCTCATCACGATGCGCCCGGGCAGGAATTTGAGCGTCGCCGGATTCGGCGTGGTTTCGGTCTCGATCAGCATGCGGGCTATGTGGGGCAGGGCGGGGCGCAGATCAAGCAGGCCCGTGCACGCCGGACGGAACAAGCCGCGTCGCGAGACATTGGTGGATCATCCGATGGCAACAGCAACACGGCGACAGGAGAGGCAGATGAGCACCGAAGCCGACGTCAAGCATCGTTTCTGGAAGGCGTTTTCCGCCAGCCCCTATCTGATGATCGCGCTGGACAAGGCGCAAGGGCACAGCGTGCCGATGACCGCCCAGCTCGATCCGCAGGCGAACCACGCCTTCTGGTTCTACACCTCCCGCGACAACCGTCTTGCGGCGGGCGGTCCGGCGATGGCGCAATATGCCGATCAGGGGCACCACCTCTTCGCCTGCATCTCCGGTACGCTGGCGGAGGAACGCGATCCGGCGGTGATCGACCGCTACTGGTCGAAGGAGGTCGCGGCCTGGTATCCCGGCGGCCGCGATGATCCGAACCTGCTGATGCTCCGCTTCGATCTGGGGGACGCGGAAATCTGGGTCGCGGACATGAGCCTGAAGGGTCTGTTCCACATGCTGACCGGCCGGACGGTGCGCACCGACGAAATGGGCAAGCATGTGGATGTGGTGCTCTAGGCTGACCGGAGCGGTGCCGGAATGGCAGCCGCGACATGATTTTTAAAGAGCGGTCGTCGCCATCGTGCGGCGGCCGCTTGATTTTTGCGCTCTTTGCGGGCATATGCCGCCGCGCGCAGCATGGAACCCGAAGAGGTTCAGGAGCGATTGGCAGCGTGATCGTTTCCCTGTCTGTCCGGCCATGATGGCCCGGGACGAGACGCGGAGACCGGCCAATGATCTGCGCCGTAAGTCTTGAGGCTTCCCTTTTCACGCGGGTCGTTTCGTAACCCGCTTTGCGTCCGCGTTGCGCCTGTCGCACCGGTATGGGCGCTCAGCCCTATGTGAGTATACACACTTGACCGAGTTCAAGACCCTTGGCCTTGCCGAGCCCATCCTGAAGGCGCTTGCCGCCAAGAACTATGCGCAACCCACGCCGATCCAGCAGCAGGCGATCCCTGCCCTGCTGGAGGGGCGCGACCTGTGCGGTATTGCCCAGACGGGCACCGGCAAGACGGCGGCCTTCGCGCTGCCCAGCCTGCATTATTTCCATGAGAACCCCAAACAGACCCCGGCGAAGGGATGCCGGATGCTGGTGCTTTCGCCCACGCGCGAGCTTGCGGCGCAGATCGCCGACAGCTTCCGCGACTATGCCCGGTTCATGAAGCTGTCGGTCGCGACGGTGTTCGGCGGCGTGCCGATCAACCGGCAGATCAACGCGCTGCGCAACGGCGTCGACATCCTCGTCGCCACGCCCGGCCGCTTGCTCGACCTGATTGACCAGCGCGCGCTGACCATCGGCCATGTCGAGATCTTCGTCCTCGACGAGGCCGACCAGATGATGGACCTGGGCTTCATCCAGCCGCTCAAGCGCATCGACCGTATGCTGCCGAAGGACCGGCAGAGCCTGTTCTTCTCCGCCACCATGCCGAAGGCGATCGCGGACCTGTCCGCCCAGTTCCTCGCCGATCCGGTCAAGGTGTCGGTGGCGCCCCAGTCGACCACGGCCGAGCGCGTCCGCCAGCAGGGCAGCTTCGTCAATCAGGGCGAGAAGCAGGCGCTGCTCACCCATGTCGTGCGGACCGAGCCGATCGACCGTGCGCTGATCTTCACCCGCACCAAGCATGGCGCGGACAAGGTCGTGCGCGGCCTTGCGGGCGCGGGCATCCAGGCGATGGCCATCCACGGCAACAAGAGCCAGGCGCAGCGGACCACCGCGCTTCAGGCCTTTCGTGCCGGCCAGATCAAGCTGCTGGTCGCGACCGACATCGCCGCGCGCGGTATCGACGTGTCGGGTGTCAGCCACGTCATCAACTTCGAACTGCCCAACGTGCCCGAGCAATATGTCCACCGCATCGGCCGGACGGCGCGCGCGGGCGCAGAGGGGCTGGCGATCAGCTTCATCGCGGATGACGAGCGCGCCTATCTGAAGGCGATCGAGCGGGCGACCCGGGTGAAGCTGGAAATCCTTCCGCTGCCGGAGAATTTTGTCGAGCTGGTCCGCAACCTGCCCAAGCCCGCGCCCAAGGCCGTGACCAGCGGCGAACGCGGACGGCAGATGCAGAACGCGCGCAAGGGCGGCGGCGGCGGCGATGGCCAGCCGCCGCGCGGCAACCCCGACCGGGCCCACCGTCCGGACGGCGAGCAGAAGCCCAAGCGTCCGTTCCGCCGCCGAAAGAGCGGCGTGGGCGCACACAAGGGCGCCGTGCAGCGCACCGGCGGGCGCTAAGTCCTCATCTGTCGGCGGGGGCGGGCTGGTATACGGCTTGCCTCCGCCGCCATTGGACCACTTGTCAGTGGCCATTCAGAAATTTGGCGCTAGGGTCTGGCGCCTATGACCTTCCTGCTTCGGCGCACAGCCGCGTCCGCCTCCATCCTTGCCCTGCTGCTCACCGGAACGGCGCCCGCCGCCTGGGCGGAAACGCCGACGGCGCAGGGTACGCTGACCACCGGCACGGCCGGTACGCCCGCCGCGCAGAAGCGGCCCTGGCTCTATGAGAACAGCGACGTTCCGATCGATGCGGAATGGACGTTCGGTGTGCTGCCCAACGGCTTGCGCTATGCCGTCCGCCGCAATGGCGTGCCGCCTGGGCAGGTGTCGATCCGCCTGCGCGTCGACGCCGGCGCGCTGATGGAAACCCCCGACGAGCTGGGCTTTGCCCATTTCATGGAGCATCTGACCTTTCGCGGGTCCAAGCATGTGCCCGACGGAGAGTCGAAGCGCATCTGGCAGCGGCTTGGCGTAACGTTCGGCAGCGATTCCAATGCGCAGACGACGGCGACCGGCACGACCTATGCGCTCGACCTGCCGCAGGCGACGCCGGAGGGGCTGGACGAGAGCATGAAGATCCTGGCCGGGATGATGACCGAGCCGAACATCGTCGACGGCGCGGTCAGCGCCGAGCGCGCGGTCGTGCTGGCGGAAATGCGGGAATCGACCGGGCCGGGATCGCGGGTCAGCGACGCCAACCGGAAATTCTTCTTCGCCGGGCAACTGATGGGCGACCGCTCGCCGATCGGCACCACGGCCACGCTGAACGCCGCCACCGCGCAGGCGATGGAGGCGTTCCACCAGCGCTGGTACCGGCCGGAGAATGCCGTCATCGCCATTTCCGGCGATATCGCGCCTGCCGACATGGAAGCGCTGATCAAGAAGCATTTCGCGTCCTGGACAGTGCCGGGCAAGGGGCAGCCGCTGCCCGACTTCGGCGATCCCGATCCCAAATATCCGGCGGCGGGCGTGGTCGTCGAACCGGGCATCCCGGTCGGCATCAGCCTGGCGTGGGAGCGCCCCTGGCGGCCGCGCGCCGACACGATCGTCTATAATCAGCGCAAGCTGACCGACATGCTGGCGCTGCAGATGATCAACCGCCGTCTGGAACAGGCCGCGCGCGCGGGCGGCAGCTTCCTGCAGGCGAGCGTCGACCAGCAGGATGTCGCCCGGTCGGTCGACGGCACCTTCGTCAGCATCCTGCCCGCCGGGACGGACTGGGAAAAGGCGCTGAATGACGTGCGTGCGATCATCGAGGACGCGAAGGCGACGCCGCCAACCCAGGCGGAGATCGACCGCGAATATGCGCAGTTCGACACCGCCCTCGCGATCCAGGTGGAAAATCAGGACACGGAGGCAGGCGCCAAGCAGGCGAGCGACATGGTGAGCGCCGTCGATATCCGCGAGACGACGGTGAGCGCGCAGACTGCGCTCGATATCTTCCGTTCCGGCAAGCCGGGCATGACGCCGGACGCGATGCTGGAATCCACCCGCCGCCTGTTCTCCGCCAATGTCGTGCGCGCGCTGCTGATGACGCCGACGGCGATCCCCGGCGCGCAGGAGAAGCTGCAGGCGGCGCTCGCCGCGCAGGTGGAGGCGGCGAAGAACGCCCGCCTCTCCGAAGGCACGGTGACGATGGCCGACCTGCCCAGGCTCGGCGCGCCAGGAAAGGTCGCCTCGCGCGTGCCTGCGGGCTTGCCGGGCATGGAGATCGTGACGTTCGAGAATGGCGTGAAGCTGATCCTGTTCGCCAACGATGCGGAGATGGAGAAGGTGCGCGTCAACGTTCGCTTTGGCCATGGCCAGCAGGCGTTTTCTCCCACGAAGGCCGCGCCCGGCTGGGCCGCCAACTACGCGCTGGCGGCCAGCGGCATCGGCAAGCTTGGCCAGCGGGAGATCGACGACCTCACCAACGGGCGCCGGCTCGACCTGAATTTCGGTATCGACGATGACGCGTTCGAGATGGCGGCCGTCACCCGCCCGGCCGATTTCGCCGACCAGCTGAAGCTGTTCGCCACGAAGCTTGCCTATCCCCGCTGGGATCCGGCGCCGGTGGCGCGGGTGAAGGCGGGGCTTTCGGCTGCCTACGACACGCTGGAAACCTCGCCCGACGGCGTGCTGACGCGCGATCTTACCTGGCTGCTGCGCGACAAGGATGTCCGCTTCCGCACGCCGGGCAAGGCGGAGATCGCGGCGCTGACCCCCGAGCAGTTCCGCGCCACATGGGAACCGATCCTCGCCTCCGGGCCGATCGAGGTCGAGGTGTTCGGACAGGTGAAGGCAGACGAGGCGATCGCGCAGGTCGCGGCGACCTTCGGCGCGCTGCCGCCGCGCAAGCTGGTGCCGGTGCCCGCGGCGAACCGTCTCCTGCGCTTCCCGGCGCACAACGCGACGCCGCTCGTCCTGCGGCACAAGGGCGACAAGGATCAGGCGGCGGCCGTCATGGCCTGGCCCACCGCCGGCGGCCTTGCCGCCGCGCGGGAGAGCCGGCAGCTCGAAATCCTGACGCAGATCTTCAACGACCGCCTGTTCGAGGGGATGCGCGCGACGGACGGCGCGGCCTATTCGCCCAGCGTCCAGAACAGTTGGCCCTTCTCGTTCGAGAGCGGCGGCTACATCCTCGTCTCCAGTCAGGTGAAGCCGGAGAAGGTCGGCTATTTCTTCGATCTGATCGACAAGACCGCCGCCGACCTTGCCGCCAATCCGGTCAGCGCCGACGAGTTGCAGCGGGCCGTGGCGCCGATGCGCGAGTTGCTGACGCGGGCCAGTACAGGCAACGCCTTCTGGATGTCGCAGATGGAGGGCGCGACCCGCGACCCGCGTTACATCGACGCGATGAACGCGATGGGCCGCGACATGCTGAGCGTCACCCCCGCCGATATCCAGGCGCTCGCCAGGAAATATCTGGTGCCGGGCAAGAGCTGGTCGGCCGAGGTGCTGCCGGTGGGCGTGGCGGCGGGGAAGTAGGGAGCCGGGCGGAGGCCCTCGCGCTGCCTTCGCGTCCGGCCAGTCTCTGCCAGTCCCGGTTTCTGCCAGTCCCGGTCTCCGCCACTCTCAGTGGGATGGCATGGTGCCCGGGCGCAGGAACGGGAGCATGTGGGCGACATAGTCGGCCTTGCCCAGGTCGACGCCCTGGCTGCGCATGATCGCGTAGGCGGTCATCACGTGGAAATAGAACTGCGGCAGCGTCCAGTCGCGGACATATTGGGCGGCGGACAGGTCGAAGATCATGCCCATCGGCAGGGCGTGGGCGACCGGCCGTTCGGGGTCCGCGCCGGGAGTGCCGGGCGCGAGGGTTTCGACCAGAGCGACGGTCTCGGCGATCCGCGCCTGTGCATCGGCGATCGTGCCGGGGCGATCGGCGGCGTTCCGCCCCTCATCCAGCAGGGCATTGATCGAGGCGGGAAACGCCTCGTCCCTCAGGCGGTACATGCCCTCCTGCGCCTGCACGCAGGCGAAGCGGACCTGCGTGGCGAGCGGGAACATGTCGGGCGCCAGCCGCGCCGTCAGCAGCGCGTCCGCCGCGCCGTCCGGCTTCTGGTCCGCCGCCTTGCCGAGCCAGGCGGACAGCGCGCTCAACATCTGTACATAGGTCGGAACGACGATGTCGGTCAGTGTCACGGGGGGCCTCTCCTGCAGGAACAACGGGCAATGTCCCGTCGCTCATGCCGACCGGCCCGGATGAGGGCAAGCCCTCATCCGCCGCGCCTTGCCGCCGCCGTTACAGCACGTAGCGGCTGAGGTCCGTGTTCTTCGCGATGCCCGACAGCTGCTTCTCGACATAGGCGGCGTCGATCACCAGCGTCTCGCCGACGCGATCCTCGGCGTCGAAGCTGACGTCCTCCAGCAGCTTTTCCATGACCGTCTGCAGCCGGCGGGCGCCGATATTCTCGACCTGCTCGTTCACCTCGGCCGCGATTTTCGCGACGGCGCGGATGCCGTCCTCGCGCAGGTCGATGGTCAGCCCCTCGGTCGCCAGCAGCGCCTTGTACTGCTCGGCGAGCGACGCCTTGGTATCGGAGAGGATCGCGACGAAATCCTCCTCGCTCAGCGCCTTCAGTTCCACCCGGATCGGCAAACGGCCCTGAAGCTCCGGCAGCAGGTCGCTGGGCTTCGCCACATGGAACGCGCCCGACGCGATGAACAGGATATGGTCGGTCTTCAGCGGGCCGTACTTGGTCGCGACGGTCGTCCCCTCGATCAACGGCAGAAGGTCGCGCTGGACGCCCTCCCGGCTGACGGAGCCGCCGCGCACGTCGCTGACGGCGATCTTGTCGATCTCGTCGAGGAAGACGATGCCGTTCTGCCCGGCGTTGGCGAGCGCCACGCGCGCCACGTCGTCCTGATCCAGGCGCTTGTCCTGCTCCTCCTCGACCAGCTTGTCCCACGCGTCGGCGACCCGCATCTTGCGGCGCTTCTTCGGCTGCTGGCCGAACGCCTTCGACATCATGTCGGACAGGTTGATCATGCCGACCTGGCCGCCTATGCCGGGTATCTCCATCGGCGCGGCGGGGGAGTCGGCGACCTCCACCTCGACCTCGACGTCGTTCATCTGGTCGGCCTCGATCTTCTGGCGGAAGGAGAGGCGCGTCGCCTCACTCGCTTCCTTGCCGGTCAGCGCGTCGAGCAGGCGCGCCATGGCGGCATCGGACGCGGTCTCGCGCACGCCCTCGCGCCGCCGCTCGCGCTCCAGCCGCACCGCTTCCTCGACAAGGTCGCGGGCGATCTGCTCGACGTCGCGGCCGACATAGCCGACCTCGGTGAACTTGGTCGCCTCGACCTTCACGAACGGCGCGTCTGCGAGCTTGGCAAGGCGGCGGCTGATTTCCGTCTTGCCGCAGCCGGTGGGGCCGATCATCAGGATGTTCTTGGGCGTCACCTCGTCGCGCAGGGCGGCGTCCAGCTTCTGCCGGCGCCAGCGGTTGCGCAGCGCCACGGCCACGGCGCGCTTGGCGTCCTTCTGGCCGATGATGTGGGCGTCGAGTGCTGCTACGATGGCTTTGGGGGTAAGGGCGTCGTTCATTCCGGAACTCCCCCCTCCCGTTCAAGGGGAGGGGCTGGGGTGGGTGCGATTGCGCGGCAACCGCCTGCAAGGGGTGGACAGAGACCCGGTCAGGTCGCGCTGTCCAGCACCTCGATCGTCAACTGGTCGTTGGTGTAGACGCAGACCTCCGCCGCGATCGCCATCGCCTTGCGCGCGACGACTTCCGCGTCCTGCTCATAGTCGACAAGGGCGCGGGCGGCCGAAAGGGCGTAGTTGCCGCCCGAACCGATCGCCGCGACACCGCCGACCGGCTCCAGCACGTCGCCGTTGCCGGTCAGGATCAGCGTCGTCTCCTTGTCGGCGACGATCATCATCGCCTCCAGGTTGCGCAGATATTTGTCGGTGCGCCAGTCCTTGGCCAGTTCGACGGCGGCGCGCATCAGCTGGCCGTTGTGCCGCTCCAGCTTCGCCTCCAGCCGCTCGAACAGGGTGAAGGCGTCGGCCGTGGCGCCCGCGAAGCCGCCGATGACGGAGCCGTCATGCAGCCGCCGGACCTTCCGGGCGTTCGGCTTCATGACCGTGTGTCCCATCGAGACCTGTCCGTCGCCGGCGACGACGACCCGGCCGTTCCTGCGCACTGAAACTATGGTGGTGCCGTGCCAGACGGGCATGGCGTGGTGATCGTGTCCGCTCATGGCCGCCATATGGTGGCCGCCGCAACAGCGCGCAAGACGGCACGGGTTCCCGTCGATCCGGCGCGCTTTCCGGGCGACCGGGCGGAGACTGTCCCGTTTTGGGTCAATTGCGGCACGGGCTGCCGGAACCCGGTTGATCGCGGCGCGTCTCTCTTGTGCAATGCAAGACATAGTCCGCAACACGACTCGTCACCGGAGACAGGCATGACGCTGAAGGCCAGGGCACAGGAAAAGATCGAGCGGGCGGGCATCGCCAATTATTCGTTCGATCAGGATGTCCTGATCCTCTGCGGCACCCGGTACATGATCGAGGCGTGCAGCTGCGGCGAGGCCGATTGCGACGGCGTCAAGCTGCTGCGCCAGGCGATGATCGCACCGGCCGCGAGCGCGACCCTGCAATAGGGCGATGCTGCGATAGACGGATGAGGCGGCCCGGCAGGCAGCCGGAACCGGCCGCCCGCCATGCGGATGCCCCCCTTTAGTGAATGACTTCCTTGCCGCCGCGGCCGACCGATTCAATGTCGCGGCCCACGCCCTCGACCGTGTTGCAGGCGGCAAGCGCCACCAGGCTGAACGTCACCAGTGCCAGCGCCAACTTCCGTGTCATCTGTTCTTGTCTCCTGACCATATGCGATCCGTGCGATGGCCATAACGAATGGCGGACGGCGGCGGAAGAGGGGGAAAACGCGTACCGGTCGGGCGCATCATGGTGGGCGCGGCAGGGATTGAACCTGCGACCCCACCCGTGTGAAGGGTGTGCTCTACCACTGAGCTACGCGCCCCCGAAGGGAGGGCCGCCATTGGCACCGGCGTGACCGGCTGTCAAGCGAACAGGCCGCGCCGTCTCGACTTTCCGGACTGTCGCGGTCTAAAGGTGTCGCAACGAAGCGATACACCTGAAAGGACGTTCCCTTGACCCGCATGCTTACCGCCGGCGCTGCCCTGAGCACGTTGTCGTGCGCGCTGTCGCTGGCCGCATTCTCGCCTGCTCTGGGCGCGGAGCCCGCCGTCGGCACGCTGACGCTCGAGCGCGTGTTCGGCAGTCCAGACCTGTCCGGACCGACGCCCCGTGGCCTGAAGCTCTCGCCGGACGGCACCCTCGTCACGCTGCTGAAGCCACGCGCGGACGAGAAGGACCGGCTCGACCTGTGGGCGATCGACACGCGCAGCGGGGCCGAGCGCATGCTGGTCGATTCGAAGAAGACCGGGTCCGGCGCGGAACTCAGCGAAGCGGAGAAGATGCAGCGCGAGCGCGACCGTTCGACGGCGGGCAGCGTCGGCATCGCCACCTATGACTGGTCGCCCGACGGCAGGACCATTCTGGTGCCGGTGGACGGCGACCTCTACCTCGCGACCCCGGCCGGTGCCGTCACCCGCCTGACCGACACGCCCGACAGCGAACTGAACGCGGTCGTCAGCCCGAAGGGGCGCTATGTCTCCTACGTGCGCGGCGGGAACCTGTTCGTCACCGACCCGTCCGGCAAGGCGGAGCGACAGGTCACGCAGGGCGCGTCCGATACCGTCAGCTGGGGCATGGCCGAATTCGTCGCGCAGGAGGAGATGGGCCGCGCCACCGGCTACTGGTGGGCGCCGGGCGACGATCGCATCGCCGTCGCCCGCGTGGACGAGGCGCCGGTCGGCATCGTCACCCGCACGTCGATCGGCGGGGCGGGCACGAAGACCTATCAGCAGCGCTACCCCGCCGCCGGGACGCCGAACGCCCTCGTCGACCTTTATGTGATGAAGCCCGATGGGTCGGGCCAGGTGAAGGTCGATCTGGGCGCGGACAGCAACGTCTACCTCGCCCGCGTCGACTGGTCGGCGGACGGCAGGACGCTCTATGTCCAGCGCGAGAGCCGGGACCAGAAGACCCTCGACCTGCTCGCCGTCGATCCCGCGACCGGCCGGGCGAAGACGATCCTGACGGAAAAGGCGAAGACCTGGATCAACCTCTCCAGCAACTTCCGTCCGCTGGCCGACGGCAGTTTCCTCTGGTGGTCGCAAAAGTCCGGCCATGGCCATCTCTATCATGTGACCGGCGGGACATGGACGGCATTGACGAAGGGCGACTGGGAAGTCCGCGATGTCGAGGGCGTGGATGAGGCGAAGGGCCTCGTCTACTTCACCGCGAACCGGGAAACCCCGCTGGAGCAGCAGCTCTACAGCACCTCTATCCGCCGCTATGCGGAGCCCCGGCGGCTGACGGAGAGCGGCTGGTGGAACGACGCGGCGATGGACGGGGCGGCCAGCCGCGTCGTCGTGACCCGCAACAATGCGGACCAGCCCAAGCAGATCTATCTGGCGGACACCACCGGCAAGCGCCTGCAATGGCTGGCGGAGAACCGGGTGGATGCGCCCGGGCATCCGTACGCGCCCTATCTCGCCCGTCATGCCCGATCGACCTTCGGCACGATCAAGGCGGCCGACGGATCGCCCCTCTATTACCGGATGATGACCCCGCCGCTCGCGCCGGGGAAAAGCTATCCGGTGTTCATGGTCCACTATAGCGGGCCGGGTGGCCGCACGGTGTCGAACACATGGGGCGCGGCGATCTACCAGTATCTCGTGCAGCAGGGCTGGATCGTCTATTTCATCGACAATCGCGGCACGCCCGATCGCGGCAAGGCGTTCGAGGACCATATCTACCACGCCATGGGCACGGTGGAGGTCGAGGACCAGATCGCCGGGGTCGACTGGCTGAAGCGCCAGCCCTTCGTCGACGGCAAGCGGATCGCGACCTACGGCTGGTCCTATGGCGGCTACATGACGCTGAAGCTGCTCCAGAAGAAGCCGGGCGTGTTCGCCGCGGGCATCGCGGGCGCGCCGGTCACCGACTGGAGCCTCTACGACACGCACTATACCGAACGCTATCTGGGTGATCCCGGGGCACAGGACAGCGCCTATCCCGCGTCCGGCGCGCTGGCGGAGGCGACGGCGATGAAGGATCCGATGCTGCTGATCCACGGCATGTCGGACGACAATGTCGTGTTCGACAACTCGACCGCGCTGATCGCGAAGCTGCAGGGCGCGGCCGTGCCGTTCGAGATGATGGTCTATCCGGGCCAGACCCACCGCGTCGGCGGCCCGAAGATCAGCGTCCACCTGTGGGAAACGATCCTCGGATTCCTCGACCGCCGGGGCATCGCGCCGAAGGGGAAATAGGGGGAGGCGCGTCGGGGCCGGGTGGCGAAAGGGGCGACCATTGGTGGACCATCCTCCCCGGCACGGGGAGGTGGCGGCGCGAAGCGCTGACAGAGGGGCAGGGCCTCGTGCCGCTGCGCTATGGGGTGTGTCCTCACCTCGCGCCGGGAAGGAACGTCCGCTCCCCACCCATCATCGTCACTGTTGCGTCGTCATGGGCGGTCGCCATCCTAGAAACTGTCAGTCCGATTTCCACCCCTAGCGCACAACAAGCTTATCGCCACGCGGCTCGATCAGGGCGGCATCGCCGTTGTATCGGATGTGACTTAACGCCATGCGCCGACACTGCTCATCAGAATTGATTTGACGTTCAACCCATCGCCGCCAGTGCGGGTCCGTGAGTGCGACTTCTTCGGCTTCAAGAATGCCACACCCGTGCCGCTCTCGTAGCTCCTTGATATGGAGTATCCATTGATTTCGATCCGCCATAGCAAATGCATATCTGTTTGAGCGGCAGCTTGCTATCGAGATGACATCGACAGCCGACTGTCCACTTCCCACCCATCTCCGCCACCAAACCTCCCCCTCATCCCCCAAACACGGCGCGGCGGTGGCGCTGCGGGCGCAACTCGGCTACCGGCATCGGCATGACCCGGCATCCGTCCCGATCCTTCGCGCTTATCGTGTTCGGCACGGTGCTGGGCATCGCCGGGACCGATCTGGTGCTTCCGGCCGTGCCGATGCTGCCGGACGTGCTGGGCGGCACGGCGGAGGGCGCGCAACTGGTGCTGGCGGCGTTCACCGGCGGGGCCGGTACCGGACTGCTGCTGTTCGGGGCGCTGGGCGCGCGCTATGACCAGCGCTCGGTGCTTGTCGGCGCGCTCCTCTGCTATGCGCTGGTCTCGGCGCTCTGCGCGTTCAGCCCGGGTCTCGACGCGCTGATCGGCCTGCGCGTGCTTCAGGGCGTGGCGAGCGCCGCGCCTGCCGTCTTCGCGCCGGGGATGATCCGCGCGCTCTTCGGCGACGCGCGCGCCGTGTCTGCACTCGGCCTTCTGGGCAGCGTCGAATCGCTGACGCCCGCGCTGGCGCCCGTGGCGGGCGTGTGGCTGCTCCACGCCTTTGGCTGGAACGGATCGTTCGAGGTGCTGGCGGCACTCGCGCTGCTGCTCGCGGGCGTATTGCTGGCGGCGCGCGACGCGCTTCCGCCGATGGTGACGCGGGCGAAGCCGGGGGGCTATCTGCGCATCCTGCGCGATATCGTCTTCCTGCGCTTCGCGCTGTCACAGGCCTGGACGCTCGGCGCGCTGCTCGTCTTCGTCTTCGGCGCGCCAGCCGTGTTCATCCACGCGCTGGGTGCGGACCTCGCATCCTTCATCCGCATGCAGATGATCGGCGTTGCCCTCTTCATCGTCGCGGCGACCTGTGCCGGGCGGCTGGTCGCCCGGTTCGGCGCCCGCCGCATGGTGATCTTCGGCAGCGTGCTGGGCGCCGTCGGGGCGCTGGCGATCCTTGCCTATGCGCTTGCCGGGGGCCGCGACACGCTCGTCATTTCCTGCCTGTTTCCGATGATGAACGTGGGCCTTGGCCTGCGCGGTCCGGCGGGGTTCCATGCCGCCGTCGTCGCCGCGCATGACGACGCGCGCGGGTCCGCCCTCGTCATCCTCGCGATCCTGGGCACCGCCTCGCTTGGCACCGCTGCCGTCGCGCCGCTGATCGCCCACGGCCTCGTCCCGCTGGCCGCCGCCGCCGCCGTGCTGGCCGTGGGATCGGTGCTGCTGGTGATCGGGCCGGGCCTGTTCGATCCGCAGCCGTCAGGGGAAATGGCGCACGGATAGGCGGAAGGACTTCCTGTGCTGTCCTGCGGCGGCCTGTCCTACGGCAGCACGCCGATGCTATCCCGGCGCCATGTTCCGCCCTCCGCCCGCATCGCCGACCACTCCCTCCCGCATGTGCTCGCCCCTCGCGCGCGAGGAATCCGCAACTTCGCAAGGAAAGGAAGCTTTCGGACGCCGTCTTTGAAACAATCGAACGCACGGACCTGCGCTTTACCGGGCGATAGCAATTGCACGCTATCGCGCCCGGCAATTATCCGCTATCGGGCGCGGTCCCGAAAATTCGGGTCTGGAATGGAGAAAGGTCAAGTGGGTTACAAGGTCGTTGTCGTCGGCGCCACCGGTAATGTGGGCCGTGAAATGCTGACCATCCTTGCCGAGCGGGAATTCCCGATCGACGAGATTGCGGCGGTGGCTTCGTCGCGCTCGACGGGCACGGATATTGATTTTGGCGACACCGGCAAAACCCTGAAATGCAAGAATATTGAGCATTTCGACTTCACCGGCTGGGATATTGCGCTGTTCGCCGCGGGTTCCGGCCCGACGGCCGAATATGCGCCCAAGGCGGCGGCCGCGGGCTGCGTCGTCATCGACAACTCCTCGCTCTACCGCATGGACCCGGACGTTCCGCTGATCGTGCCGGAGGTGAACCCGGATGCGATCGACGGCTATACGCGCAAGAACATCATCGCGAACCCGAACTGCTCGACCGCGCAGATGGTGGTGGCGCTCAAGCCGCTGCACGACGCCGCGAAGATCAAGCGCGTGGTCGTCGCGACCTACCAGTCGGTGTCCGGCGCGGGCAAGGCGGGCATGGACGAACTGTTCGAGCAGTCGCGCAACATCTTCGTCGGCGATCCGGCAGAGCCGAAGAAGTTCACCAAGCAGATCGCCTTCAACGTGATCCCGCACATCGACGTCTTCCTGGATGACGGTTACACCAAGGAAGAGTGGAAGATGGTCGCGGAGACCAAGAAGATCCTCGATCCCAAGATCAAGGTGACGGCGACCTGCGTGCGCGTGCCGGTGTTCGTCGGCCACTCCGAAGCGCTCAACATCGAGTTCGAGAACGAGATCAGCGCGAAGGAAGCGCAGGACATCCTGCGCGAGGCGCCGGGCATCATGCTCGTCGACAAGCGCGAGGACGGCGGTTACGTCACCCCGGTCGAGTGCGTGGGCGACTATGCGACCTTCGTCAGCCGCGTCCGTGAGGATTCGACCGTCGACAACGGTCTCGCGCTCTGGTGCGTCAGCGACAACCTGCGCAAGGGCGCGGCGCTGAACGCGGTCCAGATCGCGGAACTGCTCGGCCGCCGGCACCTCAAGAAGGGCTGAGCGCCATAAAGGCATCAGACGATAGCGGAAGGCGCCCCTCCGGCAAGGACGGGCGCCTTCCGTGTCTTGGCGGCTCTCGCGACATGCCGGGCCGCCGCGTCCGCCGACCGGAAGGATCATGACCTTGTCCCAGCCGCACACCGAGACGATCGAGGTTCAGGGGTTCGACGGCCAGCCGATCGCCGTGCACATCATGGGCGCCGGGCGTGACCTGATGCTGATCCACGGCTATTTTTCGAACGCCCATACGAACTGGATTCGATACGGTCACGCCGCGCGGCTGGTGGATGCCGGTTTCCGCCTGATCCTGCCGGATCTGCGCGGGCATGGCGACAGCGCGAAACCGCACGATCCGGCGGCCTATCCCCGCGATGCGCTGACCAACGACAATCTGTGCGTGGTCGAGGCGCTGGGCCTGACCGACTATGATCTGGGCGGCTATTCGCTCGGCGCGCGCACGACGTCGCGGATGCTGGCGCGGGGGGCGGGGCCCCGGCGCGTCATCCTGTCCGGCATGGGACTCGACGGACTCACCCGGACGCAGGGCAATGTCGGCTATTACCGGCGCGTCCTCAACAATCTGGGCACGTTCGAGCGCGGCTCGTCGGAATGGATGACGGAGGCGTTCCTGAAGACCACGAAGGGCGACCCCGTGGCGATGCTGAACATACTGGATACGTTCGCGGACACGCCGATGGAGACGATCACCACGCTGCCGCAGCCGGTCGCCGTCATCTGCGGCGCGGACGACAGCGACAACGGCAATGCGCAGGCGCTGGCCGACGCGCTGCCACACGGCCGCTATTACGAGATACCGGGCAACCACATGGCGGCGGTGACGAAGAAGGAACTGGGCCAGGCGATGGTGGACTTCCTCACCGCCTGAACGCGTCGCGTCAGCGGAACGGCGGCTCGTTGAACGCGCGCAGCTTCCGGCTGTGCAGCTTCGCCCCTTCCTCGCGGAGCAGTTCGCAGGTCATCAGGCCGACGCGCAGATGCCCGGCGATCGCCTCCTCGTAGAAGCGGTTGGCCTGTCCCGGCAGCTTCAGTTCGCCGTGGATCGGCTTGTCCGACACGCACAGCAGCGTCCCGTAGGGCACGCGGAAGCGATATCCCTGTGCCGCGATCGTCGCCGATTCCATGTCGATGCCGACCGCCCGCGACTGGCTGAAGCGCAGGGCGGAAAGCGAGTAGCGCAGTTCCCAGTTGCGGTCGTCGGTGGTGACGACCGTGCCGGTGCGCAGCCGGCGCTTGAAATCGTCGCTCCCCGCCGATCCGCCGCCCAGCACGGCCTCAGCGGCGGAGGCCATCGCGACCTGCACCTCGGCGATGGCCGGGATGGGGATTTCCGGCGGCAGCACGTCGTCCAGCACATGGTCGTCGCGCAGATAGGCGTGGGCCAGCACATAATCGCCGATCCGCTGGCTGGGGCGCAGGCCGCCGCAATGGCCGATCATCAGCCACGCCTCCGGCCGGACCACCGCCAGATGGTCGCAGATCGTCTTGGCGTTGGACGGGCCGACACCGATGTTGACGAGGGTGATGCCGCTGCGGTCCGGCGCGATCAGGTGATAGGCGGGCATCTGGTGCCTGCGCCAGGCGCTGTCCGCGATCATCCGGGCGGGATCGGCGGTTTCTGGCGTCACGAACACGCCCCCGGCGCCCGAAAGCGCGCTGTACGGTGTCCCCTCCCGCTTCAGCTCCGAACAGGCCCAGGCGACGAATTCGTCGACATAGCGGTGGTAGTTGGTGAACAGGATGTAGCGCTGCACATGCTCGGCGGGCGTGCCCGTATAGTGCTTGAGGCGGGCGAGAGAGAAGTCGGTGCGCAGGGCGTCGAACAGGGCCAGCGGCCGCGCGCCGCCGGGCCCCGGATCATATTGCCCGTCGGCGATCTCGTCGCCGATTTCCGACAGTTCGGTCGCCGGGAAGTGCCGGGCCAGTTCGGTCGGCGGCACGCCCTCCAGGTCGGCGACGTCCAATCCGTCGAGGACATAGGGGAACGGGATCTGCTGGGCCGACTGCCCCACCTCCACCTCGACGCCATAATCGGCGACGAGCAGGTCGATCTGTTCCGCCAGATAGTTGGCGAACATGCGGGGGCGGGTGATCGTGGTGACGTAGCGGCCGGGTGTCGACAGCCGGGCGAAGGAGCGGCCCGGCGGCGGCGCGTCCCCCTCCCGCTTGTAGGTGATGCGCAGTTCGGGATAGCAGAAGCGCCGGTCGATCCGCGCCTCGGGCGGGGGCAGACTGCCGTCCCGGGCATAGGCGCGCATCGCCTCCCGCAACGTCTCGATCGCCGTCTGATAGATATGGTCGATCTGGGCGACCGTGTTCTCACCGATAGTTGCTGTCATCGCCTTACTGTTACCGGGAAAAGAGGGAGAGCGGAAGCGGGCCCGTCCGCCGGACGAGATGTCAGATTCTGGCACAGGGTCTTGCTCTGGATCAAGATATCACTGCTTCCAATCCGTCCGGGAGTGACGGATCATTCCGACTCGAGGGGTGGCCGACGGGCGTTCACATGCGGGGGTGAAACGATGCCGACGATCGGGTTTATTAGGGCGCAGAGTCTTGACCAGGTGATGACGGCCCGTCGCGGCCAGACCACCGGCTTCGATTATCTCAGGATCGGTCTGTCGCTGGCGGTGCTGGTGGTGCATTGCCTCTGGCTGGCGAGCACGGCGGGCTGGACATGGCTCTGGTCATCCTGGCCCGGGCCGGTCGAACGGTCGGTGCTTCCCGCCTTCTTCATCCTGTCGGGCTTTCTGGTGATCGGCAGCCTGTTCCGCAACACCACGCCACAGTTCGTGGCGCTGCGGCTGGTGCGCCTCATCCCCGCGCTCAGCGTGGAGGTGGTGCTTACCGCGCTCGGCCTGGGCCTTGCGTTCACGACACTGCCGGTCGCCGCCTATCTGATGGCGCCGGAATTCCACGCCTATTTCCTCAATATCATAGGTCTCATCCACTACACGTTGCCGGGCGTGTTCGGGGGCAAGCAACTGAACGTCCAGCTGTGGACGATCCCCTATGAGCTGGAATGCTATGTGATGCTGATCTCGCTGGCGTTGCTCGGCATCACGCGCAGGCGCAAGCTGTTCCTGGCGATGGTGGTGGCGGGCGCCGTCACCGGTTCGCTGATGTCCTGGTGGCAGCACTGGCCGACGCTCCAGTCCGTCGTTTCGGGCCGCTCGCTCGTCCTCGCCTTCCTGGCGGGTGTGGCGATGTATCTGTTCAAGGACCGCGTGCCCTATAACAAATATCTGTTCCTTGGCGCCTGCGCGGCCACCTATCTGCTCTTCGCCGTGCCGCATCTGAGCTATCTGGGCATGTTGCCGCTGGCTTATGCCACCGTCTATGTCGGCAATCTGAAGCTGCCCCGGGTGCCATTCGGCGACCTGTCCTACGGCGTCTACCTGTTCCACTTCCCGATCGCGATGACCGTGCATCATCTGACGAAGGGGGCGATCGCCTGGTGGGAATTGACGCTGATCGTCACCGTTCTCTCGGGCGCCTTCGCGTTCGGATCATGGACGTTCATCGAGGCGCCGATGCTGCGGCGGAAGAATGACGTCCTCGTCGCCGCCGACCGGATAACCGCCCGCGCCCGCACGCTGATGGGCCTCGACATGGGCACGATCCGCGCCGGCCACATCATCCCGCGCGCCGCTGCTGTCGCGCCCGCCATGGCGATGGTCCCGGAAGCGGCCATGGCATCCGCGCCGGTGGCGGACGCGGTGTAACGGCGGGACGTTCTTATCCCCGTTCGGGCTGAGTACAGTTGAAGCCCTCAGTCGAGCGCAGCGAGGCCGAATGCTTCGCTTGCGCTCGGCAGGGCCCTTCGACTTCGCCCAGAGCGAATGGAAAAATGGTGCCGACGTCTTTTGCTCGGGTGGTTTCCGGCGAAACGGGGTGGCTAGGGGACTGGCGGCTTTGGAACGGGAAGGGCGCAAAAGCGGAAGGTCGGTTCAGCAGGGCGTATCGGCAAAGGGATAAGCGACGATTTGATAGTCATCCTCGTAAACCACATAGCCGGGCCGCCTTGTGTTCAGCATCTCTGTTAGCAAGCCGTTATCGTTGAGTATGCGTGTGTAGTCGTGCATTCTTGCAATATGATCCACCGCCGTTGGCCTGAACCAACTCAAAGCCTGTGCTTTGCGATGAGGCCGAGCCGACAATGAAAAACGTGTTGGATGTGGCAGATTGGAGTTGAACCAGTCGAACGCTTCTCGGAGCTTCTCGATGTCCGAAGCCGTTATAAATGTTGTCCCCAGCAGATGATTGCCCGCGTGGAAAACGCCCTGCCGTCGTCCCGACCTTCGATCGTAATTTCCAGTCACAAAGCGTATGAACATAGCAAATTCTTAGCAATAGTGAGTGAATGTCAGGTGTCTGCATTTGGTCGTTACAGGCGGTATATCCCAAGTGCGTTGCCGAGGATGAAGATACCCCCAAGAAGAAATAGCGAGTTATAAACGGTGCAAAACCAGAACCGGGCGGGGCTACTGACGCGGTTTCCCTGAACAAATCCGGTGATGGGAACCTCCATGTCCCCGGATTTCAATCCGGCAATCAGATGCCAAGCGAAAATGGCGCTCCCGAATAGCGCGAGAAATCCGATGATGGTTTCGGTCATCTTGCGCATCGTAGCACCCTGTATGATGTCCGCAATCGGGAAGCGAAATCAGCAGTGGGCATGACCAAAAGTGGTCGAAAGTCCCATCTCGACTGTCGCACTCCTCACCCCTTCGGCAGGGCATAGGCGACCACATAGTCGCCCCTTGTCGTGTGCAGGTGGTCGTCGCCGCCCGAGACCTGGACGACGAACTGCCGGCCGCTTTTCCGGGACAGATAGGTCATCGGGTTGGCGCTGCCGCCGCCGGGGAGCTTCGCTTTCCACAGTTCGCGGCCGGTCGCCGTCTCCACCGCGCGCAGGTAGCGGTCCTGTCCCGCCGCGATGAAGCTGACGCCGCCCGCGCTCGCCATCGATCCCCCGGAGGTGAAGGTGCCGAGCGTGACGGGCAGGTGGGACCGGATGCGCATCGGGCCGATCTCCTCCGCCGTGCCCAGCGGGCGGCTCCAGACCAGTTTTCCCGAGACGAGGTCGATGGCGCTGAGGCGGCCATAGGGCGGTGCGCTGCACGGGACGCCCAGCGGCGACATGAACATGCCGGTGACGACGCCGTACGGCGTGCGGGCCTGCGGCGCGTTGTCGCTGATCGCGACGGTGCCCGCGTTCCTTGCCGTGAACGGCCGGAGGCCCAGCCGGTCGGCATGGGCGCGGGGCACCAGCTGGACGAAGACAGGCATGTTGTTGGAGTTGACGACGGCAATGTGGCGGGTGGTATCGACCGACACGCTGCCCCAGTCGATGCCGCCCATATTGCCCGGATATTCCAGCGACATGGTAAGGCCGGGCGGCGTCATTGGCCCGTCATAGCGCATCTGGCGAAAGCGGATGCGGCAATAGAGCTGGTCGATCGGGCTGATCCCCCACATATCCGCCTCGACAAGGTTCGCGCCCCGGAAGGACGGCATGCCGGTGGAAAAGGGCTGGGTGGGGGAGAGGCGGTCGTCGGCGGCCTTGCCCGCCTGTGGCGTCCGCCGCTCGACGACGGGGGCGATCGGGCGTCCGGTGGCGCGGTCGAGGACGAAGATCTCGCCGCGCTTGGTCGGCTGGACGAGGGCGTGGCGCACGCCGCCAGGCATCGGCAGGTCGACGAGGGTCGGTTGCGACCCCACGTCATAGTCCCACAGGTCGTGGTGCACGGTCTGGAACGACCAGCGCGGCTTGCCGGTCGCGGCGTCGATCGCCACCACGGCGCTGGAATAGCGGTCGTCGAACGGCCGGCGGTAGCCGCCGAAATAGTCGGGCGGCGCATTGCCCGTGGGCACGTAGACGAGGCCGAGTGCGGGGTCGGCGCTCATCGGCGCCCATGCGTTCGGGGTTGAGCGGGTATAGCTCTCGCCCGGCGGCGGTTCGGACTGGCGGTCCGGCCGCCCCATGTCCCAGGCCCAGGCGAAGGCGCCGGTCACGGCATCATAGGCGCGCACGACGCCCGACGGTTCGCCCCAATATTGATTGTCGGCGACCCAGCCGCCCAGCACGACCCGGCCGGACACGATCGTCGGCGCGGAGGTGGTGTAGTAATAGCCGGGCGTCACGTCGCCCATGCCGGTCAGCAGCGACACGGTGCCGCCCTTGCCAAAGCCGGGGCACGGCGTGCCGGTGGCGGCGTCGAGCGCGATCAGGCGCGCGTCGATCGTGTTGGCGATGATCCGTTCGGCGCACGGGCCGCTCGCGCCCTCCACCCGGTAATAGGCGACGCCGCGACAGACCCGCTGCGGCATCTTCGTGCCGTCGACATGGGCGGAAAAGCGCCACTGCTGGAGCCCCGTTTCCGCATCCAGCGCGATGACGTCGTTGGTTGCGGAACAGAGGTACAGGCTCTCGCCGATCTTGAGCGGGGTCGCTTCCAGATGGGTGCCCTCGTCGCCGATTTTGTAGGTCCAGGCGGGCTTCAGTCCGGCCGCGTTGTCCGCGTCGATCTGGGCGAGCGGGCTGAACCGGGTGCCGCCGCTGTCGTTGCCGAAGTTCCGCCAGTCCCCGTCGGACGTGGGAGAGGACGCGATGCTGACGGGGGAGGGGGCCGTCATCGTGCCGTTCGCGAACATGGGATCGGCCGGGGCGGGCGGCGGCACGAACGCGTGCAGCGCGCCGCCCGCGCCGACCGCCAGCAGTCCGGCGGCCATGGCGGTCGCGGCAGTGGCGAGCGGCCCGTGGCGCGGCGTGTCGCGATAGGCCCTGCCGATCCACGGCAGCAGCAGGACGAGGCCGAGCACCAGCGGCGCGAGGATGCGAGGCATCAGCGCCCAGCCGTTGAACCCGACCTCCCAGATTGCCCAGGCGATGGTGGCAAGCAGCATCAGGCCGTAAAGCCGCCCCCCGGCGCGACGCCGCATCCACAGCAGAATGCCGCTGGCCAGCACGGCAAGGCCGCAGAGCAGGTAATAAGGCGATCCGCCAAGCGCCAGCAGCCATCCGCCGCCCGAAGCGAGCAACAGGCCGACGAGGACGAGAAGGATGGCGTAGACGCGGATCAGGGCGACCGGGAAGCGACCCGGTTGTGCGGACGGCATGGGCAATATCCCCCCAGGGAAAGCGCCGCGATCCTGTGTGCGCCCGCACGCACTGTCAACGCCGTGCGACACGATGAAGCAACGAACCAGTCCGACTTTGAAACAATCTGGGTTTTTCTTGGCGATAGGTTCGTTTTGGAGACGTGTTGCGCTGCAGCGAAAGGGACGGCATAAGGCGCGCATTCAGACGGACCGGGCCTGCCCGGTGGCTTCTCCCGGCGCCTAACCCCGGGCAACCGCATTGTGCACGATAAGCTTTGATTAACCATGAGCCGATAAGCATGGCAGATAATCTTGGCGCGTTGCCGGTGTCCGGAAGTTGTTGAAATGATCATGCAATCCACTGATCGTCCTGCCGGCGACCATATGAGGGGCCGCGCATGAACGCGCAGGCGACCACACAGCAGGGCGAGGGCAATCCGACCTTCGTCCGCAATTCGATCTTCAGCGTCATATCCGGCATCATGTCGTCGGCGACGGGTTTCATCAGCGGCGTCATCGTCGCGCGCGCGCTGGGCGTCAGCGGCACGGGCGTGATCGCGCTTGCCCTGTGGCTCGTCTTTGCCGCCGTCACGCTCGCCGATTGCGGCATCACCGGCGCGCTCGCCCGGTTCCTGCCCGAGGCGCGGGGCGAGGGCACGCGGATGCGGATGCTGTCGACGACGCTGGTCTGGGCATTCTGGATCGCCGTGTTCGCCGGGGAGATCGTGCTGCTCGCCGTCATGCTGCTCTGGTGGCCGGAGGCGTTCGCACCCGGCGCATGGCAGGGCGCGAACGGGATGCTCAGCTTCTGGCTGATCGCCCTGTGCTTCGTCATCCACATGGGCAATTCCTTCGGCTATCATTTCCTGCGCGGCATTGGCCGGTTCGACAGGATCGCCGCCTATTCGATCAGCGGTTCGGTCGCGCAGATCGTCATCGTGTTCGCGGGCGCGATGTTCTTCGGCCCCGGCGGCGCGTTCGTCGCCTATATCGTCGGCAGCCTGCCGCTCGCGATCGTGACGTTTCGCCTGTCGCTGCGCGGTGCGGTCGCGGACCGCACGGAGCGGGGCCGGATCGTCGGCTATTCCGGCACGCTCTGGCTGGCGGGCCTGCTCTCGCCGTTGCTGTGGACGCGCGTCGATCTGATCCTCGTCGAACGGATCGCGGGGGTCGAGGGCGCGGGGCTGTTCACCGCCGCAGCCGGTTTCTCGGCGCTGCTGATCCAGCTGTGCATGATGCTGTGCGGGGCGGTCCTGCCGCATCTGTCCGGCACGGCCGTTGCCGGGCGCACGGCGGCAAGCGGCGCCGCGCTGAAGGCGGTGCTGTTCGTGCTGATACCGATGGTGTTCGGCACCGCCGCCATCGCGCCGCGCCTCATTCCGCTGGTCTATGGCCCCGCATTCCAGTCGGCGGGCGTCCCGGCCGTCATCCTGGCGATCGCGGCGGGCGGGTCGGTCGTGACGATCGCGCTCTCCAACGTGATGAACGCGCTCGACCAGAACCGGCTGCTGGTCATCGGCGGCATCGTCGGATGCGTGCTGACCCTCTGCCTTGGCCTGCTCCTTATCCCGTCATACGGCATCATGGGCGCGGCCTTCGCCCGCCTGGGCGCGCAGGGGACGGTCGCCGTCATCACGCTGGTGCAGCTGAACCGCATCCAGCCGGGCACCGTGTCGATGGGCTGGTTCGCGCCGATCGTTCTGGCGGGTGTGCTGTGCGCGCTGACCGCGTCCGGCGTGCTGGTGCTGTGGCCGTCCGACTGGGCGCTGATCATCGCCGTTCCGGCGGGCGCGCTGCTCTATCTGCTGATGTGCCGCCTGCTGCTGCGGCTGGACGATGCCGACCGGCGTCTGCTCGGCCTCAACCACGCATCGGGCCGGGCGGCGATGATGGTCAATCGCCTGATCCGCGCCTGATCCGGGGCCTGACGCGCCTGCGACCCCGCCCGCGGGCAGGGTCGCGACGCTGAAAGAATGTCAGAGCCGTTCGAGCATATATTCGGCCGAGGAGACCTTGAAGTCGCCCGGTGCCTCGATGTTCAACTGCTCGACCACGCCGTCATTGACGACCATCGAGAAGCGCTGGCCGCGGGTGCCGAGGCCGACCTTGCTGCCGTCGAGTTCCAGCCCGACCTTCTTCACGAATTCGCCATTGCCGTCGGCCAGCATGGAGATGGCGTCTGCGCCAGCCGACTTGCCCCATGCGCCCATGACGAACGGGTCGTTGACGGCGGTGCAGGCGATCACGTCGATGCCCTTTGCCTTCAGGTCCGGCGCCTTGTCGATGAAGCCGGGCAGGTGGCGCGCCGAACATGTCGGGGTGAACGCGCCGGGCACGGAGAACAATGCGACTTTCTTGCCCGCGAAGAAGCTGGCGCTGTCCACCTGTTCCGGACCGTTGTCGGTCATGATGGCGAAGGTGGTCTGGGGCAACGTGTCGCCTTTTGCGATGGTCATGGGCAGTCCTTTCCTGAGCGGGAGACGGTTCGCGCAGTGAGGTCGCTCCTGCGCCGGATTTAGTCAAGCCGTCCTGCCGCCGTCGCGGAGGACTGCCCGTCGGCGGTCGCGCGATATGGAGACCCGTGTACGGGGCCAACCGGCCTTGGCCGCCGGGTCGCGGCGCCCTATGTTGGACCGGACATGGATCTGCCACCTTATTATGCCGGCCAGCTGCTGCTGGCGATGCCGGGCATCGGCGACGCGAATTTCGATCGCTCGGTGATCGCCCTGTGCGCCCATGACGCCAATGGTGCGCTGGGCATCGATGTGGGCTGCGAGATCGAGGGGCTGGGCCTGCGCGAACTGCTGTCCACCTTCGACATTGACGGCAGCGCGATACCGGACACGCCGGTGCTGCGCGGCGGCCCCGTAGAACCGCGGCGCGGCTTCGTGCTCCACTCGCTGGACTGGGGCGGGCAGGACATGCTCCAGATCGACGGGCAATGGGGCCTGTCGGGGTCGGTCGACGTGCTGAAGGCGATCGCGGAGGGGCGGGGGCCGGGCCGCTATCTGGTCGCCCTCGGCTATGCCGGCTGGGCCGCCGGGCAACTGGAGGAAGAGGTGTCCGCCCTGTCCTGGTTCATGGCGCCGGGCGACGCCGGCATCATCTTCGACACGCCCACCCGGCGGCGCTGGGCCGGCGCGTTCGCCGCGAGCGGCGTGGACAGCGCGATGCTCGTCAGCGAGGGCGGCCGGGCCTGATCGGTGCACGATCCGACATAAAGAAAACTTTATATTGGGTTGATTCGCGCGGGTGCGGTTGGTAGAGAGCCACGCATCATCGCCCGGCCGTGCGCGCGCCGGGCGCCGGAATTCACGCCAGCAAATGGAGTATCAGCGTGGCCACTGCCCCCGCCCTCGACAAGAACGACTATGTCGTCAAGGATCTGAGCCTCGCCGCTTTCGGCCGCAAGGAAATGGACATCGCCGAAACCGAGATGCCGGGCCTGATGGCCCTGCGCGCCGAGTTCGGCGCCGCGCAGCCGCTGAAGGGCGCGCGGATCACCGGATCGCTGCACATGACGATCCAGACCGCCGTGCTGATCGAGACGCTGACGGCGCTGGGCGCGCAGGTGCGCTGGGCGACGTGCAACATTTACTCGACGCAGGACCACGCGGCCGCCGCCATCGCCGCGTCGGGCGTTCCGGTCTTCGCGATCAAGGGCGAGAGCCTCGAGGAATACTGGGATTATGTGATCCGCATCTTCGACTGGGGACAGGACGAGACGGCGAACATGATCCTGGACGATGGCGGCGACGCCACCATGTTCGCCCTGTGGGGCGCGCGCGTCGAGGCGGGCGAGGAACTGTTCACGCCGGGCAACGAGGAAGAGGAAATCTTCGTCGCGACGCTCAAGCGCTTCCTGGCCGAGCGTCCGGGCTACCTCACCAAGACCGTCGCGACCATCAAGGGCGTGTCGGAAGAGACCACCACCGGCGTCCACCGCCTCTATGACCTCGCCAAGAAGGGCAAGCTTCCCTTCCCGGCGATCAACGTCAACGACAGCGTGACCAAGTCGAAGTTCGACAACCTTTACGGCTGCAAGGAGTCGCTGGTCGACGCCATCCGTCGCGCGACCGACGTGATGCTGGCCGGCAAGGTCGCCTGCGTCGCGGGCTTCGGCGACGTCGGCAAGGGTTCGGCCGCGTCGCTGCGCAACGGCGGCGCCCGCGTGCTGGTGACGGAGATCGACCCGATCTGCGCGCTGCAGGCGGCGATGGAAGGCTATGAAGTGGTGACGATGGAGGAGGCCGCGACCCGCGCCGACATCTTCGTGACCGCGACCGGCAACGAGGCGGTGCTGACCGTCGATCACATGCGCGCGATGAAGAACATGGCGATCGTGTGCAACATCGGCCACTTCGACAGCGAGATCGAGATCGCAGGCCTTTCCAACTTCAAGTGGACCGAGATCAAGCCGCAGGTCGACGAGGTCGAGTTCCCGGACGGCAAGAAGATCATCGTGCTGTCGAAGGGCCGTCTGGTGAACCTGGGCAACGCGACGGGCCACCCGAGCTTCGTCATGTCCTCCTCCTTCACCAACCAGGTGCTGGCGCAGATCGAGTTGTGGGCCAACAGCGCGTCGTACAAGAACGACGTGTTCGTCCTGCCCAAGCATCTCGACGAGAAGGTCGCCGCGCTCCACCTCGAAAAGCTGGGCGTCAAGCTCACCAAGCTGACGAAGAAGCAGGCTGACTATATCGGCGTGACCGTCGAGGGGCCGTTCAAGCCGGATCACTACCGCTACTGACGCTACTGAGCGGTTCAGAGCACGAAACACGGGCGGGCGCGGGTGAAATCCGCGCCCGTTTTTGTGTCCGGGTGGCTGCAAGAACTGTGATATAAATGCGACATTTGTTTGCAAAGAAGTCAGTAACGAACTGATCGGGCTGGCTATTAACCTTTTTTCGGACATGGATGCTTACGGCCGGGGAACCAGATCAATAGGGGATTTCCATGTCCATGTTCAAAGGACGTACTTCGAAGACCGCCGCGTCGCTGTTCGCGATCGCACTCTCCACCGGACTTGCGCATGCGCAGCAGGCATCGGATGCGCCGCTGGGGATCGTACCGGAATCCAACGCGGCAGCCGCCGCCGACGAAGGCGAGGCCATCGTCGTAACCGGTTCGCGCATCAAGCGGCCCGATCTCGATTCGCCCAATCCCGTTCTGACCCTGAGCGCCCAGACCATCCAGCAGTCGGGCACCACCAATATCACCGACTTCCTGACCGGTTATCCGTCGCTGGTGGGCTCCTCGACCTCAAGCTTCAATTCGGGTGACAATGCCGGGATCGGTGCGACGGGTCTGAACCTGTTGAACCTGCGCAACCTTGGCGAGGACCGGACGCTCGTCCTGATCGACGGACGCCGCGGCGTCGGCGGCTTTGCCGGCACGGCGGCTGTCGACATCAACACCATTCCCCAGGACCTGATCCAGCGGGTCGATGTGCTCACCGGCGGTTCGTCCGCCATCTACGGCGCAGACGCCGTCACCGGCGTCGTGAACTTCGTCATGAAGCAGGATTTCGAGGGGATTTCCGGCCGCGCGCAGGCGGGTACGTCGACGCACGGCGACGCCGGGCAGCGGTTGCTCGCGATCACCGTCGGCAAGAATTTTGCTGACGGTCGCGGCAACATCGCCTTCGCCTATGAATATGGCGCGGAGGACCGGCTGCAGAACAAGGATCGCAAGCGCTATCGCGGCGCGAACCGGGTCGGTTTCTATCTGAACCCGAACGATCCCGAGAACGTTGATCCGTCCTATGACGGCGGCGCGTCCAACGGCATTCCGGACTATGTTCCGCTGAACGACATCCGTTACTTCGATACCGCGCGTGAAGGCGGCATCGACACGGATTTTGACGGCTTCCCGAACTATATCGTCAAGAACGGTCAGGTCGTCGATTTTGATCCGGGCTCCTATGTCCCGAACTTCTATCAGCAGGGCGGCAACGCCACCAGCGTCGCCGACTATGGCAACGACCTGCTGCCGCGCATCCGCCGGAACGTGTTCAATGCGCTCGGCCACTTCGACGTGTCCGATGCGCTGACCATCTTCGCGGAAGGCAAATATGCGCGTAACCGCGCCTATTCGCTGGGCCAGCCGACGTTCGATTATTATATCCCGATTGCGCCGGACAACGCCTATATTCCTGCTGCGCTTCAGGATGAGATCAACGCGGCCGGCGGCGCGCTCATCAATCGCGATAACTTCGATTTCGGGCAGCGGGGCGAGGATATCCTGCGTGAGACCTATCGTGGCGTCATCGGTGCGCGGGGCGATCTGAGCGATCACCTGAACTACGAAGTCTCGTATGTGTACGGTCGTACCAAGGTCCGCAACCGTTACATCAACAACCGCATCGAGGATCGGTTCGCAGCGGCCGTGGATGCTGTCGATGACGGCAACGGCAACATCGTATGCCGCATTTCCACCGATCCGACGGCGGGAACGGCGATCTCGTTCAGCCCGTCCGAGTGCGTGCCCATCAACCTGTTCGGCGAGGGCGCGCCGAGTGCGGCTGCGCTGAACTTCATCACCGCCGACACGATCGATCGCTCGACCCTGACGCAGCATGTGGTGTCGGGCAGCATTTCCGGCGATACCGGCGCGTTCTTCAACCTGCCTGGCGGGGCGGTCGGCTTTGCGGTCGGCGCCGAATATCGCAAGGAAAAGAGCCATTTCGTTCCCGACGCGCTGGCCGCACAGGGCCTGACTTTCGGCAATGCGCTGGCGGAGGACTCCGGTTCGTTCGACGTCAAGGAAGCGTTCGGCGAAATCCGCCTGCCGCTGCTGAAGAACGTGCCGTTCGCCCACCGGCTGGAGGCAGGCGCCGCAGTGCGTTTCTCCGACTATTCCTCGGTCGGACACACCACGACGTGGAAGGTCGACGGAAGCTGGGCGCCGGTTTCGGATATTACCTTCAACGGTACATATTCGAAGGCGGTTCGTGCGCCCAACATCGGCGAACTCTATGCCGGGCTGTCGCAGACGTTCCAGTTCATCACCGACCCCTGTAACGCGAACGAAATCCAGAACGGAACGCAATACCGTGCCGCCAACTGCGCCGCGCTGCTGTCGTCCCTGGGGGTTGCCGATCCGTCGACCTATCGCGACACGCGTTCGACCAACCTGTCGGGCTTTGCCGGTGGCAATCCGGACCTGAAGCCTGAAACCGCCAAGACATGGACGGCGGGTGTGGTGCTTCAGCCCCGCTTCGTGCCGGGTCTGACCGTGCGTGCCGACTGGTACGACATTCGCCTGAAGCAGGCGATCAACACGGTCGCGCCGGAGGAACTGGCGGAACTGTGCGTGGATCAGCCGACGCTCGACAACGTGTTCTGCTCCAGCATCACCCGTCAGGTGGGACCGGGGGATGATGCGGATGCGGGTAACATCGTCAGCTTCGTAGTGAGCGGCCAGAACGTCGCGCAGTTCCGTACGTCGGGCCTCGATCTCAACGTGACGTACCGGCTCGAAACCGACAGCTTCGGCACGTTCACAGCCAACGTCATGTCGAACTATCTCGACAAGCTGGAGTTCATCGGCGTGCCGGGCGGCGACGTCGTTGATCAGGCCGGTACGGTCAACACCAGCCAGGATCTGACGGCGCCGAAATATCAGGTCAATCTCGACCTGACCTGGAACATCGGCAAGTTCACCCTGAACTACGGCCTGTCCTGGTTCGACAAGACGCTGCGTTTCAGCAAGCAGTCGGTGGCGTCCAATCCCGACATCGTCGACAGCAAGTACCTGTACTACAAGGAACGCTGGCAGCACGATATCTTCGCTGCCCTGGACGTCAGCGACCGGTTCCAGTTCTATACCGGCATGAACAACGTCTTCAACCAGACGCCCAGCCTGGGTGCCACCCGCTATCCCATCAGCGCGGTCGGGCGCTATGTCTACGCCGGTGTGAAGGTGAAGACAGACAAGCTGTTCTGACCTTTCGTCGCAATCCACTCAGCGCCCGGGCCGGTATTTACTGGCCCGGGCGTTTTCGTTTGTGACGAGCCGCTTCACCCCGGCGGTCCTTTCGGCTAGTCCGCCTGTGATGCGCCTATCGCCGGACCTTCCATGCTGACGCTGACGCCCGTTGCGATGGCGCTGATCGGGTGCGTGCTGGCGCTGTGGCTGGTCGCGGGCGTCTGGGCCGTGCACACCGGCCTTGGCATGCGGCGGCAGGGCGCGCAGGCGCGCAGCCATGCCGACCGGCTGGCGGGCCTGCTGCATTCCGCGCCCGCGATTCCCGTCCTCGTCCGTACCGACGGTCGGCTGGAGGCGCCCGACAGGTTGGGCCGCTGGCTGGGGCTCGACCACGCGCCCGCTTTCCTCTCCGAACTGACCGCGCCCGACGGCGGCCTGCTGCCCGAGGATGCCGAACTGCTGGCGAGGGATGTCGCCGCCGCGCAGCGCGCGGGAAAGAGCTTTGCCCGGCCGGTGCGTGCGCGGGATTCGGAGCGCTCGCTGCTTGTGCGCGGCGGTCCGGCGGGGCAGGGCATCGCATCGGCGGGCGCCGTCGTCCTCTGGGTGTTCGACGCGACCGAGAGCCAGTCCGAAATCCGCACCCTTCAGGAGGAGCGCGCGGACCTTGCCACGGCGCTCCAGTCGCTGTCGGGCCTGATCGAGGCGGCGCCGATGCCGATGTGGCACCGCACGCCCGACCTGCGCCTGTCGCTGGTCAACACCGCCTATGTCCGCGCCGTCGACGCCACCTCCGCGCGGCAGGTGGTCGCCGACGGCACCGAACTGGTCGAGACGGTCGACGCGCAGACCCCGGCGGAGGCGGCGGGCGCCGCCGTCACGGCGGGGGACATGGTCGCGCGGCTTGTTCCCGCTACGATCGACGGCGAGCGGCGGATGATGCGGGTGATCGACATTCCGCTGGGCGACGCAGGTGTCGCCGGATTCGCGCTCGACATGCAGGAGCTGGATCAGGCCCGGGCCGAGACCCGCCGCCTGCTGGAGGCGCAGCGCGACCTGCTCGACCGCCTGTCGGCCGGTGTCGCCCAGTTCGGCGCCGACCGTGCGCTGCGCTTCTGGAACCAGCCGTTCATCAGCCTGTTCGCGCTGGAGCCCAAGCATCTGGCCGACGCGCCGGAGTTCGAGCGGGTGCTCGACCGGATGCGCGAATCGGGCCGGGTGCCTGAAAGCCGGGATTTCTCCGCATGGCGGGCGGAGCGGCGCGACTGGTTCCTGTCGCCCGAGGCGCGCGAGGAGACCTGGCTGCTGGCGGACGGCACGCACCTGCGCGTCTTTGCCCAGCCGCTGCCGGATGGCGGCCTGCTCACGATCTTCGAGGACCGCACGGAACAGGTGCAGCTATCGAGCGCCCGCGACACGCTGCTGCGCGTGCGGACGGCGACGTTCGACAACCTGTTCGAGGCGATCGGCGTGTTTGCCTCCGACGGGCGCCTGCATCTGTGGAACAGCCGGTTCCGCCGCATCTGGGACGTGGACGAAGCGATGCTGGCCGCGCATCCGCGTGTCGATGAACTGATGCAGAAGGTCGCGAGCCGCCTCATCAAGCCGCAGCAGGCGAGCCTGGTCCGCGAACTGGTGCGCGCGGCGACGGTGGAGCGGCGGCAGCGCGGCGGCCGCGTGACCTTCTCCGACGGGCGCATCTTCGACTTCGCCGCCATTCCCCTGCCGGATGGCAACGCGCTGTTCACGATGCTGGACGTGACCGACAGCCGCCGGGTCGAGCAGATACTGCGCGACCGGAACGAGGCGCTGGAGGAGGCTGACCGGATGAAGACCGGCTTCCTCACCACGATGAGTTACGAACTGCGCACGCCGCTGACGTCGATCACCGGCTTTGCCGAGATGATGCAGGCCGGATATGCGGGCGAACTGCCGCCCGCCGCGCGGGATTATGTCGACGCGATCATGCAGAGCACCGCGCGCCTTCAGGTGCTGATCGACAATGTGCTCGACCTGACCCAGGGGGAGGCGGGCAGCCTGCCGCTCGACAAGCAGCCGATCGACCTTGCCGACCTTGCCCGCAGCGCGATCGCCCGCATCGCGCCGGAGGCGCAGGCCAAGCGCATCGACCTCGCCGTCGAACTGAAGCCGACGCTGGGGCGGATCAGCGGCGACAGCCGCCGGATCGCGCAGGCGCTCGACCGGCTGCTGGAAAACGCGGTGCGCTATGCCCCGGATGCAGGCCGCGTGCTGCTGCACGGCGACGGGCGGGAGCGGACGGCGCGGCTGGTCGTATCCGACAATGGGCCGGGCATGGACGCACGGGCGCAGGCGCGCGCGTTCGACCGGTTCAGCCGGGTGGGCAAGGGCCGTTCCGGGCAGGCGCTTGGCCTCGGCCTGCCGCTCGCGCGGCAGATGGTCGAGGCGCACGGCGGCACGCTGAACCTGATATCGGAGGTCGGGCAGGGCACGGTCGTCACGATGGAACTGCCCCGTGCCTGACGATGTGCCGATCGCCGACGAACAGGAGATGCGGGCGTTCGGCGCGCGTCTGGCTGCGGCATTGCGGCCCGGCGACATCGTTGGCCTGTCGGGCGGGCTTGGCGCGGGCAAGACCACGCTGGCGCGGGGCCTGCTGAGCGCCCTCGGCCTGGAGGAGGAGGCGCCCAGCCCCAGCTTCGCGATCGTCCAGCCCTATGACCCGCCGCTCGTCCGTCTGGCCGTCGCCCATGCCGACCTGTACCGGATCGAGGAGGAAGCGGAGATCGAGGAACTGGGCCTCGACGACTATCTGTTCGACGGCGTCCTGCTGGTCGAATGGCCCGAGCGCATGGGCGACCGGCTGTGGCCCGACGCGCTGCTGCTGACCATCGCGGTGGGGGAGGATGGCGCGCGGCGCTTGACAGCGCAGGTGCCGGACGCTTGGAGAAAGCGATGGCCCTTGTCATGACTCCGCCCGCCGCCGCCCCCGCATTCCTTGCCCGCGCCGGCTGGGGCGAGGCCCGCATCCTGCCGCTGGCAGGCGACGCATCCTTCCGCCGCTATTTCCGGATCGTCGATACCGGCAGGCAGGCGGTGCTGATGGACGCGCCGCCGCCGCACGAGGATCCGCGCCCGTTCCTGGCGATCGCCGACCATCTGATCGGGCAGGGTTTCGCTGCGCCCGCGATCCTTGCCCGCGACCTCGACGAGGGGCTGGTCCTGCTTGAGGATTTCGGCGACGTGCGCGTGCGCGAATATCTGGACGACGCGCCGGAGGAGGAAAGGCTGGTCTATGAGCGCGCGGTGGCGCTGCTCGCCGACCTCCACCGCCTGCCGCCCGCCGACGTGCCGCCCTATGACCGGGCCGTGTACCAGCGGGAGGCGGCCCTGCTCACCGAATGGTATTGTCCGGCGGTCGGGCTGGACGTCGATGAAGCGGCCTATACCGCCGCCTGGGACGCGGTGCTGCCGATCGTCGAGAATGACGATGCGCCCAAGGTGACGGTCCTGCGCGACTATCATGCCGAGAACATCATGCTGATCCCGGACCATGCGCGTTCGCGCGGGCTGGGGCTGCTCGATTTTCAGGACGCGCTGGTCGGCCACCCGGCCTATGACCTCGTTTCGCTGCTGCAGGACGCGCGCCGCGACGTGCCGTCGGAAACGGAGACGGCGATGATAGCGTTCTACAAGCAACTGTGCCAGCCGCGCGGCGATTTCGACGCGGCCTATGCGGTGCTCGGTGCGCAGCGCAATGCGAAGATCATCGGCATCTTCACACGCCTGTGGAAGCGGGACGGCAAGCCGCGTTACCTGAGCTTCCTGCCGCGCATGTGGACCCTGCTGGAGCGCGACCTCGCCCATCCGGCGCTGGCGCCCGTCGCGCAGTGGTTCGCGGCGAACGTGCCGGCAGGCAAGCGGCACGACGCCCTGTCGGGACACGCCGCTATATGACGGTGAAGACGGCGATGCTGATGGCCGCGGGCCTCGGCAAGCGGATGCGGCCGCTGACCGCCACGCGCCCCAAGCCGCTGGTCAAGGTCGCCGGAAAGGCGCTGATCGACCATGCGCTCAACCGGCTGGAGGCGGGCGGTATCGAGACCGTCGTCGTCAACGTCCACTATCTGGCCGACACGGTCGAGGCGCACCTGCGCACCCGCAAGGGGCCGATGAAGATCGTGATCTCCGACGAGCGGGAGGCGTTGCTGGAAACGGGCGGCGGCCTGATCAAGGCTGCGCCGCTGCTCGGCGATGCACCGTTCCTGTGCGCCAACAGCGACAATATGTGGATCGACGGGCCACGCGACAGCATCGCCATGCTGTCCGCACAATGGGATGACGCGCGGATGGACGCGCTGTTGCTGCTGGTACCGCATGCGCGTGCCAACTGTCACAGCGGTCCGGGCGATTTCCACATGGACGCGACCGGACGCGTCCGGCGGCGCAAGCCCGGCCATGTCGCGCCTTTCGTCTTTACCGGCGTCCAGATCCTGTCGCCGCGCCTGCTCGTCGATCCGCCGGCGGCGGCCTTTTCCACCAACGTCTTCTGGGACCGGGCGATCGCGGCCGGTCGCTGCTATGGCGTGTCGCATCAGGGATTGTGGTTCGACGTCGGGACGCCGCAGGCGATCCCGGTGGTCGAGGACATGATCGCGCACGGCTGAGCGCCACCATGGCAGAGCGCCTTCGCCCCGCCGTCCATACCATCCCTGCCCATCGCGCCTTTGCCGATGCGCTGGCGGCCGGGCTGATCGCGCAGTTCGGCGGCTCGGTGGAGACGCTGGCACGGGGCGTCGTCCTTGTCCCCAACAATCGCGCGGCGCGTGCGATCAGCGATGCGTTCGTCCGCCGCTCTGACGGCGGGCTGCTGCTGCCGCGGCTGGTTCCGGTCGGCGACATCGATCTTGGCGAGCGGCTGGGCGGCATGCTCGATCCGATCGGCGCGGGCGTCGACCTGCCGCCCGCCTGTCCGCCGCTGTTGCGGCAGATGGTGCTGGCGCGGCTGGTGCAGGACGCGCGGGCGGCGATGCGCGCGCCGGTCGAGGCGGCGGAGGCGCTGCGCCTGGGGCAGGCGCTGGGACAGGCGCTCGACGAACTGCTGATCGAGCAGGTGCCGGTCGAGCGTCTGCGTGACCTGACCGTCACCGCCGAGCTTTCGGCGCACTGGCAGACGTCGCTCGACCTGTTTCGCCTGCTGATCGATCGCTGGCCGGGGGAACTGGAGCGGCTGGGGATGATCGACATGGCCGATCGCCGCAACCGCCTGTTGCTGCACGTCGCGCGACGCTGGCGCGATGCGCCGCCCGGCGGCTTCGTGGTGGCCGCCGGTATCTCGACCGGCGCGCCCGCCGTCGCGGCCCTGCTGCGCACGGTCTCGCGCATGGAGCGGGGGCAGGTGGTGCTGGCCGAACTCGACCAGCACATGAGCGAAGAGGAATGGAATGCCATCGGGCCGTTCCCGCCCGACCCCGTCACCGGCAGGGCACCCCGCGCGCACGAGACGCATCCACAATTTGCCCTGAAGCTGCTGCTTGACCGGATCGGCGTGGCGCGGGAGGAGGTGGCGCTGTGGCGCTGGGGCGGGGGCCATGACGCGCGCGCCGTGCGCAGCGCCAACATCTCCAACGCGATGCTGGTCCCGCGCCTCACCGCCAAATGGCGGACGCTGGAAACCGCGCAGCGATCGCTGACCGGTGTAAAGGCGCTCGAGGTCGCCACGCCAGCCGAGGAGGCGCAGGCCATTGCCCTTGCCCTGCGCGAGGCGCTCGAGACGCCGGAGCGCACGGCCGCGCTGGTGACGCCCGACCGGGCGCTCGCGACGCGGGTGACGGCGCATCTGCGCCGCTGGGGCATCGAGGCGGACGACAGCGCCGGACAGCCGCTCGCCCGGGTGCCAGCGGGCACGCTGCTCGTCTCGCTGGCCGAGGCCGTGGCGGAGCGTTTTGCGCCGGTCGCCCTGCTGACCCTGCTCAAGCATCCGCTGGTGATGCGCGGGGCCGATCGCCTCGGCTGGCTGGACGCCGTCCGGCGCCTCGACCTGCTGCTGCGCGGGCCGCGGCCGCCGGCGGGACTGGCAGGCATCGATCAGCTGCTGGCGGAGCGTGACCGGGGCGAGGACCGGCTGCACCGGCTGCGCGCGGCCGCACGGGACTGGTGGCCGGGCGTGCGGGCGTTGCTGGAACCGCTGGAGGCGGCGTTCGACGGCGTGGGCGACATGGCCCGCCTGTTCGGCGCGCTGCGGGAGGCGGCGGGCGCGCTGACGCAGGATCATGTGTGGGCCGGGCATCAGGGGCACGCCGCCGCGCAATTGTTCGCGGAGATCGATGCCGCCAGCGCCGAAGGGCCGCGCGACCCCGACGGGCGGTCGCTGCCCGCCTTGCTCCAGCGTCTGCTGGAGGATGTGGCGATCCGCCCGCCGCAGGGCGGCCATCCGCGTATCTCGATCTGGGGCCTCATAGAGGCGCGGCTCCAGCAGGCCGACCTGATGGTCCTCGCCGGGCTCAACGAGGGCACCTGGCCCGCCTTGCCCGCGCCCGACCCCTGGCTCGCGCCGCGTATCCGACAGGAGCTGGGGCTGCCCGGCCTCGACCGGCGCATCGGCCTGGCCGCCCATGATTTCGCCAGCGGCCTCGGCGCGCCGAAGGTACTCGTCACCCGCGCCCGGCGGGACGCGAGCGCGCCCGCCATCGCCTCCCGCTTCTGGCTGCGCCTGCGCGCGATGGCGGGGCCGCGCTGGGAGGAGGAAAGCGTGTATGCGCTTCTGGCGGCGGCGATCGACGAACCGGCGGCGCACCGGCCGTCGGCACGTCCGGCGCCGGTGCCGTCCATGGAGTTGCGCCCGACCCGCATCGCCGTCACCGACCTCGACCGGCTGAAGGCCGACCCCTTCGCCTTCTATGCGCGCAAGATACTGGGTCTCGGCGTCCTCGATGCCGTCGATGCCGACCCGACGGCGGCGTGGCGGGGGACGGCGGTGCACCGCATCCTGCAGGACTGGGCGGAGCAGGACGGCGGCGATCCGGCGAAGCTGGAGGCCCGCGCGCTCGCCCTGCTGGCCGGGGCGGAGGCGCATCCGCTGATGCGGGCCCTGTGGCAGCCGCGCCTGATCGAGGCGGTACGCTGGATCGGGCGGGAGATCGTCGCGGACATGGCGAAGGGGCGCCGGATCGCGCTGGTCGAGCAGACCGGCGAGGCGGCGATCGCGGGCGTCGACCTGCGCGGCACGGCCGACCGCATCGACCGCATGCCCGACGGCACGCTCGCCATCGTCGACTACAAGACCGGCAAGCCGCCGAGCGCCAAGATGGTCAAGGCGGGCTATGCGATGCAACTGGGCCTGCTGGGCCTGATCGCGGAGGCCGGTGGTTTCGAGGCGCTCGGGACGGGCGCGATCAGCGCGGCGTTCGAATACTGGTCGCTGGCGAAGAAGGGGGAGGGCTTTGGCTATCGCGAAAGCCCGGCGGACCCGGCTGGCAAGGGCGGGCGGATCATGAGCGCGGACTTCACCGCCGCTGCGCTCGACGTCTTTGCCGATGCGGCGGCGACATGGCTGACCGGGGACGCGCCGTTCACGGCGAAGCTGAACCCGGAAATCCCGACCTATGCCGATTACGACCAGTTGATGCGGCTGGAGGAATGGTACGGTCGCGGGGATGGAGAGGGGGCTGCCGATGGTCCGGGCCGCTGATCCGTTGCAGCCGCTGGCCGGGGATCAGGCGCTTGCCTCCGGCCCGGACGCGCATGTCTGGCTGTCGGCGTCCGCCGGTACGGGCAAGACCCATGTGCTGACGGCGCGCGTCTATCGCCTGCTGCTGGGCGGGGTACCGCCGGAGAACATCCTGTGCCTCACCTTCACGAAGGCGGGCGCGGCGGAGATGGCCGAGCGCATCCACGGCCGCCTTGCCGCATGGGTGCAGATGGACGGGCCGACGCTGGCGACGGACCTGCGGGCGCTGGGCGAGGATTTCGGTCCGGACGCGCAGGACAAGGCCCGCCGCCTGTTCGCCGAGGTGCTGGAGGCGACCGGCGGTGGTCTGCGCATCCAGACCATCCACAGCTTCTGCCAGCAACTGCTCGCCTCGTTCCCGCTGGAGGCGGGGCTGGTGCCCGGTTTCCGGCCGCTGGAGGGACGCGAACAGGGCGCGCTGGCGCGGCAGACGCTGGCCGACATGATCGTCGCGGCGGAAGGGAATGGCGACGCGGACCTGATCGGCGCGTTGCAGGCGTTGAGCCTGCGAATGGGGGAGGGCGCGGCCGAGGCGTTCCTGATGCGCTGCGCGCGGACACATGAGGCGCTGGCGGCTCTGCCCGCCGACATTGCAGACTGGCTGTACCCCGCGCTCGACCTGCCGGAGGGCGACGTCGAGGCCGCGATCGCCGAAGCCTGCACCGACGACGCGTTCGACATGCGGACGCTGGCGTGGGTCGCAGCCGCCAATGCGGACTGGGGCACCGGGCGGGCGCTGGAGCGCTGCGACCGGATCGCCCGCTGGCGGGGACTTGAGCCCCCGGCGCGTGCGGCGACGCTGGCGGACCTGCACCTGAGTTGGGCGAAGGCGGACGGCGACCCGATCTCGACCGGCAAGGGCTGGGCGCCGCAGGTCGATGGCTATGGCGAGGCGGTCGCGCGCCTGCATGCCCGCTGCGCCGAACTGCTCTCCCTGCGGACGCGGGCGGCCTATGCCGGTCTGCTGGCACGGGCGCTCCACGCCGGTCGCGCCTACGCCGCCGCCTATGCCGACGCGAAGCGGCAGGCGGGCGCCGTCGACTTCGACGACCTGATCGCCCGCGCCGTGAAGCTGTTGCTGGAGGACGGGATGGCGGACTGGATCCGCTACAAGCTCGACCAGCGCACCGACCATATCCTGGTCGACGAGGCGCAGGACACGAACATCAACCAGTGGTCGATCGTCGGCGCGCTCGCCGCCGAGTTCTTCGCGGGAGAAGGCGCGCGGGGCGACCGGATGCGGACCATCTTCACGGTCGGCGACTTCAAGCAGGCGATCTTTGGTTTTCAGGGGACGAGCCCGCAGGCGTTCGAGGCGGCGAAGCTGGCCTTCCGCGCGCGGGCTCGCGACGCCAGGCATGATTTCCATGACCTGTCGCTCGACACCAGCTTCCGTTCCACACCGGCGGTGCTGGAGGTGGTCGACGCGACCCTCGACGTCCTGACGCAGGACGGGCTTGGCCTCGCCGTGCCGCCCAACCCGCATGACAGCGCCAACCGCTATCCCGGCGCGGTGGAGTTGTGGCGGCCCACCAGCGCACTGGCGCTCGATGGGGAAGAGGAGGGCGCGGAGGACTGGCTCGCCGATCAGGAGCGCGCGCTCGCCGCGAAGATCGCCGCGCAGATACGGCAATGGATCGACGACGGCCTGATGCTGGACAGCAAGGGACGGCCCGTCGGTCCCGGCGACATCATGATACTGGTGCGGCGGCGCAGCGACCTCGCCCGGCTGATCGTCGCGCGCCTGTATGAGGAAAAGGTGCCGGTTGCCGGGATCGACCGGCTGCGCCTGAACGCGCCGCTGGCCGTCCGCGACCTGCTCGCCGCGCTGCGCTTCGCGGTGCAGCCGGAGGATGACCTCAATCTCGCCAACCTGCTGGTCTCGCCGCTGATCGGCTGGAGTCAGGAGGCGCTGCTGGCGCGCGCAGTGCCGCGCCGGGGCAGCCTGTGGGCGCATCTGCGCGACATGCCGGGTAAGGACGCCTTGCTGAAGCCGTTGCGCGACCTGCTGGGGCAGGCCGACCTGATGACGCCGTACCGGTATCTGGAGACGATCCTTTCCGGGCCGATGCGCGGACGGCTGCGGTTGCTGGAACGGCTGGGTGCGGAGGCGCGCGATCCGATCGAGGAACTGCTGAATGCGGCGCTGGCGTTCGAGGGGGAGGGGCGGCCCTCGCTCCAGCGCTTCATCGACTGGTTCGACCGGGGCGATGTGGAGATCGTGCGCGACGCCGCCGCGCGGAACGACGCCGTCCGGCTGCTGACCGTCCATGGCGCGAAGGGATTGCAGGCGCCGATCGTCATACTGGCCGACGCCGCCCATGATCCGGAGGCGGGCAACCGCGCCGACGCGCTGACGTGGGACGGGCTGCCGGTCGTGCCGCCGCGCAAGGCCGAGCGGTTCGGGCCGATCGGCGCGGTGGCCGAGGACGTGGCGCTGGCCGACCGGCAGGAGCACGGGCGGCTGCTCTATGTCGCCCTGACCCGCGCGGAGGAGCGTCTGGTGGTCGCGGGGTCGCTTGGTCCCCGCTGCCGGGGCGTCGTGCCGCAGACAAGCTGGTACGCGGCCGTCGACACCGCGATGGAAGCGCTGGGCGCGGGCTGGATCGACGACGCGCGCTGGGGTGCCCGGCGGCTGTGGACGGGCCACGACATACTGGCGTCGCGCGTGCTGAAGGCGCGCGAGGCCGGGGATGCGGCCTCGGCCGCGGTGGGAGGGCCGCCTGCCTGGATGCTGACCCCCGCGCCGGTGGAGGCGCGTCCGCCCCGGCCGCTGGCCCCGTCCGCGCCGGTGGAGGACGACACGCCCGATCCGCCGCCCGCGCCCGCGATGCGCGCGGCGGCCGAACGCGGCAAATGGCTCCATGCCCTGTTCGAGCGCCTGCCCGCCGTGCCGGTGGGCGACAGGCGCGCGGCCGCCGGTCGCTGGCTGGCGGCCAATGCCGGGATGGACGATCCGGCAAAACGCGACGCGCTGATCGACCACGCGCTGGCGGTGATCGAGGCACCGGACTTTGCCGATCTGTTTTCGCCCGATGCGCTGGCCGAGGCGCCGATCGCGGCGGTCGTGGGAGAGGATGTGATCGCGGGCACGGTCGACCGGCTGCGGATCGGCGCGGAGACGGTGCAGGTGGTGGACTTCAAGACCGGCGGGCGCGTGCCCGCCGACCTTTCGCAGGTGCCGCCGCCGCATGTGCGGCAGATGGCGGCCTATACGGCGGCGCTCGGCGTCATCTTCCCGGGGCGCACGGTGGAGGCGGCGTTGCTCTACACCGCTGGCCCGGCGCTCATCCGCCTGCCCGCCGGCCTGCTGGCGGCCCATGCGCCGGGCACAGCGGCAAAGACGGACTTTGCGGGCACGCAGGACAATTTGTAAGGCGCGACGTTGAGACCGTCACGGACGGACATTAGATAGCGATCCAACGAAGGAGTAATTTCGATGGCAACCAAGGCGATTTCCGACAGCAGCTTCCAGAGCGACGTGCTGGAGTCCGACAAGCCCGTGCTGGTCGACTTCTGGGCGGAATGGTGCGGCCCGTGCAAGATGATCGGCCCGGCGCTGGAGGAGATTTCCGACGAGCTTGGCGACCAGGTGACGATCGCGAAGATCAACATCGACGAGAATCCCGATGCGCCCACCAAATATGGCGTGCGCGGCATTCCCACGATGATCCTGTTCAAGGGCGGCGAAGTCGCCGCCACCAAGGTCGGCGCGGCACCCAAGAGCGCGCTCAAGGGCTGGATCCAGGGCGAACTCTGACGCCCTGACGCATTTTCCCTCCTATGTCAGCGGGATCATCACCGTGCTGGCATAGGCGGGGCGTTCCCTCAGCCGTTCATACCATGTCCGGACGTTCGGCAGCTCCGGCCGCTCGATATCGAGCGTGAAGAAGCTGTGGACGTAGACACCCATCGGTATGTCGCCGATGCCGAAGCTGTCGCCCGACAGCCATTCGCTGTCATCGAGCGCGCGGTCGATCAGCGCCATCATCTGTCCCGCGGCCTTCGCGGACTGGGTGACGGCGTTCATGTCGCGCTCCTCCGGCTTGCGGCGGACCAGGTTGAAGAATGCGCCGTACTGCGCCGCGGCATAGCTGAACTGCCAGTCCATCCATTTGTCGCCGATGGCGCGCACGGCCGGGTCGGCGGGCCAGAACCGGCCGGGCGCATGCCGCTGCGCCAGATAGCGCAGGATCGCGTTCGATTCCCACAGGACCAGCCCCTCGTCCTCGATCGTGGGGATCAGGGCGTTGGGGTTCAGCGCCAGATAGGCGGCATCCATGCCGAATGCGCCGCCGACATCGTGGCGCTGATGGGGAATGTCGATTTCCTGCGCGAACCATGCCACCTTCTTGACGTTATGCGAATTGAGGCGGCCCCAGATCGTCAGCATGGCATGATCCCTTTCGGTCAGTCGAACAGCAGCGCCGCCGCCATGTCCCACAGGCGGGGGGAGGAGGCGCCGAGCAGGCCGCTCTTGCCATCTCCCACCACATAGGTCGATCCGTCCCGCCGGGCGAGCCGCCCGCCCGCCTCGTTGAGAAGCAGGGAACCGGCGACATGGTCCCAGGGAAACGACTTTTCGAAGATGGCGACGTCGTTCTGCCCAAGTGCGAGCCGGGGATACTGTTCCGCAGCACACCGGGGGATATCCACAAGCGTGAAACTGGACCCCGTCCGCGCCGCGACCTCCGCCTGCTGCTGCGCAGACAGGAAATAGTTGGGGAGGGCGAGGATCGGCCTGTCGCCGTCGCTCTCCCGCGCGGTCACGCGTTCGCCGTCGATGAAGGCGCCGCCGCCTGCGACGGCATGGCAGATGCGGCCGCCCAGCGGATCGTAGATCCAACCGGCGAGCGGCATGCCCCCGTCCGTCAGGCCGATCATGATGCCGAACGGCGCGCGCCCGGCCGCGAAATTGCCGGTGCCGTCGATCGGATCGATGATCCACTGAAGCCCTGTGCCCGCACCGGCCAGGATCGCGGGATCGGCAGCGCACGCCTCCTCACCGATCATGCCGGCTTCGGGCAGGATGTGGGACAGCCCCTCGACCAGCGCGATCTCGCTTTCCTTGTCGGCGATGGTGACGAGGTCGTCGGCCGCCTTCTCCGAAATCTCGTGCGCGGCAAGGTTCTGGTAACGGGGCAGGACAACCTGCGCCGCGACCTTTTCCATGAGCGCGGCGACGGGCTGGTAAAGGGCATGCATGGCGGTCAGCTCCGGTAGTCGGCGTTGATCGAGATATATCCGTGGGTGAGATCGCAGGTCCAAACCGTCGCGCGCCCCTCGCCAAGGCCCAGGTCCACGCCGACGCTGATCTCCCGGCCCTTCAGGTGCGCGGCGACCGGCGCCTCGTCATAGCCCTCCACGGCGAGGCCGCCGCTGGCCACCTGCGTCGTGCCGAAGCGGATCGACAACCGGTCGCGCTCGGCCGGTTCGCCCGCCTTGCCGACAGCCATCACGACCCGGCCCCAGTTGGCGTCCTCGCCCGCGATCGCGGTCTTCACCAACGGCGAATTGGCGATGGACAGGGCGATGCGATGGGCGCTTTCGTCGCTCTGCGCGCCCTCGACGCTGATCTCGATGAACTTGGACGCGCCCTCGCCGTCGCGCACGACGAGATGGGCGAGCTGACGGCAGAGGTCGGACAGCGCCGCCGCGAAGGCGTCGGCACCGGTGTCGTCAAACGAGGCGAGCGGGGCGTTACCAGCCTTGCCGGTGGCGAAGGCCAGCACGGTGTCGCTGGTCGATGTGTCGCTGTCGACGGTGATGCAGGAGAAGCTGGTCCGGTTCGCCGCCGACAGCAGCGCCTGAAGAAAGGCCGGTTCGATCGCGGCATCGGTGAAGACGTAGCCGAGCATCGTCGCCATGTCCGGCGCGATCATGCCCGATCCCTTGATGATGCCGACCAGGCTGACGGTCTTCTCGCCGATCACGGCCTTCGTCACCGCCGCCTTGGCGAAGGTGTCGGTGGTCATGATCGTGGCGGCGGCGTCTTCCCAGCCACACGGCGCAGCGGCGAAGGCGGCGTCGAGGCCCGCTTCCGCCTTGTCGATGGGTAGCGGCACACCGATGACGCCGGTCGAGGACACGAACACGTCGCTCGGCTGGCAGGACAGATGGTTGGCCACGCGCGCGGCGATCGCCTCTACGGCTGCCCGTCCCCGGTTCCCGGTGAAGGCGTTGGAATTGCCCGCGTTCACCACCAGCGCGCGCGCCTTGCCCAGCGGAATGGCGTCCCGGCACCATTCGACCTCTGGCGAGGGACATTTGCTCTGCGTCGTGACGCCCGCGACGGCGGTGCCCTCGTCAAGCTCGATATAGGTCAGGTCGCAGCGATCCCAAGCCTTGTAGCGCGCACGCGCCACGCGCAGCGTCACGCCGGACAGGACGGGCAGGTCGGGGAAACCCGCAGGGGCGAGGGGAGAGCGGTCGGTCATGGCGGCGGGATAGCGGAAATGGCGGGGCGGTCAATCGCCACCATCCCCGCCCTGGCGGCCCAAAGCCCCTTTTTGATTAGACGAATGGCCACGCAGTTACTATGTCGGGCGCCAACGGGTCTGTGTGGGATTGATCTTGGAACTTCTGCTTCTCCTCTCGGCGCTGCTTTCGGGCCTGACCGGCGTGATGCCGGGCGGTCGCGAGGCGGACGTGCCGCAGATCGAGCGCAGTGCCTCCGTGCAGGCGGCGGAAGCGATCGTCCATGTCGCGGAAACGATCGTGGCGCAGCGTGCGGAATTCGCCGTCGTGCTGCTCCTTGCCCTGATCCTGTTCACGGGCCTCTTGCCGCGCTGGCAGGCGAAGGCGCTGGTTCTGGCCGGGCGTCGCATGCCCAGGGACGAACGCCGGCTGGAATAGGCCGATGGCGCCGGGCGGCATGTGCCCGGCCTTTTCGTTACGTTCGGTCGCGGCTGGCGGACAGGCGTCCGCGCCGCCCATTTCTTGAATGAAAGCAACACATTATGTTCGGCGCACTCGCCAAGTCCGTATTCGGGTCGTCCAATGACCGCTATGTGAAATCGCTCGGCAAGATCGTCGACAAGATCGCGTCCCATGAGCCCGCAATTTCGGCGCTGTCCGACGACGCGCTGGTCGAGCAGACGGCGAAGTTCCGTGCGCGCCTTGCCGCGGGCGAGACGCTGGACGACCTGCTGCCGGAGGCGTTCGCCACCGTCCGCGAGGCGGCCAGGCGCACCCTCGGCCAGCGGCATTACGATGTGCAGCTGATCGGCGGCATCGTCCTCCATCGCGGCGAGATCGCCGAGATGCGGACGGGCGAGGGCAAGACGCTGGTCGCGACCGCCGCCACCTACCTCAATGCGCTGGAGGGCAAGGGCGTCCACGTCGTCACCGTGAACGACTATCTCGCCCGGCGCGACTGCGACTGGATGGGGCAGGTCTACCGCTTCCTCGGCCTCACCACCGGCGTCATCGTGCCCAACATGCGCGAGGACGAACGGCGAGAGGCCTATGAGGCCGACATCACCTACGCGACGAACAACGAGCTCGGCTTCGACTATCTGCGCGACAACATGAAGTACGACCGGGGCCAGATGGTCCAGCGGCCGTTCAACTATGCGATCGTCGACGAGGTGGACTCGATTTTGATCGACGAGGCGCGCACGCCGCTGATCATTTCCGGCCCGACCGACGACAAGTCGGAACTCTACATGGCGGTCGACGCCATCGTGAAGCAGCTGGGCGACAGCGATTACGAGAAGGACGAGAAGCAGCGCACCGTCACCCTGACCGAGGACGGCACCGAGAATATCGAGCGGATGCTGGAGGCGGCCGGGCTGCTGGAGGGCAGCAACCTCTACGACTTCGAGAACACCCAGGTCGTCCATCACGTGAACCAGGCGCTGCGCGCGGTCGTGATGTTCCGCCGCGACATCGACTATATCGTGAAGGACGGAAAGGTCGTCATCATCGACGAGTTCACCGGCCGCATGATGGACGGACGCCGCTGGTCCGACGGCCTGCACCAGGCGGTCGAGGCGAAGGAAGGCGTCCAGATCGAGCCGGAGAACCAGACGCTCGCGTCGATCACCTTCCAGAACTATTTCCGCATGTACCCGAAGCTGTCGGGCATGACCGGCACGGCCGCGACGGAGGCGACCGAGTTCTACGAAATCTACAAGATGAACGTCGTCACCATCCCGACGAACCGGCCGATCCAGCGCGTCGACGAGGATGACGAGTTCTACAAGAACACCCACGACAAGTTCCGCGCCATCGCCAAGGCGATCGGCGAGAAGGCGCAGACCGGCCAGCCGGTGCTGGTCGGCACCGTCTCGATCGAGAAGTCGGAAATGCTGTCCGACTTCCTGAAGGAAGAGAATGTGCAGCACAGCGTGCTGAACGCCCGCTTCCACGAGAGCGAGGCGCATATCGTGGCACAGGCGGGCCGGAAGGGGTCCGTCACCATCGCGACCAACATGGCCGGCCGCGGCACCGACATCCAGCTGGGCGGCAACCTGGAGTTCCGCGTCGAGGACGAGCTGCGCGACATGCCCGAGGGCGCGGAGCGCGAGGCGGCGATCGACCGGATCAAGGCGGAGATCGATGCGGAGAAGGCCGAGGTGCTGGCGTCGGGCGGCCTGTTCGTGCTGGGCACGGAGCGGCACGAGAGCCGCCGCATCGACAACCAGCTGCGCGGCCGTTCGGGGCGTCAGGGCGACCCGGGCCTGTCGCGCTTCTACCTCAGCCTGGAGGACGACCTGCTCCGTATCTTCGGGCCGGATACGCTGTTCGCCCGGATGATGAACAACAACATGGCCGACGGCGAGGCGATTTCCTCCAAATGGCTGAGCAAGGCGATCGAGACCGCGCAGAGGAAGGTCGAGGCGCGCAACTACGACATCCGCAAGCAGGTCGTCGAATATGACGACGTGATGAACGACCAGCGCAAGGTGATCTACGAGCAGCGCAGCGACATCATGGACGCGGCGACGGTCGATGATGTCGTCGCCGACATGCGGAACGAGACGGTGAACGATATCGTCGGTTCCTGTTGCCCGGCGGGCAGCTATCCCGAACAGTGGGACGTTGCGCGCCTGAAGGACGGTGCGACGGAAATCCTGTCGGTCGACGCGGACATCGACGCGTGGATGAACGAGGACGCCGTCGATCCGGAGATGATCGAGGAACGTCTGACCGCGCTCGCCGACGCGCAGGTGAGCGAGAAGATCACGCAGATCTCCAGCGACGACTGGCACATGATCGAGAAGAGCATCCTGCTCCAGAGCCTCGACCATCACTGGAAGGAGCATCTCTCGACGCTCGACGCGCTGCGGCAGGTCGTCCACCTGCGCGCCTATGCGCAGAAGACGCCGATCAACGAATACAAGCAGGAAGCGTTCGCCCTGTTCGAGCGGATGCTGGCCAATATCCGCGAGGACGTGACCCGCACCATCGGCCGCGTCCAGTTCCGGATGGAGGACGAGCCGATGCCGATGCCCGAGCTTCCCGTGCTGCCGGACTTCATCACCAGCCATGTCGATCCGTTCACCGGCATGGACGACAGCGCCGATGTGGATGCGGGCAGCCAGGGCTTCATCACCACCACGCTGCCCACGGCGCGCATCGCCGTCCCGGCGGGCGAGGAAGCGCTGGCCATCGGCGGGCAGGAAATCAGCCGCAATGCGCCGTGCCCGTGCGGATCGGGCAAGAAGTACAAGCATTGCCACGGCGCGCTGTCCTGACGGACGGCGGGGCGTTCAGAGCAGGGAAATCGCCCGTGCGCCGCGCCGGTCGTTCCGGCGGTGGCGGGCGTCCAGTTGCGCTTCGGCGAGGCGGATCAGCGCGGATGCGTCGCGTGTCCGCACGACGCTGGTGGTAAGGTACGGGCTGAGCAGATAGCCCTGCCAGTATATCGGCTGGCCGAAGGCGGTCACCAGTCGCTTCTTGCGGGCTGCCGTTTCCGCCTTGTCCAGGGCCGCCGGGAACAGGACGGCAAAGCGCGTGTCGTCGGTCCGGCCCATTTCCATGCCGGGTATCCGGTGCCGCATCAGGCGCGCGGCCAGGATGGCAAGGCAGGCATCTGCCGCCGATCGACCGAAACGCAGCGATACCGCCGGCAGGCCGGTTGCCTCTATCATCAGCATGGTGGCGGGCTGCGGCAGGGGGTTGATCGCCATCCGCGCTTCCAGCGCGTGCCGGTCGGGAAGGCCGGTCAGGCTGTCGATGCCGTCCGTTTCCGGGCCCAGGGCCAGCCGCTGAGCGCGTTCGGCCGTAATGTCTTCCTTCGTACCGAACAGGCGGCGCGCCCGCCCGCCCTCGCACAGGATATTGGTGGTCAGCCGCATCCAGCGGACAGTGCCGTCCGACCGGTCCAGCCGCGCGTCGAGAGTGAAGCCCCGCCTGTGCCGGATCGCATAGGCGCGCATCAGGTCGAGGGATTCGCGCGATTGCGCGCTGTAGACGGGCAGCGCGTCGGCCCGTTCGATCCGGATGTCGGCCGGCAGGCCGAACAGGTCGAAAACGCCGTCGGTCCAGATCAGACGGTCATTGTCGAGGTCGCAGGACCATGCCCCGATCTGCCGTTCGCGGAGCAGGCGGCCGGGGGAAGGGGCAGCAGCCGACGGTTCGCCGGACGGAACGACGGCGCCGGGCAGGAGCCAGCTTCGCGCCAGCGGCGACGGGATGGATGCATCCGTCCGATGACCGTCGGCCATCCTTTCAAGAACCGGTATGTACCCCATGGCCCGGGTCTAGGCAGGGGGCCTTAAGACGGGCTTAAGCCTTTGCAGGAAAAACGCTTTCCGCGCTCATCCGATACTGACGAAACTGTCCATCACCCGCTTGCGCCCGGCTGTCTCGAAGTCGATCTCCAGCTTGTTGCCCTCGATCTCCGCGATGGTGCCATAGCCGAACTTCTGGTGGAACACCCGCAGCCCCACCTGCATGTCGGATCGCCCCTTGTTGCCGATCGATACGGCAGAGGCGCGCGCCTCCACGAGGCGTGTGGGCGCGGCGCTGAACCCGCCGGTCTGTTGCGCGCGTTGCCAGCCCGGCCCGCGCCCGGTGCCGCGCCCGACATCGGCGAACGGGTCGGCCCGCTCCGACCAGTTCGCGCGCCACAGCGACGCGCCGCCGGACATGCTGCTTTCCTGCTCTACATGTTCGGGCGGCAGTTCGCCGACGAAGCGGGAGGGGATCGAGGATGTCCACTGGCCGAAGATGCGCCGGTTGGCGGCATGCAGGATCACGCAGCGCCGCCGGGCGCGGGTGATCGCGACATAGGCAAGCCGCCGTTCCTCCTCCAGGGAGGCGAGGCCGCCCTCGTCGAGGGAGCGCTGGGACGGGAACAGCCCTTCCTCCCACCCGGCGAGGAACACGGTGTCGAACTCCAGCCCCTTGGCGGCGTGGATGGTCATGATCGTGACCTTGCGCTCCTGCGCGCCCGCGTCATTGTCCATGACCAGCGAGACATGCTCCAGGAACGCGCCGAGCGTCTCGTAATCCTCCATCGCCCGGACGAGTTCGTTCAGGTTTTCGAGGCGCCCGGATGCCTCGACCGTGCGTTCGGCCTGCAGCGCGGCGGTATAGCCGCTCTCGTCGAGTATCTGGCGCGCCAGTTCGGCGTGGGGAAGGGCGCCTGCCCGGTCCCGCCAGCGGGCGATGTCGCCGATGAACGCGCCCAGTGACCGGCGCGCCTGCGCCGTCAGTTCGTCGGTGTCGAGGATTCGCGCGGCGGCGTTGGACAGCGGGCTGCCCTCCGCCCGGGCGAGCCGGTGGATCTTCTCCACCGCCTTGTCGCCCAGCCCGCGCTTGGGCACGTTGACGATCCGTTCGAAGGCGAGGTCGTCGGCGGGCTGGTGGACGAGGCGCAGATAGGCGAGGGCGTCACGGATTTCGGCCCGCTCGTAGAAGCGGAAGCCGCCGACGATGCGGTACGGCATGCCGATCTGGATGAAGCGGTCCTCGAACTCCCGGGTCTGGTGCTGGGCGCGGACGAGGATGGCGACGTCGTCCGGCGAGCCGCCCCGGCGCTCATGCGCCTCGATCTCCTCGCCGACGCGGCGGGCCTCCTCCGGCCCGTCCCACACGCCGATGACCTGCACCTTCTCGCCGCTGTCGACCTCCGTCCACAACTCCTTGCCCAGGCGCCCGCCATTTTCGGCGATCACCCCGGACGCCGCGCCCAGTATGTGCGGGGTCGAGCGATAATTCTGTTCGAGGCGGACGATCTTCGCGCCGGGGAAATCCTTCTCGAAACGCAGGATATTCTCCACCTGCGCGCCGCGCCAGGAGTAGATCGACTGGTCGTCGTCGCCGACGCAGCAGATGTTCTTGTGGCTCTGCGCCAGCAGCCGCAGCCACAGATACTGGCTGGAGTTGGTGTCCTGATACTCGTCCACCATGATGTAGCGGAAGCGGCGCTGATATTGCTCCAGCACGTCCCGGTTTGTGCGCAGCAGGGTCAGCATGTGGAGCAGGAGATCGCCGAAGTCGCAGGCGTTGAGGGCGGCGAGCCGCGCCTGATAGGTGGCGTAGAGCTTCTGGCCCAGTCCGTTGCCATACTGCTCGCTCTCGCCCGCGTCGACCTCGGCGGGCGTCAGCCCCTTGTTCTTCCACCGGTCGATGAGACCGGCGAGCTGCCGCGCGGGCCAGCGCTTCTCGTCGATATTCTCGGCCTGGATCAATTGTTTGAGAAGGCGCAGCTGGTCGTCGGTGTCGAGGATGGTGAAATTGCTCTGCAAACCGACCAGTTCGGCATGGCGGCGCAGCATCTTCGCGCCGATGCTGTGGAACGTGCCGAGCCAGGGCATGCCCTCCACCGCGTCGCCGATCATCCGGCCGACCCGCTCGCGCATTTCCCGCGCCGCGCGATTGGTGAAGGTCACCGCCAGGATTTCGGAAGGGTAGGCCCGCCGCGTCGCCACCAGATGGGCGAGTCGCGCGGTCAGCGCCGCCGTCTTTCCCGTGCCCGCGCCCGCCAGCACCAGCACCGGCCCCTCGGTCGTCAGTACGGCCTCCCGCTGCTGCGCGTTCAGGCCGCGCAGATAGGGGGCGTCGTCGGGGTGCGGGGCGGGGACTGTCATCGCTGAACAATTAGGGAACGGTGCGGCGGCGGGCAAGGCCAATGGGATAGGGCGAGGCGCGGGCGATGGCATGGACATGATCCGTACGCTATGAGAACAAAACACGAATCAATCAAGGAGGCATGCAGATGGGCGAAGAACGGATCGAAACGGGCGGCTGCCATTGCGGGGCGATCCGCTACACCGTGATCGGAGAACCCGCGCACAGTGCGCTGTGCCATTGCGCCGATTGCCGAAAGTGCGCCGGGGCGCCGATGGTCGGCTGGGCGCTGTTCGCGGAGGACAAGGTGAAGGTGGAGGGCGAGCCGACGCTCTATCACTCGTCCGAACATGCGACCCGGCACTTCTGCGGCACATGCGGCACGGGGCTGTTCTACACCAACATGGCGATCTTTCAGGGCATGATCGACATCCAGGCGAGCACGCTGGACAACCAGGACGCGTTTCCGCCCGGCGCGCATATCCAGATGGCGGATGCCGCAGGCTGGATGGAGGGTGTGGAGGCGCTGCCGAAGTTCGATCGCTATCCGGGATAGGGCGCGGGTCTGGCGGCCCGTCGTCGGTTGGCGTCAACTCCTGCACGACCGGTCGACGGGCGGTCGAGAGGCGGCCGGCCGGGCGTCGATCGACGGAACGCCTGCGTCACGATGGCGTTCATCCCTTCAGCCCAACAGGGTAAACACGCAAGGAGGGATATCCCATGAAATTGCCGTTCCTGATCGGCGCAGCCGCCTTCGCCCTTTCTACCGCAGCCATTGCGCAGGACGCCTCCACGCCGTCCCCGCCACCGCCGCCCGGCAACGACATGGGCGCGGCGCAGATGCCCCAGTCCGGCATGCCGCCTCCGGCCGATCCCAATGCGGGTACCCCGACCGGGGATGTGCCCCCGGCCACAGGCATGACGCCCGCCGACCCCAATGTGCCGAAGGATCCCGCCGCCCCGGTCGGATCGTCGGCCAATCCGGTGACGGTGGGCGGCAACGCCGCGCCCCCGCCAAGCGCGGCGAAGGACTATCCGGTGTGCAGCAAATCCGTGCAGGACAGTTGCGTCAACCCGAGCGAGGCGAAGCACAAGGCGCGCGGCAAGCGCCGCTGACCGCGCAGGCATGTGGGCGGGGCAGGCGGCAATGCGCTGTCCGCCCCGTTTGCGTGCGCCGTGCAGTGCTTACGTGGCCGTGCGGAACAGCGTGACCTTCGCCTTGCCGTAGATGCCCTGTCCCTCGACGGCGAAGCCCGAAACGGCGACATCCTCTGTGCGCCCGGTCTCTATACTGACCCAGGTCGCGGGGCCGATCCAGCCGAGCCGGGCCAGCTTGTCGAGCGCGACGGCGCCCGCGCCGGTGGCATAGGGCGGGTCCATCATCATCAGGTCGAGCGGCGCCTGTGCCGGGCCGAGGGACAGCACCGACGTCTGGCGGATATCCGGACGGATGCCCAGCTTGTCGGCGTTGGCGCGCAGCGCCGTCACGGCGTTGCGGTCCTGCTCGACGAAGATGCAGCTTGCCGCGCCGCGCGACAGCGCCTCCAGCCCCAACGCGCCCGATCCGGCGAACAGGTCGGCGACGGCCAGCCCCTCGAAGCTGCCAAGGCGGCTGGTCAGCATCGAAAACAGTGCCTCGCGCGTGCGGTCGGCGGTGGGCCGGGTCGCGTCCCCCTTTGGCGCGACCAGCGGGCGGCCGCGCCATGCGCCTGCGATGATCCTCATTTCAGCGTCTTGCGGAAGACGACAAGGTCATGCTGGCGCACTTCCTCGACGGCGCCCGCCGCCAGTTCACCCAATGCGAACGGACCGTACCGGGTGCGGATCAGGCGGTTCACCTCCAGCCCGAAATATTCGAGCACGCGCCGGACCTCCCGGTTCTTGCCTTCGGTCAGGGTCATTTCGATCCACTGGTTGCGGCCTGTCCGGCGCTCCAGATTGGCGTCGATCCGCCCATAGCGTACGCCGTCGATCTCGATCCCCTCGATCAGGTCCTCAAGCTGCGTCTGGCTGACCTCGCCGAACGCGCGGGCGCGGTAGGTGCGCGGTACGCCGGTCGCGGGCAGTTCCATCTGCCGCTTGAACTCGCCGTCGGTGGTGAGCAGCAGGAGCCCCTCGGTCGCCATGTCGAGCCGGCCGATCGGCATGACGCGCGGCAGGTCGGGCGGCAGACGATCATAGATGGTCGGCCGTCCGCGCGGATCGCGCTCTGTGGTGAGGAAACCGGATGGCTTGTGGAACAGGAACAGGCGAGTGGGGGTGGGAGCACCCACGGCCTGTCCGTCGACGGTGACGCCATGCAGCGACGCGAGCAGCGTCGCCGGTGTCGTCAGCACCTCTCCGTTGAGCGCCACGCGCCCCTCGGTGATCATGCGTTCGATCTCACGCCGCGATGCGACGCCCGCGCGCGCCAGCAGCTTGGCGATGCGCTGCGGTTCGCGCCCGCCCGCATCCGCCGCGCGGGCGCGGGCCGGGTGGGGGTTCGCCGACGGCTTCGGGGCGGCAGTGCCCTGCGAACGGGGCTTTCTCGGGGGCCTGCGCTCCGTCTGTCCCTTCGGTGCGTCAGGGCGTGGCTTCCGCGCGCGCTCCTGCCTCGGCTGTCCGTCCTGCGCGGGGCGTTCGGGTCTGGAGCGGGCGGCCTTGCCTTCGCCAGACGGTCCCTTGCCTTCGGCACGATCACCGGGCGTGCGGGCACCAGACGTACGGGCATCGGGCGTGCGGGTGCCGGGCGTGCGGGCGTCGGTGCGCTGGCGGGCCGGACGTGCGGGCTTGCCCGGCGATTTTTTCCGCGGCGGTTGCAGAATCAGCTTCCTTTCGCCTGTCATCATGGCGTTTAATTGGGCAAAGGGCATGGACTCGGCGGCGAGCGCTCGCCGACGGCCGAAACCACGCTTCGCGCGCGGCGTTCGACGGCTGTGGCGTAAACAGGGCGGAACGGCAATGATTTTCGGAAGGGACAGGCGGGTCATCCACCGGATACTGGTGGTGGAAGACGAGCCGCTCGTGGCGTTCGACAACGAGCATTTCCTGAACCACGCGGGCTATTCGGTCGCGGGCACCGTGGCCAATCGCGCGAGCGCCGCCGCAGCCCTCGCGCGCGAAGTGGTCGACCTGGTCATCGCCGACGTGAACCTGTCGGGCGACCGGGACGGCATCGCCGTGGCGCGCGATGCCCATGCGCGTGGGATCGCCGTGCTGTTCGTGACCGGGGCCTGCCCGCCCGACGCCCGCGACCTGGCTTATGGCTGTCTTGCCAAGCCCTATTCCCAGCGCGACCTGCTGACCTCGATCGAGATCGTCGACGCCATCCTGCGGGGCATCAAGCTGCCGCGCGCGCCGCGCGGGTTCAGCCTGTTTCGCGCCAATCTGGACGACGACGCGGCCTAGGGGCCGGGCCCTGGAGCCCTCATCGGCTCCGTCAACGGTCTTGCGTCCCGCGTCCGCCCCGCCCATTGTCGCGCGCTGAACGGGCCAGCGAGGGGCGATGACCATGGAAGCAGCGAAGGATATCGGCTGGCGGGCGCGCCTGCCCGAGGCGATCCGTCCCTATGCGGAAAGCGCGCCGCTGACCGCCCTGTTCCTGGGCATATCGTCCGGTTTTCCGTTCGCGCTGCTGGCCGCGACCCTCACCAACCGCCTCGCAGACGCGGGCATCGAGAAGAAGTCGATTTCCGCCTTCGCGCTGGCGCTGCTGATCTACAGCTTCAAATGGGCATGGGCGCCGCTGATCGACCGGTTCCGTGTGCCGCTGCTGTCCCGTGTCCTCGGGCAGCGCCGGGCGTGGCTCTGGGTCTGCGGCGTGGCGACGGCGGCGGCGGTGTTCGTGCTGGGCGTTGCCGATCCGGTGCAGGGGCTTCAGGCGGTGGTGGTCGGGGCGCTGCTGCTCGGCTTTGCCGGGGCGACGTTCGACATCGTCATCGACGCCTATCGCATCGAACTGCTGCGGCCCGAGCAACTGGGCACCGGTTCGGGCATGTCGCAATATGGGTGGCGGCTGGGCGCCTTCTTCGCGGCATCGATCACGCTCGCGGTGGCGTCTGTGTCGAGCTGGACCCTGGGCTATCTCGCTTGCATGCCGCTCGCCTTCGCCGGTCCGGTCGCGGCCCTGTTTGCCGGCGAGCCGGTCCGGCATCAGGAGCCCAAGCCGCTGCGGAGCGCAGGCGAGGCGCTTGCGGCCTTCTACAGTCCCCTCGTCGACTTCTTCCGGCGGAAGGGCGCGGTGCTCGTGCTGCTGTTCATCCTGGTGCACAAGATCGGCGACACGATGGCGAACCTGATGATCCGCGACCTGCTGGTCGAACTCGGCTTCTCGAAGGATGAGATACTGACCGGGGACGTGTGGGTCGGCTTCTTCGCGCTGCTCGTCGGCATCTTCGTCGGCGGCGCGCTCTACGCCCGGCTGGGAATGAAGCGATCAGTGATGGTCAGCCTGATCCTGATGGCGATCTCCAACCTCAGCTTCGCGGGGCTTGCGGCGGCGGGGCATTCGATGCCGATGCTCGCCTGGACGATCGGGTTCGAGAATTTCGCCAGCGGCATCGGCGGCGTCACCGTCGTCGCCTACCTCTCGGCGCTGTGCAACCTGCGCTTCACCGCGACCCAGTTCGCGCTGCTGTCCGCCGCTGCCGCGATCGTCGGGCGTTTCCTGACCGGGACGACCGCGGGCGCCCTGATCGAGCGGTTCGGCTATGTCGACTTCTATCTGCTGACCACGCTGCTCGCGTTGCCGGGCGTGCTGCTTTACTGGTTCCTGCTCCGCTCCGGCCTTGTCGATCAGAGCATCGGCGAGGCGGGAACGGAGGAACCGGCGGCGTAGAATTCGACCGGGCGGCCGAGGTCGGCGAACGACTGTGCCACCGCCTGAACGCAGGTCAGCGCGCCGAGCGCCGCCGTGTTGGACAGCAGCGTAGAGAGGCGGTCATAGGCGCTCTGCGGGTCGTTCAGCCCCTCCGACGTTGCCTGCAGCAGCATCGCCTCGTCGCTGGTGAGGCGCAGGCAGCAGCATGGCGCGACCAGTATCTTGCGGTCGGCGACCCGCGCCATTTCCAGCATCATCGCGCGCATCAGCACCAGCGGCCTGCGATAGCTCTTGCCGAAATGGCCGAGCAGGGCGTTGGCGGCGTGCGCGTCGTTGACCCCGGCAGACGCCATGCGCCGCATCGCGAACAGGAACAGGCGGTTGCCCAGCGGATCGTTGAACGCGTGATCGTCACGCCAGGGCAGGGTGCGGTGATGCTGCATGGGTAATGCCTCCAATATCCTCTTGGCAGGCATATCATGCGGCTATTGCGAGTCAATCGCAACAATTGAATCAATGCGGCGGTTGGCGGTTCATTCGCAACACTTCACCGGCAAGGTAGAGGGAACCGGCGATCAGGATCAGCGGCGGCGGCCCGCCCTTGCGCGCGGCGATCGCCTCGATCGCGTCCTGCGGACCGAAATGGGCGGACACGGGTACGCCCCAGCTGTCGGCGATGGCGGCGAATCGCTCGGGCGGGTGATGGTCGTGCCCTTCGACCGGCACGGCGTGGACATGCGCGATTTTGCCCTTCAGCGGCGCCAGGAACGCCTCGACATCCTTGTTGGCGAGCATGCCGATGATCAGGTGCAGACGCTGGCCGCCCAGCCGGTCGGCATCGAAATATTGGCCGATGACCTCACCCGCGCCGGCATTGTGGCCACCGTCCAGCCAGACGGTGGCGTCGGCGGGCAGGGGATCGAGCAACGGCCCGTCCTCCATCCGCTGCAGGCGTGCGGGCCATTGCGCCCAGGTGGGGGCAGCATGAAGCGCCGCCTCGCTGACCGGCACAGCCTGCTGATGCCGCAGCATGGCGATCGCCAGCGCCGCGTTCATCGGCTGGTGCGGGCCGAACAGGCGCGGAAGGGGCAGGTCGAGCCGTCCCTGCACGTCCCGATAGTGCAGCCGCCCGCGATAGACGGCGGCGTCCCATGCGGTGCCCATAGGCAGCCAGGCGCCGCCGCGATTCGCCACCTCCGCCGCGACCCGCGCGGCGACCGATTCGGCATAGCGCATGGTGGCGATGGGTACGCCGGGCTTGGCGATGCCGGCCTTCTCCACCGCGATCTCGCCGATGGTGTTGCCCAGAAATGCCTGATGGTCGATGCCGAGCTGCGCAATGCCGCAGGCGGCGGGGGCATCGAGCACGTTGGTCGCGTCGAGTCGCCCGCCAAGGCCGACCTCGATAATGCAGGCGTCGGCCTGATGCTCGGCGAAGGCCAGGAAGGCGGCGGCCGTCGTCACCTCGAAGAAGCTAGCGCCGATGTCGCCCGCCTGGTCGAGTACGCGCGCCAGATAGTCCGCGAGCAAGGGATCGGAGATCAGCGTGCCGTTGATCCGGATCCGTTCGTTGAAGCGGACGAGATGGGGGGAGGTGAAGACGTGAACGCTGCGCCCGTCCGCCTCCAGCGCCGCGCGCAGGAAGGCGCAGGTCGACCCCTTGCCGTTTGTCCCGGCGACATGGAACACCGGCGGCAGGGCACGGTGCGGATCGCCGATGTTGGCGAGCAGACGCGTGATCCGCTCAAGGCCCAGTATGTCGGCGCCGGGCGACAGCGACCACAGGCGATCGAGCTGCGCCTGAACCGCTGGATCGGACGAGACGGCGTGGTCGGGCATCGAAGCTCTTTTCCGGTCGCTGAAATGCCGTGGCTGTGGTTCAGGCCGCCTTGGCCGCCATCAGATAGCCGATCACCTGCGCCAGACGCGCCTTCAACTGGTGGCGGTGGACGACCATGTCGATCATGCCGTGCTCCAGCAGATATTCGGCCCGCTGGAACCCTTCGGGCAGCTTCTCGCGGATCGTGTTCTCGATCACGCGCTGGCCGGCGAAGCCGATCAGGGCGTTGGGCTCGGCGATTTGCACGTCGCCCAGCATCGCATAGCTGGCGGTGACGCCGCCCGTGGTCGGGTCGGTCAGCACGACGATATAGGGCAGGCCCGCGTCGTGCAGCTTGCGGATCGCGACGGTGGCGCGGGGCATCTGCATCAGGGACAGGATGCCCTCCTGCATGCGGGCGCCGCCCGCCGCCGTGAAGATCAAATAGGGGCTGGCATTCGCGATCGCCGCTTCCACGCCCTGAACGAAGGCTGCGCCGACGCCCATGCCCATCGACCCGCCCATATAGGCGAAGTCCTGCACGCCCATGACAACCGGCGCGCCGTCGATCGTGCCGCGCGCGTTGATCAGCGCATCCACTTCGCCGGTCGCCGCGCGCGCCGTGCGGATGCGGTCGGTATATTTCTTCGAATCGCGGAACCTCAGCGGATCCTCGCGCACCGTGGGGGTGGGCAGCACGCTCATGCTGCCCGCGTCCAGAAGCTGCTCGAACCGGTCCCTGGGTCCGATGCGACCATGATGGTCGCATTTCGGGCAGACCGACTGGTTGTCGTCCCACTCCTTGGTGAAGACCATCTGAGCGCAACCCGGGCATTTGTGCCAGAGGTTGTCGGCGGTCTCCCGCTTGGCGATGAACGGGATGGCGTTGCGGACCCGGTTGATCCAGCTCATGTGACAGGCTCCTTGACCGGCGACGGCGCCAGTGCCGCGCGCAGGGCCGACACGGCCTCCTGCACGAACGGCGCGGCGGCATCGCCATGCGATCCGATGATGTCGACGATGGCGGAGCCGACGACCACACCGTCGGCGACGCGGCCGATGGCGGCCGCTTGCTCCGGTGTGCGCACGCCAAATCCGACCGCGACGGGCAGGGTGGTCGCGGCCTTCAGCTTGCCGACGGCATTCTCGATGCTGGCCTGCGCGGCCTGCTGCTTGCCGGTGATGCCCGCGACCGAGACGTAATAGAGGAAACCGCCCGCGCCATCGAGGACGGCGGGCAGGCGCTCGCTGTCGGTCGTCGGCGTCGCCAGGCGGACGAGGGCGATGCCCTCCGCACGCAAGGCGGGGCCGATTTCCGCATCCTCTTCGGGCGGAAGGTCGACGCAGATGACGCCGTCGACACCGGCCGCCGTTGCCTGATGCGCGAACCATTCCGGCCCGCGCGCGAGCATGGGATTGGCATAGCCCATCAGGACGAGCGGCACATTGGGATGCCGGTCGCGGAAGCCGCGCGCGATGGCGAAGATGTCCGCCGTCCGCGTGCCGGAACCCAGGCTGCGCAGGTTGGCGAGTTCGATGGCCGGACCGTCCGCCATCGGATCGGTGAAGGGCATGCCGAGTTCAATGATGTCGGCACCGCCCGCGACCAGCGCATCGAGGATCGCGCCGCTGTCCTGCGGCGTCGGATCGCCGCCGGTCACGAAGGTGATGAGCGCGGCGCGCCCCTCCGTGCGGCATGCGGCAAAGGCCGCGTCGAGACGTGTCGTCATATTTCCACCCCCAGCGCGGCGGCGACGGTGAATATGTCCTTGTCGCCCCGCCCGGACAGATTGACGACCAACAGCCTGTCGTCGTTCATTTCCGCCGCGATCCATTCGGCCGCCGCCAATGCATGGGCGCTTTCGAGCGCGGGGATGATCCCTTCGAGCGCGGACAGCCGCTTGAAGCTCGCCAGCGCCTCCGCATCGGTCGCGGGGACGTAGCGGACGCGGCCGATTTCGTGCAGCCAGCTATGTTCGGGGCCGATGCCGGGATAATCGAGCCCGGCGGAGATGCTGTGCGCCTCCGTAATCTGCCCGTCGTCGTCCTGGAGCAGGTAGGTGCGATTGCCGTGCAGGATGCCCGACGCACCGCCCGCCAGGCTGGCGGCATGCTTGCCGGTCGCGATGCCTTCGCCGCCGGCCTCGACGCCCACCATGGCGACGTCGGGATCATCGAGGAACGGATGGAACATGCCGATGGCGTTGGAACCGCCGCCGACGGCCGCGACCAGCATGTCGGGCAGCCGCCCCTCCGCCGCCAATATCTGCGCGCGGGTTTCCCGGCCGATCACCGACTGGAAGTCGCGAACCAGTTCCGGATAGGGGTGCGGCCCTGCCGCCGTGCCGATGATGTAGAAGGTGTCGTGGACGTTCGCGACCCAGTGGCGCAGCGCCTCGTTCATCGCGTCCTTCAGCGTCTGGGAACCGGAGGTGACGGCATGCACCTCCGCGCCCAGCAGGCGCATGCGGAACACGTTCGGCTTCTGCCGCTCGACATCCTTCGCGCCCATGAAGATGGTGCAGGGCAGGCCGAACAGGGCGGCGACGGTGGCGGTGGCTACGCCGTGCTGGCCAGCGCCGGTCTCCGCGATGATCCGCTTCTTGCCCATGCGGCGGGCGAGCAGGATCTGGCCGATGCAGTTGTTGATCTTGTGCGCGCCGGTGTGGTTCAGTTCCTCGCGCTTCAGGTAGATCTTGGCGCCCTTGCCCGCCGGTGCCTCGGCACGCACCGCCTCGGTCAGGCGGGCGGCGTAATAGAGCGGGTTGGGACGGCCGACATACTGGCTGAGCAGCGTCTGGAATTCCGCGTCGAACGCAGGGTCCTGTTTCGCCGCGCGATATTCCTTCTCGAGGTCGAGGATCAGCGGCATCAGCGTTTCGGCGACGTATCGGCCACCGAAGGCGCCGAAATGGCCGCGTGCGTCGGGCTGGCCGCGGAGGCTGTTGGGCAAACTGCCGGGCATGGTCATGGTATCGGTCATGGTCGCTTCGATCTTTCTGGGCATGATGGTGCGTTCGCTTCGATGGGCAGGGAAGCGATCAGCGCCATCGCGCTCCGGCAGTTTCGATAAAGGCGGCCAGCGTCAGCATGCGAAAGCCGCATCGCAGAAGGCCGCGATCTTGTCCACATCCTTGATGCCCGGCGCGCTTTCGACACCGGAGGAGACGTCGACCAGCGGCGCGCCGGTGACGCGGATCGCTTCCGCGACGTTCGCGGGATCAAGGCCGCCGGAAAGGCCCCAGGGCATGGAGGAATGGAATCCCGCGAGCAGGGTCCAGTCGAACCGCAGGCCCATGCCCCCGGGCAGGTCCGCGCCCTTCGGCGTCTTGGCGTCATAGAGCAGCCTGTCGGCAGCGCCCGTGAAGGCCGATCCGGCCGCGATGTCGGCGCGGGTCTTGACCGGGATCGCCTTCCACACCGCCCGGCCGAAGCGGGTACGGACCGCCGCGGACCGTTCGGGCGTTTCCGTGCCGTGCAACTGGAACGCGTCGACATGCGGCGCCAGCATGGCGAGCAGGCCGTCGTCGGGATCGACCAGGACCGCAACCTTCGTCACATGACCCGGGACGGAAGCCGTGAGCGTTGCGATGCGGTCGACCGGCACGTGGCGCGGGCTTTTGGCGAAATGCACGAAGCCCACATGGTCCGCGCCGCCGGACAGGGCGGCGCCGACCGTATCCGGCGTCGAAAGCCCGCAGATCTTGATGGCGAGTCGGGACATGGCGGTCATGTAGCTCTTCGCCCGCGATATGGAAGGGCGACGTTTCCCGTCCGTTGCCGGCGGACGTGTTTCGTAAGGCGCGGGAAAAGTGCGGGCAATATGGGGTGACTAGATCGGTCCATGACGACCGGGCGCATAGGTCCGGCGTCATCGACAGGAGAAACTCTCATGATACTGACGCTTATCGCGCTCGCATCCGCCGCCCCGGCCACGGATGCGGCGCCCATGGTGCATCGGGTCAGCGCCGAACATCGCGGTGCCCCGGTCGATCTGGTCTACAAGGCCGACCAGCGCATCCGCACCAAGGAGGTCGGCTCCTCGCCGCCAACGCGGCCAAGCACGGTGCGCTGCCTCTGGTCCGTCGACCTTGACGTGACGCGCCACGTGGAACGGACGGGGTCGGAAGGCCTCGCGCTGCGCCACAGCTTTTCCGAACGGGATGTGCTGAGCGGCGCGCGGCCGGGCCGGTGCCTGACCAACCGCAATGCGATCCCGCGCGATGTGGCGAAGAGCCAGGGCAAGATCGACGCGCACGTCCAGACGCTGGCGCAGCGGCAACTGCCGGCCGTGCTCGCGGAACTGGACGCCACGCGGGCTCTGGCCAGCAACTGACGGGACAGGCATGGGGGCGGTGACCGTCCCCGTGCCACCACCCGAAGGAGCAGATTTTTTGCGTGCGTTTCTGTTTGCCGCCGTGATGTTGGCGGCGTCGGCGGGCTCCGCCTTCGCCCAGTCCCGTCCAGAACTCTCCATCGACCTGATGACCGATGAGCGCCGTCGCGGCATCAGCTGGAGCGATGGCGGTCCGGCAGCGGCGGCCTCCCTCTACTGGGCCCCCGCAGGCCCGTTCTGGACCGAGGTCGCGGCGGTGACGCTGCGGGGCAGCGCCCGGCATGGCGGTGCCGACGCGGTCGTCGACTGGAGCGGGGGATTGCAGCACGACATCGGCCCGTGGCGGCTGGGCGCGCGCGGGGGCGTCCATATCTTTCCCGGCAGATCCGGCCTTGCCTACGGCGAACTCGGCGGTTCGGCCGGGTTCACGCTGGGACCGGCGCTGGTCGAGGCGCTGGCGCTCTATGCGCCGCCGCAGGACGGCATCGGCGGGGACAATCTCTATCTGCGCGGCGGCATCTCCGTCGGTATTCCGGCGACGCCGGTCACGCTGTCGGCGGGCATCGGCCGCAGCAGCGGATCGGTCGACGATCCGGTGAAGGCCGCGCGGCTGCGGCCCGCGGGGAGCTATACCGACTATCAGCTCGGGATCGAATACCGGCAGGCGCGGTGGAGCGCGGGATTGACGTTCACGGACACGGATGAACGAGAAACGCGCCCTTCACCCTATGCCGATCCGGGTAATGCGGGATCGCGGCTGACCGGGCGGGTGCGTTTCAGCTTCTGAAAGCGCCTGACGTCAGAGCGTCGCCTCGATTTCCCGCGCGGCGATGTCGGGATTGGGGGCGAGGCTGATCGGACGGCCGACGACGAGGATCGAGGCGCCCCGGTCCAGCGCCTGGCGCGGGGTCACGGCGCGCTTCTGGTCGCCGAGCGGGCCGCCGGACGGGCGGACGCCGGGCACGACGAAGAAGCCGTCCGTCCAGGCGCGGCGCGCGGCAGCGACTTCCTCGCCCGAACAGACGATGCCGTCGAGGCCCGAGGAGCGGGCGAGATCGGCGAGCCGAGCGACCTGATCCAGCGCATTGCCGCCGACGCCGATGTCGATCAGATCATCGCCGTCCAGGCTGGTGAGCACGGTGACGGCCACGACCCTGGTATTCTTGCCCGCAGCGGCCTTCGCATCCTCCAGCATCGCGCGGCCCCCGGCGGCGTGGACGGTAACGATCGCCGGTTCCAGCACATGCAGCGCCTGCATCGCCTTCGCGACGGTGTTGGGGATGTCGTGCAGCTTCAGGTCGAGGAAGATGGGAAGGCCGATCTTCCCCATCTCATGCACGCCATGATGCCCGTTGGCGCAGAAGAATTCGAGGCCGAGCTTCAGGCCGCCGACATGATGCCGCACCCGCTCCGCAAGCGTCCGGGCGCGAGCGAGGTCGGGAGTATCGATGGCGACGTAGACGGGGCTGCTCATGGGGTGACGGTGCCGATCTGAAGGTCCGGTTGAGTTTGCGAGGGAGGGGCCGGGGGAGGCGGGGACGTCGCCGCCGCCGCCGCCGTGGCGCTGGCCAGGGCACGCTCGGCGCTTTCGAGCCGCTTGCGCATCCGCCAGCGGGTGGCGCGGGCGACGATCCAGAACGGCGCCGCCCCGGCGACGAAGGCGCCCACGACGAGGACGGGCAGTTTGGCGTCGGCGACGAGGTCGCCCCAGAGCTTCACGGGAACGGAGATCCAGTTCGCCTTGCAGAACAGGGCCAGCGCCACGGCGAGGACGACCCACAAGGCTGTTTTCAGGAACTGCATCGCATCCCCTTATTGCTGTTGGCCGGGAAGCTTAGGGGATTTTTTCAGGGGGTGCCACCCTGACCGCGCATTTCCGGGCCGAACACGCGCGCAAAGATCGTGTCGACATGCTTGAAGTGATAATCGAGGTCGAACTTCTCCTCGATCTCCGCCGCGCCGAGCGCCGCCGCCACGTCGGCATCGGCCTTCAGCAGTTCCATCAGCGAGAGCGCGCCGTCCGATTCCCACACCTTCATCGCGTTGCGCTGGACCATGCGATAGGCGTCCTCGCGCGACACGCCCGCCTGGGTGAGGGCGAGCAGCACGCGCTGCGAGTGGACGAGGCCGCCCATCTTGTCGAGATTCTTCATCATCCGCTCGGGATAGACCAACAGCTTGTCGATGACGCCGGTCAGGCGACCGAGTGCGAAGTCGAGCGTGATCGTCGCGTCCGGGCCGATATAGCGCTCGACCGACGAGTGGGAGATATCGCGCTCGTGCCAGAGCGCCACATTCTCCATCGCGGGCAGGGCATAGGCGCGCACCATGCGGGCAAGGCCGGTCAGATTCTCCGTCAGCACCGGGTTGCGCTTGTGCGGCATCGCACTCGAACCCTTCTGGCCCGGCGAGAAATATTCCTCCGCCTCAAGCACTTCGGTGCGCTGGAGATGGCGGACCTCGACGGCGAGGCGCTCGATCGAGGAAGCGATGACGCCCAGCGTCGCGAAGAACATCGCGTGCCGGTCGCGCGGGATGACCTGGGTCGAGACCGGTTCGACGGCGAGGCCGAGCTTCGCGGCGACATGCTCCTCGACGCGCGGATCGATGTTGGCGAACGTGCCGACCGCGCCGGAGATCGCGCAGGTCGCGACATCCGCGCGCGCCGCGACCAGGCGGGCGCGGCAGCGGGCGAACTCGGCATAGGCCTCCGCCATCTTCAGGCCGAAGGTGACGGGCTCCGCATGAATGCCGTGGCTGCGGCCGATGCTGGGGGTCAGCTTATGCTCGAACGCGCGGCGCCTGATCACTTCCAGCAGCCGGTCGAGATCAGCGATCAACAGATCGGACGCGCGGGCCAACTGCACGGCGAGGCAGGTGTCGAGCACGTCGGAGCTGGTCATGCCCTGATGCATGAAGCGCGCCTCGTCACCGACATTTTCCGCGACCCAGGTCAGGAAGGCGATGACGTCGTGCTTGGTCACAGCCTCGATCGCGTCGATGGCGGGCACGTCGATGGCGGGGTTGGTCGCCCACCAGTCCCACAGGGCCTTCGCCGCGCTTTTGGGCACCACGCCCAGTTCGGCGAGCGCCTCGGTCGCGTGCGCCTCGATCTCGAACCAGATGCGGAAGCGCGATTCGGGCTCCCAGATCGCTGTCATTTCGGGGCGGGCGTAGCGCGGGACCATGGTGCGAATCCTCAAGAGACGGGGAATGGGGCGGCGCCTAGCAGCGTCGGGCCTGTGCGGCAAATCGCAAGCCGTTCCCCTGCCGCGACTCGGCTGGTCGCAAAAAGGCATGGCGCGGACGACGAGGCGCCCCGCCCATGGGACGAAAGCGGCGGTGGCATCGGGGATGCGAGGAACGAAGGTGCGGTGCGCTTCATTATTGTTCCATATCGGTTATGCTGACCTAGCTGATTATAAATGCGGAGAAAATTGAATGGTTCGGGTCGGTTTGTGCGTTGCGGCGCTCTCGCTCGCGACGCCGGTGCTGGCTGCTCAGGGTGGTGTGCAGAATTCGACCAATCAGTCCTCCGGCAATGCGAGCGGTGGTGCAGGCGGTAATGCCGCGGTCGTGGCGATCGTGAACAGCGAGTTCCCGGCCTATGACGCGAATGGATCGGGACTTCTGGAGCAGCCGGAATTCGTGAAGTGGATGATTGCGCTGAAGGATCAGGAAATGAAGGCGACCGGCAGAGCCTTGCCCGCGTCGGAAATCTCCGCCTGGGCGGCCGGCGCGTTCACCTCGGCGGATGCCGACGGTGACGGGCAGGTGTCGAAGACGGAACTGATCGCCTATCTGACGGGCCGCTGAGGCCGGCACCCGTATGGGAGTTACCCCGCGAAGGACTGCGGAGGGAGAGGAGACGGGCGGTCCGGAGCATATCCGGGCCGCCTGTTTTTCGTGCTCGGCCGGTGCAGGCCCGCATGGCGAAGTTGCGGAAGTTGCGGGTTGCCATTGCATTTCATGAATGGTGTAAAAAATGATGTACAGGATATTGGTAAATATAGAAAATATGGCTTTTCTATGCGGCATGGCGCTTCTGTAACGCGCGGTCGTGACCGTAGGACAGCGGTTTGCCGAGGCGGGGGTAATGCTCTGGCGGTGTGTTCGAACGGAATTGCCGCTTTGGCTTAGTCCTCTCCCGCGAAAGTGGGAGAGGACTCCGGGAAGACCGTTCGTCATCCGCCCCCTGCCTGTTCCCTCCTACAACAGCCCTTGCGCGCGCAGGCTGGTGTGGCCGTTGGCGGCGATGATGATGTGGTCGTGGACCGAGATGCCGAGGCGTTTGCCCGCGTCCACGATGTGACGGGTGACCTCTATGTCCTGCCGGCTGGGTGACGGGTCGCCGGACGGGTGATTGTGGACGAGGATCAGGCTGGTCGAACCCAGGTCCATCGCGCGGCGAATAACCTCCCGCGTGTAGATCGCCGCCTGGTCGATCGATCCGTCGCCCATCGCCTCGTCGCGCAGCAGTTCGTTGCGGGCATTGAGGTGCAGGACGCGGACCCGCTCTATGCCGAGCCACGCCATGTCGGCGCGCAGATAGTCGAGGAGCGACTGCCAGCTGCCCAGCACCGGCTTTTTCCGGATTTCCCCGCTCAGCATGCGCAGGGCGGCGGCCTGAACGGCCTTGATCGCGGCGGCGCTGGTTTCCCCCATGCCGGGCACGCGTTCGAGCGCGGCCCAGTCGGCGCTGAGCACCGCGCCGAAGCTGCCGAATTCCACGAGCAGCCTGCGCGCCAGCGGTTTCGTGTCGCGGCGGGGGATGGCGAGGGCGAGCAGATATTCGATCAGCTCATGGTCGAGCAGGGCGTCGCGGCCCCCTTCGCGCAGGCGTTGACGCAGCCGCGCGCGATGGCCCGCGCCGTCGTGACCGGCGTCCGAGCCCGCCCCCGATGTCCGAACCGACCCCCCGTTTTGCGTCATCCGGCCCTTTTCCCGCTCATTCCGGCATGAAGGATATTTACCCGAGGCCGGACGTTCTGCATGCGTTACGGAAAATCACAGGACAGCCAAGGGCCCGGGTCGAGCGCACGCATGGATTCTGAAGAAACGGACGCCGGTTCACGGTTCGGCGGGAAGGCCGCCTGGCTTCTGGGCGGGACGGGGCTGTTCGGCCTGACGCTGCTTGGCCTGTGGACGCAGCGCGAGCCGATCGCCGAGAATTTCATCGCCCGCGAACTGACGACGATGGGCGTGCAGGCCCGATACGAGCTGGTGTCCGTCGGCCTGCGCACGCAGCGGATCGAGAACATCGCGCTCGGCGATCCGGCGCGGCCGGACCTGACCGCGCGCTGGGTCGAGGTGGACCTGACCCTGTCCGGCCTGATGCCGTCGGTCGCGGCGGTGCGGGCGGGGGGCGTGCGCCTGCATGGCCGCTATCATGACGGCGTGCTGTCGCTGGGCGAACTCGACAAGTTTCGCGACCCCAGGTCGACGGCGCCGTTCAGCCTGCCCGATATCGCCGTCGGGCTGGACGACGCGCGCATGCGCCTCGACACCGATTATGGCGCGGTCGGCATGAAGCTGCAGGGGAGCGGCAACCTTCAGGACGGATTTGCGGGCAAGCTGGCCGCCGTCATGCCGGCGATCGCGGCCGGCGGCTGCACCGGGCGGCGGGCGAGCGCCTATGTCGACCTGTCCATGCGGGACGGCCAGCCGCACATCGCCGGACCGCTGCGCGCGGCGGCGTTGGGATGCGGAGAGGGCGGCCCGTTGCTGGCCGGGCCCGTGGCCGACATGGACGTGACCCTGGGCAAGGCGCTGGACAGCTGGGCGGGCAGGGTTGCCCTGTCGGCGCAGGCGGCGCGCGGCGGCGGCGCGACCATCGCCCGGCCCGCCCTGAAGCTGATGTTCGACGGCAATATGCGGGGCACGCGCGGGCAGGCCGACCTCACCACCGCCGCGGCGCGTTATCTGCCCGCGCAGGGCCTGCGGATGGCCGGAGTGCAGGGCAGCGCCTCCTGGTCCTACGCGCCCGGCGCGAAGGGGCCGGCGGTCCGGGTCGAAGGCACGGCGGGCGCGCAGGACGTGCGGTACGGCGCGTTCGATCCGGTCGCGAGCGCCCGCGCGCTGGCGCAGACACCGGTCGGGCCGCTGGCGGAAAGGCTGGCGATCGCGTTGCGGAACGCGGGGCGCGACAATCACCTGCGCTCGCACTTCGCGCTGGCGCACAGGGACGGGGCGGGGGCCGTGGTGCTGACCGACAGCGCCGCCACCGCCGCGAGCGGGGCACGGGTCGCGCTTGGCCCGGACAGCCGCTTCACGGTGAGCTGGCCGAACGCCGACTGGCGCCTTGCCGGGAGCGTCACGATGGAGGGCGGCGATTTGCCGCATGCCGCGCTGCGCCTGACCCGCCATGCGGCCGGTGGCCTTGGCGGGCAGCTGTTCGTCGACGATTATGTCGCGAAGGACGCGCGCCTGTCGCTGGAGCCGGTGCGCTTCTTCGCGGACAAGGCCGGGGGGACGCGCTTCACGACTGCCATGCGGTTGAAGGGACCGCTGGAGGGCGGCGGGGTGGACGGCCTGTCCGTTCCGGTCACGGGGCGCATCGGCCGGGGCGGTACGCTGGCGATCAATCCCGATTGTACGCCGCTGTCCGTCGAACGCCTCACCTACAGCGGTTTCGCGATCGGGAAGACGCGGCTGACCGCCTGTCCGGATGGTCCCGCGCTGCTCGCCTTCGGCCCGGGCGGGATGTCCGGCGGGGCGGTGGTCAGGGCGCCGCGAATCGCCGGGCGGCTGGGGCAGAGCCCGCTGCGGCTGGCGGCGGACAGCGTGCGCCTGACCCTGGCGCGGCCGGGATTTGACGCGCGCGCCGTCGACCTGTCGATCGGGCCGGAGGGCGCGCCCGTGCATCTGGCCGCCGCGAGCCTTACGGGCGCAATGCAGGCCAACGGAATGCGGGCGGGCGGGTTCGGCGGCAAGCTGGCGGGGACGAGCGGCCGGATCGGCGCGGTGCCGCTGCTGGCGAGCGACGCGGCAGGCGACTGGAGCTTCGCCGACGGGACGCTGAGCGTGAAGGGCGGGCTGACCCTGAGCGACGCGGCCGCGCCCGACCGGTTCAACCCGCTGGTCTCGCGCGATTTCACGCTGGCGATGAAGAACGGACGGATCACCGCCCGGGGGACGCTGCGCGAGCCGCGCAGCGATGCCGCCATCCTGACCGCCGACATCGTCCACGACCTGGGGCCGGGCAAGGGCAAGGCGGACATCGCCGTCCCCGGCATCACCTTCTCCCCGCGCCTCCAGCCCGAACGGGTGACCCGCCTTGCTCTGGGCGTGATCGCCAACGCCAGCGGCACGGTCAGCGGCAAGGGGCAGGTGCGCTGGACCGGCGACAGCGTGACCAGCGACGGCGCGTTCAGCACCGACAGGATGGATTTCGCCGCCGCCTTCGGCCCGGTCACGGGCCTGTCAGGGGAGATCCGCTTCACCGACCTGCTCGGCATGGTCAGCGCGCCGCATCAGGAGGTACGCATCGCCAGCGCCAATCCGGGCATCGAGGCGACGGACGGCGTCGTGCGCTATCAGTTGCAGGCCGGGCAGAAGGTGCATGTCGAGGGCGGCGAATGGCCGTTTTCCGGCGGGCGGTTGCTGCTGCTGCCGACGACGATGGACTTCAGCGCGGAGACCGAGCGCTACCTGACGTTCCGCGTCATCGGCATCCAGGCGGGCGAGTTCATCAACAAGATGGAGCTGGAGAACATCTCCGCCACCGGCGTGTTCGACGGTATCATGCCTCTGATATTCAACGCGCAGGGCGGGCGGATCGCGGGCGGCGTGCTGGTCGCCCGGCAGGAGGGGCTGCCGCCGTTGATCATGCCGGAGGGCGTCCTGCCCTCCATCCCGTGCGATCCCCGGCGGCTTTCGGGCACATTGTCCTATGTCGGGCCGGTGTCGAACGAGCAGGTGGGCGTGATGGGCAAGCTCGCCTTCGACGCGCTGAAAGACCTTCAGTACAAGTGCCTCTCGATCTTCATGGACGGCGCGCTCGACGGGGAGGTGGTGACGAACGTCGTGTTCAACGGCGTCAATCGCGGCCAGCTGGGCGACGCGCCGAAGAGCATCGCGAAGAACTTCATCGGCTTGCCGTTCCTCTTCAACGTCAAGATACAGGCGCCGTTCCGGGGCCTGATGGGAACGGCCAGATCGCTGGTCGACCCCAGCGAACTGGTGCGCGACAAGGTGGGCGACCAGTATCAGCAGGAAATACAGCAACGTGCACAGCAGGGCCTTGCGGTTAAGCCTCCCGCAAGCGAGACTGTGCCACAGAAGGAAGAATGATGCGCAAAGCGGGGACATTGGCGGGATGGACGGGGGCGGGCCTTGCGGCGCTGACCCTTGGCGGCTGCATTCAGGTGAAGGCGCCGGACAAGCCCATAGAGATCAACCTCAATGTGAAGGTGCAGCAGGAGGTCGTGGTGCGCCTGCAACGCGATGCGCAGGACCTGATCGAGAATAATCCGGAGTTGTTCCCGCAATGATACGCCAGACGATATTGGGTTCACGCGCTTTCGCCTCATCCCTTTGCGCCATGACGCTTGCGTTCGCCGCAGTGCCCGCCCTTGCGCAGTCAGGTGCGGTCGCCGACGCGATCGCGGCCGGGACCGTGGGCGAACAGTCCGACGGTTATCTGGGCGTGGCCGGATCGGTCCCCGCCACGGTCAAGTCCGAAGTGGATTCGATCAACATCAAGCGGCGCGCCGTTTATACCGACCTGGCCGCGAAGCGCGGCGTCACCGTGTCCGACGTCGCGGCCGCGACCGGATGCCAGACGCTCGCCAGCCGCGTGAAGGACGGGCAGATGTACAGCATTTCGGGCGGCGGCTGGCAGAAGAAGGCCGGGCCCATTGCACTTCCGTCCTATTGCGCGACCGCAAACTGACGCTTTCGCCACCCTGATTCCGTCCCGGAATCGGGCGGTGGCGCTATGCTTTGGGCCATCTCGTCCGCAATGGTTGACTTGCCGTTCCCGCCTTTCTAAACGGGCCGCGCCTTGACGGGTGCAGCCGCTTGAGGCCATTGCCGTTGCATAAGTAAATGTGGAGCGGACGATGGCCAAGGATGCGCCCGGGCAAGACCCTCCCGGCGAGGACGCGCGGATCAAATCGCTCGAAGAGCGGATCGAACGCGCCGAACATGCCGAGGCGGTCAGGACCGGAAAGACGCAGGCACCGGCGGCGGATGAGAATTACCGCCTCGGCAATCGCGTTCTTGCTGAACTGATCGGTGGTCTTGTCGGCGGTGCGCTGATCGGGTGGTTGCTTGACCGTCTGTTCGGCACGACGCCCTGGCTCCTGCTGGCCTTCCTCTTCGTGGGGATCATCGTGGCCTTCAGGAACATCATAAGGATTTCGACGAAGCGTCCTGATCGCTGAGGGGCGCTTTTGTTATAGAGTTAGGGTTCCTGCCGCCATGGTCAAGGAGCCGCAGGGTTTTTTCAGCAGGGTTTTCAGGGGTGAACGTGGCAGAGTCCGGTAAAATCGACCCGATGCACCAGTTTACGATCGAGCCGCTGTTCGGCACCGATCATCTGACCCTTGGCGGCTTCAACATCGCGTTCACGAACAGCGCGCTGTACATGGTCGCCGCCGCAATCGTGCTGTGGGTGTTCATGCTGGGCGGCATGAAGCGCGAGCTGGTGCCCGGGCGCTGGCAGGTCGCGGTCGAGGCCGCAACCGGCTTCATCGACAGCCTGCTGGCCGCCAACATCGGCCCGTCCGGCAAGAAGTACGTGCCCTACGTCTTCTCGCTCTTCATGTTCATCCTGCTCGGCAACCTGCTCGGCCTGCTGCCGCTGGGCCTGGTCGGCGTGCATCCGTTCACGTTCACCAGCCACTTCACGCTGACCGGCGTGCTGGCGATCCTCAGCTTCTCGATCGTCCTGATCGTCGGCTTCTGGAAGCACGGGCTGCACTTCTTCTCGCTGTTCGTGCCGCACGGCACGCCGCTGCCGATGGTGCCGGTGATCTTCCCGATCGAGCTGATTTCCTTCCTGGTGCGCCCGTTCAGCCTCGGCCTGCGACTGTTCGTCGCGATGACCGCCGGGCACGTGCTGCTGAAGGTGCTCGCGGGCTTCGTCATCAACAGCACCAATGCGGGCATCGGTTACGGCGTCACCGTCGGATCGGCCAGCTTCGTGCTGATGATCGGCATCAGCGCGCTGGAAATGCTGGTCGCCGTGATCCAGGCCTATGTCTTCGCGCTGCTGACGTCCGTGTACCTCAACGACGCCGAGAACCTGCACTGATCCGTTTTTTCACCAACGAACGCAAAGAGTTTAGAAAAGGAGTTATCGACATGGACGCAGAAGCCGCAAAGCTGCTCGGTGCTGGCCTGGCCGCGATTGGAGCGGGCATCGCCGCCCTGGGTGTGGGCAACGTCTTCAGCTCGTTCCTGGAAGGCGCGCTGCGTAACCCGGGTGCAGCCGACGGCCAGCAGGGCCGCCTGTTCATCGGCTTCGCCGCCGCTGAGCTTCTGGGTCTGCTGGCGTTCGTTATCGCCATGATCCTGGTCTTCGTGGCCTGAACATTCTAAACGTCCGTCCGGGGGATGACCCCGGACGGGTTTGAAGGCGGAAAGGCCCCATGCCCCAGATATCCCAGATCGCCGCGACCTATGCGTCCCAGATCTTCTGGCTGCTGCTGACCTTCGGCTTCGTCTTCTTCGTCATCGGCCGGGGCATCGTGCCCAAGGTACAGGCGACGGTGGACCAGCGCGACGGCAGGATTGCGGACGACCTGGAACAGGCGAAGGCCGCATTTGCTCGCGCCGACGAGATCGAGGCCGACTATCGCACCCAGTTGCAGGACAGCCGTTCGGCCGCCCAGCAGCAGGCGGCGGAAGCCAAGGCCAAGGCGGCGAAGGCAACCGAAAAGCAGTTGGCCACGGCCGACGGCAAGATCGCGGGCAAGATTGCCGAGGCGGAGGAGCGGATCGCCGCAGCCTCCAAGGCGGCGATGGGCGAGATCGAGACTGTGGCCGCCGACCTGGCGCAGGACATCGTGTCCCGCGTCGCGGGCACCACGGTCGCTCCCGATGCCGCGCGCGATGCAGTAAAGGCGGTGCTGGCGCATGGCTGACAACAACGAAAACCTGCCCCCCGCCTCCGAGGCGGTTGAGCACAACCTTCATCACGCCGCCCATGCGGAGGCGCTGAACGGCACGGTCGCCACGACCGAGGCGCATGGCGGCCCGGAGGCCGAACATGCCGATCCGACGGCGGTCGGCATGAACGCCACCGCCTGGGTCAGCCTGGCGATGCTGGTCTTCATCCTGATCCTGCTGGTCAAGAAGGTTCCGGCCTTCGTCAGCAAGGCGCTGGACGGCAAGATCGCGGCGATCCGCGCGCAACTCGACGAGGCGTCGAAGCTGCGCAGGGAAGCCGAGGCGCTGAAGGCCGAATATCAGGCGAAGCTGTCCGGCGCGGCGTCCGAGATCGAAGCGATCCGGACCCATGCCGAGGAAGAGGCGACGCAGATCGTCGCCGACGCCAAGGTGCAGGCGACCGAACTGGTGAAGCGCCGGCAGAAGATGGCCGAGGACAAGATCGCGGCCGCAGAGCGGACGGCGATCGCCGATATCCGGACGAAGGCCGTGCAGGCGGCGACCGGCGCGGCCGCCGCACTGATCGCGCAGGGCCATGACGCCAAGGCGGACAAGGCGCTGGTCGACGGCGCGATCAAGGGGCTGGGCACGACGGTCTGAACCGGCCGCCATGCATGCCGTTCCATGAAGGGGCTGGACCGCGCATAACGGTCCGGCCCTTTTCGTTTTTGCGCGCCCCTTCATCGCCCACGGATGCGTTCCGCGTTCGGCAACATGCAGAAATTTCAATCAATCACAGGGAAATAGGGGGTGTTCAGCCGGAGGGCGCGCGCCTATCTCGCTGCGATGCAGCACGATATTTCCACGGAGCGCGGGGTTCACCCGGGGCTGGTCATGTTCGCCCTCGCGATGGGCGGCTTTGCGATCGGCACCGCCGAATTCGCGGTGATGAGCCTGGTGCCCTATTTCTCCGCCGGCCTCGGGATCGATGCGCCGACCGCGGGCCATGTCATCAGCGCCTATGCGCTGGGCGTTGTCGTCGGTGCGCCGGTCATCGCCGTGCTGGGCGCGAAGGTGTCGCGCCGCGACCTGCTGATCGGGCTGATGGCGCTGTACGGCATCGCCAACGGCCTGAGCGCGCTGGCGCCCACTTATGGCTGGATGATGCTGTTCCGCTTTCTGAGCGGCCTGCCGCACGGCGCCTATTTCGGCGTGTCCGCGCTGGTCGCCGCGTCGCTGGTGCCGCCGGGCAAGCGCGCACAGGCCGTCGCGCGGGTGATGTCGGGACTGACCGTCGCCACCATCATCGGCGTACCCTTCGCCAACTGGCTGGGCTTCGCCGTCGGCTGGCGCTGGGGCTTCGGTGTCGTCGCGATTCTCGCCAGCCTGACGGCGCTGTTGGTCTGGCGATTCGCGCCCCGTGATCGCCCGACCGAGGGCGCGGGACCGCTGCGCGAACTGGGGGCGCTGCGCACGCGGCAGGTGTGGCTGACCCTCGCCATCGGCGCGATCGGCTTCGGCGGCATGTTCGCCGTCTATACCTATGTCGCCTCGACGATGCTGGAGGTGACGCATGTGTCCGCCACGCTGGTGCCGGTGGTGCTTGCCATCTTCGGCGTCGGCATGACGCTGGGCAATCTGGGCGCGGCCTGGGCGGCGGACCGGGCGCTGATGCCGACGGCGGCCGGGCTGCTGCTGTGGAGCGCGGCTGCGCTAGTCCTATTCTCTCTGGTCGCGGGCAACATCTGGCTGCTGTGCGTGACCGTGTTCCTGATCGGCTGCGGCGGGGGCCTGGGTTCCGTGTTGCAGATCCGCCTGATGGATGTCGCCGGGGACGCGCAGACGCTGGCCGCGGCGCTGCATCACAGCGCGTTCAATGTCGCCAACGCCATCGGCCCCTGGGTCGGGGGCATGGCGATCGCGGCCGGATATGGCTGGGCATCGACCGGCTGGGTCGGCAGCCTGCTGGCGCTGGGCGGCCTTGTCATGCTGGGCGTCGCGGTGCTGGACGAACGCCGGACCGCGACGCAGACGCTCGCCACCTGCTGAGCGGGGCGGCCGGCCAGAGACTATCTGTTCGGGCTTTGTTTTCCCGCACGGACGGCCTATCTGAGGCGCCATGTCCGCGCCGCAGTCCCCCGACAGATTTCATGAGGAAAAGGCCACCTATACCGTCCGGGGGTCGGATCAGCCCGACCTCGATGCCGGTGTCGAGGCGATCCGCACCGTCCTGAAGACCCTGCCGACGCGGCCCGGCGTCTACCGGATGCAGGATGCGCGCGGCGACGTGCTGTACGTCGGCAAGGCACGGGCGCTGCGCAACCGGGTGACGAACTATACGCAGGTCGACCGCTTGTCGAAGCGGTTGCAGCGGATGGTGTCGCAGACCCGGTCGATGACGATCGTCACGACGAACAGCGAGGCCGAGGCGCTGCTGCTGGAGGCGCAGCTGATCAAGCGGTTCCGGCCGCCGTACAATGTGCTGCTGCGCGACGACAAGAGCTTCCCCTTTATCCTGCTGCGCGAGGACCATGATTTCCCGCGCATCCAGAAGCATCGCGGCGCGCGGAAGATACAGGGGCGCTATTACGGGCCGTTCGCCAGCGCCGGATCGGTGACGCGGACGATCAACGCGCTGCAGAAGCTGTTCCTGCTGCGCTCCTGCACCGACAGTTTCTTCGCCAATCGCTCCCGGCCCTGCCTGCTGTACCAGATCAGGCGCTGCTCGGCGCCGTGCGTCGACCGGATCGACGCCGGTGCCTATGGCGAGCTGGTACAGGACGCGCAGGATTTCCTGGGCGGCAAGTCGACCAAGGTGCAGCAGAAGCTGGGCGCGGCGATGGAGGCGGCGGCCGAGGCGCTGGACTTCGAGCAGGCGGCGGTGCTGCGCGACCGGCTGAAGGCGCTGACCTTCATCCAGGGCAGCCAGGCGATCAACGCCGAGGGGCTGGGCGACGCCGACATCTTCGCGCTGGCGGCGAAGAAGGGGGCGATGTGCATCCAGGCCTTCTTCATCCGTGGCGGCCAGAACTGGGGCCATCGCAGCTTCTTCCCGATCCACACCAGCGAAGTGGCGGAGGACGAGGTGCTGGCGAGTTTCATGGCGCAATTCTACGAGGAGGTGCCGCCGCCGCGGCTCGTCCTGTCCGACCGGGCACCGGCCGAATGCGAGCTGGTGGCGCAGGCGCTGTCCGAGCGGCTGGGCAGCAAGGTGCGGATCGAGGTGCCGCAGCGCGGGGAGCGCATCCGCCTGATCCGGCAGGCGCAGCGCAATGCCGAGGAGGCGCTCGACCGGCGGCTGGCCGAGACGACGACGCAGGCGCGAGTGCTGGACGACATGGTCGAGGCATTCGGGCTGGACGGCGTGCCCGACCGGATCGAGATCTACGACAACAGCCATATCCAGGGCGCGCATGCGCTGGGCGCGATGGTGGTGGCGGGGCCGGAGGGCTTCCGCAAGAACGCCTATCGCAAGTTCAACATGAAGAACCCGGAGACGTCGAACGACGATTTCGCGATGATGCGCGAAATGTTCGAGCGGCGCTTCGGACGCGCCGCCCGGGAAGATCCGGACCGCGACGGCGGCGAATGGCCAGACCTGGTCCTGATCGACGGCGGCAAGGGGCAGCTTTCGGCGGCGCGCGCGATGCTGGAGGACATGGGCATCGAGGACGTGTGCATGATCGGCATCGCCAAGGGGCCGCATCACGGGCGCGAGGGGCGGGAGGTGTTCCACCTGATGGACGGACGGGAAGTGACCTTCCCGCTCAACCATCCGGTGCTGTTCTACCTCCAGCGGCTGCGCGACGAGGCGCACCGTTTCGCCATCGGCGCGCACCGGCAGAAGCGCAGCAAGGCGATCACGGTCAGTTCCCTGGACGAGGTGCCGGGCATCGGCCCCGCGCGCAAGAAGGCGCTGCTGATGCATTTCGGCACGGCGAAGGCGGTGCGCAGCGCGGCGCTGGAGGACCTGCAGCGCGCGCCGGGCGTTTCCCGGGCGGTTGCGCAGCAGGTGTATGATTATTTCCACGGATAGGGTCGCGGCGGCGGGAGGCAGGATGAATGGATGAGATATTCACGCGGATAGCGGGGCGGATCGCCGGTTTCGCCGGACAGCCCGCCGCCTTCATCCTGGCGTCGCTGACCGTTATCGTCTGGGCCGTCACCGGCCCGCTGTTCGGTTTTTCGGAGGTGTGGCAGCTGGTGATCAACACCGGTACCACCATCGTCACCTTCCTGATGGTCTTCCTGGTCCAGAACACCCAGAACCGGGACGCGTCGGCGATGCAGGCGAAGCTGGACGAACTGCTGCGCGCGATCGACGGCGCGCGGGACGAGTTCATCGGCATCGAGCATCTGACCGATGTCGAGATCGAGCGGATCCGGTCGCGGCTGGAGGAAGAGGGCGGATGTGCGGACGGGCGCCCGAAGAGCGAGGCGGTCGAACGGATGCTGTCCCGGCGATGAGGCCGCGGCGCTGATGGCACGGCGATGACAGAGGAGCGCGCGCCCTGAGCCGGATCGTCACGGAGGCGATCGTCTGCGCGGTGCGGGCGCATGGCGAGCATGGGGCGATCGCGCGCCTGCTGACGCCCGGTCACGGCCTCCAGCCCGGCTATGTCCGGGGCGGGCGGTCGCGCCGCATCCGGCCGTTGCTGGTGCCCGGGAACGCGGTGCAGGCGGAATTCAGCGCGCGTATCGAGACGCAGCTCGCCGGGCTGACCGTCGAACTGATGCACAGCCGCGCGCCGTTGCTGTCGGAACCGCTGCCCGCCGCGGCGATCGACTGGGCCTGCGCGCTCACCGCCGTCGCGCTGCCCGAGGGCACGCCCTATCCGGCGCTGCACCAGGCGCTCGATGGCCTGCTCTCGGCGGTCGAGGCGGCACCGGCGGCGCGGGGATGGGCGCAGGCGCTGGTCCGTTACGAATTGCTGCTGCTCGGCGAACTCGGCTTCGGCCTGGATCTGTCCGCCTGCACGGTGACGGGGGGCGAGGAAGATCTTGCCTATGTGAGCCCGAAGAGCGCGGCGGCCGTCTCGCGCGCCGCCGCCGCCGGCTATGAGACGCGGCTGCTGCCGTTGCCGCCGTTTCTGCGCGGCGCGCAAAGCGATACCTGGACGGACATTCTGGACGGATTGCGCCTCACCGGCCATTTCCTGGAACGCAATGTGCTGACCGACCGGCGGCATGAGGTGCTCGCCGCGCGCGAAAGACTCGTCGACCGGCTGAAAAGAGCGGTTGCGTGAGCGGTTCGCTTGCTGCATCCCGCCGCCGACACAGCGCCCGCCCGCAAAGGGGCTGAAGAGGGCGCACGGCATATTGAGGAGACGTTCGCATGCTGGTTGCCCTGTTCCCCGGCGATGGTATCGGCCCGGAAGTGATCGCGCAGGCGCGCCGCGTGCTGGACGCGCTGGCGATCCCCGGCCTCACCTATGAAGAGGGACTGGTCGGCGGCGCCGCGTACAAGGCGGTGGGGCACCCGCTGCCGGACGCCACGCTGGACATCGCACGCCGGGCCGACGCCATCCTGTTCGGCGCGGTCGGCGACTTCGACTGCGACCATCTGGAACGGCACCTGCGCCCCGAGCAGGCGATCCTGGGCCTGCGCAAGGCGCTGGGCCTGTTTTCCAACCTGCGCCCGGCAAAGGTTTTCCCGCAGCTGGCCGACGCCTCCGCACTGAAGCCGGAGGTGGCAAGCGCCATCGACCTGCTGATCGTGCGGGAAAGCAACGGCGACGTCTATTTCGGCGAGAAGGGCATGCGCACCACCGCCGACGGCCTGCGCGAGGGCTATGACGTCATGAGCTACAACGAGGCGGAGGTGCGCCGCATCGCGCACAGCGGTTTCCAGGCGGCACAGGCGCGCCGGGGCAAGCTCTGCTCGGTGGACAAGGCCAATGTGCTGGAGACCAGCCAGCTGTGGCGCGACGTGATCATCGAGGTGTCGGCCGAATATCCCGGCGTGGAGCTGACCCACATGTATGTCGACAACGCCGCGATGCAGCTGGTGCGCAATCCCGGCCAGTTCGACGTGATCGTCACCGGCAACATGTTCGGCGACATCCTGTCGGATCAGGCGAGCATGTGCGTCGGCTCCATCGGCATGCTGGCGTCGGCGACGCTGAACGAGGGCGGGCAGGGCCTGTACGAGCCGATCCACGGCAGCGCGCCCGACATCGCCGGGCAGGGCAAGGCCAATCCGCTGGCGACGATCCTGTCGGCCGCGATGATGCTGCGCTTCTCGCTGGGCAAGGGGGCGGAGGCGGACCGGATCGAGGCGGCGGTCGCAAAGGCGCTGGAAAACGGCGCGCGCGGCCCCGACCTGGGCGGCACGATGACCACGGCGGAGATGGGCGACGCCGTTCTCGCGGTGCTCTGAGGCTCGGTCCGTCGCATTGCCCGGTGCTTTGTTAACCTGTCGTCCGCACCATGGCGGCAGGTAAACGACAGGGTAGTGATGATGAGCCTGGACCTGTGGGCCGAGCATGACGGACTGCGCACGATGATGCGGGAATTCGCGGCGCTGCTGCTCGCGTCGCGGCCCGACATGGCGGAAATCGCACGCCGCCGAATCGCCTTTTCGCAGGCATATCGCCGTCACGTCGATTGCGAGGCGAAGGCAGTTCGCATGGCCTGTTCCACCGGACTGATCGCGGGCGTCGGGCAGGCTGCACGGATTCATACCGACCGGGTGCGCGAACTGTTCCTGGCCTATAGCGCCCACGTCAATCACTGGACGCCGGGCCGCATAGCGGACGACTGGGCAGGCTATGGCAAGGACGTGCAGGGTCTCCAGCGCACCCTCCATATCCTGATGGCATGGGAAGAGGAGAAGCTCCACGGCATGCTGACCCCGGTGCAGCAGGCGGAGCAGACCACGCAAAGCGAGCCAGTTTCCAGCCAACGGACCTCCCGCTCCATCCACTGACAGCCTAGAGCGCATCGTTCCGCAGTCTGGGCCGGGCCGGGGCCATCGACGAAAAATGCCGCCAGGCACGGCAAGACGGTTGCAGTCGTCCGCCCGCGCGGCCATTGCGGCATGGCGTTGAGGGCGGCGGGACCGCCACAGTACGGACGAAGGCGACATGAAGAGACATTCGGGTCAGGACAAGAACATCACGAAGGACTGGCGTCCGGCGACACTGGCGGTGCGCGGCGGGACCGCGCGGTCCGAGTGGGGCGAGACGTCCGAGGCGCTGTTCGTCACGTCGGGCTATGCCTATGACTGCGCCGAGGATGCGGCCGCGCGCTTCGCGGGCGAGCAGCAGGGCATGACCTACAGCCGCCTCCAGAACCCGACGGTCGAGATGCTGGAGAAGCGCATCGCCCTGCTGGAAGGCGCGGAAGCCTGCCGCGCGACGGCGACCGGCATGGCGGCGATGACGGCGGCCTTGCTCTGTCAGCTGTCGCAGGGCGACCATGTGGTCGCGGCGAAGGCGGCGTTCGGCTCCTGCCGCTGGCTGACCGACACGCTGTTCCCGCGCTTCGGTATCGAGACGACGACGATCCACGCGCACGAGACCGGCGAGTGGGAGAAGGCGATCCGTCCGAACACGAAGCTGTTCTTCTTCGAAACGCCCGCCAACCCGACCATGGACCTTGTCGACCTGGAGGGGGTGTGCGCCGTCGCGAAGAGGCATGGCATCACCACCGTCGTCGACAATGCGTTCGCCACGCCCGCCCTGCAGCGGCCGATGGACTATGGCGCCGACGTCGTCGCCTATAGCGCGACCAAGATGATGGACGGGCAGGGCCGCGTGCTGGCCGGCGCGATCTGCGGCACGGAGAAGTTCATCACCGAGACGCTGCTGCCGTTCCACCGCAACACCGGCCCGACGCTGAGCCCGTTCAACGCCTGGGTGGTGCTGAAGGGACTGGAGACGCTGGACCTGCGCATCCGGCGCCAGAGCGAGAATGCGATGAAGGTCGCGACGTTCCTGGAGGGACGGGTGAAGAGCGTGCTGTACCCCGGCCTCGCGAGCCATCCGGGCCATGCGCTGGCGCAGCGGCAGATGGCCGCGGCGGGCGCGATCTTCTCCATCTATGTCGGCGGTGGCCGGAAGGAGGCGCATGGCCTTCTGAACGGCCTGAACCTGATCGACATCAGCAACAATATCGGCGATTCCCGTTCGCTGATGACCCACCCCGCGTCGACCACCCATTACGGGATGAAGGAAGAGGCGCGGCTGGAGGTCGGCATCACGGAGGATATGCTGCGTCTCAATGTGGGCCTGGAAGACCCCGACGATCTGATCGAGGATCTTGATCGGGCCTTGACCGGCATCGGCCTGTAGCCGATCTTGGCAGGGTGAACGCGTTTTTCCCCTTCGCCTCGACAACGCGCGGTATCACGGTCCGCGTGTCGGTGAGTTTCCTGCCCGAGCAGTCGGAGCCGGACCGTGGCCGCTGGTTCTGGGCCTATCATATCCGTATCGAGAATGGGGGGACCGAACCCGTGCAGCTTCTGACGCGGCGCTGGCTGATCACCGACGGGCGGGGCGTGCAGCATCGCGTCGAGGGCGAGGGCGTCGTCGGCGAGCAGCCGGTGGTGCAGCCGGGCAAATCCTATGACTATGTATCGGGATGCCCGCTCGCCACGCCGACCGGGGCCATGCAGGGCAGCTATCACATGATCGGCTCGCTCGGCGAAACCTTCGACGTCGCCATCCCCCGCTTCTCTCTCATCGCACCTGCGGTCGCCGAATGAAACGTACCCATTTGCCGCTCAACGGCCTGCGCGTCCTCGACGCAGCGGCCCGCCATCTCTCTTTCACCCGCGCGGCCGACGAACTGGCGGTGACGCCGGCGGCCGTCGGCCAGCAGATCCGCGCGCTGGAGGACATGCTGGGCGTCGTCCTGTTCCGCCGCACGCCCAAGGGGCTGGAACTGACGCCGGAGACCGAGGCGGGGCTGGACGCGCTGCGATCCGGTTTCCTGATGTTCGAGGAGTCGGTGCGCGCGATGCAGGCGGGCCAGTCCAGCCTGTCGCTGACCATCGCGGCGCCGCGCGACATCACCGCGAAATGGCTGCAGGCGCGGCTCGCCGCCTATGCCGCGAACCAGCCGGACCTGCATTTCTCGCTCGTCGCCGCCGACGAGGCGCTCGACTTCACCGAGGCCAATCTGGACCTCGCGCTGCGCCTGACGGACGGCCCGGGCGAGCATGAAGGCATCCGGATCGGCGAAACGGGCTTCGTGACCGTGGAAGCCGTCGACGGCGGCCCCGACGCGCGGATCGAATGGCCCGGATGCCCGGCAGGCGACCAGCCCGTCGTCATGCGGGTCGCCGACGGCGGCCTGGCGATCGAGGCGGCCGCCAACGGCTTCGGCCGGGCGACCGTGCCGATATTGCTGGCGGCGCGGGACATTGCCGAGGGACGCGTGCGGCAGGCGGGTGACCCGGGCGACAGCGCGCGCGGCTACTGGCTGATCGCGCCGCTGCCGCAATGGCGGCAGAAGAAGGTGAAGGCGCTGGTCGAGGCGCTGACGGCCGATTGATGAGGGGCGGCGGTCAGCCCGCCAGCCCCTCCGCCTTTTCGGCCAGTTCCAGCCAGCGCATTTCGGCCGCATCCTTTTCGGCGCGGGCGTCCTCGATCGCCTTCGTGAGTGCGGCGAAGCGGTCCGGGTTCTTCGTGTAGAGCGCCGGATCGGCCAGCGCCTCCTCGTCCCGCGTGATCGCGGCCTCAATCTCCTCGATCCGTTGCGGCAGCAGTTCGAGGTCGCGCTGATCCTTGTAGCTGAGCTTGGTCTGCGTCCTGGGCGGAGGGGGCGCGGCGTTCTCCGTCTTCTTCGCGCCCGCCTTTGCCGCGGCCGTGCGCTGCTTGCGCTGGCGCAGCCAGTCCTCATAGCCGCCCGCGACGACATCGATATCGCCCGACCCGTCGAGGCCGAGCGTGATCGTCACCGTCCGGTCGAGGAAGTCGCGGTCGTGGCTGACGATCAGGACCGTGCCGTCATAATCGGAGATCACCTCCTGAAGCAGGTCGAGCGTTTCGAGGTCGAGGTCGTTCGTCGGCTCGTCCAGCACCAGCAGGTTCGATTCGCGGGCGAACTCGCGGGCGAGCAGCAGGCGCGAGCGTTCACCGCCCGACAGCGTGCCGACCTTCGCCTCCGCCAGGGCGGGATCGAACAGGAAATCCTTGAGATAGCCGTGGACGTGCTTCTTCTGTCCGCGCACCTCGATCCAGTCGCCGCCCTCCGCCAGCACGTCGCGCACGCGCTTTTCCGGCGCCATCAGGCTGCGCTGCTGATCGATGAAGATCATGTCGAGGGTCTTCGCCAGCGTGATGGTGCCGACGTCGGGGGCGACTTCCCCGGTCAGCAGCTTCAGCAGCGTCGTCTTCCCCGCGCCATTGCCGCCGACCAGGCCGATGCGGTCGCCGCGCTGGATGCGCAGGGTGAAGTCGCGGATGATCGTGCGGTCGCCATAGACCTTCCCCACATGGTCGGCGACGATGACGCTCTTCGTCTTGGACCCGTCGGCGGCGACGGCCAGCTTCGCGGTGCCCTGCGGCCCGATCATCGAGGCGCGCTGGGCCCGCATCTCGTACAGCTTGGAAAGACGGCCCTGGTTGCGCTTGCGCCGTGCGGTGACGCCGCGCTCCAGCCAGTGCGCCTCGATCTTCAGCTTCGCGTCGAGCTTGTCGGCGGCGCGGGCCTCTTCTGCATAGGCCTGTTCCATCCACGCCTCGAATCCACCGAAGCCGACCTCGTTGCGGCGCAGATTGCCCCGGTCGAGCCAGAGCGTCTGACGGGTGAGGCGGGTGAGGAAGGTCCGGTCGTGGCTGATCACCACGAACGCACCGGTGAAGCGGTTGAGCCAGCTTTCGAGCCAGTCGATGGCGGCGATGTCGAGATGGTTGGTCGGCTCGTCCAGCAGCAGGATGTCGGGCTGGCTGGCGAGCGCGCGGGCGATGGCGGCGCGGCGCCGCTCGCCGCCGCTGGCCGTCGCCGCTTCCCGCGAAAGATCGATGCCGAGCTGGTCGGCGATCGCCTCCACCTCATGCACGGCAGGCGCATTGGCGCCAGCGGTCGCGAAATCCCGCAGCGTGGCGAAGGCGCGGATGTCCGGATCCTGCTCCAGCATGACAACGTTGGTGCCCGGCACGATCGACCGGCGGCCCTCGTCTGGCTCAATCTTTCCGCCGATCAGGTTCAGCAGCGTCGTCTTGCCCGCGCCGTTGCGGCCGATCAGCGCCAGCCGGTCGCGTTCGCCGATGTTGAGGTTCAGGTGCCGGAACAGCCAGCCGCTGCCCTGCACGAGGCCGAAATCTTCGTAGGAGAGAATAGGTGCCGCCATGATGTGCGCAGCTAGGGCCTTGTGACGCGCGCGACAAGATGCTTGCTGGAAGCTGACAGGACGCGTCAGTCGTGATTAAGCTGTCATGACGCAATGGCAATGAAACCCGCAGGGCGTGCCGATGGTTGGGCACGCGGGCGAACAGGAGATGATTTCATGAAGCTTGGCGCACTTTCCCTTTGCGCGGCGGCGGTTGCCGGAGTGGCGGCCGTGCCGGCAATCGCGCAGACGAACGTGACGATCGGCGCGACGCCCCCGGTCGTGACACTGAACGTCACCGAGAGCGTGGAGGCCGCGCCGGATGTCGTGACCGTCGGCACGGGCGTCGAGACGCGCGCGCCGACCGCGAAGCAGGCGATGGCCGACAATGCCGGACAGATGACGTCCCTGATCGCGGCGATCGCCAAGGCCGGTATCGCGAAGAAGGACATCCAGACCAGCGGCGTGCGCCTGTCCGCGCAGTACGACTATAGCGGCCGCAACCCGGACGGGACGCAGGCGCCGCCGAAGTTCGTCGGTTACGAGGCGTCCAACCAGCTGTCGGTGAAGCTGCGCGACGTCGCGAAGCTGGGCGACCTGCTCGACAAGATGGTGGCCGCGGGCGCGACCAACATTTCCGGCCCCAATTTCGCGATCGACGATCCCTCACCGCTGCTGGTGCAGGCGCGCGGCGCGGCGCTGAAGAGCGCGAAGGCGCAGGCCGATTTCTATGCGCAGCAGGCAGGCTACGGATCGGCGCGGCTGCTCTCCATCTCGGAGAGCAACAGCGGCGGCATGCCGCCCATGCCGGTGATGGCGATGCGCATGAAGGCGGACTCGGTCGCCGCGACGCCGATCGAGCCGGGGCAGGTGGCGGCCTCCGTCACGCTGACCGTGCAGTACGCGCTGGAGAAATGACCAGATGGCCGGAAGGGGTGTGAACGCCCCTTCCGGCTTCGCTCCGGCCATTCAGCACCTGTTCAATGGCTTGCGGCTATGCCATCCACCATGTCCATGATCGGCAAGACACTGATCGGCGGCCTTTCCGCCTGCATCCTCGCGTTCGCCGCGATGCCGGACGCCGACGCGCTCGGCCGTCGCGACGAGCAGGATGCCGCACGCCGGGCTATGCTGGACGGACAGGTCATGCCGTTCTCCATCCTGAAGCGGCGGGTGGAAAGCGCGATGGGCGACGCGACCTATCTGGGATCGGAGTTCATTCCGTCCACCAACCGCTATCGCCTGAAATATGTGAAGGACGGCAAGGTCGTCTGGGTTGATGTTGACGGGCGAACCGGCGATATCACCGGTTGGGCGCGCTGACCGGCGCGGCCCGTCTGAAGTTAGATAAGGATAACGGGCGACCATGCGTCTGCTGATCGTTGAGGACGAGCCCAGCCTGGGCCAGCAACTGAAGACCACGCTTGGTGGCGCCGGCTATGCCGTCGATCTGGCCACGGACGGCGAGGACGGGCATTTCATGGGCTCGACGGAAAATTACGACGCAGTGGTGCTCGACCTCGGCCTGCCCGAAATCGACGGCCTGACCGTACTCGACCGCTGGCGGAAGGAAGGGAAGACCTTTCCCGTGCTGGTGCTGACCGCGCGTGACAGCTGGTCGGACAAGGTGGCCGGGCTGGATGCGGGCGCCGATGACTATCTGGCCAAGCCGTTCCGCAGCGAGGAGCTGATCGCCCGGTTGCGCGCGCTGATCCGCCGCGCGTCGGGCAATGCGTCGAGCGAACTGGTGGCGGGCGATGTCCGCCTCGACACGCGGTCGGGCAAGGTGACGCTGAACGGCGAGCCGGTGAAGCTGACCGCGCAGGAATACAAGCTCCTGTCCTACCTCCTCCACCACAAGGGGAAGGTGGTGAGCCGCACCGAACTGATCGAACATATCTACGATCAGGATTTCGACCGCGATTCCAACACGATCGAGGTGTTCGTCACCCGCATCCGCAAGAAGCTGGGCCCCGACGTCATCACCACCATCCGTGGCCTTGGCTACAGCCTGGAAGAGCCGGCGCATTAATCGCGCCCCTTTCCCCGTTCGGCCCGGACGGCGTCGAGGGGCGGGGATCGGGCGCGGCGTGTCCCGGCCCGGCGCGACACGAGCGGCGTGATGAACGAGACCGCAGACAATCCCCCCGTCCGTTCCACCGGCTCGCTCAGCCGACGGATGATCGGCATCGCGGCGCTGTGGATCAGCCTGCTGCTGGTCGGCGGCGGCATCGCGCTCGACCGGGTGCTGTCCGACGCGATCACCCGCAATTTCGACGACGGCATGAATTACGTGCTGACGGCGATGATCGCATCGGCGGAGATCGGGCCGGACGGAGAGGTTCTGTTCAACCGGCCGCTCGCCGACCAGCGCTTCCTGGAACCGAACAGCGGCCTTTATTATCAGATCAGCGCGCCGAACCACGAGGACTGGCGCTCGCGCTCGCTCTGGGACCGGGCGTTGCAGTACGACGCGCGCCACAGCGATCGCGACTTCCACGCATATGACAGCAAGCAGTTTCCGGGCGAGGACCTGCGCATCATGGAGCGGACGGTGGTGCTGCCGGGGTCGGACGTCCGCTGGTCGTTCATCGTCGCGCAGGCGCGATCGGGCCTCAACGACCAGATATCCGCGCTGCGTTCCACCTTGTTCAAGAGCTTCTCGCTGCTGGCGCTCGGCCTCATCGTGCTGGCGGGGCTCCAGACGATCTACGGCCTGCTGCCGTTGCGGCGGGTGCGGCGGGAGATCATGCGGACGCGGGCGGGCGAGAAGAGCCGGGTGACGGAGCCGATGCCGGCCGAGGTGGTGCCGATGGTGGAGGAGCTGAACGCGCTGCTCGCCCACAATGAGCGGCAGGCAGAGGAGGCGCGCACCCACGCCGGCAACCTTGCCCACGCGCTGAAAACCCCGCTGACCGTCATCATGAACGCCGCCACGGCGCAGTCGCCGGACCTCGACGAGACCGTGATCCGCGAGGCGACGACGATGCGGCGGCAGGTCGACCATCACCTTGCCCGTGCCCGCGCCGTCGGCCGTCGCGGCGCGGCGCAGAGCCGGGCGGAGGTGTGGGCCAGCCTGGAAGCGGTGGAGCGGGCCGTGCGGCGGCTTTATCCCGACGCCCGCATCGACATGGACGGCGACAAGGGCGCGACGGTCCGGGTGGAGCGGCAGGACCTGGAGGAACTGCTGGGCAATCTGGTCGAGAACGCGGCCAAATATGGCGGGGGCAGCGTGTTCACGACGGTCGGCCGGGCGGGCGACATGGTGGAGATACTGGTCGAGGATGACGGCACGGGCATTCCGGAAGCCGACCGCATCCGCATATTCGACCGGGGCGCGCGGCTCGATTCCAACAAGCCGGGAACCGGCCTTGGCCTCGCCATCGTACGCGACGTGGCGGAAATCTATGGCGGATCGGTCCGGCTGGAGGAAAGCGAGGATCTGGGCGGCCTGCTCGTCCGCCTGCGCCTGCCTGCGGGGTAGGGCGGGATATCCTTACCCCGTTTCGTAGCGCTTTCCTCTAGGAGGTAGCGGTCTTCGTTTCACCCGTTGGCGCGACCGGGGCAGGGGACGTTGGCGGGGGCGGGGTTTCGGCCGGGCCGTCCGGTTCCACATAATCGTCGACGATCGCGTTCCAGCGGGCATAGCCGGCCGCGTTCATGTGCAGCCCGTCGGGCCGGAAATACGCATCCTCCGGCCGTCCGTCGCGATCGAGCAGGCTGCTCGCGACATCGACATAGGTGAAATCCCGGCCCGCCTTCGACCGGACGATACGGTTGACCTGCGCCATTTTCGGCCACAGCGCCCAGCGGGCAGGGCTCGGCTTCATCGACAGATAGGCGATGTGCGCCTTCGGGAAATCATCGTGGATACGGTCCAGCAGGGTCAGCACGTCGTCGGCGACCTCTTCGGGCAGCGTGCCCGCCGCGACATCATTTTCCCCCACATAGACGACGACGTTGGCCGGGGGCGTGCCCGCCGTTACCTGCCGGTAGAAATGGAGGACATCGGGCGTGGTCGCGCCGCCGAAGCCACGATTGGTCGCGCTGATCCCCGGGAAGCCATGCGTCACGTCCCACAGACGGACACTGGAACTGCCCAGGAACAACGTACGCTGCGCGGGCGCGCGCGACGCCTGTCCCGGGGCGGGCGCCGCCTGACGGGAAAACGCCTCGATCTCCGGCACGAAGCGGGAGAATGTGTCGGCGTGCAATGGCACAGGCATGACCGCAACGGCCAGCACATATGCCGTCGCTTTCAGCATCCGTGCGGATAAAATCATACGCATGTCCCGCCCTGTATGCGCTTCAGTATAGCATTTCGGTCGACGGGATGCATCAGGATTGCGCCGGGCGGAGGATGGGGTGTGTTCCGGGCGCGTGTGGAGCCGGAAGAAGGCAGCTTCACCCCTCTCAGACGTGAAGCCGCCTCAGCGGTCCTGGAGCTTCGCGTGGTGGCGGATCACCTCGTCGATGATGAAGCGCAGGAACTTCTCGGTGAAATCCGGGTCGAGCTTCGCGTCGAGGGCGAGTTGGCGCAGGCGGGCGATCTGGCGCTCCTCCCGCCCCGGATCGGCCGGGGGGAGGGCGTTCTGCGCCTTGTACAGGCCGACGGCCTGCGTAACCTTGAACCGCTCCGCCAGCATGAACACCAGCGCCGCATCGATATTGTCGATGCTTTCCCGATAACGTTGCAGCGTGTCGTCCAAGCGGTCCTCCATGGAAGCAGCGGGCTTTTTGCCGCTTATCGACGTTCAGGCAAGCTATTCCGCTTGCCTAATGCATTTCGCATCGCCACATCGGCCCTGTCATGACCGCAACGATGCATCGCCTGGGCCGGGATACGGCACCCTCCCTCGAACCCATGATTGCGCTGGTCGCGGACGACATGAACAGCGTCAACAGCGTCATCCTGGACAGGATGCAGTCGCGCATCCCGCTGATCCCCGAACTGGCCGGTCACCTGATCGCCGGCGGGGGCAAGCGGATGCGGCCGATGCTGACGCTGGCGAGCGCACGGCTGCTCGATTATTCGGGGACGCGCCACCACCGGCTGGCCGCCGCCGTCGAGTTCATCCACACCGCCACGCTGCTGCACGACGATGTCGTCGATGGGTCGGGCCTGCGCCGTGGCCGCAAGACCGCCAACATCATCTGGGGCAACAGCGCCAGCGTGCTGGTGGGCGATTTCCTGTTCAGCCGTTCGTTCGAACTGATGGTCGAGGACGGGTCGCTCAAGGTGCTCAAGATCCTCTCCAACGCGTCGGCCGTGATCGCGGAGGGCGAGGTGAACCAGCTGACCGCCCAGCGCCGGATCGACACGGACGAGGAGCAGTATCTGGAGATCATCGGCGCGAAGACCGCCGCCCTGTTCGCCGCCGCGTGCCGCATCGCCGCCGTGGTCGCCGAGCGGGACGAGAAGCAGGAACTGGCGCTCGACGCCTATGGCCGTAACCTCGGCATCGCGTTCCAGCTCGTCGACGACGCCATCGACTATGAGTCGGACGGCGCCGTGATGGGTAAGGACGCGGGCGACGACTTCCGCGACGGCAAGGTGACGTTGCCCGTCATCCTCGCCTACGCACGCGGCAGCGAGGAGGATCGTGCCTTCTGGAAGGCGGCAATGACCGGGCACCGCACGTCCGACGAGGATCTGGCGCACGCGACGGGCCTGCTGCGCTCGACCGGTGCGATCGCCGATACGCTGGCGCGCGCGCGTCACTACGGACAGCGGGCGATCGACGCGCTCGGCATGTTCGGCGCGGGTCAGGCGAAGGCGGCGCTGGTCGAGGCGGTCGAGTTCGCGATCGCGCGGGCCTACTGACCCCCACCTCCGGAAAGGGCGTCGCCTACAGCACGTCCCCGAACATCAGCCACACCATGGCGATCCACGCGACAAGGCCGATCAGGCCGATGATGACGCCCAGCCGCTCGCGCAGGCGATCGATCAGGGTGATGGCGGCGGCATCCTCTTCGTCAGGCATGGGCGACTGATACCCAAGTGGCGGCAGGGGATAAAGAGCTGTGGTCCCCTGCATGGCCTTCCTTCGCCTTTACGCGGCGGGGTCGAGTGAGTGGCTTCCCGTTCCATCCATCATCCGGCAACCGGCCCTTCATTTCTCGGCGCAACTGCTCTAGCGGCGGAGCATGGTCCTTTCGCCCGAAATGCTGCTGTTCCTGGTGGGCGCCGCCGTCATGGCGTCCTGCGTCGACGCGATGGCGGGCGGGGGCGGGCTGATATCTCTGCCCGCGCTGCTGGCGGTGGGCATTCCTCCGGTTCCGGCCGTGGCGACCAACAAGCTGCAGTCGGCGATCGGCACGGCGGGCGCCTGCATCGCCTATGCCCGGGCGGGGCACATGGACCTGCGCAGCTACAGGTGGCCGGTGATCGCCGCCTTCGCGGGGTCGGTCGGCGGGGCGTTGCTGCTCCAGCGGGTGAGCACGGCGATCCTTGCCGGACTGATCCCCGCGCTGCTGATCGCGATGGCGGGATATTTCACCTTCTCCCCCCGTCCGTCGGAGATCGACCGACGCGGCCGGGTCGGCATCGCCGGGCTGAGCCTCGCGATCGGCGTCGTCGGCTTCTATGACGGTTTCTTCGGCCCCGGCGCCGGGGCGTTCTATACCACCATATTCCTCGCGCTCGGCGGGCTGAGCCTGCTGCGCGCGACGGCGCAGACGAAGGCGGCGAACTTCGCCAGCAATATCGCGGGACTGCTGACGATGATCCATGGCGGCCATGTGCTGTGGGTGGCGGGGCTCGCGATGGCGTGCGGCAGCATCGTCGGCGGCCAGATCGGGTCACGCCTCGCCATGCGCTTCGGCAGCCGGCTGATCCGCCCGCTGCTGATCGTCATGTCGCTGGCGCTGACGGCGAAGATGCTGATCGACCCCGCAAACCCGATCCACGCCTATCTGTTCGGCGCGCCGTGACGCTGCCCATTCACGCCGTCCTGCCGGACCTGCTCGCAGCGTTGCGGACGGGGAGCAGTGCCGTGCTGGTGGCGCCGCCGGGCGCGGGCAAGACGACGGCGGTCGCCCCGGCATTGCTGGCCGAGCCATGGTGCGAGGGCGAGATCCTGCTGCTCTCTCCCCGCCGCCTCGCGGCGCGGGCGGCGGCGGAACGGATCGCCGAAATGCTGGGCGAGCAGCCGGGCGGCACGGTCGGCTATGCGACCCGCATGGACAGCAAGCGATCGGCGCGCACCCGTATCCTGGTCCTGACCGAGGGGATATTCCGCAACCGCATCCAGGACGATCCGGAACTGGCGGGCGTGTCCGCAGTCCTGTTCGACGAGGTGCACGAGCGCAGCCTCGACAGCGATTTCGGGCTGGCGCTGGCGCTCGACGCGCAGGGGGCGTTGCGGCCCGATCTGCGGCTGGTGGCGATGTCGGCGACGCTGGACGGCGGCCGCTTTGCCGCGCTGATGGACGGCGCGCCGGTGATCGAGAGCGAGGGGCGCATCTTCCCGCTGGAGTTGCGCCATATCGGCCGGGCGGGCGAGAGGCGGATCGAGGATGAGATGACCGCCGCGATCCGTCGTGCGCTCGCCGATGAGGCGGAGGGCGATATCCTCGCCTTCCTGCCCGGCGTGGCGGAGATCGAGCGGACGGCCGAACGGCTGGACGGTCTGGGACAGGGCGTCGCGGTCCAGCGCCTGCACGGCTCGCTGGAGCCGGGCGAACAGCGCGCGGCCATCCGTCGGGCGCCGCCGGGCATCCGCAAGGTGATCCTGTCGACCAGCATCGCGGAGACCAGCCTGACCATCGACGGCGTACGGATCGTCGTCGATTCGGGGCTGGCCCGCCGCCCGCGCTACGATCGCGCGGCGGGCGTCACCCGGCTGGTCACGGAACGGGCGAGCCAGGCGGCGGCGGCCCAGCGGGCAGGACGCGCCGCGCGGCAGGGGCCGGGCGTCGCCTATCGCCTGTGGGAGGCGGCGGCGACCGCGGGCATGCCGCCTTATGATCCGCCCGAGATACTGGAGCGCGACCTGTCCGCGCTGCTGCTCGACTGCGCGCGCTGGGGCGTGTCCGACCCCGCCGCGCTGCGCTGGCTCGATCCGCCGCCCGCCGCCGCCGTGTCGGAAGCCTGCGCACGGCTGACCCGGCTGGACGCGATCGACGGCGATGGCCGGATCACCGCCCATGGCCGGGCGCTGACCACATTGCCGCTCGAACCGCGTATCGCGCATATGCTGGTGCGGGCGCAGGAGCGGGGGCTGGGCGCGCTGGCGGCGGACGTCGCGGTGCTGCTCGGCGAGCGGGGCGTCGGGGGCGGCGACATCGACCTTGGCCTGCGGCTCCAGCGCTGGCGGCGCGAACCGGGCAGGCGGGCGGAGGCGGCGCGGGGCCTCGCGCGGCGCTGGGCGGCGATGGTGGGCGCAAAGCCCGGGAACGGCAGGGGAGGCGACCATGACGCGGGCATCTGCCTGGCGCTGGCCTTTCCCGACCGCGTGGCGAAGCGGCGATCGGCGGACGGGGCCGAGTGGATCAGTACGGGCGGGCGCGGCTTTCGGCTCGATCCGTTGAGCCCTCTCGCGCGGGAGGACTGGCTGGCGGTCGGCGAGGTGCAGGGTAGCGCCGCAGGCGCGCGCATCCTGTCCGCCGCCGCCCTGACGGAGGGCGATGTCGTCGCATTGTCCGGCGACCGGATCGAGGAGAAGCGCACGGTTCGCTTCCGGCCGGAGACGGGCGGGATCGAGGCGCTGCGCGAACGCAGGCTGGGCGCGATCCGGCTGTCGTCGGGGTCGGACGACCGCCCGGACGGCACGGCGATCGTCGCGGCGCTTGCCGAAGGCGTGCGCGCCGGGGGGCTGGCTTTGCTGCCCTGGTCGGATGCGGCGCTCTCGCTGCGGATGCGGGCCGGTTATGCCGGGGTGGAGGCGCTGTCGGATGCGGCGCTGCGCGGGTCGCTGGACGAATGGCTGCCCCCGTTGCTGGAGGGCCGTCGCCGCCTGTCCGACATCGACCGCTCGGCGCTGTCGGGTGTGCTGGAGGGCCTGATCGGCTGGGACGGCAAGCAGCAGCTCGACCGACTGGCGCCAGCCGATTTCGTGTCGCCCGCAGGCAGTCGCCACGCAATCGACTATGCGGCGGAGGGCGGGCCGAGGGTCGAGCTGCGGCCACAGGCGCTCTATGGCCTGTCCGCGCATCCGACCGTGGGCTCCGCGCGCATTCCGCTGGTGCTGAGCCTGACCTCGCCGGCGGGACGGCCGATCCAGACCACGCGTGATCTCCCCGGCTTCTGGGCCGGGAACTGGGCCGACGTCGCCAAGGAGATGCGCGGGCGATATCCCCGGCATCCGTGGCCCGACGATCCGGCGGCGGCCACCGCGACCCTGCGCACGAAAAATGCCGATGCGCGGCGGGCGGGGAAGGGCTGATCGCTCGATCCCGGACTTGACGCGATCGGGGATTCTGATGCAACGCAGCATCAGTTCAACGCCGGAGTTCAGCCAGTGGAAGCGCGCATCTACCAGACCCCCAAGAACGCCATGCAGTCGGGCAAGGCCCGCACCGGCACCTGGGTTCTGGAGCCGGTGGTGACCGAAGCACAGCGGCCCGATCCGCTGACCGGCTGGGCCGGGTCGGGTGACACCCGCCGCCAGCTGAAGCTCAACTTCCCCTCGCTCGAGGCCGCAAAGGCCTATGCCGACCGCGAGGGCATCGCCTATTCCGTGATCGCGACGGCGCCCAAGACCCTGAAGATCCAGGCCTACGCCGACAATTTCCGCTGAGCGGGACAACGCCGTCGTTGTCCCTCCGCCGGACATGCTCGGCACGAAGTCAGTAGCGCCCTAGGCGATCATGCCCGCGCCGAGCAGCATCAGCAGTTTGACGTCCATCGCATAGCCTTCGCCGCGCAGGCGCTCGCAATAGGCGGGGAGGCCGTTCAGCGGGACGCGGTGGACGATGATGCCTTCGCCTTCGACCCCGCCGCCTTCGCCGATGCGGGTGAGGTCGTGGGCGCGGAAGAGCGTGAAGCTTTCCGACACCATGCCGGGCGAGCTGTAATATTCGCCCAGATCCTCCATCCGTCCGGCCGCATAGCCGGTTTCCTCCTCCAGTTCGCGGGCGGCGGCCAGCGACGGAGCTTCGCCGGCCGTCTCGTCGCCGACGAGACCGGCGGGCAGTTCAAGACAGCGCTTGCCGAGCGGCACCCGGTACTGGTCGACCAGGATGACATGGCGTCCGTCCGCCGCCTCGTCGATGGCCAGGATGACGGCGGCATGGATGCCGCGTGCGCGCCCGACATATTCCCATGTGCCCCGACGCTTCGTGGTGATGAAGCGTCCCTGCCACAGGATTTCCTCAGGCTCGTCCATGCTCGTCTCCGGACGCGCCGGATGGCGGGCGCGTCGCTCCTTGCTGATGATGGGAAGGCGGCGCGCTCGAAGCGGCACCGGGAATCGGTGATAGGCGGTCGACCTTAAAGCTCTATCAATCGATCCGGAAGTTCGTTGAAGTCGTCGGGCGAACGGGGGAAATGCGCGGCAAGGACGTGGCCGACCTCACGCACCGCCTGCGCCAGTCCTTCGCCCGGGCGGTCGGCGCGGATGGCGTCGACCAGATGCGCCATGATGTCGCCCCAGCTTTCCGGCGAAACCTTTGCCGTGATCGCCGCGTCGGCCAGGATTTCCGCCCGATGCTCGTCGAGCGACAGGTAGATGAGGACGCCGGTGCGGCCGCGCGTGCGTGCCTCAGCCGCGGCGCGGAACAGCAGGATGGCGCGGCGGCGCACCCGGCGGCCCTTCGTCGCCCGCGGCGTCAGCAGCATGCGCAGCGGCATGATCGCGAGCAGGTAGCGCACGAACAGGAACTTCACGATCAGCGCGCAGAATATCCAGAGGAGGAACGCGCGGTCGGAGAGGTCATGCTCCCACCCGCCCGCGACGGAGAGGATCAGGCCGCGATAGAAATCCGGCGCCATCGCATAGACGGCCAGCGCCAGGAACACGGTGCCGATCGCCCAGTGCAGGCCGACGTCATGGTAGCTGTCCGACCGGCGGGTGACGATGGTGACGATCTCTCCATCGGTCTCCTTCTCCGCATCCGTGACGGCGGCAGAGACGCGGTCGTGATCGGCCGCGCTGAGCGCGTGCAGCGGTTTCATCACCATCCTCCCGACGCGCCGCCGCCGCCGAAGCCGCCGCCGCCGCCCGAAAAGCCGCCGCCATCGCCGCCGCCCCAGCCGCCGCCACCGCCGCCCCAGCCGGAACCGCCGGAACTGCCGCTGCCGCCACCCCAGCCCGGTCCCCAGATGATGACCGGCCCGGCACCACCGCGATGGCGACGGCCGCCCCGGCTGCCGAAGACCATGGGCAGGATGAAGACGAGGATGACGATGATCCAGAACAGCACCATGATGCCGCTGGCGTCGCCGCCCTGATCGCGCGCGGCCGCCTCCGCCTTCTTCGCGTAGGCGGCGGCTTCGTCGGGCGGCAGGGTCAGTATCTGGCCGAGGGTGTCGACGCCCGCCGTGATGCCGCCGGGGAAGTCGCCCGCCTTGAAACGGGGCGTGATGACGTTGCGGATGACCTGTGACGAGACGGCGTCGGTCAGGATGCCCTCCAGCCCGTAACCGACCTCTATCCGCAGCTTCCGGTCGTTGGGCGCGACGATCAGCAGGGCGCCGTCATTCTTCTCCTTCGTGCCGATGCCCCAGGCGCGGCCGAGGCGATAGCCGAAGTCCGATATGTCGTAGCCCTGAAGATCGGGGACGGTCGCGACGACGAGTTGCCGCCCGCTCTGCTTGTCGAGCGCGGCAAGGCGCGCGTCGAGTGCCTGTTCCTGCGCCGGGTCGAGCAGGTTGGCGGCGTCGACCACCCGTCCGGTGAGCGCCGGGAATGTCTGCGCCGCCGCCAGCGGCGCCCAGACGAGCAACGCCAGCGTCAGCAGCATGCGCGCGAACAGGCGCATCACGGGCCTCTCAGGCGCCGAAGTCGACCTTCGGCGCTTCCTCGGCGCCCGGGGTGGTCGCCTGATACGGAGTCATCGGCTTGGCGCCGTGGATCAGCTTCGCGCCGATCGCGTCCGGGAAGGTGCGGATGCGCGTGTTATAGGCGCGCACCGCCTCGTTATAGTCGCGGATGGCGACGGCGATGCGGTTCTCCGTCCCCTCAAGCTGCGACTGGAGGTCGAGGAAGTTCTGGTTCGACTTGAGGTCGGGATAGGCCTCCACATTGGCGAGCAGGCGGCCGAGCGACTGGCTGAGCGCGCCCTGCGCCTGCTGGAACTGCGCGACCTTTGCCGGATCGGACAGGTCGTCCGCGCTGACCTGGATCGAGGTCGCCTTGGCGCGGGCCTCGGTCACGCGGACCAGCGTGTCCTGTTCCTGCTTCGCCGCGCCCTTCACGGTCGCGACCAGATTGCCGATCAGGTTGGAGCGGCGCTGATACTGCGCCTGTACGTCGGCCCACTTGGCCTTGGCCTCCTCCTCGGCCGTGGGCACGCTGTTGATGCCGCAGGCGGACAGGGACAGCGCCGCGAAGGCGGCGAACAGGGCAGGGGCGAAACGGGCGATACGCTGGATCATGGTCTACACTCTCCCGGTGGGGAATTGCCCGCGTTGAATAGGCGCTCGATATCGTCCCCGCAATCTCTTCCGTGCACGGAACGGGTTGCGGGTTAACCACAAGGCTGGACAGAAGAGGCGCGGACCTTCATGTTCGCGGGCTATCCACGCCGTTGAACAATCGGGGAAATACCATGTCCATCCTGTCGGAATTCAAGACTTTCATCGCCCGTGGCAATGTGATCGACCTGGCCGTCGGCGTCATCATCGGCGGCGCGTTCGGCACGATCACCAAGTCGCTGACCGACGACATCATCATGCCGATCGTCGGTGCGATCTTCGGCGGCGTCGACTTTTCCCGCTACTTCGTCCGGCTGGGCGCGATCCCCGACGGCTTCAAGGGCAATCCGGAAAGCTATACCGACCTCAAGACCGCCGGCGTCGCCATGGTCGGCTGGGGCCAGTTCCTGACGGTGTTCGTCAACTTCATCATCCTGGCCTTCATCATCTTCATGATGATCAAGCTGATCAACCGCATCATGCCGCCGCCCGCGGCCGAGGAAGCGGCGACTCCCGAGGACGTCCTGCTGCTCCGTGAAATCCGCGATTCCCTTAAGAAGTAAGTGACGAATACGACGAGCCGAGCGCATGGGGGGAACCATGCGACGGCCCGCCGGTTAATGCGCCTCAAGTAGCGGACAGGCCGACAGCGCCGGCCGCTGCCCGCACAATATGTCTGCCCGGAGGGGGCGCAACAGGAGAACAAGCCGTGAAGATCGCCAACAAGACCCTGATTGCCATGCTCGGCCTTGCCGGCCTCGCGTCGGTTGCGGCGTGCGGTTCGAAGCCGGACACTGCGGTCGAGAACGCCTATGACAATCAGGCGGCGATCGTCGACAACCAGGCCGAGAATGTCGAGAACCTGGCTGACGCGATGTCGGGCAACGCGGCCGATGCGGCGGACAATGCGGCCGACGCCCTGAAGGACAAGGCCGACAAGCTGCGCGAGGCCGGCGACAAGGCGGGCGACGCGGCCAAGAACGCGATGTAGGCCATCGCCGCACAGCGGAAATGCAAGGCAAAATGCAAGGGGCTCGCCGGTGACGGCGGGCCCTTTCCGGTTTCAATGGCGGGCCATCCAGACGAGGGCAGGCGCCTAATTACCCATCCGCTCACTTTTCATTCAGGACGAACACCCTATATAGGGTCTCGCCGGGTTTGCCCGGCTATGACGATAAAGTGTGTCGTGTACTAGACGCAGCGGACCCGGGGGCAGTACCCGGCGGCTCCACCAGATACCCTGCGATGCAGGGTGCCTGACGGGGCCGAACCAGGATCGACGTGTGTTGAAAAGCGATATTTTCGTCCGGCCCGAGTAAGCCGTAAAACTGTTCAAAACCTACAAGTGCCAACGATAACGAGGCTCTTGCTCTTGCTGCGTAATTGAGGGGCTCACGCCCTGACATTACTCAAAAAGAACGCGGTTGGACCCACCGGGCAACAGAAGGGATTCCAGCGGTACGGGGAGCACCGGGCAACAGAAGCTCCCCACTTTCCCCTATGTCAGCGTTGTTCCCGGCGTGCGCGATCGTCTCCATCCGGCTGGATGAAGCGTCCGCTTTGGCGTGCCCTCGGTGCCACGCTGATTCGTTTCCAGAGCCGATTCTTTATGTTACACTATTATGACATCATAGTGGTTTTGTATTAAGTGTATGATTTTCATCATTTAAAATTTAAAATATGACAATTCTCCACCTATTGTCGCCATGTCATCAAAGTGAAATACTGATCGCTATAATGAGAAGTTTTTTCTTGGAGGGTGACATGGTTTTTCGCTTTTCCGCCGTCCCGGCAGCGGTTCTGATCGCCGGGATTTTCGCCGGTCCCGCATTGGCCGCACCGGTAGAGGAGCTGGGGTATAACCGTGGCTCGCTGGGGGTGTCCGCGATTCTGTCCGCCGACTTCGGCACGGCCGAGGCGCAGCTCAACAACCATGGCAATGGCGTGAAGGCCAGCGACCCGCTGCGCCTGATCAACCTGGGCAATGTCTATGCCGGGACCGGTCGCCTGTTCGACGCGCAGAACCTTTACATGAGTGTCCTCAGGCAGCCCGCCGTCGAGGTGACTACCGCCGACGGCGCGATCACGGACACGCACGAGGTCGCGCAGATGGCGCTGCGCCGGGTGCAGGTCGTGGCGGCTGCCCGCTGACACGCGGCATGCGATGACGGCCGTCCGCCCGCGGGCGGCGGCATTTCCGCCGAACTGTTGCCATCGGGCAACGCCGGGCAGGATATGAGGAAGGGCGGCTAAGGCCGCCCTTTTTCGTGGGTTAGATGGGCGGAGGCAATCGCCGTCTCATAACCGTAACGAATGTCACACAAGAGTCATTTCATTGTCACCGAACTGACGCGTAACCACCATCTGGCTGTCATTGCCCGCTTCTAGTCGGCCCGCAGGGCGAACGGGGGGCGGGCGCATTGATTCGGCTCCTCTTGCTCCGAATGGTTTCCTGAAAACACCGGCGCGTGCCGGAGCGGAGAAGATATGGCCAAGATTTCTCGCATTTCAAAGATGTTGCTCGCCAGCTGCGGCTGCGCAGCCCTGGCGGCCTGCGGTGCGGACGACGTCGCTTCTCCCGGTGAGGGCACTGTGGTGATCCCGGCTCCCACCCCGACGCCGACGCCGACCCCCACGCCGACCCCGACGCCGACCGGCGTGACGCCCGCCGCCGCCTGCCCGGTCATCCCCGGCACGCCGCAGCTGACCGATCGCGGCACCGTGACCGACGGCAACAACACCTGGCGCAACTGCGAATTCCCGACGCGCTTCACCGCCAGCACCACCATCTCCAAGGTGACCGGCGTCGTCTATTCGCTCGGCGGCCGCGTGAACGTGGGCACCGACCAGGGCGCGGCCAGCACCGGCAACAACGTCACCCTGACGATCGCGCCCGGCGTCGTCGTGTTCGGCGCGGTCGGCAACTCCTACCTCGCCGTCAATCGCGGCAACCAGATCAACGCGGTCGGCACCTCCGCCGAACCGATCATCTTCACCAGCCAGTCGAACATCATCGGTACGGCCAATGACCAGACGTCCGGCCAGTGGGGCGGCGTGGTCCTGCTCGGCCGCGCACGCATCACCGACTGTGCCGCTCCGGGCGCCGCTCCGGGCACCACGGCCTGTGAACGCGACACCGAGGGCACCAGCGGCGCGCTGTACGGCGGCGCCAACGACGCCGACAGCAGCGGCCGCATGAGCTATGTCCAGATCCGCTATTCCGGCTTCGTGCTCGAGAACAACTCGGAGCTTCAGGGCCTGACCCCCAGCGGCATCGGCACCGGCACGCAGCTCGACCACATCCAGATCCACAACAGCTCGGATGACGGCATCGAGATCTTCGGCGGCAGCGCCAACCTCAAATATCTGGTGTTCACCGGCAACGAGGACGACAACCTCGACACCGACGTCGGCTTCCGCGGCACCGCGCAATATGTGATCTCGGTCCAGCGCGCGAACAACAACATCGGCGACACCTTCACCGAGACGGACTCGAACGGTTCGACGACCCAGACCAACGCCAGCGAGGACGCGCTGCCCCGCCAGTATCTGAAGGTCGCGAACTTCACCCACGTCCAGCGTTCGACGACGGGCGCCGACCTTGCCGCGATGATGCTGCGCGGCGGTGCCGACCTCGCCATGGTCAACGGTATCATCGTCAGCCCCGGCTATCCGTGCCTGAACATCGCCAGCACCACGACGACCCGTGCGGCCGACGGCACGCTGCAGGATGTCGGACCGCCGACCTATCGCTCTGTGGTCATGCAGTGCGGCGGCACCGCCCCGATCCTGGGCACGCGCAGCGTCACCAATGCCGATGCGCAGGCGATCTTCCTGGCCGGTGCGAACAGCAGCATCACCTTCACGCCGTCGCTTACCAGCATCTTCATCAACGGCGCGAACGAGACCGCCGTCGTCGCGACCGACCCGAAGACGGTCGACAGCGCGTTCGACACCACGACCTATGTCGGTGCGGTCAAGGATGCGAGCGACACCTGGTATGCGGGCTGGACCTGCAACTCGGTGACGGCGGACTTCGGTTCGTCCAGCAAGGCCTGCACCGCCATCCCGACCACCTGATCGCAGGAACATCAGGGCGGAGCGCGCGACCGATCGCGCGCTCCGCCTCTTTGCACATTCACCTCTTTGGGGGACCTTTCATGTCGAAGTCGCTGACTCTGGCGAGCCTGCTCCTGGTCACTTCCGCGCTGGTCGCGCCCGCCGCCATGGCGCAGAGCGCTGTTTCCGCACCCGTCGAACAGGCGCAGGAACAGGATGAGGGCGACCGTGTCGACGTCGCCATTCCGGGCGCGGACATCGTTGTTACCGGCCGTGCGAGCCGCAATGTCGAGCGCTCCGCGCCGCAGGTCGTCAACGTGCTGTCCTCCGCCGACATCAAGCGCACGGGCGAGGGCGACATCGCCGGTTCGCTCCAGCGCGTGACCGGCCTGAGCGTCGTCGGTGGCGGCTATGTCTACGTTCGCGGCCTTGGCGACCGCTATTCGCTGGCGCTGCTCAACGGTTCGCCGCTGCCGAGCCCCGAGCCGCTGAAGCGCGTCGTCCCCCTCGACATCTTCCCGACCAGCGTGATCGCATCGACCCTGGTCCAGAAGAGTTTCTCGCCCAACTTCCCCGGTGAATTCGGCGGCGGCGTGATCAACCTGACCACCAAGGCGATCCCGACGGAAAGCTATCTGGAGATCGGTGGCGGCCTGTCCGGCAACACGGAGACGACCGGGAAGCTCGGCTACACCTATTACGGCTCAAAGTCCGACTGGTCCGGCTATGACGCCGGAACGCGCGACGTGCCGCCGCTGCTCCAGTCGGTGTTCGACAAGAACCAGCGATTCGACAGCCTGTCGCTCGGCGAGCAGCAGGCGATCATGATGCAGTTTTCCAACGCGCGCACGACGCTGCTCCAGAAGAATGACAAGATCCCGGTCAACTGGTCGGCGGAGATCAACGGCGGCACCAGCTTCGACATGGGCGGGTCGACGCTGGGCGTCATCGCCACCGCGTCGATCAGCAACAAGTGGCGGACCCGCGACACACTGCAGCAGGCATCGATCGACCTGACGCAGACCACCGGCAAGTCGTTCCGGCAGGTGACGACCGACAACCAGATCACCGTCAACGGCCTGGTCGGTGTCGGACTGGAAAGCGACGCGGCGAAGATGCGCTGGACCGCGCTCTATATCCGCGACACGCTGAAGCGCGGGCAGCTGTCCGTCGGCCAGAACGACGGCGGCCTGATCGGCGCGGATTACATGGTGCAGAACACCGCCTGGTACGCGCGCCAGCTGCTCGACCTGCAGTTCGCGGGTGATTTCCAGCTGTCCGACCCGCTCTCCTTCAACATGCGCGCCAGCTACGCCAATTCGAAGCGCGAGGCGCCCTATGAGCGGGAGTTCGAATATGTCCGGTCGAACCAGGACCTGACGATCGATCCGGTCGGCGACCGCTTCATCAACCGGCTGGATCGCCAGCGCGGCGACGCTTCCGTGACGTTCAGCGACCTGAACGAAGACCTGATGTCGGGCGGCGCGGACCTGACCTACGAGCTGTCGCCGGACATCAAGGCGACGGTCGGCTACGCCTATACCAACACCGAGCGCACCTCGTCCCGCTACGAGTTGCACTATGACGCGACGAACCTGCCCGTACCGGTGCAGCAGCAGCGCCCCGATTACCTGACGTCGGATTACACGATCCAGTATTTCGGCCTGCGTCTGCTCGACTTCTCGGGCAACTATCCGGTCTATGAGGCGGCGCTGCGAGTGCATGGCGCCTACGGCCAGTTGCAGGCGCAGATCACGCCGGCGATCTCGTTCAACGGCGGCGTCCGTTTCGAATCCGGCCGTCAGGAAGTGACCGGCGTCGACGTCTACCAGACCGGCTTCGTCCAGTCGAACACGCTCACCAAGGAATACTGGCTGCCCGCGGCGACGCTGACCTGGGAAATCCGGCCGGACATGCAGGCGCGCCTGAGCGGATCGAAGACGGTCGCGCGTCCGCAGTTCCGCGAGCAGATCGCCCAGACCTATCTCGACACGGAATCGAACCGCACCTTCCGCGGCAACCCGTATCTGATCGACAGCACGCTCTGGAACGCGGACATCCGTTACGAATGGTATTTCGGGCGCGACCAGCGCTTTACGGCGGCGGCGTTCTACAAGAGCATCAAGAACCCGATCGAGGCCTATACGGTCATCAACGATCGCTATGACGTGACGACCAGCTTCGCCAACGCGCCCAAGGCGCAGCTGTACGGCGCGGAGGTCGAGGTGCAGAAATATCTGCCGCTCGACGGATGGAGCAACGCGAAGTTCTTCGCCGACCGCCGTCTCGTGCTGATCGGCAACTACACCTACACCCAGTCGAAGATCAAAGTCGGGGCAGACGACACGACCATCCCCTATTCCTTCGACCCGACCAACGGTTCCCAGCCGCCGCTGGCCTCCGACTTTTTCGTCGACGGCCGCCCGATGACCGGCCAGTCCGACCATCTGGTGAACTTCCAGATCGGCCTGGAGGATACCGAGCGCCTGTCGCAGCAGACCCTGCTGGTGACGTACGCCAGCAAGCGCGTGACCAGCCGCGGTCCGAACCTTCAGCCCGACATCAAGGAAGAGCCGGGCATCAGCCTGGACTTCGTCGCGCGGCAGGGCATCGCGGTGGGCGGTGTGAACGCAGAGCTGAAGGTCGAGGCGCGCAACATCACGGGCCGCAAGTACAAGGAATATCAGCAGCTTGGTGCCAACCGGGTCTACTATAACCTGTACGACATCGGCACGTCCTATGCCGCGTCGCTGACCGTCAACTTCTGACGGGGCGGGGCGGCGTGATCGCCGCCCCCGTCACCGGCCGATCCGGGGCCGTGCCCCAGGGGAACACCGGGTCAAGTCCAGGGGCGTTCCCTGAACCATTTGGTGATGATGTACTTCACGCCGCTGCGCACCTTCATCCCGTGATGCAGCGTGTCGGGGTTCGGCGTGCCGTCCGGGCGGCGATTGTCCCATGCGAGCAGCTTGCCCGTCTCCGGCTGGACGATCTTGTTGACCTTCAGGAAGCGGGTCGCGCCGCCCGCCTCGGGCGCGTTCAGGTAGATCATCGCCGTCCAGGTGCGGTTGCCCGCCGCCGAGCAGAATTTGGCATAGTCGGCGCCCTTGGGATCGAACCAGTCGGTATGCGCCTTGAACTCCTGACCGACGGCGTAGCGCTGGCCCTGTATCGGTTCACCGAAGGCGGGATCGATGCCGGCCCATCGGGCGATCTTGTCGTCGATCGCGGCGACGAACGGGTCGTCGCGGACCAGATCGCAGGAGTCGCTGGTGCGGAAATAGCCGTCGCCATTGTCGTCGGCGATGGTGGAGGGGCGGCGGTCCGCCTCGATCCGTGCGATCAGGCCCGCGCATTCGTCCGCGTCCAGGAAGGCGCGGCGCAGGAACAGGGTAAGGGCGCGGTTCGGGAAACGCTGCACGCCCGGAAGGGCGGTCAGCCGCGCCGGATCGGCATCCGGCGCCAGGGCGGAAGAGGGGGCGGAGGCGTCCATGAACCCTGTGCCTAACGGGGCAGGCCGTATTTGCAAGCACTTGCCGGAACACGGCCGTGGTGCAACAATTACGTCATAAAAAGGTCATGGGAGCGTAAACTCGCCTGCCTAGGTGCAAGCGCGAACGGCGTTGCCGATTGGGGACTGTCACCACCATATGCCCATGCCCATCATCGACCGGATGAAGAGCGCCGTGCGTCGCGACAGGCTGTCTGCGGTGCGCTGGCTGGCGATCGTCGAGATGGCGTTGCTGGCGGTGCTGGCCGTGCAGGCCGCGCGCCTCGTCTGGGCCGTGGCGACGCCGATCGGCGCGTTCGGCGACTGGCGCGGGCGGCAGGCGACGATACCCTCTCCGGCGGCGCGGCAGGCCCTGTTCGCGGCGTTCGATCCGTTCTTCCGTACATCGGCCCCCGCCGGTGGCGGCGGCGTGGTGACGTCCCTGTCGCTGTCCCTGTTCGGCGTGCGCGTCAACGAAGGATCGGGACAGGGGTCCGCGATCATCGCCACTCCGGACGGCGTGCAGGGCAGCTATGCCGTGGGCGACGAGATCATGCCCGGCGTCCTGCTGAAATCCGTGGAATTCGATCATGTCGTGATCGATCGCGGCGGCGCGCAGGAAACGCTGTTCCTCGACCAGTCGACGCCCGCGCCCGCGGCAGCAACCGGTGGCGCGCCCAGCGCGGCCCCGCCGGTGCAGCAGGGCGGTCCGGCCGTGTCCCCCTCCACCGCCGGCAACGACTTGCCGCCCGAGCGCCCCGTGCGCACGGACCCGACCGTCGCGCAGGTGAAGTCCGACATCGGGTTCCAGCCGCGAAGCCAGAGCGGGCGGGTCACGGGCCTCGTCGTCAGCGCCAAGGGCCCGGCGTTCCGCGCGGCGGGCTTTCAGGACGGCGACGTGATCCGGGAGGTCAACGGCCACCCGATCGGGTCGATGGCCGACCTGCAGGCCCTCCAGTCCCAGCTCGCGCCCGGCGCACGTCTTTCCCTGTCGGTGGAGCGCGGTGCCGCCGTCGTTCCCATCGCGCTCACCATCCAAGGCCAATGACCATCCGATCCCTTCTTTCCGCAGGCGCGGCGATCGCCCTTGTCCTTCCCGCCGTGCTGAGCGTGCCGGTGCCCGCCCTGGCGCAGCAGACGCTGAACGTCCGCGACGCCGATATCCGCGCATTCATTCAGGATGCTGCGCGGGTGACGGGGCGGACCTTCATCATCGACAACCGGGTGCAGGGGAAGGTGTCGGTCGTGACCGACCGTCCGCTGTCGAAGTCCGAATATTTCGAGATATTCCTGTCCACGCTGCGCGCCAACGGCCTGGTCGCCGTCCCCGCGCCGGGCGGCGCCTATCGCGTGCAGCCGGCCGACGGCGCGGCCGGGCAGCCGAGCGCCGTGGGCAGCGGCGCCAACCGCAACCAGTTCGTGACCGAGGTCTTCCGCCTGCGGTCGATCGACGCCGCCTCGGCGCTGGAGACGCTGCGCCCGCTGGTCAGCCGCGACGGCACGATCACGGCGAACCGCGCGGGCAACAGCATCGTCGTCGCAGACTATGCCGACAATATCGCGCGCATCCGGCAGGTGATCGCGCGGGTCGACCGCGACAACGCGGCGACGCAGCTCATCACGCTGAAGAACGCGGGCGCGCGGGAAATCGCGACCTCGCTCCAGGCGCTGGTGACCAGTGGCGGCGAAGGGGGCGGTGTCGCCCCGGCGACGGTGGTGCCCGTCGACAGCAGCAACAGCGTGGCGATCCGTGGCGACGGCGGCACGGTGGCGCGTCTGGCGGCGATGGCCCGCGACCTCGACCGGCAGGCGGCGAGCGGCACGGAAATCCGGGTCTTCTGGCTGGAACATGCCGATGCCGAGAAGCTGCTGCCCGTACTCCAGCAACTGATCGGGCAGACGCCGACGGCATCCTCGATCTCCTCAACGGACAGCAGCGTCGCGAGCAGCGGCCGTTCCTTGCTCTCCGGCAATGGCAGCGGCGGGTCGAGCGCGCCCGCTCCGTCCGCCGCGCCCGCCGTCACCGCAAGCGCGGCCACCACCGGATCGACGTCAGGCGGAGGTATCGCCACGCGCGGACCGGCGATCGTCACCCGGTACGAAGGGGCGAACGCGATCATCGTCGCGGCGAACAGCGACGTGCAGCGCATGCTGGGCGAGACCATCCGCCAGCTTGATACCCGGCGCGAGCAGGTTCTGGTCGAGGCGATCATCGTCGAGATCGGCGACGCCGCCGCCAAGGCGCTGGGCGTCCAGTATCTGATCGGCAGCACGAAGACGGGCTTCGCCGCCACCAATTACTCCAACGCCTCGCCCAATCTGCTGACGCTGGCGGGCGCGATCGGCGCCCGCGAGCTGGGCACGACGAAGACCACGGTGGTGGCCGCCGACGGCACGATCACCACGACCGAGTCGACCGAAAACAGCGACCTTGCCAGCAGCCTCCAGTCGGCGGCGGTGGAATCGCTGCGCAACGCCACCGGCGGCTTTGGCGGCATCGCGACCAGCCTGGGCCGCAACGGCATCTTCGGCGCGATCATCAACGCGGTGAAGTCGGATACGGACAGCAACATCCTCTCGACGCCGTCGGTCATGACGCTGGACAACCAGAAGGCGTCGATCCTGGTCGGGCAGGAAGTGCCGGTGACCACCGGGCAGGCGCTGTCGCAGAATTTCGACAACCAGTTCCGCACGGTGCAGCGCCAGAATGTCGGCGTGCAGCTGGAGGTGAAGCCGCAGATCAACGAGGGCGGCACGATCAAGCTGTTCCTGCGGCAGGAGGTGTCGAGCATCGCGGGGCCGGTGTCGAACGACAACAGCGACCTCATTATCAACAAGCGCGAGATCGAGACGACGGTGACGGTCGACGACGGCGACATACTGGCGCTCGGCGGCCTGCTCGACGACAACGAGCGCAAGACGATCGAGCGCATCCCGCTGCTGTCCGACATTCCGGGGCTGGGCGAGTTGTTCAAGTCACGCAGCCGCAGCCGGACGAAGACCAACCTGATGGTCTTCATCCGTCCCACCATCCTGCGGTCCAAGGAAGATGCGCAGCGCCTGACCGCGCAGCGTTACGGCTATATCCGCGGTCAGCAACTGGCGCGGGATCCCGACCGGGAGCCGTCGCTCGACGAATTGCTGCGCGACTATATGGGAACCAGCGTGCCGGTGTCGCCGGACGCACCGGCGCCATCACCCGCCGCCGCGACAGGCGGGCAGGCAATGGCGCCGGGGCAGGTGATCACGCCGCAGGCGCGCGAGTCCACGACCGTCGTCCGGCCGGTGGATGTGCCCGCGAGCAACGGTGCGCAGGACGGGACACGCCGATGACCGATGCCGACGATCAGGACGGGACGGCATCCGCGCCGGATGACACTCCGGTCGCCGTGACTGCGCACATTCCGCCGCGCATCGTCGAAATCCCCTATGCGTTCGCACGCCGGTATGGCGTCGTCCTGCTGGGCGATCGCGAAGGTGCCGGGGCCGGGGCCGGGAACAGGGACAGCGTCCGGGATAGTCGGCTGGCCGTCGCGATGCGCGAGGGCGGCAATCCGAACGTCCTGCTGGAGGTACGGCGGCATCTGGCGCAGAGTTTCGACGTGCATTTCGTCGACGGCCCGACCTTCGACCGGCATCTGTCCGAACATTACGCGACGGACGGCAGCGCGGCGGCCATGGCGGGGTCGCTGATCGGCGTCGACGAACTCGACATGCTGGCGAGCGACCTGCCGACGGCCGACGACCTGCTCGACAGCGCCGACGATGCGCCCGCCATCCGCCTGATCAACGGCATCATCGCGGAGGCGGCGCGGCAGGGCGTTTCGGACATCCATATCGAGCCGTACGAGACCGGCCTTGTCGTGCGCATGCGGATCGACGGCGTGCTGCGCGAGACGCTGCGCATGCCGCCGCATGTGGCGCCGGTGGTCGTCAGCCGTATCAAGGTGATGGCCCGCCTCGACATCGCCGAGCGGCGCGTGCCGCAGGACGGGCGCATCGGCCTGACGCTGGGCGGCAAGCTGCTCGACGTGCGCGTTTCCACCCTGCCGAGTCGGGCGGGCGAGCGCGTGGTGCTGCGTATCCTGGACAAGGAGAATGCAGGCATATCGCTCGACGTGCTGGGCATGACGGGCGCGGCCGACCGCATCTTCCGCGAGGCGCTGTCGGAACCCAACGGCATCATCCTGGTCACAGGCCCGACCGGATCGGGCAAGACGACGACGCTCTATGCGGGCCTGCGCAACCTGAACGACGGCAGCCGCAATATCCTGACCGTCGAAGACCCGGTCGAATATGCGATCGAGGGCGTCGGCCAGACGCAGGTGAACGCGAAAGTCGGCCTGACCTTCGCCGCCGGTCTGCGCGCGATCCTGCGGCAGGACCCCGACGTGGTCATGGTCGGCGAAATCCGCGACCGGGAGACGGCGGAGATCGCCGTGCAGGCATCGCTGACCGGCCACCTCGTCCTGTCCACCGTCCACACCAACGACGCGGTCGGCGCGATCACCCGCATGCGCGACATGCGGGTGGAGCCGTTCCTGCTCGCCTCCACCCTGCGCGCGGTGATCGCGCAGCGACTCGTCCGCCGCCTGTGCCAGCATTGCCGCGAGCCGGTGCAGGCCGACAAGTCGGCAAGCGCGCTGCTGGGCTTCGACCTTGGCACCATCGTCTATCGCGCGCGGGGATGCCCCGAATGCAGCGGGACGGGATACAAGGGCCGGATCGGCGTGTTCGAGGCGATCCGTGTCGACGACACTGTCCGCCGCCTGATCAACGACGGGGGCGACGAGTCCCTGATCGCGCGGCACGCCTTCCTGAACGCCCCCAATCTGGGATCGGCGGCGCGTGCGCTGGTGCGCGACGGGCAGACGACGGCGGAAGAGGCGATCCGTATCTCGCGGCGGGAGGCGAGCGACGATCCCGTCGTCGAGGCGGCCGGCGATGCCTGACTATGACTATCTGGCGATCGACACGGCCGGTCGCGAGCGGCGCGGCAGCGTAAAGGCCGAGAGCATCGACGATGCGCGGGCGCGGCTCGATGCGCGCAAGCTGTTCGTCGTGCGCATGGACGCCGGCAGCGGCGCGGCGCGGGGAAAGACGAAGGCGCGCGCACTGTTCAGCCTGGGCGGCAAGCGCCTTTCGCCCAAGGAACTGACGCTGTTCACCCGCCAGCTTTCAACGCTGATCCAGGTCAGTCCGCTCGAGGAATCGCTGCGCACGATCGGGCGGCAGAGCGAGAGCGAGCATGTCCGTGCGATCGTCGGCAGCGTCCATGGCGGCGTGGTCGAGGGGCGTCGGCTGGCCGATGCGCTCGGCACGGAACCGAAAAGTTTCCCGCCGCTCTATCGCGCGATGATCTCCGCCGGTGAAAGTTCGGGCAGCCTGCCAACGATCATGGAACGGCTGGCCGGGTTGCTGGAACGGCAGGCCGTCATCCGCTCCAAAGTGCTGACGGCGATCGCTTACCCCTCCGTCCTCGCGGTGTTCGCGGTGTTCGTGGTGGCGGCGCTGATGATCTTCGTGGTGCCAAAGGTGGTCGAGCAGTTCGATACCGTCGGCCAGACGCTACCGCTCCTGACCCGCATCGTCATGGGGCTGTCGGCATTCCTGGCCGGATGGTGGTGGGCGCTGCTGATCCTGTTCGCGCTTGCGGGCGTCGGGTTCTGGCGGGCGCTGAAGGTCGAGAAAATCCGCTACCGGTTCGACGCGGCCCTGCTGCGCCTGCCGGTCATCGGCCGCCTGATCCGCGACCTGCACGCCGCGCGCATGGCCCGGACGCTGTCGACGATGGTGGCGAGCCGCCTGCCGCTGATGGAGGGGCTGGCGCTGACCGTCGGTACCATCCACAACCGCGCGCTCGCCCGCGCATCGGACGAGATCGTCGAGGCGATCCGGGGCGGCGGCAGCCTGTCGGCGGCCCTGCGGCGGGCGAACGTGTTCCCGCCGCTGCTGGTCTATCTCGCCGCGAGCGGTGAGGCGGCCGGGCGCCTCGACACGATGCTGGAACGCGCGGCCGATTATCTGGAACGGGAGTTCGACGCCTTCACATCGACCGCGCTCGCCATGCTGGAGCCGATCATCATCATACTGATGGGCGGTGTCGTCGCCGTCATCATTCTGTCCATCCTGCTCCCCATCCTGCAATTGCAAAGCCTCACGGGTATCTGACATGTCCCTTCTTCCCTTCCTCGACCGCCAGCCTGCCGAAAGCGACGTGCAGCCCGTGAGGCGTTCCGCCGAACGCGGCTTCGAGTCCCTGAGGCGTTCCGCCGAACACGGCTTCACGCTTGTGGAGTTGATGGTCGTCATCGTCATCATCGGCCTGCTGGCGACGATCGTCGCGATCAACGTCATTCCCGCCACCGACACCGCGCGGGTGGAGAAGGCGAAGGCCGACATCGCCACCATCGAACAGGCGCTGGAACAGTATCGTCTCGACAATCTGAGCTACCCGGCCGCGACGGACGGGCTTCAGGCGCTGCTGGCACCCCCGGCCTCGCTGGCGCAGCCGCAGCGCTACAGGCGGGGTGGCTACATCAAGAAGCTGCCGAAGGACCCCTGGGGCCGCGACTATCTCTATACCGTACCGGGCCGCCGTGGCGCGTTCGACATCGCCTCCCTGGGTGCGGACGGGCAGCCGGGCGGCGAGCAGGAGAATGCGGATATCTACTCCAGCGACAATTAGGGCCGGGCTGGAGCCGGTATCGCCGGATCATGTCATGACGCGCGCGCGCATTCTCGTCGAACACGGCTTCGTGTCCCTGAGGCGTTCCGCCGAACACGGCTTCACGCCCGTGAGGCGTTCCGCCGAACACGGCTTCACGCCCGTGAGGCGTTCCGCCGAACACGGCTTCACGCTTGTGGAATTGATGGTCGTCGTCGCGATCATCGGTTTCCTTTCGGCAGCGGTGGTGCTGGCGATGCCGGACCCGCGCGGGCGCGTGATCGACGACGCCGAACGGTTCGCGGGACGCGTTTCCGCGGCGCGGGATACCGCGATCGTGCAGGCGCGGCCGATGTCCGTCTGGGTCTCCGCCTCCGGATACGGGTTCGAGGAGCGGCGCGCGGGACGGTGGATGCCCATCGACGACAAGCCGTTCCGTACGACCGACTGGCGGCAGGGGACCGGCGCGCTCGTCGGCGAGGCGGGGCGTGCGCAGCTCAGTTTCGACGCGACGGGCCTGCCGAGCGAGCCGATGACCGTCCGTCTGGTACGGGAAGGGGAACGGGCGTCGGTCAGCGTCGACCTGTCCGGCAAGGTGAGCGTCGGTGGCTGAAGTGTTGCCTGTCCCAAGGCGTTCCGCCGAACACGGCTTCGGGCCTTTGAGGCGTTCCGCCGAACACGGCTTCACGCTGCTCGAGATGCTGGTGGCGCTCGCGGTGTTCAGCCTGGCGGCGCTGGCGCTCATCCGCTTGCAGAGCGTCACCGTGCGGACCGCCGCCGACCTGTCCGAACGGACCATGGCACAGGTGGTCGCGCACAACCTGATGGTCGAACTCGCGACCGATGCGCGTCCGCCCGCCATGGGCGACAGCGAGGGCGAGGTCGAGAATGGCGGTAAGGCATGGCACTGGGCGCGCCATGTCGCGGCGCTGGACGACCGCAGGCTGATCCGTGTCGACCTCGTCGTCGAGGGCGGCGTGGGCCAATCGCCGGCCGCGCTCAGCTTCGTGCGGGGGGCCGAATGAACCGCTCCGCCGAACACGGCTTTGGGCCTTTGGGGCGTTCCGCCGAACACGGCTTCGGGCCTTTGAGGCGTTCCGCCGAACACGGCTTCACCCCCGTGAGGCGTTCCGCCGAACACGGCTTCACGCTGATCGAACTGCTGGTCGCGCTCGTGATCTTCGCCATGCTGGCGGGGGCGGGCGTGCTGCTGCTGGGCAACAGCGTTTCCGCGCAGGAGGCGATCCGCGCGCGGCTGGACGGCATGGCAGCCATCCAGCGGGCGAACGGCATGCTGACCGCCGACCTCGGACAGGCGGCGGCGCGGATCAGCCGCACCGAGAGCGGCCTGCTCGCCCCGGCCTTCTTCGCCGACCCGAAGGGAGAGAATGCGCCGGTCATGCAGTTCGTGCGCGGCGGCTGGGACAATCTGGACGACACGCCGCGTCCGACCCTCCAGAAAGTCGAATATTGGGTGCGGCAGGGGCGGCTGGAGCGGCGCACCTATCCGCTCGTCGACGGGGCCGCGGGCGGACAGCCTGCCGTGCTGCTGGAAGCCGTGGGTGAGGCAAGGTTCCGCTTTCGCGATGTGCGCGGGACGTGGAGCGATCACTGGACGCCCGAACAACCCGACCTGCTGCCCCGGGCCGTGGAGATGACGGTCGTTACGGGCGGTGCCCCGTCGCTGACGCTGATGTTCCTGGTGGCGCCGGGGCCGGATGAGAAGCAGGCCGCAACGGAGGCTGCCGGTGCGTGAGCGGCGGACAGAGGGCCTGCCGCCCGCAGGCACAGAAGGTGAGCGGGGCATGGCCCTGCTCACCGTGCTGCTGCTGGTCGCCGTCATGGCCGTGATCGCGGCGGCGGCGCTGGAGCGACTGACGCTCGCCACGCGGCTCAGCGCCAATGTCGGCGCGCTCGATCAGGCGCGGGCCTATGCCGATGCGGCCGAGACGGTGGCGCGTCTGCGCATCGGCGACATGGTGAAGGCCAATCCGGGGCGCCTGACCCTTCAGGGCGACTGGCTGGGCACGCCGCAGCCTTTGCCGGTGCCCGCGGGAACGGCGACGGCGCGCGTGTTCGACGGCGGCAACTGCTTCAACCTCAACAGTGTCGTTGCGGGCGAAAACGAGGACAATCTGAAGATCCGGCCGGTCGGCGTGTCGCAGTTCCAGGCGCTGATGCAGGCGCTGGGCGTCGACGGGCGGCAGGCTGCGGCGGTCGCGGCGGCGACGGCGGACTGGATCGACACCGACAGCGTGCCCCAGCCGGGCGGCGCAGAGGATGATTATTACACCCGTGCGGCAACACCCTATCGCACGGCGAACCGGTGGATGACCTCCGCCAGCGAGCTGCGCGCTGTGGCGGGGGTCACGCCCGCCTTGTACCGCACGCTGCGGCCGTGGATATGCGCGCTGCCGACCAGCGACCTGTCGCCGATCAACGTCAACACGCTGTTGCCCGCACAGGCGCCGCTGTTCGCGATGCTGCTGCCCGGCAAGCTGAGCGTCGCGCAGGCCCGGCAACTGCTGGCGCAGCGGCCCGCCGATGGCTATGGCAGCACGGTTTCCTTCTGGGCTGTGCCCGCGTTGCAGCATTTGACGCCGGAGGGCGAGGTGCAGGCGCAGACGAAGATCACGACCCGCTATTTCCGGGTCGACATACAGGTGGAGCTTGGGGGCACCGAGTTGAACGACATTGCGCTGATCGACACCAAGGAGGAGCCGGCCCGGCTGGTCCGCCGCGAATGGGGCGAGGGGGCGTGAGCGTGCGCGAGGGACTGATCGTCGTCCTGCCGGACGGGGCCGCCGCGCAGCCGCAATGGATGCATGTGCTCGACGGCGCGGTGGTGCAGCGGGGAACCGGCACCCGCTGGCTGGAGGCGTGCGGCCTGCAGGCGCTGGCGGACGACTGCGTCGTGATGCTGGTCCCGCCCGCCGCGCTGACCACGCTGCACTGGGTTTCCCACCCCGGCATGCCCGCGCGGCAGGGGCGTGCGGCGGCGCGGCTGGCGGCGCTCGCCGATGCGATCGCACCGGCCGAAACGTTGCTCGCGGCCACCGATACGAACGAAGACCCGGCGCGTCCGCATGTCGTCGCCCTCGTCGCGCGGCTCGACATGCAGCACTGGCTGCTCTGGGCCGAACAGCATGGTCTGGATCCGGATATTCTGGTGCCTGCCGCTCTGTTGCTGCCGGAGCCCGCCGAGGGAGAGGCGCGTGCGTTCGTTGCCGGAGAGGTGGGCGGTGTGCCGCTGCTGCGCGGGCGTGACAGCGCCTTTCCGGCCGACGAGCCGTTTGCGCGGGCGCTGACCGGGGATGCGCCGGTCAGCGCGGCCGGGCCCGACGCGATCACGGCCGCCGCTATCGCCGCACTGGCGGCGGCGCCGCTGAACCTGCGGCAGGGCGAATTCGCGCGCCGGGTGCAGCTCGCCGTCGACCGGCGGCAACTGACGCGGATCGCCGTCTGGGGCGGCCTCATCGCGCTTGCCAGCCTGCTGATCGCGCTGACCGGTATTCTGCGCTATCACTACGCGGCCAGCCGCCTCGACGCCGAGAGCGTGGCGCTGGCGGGAAGCGTGCTGCCCGATGCGCAGGACCCGAACCGGGTCGTCGCGGACCTCGACCAGCGGCTCGCGGAGCGCGGCGCGGGCACCTACACCTTCACGGGGCCGTTCGCGGGCCTGCTGACCGCGATGCAGGGGACGCCCAGCGTCAGCCTGTCGCGGCTGAGCCGGGGGGCGGACGGATTACTGACGGCGACGCTGGCGAGCGCAAGGGCGGAGGATATCAACACGGTGCTGCTGGCGCTGCAATCGGCGGGCTTCTCGATCACCGCCACATCGTCCCAGGACAATAGCGGCCGGGTGCTGGCCGATATCACGGTGCGCCCATGATCGCGCGATTCCGCGACTGGTACGGCGCGCTGAGCCGCCGGGAGCAGGTGCTGGTCGGCATTATGCTCGGCCTGCTGGCGCTCGTCATGCTGTGGCTGGGCGTGGCGCGGCCTGTCGACGGCGGGTTGCGCGGTGCCATCGCCCGGCATGGCGAGGCGCTGGACCGCAATGCGGCGGTGCGTGCGAAGGTCGCGGCGCTGAAGGCGTTGCCGCCTTCTCGCGGTGCGGGCACCACGGCGTTGCCGGTGGCGCAGATGGTGAACGAGAGCGTCGCCGAAGCCGGTTTCACGCTGGAGCGGAACGAGGAGCAGGCACCCGGCCGCACCGAGATCGCCATCGCCGCGGTCCGTCCGCAGGCGCTGTTCGGCTGGATCGCGGCGCTGGAGCAGCAGGGCATCGTGGTCGAGACGATCAACGCGCAGCCTGCGGCCGCGACCGGGACGGTCTCCGTTCAGGCCGTGTTGAAGGCGCGGGGGCAATGATGGGGCTGGTTCTTTCGCGCCGCGCCCGGCTGGGGCTGGCCGCGGTTTTCGCTGGTGCGCTCCTCGTGCTGCTGCCGATGCGGGTTGCGTTCGGACTGATGAGCCTCGACCGCTACGGCATATCCGCGCGGGCGGTGAACGGCAGTCTGTGGTGGGGCAGGATCGTCCAGCTCGGCGTCGGCGAGATGCCGCTTGGCACGGTCGACGCGAGCCTGTCGCCCGCCCGGCTGCTGATCGGCCAGGCGCATATCGGGATATCCCGGCAGGCCGGACAGGCAGACGATATTCGCGGTGCGTTGCGTGCCGGGGTCGGTGGCATCGGCGTGGACGGGATCACCGGCAGTCTGCCGCTGGGCGCTGCCGCCGCACCGTTGCCGATCAGCGCCGTCGAACTCACGCAACTGTCCGCCCGCTTTGCCGGCGGCACTTGCGCAGAGGCGGAAGGACAGGTGCGCGCCCGCGTCAGCGGTGATGTCGCCGGGCTCAACCTGTCTCAGGGGCTGGCAGGCGTCGCGCGCTGCGACGGGGAGGCGTTGCTGCTCCCGCTGGTCGGTCAGTCCGGCATGGAAAAGCTCAACGTCCGGATCATGGCCGACGGGCGATATGTCGCGGACCTGCGGGTCGCGACCGATGATGCGGACCTGGCTGGTTCGCTGGAGCGGCAGGGCTTTGTGCGGGCGGGCAACGACCTGATGATCCGGATCGAAGGACTGCTGTGATCGTCCCGCCCGGGTTGGCGGGGATCCTCGGTGCCGGTGCCGGAGCGATCCTCGGCAGTTTCCTCGCGACACTGATCCTGCGCCTGCCGCAGGGGCGTTCACCGTTCACCGGTCGGTCCGCGTGCGACGGTTGCGGACGGACGCTGGGCGCCACCGAACTGATCCCGGTCATCAGCGCGATTGTCATGCGTGGACGGTGCCGGACCTGCGGCGGACGAATCGATCCGCTGCACCTGCATGTCGAACTGGCCAGTGCGGCGGTGGGCGGGGTTCTCATGTTCCTGATGCCGTCCGTGGCGGGCATCGGATGGACGGTCATGGGGCTTTTCCTGCTGACGCTGGCGGTCCTCGACTGGCGGCATTTCTGGCTGCCGGATGTCCTGACGCTGCCGCTGGCCTTCCTTGGCCTGACGCTCGGCCTGTGGACCAGCGCGGTTCCGCTGGCCGACCGGGTGATCGGTGCGGCGGCGGGCTATGGCGCGTTGCTGGCCATCGCGCTCGCCTATCGCCGCCTGCGCGGACGCGAGGGGCTGGGGCTGGGTGACGCGAAGCTGCTGGGCGCCATCGGTGCCTGGCTGGGCTGGCGGGCGCTGCCGTTCCTGCTGCTGATCGCGAGCGCGCTGGCGCTGCTGTTTGTTCTGGGCGCGAAGCTTTCCGGACGGGATGTGGATGGCGCTACCCGGCTGCCGCTCGGCAGCTTTCTGTGCCTCGCGGTTCCGCCAACGATAATGACTCTCTGGCTGTTCCATTTGTAACAAGTGTGCGCAGTTGCAGCGAAAAAAATTGTATCCTTATCGGACACATAGGTTGACCATACGGAATTTTACGTAGCTACCCCTTTATTCCCGCAGGACAATGCTGTAGCGGGCAACCCGTCCTTAAGTGCCCGACAGCCTCAAGGATGCGCCTTCCCCATCAATCCCTTGCTGGGGGAGGCGCCACCGATATCGCGCCCCGAAGCGCGCGATTGTTTCCGGACATTTTCGTTAACAAAATCTTCATTCGGCCTTGCCGGACGATTGACTCGTCGCAAGGGCGGTGGGTTCATGATCATCTGGGGGTGTAACATGGACGACTCGAATATCTGGAGCGTGGACACGCTCGCGGCGCGCAATCTATTGGCGCATCTGAATCTGGAGGCTTCTCCGGAAGCCCTGGAACTGGTGGGGCGGCATCTCGCCGCACACCGGCAGAATTCCATGGGATGGGCGGCCGAGCGCGCGCGGTCGGTGCTGGGACGCGTGCTCGACGCAAATCCGCCGGAGCATTTGGCGCATGACAATGAAGACTGGCTGCGCGGCTATCATTATGCCGGGCAGCAGGTTCTGACGATCCAGCCCGACGAACTGCTTTCGCTTGGTCCGAAGCGCAAGCAGAGCAAGGGGCAGATCTTGCGGGGCATGGTCCGGCAGGCACGCAAGAGCGAGGCGTTGCGGCTGCAGGCGCGCTGAAGCGGGCTAACGGAAGTCGGGATAATGGTGCCGGATGAGGGATTCGAACCCCCGACCTTCGGTTTACAAAACCGCTGCACTACCACTGTGCTAATCCGGCGCCGGAGCGGCCCTTACTATCAGATGACGCCGAACGTCCAGCCTTCTGTGCGTGCGATCTGCGGCGAAAGTACCGATGGATGCCACAGCGCGGCATTGGATGCGGCGCATCGCATCCAGGCGGCGGTCAGGATCGCGTCGGTGCTGTGATCGTCATAGGCCGCGAGCGGACTGTGCGGGGCACTGCCGACGAGGGCCAGCGCGGCGTCCAGCGTCGCCGCGTCGCGAATCTTCGTACGGCCCTTCGGCCGTCCGGCCGCGCGGGCGGCGATGCTGGTGTAGATTTCGACCACCAGTGAGGACGGGCCGTCCGGCAGCGGATCGAACGGCCATACCGGCACGGCGGGGCGGATATGGTGGAGCAGGCGCATGCCGGAAAAGCTGGCCTTCGCCACTTGTGCGGCGCCGATCGCGTCGTAGACGGTCGAGGGCTTGCCGCCGCCCCCCGCTTTGTAATGCGCCTCGCAGGCGCGCAGGTGCATATAGTCCGCCTTGATCCCGTCGGCCTTGCCGAAATAGAAATGGCGGCGATGGGCGGCCTCCAGAAAGCTGGTGGCGCCAAGGTCGGCGTCGGGCGCGACGGCGTCGACATAGGCCCAGAATGCGGGCGCCGTCACCGGCGTCTCGTCGCCGGGCAGATAGGCGCCGCGCGCGACGAAGGGCGGCGCGAAGCTGAAGTCGAAGCCGAACAGGGTGGTGGCCTCTGCCGCCTGCGCCACCAGCCAGCCGGCGACATCGGTGCGGGACCAGATGCCGTGCGGGGCATGGACAAGGGCAGGGGCCATGATGCCCGCCCCGCACAGGGCGACGGCGATGCCCTTGTGACGGCTGCCCTTGGCGCCCGACCAGTCGATCGCGGCAAAGCGGGTGAAGGCGGGGAGGGGCATCGCCGCTCGCTAAAGACCTAACCGTTCGTTTCTCGACCGCGCTCGAAACGAGCGGGTGTGAGGGAATGAAGCAAAAGGTTATCGGGCACCGTCATTCCCGCCCCTTCCGCCGCTCGTCCCACCACGCCATGCGTTCGGCCACGCGCTTTTCGAAGCCGCGATCGGTGGGCACGTAGAAGTCCTGCGGCGCCATGTCCTCCGGCCAGTAATTGTCGCCGGAAAAACCGTCTGCCGTATCATGGTCATAGGTGTAGCCCCTGCCGTAGCCCACGTCCTTCATCAGCTTCGTCGGCGCGTTCAGGATGTTCTGCGGCGGCATCAGCGAACCGGTGTCGCGCGCCGTCTTCCACGCGGCCTTCATCGCCATATAGGCGGCGTTCGATTTCGGCGCGGTGGCGCAATAGAGGCAGGCCTGGACGATCGCCAGTTCGCCCTCCGGGCTGCCGAGATAATCGTAGGCGTCCTTGGCCGCGAGGCACTGGACCAGCGCCTGCGGGTCGGCGAGGCCGATATCCTCGCTGGCGAAGCGGGTGATGCGGCGCAGGACGTAGAGCGGTTCCTCACCCGCCGTCAGCATCCGCGCGAGATAATAAAGCGCAGCCTGCGGGTCGGAGCCGCGCAGCGATTTGTGCAGGGCGGAGATCAGGTTGTAGTGCCCCTCCCGATCCTTGTCGTAGACCGCGACGCGGCGGTGCAGGAGGGCAGAGAGCCCCGCCGGATCGAGCGGCGCGGCGAGATCGACGGAATAGAGTGTCTCGACCTGATTGAGCAGGAAGCGGCCGTCGCCGTCGGCGCTGGCGATCAGCGCCTCACGCGCGGCGGCGTCGAGCGGCAACGGGCGTTCCATCAGCGCCTCTGCCCGATCGATGAGCTTTTCCAGCGCGGCGGTATCGAGGCGGCGCAGGATCAGCACCTGGCAGCGGGAGAGCAAAGCGGCGTTGAGTTCGAAGCTGGGATTCTCCGTCGTCGCGCCGACCAGCGTGACCGTGCCATCCTCGACGAAGGGCAGGAAGCCGTCCTGCTGGGCGCGGTTGAAGCGATGGATCTCGTCCACGAACAGCAGGGTGCGGCGGCCGAGCTTCGCATGGTCGCGGGCGGCGGCGAACACGCGCTTGAGGTCGGCAACGCCCGAGAACACGGCGGAGATCGGCTCGAACCGCATGCCCACCGCATCGGCCAGCAGCCGGGATATCGTGGTCTTGCCGGTGCCCGGCGGCCCCCAGAACAGGATCGACGACAGGCGCCCTGCGGCCACCATCCGGCCGATCGCGCCGTCCGGGCCGGTCAGATGCTCCTGCCCCACCACCTGATCAAGGGTGCGTGGGCGCAGGCGATCGGCGAGCGGCGCGTCGGCCGGAGGTTCCGCCGGGGCCGCAGTGCCGGGATCGCCGCCGAACAGGTCGCTCACGGCGTGGTCACGGGACAGGGCTGGCGAGCGGGACGGCGCCCCGCTTGCGCTGACGCACGACGCGCAGATAGGTGTCGACCAGCGACTGGTTGACCTGATCCCATCCGTAATGGTCGGCCTCCGCCTTTCCGGCGGCGCCAGTGCGGGCTCGGCTTTCCGCGTCGGTGCAGAAATGGGCGAGGGCGTCGGCGAACTGCTGCACGGCGCCCGGGCGGATCAGGCGGCCGGTGACGCCGTCGGTGACCAGGCATTCGCTGCCCGTCGCGCGCGCGGCGACCGTGGGAAGGGCGCAGGCCATCGCCTCCAGCGTCACGTTGCCGAAGGTTTCGGTGACGGAAGGGTTGAACAGCATGTCCATGCTGGCAACCGCACGGCCCAGATCCTCCCCCATCAGGAAACCGGCGAAGACGGCGTCGGGCAGGCGATTTTCGAACCAGCCGCGGGCCGGGCCGTCGCCGATCACCAGCACGCGATGACGAACCTGCCGGGCGCGCAACAGATCGATCGCATCGGAGAAGACGTCCAGCCCTTTTTCCATCACCAGGCGGCCGGTGAAGCCGATGACCGGTACGTCGTCCTCTATGCCGAGGCTCCGGCGCCAGGCGAGGTCGCGGCGGCCGGGATTGAAGATCGCCCGGTCGATGCCGCGCGTCCAGATGCCGATATCGTAGTTCATCCGCTGCTCGCGCAGCACCTGCGCCATCGAGTCGGAGGGTGCGACCAGCGCGTCGCAGCGGCGGTAGAAGCGGCGGAGCAGCGCCGTGACCAGCGGCTCCAGGAAGGCGAGGCCGTAATAGCGCGGATAGGTTTCGAACCGGGTATGCACCGACGCCACGACCGGCAGGCCGCGATGACGGGCATAGGAGACCGCGCGATGGCCGAGCGGATCGGGGCTGGACACGTGAACCATGTTCGGTGCGAAGGCGGCAATGTCGCGCCGCAGCCGCCCGGACAGGCGGTAGGGCACCTGATATTCGCCGCGCCCGGGCATGGCGAAGGACGGTGCGCTCACCAGATCGCCGGTCGGCGGAAAGGCCGGGGTGTCGGTCGTCGGCGAGTAGACCCGGACGGCCGCCCCCTGCCGCAGCAGATAGTCGACCAGCCGGTTCAGCGCCTGGTTCGCGCCATCGCGCACATAGTTGTAGTTGCCGCTGAAAAGAGCGATGCGAAGGCCGGTAGCGTCCATCGCTAGCCCCTTAGCGAAGAGAGCGGCAAAGGCCAAGGGAACCGGCGTTGTTGCCAACGCTTCTCATCGGAAGGCGGGAAGCCGGGAGAGGCGATGATGGGCAAGGAATGGGCGAAGGGCCAGCGCGTCCGGTGGAACTGGGGAACGGGCGTCGCCTATGGCAAGATCGTCGAGCGGTTCGACCGGCATGTCGAGCGGACGATCAAGGGCGCGAAGGTGTCGCGCAACGGCAGCGCCGACAACCCCGCCTATCTGGTCGCGCTGGAGGATGGCGGCGAGGCGCTGAAGCTCAGGTCCGAACTGGACGGGGCGTAGCGTCCGCAGGGGAGCAGGCCAGTTGCGTGTCGATCGGCTGTTGGTGCGGGCGCGCGGTTCTGGCATCCTGCCGCCATGGATATGCCCCGGATGACCGTCGCCGCCCTGCTCACGGGAGCGCCTGTACCGTTCCGCGACGGCGAATACAGCGCAATCGCCAAGCGGCCGGTGGCGGGGCCTGTGCGTATCGGCTGGCTGGGGTTTGAAGGCGACATGGTCGCGGACCCCATCCATCACGGCGGGCACGACAAGGCGATCCACCTCTACGCGCAGGACCATTATCCGTTCTGGCGCGAGCGCAAGCCCGGTCACGCATTGCTGGATGCGCCCGGCGCGTTCGGGGAGAATATCGCGGCGCAGGGGCTGGTCGAGGACGATCTGTGCGTCGGCGACCGCTTCACGCTGGGCAGTGCGATCGTCGAGGTCAGCCATGGCCGTCAGCCCTGCTGGAAACTCGACCACCGCTTCGGCGAGCGGGACATATTGGCGACCATCGTCAGGACGGCGCGCTGCGGCATCTACTTCCGGGTGATCCGGGAAGGGGAGGCGGAAGCGGGCGGGGACATGACCCTGATCGACCGGCCGCAGCCGGAATGGACCGTGGCGCGCGTGTTCCGCCTGCTGATTGCCGGCGGGCACAAGGGCGATCCCGATGCCGTGCGGGCGCTTGCCGGCATGCCTTTGCTGGCTGAGGCCTGGCGTGAGCGGGCAGGCAAGCTGGCGGGCTGACCTACCCGTCAGGGCGCTTACCGCCCCTGATCTGCCCAGTCCCGGCGCGCCCGGTCCTGACGCACCCGATCAGGCGTCGATCGCTTCCTCGTCGACCTGCGCCGCATTTTCCTGAATGAAGGCGAAGCGGTGGGCGGGGTTGTTGCCCATCAGCCGGTCGACGAGGTCGCGCACGGCGGCGCGGTCCTCCACGTCGGGCGGCAGGGTGATGCGGATCATCCCGCGCGTTTTGGGGTCCATCGTGGTTTCGCGGAGCTGACCCGGGTTCATCTCGCCAAGGCCCTTGAAGCGGCTGACCTCGACCTTCTTCCCCTTGAACTCCTTCTCCATGATCTCCACCCGATGGGCGTCGTCACGGGCATAGAGACTCTTGCCGCCCGAAACGAGGCGGTAGAGCGGCGGCTGCGCCAGATAGAGATGCCCGCGCCGCACCAGTTCCGGCATCTCCTGAAAGAAGAAGGTCATCAGAAGGGTGGCGATATGGGCGCCGTCGACGTCGGCGTCGGTCATGATGACGATGCGTTCGTAGCGCAGCGTGTCGGGATTGCATTCCTTCCGCGTGCCGCAGCCCAGCGCCTGGATCATGTCGGCGATTTCCTGATTGGCCAGGATCTTGGCCGACGTGGCCGACGCGACGTTCAGGATCTTGCCGCGAATGGGCAGGATCGCCTGCGTTTTGCGGTCGCGCGCCTGTTTGGCCGATCCGCCGGCGCTGTCGCCCTCGACGATGAAGATTTCCGTCCCTTCCGGATCGTCGGCGGAACAGTCGGTCAGCTTGCCGGGCAGGCGCAGCTTGCGCGCGCTGGTAGCGGTCTTGCGCTTGACCTCCTTCTCCTGCTTGCGCTTCAGCCGCTCGTCCATGCGGTCGAGCACGTAGGAGAGCAGCGCCTTGCCCCGGTCCATATGGTCGGTGAGGAAGTGGTCGAAATGGTCGCGCACGGCATTTTCGACCAGCCGCGCCGCATCGGGAGACGTCAGCCGGTCCTTCGTCTGGCTCTGGAACTGCGGATCGCGGATAAAGACCGACAGCATGATCTCCGAAGAGGTCATGATATCGTCGGCGGTGATGTCCTTGCCCTTCTTCTGGCCGACGAGTTCGGCAAATGCGCGGATACCCTTGGTCAGGGCGGCGCGCAGGCCGTTTTCATGCGTGCCGCCGTCAGGCGTCGGGATGGTGTTGCAGTACCAGCTGTAGCTGCCGTCGGACCAGAGCGGCCACGCGACGGCCCATTCGACCCGGCCCATCTCGCCCGGGAAATCCTGGCTGCCGGAGAAGAACTGGCTGGTGGCGCACTCCCGGTCCCCGATCTGCTCGCGCAGATGATCGGCAAGGCCGCCGGGAAACTGGAACACCGCCTCTGCCGGGGTATCGTCCGTGATCAGCGAGGGATCGCATTTCCAGCGGATTTCGACGCCCGCGAACAGATAGGCCTTCGACCGGGCGAGCTTGTGCAGCCGTTGCGGCTTGAACTTCATCTCACCAAAAATCTCGGCGTCGGGAACGAAACTGACCGACGTGCCCCGGCGGTTGGGCGCGGCGCCGATCTTCTCCAGCGGTCCCTTCGGATTCCCCTGGCTGAACGACTGGCGATAGAGTTCGCGGTTGCGGGCCACCTCCACCGTCATGTCGATCGACAACGCGTTGACGACGCTGGACCCGACACCATGCAGGCCGCCCGAGGTCGCATAGGCCTTGTTCGAGAACTTGCCGCCCGAATGCAGCATGGTGAGGATGACCTCGAGCGCCGACTTGTCGGGAAATTTGGGGTGCGGATCGATCGGCATGCCGCGACCATTGTCGATGATCGTCAGGCGATTGCCTGCCTCCAGCTCGATCTCGATCCGCGTCGCATGGCCGGCGACGGCCTCGTCCATCGCATTGTCGAGGATTTCGGACGCAAGGTGGTGAAAGGCCCGTTCGTCGGTGCCGCCGATATACATGCCCGGACGGCGCCGCACGGGCTCAAGCCCCTCCAGCACCTCGATCGAGGAGGCGTCATAGTCGGTCGTGGTCGGGCTTGGGCTGCCGGCAAAGAGATCATCCGCCATGCAAAGCCTATAGAGGCGCTTGACCGGGGGGAGCAAGCAACTTGCTCGCCAAGGTGATTATCGGGCAGGCCATTCCCAGTCCGGCGCATCGCCATGGCGCACGAGTGTCTCTCCCAAGTCCTTTTCCAGTTCCACGAATGTGCATGTGCCCGCGCGCTCCAGGGCATCGATCAGCCCGGGGGCGTGGGATACCAGGATGATCTGGCAATGGCGCGACGCGTTGACGAGGAGGCGGGCGAGGGCGGGCAGCAGGTCGGGATGCAGGCTCACTTCAGGTTCGTTGAGGATCATCAGTTCCGGCGGACGGGGAGAAAGCAGGGCCGCCGCCAGCAAGATGTAGCGTAAAGTCCCGTCCGACAGTTCCGCGCATCGCAGGGGACGGAGCAGTCCATGCTGTAGCATCGTCAATTCAAATCCGGCAGCGGTTTCGACCGCGAGCGAAGCGCCGCCAAAGGCGTCGCCGACAGCATCCTGCAGGGCATGGCCATCGCCGATTTCCAGGATCGTCTGGACGGCTGCAGCGATATCCGACCCATCCGCCGACAGGATCGGAGTATATGTTCCCACATGGCGCTGGCGGGCTGGCGCATCCCTGTCCGTCCGCAGATTGTCGTAAAACCGCCATCGCCGCATGCGTTCGCGCAGCATCAACAATTCCAGTCCTTCGCCGGCATCCGCCATATGGGTCATCATGCTGTCGAAGTAGGACAAGCGATCGAATGCCTCGACCCAGTCCCCGCCGGACGCACTGCGGCAGCGAACAAGTGAACCGCGGCGCTCTGCGATCAAGTTGCGCCGGGTCAGCTTTGCGCCCAGCCAGACAGCCTCAACCTTTATCTCCGGATCATGGGAAAAAGCGGATGTGGAAGGCACCGGCAGCCCAAGATCGATAGCATAGCCATAATCGTCGGAAGAAAAGCCGAGCTTCAGGCTGATATTCTTCGAGCGCACCGTGCCCTGGACCGGATGGCGGCCCGTGCGCATCGCTTGGGTGATTTTCTCCGGTCCGGCCCATAAAGTGGACTCCAGACCGCCTTCTGAAGCAAGCGATCCGATGACGCGACCCTGCGCCACATCGGCAAGCAGGCGCAGTGCCCGATAGAGACTCGATTTTCCGCTGCCGTTGGCGCCGGTAACGACGGTCAGCTCTCCAAGAGGCAGGACGATATCCCGAAGCGAGCGATAACCTGAAACGGCAAGGCAATCGAGCACTGAACGTCACTCCCATGGCGGGGACTTCCGCTCTGGCTGGCGACGGCGATGCCGGCAAGCCGAGATCGCTCCAATATCGCGTCATAGATCAGCCCGTCCCAGAAAGAGAAAGGCCGCCCATAAAGGCGGCCTCCATCTTTGCCGGTCGTGCGATCAGCGGACGCGGGGGCCGCCGAAGGGCAGAGGCGGCGGCGGGCGGCGGGTGCCGCGCGGCAGCTGTGCCTGATAGGCGCGGCCGCAATGCTCGACGCAATAGGGGAAGCCCGGGTTCACCTTTTCACCGCAGAAGTGGAAGTCCGGCTCGCCCGGGTGGCCCATCGGCCACTTGCAGATCTTCTCGGTAAGGTCGAGCAGCGAGGTCTTGCCGGCGATATCCGCGCTCGGCTTGGCGGGAACCAGACGGCGGGGCGGGGCCGGGGGAATCGGCGCCTGCTGGTCGCCCGGGCCCTGACGCAGGAAGCCGCCGGGGCCGACCGACACCACACGCGGTTGCGGTGGCGGCGCCTGTTCCGTTTCGCCGAACGATGCCGGGGCGGGGCGGGCGGGTGTCGCCACGGGCGCTTCTGCCTGTGGCGCGGCGCGGGGCGCCTCCTCCTCGACCGGTGCGCGCGGCGCGGGCGTTCCGACGGGTGCCGCCTTCTTGGGAGCGGGCGCCGCCTTCTTGCGCGGGGTGTCCGTGGCCTTCACCGGCGAGGGGCGGGACTGGAGGCCCAGACGATGCGCCTTGCCGATCACCGCGTTGCGGCTGACGCCGCCCAGCTCGTCCGCGATCTGGCTCGCGGTCATGCCTTTTTCCCACATGGTCTTGAGCTGTTCGATGCGTTCGTCGGTCCAGGACAAGGCAGGCTCCCAATTTACGAAGGTTCGGCCACAATATGGGATGGCCGGACCCGATGTTCAATTCACAGAAAGTACGGCCGCAGAACGGATTCCCGCTTGCCGCTGAATGGCGCAGCCGATAGTCGATCGCGGCATGGACGACCAGCCCCAAAATGTCGCCGCCGCCGGCCCCCTGCCGAGCATGATCCGTCACGAGCCAGGCGAACTGGTGATTCGTAACGTCAACTGGCCGGGGATGAAGGCGCTGTACTTCAAGGAAGTGCGCCGTTTCATGAAGGTGCAGTTGCAGACGGTGTGGGCCCCGGCGCTCACGACATTGCTGTTCCTGATCATTTTCACGGTCGCGCTGGGGCGGCAGGGCCGCACCGTGCTGGGCGTACCGTTCGCCGATTTCATCGCGCCGGGCCTGATCGTCATGGGCATGTTGCAGAACAGTTTCGCCAACAGCAGCTTCGGCCTGCTGGCAGGCAAGATACAGGGCACGATTGTCGACTATCTGATGCCGCCGATCTCCACCGGGGAGCTGCTGTTCGCACTGGTGGCCGCCTCGGTCACGCGCGCCTGTTTCGTCGGCTTCGCGGTCTGGCTGGCAATGCTGCTGTGGCCGGGCGTGCATGTGGTGCCGGTGCATGGCTGGGCGATCATATGGTTCGGCGTGCTCGGATCGGCATTCCTCGCGTTCCTGGGCGTGCTGACGTCGATATGGGCGGAGAAGTTCGACCATGCGGCGGCCGTCACCAACTTCGTGATCGCGCCGCTCTCGCTGCTCTCCGGCACCTTCTACGCGATCGACAGGCTGAGCCCGGCATTCCGCGCGATCAGCCACGCCAATCCGTTCTTCTACGTGATTTCAGGCTTCCGCTATGGCTTCCTGTCGGCGTCAGACACGAATGTCGTGCTGGGCGCGGCGGTGATGCTGATCGCCAACCTGCTGCTGGGCGGGGTGTGCTATGCGGTGTTGCGGCGGGGCTGGAAGATCAAGGCCTGATCCCGCAGGCTGATCCGGCCCGCCGCCAGCCGCTCAGTGCCGGTGAACCGGCCGCAACCGGTACTTGCCGTTCGCGAAGGTCGAGAAGATGCCGCCTATCGCCGGATGGTCGACCGGCTCGTCGCTCTCGTCGCTGACGAGGTTCTGCTGGCTCACATAGGCGACGTAGCTCGCCTCTCCGTTCTCGGCGAGCAGGTGGTAGAAGGGCTGCTCCTTGTCCGGACGGATATCCTCGGGAATCGCCTCATACCATTCCTCGCTGTTGGCGAAGACCGGGTCGATGTCGAACACGACGCCCCGGAACTCGAACAGCCGGTGACGCACCACGTCGCCGATGCTGAACCGGGCGTGGGCGATCATGGGGGCGTTGAGCGCGGCGACCGTGCCGGAGGTCAGATTCTCTCGTGTCATGTTCCCTATGTAGGTGGGACTGAAGGGCACGCAAGAAAAATGCCGCAAAGGCCGCTTGGCAAAGCCGATTTCATTCGCTATCGCCCGCCCCTCGACCGGCTCGGCAGCCATGGTGCATCCGCATCCTGACAGACCGGGTCCCCTCGCGGAGAGGTGGCAGAGTGGTCGAATGCACCGCACTCGAAATGCGGCGTGGGTGCAAGCTCACCGAGGGTTCGAATCCCTCCCTCTCCGCCACTTCGGAACAACGATGGGCACTCCGCCCGCCGCCGTGGCTACGCCATTGGCGGCCAGCACGCGGAGCAGGTTGCTCTTCGATCCCATGATGCGGACCTCGCCGCGATCGACCTCGACCCGCTGCGCCAAGGCGCGAAGATGGTCGCGGCGATAGCCGCCGCCTTCCGTGCGGATGCGCCGCCGCGCCGTTGACGCGAACTTTCGCAACGTGGCCGGCGTGATGGCCTGCTGCGTCGAGTTGAGCAGGAGGGCCGAGGCCCGCTCGGCATCCGCCCGCGCCTGATCGCGAGTCGCCTTCAAGGCGACGATGCGATCCCTGAGCGCCGGATCGTCCAAATCGGCGACGCCGCTTTCGATCGCGTCGTAGAGCCGTTTCAGGCGCAGCTCGGTCTCGGCGGATCGCCGGTTCAATTCCGCGATATGCTCGCGGCGCCGGTCGCTGCGCTCCTGTCGACGATCCAGAACCTCGGCTAGTACATCCTCCAGCCGGTCGGGATCGAGCAGCCGGTCGGCCAGATAGTTTGCGACCAGATCGTCCAGCCGCTCCATCGAAACCGTCATGCCCTCGCAGGCGGTCGCGCCCTGCCGCGCCTTCATCGAACAGGTGTAATAGCGATAGCGCCCACCCTTCCCGGTGCGAATCGTCATCGCGCCGCCGCACTTCCCGCAATGGATCAGGCCCGTCAGCAGCGTCGGGCCACCGACGACCTGCGGATGGGCGACCTTCGGGTTGCGCGCCTTGAAATGTGCCTGCACCGCATCGAACGTGGCCTGGTCGATGATCGCCGGAACCTCGACCGCGATCACTTCCTCGGAGGGCTTCAATTCCTTGCTCTTGCCGCGCTTGTTGAACTCGTGGCGGCCGATATAGGTCGGCCGGGTCAGCATCCGATGAACCGTGCCGATGCCCCAGCGGCCGCCGTCGCGCGTGAAGATACGGCGCTCGTTGAGATGCTTGGTGATCGACTTCACGCCCATCGGGCCGGATGTGCCGTCGCCTTCCAGCGCCAGCTTGAACGCCAGCCGCACCGTGTCGGCGTGGATCGGGTCGATCTCCAGCTTCTTCTTCATCTTCGCGCCGCGTTGCTCGGCATCGACCACGCGATATCCGATCGGCGGCAGCGAGCCGTTCCAGAAGCCTTGCCGGGCATTTTCCTTGAGCGCGCGAAGGACGTGCTTCGCATTCTCCTTCGACTGATATTCGTCGAACAGCGCCATGATCTGACGCATCATGACGTGCATCGGATCGTCGCCCATTTCCTGCGTGATCGACAACAGCTTGACGCCGTTCTTGGCGAGCTTGCGAACGTAGAACTCCAGTTCGAAGTGATCGCGGAAGAAGCGCGAGAAGCTGTGGACCACCACTACGTCGAACGACGCGGGCTTGCTGGTCCCGGCCTCGATCATGCGCTGGAACTCGGGCCGCCGGTCGTTCGTCGCCGATGCGCCGGCCTCGACGAAGGTATCGACCAGCTCCAGTCCCCGCGACAGGCAATAGGCTTCGCCCTGCTTGCGCTGATCGGGGATCGACACGTCATGCTCGGCCTGCCGCGCCGTTGAAACGCGCAGGTAAAGGGCGGCGCGCAGCGGCACGGTCATGGTAGCGAACTCCTCACATCATTGGCACGGCCCGAACAGCTCGTCGAAAACGTCGCCGAACCATGCCTCGAACACATCCACTTCCGCACTCGTGACCGGCACGCGCTCGGGCCAGTCGTCGGTGACGGTCCAGGTCGAAAGATCGTCCTTCGGGCTTTTCCCCGCGCAAGGACGGAGGCTGCCGACCGGCAGCGTGGCATAGTCGAACAGGTCGTCCGGGCATTCGGCCCGGCGACGATGGGGGCGACGATGGACTTTGCGGGCAAGGGCCATCCCGACAGGCTGCTTCGCGCTCGCGCCTCATGCAAAGCCTCTGTCGCGGCGAAGCGCAGATAGGGGCGAAGGGCGGCGCGCTGCATCGTAGCGTTCGATGCGGCCGGCCTCATCGTCAGTCGTCCGACTCGAAGCTGCGCTCCTCGCGGCAATGCCACAGGCGCAGGATGAAGATCGTCGCATCCGCAATCTCGTAGCGCAGCTCGTAATTGCCGACGATGATGCGCCGAACCTCGCGCGGCTCGTAGGCGTCCAGCTTCTCGCCGATCCGGGGATAGTCGAGCAGCCGATCCGGCGCGCGCGAGAGCTGCTGCACGACCCGCGCCGCCGCCTCCGGGGCAACCGGACGCAGATGCTCGTGCAGCCGCACCAAATCCGAGGACGCCTTGCCGGTCCACTTGATCCTCATGCCGAAGGCGGCGGCAGCGGGGTGTCAGTGCCGAGGCTGTCCGCCCAAGCGCGCACGGCCTGATGGTCGATCACGCGCCCGGCATCGACATCTTCCATTGCTTCGAGCGTCATGCGGTGACGCTCCTCCTCCTGATCAACCCAGGCGGCGAGCGCCTGTTTCATCACCCAGCCACGCGAGCGTTCGAGCCGCGAGGCCATTGCTTCAACCTTCTCCGCGAGGTGCAGCGGGACGTGTGCGGTCAACACTTTTGTCTCAGTCGCCATGTTCATCACCTGCTATCAACCCGATTAAAATATAATCGAAATAGGCTGGAAAAGCAAGGTCAGCAGAATGGCTTGGCGCCTCCCTACGGGACCGCCGCTCTATCTCCGCTGCGCTCCGACCGAGCCCCTGACGGGTCTCGGTAGGGTAGACGCGAGACGCCTCTTGCGAGGACGCCTCAGCGCCTCCCCCCGAACCGTGCTTGCACCTTTCAATGCACACGGCTCTTCATT
>QFQF01000007.1 GCA_003248935.1 Sphingobium sp.
CTATGTTGGCGACCAGCCAGAACCCTGTCCAATCAGGCAGCGCCCCGTCCGGTGAGAGGGGCCTCTAAGGGGCTCTTCCGAAACCGTCAAGCGCTTTTTGCAATTTTATTTCAGTTTTCTTTGAGCCTTACCGGATATGGGAGGGGCACTGTACAGGAGCACCAAGGAAAGGCCCCGGAACATATGGGTTTGGAAGACGCCGACGCGAACGACGCCGGTTTCGGCGCGCGTGTACGCAGCGCCGTATTCTGGCGTTCGGGCAGCCAGATCGTTTCCCAGATCGTCAGCTGGACCGCGACTCTGGCCGTCATCCGTATCCTCGACCCCGCCGATTACGGCCTGTTCGCGATGACCCAGGTGATCCTGAACTTCATGGGTTTTCTCAACGGCTACGGGCTGGTGAGCGCATTGGTGCAATCGGAAACGCTTGATTCGCATCGCTTGCGTCAGGCCTTCGGCATCATGCTGCTGCTGAACGGCGCGCTTGCCCTGATCCAGCTTGGTATCGCGCCGCTCGCCGCCGACTATTACGACCAGCCGATGGTGGCCAACCTGCTCCGCGTGCAGGCGCTGATCTATCTTGCCACCCCGTTCATCTCCGTGCCGGAGGCGATCATGGGCCGCTCGCTCGACTTTCGCCGGCCCGCGATCGTCAACTTCATCGCCGCCACCGTCGCCGCCGGCGTCGCCATCTATGGCGCGCTTGCGGGCTGGGACGTGTGGACGCTGGTGTTCGCACCCCTCACCCTCTTCTGGATCAAGGGACTGGGCTATGCGATGGCGACCCGCTTCCTGCCGGTTCCCAGCTTCGATTTCCGAGGCACCGGTGCGATGGTGGCATTCGGGGCGTCGCTTCTGGGTAGCCAGCTCTTCTGGCTGATCCAGAGCCAGGCGGACATCTTCATCGCCGGACGCGTCCTCAGCCCCCATGCGCTCGGCCTTTACGCGGAGGCATTGTTCCTCACCCAGATATTCGTCAGCAAGTTCATCCCGCCGCTGAATGACGTCGCCTTCCCCGCCTATGCGCGGATGCAGAAGGACCCGGCGAAGATCCGCTGGTCGTTCTGCAAGGCGATCCGCCTGCTGATGCTGGTATCATGCCCCCTCTATCTGGGCATGGCGGTGACCGCCGGACCGCTGGTCGAGACATTGTTCGGCGCGAAATGGCTGGAAATGGCCCCGCTCGTCTCCGTCCTTGCGCTCGCCATGCCGTGCATGACGCTGCAGGTGATGTTCGCGCCGGTCAGCAACGCGCTCGGCCGGCCGGGAATCACCGCGCGGGTCTCGGCCATCGGCGCCATACTGATGCCGGTCACCTTCCTGATCGGCATCCGCTTCGGCGCGATCGGGCTTGCCTGGGCATGGCTTCTCGCCTTCCCGCTGCTGACGCTCGCTACCGTGCGCCTTGCAGGCGCACCGATGGGCCTGCGCCTGGGAGAGGTGGCGCGTGCCATGCTGCCCGCGCTGGTCGCCTCGATCGGGATGGCCGCGATCGTCTGGGCGATCGGGCGCCTGCTGCCGCCGATGCCCGCACCGCTGCGCCTCGCGGTGATGACCGGCACGGGCGCAGCGGCGTTCGGCGCAGGCCTCGCCCTCTTCGCGCGCGCGACGCTGGAGGAACTGGTCGCGCTGCTGCGCAGGCGCCAACCGGCCACGACGGCCTGAAGCCGCCGGAAACGGATCAGGCGTTCTGGATATAGTCGCGCAGCGACGCGGCCTCCGCCTCGATCCGGTCGATCCGGTATTTGACGATGTCGCCGATCGACACGAAACCGACCATCCGCTCCTGCTCGACGACGGGCAGGTGGCGGATACGCCGCTTCGTCATCAGCGACAGCGCCGCCATCGCCGCCGTGTCAGCCCCGATGGTCACCGCCGGCGAGGTCATCACTGATGCGACCGGTGCATCGAGCGCGCTCGCCCCGTCCCTGGCAAGCCGGTAGACCACGTCCCTTTCCGAAAAAATTCCGACTACCCGGCCGTCATCGATCACCGGCAGACAGCCTATCCGGCGTTCGGCCAGTAGCGTCACGGCGTCCAGCACCGTGGCGTGGCCTTCTATCGAAATGACCTCGCCGCTCTTGCCCTGCAAAATCGCTGCTACAGTCATGTCCCTCTCCTCTTGTCGCGGGGACGCAATGATCCCATGTCCAGCGCCCGAAGGGAAGCCGATGAAACGTCCAAAAGCACTGGATGATCCAGAAATCGCCGCGGCGGCGTGGGGGCGATTCCGGCGGGTGATGCTGGCAATGGCTGGGCTGGGCGCTCTATGCGTGCTGGCGGCGCTCGGCTGGCTTTCGACTCGAGATACGCCAATGCCGCTGCACATGGTCATCGCCACCATATTGGGCGTGTGGCTGACGTTCATGCTCGGCACGGGATTGATGGCGCTCGTGTTCCTGTCCAGCGGCACGGGGCATGACGAGCAGGTCGAGGATCGTATGAAGGGGATGATCGACATTGGCGAGTGAAATGGACAAGGCCGAACGGATGCCGACGCTGCGCGTCGTGCCGCAGCCCGGCGACATCAATGCCAACGGCCACATTTTCGGCGGCTGGGTGCTCAGTCAGATGGACATCGCGGGCGGGATCATCGCCGCGCGGGTCGCTCAAGGTGCCGTCGCAACGGTCGCCATCGAGCGGATGCAGTTCATCGCCCCGGTCCTGCTGGGCGACATATTGTCGGTCTATGCCGATGTGGAACGGCGCGGGCGCACGTCCGTCGCGATCAAGATCGAGGTGATCGCGACCCGGGGCCAGGGACAGAATGCGGTCCATGTGACGAACGGCGTCTTCACCTTCGTGGCGCTCGACGAGGATCACCGGCCAAGGCCGCTGCCCGAAGGCGGCTGATCCAAGCGACGTTCGATAAGAAAAAGGGCGGCCCCGATCAGGGAGCCGCCCTTTTTCTGTTCATGAGCCAGGTGCAGGCCCTTACTCGGCCGCCTCTGCCGTAGCGCGACGGGGACGTCCCCGCTTGCGCGGCGCGGCGGGCGCCTCTGCCTCGCTCCCACCGTCATTGTCGGCACGGGCGATGGCGGGGGGCAGCACGGCAGCGTCCAGCAGGTCTTCGCCACGCGTTTCGGCGACCTTCGCACGGGGCGGGCGACCACGGCGGCGCGGCGTGGGTGCGGCCTCTGCTTCGTCGGATGGAGCAGGATCGGCCGCCGCCTGCACGGCCGGGGCCGGCTGGGCCTCCGCCGGAGGTGCGGCATCGAACGGACGGCTGAACGGATTGTCGTGCTGCTGTTGACCCCGGTCGAAATCGCGATCGCGGCCACGATTACGGCCACGACGGCCACCCTGCGCCTGCTGCCCCTCATCGTCGCCCCGTTCGCGCTGCGGCTGCGACTGGGAAGGCTGCGCCTGTGCATGAGAGGGCTGCGACTGCGGCTGGCTCTGCTGGTGGCCAAAGTCCATGCCGAAATCATCGCCGCCGTCGAAATCGTCGCCGGCATCATCGAACCCGGCATTGTCATCGCGACGGAAACGCTGCGGATTCTGTTCTTCCTGGCGGGCGCGATTGTCGGCCAGCACACGGAAATAATGGTCGGCGAACTGGAGATAATATTCCACGTTCACGCGGTCGCCGGCGAGTTGCGCATCACGCGCCATGTTCCGGTACTTTTCCAGAAGCTGGGCGGCATTGCCCCGCGCCCGGCTGTCGATACGGTTACCGCTGTCGCCGCCCCCACGGTTCTGCCCGTTGGAGCGCCCGTTATTGTTCCGGCCGCGATTACGCCGGCCGGCCTGACGATTGTTGATCAATGGTGGGTCCTTAGCTTCAAAGTAATCCCTTGGGGACATCCGCCGCGCGGTGCCCGCTAGCCCTGTCCGCAGCGATCATCAGGCAAGGCACCCCGCCTTCGCCTCGATCGCCCTTTCCGCTGCTCCGGCCGAATGCATAGCTACGCAGGCCGAACGCTCCGCACGCCCGGACCTCCAGCCTGCCGGCGGCGCGAACCACTTTGGCGCCGCCATGACTTCGGGAGCAGGTGTGGCCGGTTCGACTGCTGGAACCCGGCCCCGCCTGAGCCAGCCTCCTAAACGCTCTTGGCCCATAAACCAAGAAAAAAGCGTTTGGCTGGCTGAAACTTCCTATGCCAGTACCAGTTCAAGACACCTGTCTCGACCGGCCAGATCCTTCCTGAGGCATATGGTGAGTCCGACCTCCCGAAACAAGGCAGCCGCGCTCTCTCCCTGGTCGAAACCGGTCTCCACCGCCGCGAAACCGCCGGGCGCGAGCAGCTTTGCCACCTGGGGGGCGAGGCGTCGATAGTCATCCAGTCCGTCAGGTCCGGCGAACAGCGCCGCATGCGGCTCGTGATGCAGCACATCGGGCGGCAGCTGCGCCGACGTCGCGATATAAGGCGGGTTGGCAAGGATGAGGTCGAAGCGCGCGTCGAGCCCGTCGGCCCAGTCACCATGGCGGAAGGTCGCGCGCGCCTCCAGCCCTGTCCGCCGGGCGTTACCCCGCGCAACGTCCAGCGCCGCCTGCGAAAGGTCCACGCCAAGTCCGGTGGCGTCCGGCCATTGGTCGAGCGCCGCGAGCAGCAGCGCGCCGGAACCGGTGCCAAGGTCGAGGATAGTGGCAGGCGGCGCCCGCCCCCGGAAATGATCGACCGCCGCCTCGATCAACGTCTCGCTGTCCGGGCGGGGGATCAGGACATCGGGCGTAACCGCCAGGGTCAGCGTCCAGAAATCGCGGGTGCCGGTGATATGCGCAACCGGCTCGCCTGCCAGCCGGCGGGCAACAAGTGCATCGAAGGCGGGCGGCACGGCCAGATCGCGCAGCTTCAGGATCAGTTCCTCACGGCCGATCTCCAGCGCATGAGCGAGCAGCAGTTCAGCGTCGAGGCGCGCACTGTCGCTGGCCGATGCCAGATGCCGGGCGGCGTCGCGCAGTGCCTGGGCGGCGACGCTCATGCGCGCGCCTACCCGACCCCGTCGAGCTGGGCGAGGCGAGCGGCCTCATCCTCCGCGATCAGGGCGGAAATCACCTCGTCGAGGCCCGGCCCCTCCAGGATTTCCGGCAGCCGGTGGACGGTCAGGTTGATGCGATGATCGGTGACGCGTCCCTGCGGGAAATTATAGGTACGAATCCGCTCCGAACGGTCGCCCGAACCGACCATCGCCCGGCGTGCCCCGGCCTGCGCGCTCTGGGCACGGTCGCGCTCCGCCTCGTACAGGCGGGCGCGCAGCACCTTCATCGCCTTCGCCTTGTTCTTGTGCTGCGAACGCTCGTCCTGCTGGGTTACCACAATGCCGCTCGGCAGGTGGGTGATGCGCACGGCGGAATCGGTGGTGTTCACATGCTGCCCGCCCGCGCCCGACGCACGATAGATATCGATCTTCAGGTCGCTGTCGGCGATCTGCACGTCGACTTCCTCGGGTTCCGGCAGCACCGCCACGGTCGCGGCCGACGTGTGGATGCGCCCGCCGCTTTCCGTCACCGGAACGCGCTGGACACGATGAACGCCGCTCTCGAACTTCATCCGGGCGAAAACACCGGTGCCCGTGACCGACGCAACGACTTCCTTGTAGCCACCCGCTTCCGACGGGCTGGCGGACATCAGTTCCAGTTTCCAGCCACGGTCATCGGCATAGCGCTGGTACATGCGGAACAGGTCACCGGCGAACAGCGCGGCCTCGTCACCGCCGGTGCCCGCGCGGATTTCCAGCATGGCCGGGCGCTGATCGGCCGCGTCCCTGGGCAGCAGCTGGAGCGCGAGCGCGCGCTCGGCGTCGGGCAGCTGGTCCTTCAGGACCTGCATCTCCTCCAGCGCCATCTCGCGCATCAGCGGATCGGCGTCGGGATCATCGCCGCCGATCATATAATCGAGGGCGGACAGTTCCTGCCGCAGCCGCCGCACTTCATGCGCGGCCCGCGCGACCGGTTCCAGCTCGGCATATTCCTTCGACAGGCGGACGAACTCGTCGGGCGCCAGGTCCGCGCGCGTCATCGACGCCTGCACCTCGTCCCGGCGGCGCTCGATCTGCGCGATGCGTTCGGGGGAGATATGCATCAGTCGGCTTTATCCGCTTTAAAATGCGAGAAGTTGCCGAAGCGCTCCCGCCCCAAAACGGCTTCGATCGACTCACGAAGCTCCGCCACTTCAAGGTGATCGGACACCGAAACGAAATTGAAGCATCGTCCGGTTTCATCAGCCTGCAACACAAACAAGTTTGCGTGCACGCCGGCAGTTCGAGCCTTTGAAGGCAATTTCTTCGGATTCCCACCGAAGCTTGTCCAACATCTGACGCCAGCCCTCCGCAAACGAGCCGCAACGGCCAATGCTTCGCCTTCTAATTCACGTTTATCCGGTAGGACTGCCACGATATCCCGCTTTTCAACCGGCGCATCGATCAGCATCGCCAGCCGCTCGATCCCCGCCGCCCAGCCGACCGCCGGGGTCGCGGGACCGCCCAGATTCTCGATCAGGCCGTCATAGCGTCCGCCGCCCAGCACCGTGCCCTGAGCCCCCAGGCGATCGGTTACGAACTCGAACGCGGTGTGGCGGTAATAATCAAGGCCGCGCACCAGCCGCGCGTTGCGCTCCCACTTCACCCCGGCCGCGTCGAGCCCCGCCGTCACCTTGCCAAAGAAGTCACGCGCCTCTTCGGTCAGATAGGCGTCGATGTCCGGCGCGCTGTCCGCAACCGGACGGTCGCGCGGATCCTTGCTGTCCAGGATGCGCAGCGGATTGCGGGAGAGGCGATCGACGCTCTCTTCCGACAACTGGTCGCGGTGCCCCTCGAAATGCGCGACGAGGGCCGCCCGCCATGCCTCCCGGCTGGGCGCGTCGCCCAGGGTGTTGAGCGTGCAGGTGACGCCATCGACAACGCCCAGTTTCTTCAGCAACTGGTCGGCGAAGACCAGCAGTTCCACGTCCGCGCCGGGCTCTGCCGCGCCGATGATCTCCGCGTCGAGCTGGTGAAACTGGCGGAAGCGGCCCTTCTGCGGGCGCTCGTAGCGGAACAGCGGACCATGCGTCGCCACCTTGAGCGGCGCATATTGCTGCCAGCCCTCGGTAACATAGGCGCGGGCGATGCCCGCGGTGAATTCGGGGCGCAAGGTCAGGCTGTCGCCGCCGCGATCCTCGAACGAGTACATTTCCTTGGAGACGACATCGGTGCTTTCGCCGAGCGAACGGGCGAAGACGGCCGTCGCCTCGAACACCGGCACTTCGATCCGCTGGAAGCCGTAGAGGCGGCGTACCTGGTCGAAGACGGACACGACATGGCCAAAACGATCCGCCTGTTCGCCCAGCATGTCCTGCGTGCCCCGGATCGGGCGCGGTGTCTCGATTTTCGCCATGGGGCGCGCCTGTAGCGGGAAAAACGCCGCAATGGAATATGGCCGATGACCCGGGCCGGAAGGAGAAAGCCGCGTGCGTCAATAGGGGGTGGACGCGCGCGAAAGGCCCGGCGTATTGTGCGAGCAACGCACATAGCCACCCCCCTCTTCTGTCGGAGACCCACTTATGCGCCGCAGGCTCGTCGCCGCCCTTCTCCTTTCCGCCGCGTTCGCAGCCCCCGCCGTCCAGGCCCAGACGGGTCAGGCACCCGTCGAATTGTCGAAGCCGGTCGCCCCGCAGCTGAGCGACGCGACGCCCCTGCCCGCCGACAGCCCCTATCCCGGCACAATCCGGCTGGAGGTCGATGCGACCGACATCGTCCGTCGCATCTTCCGCGTGAAGGAAACGATCCCCGTCGCCGGTAACGGCGGCCCCGTGACGCTGCTGTTCCCCGAATGGAAGCCCGGCCACCATGCGCCGCGCGGCGAGATCGAGAAGCTGACCGGCCTCAAGGTCAGCGTCGACGGCAAGCCGGTCGAATGGACGCGCGATCCGCTGGACGTATTCGCGTTCAAGATCGACGTGCCCCAGGGCGGTAAGGCCATCACGGCCGAGTTCCAGTTCATATCCGCCACCGCGCCGAACCAGGGGCGCGTCGTCGTCACCGACAAGATGCTGAACCTTCAGTGGGAATCGGTCTCGCTCTACCCGGCGGGCTACTACACGCGGCAGATCCCGGTGCAGGCGAGCGTCACCTATCCCGACGGCTGGCAGGCGGCGACTGCGCTGCGCGGCAAGAAGACCGGATCGACGGTCGCCTATGACACCACCAATTACGAGGTTCTGGTCGATTCGCCGGTGTTCGCCGGACAGTATTTTAAGGCGGTGGACCTGGGCAGCAACGTGACCTTGAACATGGTCGCGGACACGCCCGAGGAACTGGTGTTCAAGCCAGAGCAAATGGAGAAGCACAAGACGCTCGTCGCGCAGGCGAAGGCGCTCTATGGCGCGATGCATTTCGATCACTATGATTTCCTGCTGGCGATCAGTGATCAGATCGGCGGCATCGGCCTCGAACATCACCGCAGTTCCGAAAATCAGGTGGAGCCCGGATACTTCACCAAGTGGGAAGACGGCCTCATCGACCGCAACCTGCTGCCGCACGAATTCAACCACAGCTGGGACGGCAAGTTCCGCCGCCCGGAACTGCTCTGGACGCCGGACTTCCGCACCCCGATGCAGGACAATCTGCTCTGGGTCTATGAGGGGCAGGACCAGTTCTGGGGCTATGTGCTGGGTGCCCGCGCGGGCATGTATACGAAGGAACAGACGCTCGACGCCTATGCCCACATCGCCGCGAAGCTTGACACAACCAAGGCACGCGACTGGCGGTCGGTCGAGGATACGACCTTCGATCCGATCATGTCGTCGCGGCGGCCGAAGGGGTGGGCATCCTGGCAGCGGTCGGAGGATTATTACAACGAGGGCATGCTGGTCTGGCTGGAGGCCGACGCGATCATGCGCCAGCGTTCGAAGGGCGCGAAGGGCATGGACGATTTTGGCCGCGCCTTTTTCGGCATGAACCCGGGCGATTATGGCCAGATCACCTACAGCCGCAAGGATGTGGTCGATACGCTGAACGGCATCGTCCCCTACGACTGGAGCACGTTCCTGAAGGAGCGCATCGAGCAGCCGACGAAGGAAGCACCCAAGAACGGCTTCACCCTCGCAGGGTACAGGCTCGTCTATGGCGACACGCCCAATACGACGACGAAGTTCGTCGAGAAGGACCAGAAGCTGACCGACCAGAGCTTCGGCGTCGGCCTGATCGTCAAGAATGACGGCGAGGTGAGCGGCGTCGTCTGGGACAGCCCGGCATTCAAGGCCGGCTTCACGGTCGGCACCAAGATCATCGCGGTTAACGGCGCCGAATATTCGCAGGATGCGTTCAAGGATGCGCTGAAGGCCGCGACCGACCCCAAGAAGCCGATTGATCTGATCCTGAAACGGGACAAGAATTACCGTACGATCAGGCTCGATTATTCCGCCGGGTTGCGCTATCCGCGCCTCGAAAAGACAGGAGAGGGTGATGGCAGCCTTGATCGGCTGCTCAAGCCAAAAGCATAATTGCCCCGAACATCCACGAGCAGATAGGCTTCATTCCATGAACATCGAACTGATCCCGGTCGGCGACGATCCGCCCAACAGTCTGAACGTCATCATCGAGGTGCCGGTTGGCGGCGAACCGGTGAAATATGAGTTCGACAAGGCCTCCGGCGCCCTCTTCGTCGATCGCATCCTGCACACGCCGATGCGCTATCCGGCGAACTACGGCTTCGTGCCGCACACCCTGTCGCCCGATGGCGACCCGCTCGACGCACTGGTCATCGCCCGCTCGCCCTTCATCCCGGGCGCAGTGGTCGCGGCGCGTCCGATCGCGGTGCTGAACCTTGAGGACGAGGCCGGTGGCGACGAGAAGCTGGTCTGCGTGCCCGCCGACTCCGTCTTCCCCTATTACTCCAATGTCGGCGAGAAGGACGACCTGCCCGGCATCGTGATGGAGCAGATCGAGCACTTCTTCACCCACTACAAGGATCTGGAGAAGAAGAAGTGGGTCCGCGTCGGCACCTGGGGCGGCGCTGAAGACGCCAAGCAGATCACGCTCGAGGCGATCGAACGCTACAAGGCCAGCAAGGCGCAGGCTGCCGCCTGATCCCGGCGGACATGCCATAGCGAAAAGGCCCGGGCGAGCGATCTCCCGGGCCTTTTCGCGTTCTGAATGGGACAGAGGAAGGAAAACCGTCACAAACTGTACCTTCCGGGGACAGTTGTTTCCCACTACGGGACCGCCCCCTTGCCATCTCGCGGCGAATCGCTGATGCTTACGCCATTCGACGGACGCGGCATGCCGCGTGGCTAGTCCCGGCGCCTAACCCTGGGTAACCCATTGCGATTCAGCTCTCGACACGACTGATCCCATTGGTGTTCACGTAAGAGCTGGACCGCCGTCGGTTCCAGGTCACCCCATATGCCATCTCCATCGCTTCAACGCGCATGGCGGCCTCCCCTGTTCGGTACGCATGGCGTCGAACGGCGGAAGGCGCAGCGCGCCATTCCCTTGCCCGAGGGCCCTTCGGGCAATGCCACCATTACCGTCCTTCAGGCCGGGCGCGCGATCGCCGCGCTGTGCGTCGTGCTGATGCACCTGCTCCCGCCGACACTGAACATGGTCGGGCCAATCCCGCCGGTCGCGCAGGCGATCATGGCGCGCGGCTATCTGGGCGTAGACTTCTTCTTCGTGCTGTCCGGCTTCATCATCTATCATGCCAATCATGCGGCTTACGGTCGTGCGGGCTGGACGCGCCGCTATGCAGTGGGCCGGGTCGCGCGCATCTATCTGCCGTATCTTCCCGTCGGCATCGCGCTGGCGCTGATCTACAGCCTCGCCCCGGGACTGGGCGGGGGACATGACTGGTCATGGGCGGGGACGATCACCCTGCTGCCGCAACTCGGCCAGCCGGCGCTCGGTGTCGCATGGACGCTGGTCTACGAACTCGCCTTCTACCTGATCGCCTGGCTGTTCTTCCGCTCGGGCGAGCCCATCGCCTGGGCATCGCTGTGGGGCGTCGCGATCCTGATGCGGCATGTCGTTGGCCCGCCGTTCGCCCCGGCGCCCGACCTGACGCTGGCATCGGTCCTGCTCAATCCGCTGAACCTGGAATTCGTGTTCGGCATGTTCGCCGCGCGGATCGTGCTCGACAACCAGGCACGCAATCCTGCGATCTTCTGGGTCGCGGGCACGATCTGTATCGCGACCTTCACGCTCGACGGCATGCATCGCGCCAACTCGCACATCTTCGGGCTCGGCCTCGCCTGCCTGCTCGTCCCCATCATCCGTCTGGAACTCGCCGGGCGATTGCGCGCAGGCGGCGTCCTGCTACTGCTCGGCAATGCGTCCTATGCCATCTATCTGCTGCACATGCCGATGCTGTCGCTGACCGCCCGCTTGACCGGCTGGCTGTCGGGGGACTGGCGGATGAGCATCGTTCTGGGGCTCTTCGCCTCCGTCGCGACCGGCATCGCCTATCATATCTTCTATGAGAAACCGGTGCTGAGCCGGGTCAGGCAGGCGATCATGCCGATGCGGGACCGCCCGCAATGAGACGAAGCGCCACGAAAACGGGAGCGCAGGAGCAGGCAGGGCATCGGTCGCGCCTGTCTGCGCCACCGCTGCTGAGTGCAGCGGCCGTCGAGATGGGGGCGGCAAGCGAGCCCCTGCCCAGCCTGATGCCTGCGGCCATCCTGATCGCGGCGGCCGTCCCGCTGATCGTGGCACGGCAGGCCTGGCGGAAACGCCGCAAGCGGCCACATACCGTCGTCAATTGAAGCGCCGCTTGTCCAGCCACCATTCACTCCCGATCCTGTTTCATATCGAACGATGACCGACCAGTATCAGATGCGCCTGCCCCCCGCCGACCTCGCCCGGCTGTTCAATGCCGACCTGGCGGTGAGCGGCGCGACGGACGCCGACCTGCTGCCCGGCGGACGCGGCCTTGTGGTGCGGGAGGTGGATGGGCGCCGGGTCGTATCCGACATGCACTGGGGCTTTCCGCTGCATCCAAGCCGGGAAGCACTGGCCCGCCACCCGAAGGCGAAGCCCAAGCCGGTCAACAAGGCGAAGGGCCTCACCCGCCCGTTCTGGCGCGCCTGCGCCGAGAACCCGGCGAACCGATGCCTGATCCCGGTCGAAAAGTTCGTCGCCGAACCGACGCGGAAGAGCGGCGTCCCCAGTGCCTGGTTCGGCATACCCGACCAGCCGCTGCTCGTCATGGCGGGGCTGTGGCGAACCAGCGAGGAATGGGGCGATGTCTACAGCGTGGCGATGACCGAGGCGTGCGCGGAGATCACGCCGGTGCACGACCGGATGCCGGTGATCCTGCGTCCGACGCAGTGGCGGCGCTGGCTGCACGGGTCGATCGACGAAGCCCTGGACCTGCAGCAACCCTATGGCGGACCGGTCTCGGTGGAAACGGTGGGCGGCTGAGCCTGTCGCCCTTCGAGGGGTGATCGTCAGATCACCCGCTCGGCCTCCAGCGCCCACGCGGCGGTGTCCGCGCCGCGTGGCATCCGCCGGTGCAGGCGCGCATCGACCCGCGCCAGCCGCTCCACCGCGCGGTCCAGCACGTCCTCCGGCAGGGTATAGGGCAAGCGCACGAACCGCTCGAACGCACCGTCAAGGCCGAAGCGCGGACCTGGCGCGATCCGCAAACCCTCGCCCTGCGCCATGGCGGCAAGCGCCGATGCCTCCGGTCGTGGCATCTCCGCCCATAATGACAGGCCACCGGCTGGCAACGGCACGTGCCAGTGCGGGAGGTGGCGCTCCAGCGCGGCATGCAGCCGGTCGCGGCGGCGCAGCAGCATCGCCCTGCGCACCGCATCGCCCCCCGTGCCCGCGTCGGAGCGGATCAGGGTCGCCGCCGCAAGTTGCTCCATCACCGGCGTCGCCATGTCGAGCGTCGCCCGGATGCGGCCGAGTGCGGCGATCATCTGCTCGTCCGCGCGTATCCAGCCGATCCGGAGCCCACCCCAGTATCGCTTGCTGGCCGAACCGATGCTGACGACCGTCGTTCCCGCCCGGTCGTGGACAGCGACAGGTAAGGGCGGCTCATGCTCGAAGCCGATGCCGACCATCGTCTCGTCGACGACCAGCGGCGTGCGCGTCCGTTCGGCCACGGTAACCAGCGCCGCCCGTGTGCCCGCATCCATGTCGCGACCGGTGGGATTATGATAGTCGGCAATGATATAGGCGAGGCGCGGGCCGGTCTGGCGGAAGGCGGCGTGGATCGCGTCGATGTCCCACCCGCTTCCGGGCAGGCCGACAGGCACCGGCACGCAGCTGGTGCGCCGGATCGCGGCAAGTGCGTTGTGATAGGTCGGATGATCGACGACGATCCGGTCGCCGGGACCGGCCAGCAGCCGTAGCATCAGCGCGAAGCCGTGCTGCGCGCCATTGGTGATCATGATCTGCTCCGGCCGGGTCGGACAACCGCGCCGCACATAATCCTCGGCGACCGCCTGACGCAGGCGCGCCACGCCGAGCGCATCATAGCCAAGGCCAGTCAGGTATGCCGGCATCTGATGCAGCGCATCCTCATAGGCGTGCCATACCGTCTCCGGCGCGGGGAGGGCTGCGGCGGTCCAGTCAAGCATTTCACCCTGCCCGGCATCCTCGTGCGTGTCGGCGGCGACATGGCGGCCGCCGGGTATGCGGGTGATGCTGCCCGACCCCTGACGGCTGACCAGATAGCCTTCGTCGCGCAACTGGTTGTACGCGCTGGCGAGCGTCGTCCGGCTGAGCCCGAGGGCCTGCGCCAGTTCCCGTTCGCCCGGCAGGCGAACACCCAGGCCGATGCGGCCATCAAGGATCAGCAGGCGCAACGCCTGCCCAAGCTGACGATAGGCGGCGTCTCCATTCGACTCGCTGCGCCAGCGGCCGAGCTGGCGCACGAGGGAGGCCGATCCAAGAGAAGGCATATCCATATCGATCCTGTAACCGATAATTGGATTGCCCGTGAGGGGCCATTTTTAGAAATTGGACTGTTCCAATATGAGACAATGACGATATAGTGACCTTACGCGCCGATTGGTCATGGCCTTTCAATCGATCGCCCCTCTGAGCGACTCGGCAGGAACGCTGCACTTCCCGCGCTTCGAGAGGCATCACGCGCACGCACTTCCTGTGCACGCGCCGGGCGGACACGTGCCTATCGTGTCTCGATCTTTTCCGGCCATGGCACGGCCGCGGGCAATCACCCCTGCCCATGCACAGGCCATCGCCTTCCACCGCCCGGATGTCCGTTTCGTCCAATGACGTCATTGCGTCGCCGCGGAACTCAGGCAAGGAGGGGGCGGGGCTTAATGACAATGACTATCAGCAGACTCATGGCCACGGCCGCATGGGCCGTGATGCTTTCCGCGTGCGGTGGCGGCGATGGCGACAGCGGGTCGTCCACGCCGACGTCGAGCACGACCGCCGAGCAACCGGCCACGATCACAACTCCCGCGCCCAGCCCGACACCAACGCCTGCGCCGATGCCCACCCCTACGCCTACACCGACCGCGAACACCCAGTCCGCGCCGGCCCAGACGGCATCGGCCACCCCGTTATCGGAGGGCGCCCGCCTCTATCCGCCGATCGCCGCCGTCAAGGCCAAGTCCGCAGTCACGCTGCCGATCGGACGGTGCGTCAACTATGCGGGGCAACTCGACGCGGAGAAGCAGGCGGCTTGGATGCGGCCAGTCGTCGACGCAGACTTCCCCTATATGAAGCGGACGGGCTTCGACACGCTGCGCCTGCCCGTCAATTTCGCCCATTCCGCAGGCCCGGCACCCGGCTTCGCCATTGACGCCAAACTGCTCAAGGACGTGCACCACGTCGTCGACAAGGCACTGGCCGCAGGCCTCAACGTCATCCTCGACAATCATTTCGAAAATGCGCTCTACACCGACCTGACGTGGGGCAAGGCGCGGTTGACCGCCATATGGAAACAGCTGTCGGTTGAGTTCAAGGACGCCCCCGCCAACGTTTACTTCGAAATCTGGAACGAACCGGTCAAACCGTTCCTCAACAAGGACATCATGGCGATCTCCGCTCCTGCACTGGCCGAGATCCGGAAGAACAATCCGACCCGGCCGGTGATCATGAGCAGCGCCTGGGGCGACGACGTGAATGCCCTCCATGACCTGGAATTGCCGGACGACCGTTATGTCGTCCCGACGATCCATTATTATGATCCTTATGAATTCACCCATCAGGGCGCGTTCTTCACCAAGACGGCCCTGCCGACGGGCGTCACCTTCGGCAGCGCGGCGGACTATGCGAAGCTCGATTCCGCTCTCGCCAAAGTGAAGGCGTATATCGCCCGCACCGGCCGCGTGCCGTTCGTCGGGGAATATGGCGCCTATGAAGGGATACCGATGACGCAGCGCGCCAAATATCATGACGTGATCTCCCACGCCTTCGCGTCGATCGGCATCCAGAGCTGCGTTTGGGGCTATGCCAACAGCTTCCCGATCCGCGACGAGAAGGGATGGTACGCCGCGATCGTCGACGTGATCGGCACGACCACCACCAAGTAGATCGAAGGCGACCGGCCGGCGCCCCGCCGGGTTCAACCGGCGATGAGAGTCACGAAGGCGGAGGACACCCAGCCGCTGTCGCAAGGGCCCTCATAACCGCGCTTGCTCTCGACCGGTGAGGAGACGCCGCAATCGACCGGCGCGACCTCCACCGCATTGGCGAGCGGGTCCGCGGCGGGCGGCACGGGCAGCGGCTGCACCACCACGCCCAGCCAGCGCTGGTCGAGACTGCGCGTGCAGATATGTAGCCGCGTCCCCGGTGCGAGCGTGCCGGTCCGCTTCGCGTCGGCAAACGGCGCGGCATGGAGATCCAGCGCCCGGGTGGGACCCGGCCCCCTGGTCACGCCGAGCGCCCCGCAGGCGTCGAGGCGCGGCCCGTCCTCGCCGATCGTGACGGCCCTGACCAGTCCGCTTTCCATCCGCGTTTCGGGCATGTCGTCGCGCGCCGACCCCGCAATCGAACTGTTGGGCAAGTCGTCCATCACCGAGTGGCTGTCGGAACAGGCACTCGCCAGCAGCAGGACAAGGAACGGAAGAACACGCATAGCCGCGCAATAAAGCATTCGGCCCCGGCGGTGAAGCGCGATCCACACGTTCGCCTGCCCTGCATCTCAGCCCGGACGCGCATGTTTTCCTTTAGTTTCGGCTGCGCTCCGCCTATATGCTCGGCATGAACGAAGACAGCACGAACAGCCCGGAAAAGGGCGGCGAAAATCCCGGCCGCAACAGCAACGAATATGGCGCGGACTCGATCAAGGTCCTGAAGGGCCTCGACGCCGTGCGCAAGCGGCCCGGCATGTATATCGGCGATACCGACGACGGGTCCGGCCTCCACCACATGGTGTTCGAGGTCAGCGATAACGCGATTGACGAAGCATTGGCCGGCCACTGCGACCGCATCCTCATCACCCTCAATCCCGACGGATCGGTCAGCGTCGAGGACAATGGTCGCGGCATCCCGACCGACATCCACAAGGAAGAGGGTGTGTCGGCGGCAGAGGTCATCATGACCCAGCTTCACGCGGGCGGAAAGTTCGAGAACACGTCGGACGACAACGCCTACAAGGTATCAGGCGGCCTGCACGGCGTGGGCGTGTCCGTCGTCAACGCGCTTTCCCAATGGCTGGACCTCAACATCTGGCGCAATGGCGAGGAGCATTACATGCGCTTCGCCTATGGCGACGCGACCGCGCCGCTCAAGGTCATCGGCACCGCGCCGGAAGGGAAGAAGGGTACCCGCGTCACCTTCATGCCGTCGATCGAGCGCGAGCGGGGCGACGGCGGCACCTTCAAGAACCAGACCGAGTTCGATTTCGACAAGCTGGAGCATCGCTATCGCGAACTTGCCTTCCTGAATTCCGGCGTACGCCTGTTCCTGGCCGACGCCCGGCACGAGGAGAAGAAGGAGGTCGAACTCTATTATGAAGGCGGCATCGCAGCCTTCGTGAAGTATCTCGACCGCAACAAGAGCGCGCTGATGAGCGAACCGATCGCCATCGCGGGCACCCGCGACGACGTCACCATCGACGTGGCGCTGGAGTGGAACGACAGCTATTACGAGAACGTCCTCTGCTTCACGAACAATATCCCGCAGCGTGACGGCGGCACCCATCTCGCGGCGTTCCGTGCCGCGCTGACCCGCACCATCAACAACTATGCCGACAAGTCGGGCATGCTGAAGAAGGAGAAGGTCTCCCTCACCGGCGACGACATGCGTGAGGGCCTGACCGCGATCGTCTCGGTCAAGCTGCCCGACCCCAAGTTCAGCAGCCAGACCAAGGACAAGCTGGTCTCATCCGAGGTGCGTCAGCCGCTCGAGAGCCTTATGGCCGACAAGATGGCGGAGTGGCTGGAGGAAAATCCTCAGAACGCCCGCATGGTCATCCAGAAGGTAATCGACGCCGCCGCTGCCCGGGAGGCTGCCAAGAAGGCGCGCGAACTGACCCGGCGCAAGGGCGTGATGGACATCGCCTCGCTGCCCGGCAAGCTGGCCGACTGCCAGGAGCGTGACCCCGCCAAGTCCGAACTGTTCCTGGTCGAGGGCGATTCGGCGGGCGGCTCCGCCAAGCAGGGCCGTGACCGTCATTATCAGGCCATCTTGCCCCTGAAGGGCAAGATCCTGAACGTCGAACGCGCCCGCTTCGACCGGATGCTGTCATCCAAGGAAGTCGGCACCCTGATTCAGGCAATGGGCACCGGCATCCGCGACGATTTCAATATCGAGAAGCTGCGCTACCACAAGATCGTCATCATGACGGACGCGGACGTGGACGGTGCGCATATCCGTACGCTGCTGCTGACCTTCTTCTATCGCCAGATGCCGCAGATCATCGAGAACGGGCACCTCTACATCGCCCAGCCGCCGCTCTACAAGGCGACGCGCGGCCGGTCGGAGGTGTATCTGAAGAACGAAGCGGCGCTGGAGCAGTATCTGGTCGACAACGGCGTCGACAGCATGGTGCTGGAGACCGCCAACGGCGCACGCTCGGGCGACGACCTGCGTAACCTGATCGACCATGGCCGCCGGATGCGGGCGCTGATGCGCTACGTGCCCCGCCGCTATGATCCGCGCATCATCGAGGCGCTGGCGTTGTCCGGCGCGCTCGACCCGGAGATGGATGGCGCACGGCGGCAGCCTGCACTTGAAACGACGATCCGCTGGCTCGAAAGCACCGACGATGAAGGCCGCTGGTCCGGCGCGATCGGCGAGGAGGGGGGCTATCACTTCCAGCGCACCTGGCGCGGCGTCACCGACCACCACATCATCGAAGGCGCATTCCTGGGTTCGGCCGAAGCCCGCAAGCTGCACAGCCTCGCCGCCGAGCAGGCCGCAAGCTACCTGACCACCAGCCGGCTGGTAACGGCCAAGGCCGCAGCGGCGCAGGAAGAAGCGGCCGAAGGCGAGGAAAGCGCGAGCCCCTCCGTCCCGGCCAAGGGCGTCGTGGTAACGCGTCCCATCGACCTGCTCGATGCTATCCTGGTTGCCGGACGCAAGGGTCTCGCGATCCAGCGTTACAAGGGACTGGGCGAGATGAACCCGGAACAGCTTTGGGAAACCACGCTCGACCCCAACAATCGTTCGATGCTGCGCGTCGAGGTCGATCAGGCCGATGTGGCGGACGAAATCTTCACCCGGCTGATGGGCGACGTGGTCGAACCGCGCCGCGAGTTCATTCAGGACAATGCGTTGAACGTCGCCAATCTGGACGTGTAGGCGCCAGCTTCTCCTTCTGCTTCTCCTCAGACGAGGAAGTCGCGCAACTCCGCAACGAAGGCGTCATGCCGGTCCTGGTGCACCCAGTGACCGGCATCGTCATAAGCCGATACCCGTGCGTCGCGGAAATGGGCGGCACGGCCATCCTCCGCCGGGTTGGAGGCCCAGCTCTGCCGCCCCCATACCAGCAGCGTGGGACAGGTGATGCGCGCCCACAAGCCATGGACATCTTCGGGCGTGAGGTCGACGGGCGGCATGCCATGGAGATAGTTGTCGAATTTCCAGCTGTAGGTGCCGTCCTCGTTCTGGTTGACGCCGTGGATGGTCAGATGCCGGGCGCGTTCCGGCGAAAGGTGCTTGTTTTCCGCCAGCATGCGGGCATAGGCATCGTCGATCGTCGCATAGCGCCTCGGCTGACGGGCACTCATCGCACGCCGCTCCCCGATCCAGTCCGCCATCCGCTCGTGCGCCGGTCGCGCCGCGCGCTTTGCGATCTCCGCCGGGATCATGCCCAGCCCCTCGATCGCGACGAGGCGGCGAACCGCCTCCGGATAAATGCCGGTATAGCGCAGGGCGAGATGCCCGCCGAGCGAATGCGCGACGATCGATAGAGGCGCCAACCCCTGCTGATGGATGAGCTGGGCAAGGTCGTAGACCATCGCTTCCGACGTATAATTGCCATCGGGCGAATGGGCGCTGTCGCCATGGCCGCGCAGGTCGGGCGCGATGATATGCCATTCGTCGCGCAACTCCCGCGCGATCCAGTCCCAGCTGCGGCAATGGTCCCGCCCGCCATGCAGCAGAAGCAGCGGCGGCGCACCGGGATTGCCCCAGTCGACATAATGCAGCCGCAGCCTTTGCGAGACGAAGCTGTGGGAGGTGGGGGAAAGGTCGTCCATGCTCATCCTGTCGGTGTTCCCCTACGTGTCGGTCATGCGGACAGGAAAGCGGCGAGCCGCTCCATGAAGGCCGCACCGCGTTCCATCTGGCTTATCTCGACATATTCGTCCGGTTGGTGCGCCTGCTCGATCGATCCCGGGCCGCAGATGACGGTGGAGAAGCCCGCTTCCTGGAACTGCCCCGCCTCGGCCGCATAGGCGACGACGCGGGCCGGACCGTTGTCGCCGGACAGGCTGCGTGCGATTCGCTCGGCCTCGCCATCGGGTTCCGGCGCGAAGGCGGGCGCAGCCGAATGCCGCTCGATCCGAATGCCGGTTCCGGGCCAGCGCGCCTTCATCTCCGCGTCCATCTGCATCGCCTCAGCGCGGAACGGGGCCAGCAGCGTGTCGACATCGACACCCGGCGGCGAACGCAGGTCGAAACCGAACACGCATTCACGCGCAAGGATGTTGATCGCCGTGCCGCCATGGATCTGCCCGACCGTCAGCGTCGCATGTGCGGGGACAAAGGGCAAGGCGGGGTCCGCTCCCGCTTCCAGCGCAGCGGCAAGGTCGGACAGCATCGCCATCAGGCGGATCGCGACCATGTTCGCGGAAATGCCCAGATGCGTGAGGCTGGAATGCGCCTCATGCCCGGTGACGGTGACGACATGGGTGGCGATCCCCTTGTGCCCGCTCACAACTTCCATATTGGTCGGCTCGCCGACGATCACGGCCGCGGGCCGGGGCAAGGCCGTCGCGATCTCCCGGATCATATGCGGCGCGCCGAGGCAACCGACCTCCTCGTCATAGGACAGCGCCAGATGCACCGGGCGTACGAGGCGGCCAGCCTGCGCGAGGGCGGGCGCGGCGGCGAGCCCCAGGGCGATGAAGCCCTTCATGTCGCAGGTTCCACGGCCATATAGCCGGTCGCCGCGTCGCGTCAGGGTGAAGGGATCACTGGTCCACGGCTGGCCGTCGACGGGCACGACGTCGGTATGCCCGGACAGGACGACCCCTCCCTCTGCAGCAGGACCGATCGTGGCGTAGAGATTGGCCTTCCGGCCATCCGCGCTGGGCACCCGGTGGGTCGCGACCCCGAGTGCGACGAGATAGGTCTCCACATGTTCGATCAGTGCGAGGTTCGACCCGCGCGAGGTCGTGTCGAACCCGACCAGCGTGGCCAGATGATCGAGCGCGCTTTCATGGATCGCTTGGCGGGACAGGCTGGGATCGGACGGCATGTCACCGGCCTAGGTCTCCTCTCCGCGTCCGACAAGCAATCAATGCACGGCGGTCAGGCCAGCGCGGCATCGAATGCGCGACTGCGGATCGCCTCCAGCCGTGCATCCGCCAGCGGATTTTCCACGCCGAAGCCGAAGACCAGACCAACGAAGCGCAACAACCGGGGATGGCGGGCCAGATAGCGGCGCATCCGTGCGCCGGGGCGCGTGGCATCATAGCGGCCAAGGGCAATGGCCCGATCCTCAAGCGACGGCTCCGCCGCGAAGGGAAGGCGAACCAGCCTGCGGGCGATGGCAGCGTCACGCTGCTCCTGAAACATGCCTGTCATCAGCGGGCACTCCTGCTGTCCGCGCCCAGCACGGGGCCGAGAGCGGGGGCTGAAAGAATGAAGGCCATCACGGCGGCCATCGAGCCTACGAGCATGTCTCCGACCGCAGCGGCGACCAGCAGCCCGACCGACGCAAGGATACCGCCCAGCGCGACGGCGGCGAGCAGCGGCCGAACCAGAACCCGGATGGTGGCTGCGATTGGCATGTGCATCGAATTCATGACGTTATGCTCCTGCTCGGCGCGAAGCCTTGCGACAGCACCTGTAATATGCCCAATCACTGCGTCAAAAAATAGCAACTCATTCACATCATCGTTTCCAAAAATGTGCCATAAGTTTCGATCTTGCCGAGCCGTTGCAAGGGCGTCATGGTGCCGCCCCATGGGTCCAAAACTGGCAATAGCCGCATGCATTCCGGCGCTTCTGGCCGCCTGCTCCTCCCCCGCCGACAGCGTAAGCGCCAAGGAGAAGACGCGTTCCCGCGCGCAATGGCCTTTGCCCGCCGAACCGGCCGATCCAGCACCCAATGCGGCCTCGGTCGCGACGGCCGCCGAACCGACCGAGAATGCGACCGAACCGGCAGGGAACGCAGTGGCAGCCAGCGATACCACGCCAGCCCCTGCCCAGGCACTGGCGGCGCGTGATCCGGCAAGCTTTCGCGCCACCGGCACGGAACCCTTCTGGTCCGTGAAAATCTTCGGCGGCACGCTGGTGCTGGAAGCGCCGGGCAAGCCCGCCCGCTATTTCTCGGTCACCGACGCGAGCAGCGGCGGCAACCGGCGCTATGCGGGCTCCGGCATTCAGTTGACCGCCACGCCCGGCCCGTGCAGCGACGGGATGAGCGACCGCAGCTATGGCGAGCGGGTGCAGCTTTCGACGCCCGACGGCGTCATGAAGGGCTGCGGCATGGCACGCACAGCCCGCTGATATTTTCGACCGCAGATTGGTTTCCGGGCGTTATTTGTTCGGGAAATGCTGGTAACGGGATGCCGTTGCGCCCATAGCGCTGCGATGCAGCATGGCAAGCCTTCCGCGATACCCGACGACGGGTTCCCCCTCAGCTTCCGCGAGTTTCTGGGACTCGTCGCGGCGTTGATGGCAGTCAACGCACTGTCGATCGATCCGATGCTGCCTGCCCTGCCGGCCATCGGGCACTCCCTGCACGTTGACGATGCCAACAGCCGCCAGTGGATCATCACCGCCTATTTCCTGGGACTGGGTGGCGGATCACTGCTTTACGGGCCGATATCCGACCGGTTTGGGCGTCGCCCCGTTCTGCTGGTCACGATCAGCCTGATGATCGTGGCGACGCTCGCCTGCGCATTGGCCCAGAATTTCGCGATGATGCTGGCCGGACGGGCCGCGGCCGGTTTCTTCGCCGCCGCTTCACGCGTCATCGCGGTGAGCATCGTGCGCGACCGCTTTCACGGCGACGCCATGGCCCGCGTGATGTCGCTTGTCTTCATCGTATTCATGCTCGTCCCCGTACTCGCGCCGAGCCTGGGCCAACTCGTCCTGCTCGTCGCGCCGTGGCGCTGGATTTTCGGCGGGCTTGCCATCGTCACGCTGGCCATAGCGGCCTGGGTTGCCCTACGCCTTCCCGAAACGCTGGATCCCGCGCATCGCATCAGCATTCACCCCGGTGATCTTGCCGACACCATCGGTCGTGTACTCCGCAACCGTAGCTCCATCGGCTATATGCTGGCGAGCGGCGTGGTCATGGGGCCACTGATCGGCTTCATAACATCCGCTCAGCAGATATTCTTCGACGTATTCGACGCGCCGGGGCTTTTTGCTATTGGCTTCGCGCTCATCGCGGGCAGCATGGTGATCGGCAGCTATTCCAACAGCCGGCTGGTGGAAAAGCTTGGCGCGCGCCGCGTCAGCCAGACGGCGGTCATCGCCATCATCGTGATTGAAAGCGTCCACTGCCTGGTGGCGTATGCCGGCATGGAAACGGTTGCGAGCTTCATCGGCCTCCAGGCGCTGACGATGATCTGCTTCGCGCTCACCGGATCGAATTTCGGCGCGATCTCGATGGAGCCATTCGCGCGTGGCGCCGGGATGGCCTCGTCGTTCCAGACATCGCTAACGACGATCTTGTCCGCTCTGCTGGGCGCGTTCATCGGGTCGATGTTCGACGGGACGACGCTGCCCCTGTCGCTGGGCTTTGCCCTGTGCTCGGCGCTCTCGCTGCTGATCGTCGCCTGGGCCGAACGCTGGAAGCTCTTCACCCGCCCCCATCACGGCGCGCTGCGGGAACCCGCAAACGCGCCGCGCTGACGGAACGGATCAGATGCCGGGGATGGGCGGCACAGGCTGAGGCGGGACGCCCGCGTCTTCCTCGTGTACCTCAATGCTACCGCGACCGACATGGCTGCGGCGGTAGCCGTAGAGAAAGTAGAGAACGAGGCCGACACCGCCCCAGATCGGCAGCACGAGCTGCGCGTCGACAGGAAGGTTGAAGAACAGGAATACGCAGCCAATGGCCGCGACCGGCGCCACGGCCCAGACGATGGGCGTACGGAACGGCCGCGCGCGGGTCGGCTCCTTGACGCGCAGCACCAGCACGGCGATCGACACCATGAAGAAAGCGAAGAGCGTCCCCGAATTGGAGATATCGGCAAGCTGACCGACCGGCAGCAGCGCCGCGCCGATGGCAACGAAAATGCCGGTGACGATCGTCACGACATGCGGCGTCTTGAACTTCGGGTGGATGCTTGCGAGCTTTTCCGGCAGCAGGCCGTCGCGTGCCATCACGAAGAAGATGCGGGTCTGGCCGAACATCATCATCAGGATGACCGAAGGCAAGGCAAGGTTGGCGGCAAGGCCGAGCGCGTTGCCGACGACCGTCCAGTTGATCGCGCGCAGGACATGGGCCAGCGCCTCGTTCGAGCAGACCAGATCCCCTGCATGGGCGGCGGTGGCGCAGGCGGCGGCGAAACCCTGGGAGCCCGGCGCAACGACCGAACCATCGGGGCCGAGCACCGGCTGCGCGCCGATCGCGCCGATCGCGCCGGCAGCCACGAACAGGTAGAAGACGGTACAGATGGCGAGAGAGCCGATCAGGCCGATCGGCACGTTGCGCTGCGGGTTCTTGGTCTCCTCGGCGGCAGTCGAGACCGCATCGAAGCCGACATAGGCGAAGAAGATCGATGCCGCCGCGCCGACGATGCCCATGCCGCTGGTGCCGGCCGGGCCGAACCAGCCGTTGGGCGCGAACGGGGAGAAATTACCGGTGTCGAGTACCGGCAGGGTCAGCGCGATGAAGGCGGTGAGCGCCGTCACCTTGATTGCCACCAGCACGGCGTTGACGCGCGCGCTTTCCGTCGTACCGATCACCAGCAGCGCGGTGACGGCGAGCGCGACGACGATCGCCGGGATATTGATGAAGCCGTGGCTGAAATCGGCATGGGGAATGAAGCCGTTCATGCTCCACACGGGTCCAGCGGACAAGGCCGGTGGTAATGTCAGCCCCGTCACGCTTTTCAGCAGGCCCATGAAATAGCCCGACCAGCCGACCGACACGGCACTCGCGGCGACCGCATATTCAAGGATCAGCGCCCAGCCGACCATCCACGCCAGCAGTTCGCCGACGACGGCATAGGTGTAGGTGTAGGCGGAACCGGACACCGGCACCATCGAGGCGATTTCGGAATAGCAGAGCGCGGCGAAGGCACAGACCGCACCCGCGATGATGAAGCTCCACATCATGCCCGGCCCGGCCTTCTGCGCGGCGGCGGCCGTCAGCACGAAGATGCCGGTGCCGATGATGGCGCCGACACCCAGCAGCGTCAGTTGCACGGGGCCCAGCGAGCGATGCAGCGATTTCTTCTCGGCGGTCGCCAAAATGGCGTCCAGCGGCTTGATGCGCCCGAATATCATGAACGGTGATCTTTCATTTTCCGTGGCGCACCGACGGGCGCGCCTCCCCTTGTCATGACGGTGAGACTATCGCCTAAATCCCCTTGCGCAAGCATGTTGCGCGCTCGGGACATTTCCGCGCCAAGGCCCGCCGGACGACCCGCCATGGCAGTGCTCAGAACTCGACTTCCAGCTCTTCCATCTCTTCTGGCTCCGCCTTGGCGGCAGCGACCCATTCCGCCATCGGCGGCCAGGCAGCGATGGTGTCGCAATAGGCCCGGCTCTGCGGCGACAGGGCGACGGCATAGGTGAGGAAACGGGTCGTGACAGGCGCGAACATTGCGTCGGCAACCGTTGGCCGCGCGCCGAACAGGAACGGGCCACCATAGCGTGTCTGGCATTCCTGCCAGATCGACTCGATCCGTTCGATATCCGGCTTCGCGCCGGAAAAGACCGGAAAGCTTTCATGCCGGACCTTGAGGTTCATCGGCAGCGCCGAACGCAGGTTGGTGAAGCCGGAGTGGATTTCGCCGGAAATCGCCCGGCAATGGGCCCGCGCGATGCGGTCCTCGGGAAACATGGCCGCGTCCGGATACAGCTCGTTCAGATATTCGGCGATGGCGAGCGTGTCCCACACGCTCGCGCCCTCATGTGTCAGGCGCGGCACCAGCACGGACGGGGACAGCAGCAACAGTTCCGCCCGGTTGCTCGCGTCGTTCGGAACGGTCTTTTCGACCACGTCCAGCCCGGCCAGACGGCAGAGCAGCCAGCCGCGCAATGACCAAGCCGAATAGGTCTTGCTGGACAGGGTGAGTTCCGCCTTCGCCATGATCCGGTGCGCCCTTCGTTCGTTGTGCTTGCAAACGCCCATGATGCAGCGCAGCATAGAATGCACATATCGGCGCCGTTGGAAAGCCGAATCGCCGGGCGGAGAAGGGACTCGGGGACGCGATGCTCTATCAAGGCTACACTGCTTTCAACGACATGCTGGCGCCGGCCCGGTACGCCGCGCGTGCGGCGTTGAAGGCCCGCGACGCGTGGCTTGGCGGGTTCGGAGACTGGCCGCTGCCCCGGCGGATATTTGCCGTGATGGACGTGTTCCAGGGCGCGCGCATCACGCACAAGCGCCCGCCTTATGGCATTGCGTCCGTCCTGTCGGGCAATGCGCAGGTTCCGGTGAGGGAAGAGGTCGCGCTGGAATTGCCGTTCGGCAACCTGCTCCACTTCGCCAAGGACGATGTGGCCACGCCCCAGCCCAAGATGCTGGTCGTCGCCCCGCTTTCCGGACATTTCGCGACCCTGCTGCGCAACACGGTCCAGACACTGCTTGCCGATCATGACGTCTACATCACCGACTGGAAGAATGCGCGGGACGTGCCGCGCAGCGACGGGCCGTTCGGGTTCGAGGACTATGTCGACTATGTGATCCGCTTTCTTCAGGAACTCGGGCCACGCTCACACCTGCTCGCCGTCTGCCAGCCCTGCGTGCCCGCGCTCGCTGCGGTCGCGGTGATGGCGCAGGACAAGGATCCCGCCCAGCCGCGCACGATGACGCTGATGGGCGGGCCGATCGACACCCGCGTCGCACCCACGGTCGTCAACACGCTGGCGAACGAGAAGCCGCTGTCCTGGTTCGAGGAGACGCTGATCTCCCATGTGCCCGCGCGCTATGCCGGGGCCGGGCGGCGGGTCTATCCCGGCTTCCTGCAACTCACCGCCTTCATGTCGATGAACCTGGGGAGGCATGGTGAACAGCATCGCAAACTGTACCAGCATCTGGCCGACGGAGAGATCGCGGAGGCGGGCAGGATCAAGGATTTCTACGACGAATATTTCGCCGTCCTCGACCTTACGGCCGAATTCTATCTGGAAACGGTCGACATGGTGTTCCAGCGGGCGCTGCTCGCGCAGGGCGAACTGATGCATCGCGGGCGGAAGGTCGACCCCGGCGCCATTCAGCGTACCGCGCTGCTGACGGTCGAGGGCGAACGCGACGACATCTGCGCGGTCGGTCAGACGGCGGCGGCGCACACGCTCTGCTCCAGCCTGCGTCCGCACCTCAAGCGCCACCACCTCCAGCCCGGCGTCGGCCATTATGGCGTTTTTTCCGGGTCGAAGTGGGAAAAGCAGGTCTATCCGCAGGTCCGAAACATGGTTCTGGCGATGAGCTGAACCGGCACGAGACGCGCCTGCCGGTCGCCTGTCAGCGATCCAGCCTGATCTCGAACAGCTTGGGCCAGTATTTGCCGGTCACGAACAGCCGGTCCTTCTCCGCGTCATAGGCGATACCGTTGGCGACCGCGTCGGTGCTGGTGACGCCGACCTTCGCGACCAGCGGCGCGATATCGATCCAGTCGATGACCGCGCCGGTGCCCGGATCAATCCGGGCGATCCGCGTGTCGTACCAGACATTGGCAAGTATCTCGCCCTTCACCCATTCCAGTTCGTTGAGCAGCGGCACCGGCTTTCCGTCCCAGGTGACGGTGATGCGCCGTTTTTCCTCCAGCGTTTCCGGATCGAGGAAGCGTAGTTGTGCCGAGCCGTCGCTCATGATGATCCAGCGCGGCTCCCGGGTGAGGCCCCAGCCTTCCCCTTCGTAGCGAAAGTCCGAGATGCGACTGAAATCGGACAGCTTCCACACGAAGCCCTGCCGGTGCCGCCAGGTCAGGCTGACGATCCGGTCGCCCCAGTCGACAATCCCCTCGCCGAAATATTGCGGCTCCAGCGGCACGCGCCGCAGGATCTTTCCGTCCTTCAGCCGCACCTGTCGGATATCGGATTTCCCCGACTGGCCGGTACTCTCGTAGAGCGTGCCATCGCGGTAAAAGAGGCCTTCGGTAAAGGCCGTCGCGTCGTGCGGGTAGGTCTTGATCAACGTCCAGGGCGTGTCGGCACGGGCAGCCACGGCAGGCAGCAGGGATACGGCAATCAGCCCGAACCAGAGGCGGGCGAGACGAACGGCGCTCATTCGGCGGCAGGCTCGGCCACGGCGTCGGCCAGCCACTGCGGCAGCGGCACGTCCGTCAGGTCATCGACCCGCCGATGCTCGACCGAAAGGCCCAGATCGGGGAGCGCAAGGCGCTGCCGCCCCTCATCCGCGCGATCGATCGGCACCACGACGAGGCGGCGGTTCACCTTGTTGCGATAGTGCATCCGCGCGGTGTTCTCCTGCCCGACATAGCAGCCCTTGCGATAGTCGACGCCGTTCAGTTCCTCCGCGTTGGCTTCCAGCCAGAGTGTCTGGTCCTGCCCCAGCTCCGCCGCGCCCTCCAGAACGCCGAGCGACAGGCGATGGGCGCGAAAGGCGGCACTCGCGTCACCATCGTCCTCGGGCGACAGCCAGCGATGGCCGAGCGCGGACAAGCGCGGATCGCGCGGCCCGTCCTGCGCCGCCAGCGCCCAATGGACATGCAAGGCGTCGTCCCGCGCAATCGTCACCTTCCGGCGCAGGCGGTAGAGGGTCAGGCGACGGGCGAGCGCGTCCGCCTGTGCCGCTTCGCAATCGATCAGTACGTCGCCGTCGGCTTCCCCCCACAGGATGAAGTCGAACAGCGCCTTGCCCTGCGGCGTCAGCAGGCCCGACCAGCGCGGCTGGTTCACCTCGAGGGGCAGCACGTCCTGCGTGACGAGGCCCTGAAGAAACGGGCGGGCCTCCTCTCCGGAAAGGCGAAGGACGGCACGGTCGTGAAGGGTGGTGTCAGCCATGCGCTTTAGGTAGGACAGCGCCCGATCCAATCCAAGCTGTTCGTGTCGCGCATGTCGGGGCATGACTGCAATTCCAGCCCTGCGACACAAGGGCAAACGGAGTCGAGACGATGCCCCAGACCTTCGACATGATCCTCAAGAACGGTACCGTCCATACGCCGGGCGGCGGCGCGATCGGCGACGTCGGCGTGCGCGACGGACGGATCGTCGCGATCGGCGCGGTGTCCGGCGACGCGGGCGAGGTGATCGACTGCACCGGCCTCGATGTCCTGCCAGGCTGCATCGACAGTCAGGTGCATTTCCGCGAGCCGGGGCTGGAGCATAAGGAAGACCTCGAATCGGGCAGCCGCGCCGCCGTGCTCGGCGGCATCACCGCCGTGTTCGAAATGCCCAACACCAATCCCAACACCGACAGCAACGACCGCGTGCATGACAAACTGACGCGTGCCCACCATCGCATGTGGTGCGACCACGCCTTCTATGTCGGCGCGACCGCCGACAATGCGGAGCAACTGAAGGAACTGGAGCGCATTCCGGGCACGGCGGGCGTCAAGATCTTCATGGGCGCCTCGACCGGGTCACTGCTGGTCGACGACGACGGCGCGCTAGCCCGTGTCCTCGCTTCGGGCTATCGCCGGGTTGCGATCCATGCCGAGGACGAGGCGCGGATGAACGCGCGTAAGGATCTGCGCGTCGAGGGCGATCCGTCCTCGCACCCTGTCTGGCGCGACGATGAAAGCGCGATGATCGCGACCAAGCGGATCATCGCGCTCGCCCGCGCGGCGAACCGGCGCATTCACATCCTGCACGTCACCACGCCCGCCGAGCTGGAATATATCGCAAGCAACAAGGACATCGCGACCTGCGAGGTGACACCTCAGCATCTGACGCTTGCGGCGGAGGAGGCCTATCCGGCGCTGGGCACCTATGCCCAGATGAACCCGCCGATCCGGTCCGGCGCACATCGCGACGGCCTGTGGCGCTGGCTGAACCAAGGTGTTCCCGACGTGCTCGGTTCCGACCATGCGCCGCACACGAAGGAGGAGAAGGCGAAGACCTATCCCGGCTCGCCCAGTGGCATGCCCGGCGTCCAGACCCTGGTGCCCCTGCTGCTCAATCATGTGGCGGAGGGCCGCACCACCCTCCAGCGCTTCATCGAACTGACCAGCGCCGGGCCGCAGCGGGTGTTCGGGCTTGTCGGCAAGGGACGAATCGCGCTCGGCTACGATGCCGACTTTACCGTGGTCGACCTCAAGAAGCGCTGGACGGTCGGCACCGACTGGCTCGCGTCGCGTTGCGACTGGTCTCCGTTCGAGGGCATGGACCTTACCGGCAAGGCAGTCGGTACCATCGTGCGCGGCAACCGCGTGATGTGGGAGGATACGCTCGCCAACGCCGCGGTCGGCGAACCGGTGCGTTTCGAATGGTCGGAATACGGCCGCTGACGGGTCAGGCCGTCGCGGCGCGCAGCATGCGTTCCTGCTTAGCCGCGCGCAGGGCGTCGACCGTGAAGAGGATGAGTCCGGCCCAGATCAATGCGAAGCTGACGATCTGCGCCCGGCTCAGCGCTTCCCCCAGCATCGCCACACCGATCATGAACTGAAGGATCGGCGCGATATACTGCAGGATGCCGAGGCGGACGAGCGGCAGTAGCTGCGCCGCCATGGCAAAGAGAAGCAGGGGGAGCGCCGTCACTCCCCCCGCCAGCACCAGCAGCGCACTCGTGCCGATATCCGCGCCGAACGCCAGCCTGCCGTACATGGCAAGCCAGACGAGGTAAGCAAGGGCAACCGGGGCGAGCAAAATGGTCTCGGCCGCCAATCCACGCATCGGCGCGACCGGCGTGAGCTTTCGGACAAGCCCATAGAGCGCAAAGGAAACCGCCAGCATCAGGCTGATCCACAGGGTCGACACTGCCGCCGTCGCGAGGATGGCAACCCCGATCGCTGCAACCGCGATGGCGATCACCTGCCCGCGCCGCAGCCGTTCGCCGAGCACCACCACGCCCAGCAGAATGTTCACCAGCGGATTGAGGAAATAGCCGAGGCTGGCGGCGACGACATGGCCGTTATGAACCGCCCAGACATAGACCAGCCAGTTGGTAGCGATCAGCCCTGCCGACACCGCCAGCGCGCCGATCACGCGGCGGTTGCGCAGCACCGCCCACAATGACGGCAGCCCCGTGCGCATGGCGACGAGGACAAGAACCAGCGCAAGTGACCAGACCACACGCTGCGCCACGATCTCCACCGGCCCGACATGTTGCAGAAGTCTGAAATAGAGCGGCAACAGGCCCCAGATCGCATAGGCTCCACCCGCCAGCAGATAACCGCTGCCAGATGGTTGTGCTGCAGCCGCCTGCGTGCCTTCTCTTCCGCTCAAATGAACCCGCCGCCCAGGAAAAGCCGCAATACGCCCAGTCCGGCGACCAGCAGGCAAAAATTCTGCCCGGCGCTACGCGACGACATGAGGCCGACCAACGCACCGAACAGCGCGATCGGCACGATGATCCAGTTGATCCACCCGGTGAAGGGAATGATCGTGGGAATCATCATGATAAGGGCGATCAGGCCGATAAAAGCGGACAGGATGTTCAGCATGGCATCACCATGGGACTATGCGCGGCTCCCGGCAAGCGAAACGGATCGCGCCACCCGGGCGCAACCATCCAGAGTAAACGGAGAATTGAGACTTTTCCCGTATCAACCTCCCCGATTTTATCCGTCCGGCACCGTATGTCCGGGCGGCAAGGAGATGGTGATGTCGTTCCGGTTCAAACACACGCTCCCGCTGTTCGGCCTGCTCGCGCTCGCTGCCTGCGGCGGCACGAAGGACGCGAACAATCTGTCGGAACTGGACGCACAACTTGCCAACAGCGTCGATGATCCCGCCCTGCGCGGCGCCCTGGAGGATCAGATCGCCGTCGATCCGGACATGGTCGACAAGTCGAACGCGCGTGCCGTGCGGCCGGGCGAACGCCCCCTGAGCGGCGGCGTGCCGTTTACCGCAGCCGATCGGACTGCCGCGCTCGCGCAGGCCACGCGGATCGCCGGAGGCAAGATCGAGGCGGCCCCGGTTCCGACCCAGGCGGAGCCCTGCAAGGCGTGCGGCGGACAGCCACCACGCACCCTCGGCGCACTCGCCCGCAATCAGGGGAAGACCGCGACCGCGTGCGGCAACCTCGCTTATGATCCGCGCTGGGCGCAGCGCCTGCCGCAGGGCCTGCCGCTCTACCCCGGAGCGCGACTGATGGAGGCCGCGGGCGTCGAAGGCGGCAAATGCGGCCTGCGCGCAGCAAGCTTCGTCGCGCCTGTCCCTCTCAAGGACGCCATCGACTTTTACTACACGGTCGCGCGACGCAGCGGATATGACGCCGAACACCAGATGATGGATGGCGGCCATGTGCTGGGTGGCACCCGGGCACGCGACGACAGCGCCTATTTCTTTACCTTTGCGAGCGTTCCTGGTGGCACGAGCATCGACCTGATCGCCAGCGGCGGACGGTAACGCCACCCTACAAGTGCGCGACGGACCGACGCTGGTCCGTGGCGATCCGCGCCGTCTCCGGCTGGACAACGCGACCCCCCGTCGCGATATGACATTTCGATGACAAAGGGGTGTGGGGACAAAGGGGCTGTGGCGGAACCGCGTTCGTCGGACGTCGCCATTCGTGCAATCGCTTCGACTGCGGCGCTGTTCGCGGCGTTGATGCTGGTACCATGCGCGGCGCAGGCGCACAGTGCGAACCCGGCGAATGTCGATGGCGGGACGACGCTTGGCGAAGCGGCCTATCCAGCGGTAACGCCTGTCGACTTTGACCTGAGCCCGGATGCGGCCGCCCCTGCCCCGTCGCCCGCCGACACTATGGTACTGTCAGCCGGGCCCGCGTTCGACATGCGCCGACATGCACCGACATCCAGTATCGCCGGGGTGAACACCATCGTGCCGGATATGCCTTCACTGTTTGTCCAGGGGCCGCCTGCTCCCGATGCTTCATCCGCCTATGGAGAGCAACGGGACGCGGGACGATACCGGTCGCTTGGCGGGCGGATGGGCGCGGTGAAGTGGGAGGCGCTCGGCATCTTCGCCTATATGACCGTCAGCCAGGCGATCGTGACACACGAAACCACCTCTTTCCATTTTCAGGATGAGGGCTGGTTCGGCAAGAACACCACGAATATGGGCATCGACAAGCTGACCCATGCGTTCAACTCCTATCTGTTGTCCGAACTGCTGGGCGCGCGCATCGCACGCAAGAACGGCGACCGTACGGCCGCGGCGCTGCCGGCGGCGCTGATCTCCTCGGGCCTGATGCTCTACAGCGAGATCTGGGACGCGCATAAGGTCAGCAGCGGCTTTTCCGTTCAGGACGTCGTCTTCAACACCGGCGGCGCCGCCTTCTCGGTGCTGCGGCATGCCGTGCCGGGCCTTGAGGAGAAGCTCGACTTCCGGCTGATGCTGATGCCCAATTCGGATATCTACACGTTCAAGGGCAAGCGCCATTACGAGCAGCAGCGCTTCCTGCTTTCGGTCGAGCTCGCCGGTTTCAAGGCGTTTCGGAAAAGTCCGCTGCGCTTCGCCGAACTGCAGGTCGGCTACCGCGCCAAGAATTTCACCAATCAGGAACGCGCACTCGGCGTTACGCCCCGCCGCGACATCTTCGTCGGCGTGGGCCTCAACATCAAGGAACTGTTCTTCAAGAACGCCCGCTCGCGCGTCGGCCGGGCGGTCGCCAGCGGCCTCAACTACATGCAGATCCCCTACACGGCCGCACATATCTACTGACCCTGAGGCAGGGTTCAGCACAGGTACACCCCCAGATGGCGAAACGCGTCATCGAACCGATACAAATTGCGACAATTATGCCGCCGCCAGGCAACATTGTGCGACAGCCCGGTTCTAGTGGACGTGAACCACGTCATCGTTCCGGGGGGATATCCGTGATTCGCCGTTCGACCACCTTCGCACTCGCAACGCTCGCGTTCAGTGCCCCGCCCACCGCTCTGATGGCACAGGAAGAGCGCCAGAACGGCGGCCGCGAGTCGATGCAGGGCATGACGGGCGAGGATGAGGGAGACGAGATCATCGTCACCGGCGCGCAGCAACAGCGCGGCGCCGTGATCGGCGACATCAAGCCTGAACAGCAGCTCGGTGCCGCCGACGTGCGGGCGCTCGGCGTCACATCAGTCTCCGAACTGCTGACCGAACTCGCGCCGCAGGTGAACGCTGCCGGAGGATCGCCGGTCGTGCTGCTGAACGGCAAGCGCATCTCCAGCTTCTCCGAGATTCAGGATTTGCCCGCGGAGGCGATCGCAAGGGTCGACATCCTGCCCGAGCAGGTGTCGTTGAGCTATGGCTATTCCCCGAACCAGAAGGTCGTGAACATCGTCCTGCGTCGCCGTTTCCGTGCGGAGACCGGCGAGGTGCGCGGCGGCCTGTCCACGGACGGCGGCGGCGAGAACGGCAGGCTGAACGCCGGGCTGCTGCGGATACGCGGCGACAACCGTTTCACCCTCGACCTCAAATATAACCGCGCCGCCAGCCTGCTGGAAAGCGAGCGCGGCATCGTCGCGGCCAGCCCGTCCCGCCCCTATGCGCTGGGCGGCAATATCACCGGCGTTCCACTGGGCAGCGAAATCGATGCCGCCCTTTCGGGACTGGCCGGAACCGGCGTGACGATCGCGGCGGTCCCGGCAAGTGCGGCGAACGGCGCACCCGCTCTCGCCGACTTCGTCGCCCGAGCCAACGATGCCAGCATCAGCAACCTTGGCCGGTACCGGACACTCAGCCCCGCGACCGAGAGCTTTTCGGCCAACGCGACCCTTGCCCGCGCACTGGGCAACGTTTCCGCCTCATTGAACGGGCGCCTGGAACTGAGCGACAGCGATTCGCTTCAGGGCCTGCCCTCGCTCGCGCTGACCCTGCCGGCCGGCAGCCCCTTCTCCCCCTTCGGTCAGGACGTTGCGCTCTATCGCTATCTCGACCAGCTCGGCGCGCTCGGCCAGCGTATCCGGGGCACCACCGGCCATGTCGGCCTGACCCTGAACGGTGGCCTCGCCAAGGGCTGGCAATGGTCGTTCACCGGCGCGGGCGACATTTCCGACACACGCACCCGCACCGACCGGGGCGTGTCGTCGAATGCCGTCCAGTCGGCGATCGATGCGCGCGATGCGACGCTCAACCCCTATGGCGCGCTGCCGCCTGCATTGCTGTCCAGCCGCCTGACCGACCGCGCCGAGTCGCACATCCGCTCGATCGTCGGCGACTTGCTGATCAACGGCACGCTGTTCGACATGCCGGCCGGTGCTGTCACCACCTCCCTGCGCCTGGGCGCATCGGCGAACGGCTTCAACAGCGAATCGGTACGTTCCGGCACAGCGTTCAGCGCCCGCTACGCCCGCGAGATCGGCAGCGGGCAGGCGAGCATCGACCTGCCGCTGACCAGCCGGTCGAAGGGGATACTGGGTGCGGTGGGTGACATCGGCGTCAACCTGAACGCGGGTCTTCAGGAAATTTCCGACTTCGGCACGTTGACGACACTCGGCTACGGCATGCGCTGGACGCCGGTGTCCGCGATCCGCATCATCGCCTCCGCCAGCCAGGATCGCGCCGCGCCGACCGGGCAGCAGATCAACGATCCGTCGATCGTCACGCCCAACGTCTCCGTGTTCGACTATGCGCGCGGCGAAACCGTGTTCGTCAGCCAGATTTCGGGCGGCAACCCGGCACTAAGTGAAAGCGTGCGCGACCAGTTCCGCCTCGGCGTCACCGTCAAGCCGTTCACGAAGACCAACCTGACCTTCACCGCCAACTATTTGAACAGCCGGACGAGCAACCCGATCGCCGCCTTCCCGACGCCCACCCCGGCGATCGAGGCGGCATTCCCGCAACGCTTCGTGCGCGACGCGGACGGCGCCCTGCTCCAGATCGATTCCCGGCCAGTCAATTTCCTGCGATCGCAAAGCGAACAGCTGCGCTGGGGTGTCGATCTCTCCATCCCGATCAAGTCCGCCATGCAGAAGAAGTTCGAGGCGTGGCGTGCGGCAGGCTCCAAGCCGGAGGACCGGCCCGCCGACCTGCGCGCGCTGTTCGGCAATCGCGGGCCCGAGGGCGGAGAGCGGCCCGGCGGCGCGGACCAGCAGGATCGTCCTCGCGAGGAACGCGGCGGTGATCAGGGAAGCGGGGGCGCAGGTGCAGGCGGACCGCCACGCGGACCGGGCGGCGGAGGGTTTGGCGGGCCACGTGGCGGCGGCCAGGGCGGCGGGCGGCTGCAGTTCAGCCTCTATCACACATGGCACCTCACCGAATCGATCCTGATCGCGCCTGGCGTGCCGATGCTCGACCTGCTGGACGGCGACGCCACCGGATCGTCGGGCGGACAGCCCCGTCACGAGATCGAGGCGCGCGCAGGCTATACCAACAACGGCCTTGGCGCGCGGCTGAGCGTCAACTGGGAAAGCGGCACGCATGTCGACGGTGCGCTCGGCGGCGCATCACGCCTCGACTTCGGGAGTCTGGCGACGGCCGACCTGCGCCTGTTCGCCAATCTGGGGCAGATGCCGAAACTGGTGTCCGCTCACCCGTTCCTGCGCGGCACGCGGATATCCCTCTCCATCGACAATATCTTCAACACCCGGCGCAACGTGACGGACGCGACAGGCGCCACGCCGTTGCGCTACCAGCCCGGCTATCTCGACCCGATGGGCCGCACAGTGATGCTGAGCGTACGGAAATTGTTCTTCTGATCCGGTGCCCGCCCGCATCGCGTTAGCTTGTTGTTAACCATGCTCCGTCACTTTGACGGTGCAGGTTAAGGAAGGCTGTTCGGACATGACGACGATGATCGGGATCGATGCAATGGCGACGACCGGCCATCCGATGCCCGCGGCGCTGTTTTCCGCGCGCGGCAAGCTGCCGATCACGATCATGGACCTGACCGAGGCAGGCGCCACGGCGAAGGGCAAACGCCCGCCGCCGTGCGACAGCTACGCGCTGCTGGTCCGCAACGGCGTCAAGGTCCCTGCGATGGTCCGATGGATCGACGAGAGCCGATTCGGGCTGGAGTTCGAGGAGCCGCTCGCCGATGCGCGGCGCTGCGCCACCTTCCGTGGCCAGCCATCGGCTGCTGCACCGGTCATGGAGCCGGCTGCGTACTGATCCAGTCGCGGAATGCCGCCATTGCGAGGCTTTCCTGTCGCGACTTCAGCCATGTGAGCCAATAGCCGCCGATCGCAACCTCCGCCGCGAACGGCCGCACGATCCGTTCCGATTCCAGTGCCCGTGCGAACATCACCGGGGGCGCGAGCGCGATCCCCTCGCCCTGCATCGCCGCCTCCACCATGGCCAGCGAGGAATCGAAGACCGGCCCCCGGACGGCGGGCACCCCGGCGCCCGCCGCCGCGAACCAGCGCGGCCACTCATCCGCCCTGTAGGATCGCAACAACACCTCGCCAGCCAGCGATTGCGGTCCCGCCAGTCTTTGCGCGACCGCAGGCGTGCATAGTGGCGTCAGCGGCGCGGCAAGCAGCCACAGGCTTTCGGTCCCGTGCCACGCGCCATCCCCGAAGCGAATCGCGCAGTCCAGCCCCTCCCCGGCGATGTCGACCCGGTTGTTGTTGGTGAACAGGCGCAGGTCGATGCGCGGATGCGCGGCACGAAACAAGGGCAGGCGGGGCAGCAGCCAGCCGGTGGCGAAGGTGCCGACGACACCGACCGACAGCACCTGCCCGGCCATGCCGCTCGCCGTCCCCTCCACCAGGTCGGCGATCCGGTCGAAGCTTTCCGCCAACGCCGGTTGCAGCGCCAGCCCCTCGTCCGTGAGCGCAAGGCCGCGCGGCAGGCGCCGGAACAGCGTCACGCCCAGCCGGGCCTCCAGCCCCTTCACCTGATGGCTGACCGCCGCCTGCGTGACGCACAGTTCGATCGCGGCCCGGGTGAACGACAGATGCCGGGCCGAGGCCTCGAAAGCACGCAGGGCGTTGAGAGGCAGATGCGGGCGAACCATCGCCACAGCCTACGGATTATCCATTAGTTTTTCTATGGTCAAATGCCAGTATTGATCCTTTGTTGCCGCGGCTTTTTTGCCCTTACTCTGCGACCGGACTTCAAAAGAGGGCAGAGACATGCATAAATTTCTATGGCTTGCAGCCGCCGCAACCGTCACCGCAGCCTTTGCGGCGCCCCAGGGCGATCAGGCCGCCGCCCTGCCCGCAAAGTCCGATCGCGCCGCATGGAATGCGCCGCGCGCGCCGTTCCGCATTATCGGCAACGTCCATTACGTCGGAACCAAAGGCCTCTCCGCCTATCTGATCACCGATCCGCGCGGCCATGTGCTGATCGACGGCGGCCTGCCCGAGAGCGCGCCGCTGATCGCCGCGAACATCCGCGCGCTCGGCTTTCGCCTCCGGGATGTGCGCTACATCCTGATCAACCACGCCCATATGGACCATTCCGGCGGGCTTGCAGAACTCAAGCGCCTGACCGGTGCCACCCTGATCGCCAGCGCGGGCGACCGGGCGGACCTTGAGAGCGGCCGCGTCGCCGGACGGCCGGAGATCGACGTAGCGCCACCGGTGAAGGTCGACCGGATCGCCGGCGAGGGCGACATCGTCCAGGTCGGCGACACCCGCCTCATCACCCACATGACGCCGGGCCATACCCGCGGCTGCACCAGCTGGACCACCCGGACGGCAAACCGCAATGTCCTGTTCGCATGCAGCCTGACCGTAGCGGGCGAGAATCTGATCGACGATCCGACCTATCCTGCCGCCGCCAGCGACTTCCGCGCGACCTTCACGAAGCTGCGCGCAATGAAGGCGGACATATTCCTGAGCTTCCATGGCGAGCAGTTCGACCTGGACGCCAAACGCGCGCGCCAGCAGCGCGGCGATGCGACCGCATTCGTCGACCCGGGCGAGACGCGGCGGCGCACGGCAGCCGCCGAAGCGGCCTTCAATCGCGAACTGGCCCGCCAGCGCGCGGAACGCCGCAAGACGAAAGCCGTGCGCCAGTAAAGCGTGCCATTTCCTTTATCCGCCGATTTCTTTAGGGGGCAGGGATGATCAACACCCTGCTCGTCATGGGCGGCGGCGCCGTTGGCGCGGCGCTGCGCTATCATCTTGGCCGACTGGCCGGACATATGTTCGGCATGGGCTGGCCGTGGGGCACACTGCTCGCCAACATCTTCGGCGGACTCGCCATGGGCGTGCTGGTCGGATACCTCGCCCGCATGGCCAGCGGCGGCGAGCAGGTCCGCCTGCTGCTGGCAGTCGGTGGACTCGGCGGTTTCACCACCTTTTCCGCGTTCAGTCTGGAGACTGTCATGATGCTCGAGCGCGGCGAAACCGGACCGGCTTTGCTCTACATCCTCGTTTCAGTGGCAGGCGCGATCGGCGCACTGGCATTTGGCCTCTTTGCCGTCAGGAGCCTCGCATGAAGGGCGCGGGCAAGGGAGCACCGCCGCGCGGCGGTAGCGGCGGTGGCGGCAGCAAGGGCAGGCCACCGGCATCAGGAGGCCGGACCGGCGACAGGTTCAAGGGCAAGTCCGGGGACAGCAAGCGTCCGGCGGGGAAATCGGCAGCGGGGAAATCGACGGGGGGCGGCAAATCCGTTGGCGACCGCAAACCGGCGACGGCCCGTCCGCCCCGCGCCGCGAGCAAGCCGCCCGCCGGTCCTGCCCCGGCCACGCCGCGCCAGGACCGGCCGACGACTGTCGCCAAGGCCCCCTCGCCCGCCGTACTGGACGTGCGGCAGTTCACCGTCGCGCCGGATGACGACGGCATTCGCCTCGATCGCTGGTTCCAGCGGCATTTGCCCGACATCGGCTTCAACACCGTCTCGCGCTGGGCACGCACCGGACAGCTGAGGGTCGACGGCGCGCGCGCTACGCCGGGCGACCGCGTGTCCGCAGGACAGGCGATCCGCGTGCCCCCGGCTGAGCCGCGCGCTGCCGCGCGCGCGCCCCGCCGCCCCGACCGCCCGGCGCTGTCCGACGATCAGATGACCTTTGCACGTGACCTCGTCATCCACCGGGACGAACAGGCGATCGTCATCAACAAGCCGCCCGGCCTCGCCACGCAGGGCGGCACGAAGACGGACACGCATGTCGACGGCCTGCTCGACGCGCTCGCTTTCGACCTCGACCAGAGGCCCAAGCTCGTCCATCGGCTCGACAAGGACACGTCCGGCGCACTGCTCGTCGCCCGGACCGCGCGATCGGCGGCGTGGTTCGCCAAGGCCTTCTCCAGCCGTACGGCACGTAAGGTCTACTGGGCGATCGTCATCGGCGTGCCCGACGTGCAGGACGGCACCATCGACCTGCCCATCGCCAAGCAGCCCGGCACCGGCGGCGAGAAAATGCATGTCGATACGGAAGAAGGCCTGCCCTCCCGTTCGCGCTATCGCGTGATCGAACGGGCGGGCAACCGCGCCGCCTGGGTCGAATTGCAACCTTTCACCGGCCGCACCCACCAGTTGCGCGTGCACATGGCGGCGATCGGCCACCCGATCGTGGGCGACGGCAAATATGGCGGCAAGGAAGCGTTCCTGTCCGGCACGATCAGCCGGAAGATGCACCTGCACGCCCGGCGCATCCGGGTCGACCATCCCGATGGCGGCCGCATCGACGTGAAGGCGGACCTGCCGACGCATTTCCGCGAGAGCCTTGAGGATCTGGGTTTCGACCAGGCGCTGGGCGACATGCCGCTGGACGAGGAAATCGCACTGCCGCCGACTCGCGAGGACGAAAAGCGCGCCGCCCGCGCCCACGCCAAGCAGGTACGCAAGGAACGGCGCGGCGAGCGGCGCACCCGCGGTACACGCTGAAGGGCGGCGGGCGTGCATCCCGACAAGCGCTTCCACTGGACGGATCGGGAGGCCATCCGCGCCTTTGTAGCGGAAACCCGGTTCGGTACGCTGTTCCTCGCCACACCCGACGGCCCCCGTACAGCGCATGTGCCGGTGATCTGGCAGGGTGAGGACCATCTCGCCTTCCACCTGTCGCGGGCCAATGCGCTAACACCCCATATCGACGGCGCGAGAGCGCTGCTGGTCGTCAACGGCCCGCACGGCTATGTCAGCCCGGACTATTACGGCATGGATGATCAGGTACCGACCTGGAACTATGTCGCGGCTGAACTGGAGGGACAGGTTACGGCGATCGACGCCGCCGGCCTCCCCGCCCTGATCGATGCGTTGTCCGCCGAAAGCGAACAGCGGCTGGCACCCAAGCCTGCATGGACCCGCGACAAAATGACCGGCGGCCTGTTCGAGCGGATGTTGGGTGCGATCACCGGATACCGGCTGGAGGTCGACACATGGCGCGGCACCCGCAAGCTGGGCCAGAACAAGCCCGCCGCCGCGCGCAAGGCGGCGGCTGACGGCATGGCGCGCGCGGGCGACACCGCGATCGCGGCACTGATGCGGGACATCGCCCCATGAGCAACCGTCTCGCCATCTTCGACTGCGACGGAACGCTGGTGGACAGCCAGCACAGCATCTGCGCCGCCATGACCCGCGCGTTCGAGACGGTGAAGCTGACGCCCCCGGATCGCGCGGCGATCCTGTCGGTCGTCGGCCTTTCCTTGCCGCTCGCCATCGCCCGGCTGCTGCCGGAGGCCGAGGCGGACTTTCACGCGCATCTTTCCGATCACTACAAGGCCGCGTTCCACACGCTTCGCGCGCAAGGCGCAGTTTCGGAACCGCTCTATGAAGGGATAGCGGACCTTATCGCCGACCTCGACGCGCAGGGCTGGCTGCTGGGGGTCGCCACTGGCAAGTCCGACCGGGGTCTGTCCCTTTGCCTTGCCCACCACGGTATTGCCGACCGCTTCGTAACCCTCCAGACCGCCGACCGCCACCCGTCTAAGCCGCACCCCTCGATGATCGATCAGGCGATGGCGGACGCGGGCGCATCGCCCGGGACCACGGTAATGATCGGCGACACCAGCTTCGACATGGAAATGGCGGTCAACGCCCGGGTGCGCGGGATCGGTGTCGGCTGGGGCTATCACCGGCCAGACATGCTGATCGACGCAGGCGCCACGGTGGTGGCGATGGACAGCGCGGCGCTGGCCCGCCATATCTGCGCGCCATGAACGACATAAACAGAGAGGATGCCGCAATTGCCGCCGCCGCGCGGGAAAAGGCGGCCAGACAGCGCTTCCTGGCCCTCGGCCTGTTCCGCCTGAGCGGCGCCTTCATCGTCATGTTCGGCTTCCTGATCCTGATGCGGCGATTCGACTGGGTGCAGGGCGACAAGGCGAAATGGCTGGGCATGATCATCACGCTGGTCGGCCTGTTCCAGTTCGTGATCGTGCCACGTTTGCTGATGAGCGCCTGGCGCAGCCCCAGGGACAAATAACCGATGAAGCGGTTCTACAGCCATGCGACCGCGATCGCGCGGGACGGCGGGCATGCGGTCGAACTGGATGGCCGCCCGGTGCGGACCCCGGCGCGCGCGCCGCTGATCCTGCCGACGGCGATGCTGGGTGAAGCGGTCGCGGCCGAGTGGACGGCGCAGGGGGACATGATCGACCCCCGGTCGATGCCGTTCACCGGCCTTGCCAACGCCGCGATCGACCAGATCGCACCAAACGCCGCGACTTTCGCAGCGGGGGTAGCGCAATATGGTGAAAGCGACCTTTTCTGCTACCGCGCCGCTTCGCCTGACGCACTGGTGGCACGACAGGCAGGGGAGTGGGATCCTCTGCTCGACTGGGCGCGCGAACGCTACGATATTGCCTTCCGCGTCACCTCCGGCATCGTCCATGTGGCGCAGCCGCCCGAGACGCTGACGCGCCTGTCCGCCGTGGTCGCTGCATTCGATCCGTTCCTGCTCGCCGGCCTTTCGACGCTGGTGACGATGAGCGGATCGCTGGTCGCGGGCCTTGCCATCGTCGAGGGCGCCTTCACCTTCGAAACACTGTGGCGGGCGGTCGAACTGGACGAAATCTGGCAGGCCGAACAATGGGGTGAGGACGAGGAAGCAACCCGGATCAGGGACTTGCGTAGCGCGGAATTTGACGGGGCGGCTCGTTTTTGCATGATGGCAAGGCCGTGACGTAGTCGGAACCGGCCGGTTCCTCCCTCGTTCGGCATCCCAGGTTCAGACCGAAGGAGACCATCACGTTGACCCGATCCGCCATCTTCGCCCTTCTTGCTTTCGCAAGCCCGCTTGCGCTGACCGCCCCTGCCCTGGCGCAGGACGCGGCACCGGCCGCCACGGCGCCCGCGACGCCGATGACGCAGGAGCAGATCGCTGCATTCAACCAGGCTGTCAGTGATTTCACCGCCGGCCAGACCGCGCAGCAGGCCGGCGACAATGCCGGCGCCATCGCGAAATACAACGCCGCGCTGCCCGCGATCCGTACCGCCGTCCAGTCGCAGCCGGACAATATCGACAATGTCGCGTTCCTCGCGAACACCCTCTATGCCACTGCCGCCGCGCACGGCGCGCTGCAGCAGTTCGACCAGATTCTGCCGCTGTTCGAGGAATCGGCGCCACTGTGGCGCAAGGTCGTCGCCGCCAAGCCCGCCGACGCCGCCAGCCGCAACGTTCTCGCTGGTGTGCTCGTCCAGTTGGGCAACGCCAAGCTCACCAAGCAGGACAAGGCAGGCGCAGACCCGCTCTATGCCGAGGCGCTGACCCTCGCCCGCAAGTCGGTCGCCGAACAGGCCGACGCCGCCAGCAACAATCTGCTGCTGTCCGCCCTGATCGGTTCCAGTCAGACAAGCACCGATCCCAAGGTGAAGGACGAGGCGGTGACGCTGGGCAAGAAGATGGTCGCGGACGGCACGATCGACGCGAGCAACAAGCCGTCGATCGACATCCTGGCCGGAACCAAGGCCGCAGGCTGACCGGAACGGCGCCTTCCGTCCTGCGTCAGGATGGGGGCGCCGCTTCTCCCTTCGCCATGAACCAGCGCGCGGCGATCAGCCCGGCGGCGACCAGCCCGACGAAATCGCTGAAGGCGAGATACAGGAAATAGCGCCACGGGGCATGATTGAAGATCGGTTGCCCGATGTGCAGCCACAGGACCGCCGCGAGGCTGAACAGCACGGTCATCCGCGCCCGCGTCGCGAAATCATTCGCCATCGTCCGCAGCGCCAAAGCGATCAGCACGCCCACGACCAGCGACAGGATGAAGCCCGCGATGAGGGCGCCGCCGTCCGACACCGGGAAACCGCTGGTGTTGAACAGCACCTGCGCAACCGGCCCCTTGCCGTACAGTACAGTACCCGCGCTGGAGGCGGGCGAGGGGATGACATAGACGCCCGTACCCGTTGGCGTCAGCGCCTGCGCCATGGCCGCCTGCAGGTTGGCACTCGCCTGACTGTCGGCCGAGGACAGGGCGATGGCCGACAGCGGCGTGCCCCAGAAGATGAAACCCGTGAGAAACAGGGCAACGCCACCGAACAGGCCGCCGATAACCGCACGTATCATTGCGATCCTCCCAAATTCTTTCATTCAGGCTGACCCCGACGCGCGTTCGCGTCAATCACTATCGCTGTCAGGTACCGCACGGGCAAGCTTGCGCACGAAACCGATGAGCCCGGTCTGGCGGCTGCGCTTCAGCCGTTCCGCCTGAAGGATCGTGCTCACCTGTTTGAAGCAGTTATCCGCGTCGTCGTTGCAAAGGACATAGTCGTAACCGTCCCAGTGCGCGATCTCACCGGCCGCGCGGGCCATGCGGGCCTGGATCACTTCCTCGCTGTCGGTCGCGCGGCCGCGCAGGCGACGCTCCAGTTCCTCGATCGAGGGCGGCAGGATGAACACCCGGACGACATCGCCGCCGGCGATCTGGTAGAGCTGCTGCGCGCCCTGCCAGTCGATGTCGAACAGCACGTCCCGGCCGGATTTCAGCATCTGTTCGACCGGCGCGCGGGGCGTGCCGTAGCGATGGCCGAAGACATGCGCCCATTCGAGGAATTCCTGATTGGCGACCATCGAACGGAACTGTTCCAGATCGACGAAATTATAGTCCTTCCCGTCGACTTCGCCCGGCCGGATCGTGCGAGTCGTCGCGGACACCGACATCTGCAGCCCCGGGTCGGCGGCCAGCAGCTTGCGGGCGATGGTGGATTTGCCAGCGCCCGAAGGCGAGGAGAGGACGAAGAGCACACCCCGGCGGCGAAAACCGTGGGGGTCGAGCTGGGCGGCATCGGTCATGCCTGCTAGTGGCCAAGTGCCTGCATTTTTGCAAGGGGGGAAGAATGCGCGGCGACCAGAGGGGGAACGGAAAGCGGACAGCCTGGCCGACGGTCATCGCCATATTGGCGATCATCACCGTCACGGCCGCCATCCTGATCGCAATGGGCCGCCCGCCGATCTGCACCTGCGGACGTATCACCCTGTGGGAGGGGGCAGCCGACAGCGCCGAAACCAGCCAGCAGCTCAGCGACTGGTACAGTTTCAGCCATGTCATCCACGGCTTCCTGTTCTACGCGGCCGGGTATCGGCTGCTGCGCCGCCGGTCGCTCGGCCTGCGCCTGACGATCGCCGTCGCGGTCGAGGCGGGATGGGAACTGCTCGAAAATTCGCCCGTCATCATCGACCGGTATCGCACCGCGACGATCGCATTGGGCTATACCGGCGACAGCGTGCTCAATTCGATGAGCGACATCGCGATGATGACGGCAGGCTTCCTGTTTGCGGCGCGCATGCGGTGGCAGTTGACGCTGGCTGTCGCCCTCGCGTTCGAGCTGCTGATGCTTGCGGTGATCCGAGACAACCTGACACTCAATGTCCTGATGCTCGTATGGCCGGTGGCGGCGATCAAGGCATGGCAGAGCGGGATCGGCGCCTGACGGACGTCTTGCGCGCCTTTACCGGCCGTGCCTTGCGATAGGAGGCATGATGGGGCGGGTGCGCGCCCTCAATCGCGGAATCGCTGGCGAACCCGTCCTCGACCGCGACGCGATGCGGCCCCTTCGCATCGATCGCCTTCTTCTTCTGCCACAGTTTATGGGCGACGTAGGCGCCACCGACGGCGAGCGCGCCGATCGGCGAACGCGTGATGATGCGGGTGGCGACCATGCCGGCTGCGGCCCCGACCAGCCCCGCCTTGCCCGCCTCGGCGGCAACCCGGGTGCCGATAATAGTGGTCGCGATCTTCCCCAGCATGCCCATTTTCGTTCGCCGCCCTGTTGTTTCGTCCTGCATCATGGGGACAATGTATAGGGCGGCGAACCGGTTCCGGGAAGCGACGTAATCCTTCCGACCTGAAGCCTCAGCGGCCCACCATCGTCTCCGGGCGGACGAGACGGTCGAAGGTCGCCGCGTCGACGAGGCCAAGCTTCAGACCGGCTTCGCGCAGGGTCAGGTCTTCCGCATGCGCGGTCTTGGCGATCTTCGCGGCATTGTCATAGCCGATCTCGGGTGCCAGCGCCGTCACCAGCATCAGCGATCGGTTGACGAGTTCGGCGATCTTCGTCTCGTTCGCCTTCATGCCCTCGACGCAGCGCTCGGCGAAATTCTCCATGCCCACGGCGAGCAGGTGGATGGAACGCAGCACATTGGCGCCGATGAGCGGCATGAAGACGTTGAGTTCGAAATGCCCCTGCATGCCGCCGACGGTCACCGCCTGATGGTTGCCGATCACCTGCGCCGCCACCATCGTCAGCGATTCGCACTGGGTGGGGTTCACCTTGCCGGGCATGATCGAGCTGCCCGGCTCATTGGCGGGCAGGTCGAGTTCCCCAAGCCCCGACCGTGGCCCGGAGCCAAGGAAACGGATGTCGTTGGCGATCTTGGTGAGGGACACGGCGAGCGTGTTGAGTGCGCCGGAGAAGAAGACCAGCCCGTCCTTGGCCGCGAGCTGCTCGAATTTGTTGGGCGCGTTTTCGAACGCGGTCCCGGCAATGTCGCTGATCGCCGCCACCATGTCGTCCGCCCAGCCCTCCGGCGCGTTGAGGCCGGTACCCACCGCCGTGCCGCCGATCGCGAGCTTGCGGATATTGCCGTTGAGCGCACCCTCGATCCGCGCCTTTCCGCTGACCAGCTGCGCGGCATAGCCGGAAAACTCCTGCCCCAGCGTCAGCGGTGTCGCGTCCTGCGTGTGGGTCCGCCCGATCTTGACGATATGGTCCCACGCCTGCGCCTTGGCCATCAACGCCGCGGTCAGCTTGTCCAGCGCGGGGATCAGCCGGTCGCGCGTCGCCAATACGGTGGCGACATGCAGCGCCGTGGGAAAGCTGTCGTTCGACGACTGGCTCATGTTCACATGGTCGTTGGGATGGACCGGCGCCTTGCGGCCGCGCGTACCGGCCAGCTGCTCGTTGGCAAAGCCCGCGATCACTTCGTTGACGTTCATGTTGGTCTGCGTACCCGAACCCGTCTGCCAGATGACGAGCGGGAACTGGTCGTCGAGCGCGCCGGAAACGATCTGCTGCGCAGCGTTCTCGATCGCGGTCACGATCCCTGCATCGAGACCATGTTTCGCGTTCACCCGCGCCGCCGCCTGCTTCACGATCGCCTGCGCATGGACGATGCCGATCGGCATCCGCTCCGTCACGCCGAACGGGAAATTCTCGATGCTCCGCTGGGTCTGGGCGCCCCAATAGGCGTCGGCGGGAACCTCTATGGCCCCGATGCTGTCGGTTTCCGTACGCGTGGCTGTCATGGTCGGCAAAACCCTTTCATGAGAATCGTTCGCAAATGCGAACCCTCATCTGGGGCCGGTGAAGAAAAAATTCCAGACCGCGTGCGCGGCCCGGCCTACTTCTTCTTGCCGAAGTCCACGGTGACGACGTTCGATCCGTCTTCGCTCGATGCGATCGGCGTGTCGTTCTCCGCCGGGACATGCGGTTCGGGCTCGACGCCGCTGTCCTGCTCCTGGAACTGAAGCGCGAAATTCACCGCCGGGTCGACGAAGGCTGTGATCGCGGAGAAGGGGATGACGAGGTGCGCGGGCACTTGGTTGAAGGTCAGGCTCACCTCGAAAATCTGTTCGCCGACCTTGAGATCCCAGAACTTGTTCTGAAGGACGATCGTCATCTCGTCGGGGAAGCGCTCCGACAGGCTGCGGGGAATGTCCACGCCCGCCGCATGCGTCTTGAACGTAATGTAGAAATGATGGCTGCCGGGCAGACCGCCCGATCGTTCAACCTCGCCCAGCACGCGGCCAACGACGGCGCGAAGCGCCTCCTGCACGATCTCGTCGTACGGAATCAGGCTGTCGGGAAGCTCGTCGCTCATCGCCCCTCTACCTAACGATGAAGCGGAGGCGGTCAACCCTTGGCGAAACAGGGCCTTTCGCGGACACCCACGCGTGCCTGCGTCATTGCGCCCACCGGATTCCCCGTTATAGGGGCGGCCATGCGCACGGCGGAAATCCATCGCAAGACCGGGGAAACCTCTATCGACGTGGTGGTCAACCTCGACGGTACGGGCCTTTACACCGTTTCGACGGGCATCGGCTTCCTCGACCATATGCTCGAGCAATTGTCGCGGCATTCGCTGATCGATCTCGACGTGAAGGCGGTCGGCGACCTGCATGTCGACCAGCACCACACGACCGAGGATACCGGCATCGCGATCGGCGAGGCGGTGGCGAAGGCGCTGGGCGACAAGAAGGGCATCACCCGTTACGGCACCGCCTATTCGCCGATGGACGAGACGCTGAGCCGCGTCGCCCTCGACATATCGGGCCGCCCGTATCTGGTGTGGAAGGCCGCTTTCAACACGCCGCGCCTGGGCGAGTGGGATACGGAACTGATCGAGCACTGGTTCCACAGCTTCGCGCAATCGGCCGGCATCACCCTGCACGTCGAGAACCTCTACGGCGGCAACAACCATCATGTCGTCGAGAGCCTGTTCAAGGGCCTCGCACGGGCGTTGCGGCAGGCGGTCGAGATCGACCCGCGCAAGGCCGACAGCATCCCGTCCACCAAGGGCATATTGGGCGCGGCCTGATCCGCCGGCCCTCTCGACACGGAGAACGGCGCTCATGTTCATCATTTCCCTCACCTACGTCGCCCCCATCGCGGAGCTGGACAGCCATCTGGATGCGCATCGCGCCTGGCTGGCGCAGGGGATCGCCGACGGCTGGCTGCTGGCAGCCGGGCGCAAGGTTCCACGCGAAGGCGGTATCCTGATTGCGCGGGGCGAACGCGACGACATCGCGGCGAAGGCCGCGACCGATCCGTTCGTCGTGAACCGCGTCGCCGAATTCGCGCTGATCGAGTTTGCGCCCGCCATGGTCGCGCCGGGGCTGGAGATGCTCAAGCCGTGATCGCCCTGATCGACTATGGCGCGGGCAACCTCCACTCGGTGCACAACGCACTGGTGAAGGCGGGTGCGGGCGACGTGGTCGTGACCGCCGATCCCGATGCCGTCGCCCGCGCCGACCGCGTGGTGCTGCCGGGCGTCGGCGCGTTCCGTGCCTGCCGCGATGCGCTGGTCGGGATATCGGGCATGGTCGACGCGATGCGGGCAGCGGTGCTGGAGCGCGGTGTGCCCTTCCTGGGCGTGTGCGTCGGCATGCAGTTGCTGGCCGATGCGGGCGAGGAATTCGGCCGGCATGAGGGGCTGGGCTGGATCGGCGGCACCGTCCGCCTGATCGAGCCTGCCGACCCGGCGATCAAGGTACCGCACATGGGCTGGAACGACGTGATCCTGTCCGGCACTCCGCCGTTGCTGGAGCCGGGCGAGGCCTATTTCCTCCACAGCTACCATTTCAACGTCACCGATCCGGCCGATGTCGCCGCGACCACGGCACATGGCATGCCGCTGGTCGCCGCCGTTGCGCGCGACAGCATCATGGGCGTGCAGTTCCACCCGGAGAAGAGCCAGCGCTACGGCCTCTCCTTCCTGTCCCGTTTCCTGGAGTGGCATCCGTGAGCCTGATCGTGTTTCCCGCCATCGACCTTAAAGGCGGGCAGGTCGTCCGCCTGGCCGAGGGCGACATGGACCGCGCCACCGTATATGGCGACGATCCGGCCGCGCAGGCCATGCTGTTCGCGCAGGCGGGCGCCATGCACCTGCATGTCGTCGACCTCGACGGCGCCTTCGCGGGCAAGGCCGTGAACGCGGGCGCGGTCGAAAGCATCGTCTCCGCCTTTCCCGGCCATGTACAGCTGGGCGGCGGCATCCGGTCGATGGAGTCGGTCGAGCGCTGGTTTGACCTGGGCGTATCCCGCATCGTCATCGGCACGGCGGCGCTCAAGGATCCCGAATTCGTGAAACGCGCCGCGCGCGAGTTTCCCGGTGGCATCGTCGTCGCCGTCGATGCGCGCGACGGCTTCGTCGCGACCGAGGGATGGGCGGAGAAATCCGACATGGCCGTCGCCGACATGGCGCGCCGGTTCGAGGATGCAGGCGTCGCTGCCCTGCTCTTCACCGATGTCGGCCGCGACGGACTGTTGAAAGGCTGCAACATCGAGGCAACGGTCGATCTCGCCCGTGCCACCGACATTCCGGTGATCGCCAGCGGCGGCGTCGCGGGCATTGCCGATATCCGCGTGCTGAGCCTTCATGCCGAGGAGGGCATAGAGGGCGTGATCACCGGCCGTGCGCTCTATGACGGGCGCCTCGACCTCAAGGCCGCTCTGGCCGTCGCGTCGGCGGCGGCATGACCGTCCGTACCCGCGTCATCCCCTGTCTCGACGTCGCCAACGGGCGCGTGGTGAAGGGGGTGAACTTCGTCGACCTGCGCGATGCGGGCGACCCGGTCGAGCAGGCCAGGGTCTATGACGAGGCGGGCGCCGACGAACTCTGCTTCCTCGACATCACCGCCAGCCATGAGGCGCGCGGCACCATACTGGACGTGGTGCGACGCACGGCGGAGGTCTGCTTCATGCCCGTGACGGTGGGCGGCGGTGTTCGCTCGCCCGAAGATGCCCGCGCGCTGCTGCTCGCAGGCGCCGACAAGGTTGCGGTCAACAGCGCCGCCGTCGCCCGGCCGGAAGTGGTCGCGGACATTGCCGACCGCTTCGGCAGCCAGTGCATCGTCGCTTCCGTCGACGCACGGCGCGTGGGCGAGGAGCGATGGGAAATCTTCACCCATGGCGGCCGCAAGGCGACCGGCATCGACGCGGTCGAACATGCGCTGCGCCTTGCCGCGCTGGGCGCTGGCGAACTGCTCGTCACGTCGATGGACGGCGACGGCACGCGACAGGGTTACGACCTCGCACTCACGCGCACGATCGCGGACGCGGTGTCGGTGCCGGTGATCGCCAGCGGCGGTGTCGGCACGCTCGACCATCTGGTCGAGGGGGTGACGCAGGGCCATGCAAGCGCGGTGCTCGCGGCCTCGATCTTCCACTTCGGGCAATACACGATAGCACAGGCGCACGCGGCGCTCGCCGCCGCCGGGATTGCGGTCCGGTCCTGATCGGGGTTTAAGGAATAGAGATGAGCGCGATCGGCACGACACTGGAACGACTGGAGGCGACGATCCGCGCGCGGCGGGCCGCCGACCCGTCGACATCCTATGTCGCCAAGCTGACCAGCCGGGGCCGCGCGAAGATCGCGCAGAAGGTTGGCGAGGAAGCGGTCGAAACCGTGATCGCGGCGCTGTCCGGCGACGGGCCGGAAACGACCGGCGAGGCCGCCGACCTGCTGTTCCACCTGACCATACTGCTCGCCGACATGGACCTGTCGCTGGCCGATGTCTGCGCCGAACTGGACCGCCGCGAGGGCGTATCAGGCATCGCCGAGAAGGCCGCGCGTACGCCGGAATGACCCGGATGGCCCGAACAGCGTTCCAACCGGACCGACGATCGAGAGGATAGACCGTGCCCGTCGACGCCACCCAGCCCTATGACGAAACCAACGTCTTCGCGAAAATCCTGCGCAAGGAGATTCCGAGCAATTTCATCCACGAGACCGCGCACAGCGTCGCCTTCAACGACATCGCGCCGTGGACGCCCACGCACATACTGGTGATCCCCAAGGGGCCTTATGTGAGCTGGGACGATTTTTCGGCCCGGGCGTCCGATGTCGAGATTGCCGATTTCGTGCGGACGGTGGGACTGGTCGCGCGGGCGGCGGGCCTCGTCGAACCGGGTTACCGGCTGATCGCCAACACAGGGTTCGATTCGCATCAGGAGGTGCCGCACCTCCATGTGCATATCGTGGCAGGCGAGCCGCTGGGGCCGATGCTGGCGGGCCGTCATCCCGGGTCAGGCAAGACGGCCTGACATCTGCTGACTCGCGTCAGACGAGACCCGCGAGCCACTCCGCAATCATCGCGCGGCCCGCAGCGACCGCCGGGGAACCATGCGCATCGTGATCGGCGCGCAGTCGCGCCTCTGTCGGGCCGCAGCATCCGAAATCGTCGCGGAAGTGCGTCAGCCACTGCTCGAACCGGGGGTCTTCGCCCATTTCGGCGTGAAACTGGAGCGCCAGAATATTGGCGCCACGCCGGAACGCCTGATGCGGGTAGACCGGCGTCGAGGCCAGCAGCTCGACGTCAGCGGGCAGGTCGAACGTGTCGCCATGCCAGTGCAGCACCGGCACTTGCGAGAGGTGACGCGCGGGCGATCGCGCGCCCGCGTCACTGAGCGCCACGGGCGCGAAGCCGATCTCGTTGCGGCCGCCGGGATAGACGCGCGCACCCATCGCCGCCGCGATCATCTGGCTGCCAAGGCATACCCCAAGCGTCGGCAGCCCCTTGTCCAGCCGCGCGGAAAGCTTGGCGAGTTGCACGGGTATCCAGGGATGGATGTCGACCTCATAGACGCCCATCGGCCCGCCCATCATGATCAGCAGGTCGGGCGTGCACAGGTCCGCGTCGAGGAATGCGGGATCGGCCACGTCGATGCGCTCTATGCCATAACCCGCCGCCTCCAGCGGCTCGAGATAACCGGCGGCGCCTTCGCGCGGAACATGGCGGACGATGAGGGCGGTCTTCGTGGGCATGTGTATGCCCATTGTCTAGCGGGCATCGAAGACGCGAGGCCAGATACGGATTCTTGCCGGCACGCAAAACGGCCTTTGGAGATCGTGCCGCGCGTCGAGCAGCGTCAGGAGGCGCGGGAAAGCAAAAGGGGCGCCTCCTTGCGGAGACGCCCCTTTCCAATTCAGTGGCTAGCCAGCCCCGATCAGGCGGCCAGCTTCCGCAGAACGTACTGCAGGATGCCGCCGTTCAGGAAGTATTCGAGCTCGTTCACCGTGTCGATCCGGCAGAGCGCCGTGAAGGTGAAGCTGGAGCCGTCGGCGCGGGTGACGACGACGTCGACGTCCTGACGCGGCTTCAGGTCCGCGACGCCGATGATCGTGTACGTCTCGTCACCAGTCAGGCCCAGGCTCTCGCGGCTCTCGCCATCCTTGAACTGCAGCGGCAGCACGCCCATGCCGACCAGGTTCGAGCGGTGAATGCGCTCGAAGCTCTCGACGATGACCGAGCGGACGCCCAGCAGGTTCGTGCCCTTCGCCGCCCAGTCGCGCGACGAACCGGTGCCATATTCCTTGCCGCCGACGACGACCAGCGGCGTGCCGTCCGCCTTGTGCTTCATCGCCGCGTCGTAGATCGGCATGATCTCGCCATTGTAGCGGGTCATGCCACCCTCAACGCCGTCCAGCATCAGGTTCTTGATACGGATGTTGGCGAAGGTACCGCGCATCATGACTTCGTGATGGCCGCGGCGCGCGCCGTAGCTGTTGAAGTCAGCCTGGCTGACCTGATGCTCCTGCAGCCACTTTCCTGCCGGCGAGCTCGCCTTGATGTTGCCCGCAGGCGAGATGTGGTCGGTGGTGATCGAGTCGCCGAACAGCGCCAGCGGCTTCGCGCCGATGATGTCGGTCACGGGCTTCGGCGTCATGGTCAGGCCCTCGAAATAGGGCGGGTTGGCGACATAGGTCGAACCGGCGCGCCACTGATAGGTGTCGGAACCGGTGACGTCGATCGCCTGCCAGTGCGCGTCGCCCTTGTAGACGTTGGCGTAGCGCGCCTGAAACATCTGGCGGTCCATGCAGCCTGCCATGGTCGAGGCGACCTCGTCATTGGTCGGCCAGATGTCCTTCAGGAACACGTCCTTGCCCTCGGTGCTCGTGCCGATCGGCGTGGTGATGAAGTCCTCGATCACCGTGCCCTTCAGCGCATAGGCGACAACCAGCGGCGGCGACGCGAGGAAGTTCGCGCGCACGTCCGGCGACACGCGCCCCTCGAAGTTGCGGTTGCCCGAGATGACGGCGGCCGCAACCAGACCGTTCTCGTTGATCGCCTTGCTGATCGGTTCGGCCAGCGGGCCGGAGTTGCCGATGCAGGTGGTGCAGCCATAGCCGACGAGGTTGAAGCCGACGGCGTCGAGGTGCGACTGCAGGCCCGCCTTTTCGAGATAGTCGGTGACAACCTGCGAACCCGGCGCCAGCGAGGTCTTGACCCAGGGTTTGGGCTTCAGGCCCAGCTCGTTCGCCTTCTTGGCGACGAGGCCGGCGGCGACCAGAACGCCGGGGTTCGACGTGTTGGTGCAGCTGGTGATCGCGGCGATGGTGACGTCGCCGTCGCCGATGTCGAAGTCCTTGCCCTCGACCGGCACGCGGGCCTGCGCCTTCTTGTAGACGTTCGCCATGTCGGCGTTGAACACGTCATCCACTTCCGGCAGCGAGACGCGGTCCTGCGGGCGCTTCGGCCCGGCAAGGCTGGGGACGACGGTGCCGAGATCCAGTTCAAGCGTGTCGGTGAAGACCGGCTCGACGCTGGGGTCGATCCAGAAGCCCTGCTCCTTGGCATAGGCCTCGACCAGCGCGATATTCTCCTCGGTACGGCCGGTCAGGCGCATATAGTCCAGCGTCTTGTCGTCAATGCCGAAGAAGCCGCAGGTCGCGCCATATTCCGGCGCCATGTTGGCGAGCGTCGCGCGATCGGCAAGGCTGAGCGAGGCGAGGCCCGGGCCGAAATACTCGACGAAGCGGCCGACGACACCCTTCTTGCGCAGCATGGCCGTGCAGGTGAGGACGAGGTCGGTGGCGGTCACGCCTTCCTTGAGCCCGCCGGTCAGCTTGAAACCGACGACCTCCGGGATCAGCATGGACACCGGCTGGCCGAGCATGGCCGCTTCCGCCTCGATGCCGCCCACGCCCCAGCCGAGCACGCCCAGGCCGTTGATCATCGTGGTGTGGCTGTCGGTGCCGACGCAGGTGTCGGGATAAGCGACGGTGTTGCCGTCCGCATCGACCGACGACCAGATCGCCTGCGCGATGTTTTCCAGATTGACCTGGTGGCAGATGCCGGTGCCCGGGGGCACGGCGTAGAAATTCGCAAGGCTCTTAGACCCCCACTTCAGGAAGTCGTAGCGCTCCAGATTACGCTGATATTCGATCTCGACGTTCTGCTCGAACGCCTTGGGCGTGCCGAACTCGTCGACCATGACCGAGTGGTCGATGACGAGGTGCACGGGCACCTGCGGATTGATCTTGCCGGCGTCGGCGCCCAGCGCGTTCATCGCGTCGCGCATGGCGGCGAGGTCGACGACGCAGGGAACGCCGGTGAAGTCCTGCAGCAGCACGCGGGCCGGGCGATACTGGATCTCGCGCTCGGCCTTGCCGCGGTCGTTCTGCCAGTCGGCGATCGCCTGGATATCGTCGGTGGTGACGGTGACGCCGTCCTCGAAGCGCAGCAGGTTCTCGAGCAGGACCTTCATCGAGAAGGGAAGGCGGCTGACATCGCCGAGCTTCGCCGCAGCCTTCTTCAGGCTGTAATAGGCGATATCCTTACCCTCTACCGTGAGCGTATCACGGGTTCCAAGAGTGTCCTGTCCGATGGCTGTCATATGCGATGCATCTCCGTCGCGTGGTCGGCGGCGTGGCGTGCGCCGCCAGAAAGGGTGCCTCACGCCGATCAGGGGGAATGCATAGCGCGGACGAGGCCGCAGGACGTCTCAACATGGGGGCGCCCCAGCCCTGGCCGCACCCAGCATCATCCGGCGAGAAGCGGGTAATTCCCGGTGCGGGAGCGCCATAGCGCATGACGGCCCGGAGTCAACCTGCCTGTCGGCGGAAATCCTAGTCATTTTGTCCCATGCCGCCGGTTCAGAACCGGCGGGCGATACCCGCATAAATCTCCACATCGGCACGCGCATGGTTAAGCCCCATGACCGCGCCGAGGTCCAGCTGGACGGCATCCGACGGCTGAACGGCCAGGGCAATGGCGGCAAGGCTCTGTGTCGCATGGCCGGAGGGGTCGCGATCGCGGGTCGCCTGATATTCGACGGTCGCGGAAACCGCATCGGCAAGGTCCATCTCGACACTGACGACAGTACCATAGGAAAGGTGACGACCATGGCGATCCTCGTCGGCGCTCGCCTCCACCGATGGCGTCAACGCCAGCTGCACGCCGCCGGTCAGGCTATAACTGACGGGCACCAGCAGTCCCGCCGTCACCGTTCCCGCGCCGATCGCCCGGCCGCCCACCGGCAGCGTGGCATAGGGCATGACCGCCGCCGAAAAGCCGTCGCCGTCCGGATGGGAAAGACTCCGGCGCACGGCCAGCGTAACGTCGCCCGTCCCGGTCATACGCTCGACCGCACCTGTCGCCTTATCGCGACTGCGGACATGGCCGAACGCCGTCCAGCCGATCTGCGCCTCCGTCATCGTATCCAGACCGTAGCGAAGCAGAAGGTCGCCGCCACTCAGCGTGTCCGTCCGCGCATCGGGATCATCCTCCCGTGTCCAGTCGGCGATCCCCGTCTCGACAATCAGATGACCGTCGTCGACGATGCAGGGCGGGGTGCCCAGGCCCGGTCGATCGGCGCAGAACGGACGCAGATCGTCGGCCAACGCAACGGTGGGGGCGCTGGCGGCCACGCACAGCGCAGCGATGAATGCGGCCTTCATTCCTCGTCCAGCCGGGCGCCGTCGACCGACCGTGCCAGCTTGTCGGCCTCGGCACGGTCACGGGCCTTTTCCCCCTTCGAACGGCCGAATTTCGTGCGATTTTCCGCCGCCGTCTGTTCGGCCGCCGCGCGTGCCTTCGCCTTCCGGGCGAGACGCAGGTTGATGATCTCTGCCATATGTCCCCGATCGATAGACACCTGTCCGGCCCTTTCCAGCGCGGTGCGCCGGTTCATGCGCGGAATCAAACGCAATTCCTACGCCATGGCTCCATCGCCGGTCTCGCAATCAAACGCACGTCCCCATTATGTGCCCGTCTCGCCGTCGCGGGACTTTGCCCCCGCGTGATCGCGGGAGATACAAGATGCAGGATTTCTACTGGCTCGGCCTGATGCTCGGGATGCTGGCGGCGACGCTCGCCTACACCCGCCTCTGCGACAATGCGTGAGGGAGCAGGCAGGATGACCCCCGACCTCTGGCTCGCCGCGATCACCGCGCTCGGCCTTCTCCTCTATCTCGTGGCCGTGCTCGTGCGGCCCGAACGCTTCTGAACGGAGCATCGACATGACCATTCAAGGATGGCTGCTGATCCTCGCCTTCATCGGCGTGCTGATCGCGCTTACCAGGCCGATGGGCCTCTGGCTCTTCGCGCTGTACGAAGGGCGGCCGGAAACGGGCTGGCTCGCGCCGCTCCACAAGGTCATCGGGCCGGTGGAGAGTGGCTTCTATCGCCTGTCCGGCATCGACCCCGCCGCCGAACAAAGCTGGCGGCGCTATGCCGTCCACATGCTGCTCTTCAACGCAGCACTGATGCTGTTCACCTATGCCGTGCTGCGCCTTCAGTGCCTGCTGCCGTTCAATCCGCTCGGCTATCCGGGCCTGTCAGAGCATCTGGCGTTCAACACGGCGGTCAGCTTCACCACCAACACCAACTGGCAGAGCTATTCGGGCGAGTCGACGATGTCGAACCTGGCGCAGATGCTGGGCCTTGCCATCCACAATTTCGCGTCGGCCGCGACCGGGATCGCTCTCGCCTTCGCCTTTTTCCGTGGCTTTGCGCGCCGCAGCGCGAAGACGATCGGCAATTTCTGGGCCGACTTGACGCGGGTGACGCTATACTTGCTGCTGCCGATCTGCATCGTCTACGCGCTGTTCCTGGTCGCCAGCGGCGTGCCCCAGACGCTGGCGGGATCGGTCGACGTGACGACACTGGAGGGCGTGAAGCAGACACTGGCGCTTGGCCCCGTAGCGGGTCAGGAAGCGATCAAGATGCTGGGCACCAACGGCGGCGGCTTCTTCAACGCCAACAGCGCCCATCCGTTCGAGAACCCGACGGCACTCACGAACTTCGTCCAGATGCTGTCGATCTTCGTCATCGGCTTCGGCCTCACCTGGACCTTCGGCAAGGCGGTGGGCAACACCCGGCAGGGCTGGGCGATCCTGTCCGCGATGCTGGCACTGTTCCTGATCGGCGTCACCGTCACCTACTGGCAGGAAGCGGCGGGCAACCCCGTCCTGCATCAGATCGGCGCGGCGGGCGGCAATATGGAAGGGAAGGAGGTACGCTTCGGCATCGCCGCGTCCGCCTTGTTCTCGGTCGTCACGACCGCCGCGTCCTGCGGCGCGGTCAACGCCATGCACGACAGCTTCACGGCACTGGGCGGCATGATCCCGCTGTTCAACATCCAGCTCGGCGAAGTCGTCGTGGGCGGCGTCGGCGCGGGCATCTACGGCTTCCTGCTGTTCGCGATCCTCGCCGTGTTCGTCGCGGGCCTGATGGTCGGGCGCACGCCCGAATATGTCGGCAAGAAGATCGAGGGGAAGGAAGTGAAGCTCGCGGTGCTGGCGATCGCGGTCCTGCCGCTGATCATCCTGGGCTTCACTGCGATCGCCTGTGTGCTGCCGGCGGGCCTTGCCGGACCGCTCAACAAGGGGCCGCACGGCTTTACGGAGATCCTCTATGCCTTCACCAGCGGTGTGGGCAACAACGGCTCCACCTTCGCCGGGCTCACCGCCAACACGCCTTTCTACAACGGCATGCTGGGCGTCGCGATGTGGGTCGGCCGTTTCTTCGTGATCGTGCCGATGCTGGCGATCGCGGGCAGCCTTGCCGCCAAGCAATACACGCCGGAAACCGCCGGGTCCTTCCCGACGACCGGCCCGCTGTGGACCGGCCTGCTGATCGGCATCGTGCTGATCGTCGGCGGCCTCACCTTCCTGCCCAGCCTCGCGCTCGGCCCCATTGCCGATCATCTCGCGATGATCAACGGCCAACTCTTCTAAAGAGAGGATGACAGGACCATGACCCGGCCCGCCTCCAAATCCCTGTTCACGATGGACCTGATCGGCCCGGCGATCGCCGACGCCTTTCGCAAGCTCGACCCGCGCCAGTTGATCCGCAACCCGGTGATGTTCACGACCGCCGTGGTCGCGACACTGCTGACCGTACTGCTGGCGGTCGGCGACGATGGCCTCCCCAGCCTGTTCAAGCTGCAACTGATCGCCTGGCTCTGGCTGACGGTGCTGTTCGGCACCTTCGCCGAGGCGCTGGCCGAGGGACGCGGCAAGGCGCAGGCCGCCAGCCTGCGCGCGACCAAGGCGGAACTGACCGCGAGGCGCCTGAAGGGGGATGGGCGGGACGAGGACATCGTGCCCGCAAGCGCGCTTCGGATCGGTGACATCGTCCTGGTTCGTACCGGCGACCTGATCCCGGCGGACGGCGAGGTCGTCTCCGGCGTCGCGTCCGTCAACGAGGCCGCGATCACCGGCGAGAGTGCACCCGTCATCCGCGAGGCGGGCGGCGACCGCTCGGCGGTGACGGCGGGCACGCGCGTCATCTCCGACGAAATCCGCGTGCGCGTCACCGTCAATCCGGGTCAGGGTTTCCTCGACCGCATGATCGCGCTGGTCGAGGGAGCGGAACGGCAGAAGACCCCGAACGAGATCGCCCTCACGATCCTGCTCGTCGGCCTGACCATCATCTTCCTGATCGCGGTCGCGACCATTCCCGGCTTTGCGCGCTATGCGGGCGGCGGCGTGCCTGTCGCGATCCTCGCAGCGCTGCTCATCACCCTGATCCCCACGACCATCGCCGCACTGCTTTCCGCCATCGGCATTGCGGGCATGGACCGGCTGGTCCGCTTCAACGTCCTTGCCAAGTCCGGCCGCGCGGTCGAGGCGGCGGGCGACGTCGATGTGCTGCTGCTCGACAAGACCGGCACGATCACGGTCGGCGACCGGCAGGCGAGCGAGTTCCGCCCCGTCGGCGGCACCGCGCCTGCCGACCTCGCGGAGGCGGCCCTTCTCGCCAGCCTCGCCGACGAGACGCCGGAGGGCCGTTCGATCGCCGTCCTCGCCCGCGAACGCTTCGGCCGGACGACGAGCGTCCTGCCCGACGGTGCGCAGGTGATCCCCTTCACCGCCCAGACCCGCATTTCCGGCGTCGCGATCGGCGGCTCCGTCATCCAGAAGGGCGCGGTCGACTCGGTCCTGCGCGCCAATCCCGAATCGGGCCAGACCGCCACCGCGACCGAACTCCGCCGCATCACCGACGAGATCGCCCGGGCGGGCGGCACGCCGCTTGCCGTGGCAAAGGACGGCCGTCTGCTCGGCGCCATATTCCTGAAGGACGTGGTGAAGGCGGGCATTCGCGAGCGTTTCGGCGAACTGCGCGCCATGGGCATCCGCACGGTGATGATAACCGGCGACAATCCGCTGACCGCCGCGTCGATCGCGGCCGAGGCGGGCGTCGACGACTTCCTGGCGCAGGCGACGCCGGAGGACAAGCTGGCCCTCATCCGCAAGGAACAGGAAGGCGGGCGGCTGGTCGCGATGTGCGGCGACGGCACCAACGACGCCCCCGCCCTTGCCCAGGCCGACGTCGGCGTGGCGATGAACACCGGCACGCAGGCCGCGCGCGAGGCGGGCAACATGGTCGACCTCGACAGCGATCCAACGAAGCTGATCGAGGTCGTCGGCCTCGGCAAGCAGCTGTTGATGACGCGCGGCGCGCTCACCACCTTCTCGGTCGCGAACGATGTCGCCAAATATTTCGCGATCATCCCGGCGATGTTCGTCGCGCTCTATCCTAGCCTCGGCATCCTCAACGTCATGAAACTGGCGACGCCGGAAAGCGCGATCCTTTCCGCGATCATCTTCAACGCGCTGATCATCCCGCTGCTGGTGCCGCTGGCGCTGCGCGGGGTCACCTATCGCCCGATCGGCGCTGGGCCGCTGCTTGCCCGCAACCTCGCCATCTACGGCTTGGGCGGTCTCATCGCTCCGTTCGTCGGCATCAAGCTGATCGACATCGCCGTCAACGGGCTGGGCCTCGCCTGACACGCTCGCCAGAGATCCAAGGAAGACACAGATGTTCAACGACCTGAAGACCGCCCTGCGCCCTGCCCTCGTCATGACCGGCCTGTTGGCGCTGCTGCTGGGCCTCGCCTATCCGCTCGCGCTGACCGGCATGGGCCAGTTGCTCTTCCCGGCGCAAGCGAACGGCAGCCTTGTCATGCAGGATGGAAAGGCGGTGGGGTCATGGCTGATCGGCCAGTCCTTCACCAGTCCGCGCTATTTCTCCGGCCGCCCTTCCGCCGCCGGGAAGGGCTATGACGGCATGGCCTCCTCCGGCTCCAACCTCGGCCCCACGTCCGCCGCGCTTGCCGAACGCGTGACGGCAGACGTGGCACGTCTGTCCGCAACGGCACCAGGCCGTCCCGTTCCGTCCGACCTGGTGACAACCTCCGCCTCGGGGCTGGATCCCCATATCAGCCCCGAGGCGGCCTTGTTCCAGGTCGCCCGCATCGCGCAGGCACGCGGCCTCCCCGCGGCGCAGATACGCGCGCTGGTCGCGGCCGTGACGGAACGGCCGCTGCTCGGTTTCATCGGCGAGCCGCGCGTGAACCTGCTCGATCTCAATCGACGACTGGACCTGATCGGCGCTAAAGCGAAGCGGTGAACGAGAACGCCGACCGACCACAACCGGAAGCTTTCCTGCGTCAGGCAGCACAGGAGGGGCGCGGCCGCCTGAAACTGTTCCTCGGCGCGGCACCGGGGGTCGGCAAGACCTACGAGATGCTGCTCGACGGCAGGCAGCGGTTGCGCGCCGGGATCGACGTGGTGGTCGGCGTCGTCGAGACGCACGGGCGGCGGGAAACGGAAGCGCTGACCGAAGGGTTCGAGATCGTGCCCCATCGCCCCGTCCACCATCAGGGTCACGATCTCGACGAGATGGACATCGATGCCATCCTTGCCCGCCATCCCCAACTGGTGCTCGTCGACGAACTGGCGCACAGCAACGCACCGGGCAGCCGCCACCCGAAACGCTATCAGGACGTCGATGAACTGCTCGATGCGGGCATCGACGTCTATTCGACGCTCAACATCCAGCATGTGGAAAGCCTGAACGACGTCGTCGCTTCCTTCACCCGCGTCCGCGTGCGCGAGACGGTGCCCGACAGCATCCTCGAAATGGCGGAGATCGAGGTCGTAGACCTGCCCCCAGATGAACTGATCGAGCGGCTGAAGGACGGCAAGGTCTATATCCCCGCCGAAGCGAGCCGGGCGCTCGCCCATTTCTTTTCCAAGTCGAACCTCACCGCCCTGCGCGAACTGGCGCTACGGCGCGCGGCGCAGGCGGTCGATGCGCAGATGCTGGATTATCTGCGTGCGCACGCGCTGGCCGGCAATTTCGCGGCGGGCGAACGCGTCGTCGTCGCCATCGGCGAGCAACCGAGCGGTCCGGGCCTCGTACGCGCGGCCAAGCGCCTTGCGGACGCCTTGCGCGCGCCATGGACCGCCGTCCATATCGAGACGCGGCGCGGGGAGACGCTGACCGACGCCGAACGGCAAAGACTCGCCGACACCATGGCGCTCGCCTCCCGCCTGGGCGCGGCGACCGCGACGATTCCGGCCGCGAGCGTGGTCGAGGGACTGAATGCCTTCGCAAAGGACGCACGCGCGACCCAGATCGTCGTCGGCAAATCGAGCCGGTCCTGGTGGTTCGAGCAGCGCCACGGGTCAATCGTCGATGCGCTGGTGCGCGGGGCGGGCGACATTGCCGTCCATGTCCTGCCCGGCGACGGACAGGCGGGGACAGGCGCGGACAGCAAGGCGAGCCGGCTGCCCGCGCTCGGACCGTGGGGCGCGCCCGCCGACTACGCGCTGACGCTGCTTGCGGTGATCGCCTGCACCGTGCTGGGCCGGGTGGCCGTCGCCGCGATCGCACTCGGCAACGTCGCGCTCCTCTATCTCGTCCCCGTGATGTTCGCAGCCGCGACCTTCGGCCTGCGCGCGGGCCTCTTCGCCGGGGTCGCGTCCAGCCTCGCCTATAATTTCTTCTTCCTGCCGCCGACCGGCACGCTGACCGTCAACAACCCCGAGAATCTCGTCAGCTTCTTCGTGCTGCTGGGCGTCGCGATCGTCACCAGCCAGTTCGCCGCAAGGGTGCGGGCGCAGGCGACCCTCGCCCAGTCAAGCGCGCGCCAGAACGCAGCGCTCGCGGGCTTTTCCCGCCAGTTGACCGCCTGCGCCGGGCAGGAGGATCTGATGCATGCCATCTGCGCGGAGGTCGCACGGCTGTTCGACCTGCGCACCGTCCTGCTGCTGCCATCGCGCGACGGGCCACAGCTGCGCGCCGCCTATCCGCCCGAGGACCGTCTGGACCAGATCGAGATGGCGGCCGCGCAATGGGCGATCGACAACGAGCAGCCCGCCGGGCGCGGTTCCTCCACTCTCACAGCGTCGGACTGGCTGTTCCACCCGCTGCGCACCCAGCGCGGCGTCCTGGGCGTCCTGGGTCTCGCACGGGAAGATGCAGGCGAGCCGCTCCGCTCCGACCAGATACCGCTGCTGATGAGCCTGCTCGACCAGGCGGCGATCGCATTCGACCGGATGGCGCTGGAGGAGGAGATGCACGAAGCCCAGCAGATCCGCGAGCGCGACCGGCTGCGCTCCGCGTTGCTTTCCTCGGTCAGTCACGACCTGCGCACGCCGCTGACCACGATCATGTCCGCCGCGCAGGCGCTGCGGCGCGATACCCCCTCCCCGCTGGCCGACACGATCGAGGCGGAAGCGGGCCGGCTCAACCGCTTCGTTGCGAACCTGCTCGACATGGCGCGGGTAGAGGCAGGCGCCCTGCCGCTTGCAATCGAGGCGACGGACCTGACTGACGCGGTGGCGAGCGCCGTCCACGACACGCGCGGCGTGCTGGAGGGGCATCCGATCGCACTCGACATCGCGCCGGACATGCCGCTGGTTCGCGTCGACCCGCGCCTGTTCCACCATTGCCTGATCAACCTGCTCGACAATGCCGGGCGCTACGCCGACCCCGACACGCCGGTGACGATCAGCGCGCGACGGACGCCCGAGGGCCTCATCCTGTCGATCCGGGACGAAGGCCCCGGCATCCCGCCAGGCATGGAGGCGCGCGTGTTCGAGACCTTCACGCGCCTTGAGGGGTCGGACCGGTCGAAGGGCGGCACCGGCCTTGGCCTCGCCATCGTCAAGGGCTTCGCCGAGGCCATGGGCCTCTCGGTCACGGCGCGCAGCGAGAGCGATCCGTCCGGCGCGTGCTTCCTGATCCACGTACCGGCAGCCGCCATCGTGACCGACCTGCCCCAGGAGGAACTGCTGCAATGACCGTGCGCCACAAGGTGCTGATCGTCGATGACGAAGCGCCGATCCGCCGGCTGATCCACGCGGCGCTCGCCCGCGCCGACTATGCGACGGTGGAGGCGGAGAGCGGGCGGCAGGCGCTCGACCGGCTGACGGCGGAACGGCCCGACATCGTCCTGCTCGACCTCGGCCTGCCCGACCGCGACGGGCTGGAGCTGGTGCCGCTGGTCAAGGAACGGTCGGACGCGACCCTGATCGTGGTGTCCGCCCGCGAGGCGACGGAGGAGAAGGTCGCCGCGCTCGATCTTGGCGCGGACGACTATCTCACCAAACCGTTCGATACCGAGGAACTGCTGGCCCGCGTCCGGGTGGCGCTCCGCAACAGGATGACGAAGGGCGGAGCGGTCTCCAGCATCCGCGCGGGCGATGTGGAGATCGACCTGATCCGGCACCATGTCGCCAAGGGCGGGATCGAGGTGCACCTAACGCCAAAGGAATATGGCGTGCTGGAGCAGCTGGCCCGCTTCCCGGGCCGCGTCATCACCCACAAGCAGATCATGGATCGGGTCTGGCCACGCGAGGCGGAGCATCATGTCGAGTATCTGCGCGTGCTGGTCCGCACCCTGCGCCAGAAACTGGAAGACGACCCGCAGCGCCCGAGCCTCGTCACCAATGAACTCGGGATCGGCTATCGCCTGAACGGCGCAGACTGAACGGCGGACGACGGCCCGCACGGAAAACAGGTAGCGCTCCCATTCATCGATTGACATCGCCCCCGGCGGCGTGGTGGCTATGCGCGTCACGGCGCAGTTCAAGGGAACGCGGCCGGCCAATGAAGTGCTGGAGGGGTGCATGCGGGCTTTCGACGCGATCTCGGAACATGGCCGTGCCGTGCGGCGTGCGGGGCTCATCACCGCACTTTTGCTGGCGCTGCCCGCTACCTTGACAGCGCAGACCACGGCGCCCCTGTCCGGCGATGCCGCGCGGCAGAACATGATGGATCAGCTGGGCATCACCCGGCTGACGCCCGGTCCAAGTCCCGACCCCAAGGCGCCCAATGCGGCAAACTATGACGAGGCCCGCGCCAACCCCTTTCCGGTGCTGCCCGACCCGTTGAGGACCGACGACGGCCGTGCGGTCGCCACCGCGGAGCAATGGCGGACGGTGCGGCGGCCCGAAATCCTCGCCGCCTATGAACGGGAGGTCTATGGCCGCGTGCCCGGCACGGCGCCGCGCATCGACTGGCGCGTCGTCATTACCGACCGGGAACGGGTCGGCTTCATTCCCGTTATCGCGCGCCGGGTGATCGGACACGCCGACAACAGCGCCGCGCCCGATATCACTGTCGATATCCGCATGACCGTCGTGACCCCGGCCAATGCCAAGGGGCCCGTGCCGCTGCTGATCATGTTTGGTCGCGACGACTTTCCCGCGCCGTCGGAGCCGTCCCGCGCCGAATATGAGCGGATCGATGCCGCGATGAAGAAGATGCTGATCGCGCAGGATCCGGCGCTCCGGTCCGTGTTCGACGCACATCCGGCCTTCATGCTGAACCCGCAGCCGCCCTTTCGCATGGCCCAACGCGACGCGCACGGCGATTATCCCCGCCCCGACCAGTTGATCGCCGCAGGCTGGGGCTATGCGATGCTCGATACCGAGACGATCCAGCCGGACGATGCCGGGGCACTCCAGCGTGGCGTCATCGGCCTTTCCAATCGCGGCCGGCCGCGCACGCCGGACCAATGGGGCGCGCTGCGCGCCTGGGCATGGGGAGCAAGCCGGGCACTCGACTTCCTGAGCAAGGACGCGGCGGTGGACGCACGGCGGATCGGTATCGAAGGCGTATCGCGCTACGGCAAGGCGGCACTAGTGGCGATGGCGTTCGATCAGCGCTTCGCCACCGGACTGATCGGCTCCTCCGGCAAGGGTGGCACGACCCTGCTGCGCCGCAATTTCGGCGAGGCGGTGACGAGCCTTTCCTACGGCGCGCATCACTGGATGGCGGGAAATTTCCTGCGCTACGGCGCGGCGGCGGGGCGGGACGTGCGAACGGCGGCGGACCTGCCCGTCGATGCGCACGAACTGATCGCCCTGTGCGCGCCGCGTCCGGTCTTCATCAGTTACGGCATCCCCGAACAGGGCGACGACCACTGGCTCGACCATCGCGGCAGCCTGATGGCGGTGGTCGCGGCTGACCGGGTCTATCGCCTGCTCAGCGCGAGGGGGCTGGGGCTGGGCGACGATTATCGCTCCGTCACCCTGCCGCCGGTCAACACCGGTCTGCTGGACGGCGACGTAGCGTGGCGGCAACATGACGGCGGTCACACCGACACGCCGAACCTCAATTATTTCCTGCAATGGGCGGACAGGCACCTGCCGTCCGCCCGTTGAGCCGGACGGCGGTGTCGCGCGTCAGAGCAGGGACTGCGCGTGGTCCAGCACCAGACCGCAGACCTTCGACTTCACCTTCTGCTTGATGCCGCCGAGGGAGAGCGAGGAGCCGTCCATCTGCAACAGGCCCTTCTGGCCGTCGGTATAGCCCTTGGACGAGGTGACGCCCTCCTGCCCGGTCAGCTTTCCCAGCACCGACCTGGCGTCCGTGCCGCCCAGCAGCTTGTTCTTCAGACAGTAGCCGAGCACGCCCGCCGCGTTCCCGGCGCTGGCCGAAGCGACGTTGGGCAGAACGCCGCCCAGCAACCCGCCCGCACCGCCAAGGCCGGAGAGCTGCGCCGGCGCCGCGCTTCCCGTGGCGAACAGCGCAAGGGCGATGGTGGCGGCAAATAGTCTGGTCATGATCGATCCCCGTTGCATGGCGTCGCTTCGCCGGAAGCGGCATGACAAATACCTATCACATTGCGCCGCCGCCTTAAATCTCCACCTGCGACCCCAATTCCACAACACGGTTCGGGGGCAGCTTGAAGAAGTCCATCGGGCTCACCGCGTTGCGGACCATCCAGGCGAACAGCCGCTCCCGCCAGATCGCCATGCCCGGCCGCGACGAGGGAATCAGCGTCTGGCGCGAGAGGAAATAGCTGGTCTCCGTTCCGCCGAGCGGCCCGTCGCAGGACGTGATCCCGCGCAATGTCTGCGGCACGTCCACCCCCTCCATGAAGCCGTGGCGGATGGTCATGCGATAGAAGCCCTGCCCGGCCGGTTCGACCGCCACCGGATCGCGGCCGAGGAAATGGGGAACAGGCACCGCCTTGACCGTCAGGATGATGATCCGCTGGTGCAGGATCTTGTTGTGCTTGACGTTGTGCAGCAGCGCGGGCGGCACGCCCTCCGTCGTTGAGGACAGGAAGACCGCGACGCCCGGCACGCGCTGTGTCGACGATCCGGTCGACTGGACGAACAGGCCCAGGTCGAGCATCCCGCCCTGAATGTAGCGGCGCATGATCTTCCGCCCGGTCGACCAGGTGGTGAGAATGGTGAACGCGACCGCCGCGACCAGCAGCGGGAACCAGCCGCCATCCGGTATCTTCGTCGCGTTCGACGCGAAATAGAGCCCGTCGATAACCAGGAACACTGCCGTCACCGCCCCCGCCACGAACGGCGGCCAGCGCCACACGGCGGCAGTCAGTATGCCGAGCATGCGGGCGGTGATCAGCATCGTGCCGGTGACGGCGATACCATAAGCGGCGGCAAGGTTGCTGGAAGTGCCGAAGCCCAGGATCAGCAGGATGACGAGCCCGAGCAGCATCCAGTTGACGAGCGGCACATAGATCTGTCCGGCTGCGTCCGCGCTGGTATGCGTGATCCGCAGGCGCGGCAGGAAGCCGAGCTGCACCGCCTGCTGCGTGACGGAAAAGGCTCCTGAAATCACCGCCTGGCTGGCGATCACGGTCGCCGCCGTAGCGAGGATGACAAGCGGCAGGCGCGCCCAGTCCGGCGCCATCAGGAAAAAGGGATTTGCCGCCGCCGCCGGATGGCCGATGAGCAGCGCGCCCTGCCCCATGTAATTGAGCATCAGGCACGGCAGGGCGACATACAGCCAGGCGATGCTGATCGCCCGGCGGCCGAAATGACCCATGTCGGCATAGAGCGCCTCCGCCCCCGTCACCGACAGCACGACGGAACCGAGCGCAAGGAAGGCCAGGCGGGCGTCGAGTGCGAAGAAGTGGAACGCCCACCATGGATTGACGATGCGCAATATGCCGGGATGGGCAATGATGTTGACGATGCCCAGCGCCGCGAGGACCACGAAATAGGCGATCATCACTGGTCCGAACAGCGCGCCGACCCGGGCGGTTCCATGCCGCTGGATCACGAAAAGGGCGACGAGGATGCCGATCGCGAGCGGGGTGACGAGGTCGGCCAGCCCCTGTTCCGCGACGGCCAGCCCCTCGACCGCCGACAGGACCGAGATGGCCGGGGTGATCATGGCGTCGCCGTAGAACAGGGCGGTGGCGAGCACGCCAAGGATGGCGATCGCCGGTTTCCAGCGGCTCTCCCCGATGCGGCCACCGATCAGCGCCAGCAAGGCAAGGCTGCCCCCCTCCCCGTCATTGTCCGCACGCAGGATGATGAACACATATTTGACGGTGACGATCAGCATCATCGTCCAGAAGATCAGCGAGAGGACGCCGTAGATATGCGCGGGGTCGACGGCGAGCGGATGGTGGCCGACGAAGCTTTCCTTGAGCGCATAGAGGGGCGATGTGCCGATATCGCCGAACACGATGCCGAGCGCGCCGACGGCCAGCACGGACAGCTTGCCCTGGGGTCCGTGAACGGGGGCGCCCGTGTGGCATTCGCTTGGCGTGGCCAGGGCCGGCTCGCGGCTGTCCGTCATTCCTGCTGCCTCGCCATGATGGGGGACGCAATGGCACGTCCGCTCATAACATCTCCAGACGGCTTTAGTCGCATTCGCATAGGATTCGCATAGGATTCGTCCGCGTCCCAACGGAAATCGAGCGGCCCGGCCCCGCGTGATTTCTACGCAATCCCTATGCCGAACCGCCCTGACCGATCTCGAATAGCTATGTGCGTCCTCGTATTTTGGCCGGGCATGGAGGTCAGGCGCAATGACAGATTGCAACCATCGTGGAGGCATCGACCTCGCCCTGCGCGCCGGTGGTGCGGCGCTGGTCGGCACCGGCTGGCTGATCGGACGCAGGCTGGAGGGCATCATGCCGCCCGACGTCGCCACCCGCGTCACGTTTCTCGACATGCTGCTTGCCGCCGCGATGTTCGCCAGCCTCAGTCTCGGCTTCGCAATGCTGCTCCTCGGCGGCCACCTGCTGGACAAGGTCCAGGTGTCCGAGCGCTGGGCGGCACGCCGGGGACATCGGCCCCCGCCCCGCAAAGAATGATTTGCCTTCGCCCCGAATTGCACTAAGGGCGCTGCCGGACGGAACGCACGATGCATTCCGTCCGAATGATCGCGCCGGTGCCCCAAAAGGGCTTAATTCGGGAACGCGGTGCGGACGGCGGGGCATCCCGCCGCCCAAATCCGAGGCTGTCCCTGCAACTGTAAGCGGCGAGCGCGATGCACATCGCTTCCGGCAACGGAAGCAGCCACTGGGCGGTCGCGATGCGGCCCCTGGGAAGGCCGTGCATCAAGCCCTGACCCGCGAGCCAGGAGACCTGCCGGCGCACGGTCGCTCTTGCCATGGTCCAGGGGATGGCCAAGGCACGGTGTTCTCCGTCTGAGCGACGAACCAAGCGGCAGGGGCCGCATCGGTGCGTGCAGGCGGGCGACATGCGCCCGGCCGCCGGCGCTCGCCGACCGTTCGTTGACCGGCACGCCCCTGCCCCAAGTTGCTCAGGCGCGGGGGTACCATGTGATGAACAGATTTTTCCTTTCCGTGATCGCGCTGTCGGCGACGAGCCCGGCGCTCGCGCAGGCCGCCGATACCGGTCCAACCGAGGCGGGGGCGGACGATGCCATCGTCGTCACGGCCAGCCGCGTGACCACCGAAGCGCGCGAGATCGGCAGCGCCGTGACCGTCATCACCGCGCAGGATCTGGCCCGCAACCAGATCACCTTCCTGAAGGACGCGCTGCAGGACATCCCCGGCGTCATGGTCAACACCGACCGGCCGGGCGCTCTCAGCAACGTCAGCATCCGCGGATCGGCCAACAAGGACGTCCTGTGGTTGATCGACGGCATCGAACTGGGCGATCCCAGTTCGACCACGACGCAGTTCCAGCCCACGCACCTGACCAGCCGTGACGTCGCGCGGATCGAGGTGCTGCGCGGCAACCAGAGTTCGCTCTACGGTTCCGACGCGGTGGGCGGCGTCATCAACGTCATCACCCAGCGCGCAACCGAGGAAGGTATCCGTTTCAATGCCGAGGGCGAGGGCGGCTCCTACGGCACCGCCAACGGCGGGGCGTCCGTGCTCGGCAAGACCGGCGCGCTCGACTTCCGCCTGACCGCCACCGGCTATCGCCAGGACGGCCCGTCGCTCACCGATCCGCGCACGGCGCGCAGCCCGGTGACGGAGGATGACGACTACTGGCGTTACGGCCTCTCCGGCCGCGTCGGCCTGCAGGCGACCGACACCGTGTCGTTCCAGATGATCGGCTTCTGGCAGAAGGCGTTCACCGACATGGACAACACCACGTCGGACAGCACCGATTATGTCCGGATGCGCGAATATGCGATCGCAGGCCAGGGCAGTTATCGCAGCATCGACGGACAGTTCAAGGCGGACCTGACGGCCAGCCGCTACAACGCACGGCGCCTCTATTTCGGTACCTACAACAGCGCCGACGGCGATCTCTATAACGGGACGAAGGACGAGTTGACCCTCGCGCTGTCATACGGCGCGGAGGGGCCGGTCAGCCTGGCGGCTGGCGGCAATCTGGAGCGGGAGAAGACGACGCAGACGACATTGTTCTCCGGCGACTTCCTGGCGAAGACCAACACCAAGTCCGCTTATGGCGAAATCGCTGTGCGCCCCGTGGCTGGCATGACGGTGACAGGCGCAGCGCGTGTCGACGATAACAGCCGCTTCGGCACGTTCGACACCTATCGCGGCACCTTCGCTTATGCGCTCGGCGCGTTGAAGCTGCGCGCCAGCTACGGCACGGGCGCGAAGGCACCGGGCCTCTACCAGCTGTTCGACCCGACCTACGGCAATCCGACGCTCCAGGTTGAGAAGAGCCGGGGCGGTGACCTCGGCTTCGACCTCGCGATCGAGGACGGGCTGTCGCTGGAGGCGACCTATTTCTTCGCCCGCAAGCGCAACGAGATCAATTTCGACGGCAGCCTGCCGCCGTTCGGCGGCTATGGCCAGTTCGGCCGCAGCCGCGCCGAAGGTATCGAACTCGGCGTCGTCGCGAAGCCGCTGCCGTGGCTGACGCTGCGCCAGACCTATACCTACACCGATCACGAAACCGACGAGGATGAAGACGGCCTCTACACCAACAGCGGACGGCCGAAATATGCGGCGACATCGTCCGTCACGGTCGAGCCGGTGGAGCGCGCGTCGTTCACCGCCCGCGTGCGTTACCGCGACGGCGACGCCTCCGGCTTTGGCGGCGCGACGCAGCCCTACACCGTCGTCGACCTGCTCGGTTCCTACGGCATCACCGACGGGATCGAGCTGTATGGCCGTGTCGTGAACCTGTTCGATAAATTCTATCAGGTCAGTTACGGCACACAGACGCTTGGCCTCAGCGCCTATGGCGGCGTGCGCCTCAGCTTCTGAACCGAATGACGGGGAGGCGGCGATGTCGCCTCCCCTTTTCGCAAGGAGAATTGCGATGGTCGAGCGTACCGATGAGCAGCATGCCGAAAAGATGCGCAAGAAGCAGGTCGCACACGACCGGATCGTTGCGTCCAAGACGGTCGAGAAGGGTCTGCTGATCGTCCACACCGGCAAGGGCAAGGGCAAGACGACGGCGGCACTGGGCATGGTGCTGCGCGCCATCGGCCACGGCAAGAAGGTGGGCGTCGTCCAGTTCGTGAAGGGCGCGATGGCGACCGGCGAGAAAGTGGTGTTCGACGCCTTTCCCCACAATGTGACGTTCAAGGCGATGGGCGAGGGCTTCACCTGGGACACGCAGGACCGTGCCCGCGACATCGCCGTCGCACGCGAGGCGTGGGAGGAGGTGAAGCGGATGATCGCCGATCCCTCTTATGACATGGTGTTGGCGGACGAGCTCAACATCGTCCTGCGCTACGATTATCTCCCGCTCGATGAGGTGCTGGAGGTGCTGCGCGCGAAGCCGGATATGACGCATGTGATCGTCACCGGCCGCAACGCGCCCGAGGCGCTGGTCGAGGCGGCCGACCTCGCCACCGAGATGACCCTGCTGAAGCATCCGTTCCGTGGCGGCGTGAAGGCGCAGCCGGGCATCGAATTCTAGGGGCGGGCGATCCGGGGATGGGACGCTACCTGTTCGGCAAGGCTGCGCGCGGCCAGCACATAGGCGGGACCGCCGCAGACCGTCCACGCTTGCGGCAGGCGAATGCGGGGAATGGCGGCCAGCACCGGATGGTGCAGCATTTCCGTTCCCTGATCGGTCACGCGGTCGGTCGCGCTTTCGACAATCAGATAATCGGGCTTCGCCGCGACCAGCTCCTCGAGGCTGAGTTGCGAAAGCACGGGGCGGCCGAGTTTCCCGGCGAGGTTCACGAGCCCCGCCCGGTTCATCAGATCATCGACCAGCGTGCCGGTGCCGGTCAGATAGCCGCGCCGCTGGTAATAAGCGGCGACACCGCGCCCCTTGCCCCGGGGCAAGGCGGCCAGTTCCCGATCCATCCGCGCGATCAGTGCCTCGCCCCGGTCGACATGACCAAGGGCGGCCGCGACCTTGCGCACCTGCACCACGATCTCCGCATAGCTTTCGGCCGGTTTCAGGTCGAGCGTCGCATAATGCTGGTCGGCGAGGGCCGACACGATGCTGCTGCGCCGGGCGGGCATGCCGACGATCAGGTCGGGGTTGATCGTCATCACCTCCTCCGCCGATCCGCGCAGCACGGGCAGGTCACGCACCTGCGCCGCCGCCGCCGACATGTCGGGATGGGTCGAGTAGCTGGTCAGCCCCGCGATCTGAGCCCGGTCGGCCAGCGCCAGCAGATACTGGTCGGCGCACAGGTTGAGCGAGATGATGCGGCGGGGATGCGCGGGTGCAGGCCTGTCGCCGTCCGGTCGCGCGAAGGCGATCGATCCCACCGCAACAGTCGCAGCGATTGCCAAGGCGCCCCAGCGGGCGATACGGGACGGAACATGACGCAGCATCGGGCCGCATCTCATACAGGCCGATGGCCGGGACACAAGCATGGCCATCGGGTGACCGGGAAAGGCCGTCGCGCATGACCGCGCGCTTCGCATCGCGCCCTGCCCTGATCGCCGGGCTCACCCTCCTGCTGGTCGGCGCGGGCATCGCATCCCTGTTCCTGGGCACGGTACCGCTGTCGCCGGCGCGGATCATCGCCGGGCTTACCGGCCACGGCGACGCGATCACCGACGCCATATTGTTCGGCCTGCGGATGCCGCGCACCATCCTGGGGCTGATGATCGGCGCCGTCCTCGGCCTCGCCGGGGCCGCGCTTCAGGGCTATCTGCGCAATCCGCTGGCCGAACCCTCGGCCCTCGGTGCGTCCAACGCCGCCGCGCTGGGCGCTGTCGGCGCACTCTATTTCGGCCTGGCCGAACTGCATCCCGCCGTCCTGCCGTTGATGGCGATCACCGGTGCACTCTTCGCCCTCATCCTCCTGTTCCTGCTGGCGGGCGCGTCCGAAAGTCCGCTGACCCTGATCCTGGCGGGCATCGCGGTCTCGACGCTGGCGCTTGCCGCGATCAGCCTGGCGCTGAACCTGTCGCCCAACCCGTTCGCGGCGATGGAGATCATGACCTGGCTGCTCGGATCGATCGAGAACCGGTCGATCGATCACGTATGGATCGCCCTGCCCTGCATCGTCGTCGGCGGCGCGCTGCTGCTGCTCGACGGGCGCGCACTCGATGCGCTGTCTCTGGGCGAGGAGGGCGCGCGGGCGCTCGGCGTCGACCTGCGCTGGACACGCCTGCGCCTGCTGCTGGGCGTCGCCATCGGCGTGGGCGGGGCGGTCGCCGTATCCGGATCGATCGGCTTCGTCGGCCTGATCGTGCCGCACATCATCCGGCCCCTGACCGACCGCTCTCCGTCCGCCATCCTGATCCCGTCGGCGCTGGCCGGGGCGGCGCTGCTGACCCTGGCCGACATCGGCGTGCGCCTGATCCCCTCGACCAGCGAACTGAAGCTGGGCGTCGTCACCTCCTTCCTCGGCGTGCCCATCTTCCTCATCCACCTGATGCGGGAGCGGCGGCTGTGGTGACGATCCACGTGGAAAGCGCACGCCTGCGCATCGGCCGCAGGGACGTGCTGCGCGGCATCGACCTGTCGCTGGCGGCGGGAACGCTGACCGGCATCGTCGGCCCCAACGGCGCGGGCAAGTCGACCCTGCTACGCGCGATACTCGGCCTCGCGCGGCTGGAGGGGGGGCGCGTGCTGCTGGACGGCGCGCCGATCACGGCGATGAAGCGCGCCGCCATCGCCCGCAGGATCGCCTATCTGCCGCAGGGCCAGACGCTGCACTGGCCGCTGGGCGTCGAACGCCTCGTAGCGCTTGGCCGGTTGCCGCATCTTGGCCCCATGTCACGCCTGACGCCGGGCGACACCGCCGCGATCGAGGAAGCGCTGGAACGCGCTGACGCAGTGTCGCTGCGCAGCCGGATCGCCACGGAGCTGTCCGGCGGCGAAAGGGCGCGCGTGCTGCTGGCCCGCGCGCTCGCGGTCGGCGCCCCCGCCTTGCTGGCGGACGAGCCGCTCGCCTCTCTCGATCCCGGGCATCAGATCGACGTCATGGCCCTGCTGCGGCAGGAGGCCGACAGGGGCGGTCTGGTTGTCACGGTGCTGCACGACCTCACCATGGCGGCGCGCTATTGTGATCGGCTGATCCTGATCGACGAGGGCCGCTGTGTCGCGGACGGCGCCCCGATGGACGTACTGACGCCCGAACGGCTCGCCGCCGTCTATGGCATCCACGCCTTCATCGACGCGTCGGGAACCGCGCCGATGATCGTACCGACAGAGAGAGGCCGATGATGCTGCGCAAGGTGAACGACGGACCGGCGGTGGTCGCCTGCAACACCTGCCGCCATTCGGCCGAGGCGCGGGACGATGCGGACGGCGTACGCGGCGGCGCCCGGCTGGTCGAGGCGCTCCAGGCTGTGAAGGCCTCCGACCCGCGTTATGACGATGTCGCGGTTCAGGACATGCCGTGCCTTTTCGCCTGTACCGCGCATTGCACCGTGCACCTGCGCGCGCCGGACAAGGTCGGCTATGTCCTCGGCCGGTTCACGCCGGACGAGGATGCCGCCCGCGCGATCCTCGATTATGCCGTCCAATATGCGCATAGCGAACATGGCCGCGTGCCGTTCAGGGACTGGCCACAGGGTGTGAAGGGCCATTTCATCACCCGGACGCCACCGCCGGGTTTCGTCGTCGACGAGTGAGGGAATGAGCAAGACCGTGATGCAATTCCGCGATAAGGCGTCCTTCCTTTCCGCTCTGGCCACCTTGCCCGAGCCCGATGCCGAGGCACGCGCCGCCGCCGCCGCACGACAGACGGTACTGACCAAGCCGGCCGGATCGCTGGGGCGGCTGGAGGACATCGCCCTTTTCATGGCAGGCTGGCAGGGCACGGCCCGCCCGGCGATCACGCGCGGGCGCACAGCGATCTTCGCGGGTAATCACGGCGTCACCGTACACGGCGTTAGCGCCTTTCCCCCGGCCGTCACCGCGCAGATGGTCGCGAACTTCGAGGCGGGCGGCGCGGCGATCAACGCCCTTGCACACGCGGCGGGCCTCGAACTCAGCGTCACCGCGCTCGACCTCGACCGGCCGACAGGCGATTTCACCGTCGGCCCGGCGATGAGTGAGGAGGAGTGCCTGTTGGCGCTCAACGCCGGTGCCGCAGCGGTCGACCCTGCGCTCGACCTGCTGACCGTCGGCGAGATGGGGATCGGCAATTCGACGACGGCGGCGATGCTGTGCGCCTTCAGCTTCGACGAAGACGCAACCGTCTGGGTCGGACGCGGAACCGGTGTCGACGACGCAGGCCTTGCGCGCAAGGCGGCCGTGATCGAGCGCGGCCGCGCCTGCCACGCCGCATCCCCCCGCGATCCTTTCGAGATACTGGCGCGCATCGGCGGTCGGGAGATCGCCGCCATCGCCGGCGCGGTGCTGGCGGCGCGACACCATCGCGTACCCGTCGTGCTGGACGGGTTCATCAGCTGCGCGGCGCTGGCGCCTCTGGCGCTGACGGTGCCGGGCATCGTCGATCATTGTCTGGCGGGCCACTGTTCGGTTGAACCCGGCCATGCGCGCCTGCTCGAACGGCTTGGCCTTTCGCCATTGCTGCGGCTCGACATGCGGCTTGGCGAGGGCAGCGGGGCTGCGGTCGCCGTCAACATCATCCGCTCCGCGCTTGCCGCGCATGACGGCATGGCGACCTTCGCCGAAGCCGGGGTATCGGACCGATAGATGCCCGGCACCGTCCTCCACCTGCTGCGCCACGGTGAGACCGTGCTGCCCGGACGGATGACGGGACGGACGGACACCATGCCGACCGCCGAAGGCATTGCCCGGTGCGTGGTGCAGGCCGATGGCCTGTCGTTCGAACGGATCGTCAGTTCCGACCTCGTCCGCGCGCGCGCCGCAGCGGAAGCGATCGGCAAGGCGCATAGCCGCATAGTCGAAGTCGACCCTCGCTGGCGCGAACTCGACTTCGGGGAGTGGGATGGGAAGCCCGCCGACGCCGTTGATCCCGATGCCCTCGGCCGCTTCTGGTCGGACCCGGACAGCTGTCCGCCGCCCCGCGGCGAATGCTGGTCGGCGCTGGCTGCGCGTGTCGGGGAAGCGCTGGATGCGCTGGACGAACGGCCTACATTGGTCGTCGCCCATGGTGGCGCGATGCGGGCGGCGCTGTCCGTGTTGCTCGGCTTCGCGCAGCCGCAGCTCTGGGCCTTCGCCCTGCCCTGTGCCGCACGCCTGTCGCTGGAGATCTGGCCGGGACCGGCGCCTCGTGCGCAAATCACGGGACTGGCCGCATGAAGGGTCTGATCCTCGCACTCCAGTTCCTCACGCGCCTGCCCCTGCCCCGGATCGATGCGGATGCGGCCGATTTCGCCGCGTCGATGCGCTGGTTTCCGGCGGCCGGGCTGATCGTCGGCCTGCTGGTCGCGGGAGGCGCCCGGCTGGGCGTGACGATCGATGCATGGACCGGCGCCCTCTTCGCGCTGGCAACATGGGTGCTGGTGACCGGCGCACTGCATCTCGACGGCCTTGCCGACATTACCGATGCGGCGGGCGCGGCGCACAAGGGACGAGAGAGGTTGCTGGCTGTCCTGTCGGACCCGCATGTCGGCGGCTTCGGCGTGGTCGCCGTCGCGCTCCAGCTGATCGCGAAGCTGGTGCTGCTCCATGGACTGCTGGCCAACGACGTGTCGGTTGCGGCGCTGGCCCTCGTACCCGCCATCGCGCGCGTCGGACCGATTGCCTGGACACTGTGGCTGCCGCCGCTGCATGAGGGCCTGGCCGCACGCTTCCGCCCGGCGGCGCGCAGCATGCATCTTGTCCTGTGGACTGCGATCCTTTGCGCGGCCGCCTTGTGGTGCGCGCCCGCGCTGCTGGTCGCCATCCTGCTTGTCCCGCTCTGGGCGTGGCGGGTGCGGCGCACCATCGGCGGAATTTCGGGCGATGGCCATGGCGCGGGCATCGAACTGGTCGAGACCGGCCTCTTGCTGGCGCTGCTCATCGGCGCGCACAGCACATGAACCCCTGGACCGGCCATGGCGGGCGACTGGCGGCGGCGCGCGCCGCCTATGGCGACACTCACGCACCGTGGATCGACCTGTCGACCGGGATCAACCCGCATGGATGGTCCGGCGCGCACAGCGTGGCGATCGACTGGCGCGCGCTCCCGGACGAAGCTGCGCTCGCCGGACTGGAGCACGCCGCCGCCGCATATTTCGGCATAGCCCCCGAGCATCTCTGTGCCCTGCCGGGGACCGAGATCGGCCTGCGCCTGCTCGGCACGCTCCTGCCCCGGCCGGCCCGGCATGTCGTGCCAAGCTATGGCACGCACGCGGCGATGATGGCGGACAGCGTGCCGGTCCCCTACACGACGCTGGCGGACGGTGCGCCCGGCACCACGATCCTCGCCAACCCCAACAATCCCGATGGCCGCCTGACCGGCCGCGCGGAGATGGCCGCGCTGCTTGACCGCACGCAATCGGCAGGGGGCTGGCTGGTCGTCGACGAGGCGTTCGCGGACGTCCATCCCGAAGCGAGCATCGCCGGCCGGGTCGGCGAAGCCACTCCCCTCATACTGTTCCGATCGTTCGGCAAGTTCTTCGGTCTCGCCGGGCTTCGCCTGGGTTTTATCGCCGGGCCAGCCACCATCATCGCGCGCGTGCGCGCCATGCTCGGTGCATGGCCGCTCTCAACCGCCGCCATTGCGATCGGTACGGCCGCCTATGCTGACGCGGACTGGATCGCACGGATGCGGATGCACCTGTCCGGCGAAGCCGACGCACTCGACGCCGTGCTGCTCCGCCATGGGCTGTCACCGCTGGGTATCTGTCCGCTGTTCCGGCTGGTCGAGACGGGGGATGCGAAGGCTCTGTTCGATCATCTGGCGCGCCGGGCCATCCTCACCCGGCCGTTCGACCATGACCCGCATTGGCTCCGCATCGGCCTGCCCGCCAACGCCAAAGCGCTGACACGGCTGGATGATGCCCTCGGGCAGGCAGTGCACAGTGGCTGAGCCGGTCGCGCTCGCCGCGCTCGCCTTCGACGCGGCGATCGGATGGCCGCAGGGACTGTACCGCCGGATCGGCCATCCGGTCGGCGCCTTTGCGGCGATCATCGCCCGCTGCGCCGCACAGGGCAATCGGCCGCAGTGGAGCGACGCTACACGGCGGGTTACGGGCATCGCAACGGTGCTGATGCTTATTGCCTTCGCCGGTGGCATCGCATGGTTGCTGGCCTCCTTCGCCCGGCATCTGTTGGGTAGTCTCGCGTGGCTGGCACTTGCCCTGTTTGCCTTCCCCGGCCTCGCGCAGCGCAGCCTGTTCGATCATGTCCGTCCGGTCGCTGGCGCGCTGGAGGCGGGCGATCTCCCCGCCGCACGGATCGCGGTCGGGCAGATCGTCGGACGGGACACCGCAACGCTGGACGAAGCGGGCGTCGCCCGCGCCGCGATCGAGAGCCTTGCCGAAAGCTTCTGCGACGGGGTGACCGCGCCACTGTTCTGGCTGATCGTCGGCGGACTGCCCGGCCTCTGGATCTACAAGGCGATCAACACCGCCGACAGCATGATCGGCCATCGCGAAGCGCCCTGGGGACCGTTCGGCTGGGCGGCGGCCCGAACCGACGACGCCCTGAACCTGATCCCGGCACGGATCGCGGGCATGCTGCTTTGCCTGGCCGGGGGCTACGGATGGCGGATCATGCTGCGGCACGCCCATCGGCATACCTCCCCCAATGCTGGCTGGCCGGAGGCGGCCATGGCGGGTGCACTCGGCCTGCGGCTGGCCGGACCGATCGCCTACGACGGTATCCCCCACGCCAAGCCCTGGATCGGCGAAGGCGCCGCCCCTGCCGATGCCGGAGCGATACGCCGGGCACTCACCCTCTACGTCCGCGCTTGCCTCTGCCTCTGGTTGATCGCAGGAGGGGTCGCATGGGCGCTCTGATGCTGCAGGGGACGGGGTCCGACGTCGGCAAGTCCGTGCTGGTTGCGGGTCTTTGCCGTGCACTTGTGCGCCGGGGCTTACGCGTCCGTCCGTTCAAACCACAGAACATGTCGAACAACGCCGCCGTTACCGCCGACGGGGGAGAGATCGGCCGCGCGCAGGCCCTGCAGGCGATCGCCGCCGGCGTGGAGCCGCATACCGACATGAACCCGGTGCTGCTGAAGCCGCAGGCCGATCGCACATCGCAACTCGTCGTCCACGGGCAGGTGCGCGGCACGATCGGCGGCGCCAGCTTCCGGGAGGCGCGACGACCGCTGCTGGGCGCGGTCATGGAGAGCTACGAGCGGCTGCGCGGCCAGTGCGACATCGTCGTCGTCGAGGGGGCGGGCTCTCCGGCGGAGATCAACCTGCGCGCCGGGGACATCGCGAACATGGGCTTTGCGCGCGCGGCGGGCGTACCGGTCGTGCTGGTCGGCGACATCGACCGGGGCGGCGTGATCGCGGCGGTGGTGGGCACCCGCGCGGTCATCGATCCCGATGATGCGGCGATGATCCACGGCTTCCTGATCAACAAGTTCCGGGGCGATCCATCGCTGTTCACCGACGGCTATCAGGCGATCGAGGCGCGGTCGGGCTGGCGCGGCTTCGGCGTCGTGCCCTGGCTGCCCGCAACCGCGCGCCTGCCGAGCGAGGACGCGGTCGTGCTGGAGAAGGCCGCCGCACCGGGCGAGGGGCGCGTGATCGTCGCCTGTCCGATCCTGCCGCGCATCGCCAATTTCGACGATCTCGACCCGCTGAAGCTGGAGCCGGGCGTCGACCTGCGGATGGTGCCGCCGGGCCAGCCGATCCCGGCCGACGCGGCGCTGATCGTGCTGCCCGGATCGAAGGCGACGATCGCCGATCTTGCCGCGCTGCGCGCCGAGGGATGGGATATCGACATCGCCGCGCACCATCGGCGCGGCGGCACGATCCTGGGCCTGTGCGGCGGGTACCAGATGCTGGGGCGGACGATCGCCGACCCGCTCGGGCTGGAGGGCGCGGCAGCGGCGGTCGATGGACTGGGCCTACTCGCCGTCGATACCGTGCTCGGTCCTGCCAAGGCTCTGCGGCAGGTGACGGGGACAGCGCTGGGCGAACCGCTGGAGGGGTATGAGATGCATATGGGCGAGACCGACGGCATGGACCGGGAGCGGCCCTTCGCCCAGCTGGAAGGCGGACGGACGGACGGGGCGATGAGCGCGAACGGCCGCGTGATCGGCAGCTACGTCCACGGCCTCCTCACCCTTTCCGCGCAGCGCCGCGCGTTGCTGGCACGGATCGGCATCGCGGCGCGGGGCGGCGACTATCGGGCCTCGGTCGAGGCCGCGATCGACGAGATCGCGGCGGCGCTGGAAAAGCATGTCGACATCGACGGCCTGATCGCACTGGCGGGGAAAGCCGCATGACCGGTGCATTGCTGGTCCTGGGCGGCGCGCGCTCGGGCAAGAGCCGCTACGCACAGGCCCGGGCCGAAGCCACGGGGCTCTCGCCGGTCTTCGTCGCGACCGCGCAGGCCCATGATACGGAAATGGCGGACCGCATCGCCCGCCATCGCGACGATCGCGACGTCCGATGGCGGACGATCGAGGAACCCTTTGCCCTGCCCGACCTGATCGCGCGCGAGGCCGGGGGGGACAGGATATTGCTGATCGACTGCCTGACGCTCTGGGCATCGAACCTGATGCTGGCCGAACGCGACGGCGAGGCGGAAGGCGCGTTGCTCGTCCGGGCGATCTGCGCGGCGCACGGGCCGCTGATCCTGGTGTCGAACGAAGTGGGGCTGGGCATCGTACCGGACAATGCACTTGCCCGGCGTTTCCGTGATGTCGCAGGCCGCATCAATCAGCAGGTGGCGGCCGCCTGCGCCGAGGTGCAGTTCCTCGCCGCCGGTCTGCCGCTACGCCTCAAATAGCGATTTGCCCCTCAAGACGCAGCAGATGCGCCTTCGCCTCCAGCCCGCCGGCAAAGCCGGTGAGCGCACCGCCGGTGCCGATGACCCGGTGGCAGGGCGCGATGATCGAGACCGGATTGCGGCCATTCGCCGCGCCAACCGCGCGCGAGGCGGTGGGACGGCCAATCTGTCGCGCGATCTCCCCGTAGCTGCGCGTCTCGCCGAAGGGTATGGTCAGCAGCGCCGCCCATACCTGCCGCTGGAAATCGGTGCCGCGCATCGCGAGCGGCACAGTGAAACGGGTCCGGCTCCCCGCGAAATACTCGCCCAGCTGCGTCCGCGCCTCGGCAAGCACCGGATGGTCGGGATCGTGTGTCATCGCGCCCAGCCGCACGCGATGGGGATCGTCATTTTCCCACAGCACCGCCACCAGTCCATCCGCGCTGGCGACCAGCTTCAATTCCCCGACCGGGGAAGGCATGCAGTCAAAGGCGTGGGTCATATCCTGTCTCCTCTGCATGCCGGATACGGGAAAGGCGCCCCACCCGCTTCCCGGCGCTTGCGGCCAAAGCGCGGGACGGGCGCTCGACGACCGTCAGGCGGTTTCTTCCACCTGATCGAGATAGTCGCCATAGCCCTCGGCCTCCATCTCCTCACGCGGCACGAAACGCAGGGAGGCGGAATTGATGCAGTAGCGCAGCCCCCCCCGGTCGCGCGGACCGTCGGGGAAGACATGGCCCAGATGGCTGTCGCCATGGGCGGAACGCACCTCCGTGCGGACCATGCCGTGGGTCGTGTCGGTCAGTTCCGCGACATGGGCGGGTGCGATCGGCTTCGTGAAGCTCGGCCAGCCGCAGCCGGACTCATATTTGTCGGACGAGGCGAACAGCGGCTCGCCCGAAACGATGTCGACATAGATGCCCGCCTTCTTGTTGTGGAGATAGGCGCCGGTGCCGGGACGTTCGGTGCCGCTTTCCTGCGTCACCCAGAACTGCTCGGGCGTGAGGGCGGCGAGCGCTTCGTCGGTCTTGCTGTATACGGCCATGCGGTCCTCCTCTTGCGTGACGCCGAAGATCGGCCTGAAGATCGATCGGTAGATGGGAGTGCGGACGGCATTTGTCGAGACGACGCCCCGCCGCTTGCCCCCGAACGGACAAGACGCCATTTTAGCGTGAAGGAGGCGAGCGATGATGCGGTTCGTGGTCGTGGTCGATACACAACGGGACTTCATGGCGGCCGACGGCGCATTGAGCGTTGCCGGGGCCGAGGCGCTGGCCGGGCCGATGCGGAACTGGCTTGCGGCGTTGGACCCGGCCGACACGGCGGGCGTCCTCTTCACCTTCGACACCCATGTGCCGGAGGTCTATGCCGGTTCGCCCGAAGCACAGATGTTCCCGCCCCATTGCCTGCGCGGGACGCCGGGGTGGAGCAACATGCTGGACGTATCCCTTGTTCCCCCGGCGATCCCGACCTGGCGGATCGAAAAAGGGGTGTTCGACATGTGGGCGGAGGATGGGCTGTCGATCGAGCCGGTCAACATCGCCGACGCCGCTCCGATCCCGCGCGAACGCTTCTTCGCCGGCCTGAAAGCTCAAGGCGTCACTGAGGTCACCGTGATCGGCGTAGCGGCCGACTATTGCGTCCGCTGGGCCGTGGCGGGCCTGATCGAACGGGGCTTCGCCGTCACCGTACCCGCCGCGCTCACCCGCGGCATCGACCGGCAGATCGACACTGTCGCGCGGGAGGATTTCGCAGGAACGGCACTCGCCATCGCCTGAGCCCCCGCAGCCGTCAGGCGATGGCGGCCCGCACCTGATCCGGCGTGATCGGCAGGTGGCGCAGACGCGCACCGACCGCCGCGAAGATGGCATTGCCGATCGCTGGGGCGACAACCGTCACGGCGGGCTCGCCCAGGCCGACCGGCACCTCGTCGCTCTGCACGAAGCTGATGTCGAGTTCCGGCACGTCGGCGATGCGCAGCGGCATGTAGGTGTCGAGATTGACGTCCCGCACCATGCCGTTGGCGAACTCCGTGCCCTCGTGCAAGGCCATGCTGAGCCCCCACAGCGCCGCGCCCTGCGTCTGCGCCAGCGCGCCGTCCGGGTCGACGATCGTACCCGCGTCGGTGACCACCGTCAGCTTCTCGACCGTAACCACGCCCGTGCGCCGGTCGACGCGTACCCGCGCCGCACAGGCCACCCAGGTCGGCATGTCGCGCTCCTGCCCGAAGCTGGTGGCGATCCCCAGTCCGGTGTCGCGCGGCAGGGCCTGGCCCCAACCGGCGCGCTCCGCCGCCTGCTTTACGACCGCTGCCTGACGCAGTGCGCCGCCGACCGCATTGGGCGCGCTGCCGACGTTGCGGCCACGGCCGTTAAGCAGCTTCAGGCGAAAGGTCACCGGATCGACCTTCGCATGTTGCGCGGCCTCATCCATGAAGCTCTCCACGGCCCAATTCGTCCAGCCGGGACCAACCGAACGGAGCCAGCCCGGACGGAAGCTGCTGTTTGCCAGATCGTTGGAGATCGCGCGCACCCGCTGTTGCCCGACATCGTACCAATGATCCGCCCCGGCGATCGCGAACGGATCGAACTTCCCGTTCTTGCCGGGCGCCAGGAAGCCGGGCACCATCACCTCCGTCGGCCAGCCGGCGCAGGCATGATGCTCCATCGCGATCACGCCGCCGCCTGTACCGAACGCCATGCGCAAGCGCTGGACGGAGGCCGAGCGCACCGAATCGAAACGCGAATCGTCTTCCCGTGTCAGCACCAGCTTCAGCGGGCGGCCGATCGCCCGCGTACCGAGTGCGGCGGGCACCGCATAATCACCGTTGAGGCGCCGCCCGAACCCGCCCCCGAGCATGTAAGTGCGCAGGACGATCCGGTTCTCCGGCAGGTTCAGCGCCTTGGACAGTGTCGGCAGGATCAGCGACTGCCACTGGTTACCGGTGTGGATTTCCATGACGCCGTCCGTCTCGACGGCGAGCGCATTCACCGGCTCCAGCTGGAAATGCAGGACGGTGGCCGTGGTATATTCCTGCTCGATCGTACTGGCGGCCGACCGGAACGCCCCGGCCGTGTCACCCGGCCCCACATCGAGGTCGACGCCCGCATCCGTCCGGCCGATCAGCGACCGGGCATGATCCTGGATATCCTTTTCCGAAACGTCGATGCCGGCGCCGCCAGCCCACTGAACCTCCACCAGATCGGCCGCCCGGATCGCCGCATAATAGCTTTCCGCGACCACCAGCACCCAACCCGGCACGGTCTGCGACGGGTCATCCAGCGCGATGCTCTTCAGATATCCCTTCACCGTCTTTGCGGCGCTGTCGTCGATCGAAACGACCTTGGACCCGTTGCGGGTCGGCGGCAGTTTCGGGCGGGCATAGACCATGCCCGGCAATGTCGCATCGATGCCGTAGCGCGCCGTGCCGTCCGTCTTCGTCGCGACATCAAGCGCCTTGACGGGGAAGCCGATCAGCCGCCGCTCGGACACCGGCTTGATCGGCAGCTTGTCGAGTTCCTCCTCCGAAAACTGGCGGATGGCGCCGCCGCGGCGCGCGATCTCCCCGAAGCTGATCGAACGGCCGCCCGCGATGACCTTGCCCTGTTTCGCGCGACAGGCGGATGGCGACACGCCCAACAGCCGGGCACCCGCCTCCACCAGAGCCGTGCGTCCAGCCGCGCCCGCACGGCTGAACAACGGGAATGTCTGCCAGACGGACCAGCTGCCGCCGGTCACCATGAGCCCCCATTTGGGGTCGGTGTCGACGTGGACGATGCGGACCTTGTCCCAGTCCGCCTCCAGTTCGTCGGCAAGGATGCGGGCGAGCGCGGTGCCGACATGCTGGCCCATCTCCGCACGGATGATATTGACGGTCACGACATCGTCAGCGCCTATCGAGAACCACAAAGCGGGATCGAGGGTCGGCGGCACTGCCGGCGCGACGGCACCGCCGGGTACGGCCGGGTCCATCGCCGCCATCGCCAGCCGGGCGAAGCCGAAGGCAAGGCCGGTGCCGGCGGCCGCGACAAGGAAGCCGCGCCGCGAAAGCGGATGCGTCTCCCGCTCGATCAGCCGGCTCATGCCTTCGCTCCCGCCTGATCAGGCGCGGAGAGCGCATTGGCTGCGTCGCGGATCGCGGCGCGAATCCGCACATAGGTCATGCACCGGCACAGATTGCCCGTCATGACGGCGTCGATGTCGGCGTCGGTGGGAGTAGGGAAATCCTTCAGCATGGCTGCCGCCTGCATGATCTGGCCGGACTGGCAGTATCCGCATTGCGGCACCTGAATCTCCCGCCACGCCCGCTGGACGGGATGGTCGGCGGCCGGATCGAGTCCCTCGATCGTGGTGACCTCCGCCCCCTCGACCGCGCCGACCGGCGTGATACAGGATCGCGTCGCCCGCCCGCCGACATGAACGGTGCACGCGCCGCACATGCCGATACCACAGCCGAACTTCGTGCCGGTCAGTCCGATCTCGTCGCGGATCACCCACAGCAGTGGCGTGTCGTCCTCAATCGCGACCTTCACCGCCTTGCCGTTGATCGAGAAGCTGGTCATCGCCGCCACCTCATTCCTGTTCCGTTGCCTGGGCGCGAATCTTCGCCACCGTCTTCTCCACGTCCGTCCAGGGCGCCTTGTCCGTCCGGGTCGCACGCAGGTAGGTCGCGATGCGCGCCACATCTGCGTCCGAGAAGTGCGAAAAGGCAGGCATGACGACCCCGGGCACGCCGTCGGCGCTGCCGATGCCGTGCAGGATGACCTGAATGAGGTTGGTGGGATCGCCAAGGTTCAGCGCGTTGTTGAGCGCCAGCTGCGGCCGCAGCGGATTGACCGCGTCCGCCCCGTTATAGTGGCAGGAGGCGCAGGCGGCGGCATAGAGCCGGGCAGCGGGATCATAGGTCAGGCCGATGCCGATCCGATCGGTGGCCAAAGCCTTCGCCACGATCGGCGCCGGATCGACGCTCTTGCCCACGGTGCCGTTGATGTCGGCGAAATAGGTGGCGATCGCCTCGATATCCGACGGAGGCAGGGCCGCGAGTTCCCGCGTGACCGGCGCCATCGGCCCGGCCGCCGTCCCGTGATAGCGGCTGACCCCGGTGCCGAGATAGGCGACCAGTTCCGCCTTGTCCCAAGGCAACGGCGAGGGGTTGGAGCGATCGAGCGGCGGCGCCACCCAGTTGTCGATGGCTGCCCCGGCATAAGCCTGCGCCTGCTTCTCGGCCCCCAGAATGTTGCGGGGCGTGTGACAGGCACCGCAATGGCTCAATCCCTCCGCCAGATAGGCGCCCCGGTTCCAGGCCGCGTCCTTGGCCGGATTGGCCTCGAACGGCTTCGGATGGAAGAACAGCAACTTCCATCCGGCCTGCAACATGCGGATGTTGAGCGGGAAGGGCACGGTGTTCCGGCGCGCCTCGGCCCTGACCGCGGGCCGGGTCATTACAAAGGCATAGAGCGCGGAAATATCCTGATCGGTGAGCTTGTTGAAATGGTCATAGGGAAAGGCGGGGAACAGATGACTGCCGTCCCGCGCGACGCCCTCCCGCATCGCACGGCGAAACGCCTCTTCCGACCAGTCGCCGATCCCGCTCGCGACATCGGGCGTGATATTGGTCGAATAGATGGTGCCGAACTGGGTCGCCATGGCATAGCCGCCCGCGTAAGGACGGCCACCCTTCACCGTGTGGCAACTCGCGCAATAGCCCGCACTCGCCAGCATCTCGCCCCGGGCGATCAGCGCCGCCGGGAAACTGGCGCGGGTCGGCGGCGCGACCGGCGCGATGGCCGGACGCCAGGCCAGGAAAAGAAATCCGGCGAGACCCAGAACGACGACGAGGCCAACGATCGCGAACGCGCGTTTCATCGTGACGATAATCCGGACATGACGGCCTCCTCAGCATCCGACGCCTGACGGCCATCCACAGCTATACGCCTTTGCGCGCCGCCGCCAAGTGCCCGTTATGGTAGCGCCACCGCTTTCTTCAATAGGTCTTCCGTCCAATCCGCGAACACCTGGACACGGCGCGAGAGATACTGGCGATGCGGATAGAGCAGGGTCATCGGCAATGGTTCGGCCCGATGCGCAGCCATCACCTCGACGAGTTCGCCCGACCGAAGATGGGCCTGCACATCGTATGCCGGTATCTGGATCAGTCCCAATCCGGACAGGCAACAGGCGATATAGGCCTCCGCGCTGTTGACGGTAACCCGCGCACGCATCGGCAGGCTGGACAGCCTGTCACCTTCAACCCATTCCCACGGCTCGACCCGACCGGTCGAGGGCGATGCATAATTCACCGCCCAGTGTTCGCCCAGACCGGAAGGATCGACGGGTGTCCCATGCCGGGCAAGATAGGCGGGACTGGCGACATTGATCAGCGGCAGCTTTCCGATCGGCCGGCCGATCGCAGCTGAATCATCGAGCGGACCGACACGCAGGACACAATCCACGCCGTCCTCCACCAGATCGACGGCCCTGTCGGTAACGCCGAGATAGACGTCGATGTCGGGAAATGCGTGGAGGAAGTCGGGGAGCGCAGGCGCGACGATCAGACGACCGATGCGACCGGGCACGTCGACCCGAAGCTTGCCGGACGGCTGCGCGCCCGTCCCCTGGAACAGCCCTTCGGTCTCCTCGACGTCGGCAATGATACGTAGGCAGCGTTCATAGAATGCGGCGCCATCCTGCGTCGGCGACACCTTTCGCGTCGTGCGGTGCAGGAGCCGCGTCCCCACCCGCCGCTCGAGCGAGATCACGGCCGCCGAAACCGATGAACGCGGAATGCCAAGCGTGTCGGCGGCGCGGGTGAAGCTTGCGCACTCGACGACACGAGCGAATATCCGGAAGAGATCGATGCGATCCATTGTGCGTGTTTCCTGACAGATGATGTCAGGTTGCCGCGCTTTATCGGCGAAATCCAGACCGTAGATTGCTGCGAGCGCGGGCACCGGAGCCAGCGCACTGCGCGCAAGGAGGCCAGTCCATGACCGATCATTCCATTAACGGCAAAACCGTGATCATCGCGGGAGGAGCGAAGAATCTCGGCGGCTTGCTGGCCCGCGACTTCGCCGCACATGGGGCCGGGGCAGTCGTCATCCATTATAACAGCGCCGCCACGAAAACCGATGCCGATGCAACGGTCGAGGCTGTCCGTGCGGCGGGCGCGCAGGCGGCGGCCTTTCAGGCCGACCTCACCGCCGCGGCTGCGGTCGAGGCCCTGTTCGCTTATGCGACCGCCACTTTTGGCAAGCCTGACATCGCCATCAACACCGTCGGAAAGGTGTTGAAGAAGCCGATGCTCGACATATCGGAGGCCGAATATGACGAGATGAGCGCGGTGAACGCGAAAGCCGCCTTCTTCTTCATCAAGGAAGCAGGCAGGGCCCTGAACGACAACGGCAAGATCTGCACGCTCGTCACCTCGCTGTTGGGGGCCTTCACTCCTTTCTACGCGAGCTATGCCGGCACCAAGGCGCCGGTCGAACATTTCACGCGGGCGGCGTCGAAGGAGTTCGGCGATCGCGGTATCTCCGTCACCGCGATCGGCCCCGGTCCCATGGATACGCCATTCTTCTACCCGGCGGAGGGGGAAGAGGCCGTCGCCTATCACAAGACGGCAGCCGCCCTGTCCCCATATTCGAAGACCGGCCTTACCGACATCGAGGACATCGTCCCCTATATCCGCTTCATGGTATCGGAGGGCTGGTGGATGACCGGCCAGACCATCCTGGTCAACGGCGGCTACACGACGAAATAGCGGCCGGTCATTCGAGGGCGTCGACCATGCCGGATATCAGGTTGACGCCCATCAGCCATTCGGGCGGGAATGCCGTGCGCACGACCGGCTCGAGCCGGATATCCGCGGCCAGCATGGCCGCTTCCTCCCGTCTGGCGGCTACCGCCGCGTCGACCGGCACGGCCTCGAACCGCAATGACGTACCCGGCCGCGCCTGTGCAAGCCGCCCGAGATCGGCGCCGATGACGGTGGCGATCTTCGGATAGCCGCCGGTCGGTTGACGGTCGGCAAGCAGGACGATCGGCTGGCCGCTGCCGGGAACCTGGATCGCGCCCATCGCGATCCCGTCCGAGACGATGTTGAACCCCCTCGCATGGGCGAGAGCAGGCCCTTCCAGCAAGCAGGCCATCCGGTCACCCCGGCCGACGCGCCAGGGGCCATCCAGAAAGCGCTGTAGCTCTTGCGCCGTGAAATAGTCGTCCTGCGGCCCCAGGACCACACGCACCACATCGGGCCTACGCGCAAGCCAGGGTGCGGCGATCGCATGAGGGGGACGGCCCGACGCGCGCGTCTGCACGACCGGCAGCAGGTCGCCCGGACGCAGCCCACGACCGCCGATCCCGCCCAGGCCCGAGCGGACATGGGTGGCGCGCGATCCCAGCACCGGCGGCACGTTGATGATACCCGCCACGCCGACATAGGCCCAGCAGCCGTCCCGTCCCGCTCGCACGGTCAGGCGACTGCCCGCGCGCATCCCGGCGAGGCAGGACGACGGCAGCGGAACGCCGTCGAGCATGAGGTCGAAGGCGCCGCCCGCCACGGCCACATCCACGCCGCCCGCCTCGCACGACAGTTCGACGCCGCCGGGCGACACCTCGATCGCAGCGGTGCCGGGCTGACTGCCCAGCGCCCGGTTGACGGTGGCGAAGGCGAGCGGGTCCATCGGCCCGGCACCCGTCACGCCGTTACGCAGGAAGCCGGCGCGGCCACCATCCTGAACGGTCACGCCCGGCCCGGCGGAGACAACGCGCAACAGGGCGGTGGTCATGCGACCTCCCGCGCCACGCGCTCACCTGCCTGTACGCGCGCCGCCAACGTGGCGAATTCCGCCGTATCCACCGCCGCGAAACGCAGGCTGTCGCCAGCCTGGAAAAGGAACGGCCGGTCCCGCTCCGGCGCGAACAGCCGCTCGGGCGTCGCACCGATCACATACCATCCCGTGGGCATCGCACAGCTCGCCACCGCGCCGAGGCCGCCGCCGAGCAGGACCGCCCCGGCGGGATGCGGCGGCCGGGGCACCGGGCGGCGCGAGACCGCCAGCGCGGACGGCACCTCCCCCAGATAGGTGTAGCCCGGCGCAAAGCCGCACATGTAAACGCGGTAACTCGCCGCGCCATGGATGCGCACCACCTCGTCAGGCGTCAGCCCCAGCAGCGCAGCCAGTTCCACCAGATCCTCGCCATGCGCCCCGTCATAGCAGCAGGGCAGCAGCCAGTTGCGTCCCTCCGGCGCGGTACCGGCCCTGTTTGCAGCCAGCGCACCTTCCACCGCCCGGACCAGCTCTGCGCGTTCGAGCACGAGCGGGTCGTAATGGATCATCAGCGACCGATAGGTTGGCACGCATTCGACAATGCCGTCGAGAACCAAGGCGCCGAGCGCCGCATCGAGCCCCAGAACCCGGTCGCTGATCGCCCGGTCGACCGTGTCGCCGAACTCAACCACCAGCGCCGCCTCCCCGGCATCGAGAAACCGTATGGCCGGATCGGGCATCCGTGCGGGTCCGTCAGACCGGCCCGAACGGCGCGATGACGATACCTTCGGCCTCCAGCCGCGTCCGCAGCATGCGCGCCATCGCCACGGCATGCGACGTATCGCCGTGCACGCAGATCGAGCGGACGGGCGTCGCGATCCGCTTTCCGCTGTGGCAGATCACGGCCCCTTCCCGGACCATGGCGAGCGCGCGGTCAGCGGCTTCCTCCACATCCTCGATCAGCGCGCCCGGCAGGCCGCGACGGATCAGCTGTCCCGCATCGTCATAGCCCCTGTCGGCGTAGATTTCCTGATAGACCGCAAGACCGGCATCGAGACCGGCGGACACCTGCTCGCTGGCAGCGATCGCGAGCAGGCCGAGCGAACGATCGACGCCGCGCACGGCCCGCGCCACCGCGTCAGCGACCGCGCGATCCTCCGCCGCCATGTTCGCCAGCGCCCCGTGAACCTTCACATAGGTGACGCGATGCCCGGCATAGGCCGCGACCCCGGCTGCCGCCCCAATCTGATAGGCGACGATCCGCTCGATCTCGTCCGCGCCATAGGGTAACCGGCGCCTGCCGAAACCCTGAAGGTCGGGGAAACTGGGATGCGCGCCGACCTGAACGTCATGGGCCCGCGCGACGCGAAAGGTTTCGGCCATGATGTCGGGATCACCGGCATGGAAGCCGCAGGCGATATTCGCGGAGGACACGATGCCGAGCATCGCAGCATCGTCGCCGCACCGGTAGCTGCCGAACCCTTCGCCAAGGTCCGCGTTGATATCGATCGAGATCATGCCCGCCATTCCCGAAAGCGTCCGGCAGGCAGCATAGGAAGCCGCCGCCGTCCTGTCATGCCTTGGCGGAGAGCGCGCTCAGTTCCTCTAGGTCAAGGTCACGCTCCAGTTCCTTCAGCGTCTCCTCGTCAATGTCGCCGATGCGGTGCAGGCGCAACAGCTCGGCACGGCCCGCCGCCACCGCCTTCAGCACCAGATCGAAATGGGCATGGAGGACATCGGAATACTGTTCCTCCTGCCGCGCATAGTCGACCGACAACACTGCGCGCCGCTGATAACGGTCGAGCAGGCGCGGGTGGATCAGCGTCCCGGCCTCGTCATAGGCGTGGTCTTCGACGATGCGGGCCTGAACCTGCGCCATCGCCGCTTCCGCCTCGCTCATGGTCAGGCGCGGCCGGTCATCCTCGGGCTCGACGAGTTTCACCAGCCGGATCACCGCGCCGAGCGTCGTCCCCTGGATCAGCACGGTGCCGATGATCACGGCGAAGGCGGCGACCAGGATGAAATCGCGGCCGGGGAACCCCTCGGGCACGCTGAGCGCCACCGCCAGCGTCACCACGCCACGCATGCCCGCCCAGCCGAGAACCGTCGCCGCCCGCGGACCGATCGGCGTATAGCGCTTCACGCCCGACAGCCGCACCAGACGCACCACCAGATCAGCGCCGAAGACCCAGACGAAACGGGCGAACGTCAGGGCGAGGAGGATGGCAAGGACCGGCACGGCCATCTCGTCGATGACGACGCCGAAGCCCCCGACCCTGTCGATCACCCCGCGCAACGAGGAACCGATCAGCAGGAAGACGAACGCCTCCATCAGGAAGATCATGACGGCCCAGAACGACTCACCGTTCATCCGTACCGTCGCCGACCAGATGATGTGCTGATACCAGCCGCAGATGAGGCCGGTCGTAACCGTCGCGATGACCCCGGAGACATGCACGGTCTCCGCGAGCAGATAGGACGCCCAGGGTGCGAGCAGCGATGCGGCGATCATCAGATATTTGTCATCAAGCCGCCGGACGGTCAGCACCCAGGTCGTGCCGACGGCGATGCCGACGAGCCCGCCGCCCACGGCAAGAAGGAGGAAGCTTTCCAGCGCCTCCACCATGCTGAACGCGCCGGTCACACCCGCGGCGATGGCGAAGCGGAAAAGGACGAGGCCGCTGGCGTCGTTGAACAGGCTTTCGCCCTCCAGCAGGATGGAAAGGCGCCGGGGCAGCCGGACACGCTGGAGCACGGCGCGCGCGGAAACGGCATCGGGCGGGGATACGATCGCGCCCAGCGCCGCGCAGGCCGCCCAGGGCAGAGACGGCACCAGCCAGTGCGCCACCGCCGCGACGACGGCGGTCGTGAACACGACGGCACCGACCGCCAGCGCCATGATGCCGATCATGTGCCGGCGCAGGTGACCAAGTGCGATGAACCAAGCGCCGTCCATCAGCAGCGGCGGCAGGAAGATCACCAGCACCAGTTCCGGATCGAGCGAGATCACGGGCAGGCCGGGGAGGAAGGCGAAGAGCACGCCGCCCGCGAGCAACGCCACGGCGGGCGGCAAGCGCAACCTGTTCGCCGCATAATGCAGCACGATGATCGCCAGCAACATGACGATCGTCAGTTCGAACAAAGCCAACGGATGCATGCGCCTACCCCTGAATGATCGTCCGACCCTAACCACTGCGGCGGCCGCGTCCAGATGTCATTGGGAGAAGGCGAGACGCGTTATTCCTTCGAGAGCATCTTGGCCGCGCTGGTTTTCACGAACTCCGCGATCTGGCCCGACATCATCTTCAGGAACATCGGCACGGAAACGTCACCACGCAGACGGTCGTCCTCGATCGCCAGCGTGACGGGGATGGTCTGCGCCATCGCGGTAATCACCATATCGAGCGCATAGTCGGAAGGCCATTGCGCGCTCAGCGAGCCACCGCCAGGAATATGCTGCTCCAGCTTGGGGAGCCCCTGTTCGATCCGGCGCTTCGCCTCATCCTTGCCGAGGCTGTGGGGAATATCGATTTCCATGTCTGTCTCCGCTTACCCGCGCCCGGCCGAACGCGGCGAAACGATCAGGGTCGATGTCGCCGACGCATAGAGCCGATCGTCCGCGTCGACCAGCCTGCCCTCGGTAAAGGCCACACGCTTGCCGATCGACAGCAGCGAGCCGATCGCCCGCACCGGCCCGACATGCTCGTGCATCGCCGCATGATAGGCGATCTTGATCTCCAGGGTGATGCAGTTCATCGGCACGTCCGTCGCCGAACTGGCGGCAAGACCACAGGCCGAATCCAGCAGCGTCGCGGCGAACCCGCCATGGACGATGCCGATCGGATTGTAGACCGCCCGGCTCGGCGTCGCCGTGAACACAACATGCCCCCGGTCGACCTCCGTCAGGTCGATGTCGAGCAGTTCCATCATCGGCGGACGCTTGCCCCGCGCGATCATCGCCCGAATCTCGTCCAGTCCCGTCACGATCCCGGCCGTCATCGCCTCGTCCTCCCGCGCGTTCAGAACGCCGCCTCGTCGAGCGCCATCATCGACTTCTTGCCCGCCTTGATCGCCAAGAAGCAGGCCGTCGCCTGCGGCAGGATACGTTCGAAGAAGAAGGTCGCGGTCTTGATCTTCGCATCATAAAACGCCTTGTCCTCGGTGCCGAAGAACATCTGGAGCCCGGCGATCTTCGTCGCCCGCGCGAAGCAGTAACCCATGGCGACCAGCCCGAGCAGCCGCAGATAGTCCGCCGATGCCGCCCCCGCCTCTTCCGGATCCTTCAGCGCCCGCTGGGCGATAGTCGCAGTCGACAGCTGAAGCGCGCCGAACGCCTTCGCCAGCGCCTCGATCATCGGCTTCATCGGCCCGTCGACATTGTTCTCCTCGATGAAGTTCGACACCGGATGGAAGAAGCTGCGCAGGTAGCGGCCCATGTGTGCGCCAAGCTTGCGCCCGACGAGGTCGAGCGACTGGACGCCGTTCGTGCCTTCATAGATCATCGTGATCCGCGCATCGCGGGCATATTGCTCGACACCGCTCTCGCGGATGTAGCCGTGACCACCGTAGCACTGGACCGCGAGCTGGGCGCTTTCATGGCCAAGGTCGGTGAACAGCGCCTTCACGACGGGCGTCATCAACGCGACGAAGTCCTCCGCCCGCTGGCGCATCTCCGGATCGGTGGAGTGTTTCTCCGCATCGAGCGCGCGCGAGACCCAGGCGGAAAGCGCCCGGCACCCCTCATTGTACGCACGCATCGTCATCAGCATCCGGCGCACGTCGGGATGGACGATGATCGGGTCGGCGGCCAGGTCGGGGCGCTTCGGCCCGGACAGGGCACGGCCCTGAATGCGATCCTTCGCATACCACACCGCCGCCTGATAGGCGGCTTCGCCGACGCCCAGGCCCTGAATGCCGACCGACACGCGTTCCGTGTTCATCATCGTGAACATCGCGGCCATGCCCTTGTTCGGTTCGCCGACCAGCCAGCCGACCGAATCCTCGAAGTTCATCTGGCAGGTGGCCGATGCCTTAAGGCCCATCTTGTGCTCGATGTTCGCGCACTGGACGCCGTTCGACGGCCCCGGCGCGCCGTCATCCTTCGGCAGATATTTGGGGACGAGGAACAGGCTGATGCCCTTCACCCCCTTGGGCGCGTCCGGCAGGCGGGCGAGGACGAGGTGGATGATGTTGTCGGTCAGGTCATGCTCGCCCGCCGAAATGAAGATCTTCGATCCAGTGACCTTGTAGCTGCCGTCGTCCTGCGGCACGGCTTTCGTACGCAGCAGGCCAAGGTCGGTGCCGCAGTGCGCTTCGGTCAGGCACATCGTGCCCGACCATTCGCCGCTCACCATCCTGGGCAGATAGGCCTGCTTCAGCGCGTCGCTCGCATGTCCCTCGATCGCGGTGGTCGCGCCGTGGGTCAGGCCCGGGTAGAGACCGAAGGAGAGATTGGCCGCGCAGATCATCTCCTCGACCAGCTTGTTCACCGCCTCCGGCAGGCCCTGCCCGCCCCATTCGGGATCGGAAGCGAGCGACGTCCAGCCGCCCTCGGCAAACTGCTTGTAGGCTTCCGGAAAACCCTTGGGCGTGCGGACGACGCCATTCTCGATATGGCAGCCCTCCTCGTCGCCCGAGCGGTTGATCGGCAGCAGTACGTCGCGGCAGAAGCGCGCCGCCTCCTCCAGCACCGCGCCGGTCAGGTCCGGCGTGAACTCCGCCAGTGCGGGAATATCGCCGAAACCGTCGTCGACGAACAGTTCGTCGAGCACGAAGCGCATGTCGCGCAGGGGGGCATCATAGACTTGCATCGGTCATCTCTCCAGGAACGCGGCGGCGACGGCGCGCCACCCGTCCATTTGCATCAGTTGCGCAGCGGCTTGCCGGTTTCGAGCATGTGCTCGACGCGGGCCTGACTGCGGGGATCGCGGACCAGCGCCATGAACGCCTTGCGTTCCAGCGCCAGCATATCCTCCTCGCTCAACGTATCGATCAGGTCGGCCTCTCCCCCGGTCAGCACGTCGGCGAGCTTGCCCGACACGACCACGTCATAGTCGGTGGCAAGGCCGCGCGCATGAAAGCCCTCCACGGCAAGGTTGAGCGCCGTGCGTCCGCCGGCGCCGGGCAGGCGGAATTCGGGCGGCGCGGGCGGCGCATAGCCGTCGGCAAGGCTCAGCGCCTTCGCCTTCGCGTCAGCCAGCAGACGATCACGGTTCATGCTGATCGCGTCGGTCGGACGGAGGAAGCCATATTCCTTCGCCTCCGCCGCCGACTTCGCGACGGTCGCGGTCGAGACGATCTCGAACACCTTGGCGACGGCGGGCATCGGTCCCTTGGGCATTGCGGGATTCCTGCGCCAGCGGTCGATCATCTCGCCGCAACCGCCCCAGCCGGGGATCAGGCCGACACCGCATTCGACGAGGCCGATATAGCTTTCGGCATGCGCCTGCACCGCATCGCTGTTGAGCAGGATTTCACAACCACCGCCCAGTGCCAGACCGGCCGGAGCGCTCACCACCGGGAATGGCGCGTATTTCAGGGCCTTGTATGCCTGCTGCCCACCCGCGACGAGCTTCTCGACCTCGCTCCATGCCGCGATGTTGAGAGCGAACATGGCAAGGCCCAGATTAGCCCCGGCGGAAAAGTTGCTGCCCTCGTTATAGACGACCAGTGCCTTGTACTTTTCCTGCACCAGCGGGATCGCCTTGCCGATCAGGGCCATGACATCGCCGTCGAGCGCATTCATCTTACCGGTGAATTCCAGCGCGACCACGCCGTCGCCAATGTCCCAGAGCGCGGCCGAACCGTTCCTGATGATCGGCTGGGCCGACAGCTTGATGTCCTCCAGCAGCAGCACGCCGTCGGGACGAACGACATCATGATAGTCGCCGTCGAGACCCAGATATTGCCGCTTGCCGTCCGCCACGCGGTAGAAGCTGCGTTCCCCGGCGAGGGTGAGCAGTGCGGGCACAGGACGCCCCTCCGCCGCGAGACGCCCGGCCAGCTTTGCCGCGCCGATCTTGTCGATCAGCTCGAACGGACCGAATTTCCAGTTGTAGCCGAGCTTCATCGCGGCATCGACGCCAACGATGTCGTCCGCGATCTCCGGAACAAGGCTCGCCGCATAGGAGAGCGTCGCACCGAGGATGGCCCAGGCATAGGTACCGGCATTGCCCGGCAGGGCAACGAGCGCGGACAGGTCTCCCTTTCCGGCATCCCCCGGCACGGCCGGCGCGGCGATCACCGGACGATAGTCGCCGGTCGCGAGATCGATCGCTTCCTTGCGCTTCCCGGCTTCCCGGTTGATGCGGTAGAAGCCGCCCTTGCCCTTGCGTCCGGTATAGCCGTCGGCGATCATCTTCTCGATCAACGGCGCGGTGCGCGCGATCGCCTGATAGGCATCGTCAGCCGGCAGCGTCGATGTCAGGCTCTTCTGCAGATAGGGCATCAGGTCGATGCCGACGAGGTCGACAAGACCGAAGATGCCGGTCTTCGGCACGCCCATCGGCCTGCCGGCGATGGCATCCGCCTCCTCGACTGTCAGCCCCAGATCGAACGCCGCGTTCAGCGCCGCCTGGATCCAGAAGGTTCCGATGCGGTTGGCGATGAAACCGGGCGTGTCCTTCGCCCGCACGACGCTCTTGCCGAGCGTGCGATCGGCGAAGTCGGCGATGCGCGCGACCAGCGCCGTATCGCTCTGCCGCCCGGAGACGATCTCCAGCAGCCGCATGTAACGCGGCGGGTTGAAGAAGTGGGTGATGAGGAAGTGGCTGCGAAAGCCCTCCGACCGTCCCTCGATCAGCTTCTCCAGCGGAATGGTCGAGGTGTTCGACGACACCGCCGCATCCGGATGCCGATGCGCCTCGATCTTCTCATAGAGCTGCTGCTTGAGGTCGAGCCGCTCGACGATCGCCTCGACGATCCAGTCGCAATCCGCGATTTTGGCGAGATCATCCTCGATATTGCCGGTCTCGACCAGCTTCGCCGCTGCCTTCGACATGAACGGAGCAGGGTCGGTCTTCAGCATCTTGGCGACCGCACCCGCCGCGACGGCGTTACGGTCGGCGGGGTCGCGGACGATGTCGAGCAGCAGAACGGGAACCCCGGCATTGGCGACCTGCGCCGCGATGCCCGCGCCCATCGTGCCCGCGCCGATGACGCAGACCTTTTTCACACCTGTGGCCGTGCTCATTCCGCAGCCTCCAGGATGGTGGCGATGCCCTGCCCGCCGCCGATGCACTGGGTGGCGAGCGCATATTTACCGCCCTCGCGCTTCAGCAACGCCGCCGCCTTGCCGACGATGCGCGCGCCGGTGGCACCCAGCGGGTGGCCGATCGCGATGGCGCCGCCGTCCAGGTTCACCTTCGCCTGATCCAGGCCGAGATCACCGATGCAGGCGAGCGACTGGCTGGCGAACGCCTCGTTGAGTTCGACAATGTCGATCTGGTCCACGGTAAGCCCGGCGCGCTTGAGCGCCTTGCGCGTCGCCTCGACCGGGCCAATGCCCATGATCTCCGGCTGGCAACCGGAGACCGCCACCGACTTGATGCGGGCAAGGATCGGCAGGCCGTTGGCGCGGGCGTAATCCTCGCTGGTCACCAGCACCGCGCTGGCTCCGTCGGTCAGCGGCGAGGAGGTGCCGGCCGTCACCGTACCGTCCTGACTGAACGCGGGCTTGAGCCCGGCGAGCGCTTCAGCCGTCGTCCCCGGGCGCGGCGTGCCGTCCGTGTCGACGACCCCCGCTTTGGTCGGGATCGGCACGATTTCGGCCTCCAGCTTGCCCGCGGAGATCGCAGCGGCGGCCTTGTCCTGGCTCGCGACGGCAAACGCCTCCTGCTGCGCGCGGCTGATCTGGTACTTGGTCGCGACATTCTCCGCCGTGTCGCCCATGCCCATATAGGCGGCGCTCTTCTTTGCGAGTTCAGCGTTCGGCAGCGGGTTGAAGCCCATCATCGGCACCCGGCTCATCGATTCGATACCGGCGCAGACGAACACCTCACCAGCGCCAAGCTGAATCTGGCCAGCGGCGATGTGGACCGCGCTCATCGACGATCCGCAAAAGCGGTTGACGGTCATCCCCCCGACCGAGAGCGGCAGGTCAGCGAGCAGGCCGACAAGGCGCGCGACGTTGAAGCCCTGCTCCCCTTCCGGGAACGCGCAGCCCATGACGATATCCTCGATATCCTCCGGCTTCACGCCGGTGCGCTCGATCAGGCCCCGCACCACATGCGCCGCCAGATCGTCCGGCCGGACGCGCGCAAGCGCGCCCTTGCCAGCCAGATGGAAGGGGGAACGGGCATAGCCCGCGATAACCACATTACGCATGAACAGGCCTCTCCACAGGATTCGGAATCGCGATATCGCGTCACTTCCCTATTGGTGCAAGAATTACCCTATACGTCAATCAAATTTTGCGGCAGAACGTGATTCGCGTTGTCCGGGGACATTTCCGGCACCGTCAAACTGACAAGCCGGGAACCGGTGCAAAGTTCCGTTGTTCGAAGGAGTGGAGAGGAAATGATGTACCTTCTGGCGGCACTCGCCGCGAGCGCGACGGCCCAGCCCGACCTTGCCGTCGGACGCTGGCAGACCGAGACCCGGCATGGCGTGGTCGAGATCACCCGCTGCGGCCAGTCCATCTGCGGCAAGCTCATCGATTCCGACGGCCTGCGCGCCAACCCTCAATTGCGGGACGCAAAGAACAAGGACGCCAAGCTGCGCGGCCGGGAGTTGAAGGGCCTGCAGATCCTTCAGGGCTTCGCATGGAAGTCCGGCGCCTGGGGCGGCGGCACCATCTACAATGCCGAAGACGGCGGCACCTATAATGCGACGGTGACGGTCGCCGAGCCGAACACGCTGAAACTCAAGGGCTGCATCATGTGGCCGCTGTGCAAGACGCAGACCTGGACCCGCATCCAGTAGACCGCAACCAAGACGACGGAATATCCGGGGCGCAAGTCCGGCCTGGCAGAAAGATCGGGAGAAGAAGTTGGAAACAAAGCTGGCGTCCGCCACCGCGTCCGAGACCATCACGCCCCGCCTGATCACCGACCTGCTTGATCGGGCCGCGCACGACTATGCCGACAGGATCGCGATCGACTTCCTCGGCCGCACCTGGACCTATGCCGATCTGGATACGCTTGTACGCCGCGCGGCGCGGGGCCTTCAGGATCATGGGCTGAAGCCGGGCGACCGTTTCGGCCTGTGCCTGCCCAACTGCCCCTATTTCGTTGTGATGTACTTCGCGGCACTTCGGGTCGGGGCGATCATCGTCAACTTCAACCCGCTCTATACCGAGCGGGAACTCGACCATCAGATCCGCGACTCCGGCACCCGCATGATGGCCGTCCCGGACCTTCGCATGATCCACGAGAAGGTGCAGGCCGTCGGCAAGGGCGCCGGCCTAGAGAAGATCGTCCTGTGCGGTATGGCCGACATGCTGCCGCGCCTTCAGGGACTGGGTTTCGCGCTGCTCAAGCGGAAGGACCATGCACAGGTCGAGGACGAGGGCTTCCACATCCGCCTGCGCACCCTGCTCGCGCGCGATGCGGCGCATGATCCCGTCACCCAGCATCCGGACGACGTGGCCGTGCTGCAATATACCGGCGGCACCACCGGCGTCCCGAAGGGGGCGATGCTGACCCACGCCAACCTCACCGCGAACAGCGCCCAGATGCTGCTGCATGTCGGCGGCCTGCGCCCGGTGCAGGAGCGCACGCTGGGCGTGCTGCCGATGTTCCACGTCTTCGCGCTGACCACGGTTCTCAATTTCTCCATCGAGATCGGCGCGGAAATGGTGCTGCTGCCGCGCTTTGAGATGAAGCAGGTGCTGGCGACGATGAAGCGCAAGCCGCCGACGCAGTTCTTCGGCGTGCCGACCATCTACGTCGCGCTGAACGGCCTGCCCGACAATCAGGTACCCGACCTGTCGTCGGTGCGTGCCTGCATTTCCGGCGGTGCGCCGCTGCCGCTCGACGTGCGCGAACGATTCGAGCAGCGCACGAAGGCGAAGGTGGTCGAGGGCTATGGCCTCTCCGAATCCTCTCCGATCATCGCGTGCAACCCGCTGGACGGCGTGATCAAGGCTAACAGCTGCGGCCCGCGTTTTCCCGCCACTCAACTGGAAATCCGCGACCCCGCCAGTCCGGAGCGGCTGCTCGGCACCGGAGAACGCGGCGAAGTGTGCGCCCGTGGCCCGCAGATCATGAAAGGCTACTGGAACAAGCCCGAGGAGACCGAGGCGGTGTTCGTCGACGGCGCGCTGCGCACGGGCGACATCGGCTATCTGGACGAGGACGGCTATCTGTTCCTGGTCGACCGGATCAAGGACGTGATCCTGTGCGGCGGGTACAATGTCTATCCGCGCGTGATCGAGGATGCGGCCTACCTGCATCCGGCGGTCAAGGAAGCGGTGGCGATCGCCATCCCCGATGCCTATCGCGGCCAGTCGCCCAAGCTGTTCGTCGCACCGCGCGAGGGCATGGAACTGACCATTCCCGACCTCAAGGACTTCCTGAAGGACAGGATCAGCAAGATCGAGATGCCCAGGGAATTCGAGATTCGCGAGAGCCTGCCCAAGACACTGATCGGAAAGCTGTCCAAGAAAGAATTGGTCGAGGAAGAGAAGCAGCGCCGCAGTGAGGCAGCAACAAAATCCGCTTGACGCGCCGTTGGCATTCTGGTCGCGCTAACCCGGTATGTCAGCCGCAGCCGTCAGAATGAAAGGTTCGCCGTCGTAATGAACATTCTCAAGGCGCCGACCGGAAAGGCGTGGTGGTAATGGCGCGCAGATTGCCGGACGAGGCGTCCCGCAAGGGCATTCAGGATGTCGCCAGGCAACTGGGCGTCACCCAGCGGACGCTGCGCTTCTACGAGGACAAGGGCCTGATCGATCCGGAGCGGGTCGGCAGCACCCGCATCTATTCCCGCCGCGACATCGGCCGGATGCAGCTTGTCCTGCGCGGCAAACGGCTCGGTTTCTCGTTGCGGGAGATCAAGGAATTTCTCGACCTCTACGATGCCGATCCGGCGCATGTGGAACAGATGGCCAAGCTTCTGGGCCAGGTCCAGAGGAGGCTGGTCGATCTGGAGAAACAGAAGCATGCGCTGGATGAGACCATCCGTGAACTGAAGCTGATCGAGCGCGAGACGGAGGACCGGCTCGCGCAACCCGGCTCGGCAAAGGCCGCCATCTAAGGCATCCGTTCCGCCCGCCGACGACCGGACCCTCCCGCCGGCCACCTCGATGGTGAGTGATGATGGATTGATTCTTCTCTCGTTAGCGCTAACAAAAGCGGAAGCGTCCTGTGCCCGCCGGAACTCCGGTGCGAGAGCTGGAGCGTGGAGGGGAGAGGCCGGATGCACGTCACCACGGATCGGCATCATAGTCTCGATCATCGACGCCCAAGACGCACGGAATAAGCGCTCGTCATCTTTTGTGGGGAGGAGGTCGACATGGTGGACAGTTCACGCCGGGACATATTGGGCGGCATCGGTGCCGGTCTGGCATTCGCGGGAATGGGCGCACCGCGCGCCTTCGCCGCCGACAGGAGGATCGGCTATGCGATCGTCGGCTTGGGATCGTACGCGACGCGCCAGATCATGCCCAACTTCGCGGGATGCGATCATGCCCGGCTAGTCGCGCTGGTCAGCGGCACGCCCGCCAAGCTCGACCAATATGGCGCGCAATATGGCATCCCGAAAACGCACCGGTACAGCTACGCCGACTATGATCGCATCCGCGACAATCCCGATATCGATGTCGTCTATGTCGTGCTGCCCAACAGCATGCATGCCGAATACAGCATCCGGGCGGCGCAGGCCGGCAAGCATGTGATGTGCGAAAAGCCGATGGCGATATCCGTCGCGGAGTGCGAGGCGATGATCGCCGCCAGTCGCAAGGCGGGCAAAAAGCTGATGATCGGATATCGCTCCCGCTTCGAACAGTATAACCGGCTGGCCATCGACCTCGCGCGCAGCGGCCATGTCGGCCCGACACGCCTGATCACGGCGGAGCACGGCTTTCCCATCCGTCCCGGCCAGTGGCGGCTGGACCGGCCGCTGTCGGGCGGCGGATCGATGATGGACATCGGCATCTACAGCCTGAATGCGGCACGCTATCTGACCGGAGAGGAGCCGGTCGCGGTGAGCGCCATCGAATCCACGGACCGCGCCGACCCCCGCTTCCGCACGGTCGAGGATCGCATCAGCTTCCTCCTGCGCTTCCCGTCCGGGATCGAGGCGAACTGCATATCGAGCTACAGCTCCGCCCATAATGGCTATCGCGTGACCGGCACGGCCGGCTGGATCGATATGGAACCGGCCACACCCTATGAAGGGCAGTCGATGCGGATACGCAAGGACGGGACGGTGGCCCCGCGCACCTTGCCGCCAGCATCGAAGAACCAGTTCGCCGGGCAACTCGATCATCTGGCCGAATGCATCCTGAACGGCACCGACCCCATCGTGCCGGGCGCGGAAGGCCGGGCCGACATGCGCGTGATCGAGGCGATCTATCGCTCGGCCGCCGAAGGCCGCACGGTGACGATCGGCGCATGACCACGCGCCGCGCCCTGCTCGGTGGACTGGCCGGACTGCCGTTGCTGGGCCGCCCCGTCCTTGCCGCTTCCGCGGCGTCGGTCGGGCGGGTGATCCGCATCGACCCGGCGCTTGACCGGATCGTCGATCCGGCGGCGTCCATCACCGTGCTCGGCACCGGTTTCCGCTGGGCGGAGGGACCGGCCTGGATAGCGAAGGATGCCGCCCTGCTGTTCAGCGATCCACCGGCGAACGCCGTCTATCGCTGGACTGCCGCCGGCGGGGCAGGTCCGTTCCTCTCGCCCGCCGGACTGCAAGGTCCGGTTCCCGCCGCCATCCGCGAGGCGGGCCTCAATGGGCTGGCCATCGGCCGGGACGGTGCACTGCTCGCCGCCGACAGCGGCACGCGCGCGATCGTCCGCGTCGATCTTTCCACGCGTCGCCGCACGATCATCGTCGACGGGTTCGAGGGCAAGCGTTTCAACAGCCCGAACGACCTTTGCGTCGCGCCCGACGGTGGGATCTATTTCACCGACCCGACCTACGGCCTTGCGGAAGGCGACAGTTCGCCCCTGCGCGAACTCGACTTTTGCGGCCTGTATCACCGTTCGCCTGGCGGAACGGTCACCGCGATCGATCGCCGCTTCAGGCGCCCCAATGGCGTCGCCCTGTCACCCGACGGCCGTACGCTCTACCTCGCTTTGTCCGACGAGAAGCAGCCCGAGGTGCTTGCCTACACCCTCGACGCACGCGGTCTTCCGACGGCACAACACCTGTTCCGCGACATGCGCCCGCAACAGGCAGAAGGCCTGCCCGGCCTGCCCGACGGCATCAAGACGCGCGGAGACGGGACTGTCTTCGCCACCGGCCCGGGTGGAGTTCATGTCTGCACTGCCGAAGGCGTGCTGCTCGGCATCGTCGCCACCGGCAAGTCCATTGCCAACTGCTGCATCGACGAGGACGGACACCGCCTGTTCCTGACCTCGTCCGACATGCTCGCCATGGTTCCACTGATCGGCAGCGGCACGAAGGGCAACTGACGGCCCGCAGGCCTATGCGAAATCGCGCTCCAGCAGGATCAGGCGACGCCCGGCCTTCAACGTCATCCGCCTCTCCTGCCCGTTCCACCGGAGCGTGCGCTCTCCGTCGATATCCGGGCGCAGCGTCACCTGCGCCAGGCGACCTGCCCGCCAGCCTATATCGAGGCCGCAGGCGCCGCGCACACGCAGCCCCGACAAGCGGCCCGCCGGCCATGCCTTCGGCAGGGCGGGCAGCAGGTCGATCGTGTCGCCATGGCTATACATGATCATCTCCACAATGCCCGCCGTGCCGCCGAAATTGCCGTCGATCTGAAACGGAGGATGCGCGTCGAACATGTTGGGATAGGTTCTTTCCGGCCCCAGCAGAAAATTGAGGATGCCGTGCGCCCGGTCGCCGTCACGCAGGCGCGCCCACAGGTTGATGCGCCACGCCGTCGCCCAGCCGGTCGCCTGATCGCCGCGGATGTCCAGCGTCCGCTTTGCGGCTGCCGCAAGCGCCGGCGTGGTATCCACCCCGATCTGATGCGAGGGGTAGACGCCATAGAGGTGGGACACGTGCCGGTGGTTCTGTTCGGGCGCGTCGCCGTCCCAGTCCTGCTGCCATTCCTGAAGCTGGCCCTGCCGTCCGATCCTGTAGGGGGCGAGCCGTGCACGGGCCGCTTTCACCTCGCGCACCAGATCAGCGTCGATACCAAGCAATTCGGCGGCCATCGCCGTCTGTCCGAACAGGTCGCGCAGGATTCCCATGTCCATTGTCGGCCCTGCACACAGGGTCGAATCGAACGGATGACCGTTTTCCGGGCTCAACGACGGGTTGGTGACGAGGAAGCCGGTATCGGGATCTTTCTGAAGCGTATCGAGGAAAAAACGGGCCGATCCTGCCAGCAGGGGATAGACCAACCGCAGGAAATCCCGGTCGCGCGTATAATCATAATGCTCCCACAGATGCGTGCAGAGCCACGCCCCGCCCATCGGCCATACGCCGAACCGGGCACCGTCGATCGGTGCGGTCGCCCGCCAAAGATCGGTGTTGTGATGGGCGACCCACCCGCGCGCACCGTACATGTCGCGGGCGGTGCGCGCGCCCGTTTCCGCCATGTCCTGCACCAGCCGGACCAGCGGCTCTGCGCATTCGGCAAGATTGGTCGAATGCGCGGGCCAATAATTCATCTCGGTATTGATATTGATCGTGTATTTCGACCCCCATGGGGGGTCGAGGCTGTCGTTCCACAGGCCCTGCAACGTTGCCGCCTGTCCGCCCGGACGCGAGCAGGAAATGAGCAGGTAGCGGCCATATTGGAAATAGAGCGCCGCCAGCCCGGAATCCGTTCCGCTTTGCGAAGCCCTGATCCGCTCGTCGGTGGGCATGTCTGAAGCGACCGACCCGCCAAGATCGATGTCGACGCGCCGGAACAGACGCTGATGTCCGGCCACCACATCGGCCGAAATAGCCTTGAAATCCCGGCCACCGGCCTTCGCGATCGTGGCCGCCGTCAGCGCCTCCGGATCACCAGACACATCGTCGAAGCGCCGGAAGCTGGTCGCCATCGCAAGCAGCAGCGTCGCTGCCTTCGCCCCCCGCACCTGCAGCTTGCCATCGGGCAATGCCTCCACGCTGCCGCCGTCCAGCCGGACTGCGATGCGGGCCGCGAATGTCAGCTTGCCGGGCTTGCCCTCCGCCGGGCTGTTGGCGCCCGTCATCAGCAGCGATCCGTCGTCGGTCGCGCGCGCCACCACCGACTGCTGCGGCGACCCCAGCGCAATGTCGACATCGATCGTACCGGGGCCGGATGCCGAGAGATGTACGGCGATCACCTGATCACCGGGCGATGCAACGACCCGCCGCACATGTTCTGTGCCATTCGCCACAAACCGTGTCGTCGCCGTGGCGGTGGCGAGATCGAGGTCCCGTCGATACTCGGTCGCCTCATCGATACCGGGGAAATCGAGGGTCAGGTCGCCCAGCGTCTGATAGGGCATCTGACGAAGCGGCTTCGCCATCACCCGTTCGTTGGCGAGGGCTTCCGCCTCGGCGAACTTGCCGGCCCAGATCAGTTCCCGCACCTTGGGGATGGCGTCGCGGGCAAGGGGGTTGACGGGATCGTACGGCCCTCCGGCCCAAAGCGTGCCTTCGTTCAATTGCAGCCGCTCGCGTGCCACGCCGCCGAAGACCATTGCGCCGAGCCGGCCGTTCCCGACCGGCAGGGCCTCCGTCCACGTCGCGGCAGGCTGCCTGTACCACAGCACGAATGGCGACCGGGCGGTCGCAGCCTTCGCATTCCCGATCGACAGCGCGGCTGTCCCGGCCATCGCCGCCATTGTTTCGCGACGTGTCAGTTTCAAGGCGATCTCTCCTTCGCTGCGATTTGCGTCTTCGCTGCCTGGTTCATGCCAGCCCATGAGATGTAGCGCTACCATTTCGATCGCAGTGCGGGTTATATCGTAATCAAACAATGACCGGAGAGACGCGCGTCATGCACAAGCATGCAAATCCAATGCCCGAAGGGCCGTTCGCCATCACCCGCCGCACGGTGCTCACATCGGCCAGCTTGTTTGCGCTAACATCCCCTGCGTTGCTGCGCGCCGTCGCCCCGCGCGTACGGCGGATGGTCGAACCCGTGGCTGCACGTCACGTCACGCTGAAGCCCTCCCCCTTCGCCGACGCCATACGCGCGAACCGCCTTTATCTGCTGTCTCTCGATCCCGAACGGCTGCTGCACAACTTCTATATCTCGGCCGGACTGCCAGCACCCAAGCCGCGCTACGGCGGGTGGGAAAGCGCAAGCATCGCCGGGCACACGCTCGGTCACTGGATGTCCGCCTGTGCATTGATCATCGCCAACAGCGGCGATCCGGAAATCGGCGCCGCGCTGGACCACGCGCTTGCGGAACTTGCCCGCATCCAGAAGGCCGAGGGCGACGGTTACTTCGGCGGCACCACCGCAGAACGCCATGGCCGGGAAGTTCCCGGCAAGGTCATTTTCGAGGAAGTGAGGCGCGGCGACATCCGGGTGGACTGGACGCTGAACGGCGGCTGGGTGCCCATCTATACGATGCACAAGATCTTTGCCGGACTGATCGACGCCCATGTGCTGGCCGGCCGCACGCAGGCGCTGCCGGTCGTGCTGGGCCTCGCGGGTTATTTCGCCGGCATACTGGATGGCCTCTCCGACGCGCAGGTGCAGACGATATTGTCCGTCGAACATGGCGGCATCCTCGAATCCTACGCCGAACTCCATGCCCTGACCGGAGACGAGCGCTGGCGCGAAGTGGCCGGGCGATTACAGCATCATGCGGTCGTCGATCCGCTGATCGCCGGCCGGGACGTTCTCGCCGGTCTGCACGCCAACACCCAGATTCCGAAGCTGATCGGCATGGCGCGGTTGTATGAAGCGACCGGAGAGGAAGACTGCGCCACGGCCGCGCGCTTCTTCCACGGCACGGTCGTCAACCATCACAGCTACACGATCGGCGGCAATTCGGAGCGTGAGCATTTCGGCCAGCCCGACCGTCAGGGCGAACAGCTGACCACAGCCACCTGCGAGGCGTGCAACAGCTACAACATGCTGAAACTGACCCGGCACCTCTACAGCTGGGCGCCGTCGGCCGCCCTGTTCGACTTCTATGAACGGACGCAGCTCAACCATATCATGGCGCATCAGCGCCCCGACGATGGCCGCTTCGTCTATTTCATGCCGCTGGAAGCGGGAGCCAAGCGCGATTATTCGACGCCGGAAGACAGCTTCTGGTGTTGCGTCGGATCGGGGATGGAAAGCCACGCCAAGCATGCGGACTCCATCTATTGGCAGGACGCCGCAACCCTATACGTCAACCTGTTCATCCCCTCGACCCTGGACTGGCCCGAACGGAAGCTGTCACTTGATCTCGACACGCGATATCCGGACGGCGATACCGTGACCCTTACAGTCGGGCGGGCGCCGCGCGCGGCTACGGCGATCGCGATCCGGCGGCCCGGCTGGGCGACGGACGCCACCTTGACGCTGAATGACGGCGCGGCCGGCGCGCAGGAGCGCGACGGTTACTGGATCGTCCAGCGGCGCTGGCGCGCGGGCGATCGCCTGACCCTGACCCTGCCGATGCGACTGCGCGCCGAACCTCTGTCCGGGGCGCCGTCGACCATCGCCTATCTGAGCGGACCGCTGGTCCTCGCCGCCGACCTGGCCCCGGCCGCCGACCGGTTCGACGGCCCGGCCCCTGCCCTGCTCGTCACCGGCTCCGCTGAAAGCGTGCCGCAACCCATGGCGGGTGCCCCCCACCGCTATCGCGTCACCGACGTGCTGGGCGCCGCGCATGAGATGAAGCCGTTCGCGCCGCTCTACGACCGGCGGGCAGCCGTCTATTTCCGGACCTTCACGCCGGACGCATGGGCCAGCGAACGCGACGCCTACCTCGCGGCGGAAACCGCACGCGCCGACCTTGCCCGGCGGACCATAGACATCTTCCATATCGGCGAGATGCAGCCAGAGCGCGAACATGCACTGGTCGCAACGGCGGGCGCACCCGGGGAATTCTACGGCAAGAAGAACCGCTCCGTCCCCGAAGGCACCAGCATCGCCTTTACGCTGGCGCGCCGCCCGGGGCCCGCGACACTGCAGATCACCTACTGGGGACGGGACATAGACCGCGAACTGGTCATCACCGCCGACGGAACCGAAATCGCCGTCGAGCGCAGGCCCGGTCCCGCCGAAAGCGAATGGGTGACGGTCGATTACCCCCTCACGCCGACGGTTGCCACGACATCCCGGTTCTCGATCGGATCGCGCAAGGGCAGCGCCAACATCTACGGCGTGCGCGTCATAGAAAATCCCGGCTGAACGGCACGCCGCGCCGACGGGGACCGTCACTCGTACAAGCAACGAACCCCGCCGGTCGACGCCGGACGTCAGAACGAGCGCTTGACCGACAGCGACCATTCGCGCGGCCGCCCGTACACGCCCTCGACATAGCCGAAGCCGTTATACTCGTCGTTGCCCGTCAGCAGATACGCCTTGTTGGCGATGTTCTTGATACCGGCGGAGACCTGCCACTGCTTGTCGAGCGTGTTAAAGATCAGCGCGGCGTTGAACAGGCTGTAGCCCGGCTGCGCGATCCGTTCGCTGTTCGCGGCGTCATTGTACACCTTCGAGCGATAGGACCAGTCGCCGCGAATGGTGAGGTCACCCGCATCGCCCAGCGGCACCGCGTAGGAAACCGCGCCGGACAGCGACCATTTGGGCGAATTGACGAACCGGTTGTTGAGCGTGATGCCCTGGGTCGGGTCGAAGTTCGCCGCAAAACCGGTATAGGCGGTATCCAGATAGCCGGCGGTGAGGTTGAGCGTGAGCGGAGGCAGCGGCTTTGCCGTCAGTTCCGCTTCCGCGCCATAGATACGGCCCTTTGCCGCGTTGCCGGTACCCGGGGCGATCACGTCGATGATCTTCACCTGGATATTCTTGTACTTGGTATAGAAGCCCGACAGGTCGAAGCGGATCGTGCCCGGCACATTCGCCCATTTCAGGCCCGCCTCATAGACATCCGCTTCTTCCGGATCGAACGATCCCGGCGTTGCTCGCGGCGGGAACACGCGTTGGTTGAAGCCACCCGACTTGAACCCCTGGGAGAAGGACAGATAGGTCATCAACCGGTCCGTCCACTGATAATCGAGCCCGGCAAGGACCGACACATTGTCGAACGAGCGCGAGACGCGCTCCTCGGGCAGGATACGCTGTCCCTCCGTATAACCCGCTCCGCCGAACAGTTCCTGGGTGTAGGGATAGAACAACACCTGCTGGTCGGGCAGGAACCACTTGTCCTCCCGGGTGTAGCGGATGCCGCCGGTTGCGCGCAGCTTGTCCGTCACATGGTAGGTGAGGTGCGCGAAACCCGCCTTGCTCTTCGTGCCCGCCGAACCGCCGCTCTTGATGATCAGGACCGAGGTGTAGACGTTGTTGAGGTCGCGGCCGCTCTCGTCGAAATAATAGAGGCCGAGCAGATATTCGAGCTTGGAATCCAGGAGCTCGCCGTAAAGCTGGAGCTCCTCGCTGAACTGGTGATGGCGGATGTCGTCGTCGGTCTCCACGATCGTGTAGGGAGAGTTGTCAGAATCGCGGCCGAACTGGCTGTTGAACTTGCGGTAGGCGGTGATCGACTTGACGGTCAGGGCGTCGCTGACCTCATAGGTTGCCGTGCCGGACACGCCCCACAGGTCAAGGTCCGATATCGCCTTGGGGTTGCTGCCCTGATAGGTCTGGAACCGGCCACCCTCCGTGTAACGGGAATCGAAGGTCGGATAGCCGAGCGCGGGTGCGATCACGCCGTTGAACGGTGCAAATGTCGGCGCGCCTGCGTCCGGGTTGAACGTCAGCAGCTTCATCGCCTGCGCCTGTTCACGGCGGCGTGTATAGTCGCCCGACAGGTCGATCGTCAGGGCGTCGGTGGGCTGCCAGCGCGCTGCGACACGGGCGATCAGCGCCTTCGTGTTGTTCAGCTTCGGCCCGCCCTCATTCTTGACGTAGCCGTCCTGGTTGAGGGTCGCGCCCGACACGCGCAGCGCCAGCGTGTCGGTCACCGGCAGGTCGATGACACCCTTTGCATCGATGCGGTTGCGGCTGCCGGTGGTCAGCTGGAGCGAGCCGCCGAGGTCGCCGCTGGGCGCGATCGAGGTGATGTTGATCGCGCCGCCGATCGTATTCTTGCCGAACAGCGTGCCCTGCGGCCCGCGCAGAACCTCCACCCGCTCCACATCGACGAGGTCGAGAACGCCGCCGACCGAACGGGCGATGTAGACGCCGTCGAGATAGAGGCCGACGCCCGGGTCCGTCACCAGCGTGAAGTCCGTCTGGCCGATACCGCGAATGAAGATCGACGCGGCCGTATTGCTGCCGGAGATCGGTGCGGATGAGTTGAACACCAGGTTCGGGGTCGAACCGCTGATCTGCGAGATATTGTCGGTCTGCTTGGCGGCCAGGTCGGCGGCAGTGAATGCCGTGATCGACACCGGCACCTTCTGCAGCGATTCGTTGCGGCGGCGTGCCGTGACGACGATGTCGCCGACCGCCTCGTCGGATGCTGCGGCGGCGGCACCGGGCGCATCCGCCGTGTCCTGAGCCAATGCCGTGGCCGAAGTCGCGATCGCCATTGCCGCGACCCCCGCCAGGAATATCCGTTGTCCTGTCCGTCCCTTTAAGTGCTTCATTGCTTGTTTCCCTCGACCTGTTTTACGGCCCCCCAGGCCGTGATTAGGATGAGGGATTGTTCACTGACTTGGCCCGGATCGTCTATCCGGGCCGTGCGTCGCCTATCCAGCGGCGGCGTTATTGCAGGGGGTCGGCGCGGCGGGGCGGGCGGCGGCGAGATGCGTCTGCTTGGGCGACTCGCCGAAGCGGCGCTTGTAGGCGCTGGAAAAGCGGCCGAGGTGGAAGAAGCCGAAATCGGTCGCGGCCTCCGTGACCGACTCCGCTGTCCCGGACTTCAGCGCTTCATGGACCGCATCCAGTCGCATGTCGCGAAACCGCGCCATCGGCGACACTCCGCGGAAGCGCTGGAAATTCCCCGACAGGGTCCGTGCGGTGGTCTGCACAGCCCCCGTCAGTTCCGGCAGCGTCATCGGATCGGAGAGACGCAGGCGCATATAGGCTTCCGCCCGGCGAATGCTGGCCGGTAGCGGGGCATGCCTGTCCCTGAAGTCCGAATGGTGCAGCAGCAGATGCCTGACCAGCAGGTCGAGGATGGCGCTGCCGTGCCCGCCGGCCATCGGGGACGTCGCCTGCGTCATGATGTAGCGCACGAGCTCCAGCGTCCCCGTATCGGCGTCGTGAAGCGCAAAGGCGCGATCAAACCGGATCGGGCCGCTATCGGTCCCGACGGCCTTCAGCACTGCGGCGCGCGGGATGCGCATGATCAGCTGGCGGCTGTCCGCCGACCAGTGAAGACGGCGCCCGGCGAGTTCATCGAGCACCACCGCCTGCCCCTCTCCCGCGACGAACACGCCGCCCGGTCCCTCGACCCGCAGGCAGCCGCCCAGAATGACCTGAAACAGGAAATGGCCCGGCATCTTCCGGGGCTGGATCGATACCGGCGCGCCATAATGCAGCAGGACGAGCGGCAGTGCCCCGACGCTCGCTGTCCGCAGTTCCATGGCCAGTGGCGCGTTTCCCGCCACCGCCAGCTCATGGTCGCTGAGCGCGCCGCCCACCGTCCTGCGCGCGCCGGTCAGCGTCGTTTCCTCCAGCGGGTCGAGGCGCTGGAACGCCCGGTCCTCGTCTCTCAGCAATCCGAACTGACCCATGGCGACCCCTCACGTGATTCTGGCCGGAAGCGGATGATACCGGCCGATCGCGGATATTGCAGATGCAATTAATTACGCAGCATGCGCGTCACTGCAAGGGAGGAAGCAGGAATGACCACCACTATGCTTGCCGACTTGGTCAAGCCCGACGAGGTTCACAAGAGCCTCTATACCGATCCTGCGATCTTCGACCGGGAAATGGAACGCATCTTCGGACAGGCGTGGGTCTATGTGGGCCATGCGAGCCAGGTGCCCAAGCCCGGAGATTACTGGACGACCCTGATCGGGCGCGAACCGGTCGTGATGGTGCGTGATCGCCGTGGCGACATCCGCGTCCTGTACAACCGCTGCCCGCACAAGGGGGCGAAGCTGGTCGCCGACGGATGCGGTCATGTGGGCCCGCTGTTCCGCTGCCCCTATCATGCGTGGACCTTCTCGCTCGATGGCCAGATCAAGGGCGTCCCCTTCAAGCAGGGATACAAGGACACCGGTTTTTCCCTCGACGATCCGAAATTCTCGATGCGCGCCGTCGCCCGCGTGGCCGAACGGGGCGGCCTCATCTTCTGTTCGCTCGCCGAAGACGGCCCCGGTCTTGAGGAATATCTGGGCGGTGCCCTCGCCAGCATCGACAATTTCGTCGAGCGCGCGCCCGGCGGAGAGGTTGAGGTCGCCGGCGGCGTCATGCGGGTGATGCAGTATTCGAACTGGAAGATCTTCTTCGAGAATCTGAACGACACCGGCCATCCGCAGGCCACGCACGAAAGCTCCTTCGCCGCCGCGCGGCGGACCGTGCGCGAGAAGCTGGACGGCAAGACCCCGTTCCAGCTTCACATCATCGAGGGGAACGGGGAACCCAACAGCTTCTGGGAGAGCCTGGAACTGCGCTGCTACGACTATGGCCACAGCTATATGGACGCGATCTTCAACGCGCCCACCGATGCGATCAGCCTGGAGTATCGCGCCCAGCTCGAAGCGGTCCACGGCCCGGATGGCGCGCAGGCGATCCTGTCGCAGAACCGGCACAACACGATCATCTATCCCAGCTGCTCGCCCCACACCGGCTTCCAGCAGTTGAGGGTCATCCGGCCGATCTCGGTCGACCGGACGATGGTGGAGATATTCACCTTCCGCCTGAAGGGCACGTCCGACGCGTTCTTCCAGCGGACGATCAGCTACACCAACATCGTCAACTCGCCTTCCTCGACCGTGATGGTCGACGACATCGAGGTCTATCAGCGGTGCCAGGAAGGAATGGCCTCGGATGGTGGCGACTGGATCAGCCAGCACAGGATGGCGGGGCACGACACGCCGTTCGAGGGCGGCCTGTCCGGTTCGGGCATCAGCGAAGTGCCGATGCGCAACCAATTCCGCGCCTGGGCCGCCTATATGGGGGAGGACGCGGCATGACCGGCGACCTTCAGACACAGCATGCCGTCACCCAGTATCTGTACGATGAGGCTTTCCTGCTCGACACGCGGCGCTGGGAGGAATGGGACGCACTGTTCACCGACGACGGCATGTACTGGGTGCCGCTGAAGCATGGGCAGACCGACCCGCTCAACCACGCGTCGATCTTCTATGAGGATGCGATCCTGCGCGACGTGCGGCGGCGGCGACTGGACGAGACCCACGCATGGTCCCAGCAACCGGTGACGCGGACGGCGCGAATCGTCGGCAACGTCCAGATCCTGGAGCAGGCCAGCGAAGTATTGCGCGTCCGCTCCACCTTCCAGATGACCGAGTGGCGCAAGGGCCGCTACCAGCGGCAGCTCGCCGGCCATTGCACCCATGACCTGGTGGGACCGGCAGGAAGCTGGCGCATCGCGCTCAAGCGCGTGGACCTCATCAACTGCGACGGCGTGCAGGACGCCTATGAGGTCTTCCTTTGAAGACGGCGGTGCTGGCCCTGCACTATCAGAACGAGGTGCTGCATCCCGACGGCCGCATCCGCCTTGGCGTGGCGGAGGGCGCGTCCGGGCGCGGCGCCGTGATCGAGGCTGCCTCCCGGCTCCTCGCCGCAGCACGCATGCGCGCCCTGCCGCTGCTCCACGTCCGCATCGCCTTCCCCCCCGGCTATGCGGGCGTGGTCCAGAACGCGCCGATCTTCCGCAACGTCGTCGCCAACCGCGCGATGGAGGAAGGAAGCTGGGGCACCGCCTTCCATGACGGGCTCGGCCCCCTGCCCGGCGAACCCGTCATTACCCATAATCGGGTCAATGCCTTCTTCCGGTCCGATCTGGAGGACGTGCTGGCCGCGTTGCACGTCGATCGCCTGATCATGGCGGGAGTGGCCACGAATTCGGTGGTCGAGCACAGCGCCCGCCACGCCGCCGACATGGGTTTCCACGTCGCCGTGGCTGCCGACGCCTGCTCGGCCGGACAGCCGCATTTGCATCAGGCCGCGCTCGACAACATCGCGCTGCTGGGTGACGTCTCGACGGTCGCCGCGCTGCTGGAGGGTGAGGCATGATATCGCTGGAGGGCAAGGTCGCGATCGTGACCGGGGCGACCCAGGGGCTGGGCGCCGATATCGCTACGGCTCTGCACAGGGCGGGGGCGTCCGTGCTGGTCACCGGCCGCGACATGGAAAGGGGCAATGCCGTGGCGGCGGGCTTTGGCGAGAGGGGCGCATTCGTGGCGGCCGACCTTGCCGAAGACGCGGGCCTGACCGCCTGCCTCGACACCGTCGTCGCGCGTTTCGGACGGCTCGACATCCTCGTCAACAACGCCTGCCTTTATATCGATCCCGGCCTCGACGCGACGCGCGACGACTGGCGCAGGGCGCTCGACGTCAACCTGATCGGCCCGGCGCTGCTGATCGCGAGGGCGGCGGAGATCATGCCGTCGCCCGGCGGTGTCATCGTCAATATCGGCAGCGTCGGCGGCAAGTTCGGCGCCGCCGGGCGCATGCTGTATCCCGCGTCGAAAGCAGCATTGATGCAATTGACCAAGAACGCCGCCGTTACACTGGCGCCCCGCGGCATACGCGTGCTCGGCGTATCCCCGGCCTGGACCTGGTCGCCCGCACTGGAGGGCATGGCGGGCAGCGAGGAACGGGCGGACCGCGTCGGTGCCCGCACCCATCCGCTCGGCCGCGTCGGCCGGGGCGCGGATGTGGGCGATGCCGTGGTCTTCGCCTGTTCCGACATGGCGCGCTTCATGACCGGCGCCGACCTTGCGGTCGACGGCGGCTATTCGATCCTCGGTCCCGACCAGGGCCTTGGCCCGCGCCCCTGGTTTGAGGGAGACATGCCATGAGCGACCCGTGGGACGTGATCCTGATCGGCAGCGGGATTAATGCGCTGGTCTGCGCCGCCGAACTGGGCATGAAGGGTCGGCGTGTGCTGGTGCTGGAGCGGAACGAGGTGGCCGGCGGCTGCCTGCGCACGGCCGAGGCGACACTGCCGGGGTTCCACCACGACCTGTTCGCCATGTCACTGCCCCTGTTCGTCACGGCCGCCCATTATCCGGTCCTGGGGCCTCGCCTCGCCGAACACGGCCTGCGCCTCGTGACCGCGCCGCAGCCGACCGCCGTCATGATGCCCGGCAACCGGGCGCTGGTCTTCGGCCAGTCGCGCGAGGCGAATGCGGCTGCGTTCGACGCTCTGCACCCGGGCGATGGCGCCGCCTATGTCGCCGCGATGCAGGATATCGAACGCAACGCCCCCCTGATCTTCGGCCTGCTGGGGCAGGAGCCGCGCAGCTGGAAGACGCTGTCCCTGCTGTTCAACACGCTGCGGCGTCAGCGGATCGGCGGCATGGCTAGTCTGGCGGGGTCATTCATGCGGCCGATGCGCGCCTGGCTGGAACAGGATTTCGGGTCGGACGCGGTTCGCGCGCTGATCGCTCCGTGGATTCTGCATACCGGCCTTGGGCCGGAGGCGCCGCTCTCGGCACTTATGGGCAAGCTGATCCTGTTCACGCTTGAGGCGGCCGGCATTCCGTTCGTCGAGGGCGGCGTGTCGGGGCTGGTCACGGCCTTTGACAAGCTGATCGCCGCGCAGGGCGGAGAGGTCCGGGTCGGCAGCGAGGTACGGCGGATCATCGTCGAGCGCGGCGTCGCGCGGGGCGTGGAAACGGCCGACGGCCAGCGGCTCATGGCGCGCCGGGCGGTGGTGGCGAACGTCACGCCGACGCAGCTCTACGGCCGCCTGCTGGACGATCCACCGGCCGCGCAGGCGGAGATGGCCCGGCGCTACAGCTACGGCCGCGCCGACATGCAGATTCATCTTGCCCTGTCGGAACCGGCGCGGTGGGCCGATCCGGCGCTTGACGATGTCGCGCTGGTACATGTCACGCCCGGCCTCGACGGCGTGTCGCGTGCCGTGAATGAGGCCGAACGCGGCCTGCTCCCCGCCGAAGGAACGATCGTCGTCGGGCAGCCCGCCGCCACCGACCCGTCACGCGTTCCGCCCGGACAGGGGCTGTTATGGATACAGCTGCAGGAACTGCCCCGCGAGGTGCGCGGTGACGCGGTTGAGGCGCTCGCCGTTCCCGCAGACGGCCGCTGGACGCCTGCGCTTGCGGAGGCCTACGCCGCACGCATTCTGAAGCGCCTGAGCAGCTGCATCCCCAATCTCGATACGGCGCTGCTGAAGACGACCATATTGTCCCCCGCCGATCTGGAAGCAATGAACATCAACCTGGTCGGTGGCGATCCCTATTCCGGGACATGCGGGATCGACCAGTTCCACCTGTTCCGTCCGTTCGCAGGCGGCAGGAACCACGACACGCCGATAGCCGGGCTGTTTCACATCGGCGCCTCGACCCATCCGGGGCCGGGATTGGGCGGCATGTCGGGTCACATGGTGGCAACGCGGCTGTGAGGCAGAGGCCGCAGACGCATAGCGGGGACGCAGGGGCCGTCCCGTATTTTCTGAAGGAGGAGAAGGCCAGTGTCATCCGTGCCGCACTACAAGCTTTTCATAAACGGCGAATGGGTCAGTTCGTCGCGCAACGCGGTGGTGGAGGACTATAATCCCGCTACCGGTACGCTTTACGCCACGCTTGAGCAGGCCGGCGAGGAGGAAGCGCGCAAGGCGATCGACGCCGCGCACAGCGCGGGCGAGCGCTGGGGCAGCACGCTGGTCTCCGAACGCGTGCGCCCGCTGCTCCGCGTCGCGGAACTGCTTGAGGAACGGCGCGGCGAGATCGCCGACGTCCTGATCGACGAGGCCGGCTCCCTGCCCGGAAAGGCGCATTTCGAGATCGATTATTGCATCGACCTGTGCAGGAGCGCGGCCGGCGACGCACGCCACATCTTCGGCGATACCCTGCCCCCCACGCAGCCCGGCCAGTTCGGCTTTTCGGTCCGGCGTCCGCTGGGCGTCGTGGTCGGCATCTCGCCGTTCAACGTGCCGCTGCTACTGTCGATGAAGAAGATCTGCCTGTCGCTCGCCGCCGGCAATACCTTCGTCCTCAAGCCCTCTGAGGAGACGCCGGTCCTCGGCCTCAAGATCGCCGAACTGTTCGAGGCCGCGGACCTCCCCGCAGGTGTGCTGAACGTGGTGCCCGGCCCCGCCGAGGCGCTCGGCGACGTGCTGATCGAAGACCCGCGCGTCCGGCTGGTGAGCTTCACCGGCTCGACCCGCGTCGGCCGCCGCATCGCCGTCGAGGCGGCGCGCAACCTGAAGCGCTTCACCCTCGAAATGGGGGGGAAGAGCCCGCTGATCGTGCTGGACGACGCCGATTTCGACTATGCTGTCCAGAGCGCGGCCTTCGGCGCCTTCTTCCATCAGGGACAGGCGTGCATGGCCGGGTCACGAATCATCGTCGAAACCGGCCTGTTCGATCGCTTCGCCGAGCAGTTCGCCGCGCGCGTCAGCGGCTACAAGGTCGGCGAACCACGCGACCCGGACACGGTGATCGGCCCGCTGATCCGGGCATCGCAGGGCCCGATGATCGCCGACCAGATAGCGGACGCGCTGGGCAAGGGCGCGAAGCTCCTGACCGGCGGTTCATACGACGGCCGCTATTTCCAGCCGACCGTGCTGGCCGATGTCACGCCGGACATGCGCATCTTCGAGGAGGAGAGCTTCGGCCCGGTCACTTCGCTGATCCGTGCGAAGGACCATCGCCACGCACTGGAACTCGCCAACATGTCCTATTACGGCCTCTCGGCCGCCGTCATCACCAACGACCTGCAAAAGGCGTTCGACCTGGCGATGAACCTCGAATCCGGCATGGTCCACATCAACGACTGCACGTTGCTGGACGAGCCGCATGTGCCCTTCGGCGGTGTGAAGCAGAGCGGCTTCGGCCGGGAGGGTGGCAAATATTCGATGGAGGAACTGACCGAACTCAAATGGATCACGCTCCAGATGGGGCAGCGGGCCTACCCCCCGCTCGGCATGTGAACGCGAAAGGGGCGGTGCGCGATCGGGCCGCTCCTTTCCGTCCCTTTCCACAATCGAAACGCAACCCTTGTTTGCCCGGAGCATCGCCATGTCCCACCCCCAGCACATCCATGCCCGGGCGGCCGTCGTCCGCGAACGCGGCGGCCCCTTCTTCGTCGAGGACGTGGAGATCGCCGCCCCCCGCCCCACCGAAATACTGGTGCGGATCACCGCGACCGGCCTCTGCCACACGGACCTCATCGCGCGGGACCAGGAATATCCCGTTCCCCATCCGATCGTCCTGGGACATGAGGGCGCGGGCATCGTCGAGCGGGTCGGCGAGAAGGTGGAGAAGGTCGCGGTCGGCGACCATGTCGTACTGACGTTCCTCTCCTGCGGCCATTGCCCCGCCTGCGCGGCGGACACGCCGACCTATTGCGCCGACATCTTCCCGCTTTGCTTCGGTGGCGCGCGCCCCGACGGCAGTTCCGCCGTCAGTCAGGGGGACGATACGCTGCATGCCCATTTCTTCGGGCAATCCTCGCTCGCCACCTTCGCCATCGCCGACGAACGCAACGTCGTGAAAGTGCGCCGGGATGCGCCGCTCGACCTGCTGGGTCCGCTCGGCTGCGGCATACAGACGGGTGCCGGGGTCGTCCTGAACGTGCTGGAGCCCGCGCCCGGACAGTCGATCGCCATCTTCGGCGCGGGTGCCGTGGGGCTGAGCGCGGTCATGGCCGCGCATCTCTATGGCTGCAATCCGATCATCGTCGTCGACAGGAACGAGGGGCGGCTCGCGCTCGCACGGGAACTGGGCGCCCACCGGACGATCAACGCGGCAAGCGAGGATGTGGCAACCGCCATCCGGGCGGCCACGGACGGCAAGGGCGCCGCCTGCTCGGTCGAGGCGACCGGGCGCGCAGAAGTGGTGCGGATGGCCATCGACACGCTCGCGACACGCGGCACCTGCGCCATCGTCGGTGCGCCGCCTGTCGGCACGGACGGCAGCTTCGACATCACCGACGTCATGGTCGGTGGCAAGACGATCCGCGGCGTGGTGGAGGGCGACAGTCAGCCGGACCTGTTCATCCCCCGCCTGGTCGACCTGTTCATGGATGGGAAGTTCCCGATCGACCGTCTCGTGCGCCACTATCCGCTCGATGACATCAACCGCGCCGTGGCCGACGCCGAGGCGGGTACCGTGATCAAGCCGATCATCACGATGACGTGAGGATGGCCATGCGGCGCGGCAACCGCTATGCTCGGTCGCCACACCGTTTCCGATTGATCCCGCGCGCGCATGACCATGCACATTCTTCTGGTCGAGGATGACGACCAGCTGCAGCAGCAGCTGGTCGCACAGCTTTCGCAGTTCGGGCACGAGGTGCAGACCGCCGGTGACGGGCGGGACGCGATCGCCCTGATCGGCCAGCGATCGTTCGACATCGTGATCCTCGACTGGATGCTGCCCGGTGTCGACGGCATCACCGTCCTGCGCCAGATGCGCGAAGGGGGCATGAACGTGCCCGTGCTGATGCTGACCGCACTCGGGCAGGTGTTCGACAAGGTGGAAGGGTTCGATGCCGGGGCCGACGATTATGTCGTCAAGCCGGTCGATCCGCTGGAGCTCAACGCCCGTCTGCACGCGCTGGTGCGGGCGCGGCGCGCCAATGACCAGGCCACCGACACGATCAGCGCGGGGGACATCGTTATCAGCCCCTCTCGCCTGCGGGCATGGCGCGACGGCCAGCCGCTGAACCTCTCGCAGACCGAATTCAAGCTGCTGCTCGAACTGGCGCGTAACGCGGGCATGGTCGTCACCCGCCCGATGCTGATCGAGCGGATCTGGGGACATGACCTGGTGCCGACGACCAACATCATCGACGCGCATATCCGCCACCTGCGCGTGAAGCTGCTGGAATTTGGCGACGACCCGATCGGCACGCAGCGCGGCATGGGCTATCTGCTGCGCGCATGACCGGTCGCCTGCAATCGCTGCGCGGGCTGACGATCGCCTTCCTTGTCCTGTTCCTGACGGTCACGGCGCTCGCGGGCCTGGGCACCTATTTCGCGACGCTCTCGATGATGAACGCTCTGGTCGACAAGCGGATCGAGACCGAGAGCCACGCCCTGGCGCCGGCCGGAATGGTAGTGGCGCGGGAGGCACTGCAACGCCGCATCCGGGAATTGACGGGCCAGCGGGAGACCGGCGATCTCGGCCTGCTCCTGACCGACGTCACCGGCCGGGCGATCGCCGGTAACAGCCGCTTCACGCGCGCGCTGCCGCTCGGCTTTTCGTCGCTCAACCGGCGGGACCGGATCCAGGGGCTCAGTTCCGGGCGTGTGCTGGTGCGGGAGGTGGGTGACGGCATGCGCCTTGCGGTGTTCGCCGAGACAGAGCCGATCGACGATTATTTCGCGGAACGGCGGCGCATCTATCTGGCCGGTTTCGGCGCCATCGTCGTCGTCGTCATATCGGGCCTGCTCCTGTTCCGGCGGTTGGTCGGACAACGGATCGAACAGACGCGGATGACGGCGGAGTCGATCATCGAGGGCGACCTGTCGCGCCGCGTGCCGTTGACCGGGGACGGAGGGGAATTCGACCGGCAGGCGGCGGCGTTCAACCGGATGCTTGACCGCATGGGCATTCTGATGGGGGAAATCCGCAACGTCTCCAACGATATCTCGCACGAACTGCGCACGCCGCTGGCGCGGCTCCGCAACAACCTTTCGCTCCTCGAACAGCGCGACGAGGCGGCACCGGTCCGCGCGCAGCTGGCACTTGCCACCGCCCAGGCGGACGAGCTGCTCGCGACCTTCAGTGCGATGCTGCGGATCGCCGAGATCGAAAGTGGATCGCGCCGGGCGGGCTTCCGTCCGCTCGCACTCGACACGCTGGTTACGGAGATGGTCGAAATGGTGCGCGCCCTTGCGGACGAGGAGCAGCGGCATGTCATTCCCGGCCCGTGCGATCGGGTAACACTGTCCGGCGACCGCCAGCTTCTGTCGCAGATGCTGCTCAATCTGCTGGAAAATGCCGTGCGGCACGCGCCGTCGGGCACGGATGTGCATGTTTCCGCCAGACGGCGGGGCGGTTCAGCCGTGATCACCGTCAGCGACAACGGACCCGGCATCCCTGTCGACCAGCGCCCCGTCGTGATGCGGCGGTTTGGCAGGACGGAAGAGGGCACGCGACGATCCGGTCATGGGCTGGGTCTCCCGCTCGCCGACGCGATCGTCCGGCTGCACCACGGCACGCTGGCGCTGGAGGATGCAAGACCGGGCCTGCGCGTCGTCGTCACGCTGCCGATCCACGCCGCATAAAAGACCGGCGTGACGGGGGTCCGTCACGCCGGTCGAGGTCGCCATGGTCTGTTCGATCAGAACTTGATGGATGCGTCGACGCCAAAGGTACGCGGCGCATTGAAGTTGCCGTAGTCGCCCAGGATGTTGTTGACGCTGCCGGCCGTCACGCTGGTCGTCGGCGCACCGGGCAGGCTGTTCGACGGGTCGCGGCGATAGACATACTGCTTGTCGAAGAGGTTGCGGCCCCATGCGCTGACCGTCAGCATCCGGCCATAGCCCACGTCGACGTCGGCGAGCGAGATGCGGCCGTTGAAGATCACGGACGCGTCGTTCTTCGTCGCATACTGGTCGAAGGCCTGCGTCGCCTGCGAATAGTTGCCGTCGAGGTGGAAACGCACCTTCGTCTCGCCGCCGCCGACCGGCAGCGCATAGTCGATCGATCCGCTTGCCGCATTGCGCGGCGTGAACACGATGTAAAAGCGCTGGAGCACCGTCGTGGAGAGGCCGCCGGCGGTGTAGGTGATCGGGACCAGCGGGATCTTCGTATAGGTGTAGGCGTAGGACGCGTTCAGCGTCAGGCCTTCGACCGGATTGACGGTCAGGTCCGCCTCGACGCCGCGAATCTTTGTCGTGCCCGGCGCATTGATCGTGACGAGGTTGTTGAAGCTGCCGGTCGCCGTCACCTGGATCGAACTGATGTCGACCTGGCTGTCCTTGCGGTCCATGATGTAACCGGCGAGGTTGAAGCGGGCGCGCTTGTCCCAGAAGTCCGACTTCAGGCCGACTTCGTAGGACTTCACGTCCTCCGGATCGAACGCCTGATAGTTGGACGTGCGCGAACTGGCGCCGCCCGCACGATAGCCGGTCGCATATTTGGCGTAGACATGGACGTCGTTGCTGACGTCATAGGCGACCGTCGCCATCGGGTTGAAGCGGTTCCACGTCTCGTCGAGCGGCTGGTAGCCGTTGGTCGCTGCCGCCGCTGTGTTGATGTCGTAGTTGATGTTGCGCGAATAGTGCAGCACGCCCTTCTTCTTGTCGTGCGTATAGCGCCCGCCGACGGTGACGTGCAGCGCATCGGTCGCGTTCCAGGTCAGCTGGCCGTAGGCGGCATAGCTCTTCGACCAGACCTCCGACGCGCGGTCGATCGAGCGGCAGCCGATTTCCGAACCGAAGCCACCCGAACCGGTGCAGGGGTTCAGCACCACATAGGAATAGCCGCTCGTCTGCCCGGCGGTCGTATAGCCGACGATCGCATTGGAGTTCGGCGTTGCCGCGTCGTCGCTGACATGTTCGTTGAAATAATAGAGCCCGGCGACGTAATCGATGCTGGAGATCGTGCCCACCGCCTGCAATTCCTGACTGAACTGGCGCTGGCGCAGATCGGCAAGGCTGTAGCGGCTGAAGTTACAGGCCGAGCCGGTGCAGCCTGGCGCCACCACGGGCACACGATGCGCACCGCCGGAATTGTCCCACTGGGTGGCGTCGACGCCACGCCATGCGGTGATCGAGCGCAACTCGATTTCCGGCGAGGCGGTCCACTTGAGGACGTTGGTGAAACCGTGCGTCTTGTCGATGCTCGGCTGCTGCGGCACGCCGATATCTGCCACCTTCATCCGGGTGTCGCCGTTGACGACGACGCCGGGCATCAGCGGCTTCACCGTGCCGGTCAGGTTGGTGTAGGCCGTGCCCGGCAGCGTGCAGGCGGCGTGCGAGGCCTGGGTACCGGCGCCGCAGCCATAGGGATTGTAGTTCAGCAGCTGACTGTAGAACGGCGTGTTGGCGTCCCGCGCGACATCATAGGAGAAGTCGTTGGTGATCGTGTCGGTCGGCTGCCAGCGGACCGCCGCGCGCAGGCCGCGCCGGTCGTAATAGTTCCAACCGGTCTGGCTATCGAGCGGGTTCTTGGTGGTCGCGTCCTGATGCTGGACCACGCCGTCCAGCTTGACGCTGAAACCGGCGACCTTGGGCAGGTCGATGTGGAAGTCGCCGTTGCGGCCGCCATAATTGCCGATACCCGCCTCGATGCGGCCGCCGAACTCGCCGGTGGGGGCTCTCGTGACGATGCTGAGCGCGCCGCCTTCGGTATTGCGGCCGAACAATGTTCCCTGCGGGCCCTTGAGCACCTCGACCCGCTCGACGTCGAACAGGGCGGCGTTGAGGCCGTGCTGGCGGCCGAGATAGACGCCGTCGACATAGATGCCCACGCCCTGCTCGCGCGCGGGCTGGTTGGCGTCCAGCGGTACGATGCCGCGAATGCCGATGGTGAGCGCGCTCTGGCGCGCCTCGAACGTCGCGACGCGCAACGACGGCACCGCGCCGTCGGCCAGATCATACAGGCTCTGGACGTGGCGGTCCTTCAGCGCCTCCGTGCTCATGACCGCCATGGCGATCGGCGTATCCTGAAGGTTGGTCTCGCGCTTCGTCGCGGTGACGACGATCTCACCCAGCCCCGCGTCCGCCGCAGGTGCCTCGACTGGAACCTGCGACGCCTGATCCTGCGCGAAGGCAGTCGACGCGCCAAAGCTCGCCAGGGCGGAACTGCCAAGCAGCACCGCGCGCATGAATTGATTTAACATGATGAAATAACGCCCCTTTTTCGATTCGCTCAGGTCTGGGGCGGCTGATATGGCACCAACAAGACAGTTCGATTTAAGATTGAAGACAGGACGATCCGGAGATCTTCATCTTCATTTCATTTTCGGAACAAGCACCTAGAAACACGATAGGATTCCGGCGGCCTCGGCAGGGAAAATATTTGTTGCGCGCGCACAATGTGGCGCGGCTTTTTCGTGTCAACCATCACTACGCGAGGATCGCCCGCCTCGTCCACTCCGCCAGACAGAAAAGGCCCCGGAGCATCGCTGCTCCAGGACCAGTTTCCGTGCGACCCTTGGGAGGGGGTTACATTTTCACGCGCAGGCCGACGGAGACCATGCGGCCGATCGGGTTCGACACGAAGCCGTTATAGCCCCATGCCCCGCCCAGGATGCCGGCGGTGTTGCCGTTGTAGAAGGGCGGCTTCTTGTCGAGGACATTCTGGGCGTCGACATAGATCTGCCAACCCCGGGTGAAGCCCTCGCCCTGGAACTCATATTGCAAGTGCAGGTCGAACGTGTCGTTGGCCTTGACCTTGTCGCCGCCACCGACCGGATTACCCGCCGCATTGACCTGAATCGGTACCACTGTGGTACTGATCCAGTTATGATAGGAACCGGTATGGTTCCAGAACAGATCGGCCGACAAGCCGTTCTTCGACCAGCCGAACTGTGCGCGGTTCTTGAACTGCACGGAGGGGAAGGTCGTGTTGTAGCCCGACGTGTTGAGGATGCTGAAATCCGTGCCACCGCCGAAATTCTGCCGGAACTTCGTGAAATAGGTGAAGCCCGTACCCACGACGAAATTGCCGAGTTCACCGATTTCGGTCCGATAGTTGAACTGACCGTCGATGCCCTGAACGGTGAGGTTCAGCGCGTTGCGGGCGCTCTGGTCGATCAGGAAGTAGACCTGCGGCGGGATTGCACCGGACACCGTCGCGCCGTTGGCGATATTGGCAAACTCATCGATCTGCGCCTGCGAACAGGTCTGCGGACAGATGGTGAGCAGGTTGCGCAGACCCGCCGAGTTCACGATCGCGCTCGGGCTCGGTGACGAAACGCCGCCGATGAACTTGTTGTGGAAATAGGTGAAGGCAGCCGTGAACCCGGGCAGGAAGCGCGGCGCCAGATCGATGCCCGCCGACCAGCTACGTCCCTTTTGCGGCGTCATGTTGGAAAAGCCGCCGCCGAGCTGCCGCCGCATGCCCTGAACCGCCGGGGTGCCGATGGTGCAGGTGGTGGCGTTGCACTGTACGCCGGGGATGTTCACGACGTCGGGATAGTTGGCGATCGGCACGGCGATCTGCGTGCCGTTCACACCGACGCTGCCCGATGCATAGAGATAGCCCTGCGTGGGGTCGCCGATGACCGCGGTCGGCGGCGCCACGAACGCGCGGGAATAGTTGCCGCGCAGCTTGACGCCGGCCACCGGTTCCCAGTTCGCCGCGAACTTCGGATTGGTGGTCGACCCCACGTCGCTGTAGCTGTCGTAGCGTCCCGAGATGCTGAGATCGAGGCTGTGTGCGAGCGGTATCTCCATATCCGGCGAGATGACCGGGATATAGAGTTCGGCGTAGAGCGACTTCACGTCGCGCTTGTAGTTGTAGACGCGGAAGTTGGAGCCTGTGGTGGTCGGTCCGGTATTGTTGGAACCGGAAATCTTCTGGGTCTGCTCATACCAGAGATATTCGCCGCCGACGGCGACCTTCAGCTTGCCCGCGGGCAAGCTGAACAGCGCGCCGTTCAGGTCCAGCTTCATCTGGTTGAACGTGTTGTAGTTCGTGTTCTCGCTGTTGTTGCGATAGAGCGAGCGGATGACGGCTTCCGAGGTTCGGTTCGTGCCGTCGAACGGCCGCCACACGTCGAGCGCGTTCGCGGTCGTCAGCGGCAGGTTGAGCGCGATGACGTTCTGGCCCGGAATGTTGGTCGCCGTCGTGCTGCCGCTCAACTGCGACGTGCCGTTCAGCGCCAGCAGGGCGCAGGAGGAGCAGAAGCCGTTGATGGTGTTGAGCGCCGAGCGATTCCAGCCGAAGGCGTCGCTGAACGTCAGGGTCCACTCGTCATTGACGCGATATTCGGCAACGGCCGTCGAGTAGATCGAGTCCGACTGCGATTCCGACTCGCCGTAATCTGCGTCGGGCAGCAAGGCGAGCCAGCTCACCGTCTGCTGCGTGGCGCCCGGCGCACCGGCCGGCGCCACGTAAAACGGGTTGATCTGGCCGCCCCTGCCCGAACCGGGACCGAACACCGTCGCGTTCGTCAGGCCGCCCGGCCCGAAGTCGTTGTGCGTCTCCTGGCGGTTGTAGTTCAGCATCGCCGTGACGGTGAACTTGTCGGAGAAGTCGTTCGTCACCTTGATCATCGCGTTCGCGCGGAACTGCGAAGGCAGCAGATTGGCGTAGATCGAGTTGTTGCAGGGCGCATTGGCCTGCGTATTGGCGACGGTCGATGTCGCGCTGGGCGACAGGAACACGCCGCTGACACCCGGCGCCACGATCGTCGCGGGGCTGCACTGATAGCTGTTGGTGTTGGTGCCGCCGACCGGGCGATAGTCACCCAGGCTGGAGAAGCTGCGGTCCTTGTTCTTCAGTTCGGACTGATCGGAATAGGAACCGGCGACATAGACGCCGCCCGTGTCCCACTTCTTGCCCCAGATGAAGTTGAAGTTGGTGTTATGGTATTTGTCGGCAAAGCCCGCCTGGGCGTTCGCCTCGAACCCGTCGAAGGTGCGGCGGGTGATGAAGTTGACCACACCCGCGACTGCGTCCGAACCGTAGACCGACGATGCGCCGTCGGCGAGAACCTCGACCCGCTGGATCGCGCTGACCGGAATGATGTTGGGGTCGGTCTGGGCGAACTGCGTACCGCCACCCGGGAGGCGCAGACCGTCCAGAATCACCAGCGTGGTGTTGGACGACGATCCCGCAAGGCTGTGAATCTGCGGCGAGTAATAGGAGTAGGCGTTCTCGCCCTGCGCCACCGAACCGGCGGTGGAGATCGACGGCACCGTGTTCACCAGTTGCGACACGTTGACCGGCGCGACCTTCTCGATCGTCTCCTGACCGACCGAGATCAGGTTCGAACCGACCGGCGCGACGCCGCGAATGGCCGAACCCGTGACGACGATGTCGGTGTCGGCAACGGACTGGCTGCTCTGCGGCGGCAGGGCGATCGCGGAATTGTCCTGTGCGAATGCGGGCTGGCCGGCGACCATCACCGCCGCGATGGCGATCAGCGAACTGTTCAATCGTGTGGGTAGAAACGCTCCCAACATCTTCCCTCTCCCTCTGTTTTTAAGAATTTCATATACTATAGGATTATGCGTGAATTTTACGGCTCTCCGGTTGATGCTCTCTCATCTTTCGGGATTGGTTCCGTTCCGCCGGCCGGTTCAGTGCGGCTGGAAACTGTGCAGACCGCGCGGATACGGGTTGATCGCGACGCGCGTGGCCATCTGCCCCGGCTGTCCGCCGAAGCTCGCGCGATGCCACCGGCCCTGCGCCGCGGTCACGACATCGCCGGGCGACGCCGTGAAGAACGGCACGCCCTCGATCTGATAATCGACATTGCCCTCCATGATGAACCAGAATTCGTCATAGCCGAAATGGAAGTGGCCAAGGTCGCTGGCGGGCGGCGTCTTCGCACCCGGCCCGCGGATGTTGTTCACGAACAGGTGATCGCCGGCGATGAACGCGCCCGCCCGCTGTCCGCCACTCACCACATCCTTGTAATAATCGAGATAGGGCCGGTCGGACGGGCCATAACGGCCGTCCCCGCCCATCAGGGCCGCCTTCACATAGCTGAAGCCCGCCACGTCCTTGGGCTTTTCCGGCGTCGTCGCAGTCAGATAGATCGGCACGTCGCCCGCTCCGTGAACCTCCAGCCACAGCGCCGGTTCGTCGCCCACGCTCTCGAGCGTGAAGGGCAGGCGGTACGGGATATTGACCTCTCCCCCCTTGATCGCGACGAAAGGCTCCTGCCCCTTGATGCTGACCCGCACCTGTCCGCCCCAGACGATGAGCGCCGTCGCATTGTCGGCGTACATCAGCGATTCGGTCCGCTGGCCGGGCGCCATCTGATGCCAGTCCGCTTCCAGATCATGGGTCCGCACGATCGGATGGATCCAGTTCTTCTCACCCTTGTGCGCGGTGAGAATGTCGGACAATTTCCACCAGGGACGATTCGGCGCGTCATAGGCGCGCGGGGGAGTCCGCTTCGGCGACCATGCGCTTTCCATCGGTGGACGGCTCGGCGGAGCGGAGGGGGCTGGCGTCTGCGCGGCGGCCCCCATTACGAGCAATGCAGGCGAACACAGATACAGAACGGCCTTTACGAGCGCCATCGATCCTCCCCTCAGCAGACTTTTTGCGTCTTGCAATTTATCATATAGGATATGATGTTCAGCGATTAGTCAAACAAATTATCGTACCAAAATGAGGAGAAGGGCGTGAAAGGCATCTGGCAACTGGCCATGGCAGGCGGAATTGCGTTGTTTCCGCACTGCGCCGCTTACGCTCAGGACGAGGGCTGCGCGGGCATAGACGACCCGTCGGCGCGCCTCGCCTGCTATGATCAGCGGTCGGGCCGGGCGACGCGGAACAGCGCGCCGATTCCCGTTCCGCCGCCGCCTGTGCCTTCAGGTGCGGCGACGTCCGCGGCGCCGTCGAGCCCGACCGCCATGGCCAACAGCTATCAGGATCAACGCGACGCCCTGAAAAAGCGGACGGACTTCGACAGCCGGCTGAAGGCGGTGGTCCCGCTGCGCCACGGCTATTACCGCCTCGAACTGGAAGACGGCACGTCATACGACACCACGACCGTCGCGCCGCCGCCATCGGTCGGCGAGACGATCCACGTCCGCCGAACGGCGTTCGGCACGACCTTCTTCGACACGGACGGGCGCAAGCCTTTCACCGTCAGGCTGTCGCGCCGGCAATAGGGGCCAGGGTATCGGCGTCCCGATCCGACTGCTCCAGCAACCGGTTCGGGTCGACCACCACCCAGGCGAGCACGCCCGCCAGGACCACGCCCGCGCCCGCGAAGAAGGCGGCGGTCCAACCGAACTGGGCCGCGATCATCGGCGTCAGGGTGGACGTCAACGCCCCGCCGATCTGGCATCCCATGTTCATGAAGCCGGACACGACCCCGCTGTGCTGACCGGCGATATCGGCGGTAACTGACCAGAAGGAGCTTTGCGACAGATAGATCGCGCCCGCGCCTCCCGCGAGGATCAGCACCGCGAGCGGCGCGTTGTCGACCATCGACCCGCAGGCCAGGAACAGGCCGGTGAGGATGAAGGATATGACACCCAGGCCCGAGCGTCCCCAATAGAGGCCGTAGCGCGCCGACACCCGGTCATTGATCACCCCGCCAAGCAGACAGCCGAATGTCATGCACAGGAACGGCAGCATGGAGAAGATGGCGCTGGACTTCACGTCCAGATGCCGCGCTTCGGCGAGATAGATGAAGAACCAGCTGAAAAAGATCCAGATGACGTAGCCGAACGCGAAATAGCTGATGAACAGACCCCAGACGTTACCGCTGGACAGGATGGTGCCCCACGGGATCGGCGCGTGGGACACGGGCTTGGCCGCGGGCAGGCCCGCCTCGATATGCGCGAGTTCCGACGCGTTGACCGATGGGTGATCCTGCGGCCGGTCGCGCGCCAGCAGGAACCAGGCCGCCGCCGCCGCGACACCGACGACGGCACAGACATAGAAGGACGCCCGCCAGCCGCCCCACAGGATGATCGCGGTGATCAGCGGCGGCGTGATACCCGAGCCGGCGCCCACACCGGCAAAAATCCATCCGTTCGCCTTCCCCCGCTCCTGCGCGGGAATCCATCGCGACAGGAACTGGTTGCCGCAGGGATAGACAACCGATTCACCGATGCCGAGAGCGAAGCGCGTCAATGCGAGCAGCAGCAGCGCACCGGTACCCTGCGGGTGAATGAGCGCCGTCGCGGCGGTGAACACGCCCCACCACAGCAACGCGCCGGTCAGTACGATACGGGGGCCATAGCGGGCCGCCAGCCAGCCGGCCGGAACCTGGAACAGCGCGTAACCGATCAGGAAGGCGCTGAAGACCCAGCCCAGTTCCACCTGATCGATGCCATATTCCTTCCGCATCTCGACACCCGCGACCGAGATGTTGGTGCGATCCAGAAAGGCGATCGCGCTGATGATGAACAACAGGAAGATCAGGCCCAGCCTGACCCTGGACCGCGCAGTTCCGCTCATAAACATCCCTCCCGCCCGGCTTGCCCGCCAGACAATATAGTATATGATTCGCGATAGGATGGATGTATGTCCGCGTAAACAGACAAGCGCAAGCATCTGGAGAGGGGTAGAAGATGGGCCTGAAGTCGCCGCGTACGGGGCTGGTCACAGCCATGCTGGCATTTTCCGCGATCATGACGGCACCGGTCACTGTCGCCAGTGCCGCGCCGCCGCTGGCGCAACGGATCGGCCATAGCGATCCTGACAGCATGCGAACCGCGACCGGCGTGCATGGCGGCGCGGGCTCGATCAAGTTCGGCGCCCTGCTCGGCGCGAACGCGCTCAGCACCAACTTCATCTTCCTGCACCGGGGCACGATCGCGCCGAAAAGCGGCATCGGCCAGCATTTCCACAATGACTGCGAGGAGATGTTCGTCATCCTCGATGGAGAGGCGGAGTTCACGATCGACGGCCGCACATCGCGTCTGGTCGGCCCCGCCGGTGCGCCCGATCGCATGGGCCACGCCCACGGCATCTACAATCCCACCGACAAGCCGGTCCAGTGGCTGAACATCAATGTCGGCATGACCAAGAGCTACGACAATTTCGACCTGGGCGACCCGCGCGTCGGTGTCCCGCTCGACCCGGTGCCGCAGTTCATCACCATGCGGCTGGACCGGAGCCTGCTGAAACCGGCGGCCGCCAGCCTGCCCGGCACGACCGGCGCCGTCCTCTATCGCCGCGCCCTGGGGCCGACGGTATTCTCGACCCCCTGGTCCTATGTCGACCATATCCTGCTGCCCGCCGGAGCGGCGCTTGACCAGCGGACACAGGCCGACATGAGCGAGGTCTATTATGTGATCTCCGGCGCCGGAGAGGCCATGGTCGGTGGTGAGACCGCCCCGATAAAGGCCGGTGACGCCGTGCCCGTCGATCTCGGCGAGGCACGGACGATCCGCCAGACCGGTGACATGCCGCTCGAACTGATGGTGATCGGCGTCGCCCGCGATCTGGCGGCGAAGGCGCGCTATCGCGCCGAGGCTGACGCCCGCATGCAGCCGCGCCGGTAGATTTCCTCCCCCTCGACGGGGATCATCATGACAAGGAGAGAAGAAAAGCCATGGACAGGCGTCATTTGCTGAAAGGCTTCGCCCTTTTGGGCATCGGGGCGACCACGGGTGTGGCCCGCGCCGCCACGCAAGGCACACCGGCGGGCCGCAAGCCGATCGTGCTCTATTGCGATCTCGCCGTCGATCCGGCGCGCGAACAGGAAATGCTCGATGCGTTCCACACTCATTTCAAGCCCGCTGCCGAAAGCTTCCGCGGACGCGGCTATATCGACCTCAAGATGCTGAAGCTGCGCTCCGTGATTCAGGGCGCCCCGGCCCCCGCCCCCGGCATCAACTACCGCTTCCAGCTCACCTATGAGAGCGAGGAGCAGCGGCAGCTGTGGATCAGGTCCGACGTGCACGAGAAGAACTGGCCGCTGATCGAGAACACCGTCCTCAACAAGGATTATCTCGTCCTCCTGACCGACAGCGTATGACCCCCGATCGAAGGAACAGCACCATGCCCTCCCGCCTTCGCGCCGCCCTGCTCGCGGCGGCACTGTGTCAATTGAGCGCACCGCTGGTGGCGCAGGCCCCCGCGCCTGACGCCCCCTCGCTGGACCGGCTGGATCCCGCGCTTGACGCGATTATCGCGCCCGGCACGCCGATCGAACGTGTCGCCACCGGCTTCGGCTTTACCGAAGGGCCGATGTGGCATGCGGGCCGCCTCTGGTTCTCCGACGTCACGGGTGACAAGATGCGCGCCGTAACCCCGGACGGAAAGGTCGAGGAGCTGATCGCCAATTCCGGCGGGCTGCCCAATCCTCCGCCCGGGGCAAGCATCGGCTCCAACGGCATGGCCCCTGCGCCGGACGGCACGGTACTGATGACGCAGATGGGCGCGCGGCGGATCGTGAAGGTCGGCAAGGACATGCGCCTGCAACCCTTCCTGTCCGACTATGACGGCAAGCGCCTGAACAGCCCCAACGACCTTGTCTACGACAAAAGCGGGGCCCTGTGGTTCACCGATCCGCCCTTCGGCCTGTTCAACGGCATGGACAAGGACCCGGCCAAGGAACTGCCGTTCAACGGTGTGTTCCGCTATGCCGGCGGCAAGCTTCAGGCCGTCATCACCGACATGACCCTGCCCAACGGGATCGGCTTCTCGCCCGATTTCCGGACGCTCTATGTCGGCAATTACGGACCGGACATGTATGTCCGCGCCTATGATGTCGGCCCCAACGGCACATTATCGGCGCCGCGCGAGCTGATCCGCCTGCCCGCCGGGCGCGGCGGGCCTGACGGGCTGAAGGTCGACACCGCCGGCAACATCTGGATGACGGGACCGGGCGGCATCCGCATCGTCTCTCCGCAGGGCAAGGTACTGGGTCAGATCAAGCTGCCCGAAACCGCAGCCAACCTCGCCTTCGCCGGGGACGGCCACACCGTCTACATCACCGGCAGCACCAGCATCTATCGCCTGCACAGCAAGGTGAAGGGCATGCTGCCGCTGTACGCCGACGTGAAATGACGGGCGGCGGGCGGCGTCATGCGCCGCCCGCCTGATCGGTCCTAATGACTGCCCGCGTTCGGCGCGCCTGCGGATGGAGTGCCGGGCGGCGCGGCGTAGTTCTTCGCCAGATAGGCGGTGATCACCCTGATCTCGTCGGGCGACACTTCCGCGCCGCGATCGGCCATGCCCTGCACGGTGACCGCCCAGTCCGCCTCGCTCCGCCGCGTCTGGAACACCTGCCCGATCGTATGGCAGAAACCGCAGCGCTCATTGATCAGGTCGAGGCCGGGGCCGGGCGGCGGCACGCCCGGAGCGGCGGCGGTGGTGGCGACACCAGCGGCCGGGGCCGCCTGCTGGGCCAGAGCCCCCGCCCCGATCAGCGGCAGGGTCAAGGCCATGAGGGTCAATCCGACTATACGCATGTCATGTCCTCAGGGGAGCGCATAGGCCACCACCTCGTCGCTGGTGGCCGGTGTGAAAGCGAAGCCTCCTGTCGCGACGACGGCGACCATCTGCCGTTTCCCGGCGGCATAGGTCATCGGCGTCCCGTAGCTCGATCCGGACAGCTCGGCCGTCCACAACAGCTTGCCCGTCCGGGTCTCGAACGCGCGCAGGCGCTGATCCTTGGTCGCGCCGATGAAGGTGAGGCCGCCGGACGTCGTGAACGGGCCGCCGGCGCTGGTAATGCCCGCATCCTTGAGCGCCGGATGGCCGGTATCGCCGAGCGGCCGGCGCCATGCCACCGTGCCCTTGTCGACGTCCACCGCCACCAGTTCGCCCCATGGCGGCTTGTGACAGGGGAAGCCGGACTCGATGTCGGCGAAATAGGCATAGCCGCCCTTCAGCCCCCAGCTTCCGTCGGGTTGCTGTTCCATCTGCTGCGGGCTGCCCAGTTCGTTGAGGTTGATGACGTAGAGGCCGAGCTTCGGGTCGAACGCGCCGCCGCCCCAGTCGACACCGCCCAGACTGCCGGGGAAGGTGTTGACCGCGCTGTCCGCCCGCAGGGGCTGGAAGGGCTTGCTCGGCACTACGTTCAGCTTCTTCACGACCTCCTCGCATTTCGCCTTCAGTTCCGGCGTGGCGTCGAGGATATCGTCCGCAGAGTAGGACAGGCGCGTCAGCGGCGGCGGCGCCGACGGCATCGGCTGCGTCGGCCAGGGTTGTTCGCCGGGCACATCCGTCTCGGTCGGCACCGGCATCTCGCGCACGTCGAACAGCGGCTTGCCGGTCACGCGGTCGAGGATGAACATGATCGCCGTCTTGTTCATCGCCACCAGCGCCGGGATCACCCGCCCGCCGCGCCGCATGTCGATCAGTGTCAGGGTCGGCAGGTCGAGATCCCAGATGTCATGATGGACCGTCTGGAAATGCCAGAGATATTTGCCGGTCGCGGCATCCACCGCGACGACGGAATTGGAATAGAGGTTTGCGCCCTTGCGGTCGCCGCCCCAGCGATCGAACGTCGGTGTCCCGATCGGCAGATAGGCGATCCCCCGCTTCTCGTCGACCTGAACGAAGGTCCAGACATTGGTGCCCGACCGCCCCTTGGCGCTGCCCGGTTCCCACGTATCCGCCCCCGGCTCGCCCTCGTGCGGGATGGTGTGGAATGTCCAGACCAGCTTGCCGGTCCGCGCATCCCAGGCCCGCACGTCACCGGCAGCGCCCTTGACCGGCATTTCCTGCACGCGCGATCCGGTGATCACCAGATCCCTGTAGATCGCGGGCGGGCTGCTCATGCCCAGCGGCGCGACCTTCAGGCCGTTCATCACCTCCGGCGTCTTGAGGTTGACGATCCCCGCCTCACCGAAGCCGGGCGTGGGCTGTCCGGTCGCCGCGTCCAGCGCGACGAGCTTGCCCGACCGGGTGCCGAAAAAGATGCGGGCGCCCGTTCCCTTGCTTCCGGGCCAATAGGCAACGCCGCGCGTCGAGGGCTGGTCCTTGTTCGCAAGCACATGGACCCATCGCTCCTTGCCTGTCGCCGCATCGAGCGCGACGACGCGGTTATAGGGCGTGGAGAGATACATGACGCCGTCGACGACCAGCGGCGTCGCTTCCGAAGCGGAAAAACCCGTGGCGAAACGGGCCTTCATGCCGTCCGGCATCGGACCGACATCGGCGGTCACGCCGGGCGGACGCATATGATATACCCAGGCCTGCTGCAGCGCATTCACGTTCGCGGTGGTGATCTGCTTGAGCGGCGAATGGCGCGCCCCGCCCGGGTCGCGGCCATAGCTCGTCCAGTCCGCGTCAGCGGGCGCGGCTGCGGTGACCATGCCACAAGGCACAGTCGCCGCGAGGGAAATCAATGAGGCCAGTGTGATGGACCGGCGAAACGGGGATGATAGTTTCAACGACATGCCTCTCCTGAAGGCGGGTTCCGACCTTTCATCGACAAGCCCGGTTGTTCTTTTGTCATCAGGATGCTAGCAGAGGGTAAAATCATATACAATATGATCTGAGGCCGAAAATTGGCGCCCCTTCACTGGCGCGCAAGGGAGATGGAATATGGCGACGCTGCCGTTGGCCGGCATTCGGGTACTCGATATCTCACAGGTTATGGCGGGGCCGTTCTGCTGCATGCTGCTGGGCGACATGGGTGCGGACGTCATCAAGATCGAACCGCCCACGACCGGCGATTCGACCCGGCATTCGATGGGTTTCCGGCTGAAGGGAGAGGACAGCCCCGGCTTCCTCGCGCTCAACCGGAACAAGCGCAGCATCGCGCTCAACCTGAAGGACGACGATGACCGCGCGGTGCTCTATGCGCTGGTCGAGAGCGCCGACGTGCTGGTCGAGAACGCCCGCCCCGGCGTCGCCGCGCGGCTCGGCATCGACTATGACACGCTGGCGAAGATCAACCCGCGCCTCGTCTATGCCAGCATTTCCGGCTTCGGCCAGACCGGTCCCTGGGCGCAGCGCCCCGGCTTCGACCTGATCGCGCAGGCGATGTCGGGTATCCTGAGTTCCAACGGCTTCCCGGGCATGGAACCGGCGAAGAACAGCATCGCCGTCGCCGATCTGGGCGCCGGACTGTTCTCCGCCTACGCGATCCTGTCCGCCGTCATCGGCAGGGAGAAGAGCGGACAAGGCCAGTATATCGATGCATCCCTGCTGGAGGCCGCGCTCGGCCTGTCGATCTGGGAGACCACGGAACTGTGGGGCACTGGCAAGCCGCCCGCGCCGATCGGCTCCGCCAACCGCATGTCCGCGCCCTATCAGGCGATGCAGGCTTCGGACGGCTGGTTCGTCATCGGCGCCGCGAACCAGGGCCTGTGGCTCACCTTCCTGCAGGTGCTTGGCCGCCCGGAACTTCAGGACGATCCCCGCTACTCCACCAATGCCGCACGCGTGGTCAACCGCGTCGCCCTGATCGAGGATCTGGCGCCGACCTTCCTGACCCGCACCCGCGAGGAGTGGATCGACGCCCTGCTCACGGCCGGCGTTCCCGCCGCGCCAATCCTCGATTATGGCGAGGCAGTGGCGAGCGAACAGGCGGTCGCACGCGACATGGTGATGCAGGTGCCACATCCGGTGGAAGGCGAATTCAAGGCGCTCGGCTTCCCGGTCAAGATGCGCGGCACGCCGCAGCAGGTCCGGATGCCGCCGCCACTGCTCGACGAGCATGGCGTATCGATCCGTCAGGAACTGGTGGAGCAGGGCTTCCTCGCCCCGCAGCAGGAAATCGCCGAATGAGCGAGGCCCGCCTGATCTACGAGAAGCGCGGCAACCAGGCCCATGTGCGGTTCGACAATCCGGCCGCCCACAATGCGCTGACCGGCGCAATGTGGCATGACCTGCGCGACGCCGCGCGGGACATCGCCACCGATCCCTCCATCCGCGTCGCGGTGTTTCGCGGCGTCGGCGGAAAGGCGTTCATTTCCGGCACCGACATCTCGAAGTTCGCCGATTATGAAACCGGGCAGCAGGGCGTCGATTACGAGCGCGACATCGACGACTGCATGGGCGCGATCGACGCCATTCCCTGCACGACCATCGCCGTCGTCGAGGGCTGGGCCGTCGGCGGTGGCATCAACATCTCCTCCGCCTGCGATTTCCGCATCGCGACGCGCGACGCCCGCTTCGGATCGCCGATCGGGCGCACGATCGGCAATTGCCTGTCCGCCGCCAGCGTCGCGCGGATCGGCGCCGCCGTCGGCGTCCAGCGGGCCAAACGCATGGTGCTGCTGGGCGAGATGCTGACCGCGCAGGAACTGCTCGCCTGCGGATTTCTGCTGCGGATCGTCGAGCGCGAGGCGCTCGATGCGGAGGCTGATGCACTGGCGGAACGCGCGGCGGAGAACGCACCGCTCACCACCCGCGCGACCAAGGAGATGATCCGGCGGATGACCTTCGACGCGCTGCCCGATGTCGAGGATTTGATCGGACAGGTTTACGGCAGCGCGGATTTCCGGCGCGGCGTGGCGGATTTCCTGGCCCGCACGAAGAAGGTGCCGGACTGGACCGGGGAATAGCGGGCGCTTATTCCTCCGGCTTCTGCGCGACGATCCTGACATTGGCCATCAGCGGCTGGCTGGGCGGCAAGGCCAGATCGCCCGCCGGAAACCCGTTCGTCTCGAACATGAAGGCCTCGATATCGGCCACCATCCGTCCGCCCAGACTGCCCGGCGCGTTCAGCGGCATCGTCGACTGGATGCGCCCGAACAGGTCGCCCGCCGACGTGTTGTTCCAGTTGTTGAGGAAGTTCGGGCCGGTCAGCGCCGGTGCCACGTCGATCCCGGCCAGCGTATCGCCATGGCATGCGGCACAGTTCTCGGCATAGGCCACCTTCCCGCGTGCCGCCTGCTCGGCGGTATAGACACCGGTCCACACATTGCGTTCGGGCGCCTGCGCACGCGCGACGACGGCGCCGCCCAGAAGCAGCGCCGCGCCCGCCAGCCAGTATCCCCGTACAGCCTTGGTCATCACGCCACTCCCGGAAGCCGGAACGCCACAAGTTCGGCGCTGTAGTTGCCGCCCCCGATCGCCACGACGATATACTGCCGTCCGTTCAGCATATAGGTCATCGGCGATCCGCTCTGGGGCGCGGGCATGTAAACGGCCCCCTTCTCTTCCCCGGATGCCTTGTCATAGGCGCGCAGCATCGCGCCCCGGATGCCATATTCGTTGGTGTAGAAGCCTGCCTCGCCGCAAACCACCAGCGTCTTCGTGCACAGCGGTCCCAGATTGCCGGCGCGCCCGGTGCGCGGAATCTTCAACCCCTTGAGCGCGGGGTGATTGCGGACATTATCGGGCGTCTCGCCATGCGCGACCTGCCACTTGAGGTCGCCCTTGCCAAGGTCGATCGCGGTGATGCGGCCATAAGGCGGTTTGAGCAGCGGCAGCCCCTGCACGGACAGGAAGCCGGGTGGAGGGCTCGCTCCCGCCTGACCGCCCGGTCGCGGAGCGGGCGGGGGTGGTCCAGCCATCGCCGCGCCCATCGCCACCTGCGGCCGTACCTCGATACCGGCGATGCCGTGCACCTGCGGAAATTCCGACACGGACGGGTCGTCGTTCGGGATGATGCCGATCACCGACGGCTGCGTCTTGGAATAGACGAAGACGGTGTGGCTTTCGGGATCGTAGCAGCCGCCGGGCCAGTTGGTTCCGCCCTGGATACCGGGCGCAGAGATCGTACCCCACCGGCCGGGCTTGCTGACCACCGGCGGGGTATAGAGCGGCCCGATCTTGTACTGCTTCACCAGTTCGACCGCCTGCGCACGCAGCTCCGGCGTGAAGTCGATGAGGTCGTCGACGCTCACGCCCTGCACGTCATAGGCAGGCGGCTTCGTCGGAAAGGGCTGGGTCCTGGCATACCATTCGCCCGGTACGTCGCCCGCCTCCACGCGGCGCTCGACGATCGGCCAGATCGGTTTCCCTGTGGTACGGTCAAGGACGTAGAGGAAGCATTGCTTTGTCGGCTGCGCCAGCGCCTTGACGGTCTTTCCGTTCACCGGGATGTCGCACAGGATCGGTGCACAGGGGATATCACGATCCCACAGGCCATGATGGACGAGCTGATAGTGCCACCGCCGCTCGCCGGTCTCCAGATCCAGCGCGACCAGCGATTCCCCGAACAGCGCGTTGCCGCGACGGAACATGCCCATCTCGTCCCCGGTGGGCAGCTCCACCGGCACATAGACCATGCCCAGTTCCTCGTCGGCGGACATCTCCGCCCAGACACCAGCATTGCCCGCCTCGTCCGCGTCACCGTTCAGCCAGCTGTCATAGCCATATTCCCCCTTCTTCGGGATGGTGTGGAATATCCATTTGCGCTTGCCGGTGCGCACGTCGAAGCCACGCACATAACCCTTCACATTCTTGCGGATGGACGGCACGTCGCCCGCCGTATGCGCCGCGCCGACGACCACGACGTCGCGCGCGATCAGCGGCGTCGCGTGCAGGCCGACATCGGCCGTTTCCGGGTCGATGTCCTGATCGAAATCCTTTTTCAGGTCGACGACGCCGTCGACGCCGAACGCGGGATCGGGAAGGCCGGTCGCGGCATCGAGCGAAACGAGCTGATAGCCGATGGTGACGAACAGAATGCGTTCGCGCGTACCGTCGGTCCAGTAGGAGCAGCCATGGCCCGAAAGCTGGCGCGGGGAATTGAGCGCGCGCTGCCCCTCATCCTTGCGGTACATCCACAATAGCTCGCCGGTCGCCGCGTCGATCGCCACGCAGTCGCGGCGCGACCCGGCGGTCAGGAACAGCCGCCCCTTGATCAGCAGCGGGGTGGGCTCGAACTGATATTCCTTGCGCGCGCCCAGCACATCGGTCTTGAAGCTCCACGCGACCTGCAGATCGCCGAAATTCTCGGCATTGATCTGGTCGAGCGGCGAATAGCGCGTATTCGCCTGGTCGGCCGCATAATGGCGCCATTCCGTATCCGGCCCGCCAGGCGGCACCGCCGCCAGCGCACGTCGCACCGGATAGGTCCCGATGGTCGCGGCGACGGCAACCGTCCCTCCCAGCAGTCTGCGTCGGGTCAACTTGAACATCGCGCTTGCGGCCCCTCTCTCTTGCTCTTTCACGCTGCAGGATATGTGCGGGTTACCAGCTCACCGCGATATATTTCGCCTCGCAATATTCAAGCAGGCCGTGATGCGATCCCTCCCGGCCGAGCCCGCTCTGCTTGACCCCGCCGAACGGCGCCGCCGCATCGGACACCAGGCCGCGATTGATCGCGACCATGCCCGCCTCGATCCGCTCGGCCATCTGCAGGCCGCGCTTCAGGTCGTCGGTATAGACATAGGCGGCAAGGCCGTATTCGGTCGCATTGGCGAGTGCCACGGCCTCGTCCGGATCGTCGAACGGGATCACCGCGGCGACCGGGCCGAACACTTCCGTCGTCAGGATTTCCGAACCCGGCTGCACATTCGCGATCACCGACGGGGGATAGAAGAAGCCCGTGCCAGCTGGCGCCTTCCCACCCAGCTGCACCACCGCGCCGCGACCGACGGCATCCGCCACCAGATGCTCGATCTTGTCGATCGCCTCCCGGTTGATCATTGCGCCGCACTGGGTCGCGCCGTCGATGCCCGGGCCCATCTTCATCGCCCCCATACGCTCGACCAGCTTCGCGACGAACGCATCGTGGATACCGCGCTGGACATAGAAGCGGTTGGCGGCCGTGCATGCCTCACCCGCGTTGCGCATCTTGGCGACCATCGCGCCCTCGATCGCCTCGCCGATGTCCGCGTCGTCAAGAACAAGGAACGGCGCGTTGCCCCCCAGTTCCATCGACGAGCTGATGACCTGATCGGCCGCCTGACGCAGCAGGATGCGGCCGACCTCCGTGGAGCCGGTGAAGGACAGCTTCCGCACGCGCGGATCGTGCAGGATGTCGCCGCAGACCGGCCCCGGATCGCTGGTGTTGATGATGTTGACGACGCCAGCTGGCACGCCGGCCCGGCGCATGATCTCCGCGACGGCCAGCGCCGTCAGCGGTGTTTCCTCCGCAGGTTTGAGGATGCAGGTGCACCCGGCGGCCAGCGCCGGGGCGATCTTGCGCGTCGCCATCGCGGCGGGGAAGTTCCATGGCGTGATCAGCAGGGCGATGCCGATCGGCTGATACTGCACCATGATGCGGTTTGCGCCCGACGGCGACAGGGCCAACTCGCCGTTGATCCGCACCGCCTCCTCCGCATACCAGCGGAAGAATTCGGCGGCATAGGCGACCTCGCCCCGCGCATCGGGCAGCGCCTTGCCGTTTTCGAGCGCGATCAGCTGTGCCAGCCACTCCTGCTCGGCCATCATCGCATGGAAGCAGGCGAGCAGTATCTCGGCCCGCTGGCGCGGCGGGGTCGCCGCCCATTGCGGCGCGGCGGCGGCGGCGGCATCGACGGCGGCGATGCCCTCGGCCGGGCTCGCGTCCGCGACGGACGTCAGCACCGTTTCGGTCGCCGGGTTGAGGATGTCGATCCGCTTGCCGCTCGCGGCAGGCACCCATGCGTCACCGATCAGCAGACCGGTGGGGATGGGAAACGGGCCGGTGTGGCCGTCGATGGTCGTGCAGGTGAAGCTGTCGGTCGTCATAGGGAGCCTTGTTTCAGGGATCAGATGGTTCTCAGCGCCGCACGCTCACCCGAAAAGGCTGCGCGCGTGATGCTTTGCATCGCCGAGAGATCGAGGGGACGGGGATTGTTCTTGACCAGCCGGGCGGCGTTCAGTGCATTTTCCGCCACGAAGTCCTGCTGGTCGGCCTTGAGGCCCAGCGCGGCAAGCGAGCGGGGAATGTCGACGCGCCCCAGAAGGTCCGCCACGGCGTCGATGAAGGCCTGCGACATTTCCGTGTCCTCCGCCTCGGGCAGGCCGACGGTGCGCGCCAGTTCTGCGAAGGCGGGAATGCAGAAAGGCTGGTTGAACTGCATGACGAAAGGCAGCAGCGTCGCCACCCCGTCCCCGTGCGCGGTATGGGTCAGGTTGCCGACCGGATATTGCAGCGCATGCGCAGCCGCCGTCCCTGCCGTGCCGAAGGCGCACCCGGCGGCCAGTGCCGCCAGCATCACCCCTTCGCGCGCCTCGATATCGCTGCCATCGCGATAGGCGCGTTCAAGGAACAGGAAGATGTTGGCGATCGCCAGTCGGGCGAAATGGTCGGACAGCACATTCTTGCCGACGAACACATGGTCCTGCGTCAGCATGGGGTCGGCGGGACGCGCAAGCGTTGTATAGGCCTCGACCGCATGGGTCAGCGCATCCGCCCCCGAACAGGCGGTGAGGCCCGGCGGGCAGGTGATCGTCAGCTCCGGATCGCAAATCGCGATCAGCGGGATCAGATAGGGGCTGGCGATGCCCACCTTCATGCCGCGCTCGTCGTCGGAAATGACCGCGACCGGCGTCACCTCCGATCCGGTCCCGGCCGTGGTCGGCATCGCGATCAGCGGCATGACCGGTCCTGGCACCGCGAACTCGCCATAATAGGACCGGATGTCGCCGCCATGGGTCAGCAGGACGGCGACGACCTTCGCCATGTCCATCGAACTACCGCCGCCGATCCCGACCACCAGATCGGGAGCAAAGTCGCGGACTTCCTCCACGCACGCCTCGATCGACCCGATCGGCAAGTCCGGGATCGTCCGGTCGAAGACATGGACCTCCAGACCGTTGGCGCGCAGGTCATCGACCATCGCATGGAATTCCGGCTGGACGCCCTGCCGCTCGTCGGTGCAGAGCAGGACGCGTTTGCCCCACTTGCTGGCGGCGGCGCCGAGCGCGTGCCGCTGCCCGCGCCCGAACAGGACGGAACGCGGCAGGCGAAGGGCGCCGAAGGCTTGGGGGGTGTCTGTCACTTCTTGCTACCATCCGCGCTGAATTGTTTCAGATAGGCGATCACGTCCGCGCGATCCTGCGGCGCGGCCATGCCCGGGAAGATCATCTTCGTACCCGGCACCAGCTTCGAGGGGCCCAGGAGCAGCGTGTCGATCCTGGCCTCGTCCCATGTGACGCCCGACGTCTTCATCGCGGGCGAATAGCGATAGCCTGCCTCGCTGCCCGCCGCGCGCCCGACCACGCCGTTCAGCGTCGGCCCGATCGACCGGGCCGGATTGGGGCCGACCTTGTGGCAGGCCGCACAGCGCGCGAACAGCTGCTGCCCGCGTGTCGCATCCCCCTTCGGCGGGGCCGCGGCGGCGTTCACCCATCCGGCGAGCGCCAGGGCGCCGACGCCCAGCCCCGCGAGCTTCAGCAGGGTATGGCGGTCGGTGGTCGGCTTCTCGCTCATGCCAGCGCCTCCCGCCCGTCGCGGAGCCTGCGCGAGGCGTCGATGCGCAGGAACAGCCCCGCGGCGATCACGCACAATATGGACAACACGGCGAACGCAGCGAACCAGCCGCTCATGGTGACGATATAGCCGGTGACGGCGGCGGCGATCGCCGCGCCGATATTGCCGAGCGTGTTCATGACGGCGGAGACCGAACCGGCATATTCGCCGCCGATGTCCAGCGTCACCGCCCAGGATACGCCGACCGTCAATTCAAGCCCGAACAGCGCGACGCAGAAGCACAGGATGCTCGGCACCGGATCGGCGATGGCTGCGGCCAACGGGATCATCGCCGCCGCCACCAGGAAGCCGATGACCGCGACGGACCGGCGCGCCATCTTCAATCCCGCGCCGCGCTTCACCAGCAGGTCGGATGCCCAGCCGCCGGTCAGGTCGCCGACGACACCGGCCATCAGCGGCAGGCTGGCGAACAGGCCCATCAGCGCAATGTCGAAACCGCGCGCGTCATGCAGATATTTGGGAAACCACGTCAGGAAGATGTTGATGCAATAGGCATAGCAGAAGTACATCGCCGACAGCACCCAGAGCTGCGGATTGGCGAGCAGATGCCGCCACGGCACGCTGACCCGCGCCCGGCCGGCGCCGAGCGCGCCCTCGATCATCTCCAGCTCCGCGGCGTTGACGGAGGGGTGCTCGCGCGGAGTGTCGCGATAATACCAGAACCACAAGGCGGCCCAGGCGATGCCGACGAGGGCAAAGGCCATGAAGGGCATGCGCCAGCCGAACTGGACGATCAGCAGCGCGACGAAGACCGGCGTTACCGCCCCGCCCAGCCGCGCACCCGCGTGAGTGACGCCCTGCGCCCAGCCGCGTTCCGACGGCAGCATCCAGCGCGACAGCGACCGGGTCGCGATCGGGAACGCCCCCGCCTCTCCCATGCCGAACAGGAAGCGGCACACCATCATCGACCCCGCCGACCATGTGAGCGCCGTCGCAGCGGTGAAGGTCGACCACCAGAGTACCACGCCGGTCAGCGCCCGGCGCGGCCCGAACCGGTCGCCCAGCCAGCCGCCGGGAATCTGGAACAGCGCATAGGCGATGGAGAAGGACGCGAAGATCCAGCCCATGGTCACCGGCGAGAAGCCATATTCCCGCTCGATCACCGGCGCCGCCGTCGCGATCACGACGCGGTCCATATAGGTGATCAGATAAGCGAGTACCGTCAGCCACAGGACGACGTGGCGTGCCCGCGTTGGGCGGACCGCCTCGGCTCCTGCGGCCACGGCATCACCCTGGCCTGCGACGGTCGCCTGACCGGTCACGGACGTCCTCCGCACGCATCGGCGGCGCGGCCGGTACAGGTCTGCCAGATCGTCGGCACCTTGTTGCCGGAGATATAGACGGCGTCGATCGCGCGCGTGTTGCGAATGTCGGCGGTCGGGTCACGATCCAGCACCAGAATGTCGGCCCATTTGCCCGGCGCGATCGTGCCGATGTCCGTTGCGCCCATGAACTCGGCATTGGCGCTGGTGGCGGCGGTCAACGCCTGCATGGGCGTCACCCCGGCCTTGACCATCAGTTCCAGTTCCCAATGCGCGAAATAGCCGGGAAACCGCGCGGTCGGGCCGCTGTCCGTACCCATGCCGTAACGGATGCCCGCTTTCACCTCACGCCCGAAATTGTCCATCGCCTGCTGCAGGGTCGGCGCATATTTGGGGAAGTTCGGGGCAGCCGCCAGCTTCGTTGCCCGTTCCGGACTGCCCAGTTCCTTCAACACTTCGGGCGTCACTCCGCGGGCGAAGAACGGATCATCGAGGAACGGCAGCGTCCTGTAGGTGAAGGACGCCTCGCGGCTCAGCGTCGCCGCCATCTGCCAGACGCCCTTCGCCTTCATCGCGCCCAGCAGGGCATCGTCGACGGCGCGATCGCGCACCGAATGGGCGAAGGCGTCCACGCCCTCCCGCGTCAGCTCCGCGGCATTGTCGTAATAGAAGATGTGGGCGACGGTTTTCTTTCCGTCCTTGTGCGCCCCGTCGATCACCGCGCCGCTGATCTCCGGCGGCATGCGCTCGTGCAGCATGCCGAATTCATCGTCGACCCACAGCTTGATGAGGTCGGCGCCCTTGGCGGACTCCGCGTCGACCATCGCCCGCGCCTCTTCCGGCGTGCCGACCGACTGGTCGAGGCCGGGGACACCGCCATAGCTGCCTTGGAACACCACGCCCTGGCCGACGGTATAGACCCGCGCCATTGCCGTACGGCCCTTGCGCAACTGCTGGATCGGGAAGATCAGATCCTGCTCGGTGCCCAGCGTCTGGACGGTAGTGACGCCATAGGCCGCGTATATCCGCAGCTGTTTCTCCACATTGTCGGGCGTCTGATATTTGAGGTTCTGGTTGATGCCGTCGACCAGTCCCAGATGGACGTGACTGTCGATCAGACCGGGCATCAGATATTTGCCCTTCAGCTTTTCAACCTTCGCCCCGGCAGGCACTTTCAGCTTTGCAGAAGGGCCGACCCAGCTGATCCGGCCGTCCGTCATGACGAGTGCCTGATTGGCAGCCGGCGCCTTTCCTGTTCCGTCGATCAGCGTGAAGTCCCGCAGCACCGTTGTTTCCGCAACCGCCGCCGCCGGAAGTCCGGCAAGCATCGCAAGCGTCAGGCCGACAACTGAAAATCCGGCTTTTTTGGCAGACCGCATACCCATCCTCTCCAGACCTGTTTCATATCATATATGATCCGGTTCGAATGTCGTAGGTGGTGGGGACTGGCGCGTCAAGTGACTTTCCGTGTCACCCGAAACTCCGCCAATCCCGTTGCGGCACTCCCCTTCCGGAGTCCGAAGTCAGTCGCGCGGAGCGCCGTTCACCCTGTCCATCCGCTGCTGCGAACAGGTGAGGTGGTCGCGAACCGACTGCTCCGCGGCGACAGGGTCATGCGCCAGCAGGGCGGCGATGATGCGCTGATGTTCCCGCGCCGCCACTTCCGGCGCGTTGGGCTGCGCGCTGTTCTGGTAGAGCGAGCGGAATATCTGCAGGTGCGAATGCAGCCGTTCGATCGTTTCCTCGATCAGGCGGTTGCCGCTGCCTTTCGCGATCAGGCGGTGAAGCTGCGCATCGGCCTCCGCGAACCGGGCATAGGCCTGCTCGTTGCGCTCGACCACCGCGTCCATATCCGCCTGGATCGACTGGAGAATGGACAGCGTCTCGTCATCCATATACTCGGCGGCGCGCGCGGCGGCATAGGGTTCGATCAGCAGCCGCAGGGTATAGAGGTCATGCACCTCCTCCGGCGTCATCTGGGGACTGGCGCGGTAGCCGACGTTGGTGGTCTTGTAGACCAGCTTCTCCGCCTCCAGCTGGCTCAGCGCCTCGCGAATCGGGGTCTGGGAAATACCCAGCTGCCGCGCGACGGTGTCGATCGGGATGCGCTCGCCCGGCGCGATCTTCACCGTCATCAGCATCGAAAGCAGGTGTTGATAGGCGCGCTCCACAAGCGTCGGCCCGGTGGCGGGACGCGCCGAGGGGCCGAGGGCTTCGGAGGACTGGGGCATGGTGTGCGGATCGGACATGGCGGCGGCTTATATGTTCTTGCTCGGAACATATAGGATATTTTCTTTCCTTCAATGGTGATCCTGTCATTGCACCCGCAAAACCGGGACTTTCAGGGGCCGGGCCGGTGGCGCCCCGAAGCGTCGGCCGAATATCGCGTCGAGCGACCACGCCCCGCCCCCACGCGCGACCAGCGGGACCAGCAACGCAGCCCAGCTCAGATGGGTGGGCCAGGCATCGGGATAGACGAACAGCTCGATCACCATGGTCATGGCGAACAGCGCCGCCGCCGACACCCGCGTGAACAATCCGAGGACCAGCAGGATCGAAAAGGCATGCTCCGAGGCGGTGGCTGCCACCGCCGCAATGTCCGGCGGGACGAGCGGCAGGCGATATTCCGTCCGGAACAGCTCATAGGTGCCTTCGGTGATCGTGAAGAGCCCCTCGACCTTGGTCCGGCCGGACATGAAGAAGACTCCGGCAACGCCCAGCCGGGCGAGCAAGAGCAAGGCGGCGTCAGGCACGCGCCCGACGACGCGTGCCGCATGGGCGTAAAGTGAAATCGGGAACATTCCCTGTCTCCTTACCGGACGGACCGGTGGAGGCAGCGTGATCGCCACCTCCGCCGGCCTGCCGCACATCATCGCGTCACGTCCTGGGGGTCAGCGAGCCGGGGCCGTTGGGCGTCTTGATCTTCGTGCAGGTGCCAGCCTTCACGAGTTTCCAGGCGTCGCCCTGATAATTGACCTTCGACGTACCGGCGCAGGTCGTCCCGGCACCCGCCTTGCAGTCATTCTTGCCCGCCAGAGCGACGCCGTAGCATTTTTCCATGGCGGGCTTTGCCTGTGCCGATGCGCCGGTGGCCATGGCGGTTCCGGCGATGGCCAGCGCAAGACCGGCGGCAATCGTCGCATGAGTGGATCGCATGATATGTCCTTCCTGAATGATCGCCTCTGCGCGCGGCCCGGCCTATGGGGCGCCGGGCCGCGCGGTGATCCGGCGGAGGCGTGAAAGCCGGTCACGCGATCATTTCGCCGCGCATCGGGTGAAGGTTACATCGCGCACGGCCCAAAATATTTTCGTGTCTGACGCTGGTCTGCTGTAACCTTCCCGCCGGATCGCGCGAACGGACATACGGGAGCGTGGATGAGAACCAGCGAGGAACAGTTGCGGGCATGGATGGTCGGCGGCCTGGACGGCAGCGCCGCGGACCATGCCGCGTTGCTGCGCGCGCTGGTTCCGATGCTGCGCGCCTTCTACCGTCGTCGGGCGCGCGGCAATGAGGACGACATAGAGGATCTGGTGCAGGAAACGTTGATCGCCGTGCATGGCCGACGGGCGACCTATGACCGCGAAAGGCCGTTCGCCGCATGGCTGTTCGCGATAGCGCGTTACAAGATGATCGACCATTTCCGCCGCGTCCGCCGGCTGATGCCCGTGGACGGACTGGACGATGTGCTGGTCGCGGAGGATTTCGTGGCGGCCGCCGACGCGCGCATGGACGTGGACGTCCTGCTCGATATCCTGCCGCCCAAGCAGGCGGCGGCGATCCGCGCGACACGGCTCGACGGTCACTCCGTTGCGGAAACGGCAGCGGCATCGGGTCTGGGCGAATCGGATATCAAGGTATCGGTGCATCGCGGGCTGAAGGCGCTGGTGGCGCGCGTGCAGGGAGGCCGGCCGTGAACACCGAGCAGCTGATAGAGCGCCTCTCCCATGACGTGCCGCCGGTCGTGCGGAACAGTGTCGGGCGACGCATCATGATCGGCCTTGCCGGTGGCGGCGTCGCATCGATCGCAATAGTCGTTCTCTGGCTGGGCATACGGCCCGACCTTGGCGAAGCCATGCATGGCTTCGCCTTCTGGATGAAATGGGGTTACACCCTCTCGCTCTCCTTCGCTGCGCTCGCCATGACGGCGCAGCTTGCCCGGCCCGACAGCGGCCGCCTGCGCGGCCTGTGGCTGGCGGCAATACCGGTGGCGCTGCTCGCGGGCATCGGCGCGCTGGAGCTGTTCCGCGCCCCGCCGGGCGAATGGCTGTCGATGTGGCTCGGCTACAGCTGGAAGACCTGCCCATGGCGGGTACTGGCCCTTGCCATGCCGATCTTCGCCGGACTGCTCTGGTCGTTCCGCCGTCTGGCGCCGACCCGGTTGCGCGCGGCGGGCGCCGCTGCCGGGCTTGCGGCGGGCGCCTTTGCCGCAACCGTATACTGCCTGCATTGCCCGGAGGTGTCGGCAATCTTCGTACTGACATGGTATTCGCTGGGCATCGCGCTGGCGACGGCGCTTGGCGCGCTGCTGGGGCCGAAGCTGCTGCGCTGGTAAAATCTGCCGCGCCTGTAACCGGGCGCAACCGTCCTTCGAAATCCGAATGCCAATCCGGCATGTTTCCATTTTGAGGAGCTATTCCATGATCACCGTTCGTACGGGCCTCAGCCTCGCCGCAACCGCCGCCGTCGTCGCCATGGCGGCCGCAGCGCCCACCGCCCCCGCCTTCGCAAAGGACAGCGCGGCCAAGGTCCATTGCTATGGCGTCAACAGCTGCAAGGGCACCTCCGACTGCAAGACCGCGAAGAATGACTGCAAGGGCCTGAACGACTGCAAGGGGCAGGGTTTCAAGGAACTGACCAGCCAGCAGTGCAAGGCCGAGGGCGGCAGCCTGTCCGCGCCGAAGTGAAGCGCCTACCCGGCCGCCGGGAACGCCGACGGCCGGGCGTCATATGCTGCCGCATTCGGAAAGGACGGATATGGACGTGACGGATATGGCCGGCTTTGGCCTCGGCCTGCGGAAACCGCATTATGCCGCGTTCCTCGCCCATGAAGTCGACGTCGACTTCGTCGAGGTGGTCTCGGAAAATTTCATGGTCGACGGCGGGCGCCCGCTGGACGTGCTGCGCCGCGTGCGCGAGCGATATCCGGTCGCCCTGCACGGCGTGTCGATGTCCGTCGGGTCGGCCGATGGACTGGACACCACCTATCTCCGGCGGCTGCGTACGCTGGTCGACATGATCGAACCGCTGTTCGTCTCCGATCATGTCAGCTGGAGCCGCATCGACGGCTTCCATTCCCATGACCTGCTCCCCCTGCCCTACACGCGGGAGGCGCTTGATCTGGTCTGCGCCAATATCGATCGCGCGCAGGAAGCGATGGGCCGCGTCATGCTGTTCGAGAACCCCTCGACCTATATCGACTTCGCCGGTGCGGAGATGACCGAGTGGCAGTTCCTGGCCGAGATGACGGGACGCACCGGCTGCGGGCTGCTGCTCGACATCAACAACGTGTTCGTGAGCGCGACCAATCACGGCTTCGATCCGATCGCCTATCTGGACGGCATCCCTGCGGATCGCATCCGCCAGATCCACCTCGCGGGTCACAGCCGGGGTCGCGACATGCTGATCGACACGCACGACCGGCCGGTTCCCCCCTCCGTCTGGGATCTCTATGCCCATGTGGCACCCAGGCTCGGGGCCGTCGCAACGATGATCGAGCGGGATGACGATATCCCGCCGCTCGATACATTGCTTGCCGAACTGGATTTCGCCCGCGCCGTTCAGGCCCGTCCGCAGGCGGCGGCAGCATGAGCCTGCTCACCATGCAGCGCGATTTCGGCGCCTGGCTCCGCACGGGCGCCGAAGAGGACGGTAGGCGCGTCGGCCGGGCCTATGCGCCTGGACTGCGTATCCACCAGAACAATTACCGCACGCAGCTGATCGCCTGCCTCGAAACCGGTTTCGCGCAGACCCGGAGGTGGATCGGTGATGCGGCCTTCCATCGGGCGGCCGCGTTGCATATCGATCGCATGCCGCCGTGCGGCTGGACCCTCGACACTTACGGCCACGATTTTCCTGTGACGCTTGCCATGCTCTATCCCGGCGATCCGGACGTGGCCGAACTGGCCGCCCTCGAACGCGCGCTGGAGGATGCGTTCGTCGCGCGCAACCGAGCGCCCTTTCCCGCCGCGTCCATGGCGGATGTCGACTGGGACCGGGCGGTGCTGATCTTCTCGCCCAGCGTCATCATGGCGGACCTTACGACCAACGCCCCGGCGATCTGGTCGGCCCTCGCGCATGAGCAGGAACCGCCTGCGGCTCAAGCGCTTGACATCCCGGCTTCGCTCCTCGTCTGGCGCGCCGACGGCGTTTCCTGCTTCCGGCATGTCGACGGGGCGGAACAGCATATCCTGCGGGAAGCACGCAACGGCACCGGTTTTGCCGGGCTGTGCGATATGCTGGCCCGCGAACTGGGACCAGAAAACGGCATCGCAGCGGCTGGCGCCATGCTCGGGCGCTGGGTGGCGGACGGACTCATCGTCGCCGTCGAAACCCCCGCTTAAAGGCTACGCGTCGATCCGTAGGTCGGCCGAACGGCGAAACAGCTCCAGTATCAGCGGCTCCCGCTCGCCTGTGCGTATCGCCGCCTCGAAATGAATCTGGCGCCGCGGACGGGGCAGTATTTCCACCAGTCGGCCGTTCGCCAGTTCGGCGCGGATCATGCTTTCGGGCAGGATCGCCGCTCCGGTCCCGTCCGCCACGATCTCGATCATCGTGCGGACATTGTTGCTGCTGTTGATCGACCGCGCGCGCACGCGGTTCGCCGCCAGCACCTCCCGCGTGACGGCGTTGATCGGCGAATGGTCGGGCAGGGTCCAGACCGGCAACGGGCGGGCAAAGCCGCCGGCCTCCGCCGTCGCGCGTCCCGCGACGCAGACGAGGCCGACGGAACCGATCGCCACCGTCCGCAGGCCCGGGCCGGCGACCGGCCCGGCGAGGAAGGCGATATCGCGCGTACCGTTCAGCAATTGCTGCATCATCCGGGCGGTGAGGTCCAGTTCCACCTCCATCGTCACGCCGGGCAGGTCGCGCTCGATCGCGCGGATGAAGGCGGGAAGACAACTGGCGGCAGCGATCTCCCCCGATCCGATCCGCACCATGCCGGTCGCCCCGGCGAAATCACCGATATCGAGCATCGCCCGCTCCAGCCCGGTCCACAGCGGCTCGCAGGTCTCGATGAACAACCGCCCGCGTGTCGTCAGCACCATGCGCCGCCCTTCCCGGGCGAAGAGCGTGATGCCGAGCTGTTCCTCGACCTCCCGGACCCGCGCCGAAATCGCTGGCTGCGTCGTATGCAAGCGCTCGGCCGCCGCCCGGAACGTGCCGAGACGGGCAATCCAGGTCAGCGTTTCCAGATGATAGAGCGCGATCCGTTTCATAATTAATGTCTATCATATTCGATAAAAAACAATATCTATTCCTGATCAAACGTCTCCGCTAGCTTCGGCACGAAGGAGAGGCCCATGGCAAGCAAGCTATACCCCGATGCGAAGAGCGCGCTGGACGGCGTACTGAAGGACGGACAGCTGATCGCGGCGGGCGGCTTTGGCCTGTGCGGCCTTCCCGAACGCTTGCTGGACGCAGTGCGCGACAGCGGGGTCAAGGATCTGACCTTCGCCTCCAACAATGCCGGCATCGACAATGAGGGCATCGGCAAGCTGCTGCGCACGCGGCAGGTGAAGAAGATGATCTCGTCCTATGTCGGCGAAAACAAGGAATTCGAGCGGCAATATCTGGCGGGCGAGCTTGAGGTGGAATTCTGCCCGCAGGGCACGCTGGCGGAGCGCATGCGCGCTGGCGGCGCGGGCATCCCCGGATTCTATACGAAGACCGGCGTCGGCACGCTGGTCGCCGAAGGCAAGGACGTCAAGAATTTCGATGGGCAGGATTATATCCTGGAGCGTGGAATCTTCGCCGACGTCAGCCTTGTCAAGGCATGGAAGGCCGACGAGGCGGGCAATCTCGTGTTCCGCAAGACCGCGCGCAATTTCAACGTGCCGGCGGCGACATGCGGGAAGGTCTGCGTCGTCGAGGTGGAGGAAGTGGTGCCCGTCGGGTCGCTCAACCCGGATGCCATTCATCTGCCCGGCGTCTATGTGCAGCGCATGATCATGGGCAGTCCCTACGAAAAGAAGATCGAGTTCCGCACCGTTCGCCAGAGGGAGGCCGCATAATGGCTTGGTCACGCGATGAGATGGCCGCGCGGGCGGCGCGGGAACTGCAGGACGGTTTCTACGTGAACCTGGGCATCGGCATTCCGACGCTGGTGGCGAACCATATCCCGGCGGGTGTCGAGGTGACGCTCCAGTCGGAAAACGGCATGCTGGGCATCGGCCCCTTTCCCTATGAGGGGGAGGAGGACGCTGATCTCATCAACGCGGGCAAGCAGACGATCAGCGAGCTTCCCAGCTCCGCCTATTTCTCGTCCGCCGACAGCTTTGCGATGATCCGGGGAGGCCATATCGACCTTACGGTACTTGGCGCGATGGAAGTCGCGGAGAATGGCGACATCGCCAACTGGATGATCCCGGGCAAGATGATCAAGGGCATGGGCGGCGCGATGGACCTGGTCGCGGGCGTCAAGAAGATCATCGTGTTCATCCCGGCGTGCAGCCTGCCCCTGACCGGCCGCAACGTCGTCGACATGATCGTCACCGACATCGCCGTCTTCCAGCGCCCCGATCATGACAGCCCGTTCAAGCTGATCGAGACCGCCCCGGGCGTGACCGCGGAGGAAGTCGCCGCCAAGACGACGGCGCACTACATCAGTTGACCGGATGGGCTGAGGGGCACGGCAGCGCCTCCGTCAGGCCATCAGCACCGACTGCGCGATCAGTGATTTTGTCCAGTTGTCGGGCAGGTCGGCGATAAAGAGGTTTTCCGTGCGATAGCGGGCGATCTTCCAACCGCTGCCGGTCGGCCTGAACGAAACATGCAGCCGGCTTGACCGCAGGATCGACGCGCCGTCGTCGTGAATCCAGGGCTGGAACTGCACCCAATTGCCTTCCGCGCCGTCTTCCGTCGCCCAGACCTGCTCGGAACAGACATAGTGGGTGTTGAACACCTGCCGCGGATCACGCGCGGCGTAGAAGCGCGTCATATGCGCGGCTATGCCAGCAGGGCCGATGTGACGGCCGAACTGGGCACCGTGCGCGCCGCCGACCCCTTCCCAGACCGCGTCTTCGGTGAACAGGTCGCCGATCGCCGCAGCCCGCGCTTCCGCCGTCATCTCGCCCTCGGGCAGAGGCGTGTCGCACAGGAACATGTACCGCCCGAGAAGGCGCCGCGCCTCCGCTTCCGCCCGCAATGCAGCGACCTCCCGCTGCAATTGTGCCAGCACCCCGCCCTGCGCGTCCGCATCCATGTCCATCACCTCGCATATCCGATCCGGCCTGCCCCGGCCTCGGCGCCAAATGTGGCGATCGGCCGCCGGGGGGTCCATGCCCATGGGACATGCCCGCGCCCAATGCTGCGCAAAACGGCCAGCGCCTGCCCGATCCGTACATTCGCGCCTGCTCACCTGGACGGTTCGAAAAGCCCATAGCGTTGGCAGAGGAGATATGATTCTGGTTTTCTCGTGATGTGATCGGGAGCGTGGCGTGGATCAGGGGGGATTTTTTGATGTTGAGGATCGGCTTTCGTTCATGCGCTTCCTGGGCCTTGGCCTTTCGGACCGCGTTCCCGATGCAAAGACGATATGGCTGTTTCGGGAACGGCTCACCAAAGCCGGTGCTATCGCCACCCTGTTCGACCGGTTCGATACGATGCTGCGCGGCGCGGGTTACATCGCCATGTCCGGGCAGATCCTCGAT
>QFQF01000008.1 GCA_003248935.1 Sphingobium sp.
TGCTCTCGGCCAACGGCGTAGCCACGGCGGCGGGCGGAGTGCCCACCGTTGTTCCGAAGTGGCGGAGCGGGAGGGATTCGAACCCTCGATACGCTTTTGGCGTATACTCACTTTCCAGGCGAGCGCCTTCGACCACTCGGCCACCGCTCCGCATAGCACTGGAAGGCGGCTCCCTATCGCGCTCCGTCGTGAGAGGCAAGGGCATGCACGACTTTACTTTCCATGTCCGATGACGCTTCATTGCGGCATGGCGACAAAACCCCAACCAACCCGCTCCTCATCTCGACCTGCCCCATGCGGCCAGCGTTCCGGACCATCGCGGTGGCTGGCCCGCGCAGCCGTCGGCGGCATGGCCATGGCCGGGATTGGATGGCCCCTTGCCGCGCAGACGCCGTTGCCCGCATCGCCCCCGGCAAGCTCGCCAGCCACTCCGGCCGATATCATCGCGAGGGCCCCACCGTCCGCCTGGGCCGACATTCCGTCCGACCAGATTCTCGTGATGACCCTCGATGGCGGCGGACATGTGCTGATGCAGCTCGCCCCGATCGTCTCGCCCGAACATGTCGAGCGGATGCAGGCGCTGGCGCGCGCGCACTGGTGGGACGGCACCGCCGTCTATCGCGTGCAGGACGACTATGTCGCGCAATGGGGCGACCGATCGGAACGCAAACCCCTGCCCCCCGGCCTGACAGCCACCCTGCCCGAGGCTTACAGTATACCGCGGGCGCAGGCCGGGCCCGGCCTCGTCGCCCTGCCCTTCCCGGACAGCTACGCCCGGGAAACCGGCTTCCTGCGCGGCTGGCCGGTGGCGATGGATGGGGACAGGCTGTGGCTCACGCACTGTTACGGCATGGTCGGGGCAGCGCGCGATCTTGCCCCCAATGCCGGTAACGGCGCCGAACTCTATGCCGTCATCGGCCATGCCCCGCGACAGCTGGATCGCAACATTGCGCTTGTCGGCCGCGTGGTGGCCGGCATCGACCAGTTATCCAGCCTGCCGCGCGGCACGGAAAAGCTTGGCATGTACGGCGACAAGCAAATGCCCAAACCGATCCTGTCCGTGCGACTGGCAAGCGACCTGCCACCCGGCGAACGCCCGATGTTGCAGATGATGGATACCGGATCGCCCAGCTTCACGGCCTATGTCCGCGCACGCGCAAACCGCGACGACAGCTTCTTTCGCGTGCCGGCCGGAGGGGTCGATGTCTGCAACATCCCCGTTCCAACGCGGGAAAAGACACGATGAGCCGGTTTTCCGGGCATTTCGGGAACCTTTCGGGCGGCGGCGCATTGCGCGAGCGGGTTTGCCTAACGAAAGATAAACGACATGCTCCGCCTCGCCTTCCTTTCCCTCGCGCTTGCGATCCTGTCGGGCATATTGGGCCTGACCGGTCTCGCCGGCGACTTTGCGGGCCTGTCCCTCATGCTCTTCGGCATCGCACTGGCAGCGTCGGGCACGCTGTTCGGGCTGCGCGCGCTGGAACGGCGGGACGAGCGTCGCTGCTACAACTGACCACGGGCTGCCCCGCATGACGGCCGCCGGCACGTCTGTCGATGCCACCGGCCGGCTGATCCGCGATGGCGCGGGTTTTCTGTTGCGCACGGACGAAGGCACGACGTGGCGACTGATCCTCCACCGCGTACCCGTCGATCATGTGGAGAAACGCGTCCGTGTGCGCGGTTTCCATGCCGGTGAAGGCATCATTGATGCGGAGGGCGTGAGCGCGGCCTGACCAGCGCCCCATCTGCCGTGCCGTTATTTCGCAAAACCGGTTCCCACGTCCGCCCGTGATGCTCTAGACGGGGCGCGAAGGAGCATGGTCATGCAGCGTTTCGACGTCATCATCCTGGGCGGCGGGCTCGTCGGGCTCAGTCTGGGGATCGCCCTGGACGGGCATGGCGTGCGCTGTGCGATCGTCGATCCGGCCGATCCGGCAACCACCATGGCACCCGGCTTCGACGGCCGCGTATCCGCCATCGCGAGCGCCAGCAAGCATATGCTCGATGCGATCGGCGTCGGCGCGCAACTAGGGGGTGAGGGTTGCCCGATCGAGCGCATCTGGGTGAGCGACGGGCTGCAACCCGGCGCGCTCGACTTCGTCCCGCCGGAACAGGACGGCCCGATGGGCGTGATGTTCGAGAACAGGGTGCTGCGCGTCGCGCTTGCCCGGACGGCGGAAAAGGCGGCAACGCTCAGCCGGTTCCAGCCCGACCGCGCGATCGCCGTCGAACGCACGCAGGACGGCGTGACCGTGACTCTGGCGAGCGGGGAAACGCTGTCCGCTGCGCTGCTGGTCGCGGCGGAGGGCCGCATGAGCCCGACACGGGAAGCTGCCGGCATCCGAGTCGCCCAATGGTCCTACGACCATGTCGCGATGGTGACGGCGATTGATCATCAGGTGCCGCATGCCAACACCGCCTATGAAATTTTCTATCCCGGCGGCCCCTTCGCGCTTTTGCCGATGCAGCCGGGCACCCGATCGGCCGTGGTATGGACCGTACCACAGGCGCATGCACCGGCCATGATGGCGCTGGGCGAGCGCGCCTGGCTCGCCGAGGCACAGAAGCGGATCGGCGGTTTTCTGGGCGAGATCGCACTGGCAGGCCCACGGTCGCACTATCCGCTCGGCTTCCATCACGCTGCCCGGATCACCGATACCCGCCTCGCGCTGGCGGGCGACGCCGCGCACGGCATCCATCCGATCGCCGGACAGGGACTGAACCTTGGTTTTCGCGATGTCGCAGCGCTGACGCAGGTGATCGTGGAGGGGATGCGCCTGGGCCTCGACCCCGGCGACGCACAGTTGATGGAGCGCTATCAGCGCTGGCGCGGCCTTGACGCACTGAACGTCTCCATCGCCATGGACGGCCTCGTCCGCCTGTTCGATATCCCCGGCCGAACGGCGTCGGCGGTGCGGCGCTTCGGGCTCGGTGCGGTGCAGCGCATGCCTGCGCTCAAGAACCGTTTCATGGCTGAAGCGCGCGGCGAATCCGGTGCCCTGCCCCGGCTGCTCGTCGGCGAGATGGTGTAAGGGGCCCGCCGCGTCAGCCGCCCAGATCGAGGACGCGCGCTTCCCGCACCAGCAGCACCGGCACGCCATCCCGGATCGGAAAGGCGAGACCCGCCGCATCCGACACCAGTTCCATGCGTTCGGTGTCGAGCCGCAGAGACGTCCGCGTAACCGGACAGACCAGCCGCGCCAGCAACGCGGCATCGGGGAGCAAGCGCGCCTCGCTCATTGCATCGTCCCTCCATTCTCGTCGGCGCGGCCAAAGAAGCGCATCAACTGGATGGTCAGTTCCATCCGCTCGCGCAGGTCCGCCGCCTCAAGCAGCGATTGCTTGGCGGCGGGATCGAACGGTGCGACCTGCGCGATGCCGTTGACGAGCGACGCGTCGTCGAGACGCGTCACGGCGTTCCAGTCGATCATATAACCCTGCTGATCGGCGAACCGGCGCGCCTCAAGCTCAAGCGCGGCACGTTCGGCAGGCGCCAGCGGGCTTTCCTCGACCGGCGGTGTCAACTCCGCCTCGACCTGCCGGAAGGGAGTCGACACATCCAGTTCCCGCAGCACACGGAAACGGGCGATTCCCGTCAGCACGATGTTGAACCGCCCGTCGTCCAGCGCCTCGACATTGCTGATCCGGCCGACGCAGCCGATGGAAAAGAGCGCCGGCACCTGCGCCTCGTCGCGTGGCTGGATCATGCCGATACGCCGGTCGCGCGCCATGGCGTCACGCACCATCGCCCGGTAGCGCGGTTCGAAGATGTGCAGCGGCAACTGCATCTCCGGGAACAGCAGCGCCCCGGCGAGCGGGAAGATGGAAATGCGCTGCGGCCCGGTCATGGCCACCGCCGCTCAGGAAAACAGGATCGCGGACAGACGCCGTCTCTGGGCCGAAGCCCAGCTGTCCTCCAGGCCGACGGCCTCCAGCAGCTTCAGGAACTGCGCACGCGCGGCGCCCTCGTTCCACTCCCGGTCGCGCCGGATGATCTCCAGCAACGCGTCGACGGCGCCGTCACGGTCGCCGTTCGACATCAGTCCGTTCGCGAGTTCGAAGCGCGCGGCGTGATCATCGGGATCGGCGGCGATCTTCGCCTCCAGCCCCGAGAGATCGGCGAGCGGCGTTGCGTTCTGCGCTAGCGACAGGGCCGCGGCGGCCCGTTCGATCGCCGGGGTCTTGGCAAGGTCGGCGGGGACAGCGTCCAGCATCGCCTGCGCCTCATCCACCTGACCGAGCGCGACCAGCGCGCGGATGGTGCCGGACAGAATGCCAGTATCCTCCGGCGCGAGCGCGGCGACCTGATCGAACAGGGCCAGCGCCTGCTCCGGCTGCCCGGCGGTCAGTGCATCCTCCGCCGCCGCGATAATCGGCGCAATCTCCTGTGCGGTCGCCTTCTCGTCCGACTGGACGGGAAGCTGGGAGAGTATCTGGTCCAGCATCTGCTTGAGCTGTCCCTCGGTCCGCGCCTGGCTGAGGTCCGCGACCGGCTGGCCCTGGAACACCGCATAGACGGTCGGGATCGACTGGACACGAAACTGCGCGGCGATGAAGCCGTTCTCGTCGACATTGACCTTGACCAGCTTCACGCCCTTGGAGGCGTAATCCGCGCACACCTTTTCGATGACCGGGGCGAGCTGCTTGCACGGGCCGCACCATTCGGCCCAAAAATCGACGATGACGAGGCTGGTGCGCGAGGGTTCGACCACGTCACGGCGAAACGCCTCCAGCGCCTGCTTGTCGGTTTCGCTAAGGCCGAGCGTCGCCAAGATACTGTCTCCACATTTGATGAGTTCGATGATCGCGCCATTATGTGGGTGATCATGCCCAGTACGCAAGCCATGCGGCACCCTCAAAAGTTTCGCACACGATCCTGGTGGCAGTCAGGAACGCTTTTTCCTAACCAACAGACAGCCATCGGGACGGAGGAACAACGGCATGAAACGCGAGCAACTGGCGATTTTCGACGGCGCGGCCATACGGGCGGGGCTGTCCTATCCCGATTGCATCGCGGCCGTGCGTGAGGCGATGAAGGCATTGTCGGCCGGGACGACACGACAACTGCTGCGCAGCGTCATGCCCCTTGGCGACGATCGCCTGTTCGGCCAGATGCCCGGCGCGCTGGGCGAACATGACCTGTTCGGTGCGAAGATGATCAGCGTGTTCCCCGTACCGGGCGCGCCGGGTCTGCAACGACATCGCGGGCTGGTGATATTGTTCGAACCTGATGGGGGCGCGCCCGTCGCCGTCGCTGATGCGGAGGAGATCACGCATATCCGCACCGCCGCCGCGACCGCCGTCGCCACCGATGCGCTCGCTCGTGCTGATGCGCGCGTGCTGCTCATCGCCGGAACCGGCGCGCAGGCGCGATCGCATCTGGAGGCGGTGCCGCTCGTCCGCCGGTTCGACCGGATTCTGATCTGGGGCCGCTCGCCGGACAAGGCCTGCGTTATCGCCGACGATTTCGCGCATCTGGGCGCAGAATGCGCGCCCGACCTGCGCGTGGCCGCCGGTCAGGCGGACGTGATCTGTACCGTCACGACCGCGCGGGAACCGATCCTCCTTGGCGAATGGCTGCGTCCCGGCACCCATGTAAACCTGGTGGGATCGAGCGTCGCAGGGCCGGTCGAGGTCGACAGCGCACTGGTGGCGAACAGCCGTTACATCGCCGACAGCCGCGCCTCGGCGCTTGCCGCCGCGGCCGAATTCCTGATCGCGCGGGAGGCAGGGCTCGTCGACGATGATCATGTCGTGGCAGAGATCGGAGAGGTGCTGCTCGGTACCGTTCCGGGCAGACGTAGCGCGGATGACATCACCGTCTACAAGTCTCTCGGCCATGCGGTGCAGGATCTGGCCGCTGCGGCGCACCTGTACCGCGCGTCCCTGACCTGACGCGAGAAAATGGGCACCTGCACTATACGCTCACAACCGAGCCGACCCGTCCCGCATCCCCGAAAACGCGTAGATAGCGGGCAAGCTCCGCCGGGTCGCCGGTCGCCTTGGCTGGATTGTCCGACAGCTTGACCGCTGGCCGGCCGTTCGCCTCCACCACCTTGCAGACCAGCGAGATGGGATCGAGCCCGGCCGTATCGAACGGTGCGCAGCCCCGGAAATCGTTGGTAAGGTTGGTGCCCCAGCCGAAGCTCATCCGCACCCGCCCATGGAAATGGCGATATGTCGCCTCGATCGAATCCACGTCCATCCCGTCGGAGAAGATCAGCAGCTTGCTGCGCGGGTCGACGCCCTTCTCCTCCCACCAGCGGATGATCTGTTCGCCACCGGCGATCGGCGGCGCGCTGTCCGGGCGGAAGCCGGTCCAGCCGGCGACCCAGTCCGGCGCACGGGCAAGGAACGCCGTCGTCCCGAACGCATCGGGCAGGGCGATCAGCAGATTGCCGCCATAATGGTTTCGCCAGTCCTCCAGCACGCGATAGGGTGCCTCGGCCAGCGCCGCGTCGTCGGGCGCCAGCGCGGCGAGCACCATGGGCAGTTCGTGCGCATTGGTGCCGATCGCCTCCAGGTCCGCATCCATCGCCAGCAGAACATTGGACGAGCCGATGAACCGACCGCCCAGCCGTTCCTTCAGCGCCTCCACGCACCAGCGCTGCCAGAGGAAGCCGTGCCGCCTGCGCGTGCCGAAATCGGAAATGACGAGGTCCGGCAGGTCCGCCAGCCGCTCCACCTTCTCCCACAGTTTCGCCTTCGCCCGGGCGTATAGGACATCGAGCGCGAAACGCCCCCGGTCCTTCATCGCCGCGCGCGAGCGCAGTTCGTTGATGATCGCAAGCGCCGGAATTTCCCACATGCTGGTGTGCGTCCAGGGCCCGTGGAAGCGCAGCAGATACTGGCCATCGGCGCATGACAGCTCATATTCTGGCAACTGGAAATCTGCGAGCCAGGCGATGAAATCGGGGCTGAACATCTGCCGCTTGCCATAGAAACTGTTGCCCGCAAGCCAGATCAGCTCCTTCTTACCGAAGCGGACAGCTCGGGCATGATCGAGCTGGGCGCGGAGTTCGCCCTCGTCGATCACCTCCGCCAGACGCACCGACGTTGTCCGGTTGATCAGCTCGAAGGTCGCCTGCACGTCCGGGTACAGATGCCGGATCATCTGCAGCATCAGCAGCTTGTAGAAATCGGTGTCGAGCAGGCTGCGGACGATCGGGTCCAGCCGCCAGTTATGGTTGTAGGTACGGGTCGCGATATCGGTCAGGACCATGAGATATCCGTTCGGCAGGGCAGGTGAGTTTGAAACCCGGATCGCGATCCGTCAAACACTGCCCGCGCACATCAATGCTGTCATTTTTTTGTAACATCACTAAACGCGACCGGAAGAAAGGATCCTTCCCATCCGCCAGATTGCCGCCTTGCCCTATACCGTGGCCCCCGACGGGCAGATGCAGATCCTGCTGATCACGTCGCGTGGGACCGGGCGCTGGATCATCCCGAAGGGAAACCGGATGCGCGGCACGGCCAGCCATCGCGCGGCGGAATTGGAAGCCTATGAGGAAGCGGGCATCCGGGGCGTCGCCTGCCCCGCTCCCCTTGGCCAATACCGTTATCTGAAGACACGCGACGACGGCACCGCACGCGCGGCGAAGGTGGACGTGTTCCCCCTTGCCGTCACCGACCAGCTTCCCGAATGGCCCGAACAGGGCGAGCGGGAGCTACGCTGGTTCTCCGTACCGGAGGCCGCCAACGCGGTCGCCGAACCCGATCTCAAATCCATCATCGCCGCCTTTCGCGAGCCGCCAAGGGAACCCAGCCCGCTCATCCGGGCGATATTGTGGCTGCGCGAACGTTCAGGAGAAAGAATACCCATGCTGCGCTGGTTTCAGGCCCTGATGCCCAAACAGGGCCGTTTCTTCGAACAGTTCGAGGATCATGCCGCAACGCTCGTCGCAGGCGCGGACGCGCTGGCCCGCCTGCTTCAGGGCGGTCCCGACATGGCGCGTCATGTCGTCGAGATATCCGACCGGGAGCATGAAGCGGACGCGATCATCCGTGCGGTGCTTCAGGATGTCCGCCGCATCTTCGTAACGCCGTTCGATCGCAGCGCTATCACCGGCCTCATCGGCGTGATGGACGACGCCATCGACCAGATGAACCAGACCGCGAAGGCCGTGAGCCTGTACGAGGTCAAGGCATTCGCACCGCAGATGCAGGACATGAGCGCCATCATCGTCGAGGCGGCACGGATCACGGCGGAGGCGATGCCGCTGCTGCGCTCGCTCAACCTCAACGCCTCCCGCCTGCACGAGTTGACCGAACGGCTGGTGAACCTGGAGGGGCATGCGGACGAAATTCACGAGGCGGGCCTGAAGGCGCTGTATCAGCAGAGCCGGACCGGCAATCCCATGGACTTCATCGTCGGCAACGAGATCTACAGCCATCTGGAGAAGGTGACCGACCGGTTCGAAGACGTCGCGAACGAGATCCAGGGTCTCGTGATCGACCACGCCTGACCTCATCGCACCGACCGCCCGGCCATGGACGCACATATCGCCCTCCCGCTGCTGATCGGCCTGATCGGCGTCGCGTTGCTGTTCGACTTTCTGAACGGCCTGCACGACGCCGCCAACTCGATCGCGACCATCGTTTCCACCCGCGTGCTCAAGCCTCAATATGCGGTGGCGTGGGCCGCCTTCTTCAACTTCATCGCCTTCATGTTCTTCGGCCTCCATGTGGCGGAGACGGTGGGCAAGGGGCATCGTCGCCGCTGACATCATCACCGCCCGGGTCATCTTCGGAGCACTGATGGGTGCGATCAGCTGGAACCTTATCACCTGGGCGCTCGGCATCCCGTCGAGCAGCAGCCATGCCCTGATCGGCGGCCTGCTCGGCGCGGGCACTTCAAAGGCCGGACTGTCGGCGGTCGTGTGGAGCGGTGTGTTCAAGACGAGCGCCGCGATCGTCCTTTCCCCCGCAGTCGGCCTGGTCCTCGCGCTGCTGCTGGTGCTGGTCATCTCCTGGCTGTTCCGCGCGTTTACACCGCAGCGTGCCGACCGCTGGTTCCGCAAGCTCCAGCTTGTCTCCGCGTCGCTTTATTCGCTCGGCCATGGCGGCAACGACGCGCAGAAGACCATGGGGATCATCGCCGTACTGCTCTATTCACAGGGCATGCTGTCGGGCGGCTTCCATGTGCCGCTCTGGGTGGTCCTCTCCTGCCAGGGCGCGATGGGCCTCGGCACGCTGTTCGGCGGGTGGAAGATCGTCCACACCATGGGGTCGAAGATCACGCGCCTTACCCCGGCCCAGGGTTTCTGCGCCGAGACCGGCGGGGCCATCACCCTGTTCATGGCCACCCATCTGGGTATCCCCGTTTCCACCACCCACACCATCACCGGCGCGATCGTGGGCGTAGGCGCGTCCCGGCGGCTGTCTGCGGTCCGCTGGAACGTCGCGTCGAACATCATCGTGGCATGGGTGGTGACGCTGCCCGCTGCGGCGGCGATCGGCGCGCTGTTCTATGGTCTGGCGGGACTGTTCCCGGGCTGACCGGCCGTCAGAGTTCGTTCGCGAGGCCCGAGGCAAGCGAGAGCAGGCGTGCCGCCGGAACCTTCCCGACCAGCGCGAAGGCATGATCGCCCTCCTCCCAATAGGCGACCTCATCGCCCCTGCGGTTGGCCAGCGTCGGTGTGGGGCCGCCAGGCGTGTCGAGGCGCATGCCGACGAACGACAGGCGCTCACCCCTGTCGGTCGTGACCGCCAGATGGGCGATCGGCCCAAGCGTGGACGGATAAATCTGCACGTCATTGATCTGCCAGCCCTGCGGCACGCTGGGCATGTTGACGCCGATCGCCCGCCGTATCTCGGCCGGATCGAAATCCCTCGCCTCCGGCTGCGACTTCATCCAGGCACGAATCTGGGTCGTCTCATGTGATCGCACGACCCGCTCGACGAATGCGCTCTCCGCCATCGCCGGTTCGCTGAATATGGTCTTCGCATCGTGCAGCAGCCAGCCCGCACCCATCGCGATCGCCAGCGCGGCAACCCGCCCCATGCGCCGACGTAACGGCATTGCCTGCGCCGGTACCGCCGCAACCGCCCGTTCCCTGCACAGATAACCGGCGATCGCGGCGGCGGCGCGTTCCGACGGCGGACGCGCACCGGTCGCGAACGTCTGGTCGAAACCCTCGGCCTGTATCGCGGCATAGTCGCCATGCGCGGCACAGGCGGCGTCCACGGCTGCGATGATCGCGTCCGGCGACCGGATCACCGGCCCGAACCGCCAATGGCCGTAATTCTCGTCATCCCGCCAGTCCACGTCATGCCCGTCGAGGAACAGGCACGGCTTTGGCATACGCAGAAATTCGTACACCTGGCTGCTGACATCGCCCATGTAGATGTCGGCAAGCGCGGTGTAGCTCATGTCGATCGACCGGTCGCTGCCCGCGTCCAGCAGGATATGCGCGCAGCCGGCAAATTCCCGGCTCATCTCCGCCCACCGCTCGCGCTTCTTCGTGCCGTCGAACATGCGCACATGCGGCGCGACGATCAGGTTGTAGCGGTCCTGCGCGACGAACGCGCGAATGACCGGAAGACCGAACATCTCCCATGATCCCAGTTCCGAGAAATGCGGATTGTAGAGGACCGTGGGCCGCGTATTCACGAACGGTCGCCAGGCAGAATCGCGAATTGCATCGGCCGCGTCGAACTTCGGATAGCCGACGACCGCGTGCGCGCCCTCCCGTATCAGCCCCTCCCGGAACAGGCGTTCGCGGTGTTTCTCGCCCGCCATCAGCACCATGTCGAACAGGGCGATGCGCGGGTCGAAACCGGCAGCGCGATCGCCAGCGCCATGATCAAGATGGATGAATTTCGGGGCATGCACGCCCATACGCCGCAGGAGGATGGAGGTGCGCTCCGGCACGGCAATCGCGTCGAAGCGGTTGAGTTGCCGCGCGAGGAGGCCCAGGCTCACCAGCTTGGGCGGTACCGACGCGCCCGTCATCCGGCGCATCGCAGTCAGCAGGGCCGGACTGAGAACGTCGTAGCGAATCGGCGCACCGCCCAGCCGGTCTGCCAGCATCCGCGCATAAGCGATATGATCAGGACTGGGCGATGCGACATGAACGGTCACGCCCGACATCCGGGCCAGCGCCACGGCCGTGGATATGCCATGCAGCATCTGGTGCCGCTGCGCATTGAAGAAGAAACAGATGCTGACCGGCCGCTCGTCCGTTCCGGCGATCGGCATACTGGCTTCTTTCGTCTGTTCCGACATGTTCACGCGACCCGGCTTTACTCTATGTTACGATTTTATGGTGCTTTCCGGCGGAACGCTAGCAGCCAGTTACGTGACGCAGCATGAACGATGCGCGTGTTTTCCATCCATGCCGACAAGGCCACGCCACATCTGTGTGGCCCTTGCATCGGCACGTGTTTTGGGGGACGGCGATGCGTGTGTTCACGCGAGTGACGAGCGTCAGGATGCGGCCGGTAAGGACAAAGACATGAACGAAACAGCCCTGCTGGCCTTCATTACGCATCATGCCGCATGGGCCGGGCCGATTATCGGTGTCCTCGCCTTCCTCGAATCACTGGTGCTGATCGGGCTGTTCGTGCCCGCTATCGCGACGATGATCGCGGTCGGCGGATTGATCGGCGCGGGGGTACTCGATCCTGCCCCAATCATCCTGAGCGCGATACTCGGCGCGGTGGCGGGCGACTGGGTATCGTTTGCGCTCGGCCGCAAGATGGGGCCCTCTGTCTACCGCCACCGCCTGCTGCGCGGCCATCGCCTCGCATTCGCGAGGGCGCGGCTGTTCTTTCGCCGCTACGGTTTCGCTTCGGTGTTTCTGGGACGCTTCCTTGGCCCGGTCCGCGCGACCGTGCCCGTGGTGGCCGGTGTAATGGCAATGCCGCAACGCGCGTTCCAGATCGCCAACGTCCTGTCCGCCCTCGTCTGGGCACCGGCCCTGCTGGCGCCCGGCTATTTCGCCGGCCAGCAGATCGCCGCATTCAATGCGCTCGAAGGCGGCCACATACTGGGCCTCGGGATCGCGCTTGTCGTCATCCCCGTGGCGATGGGCCTGCTCGCGATGCGGATGATGGCACGGCCCCGCCGCCGCATAAGAACGGCCGCACGCACCTAGGCCTGGGCGGTGGAAGGGGCAGCAACCTCTATCGCCCTGCCTGCGATACGTGCCGTCACCGGCGTTTTCGCCAGCACTTCACCATCGATCGAGATTCGCTGCCGCGGCCGGGTTTCCAGCCGGATCGCACGGCCGTGAAACTCAACCGTATGCGCGTTGCGATCGCGCAACCTGAAGAATTTTGCATACCAGTCCCATGCAAGGCGCAGGTGGCTGCGTCCGACCACCGCCTGCACGACGATCTCGCCTGTATCGACGTCGGCATTGTCGGACAGGGCGACGCCGCCATGATAGGGGCCGTTCAATATGCGGACCTCCGTACACCACATGCGCTTCTCGCCGGACCCGTCGTCGACGAACAGCCGGAAGGCACGGAAGGATATGGAGCATTTGACCGCCCAGAGCAGATAACCGACACGCCCAAGATAGCGCTTGAGCCGATGCGGTACCGTGTCACCGATCATTGGCGACAGGCCCAGAGAGGCGGCGTTCACGAAATAGTCGTCGTCGATCATGCCGAGGTCGATCGTGCGCCGCACCCCGTATGCGATCACCGCGATCGCGCCGTCCAGATCGAGCGGCAGACCAAGCGTGCGCGCAAAGCTGTTGGCGGTGCCAAGCGGCAGCACCGCGAAAACGCAGTCCGATCCAACCAGTTCGTCGACCGTGCCGGACATCGACCCGTCGCCGCCGCCGACAATCACCATCGGCGCGCCCTGCGCCACGGCCCTGCGTACCTTGTCGTCCATGATCGACGGGTCACGTACCGCATGAGCGGCAACCAGGGTGATACCAGCCTGTTCCAGCTTCATCTTCGCTTCATGGAACAGCGCTTCTCCCTTCCGGGACCGGGCGTTGACGATCAGCGCGGCGGAGCGCGGCAGCGGTTTCGTTGTCATGTCGGAACAACTCCCGCAGGCGGCTTTCGGGTCCATTGCGCGAAACAAGGCGGGCTGCGGGACGTTCCCTGTCGATGGCAGCCCGCATAGCCCATCTGTCCGACATCCATTTCGGCGCCCATGATCCGAAGATCGTCGACGCGACCCGGGCCTGGATCGAGACACAGCGGCCCGATCTCGTGATCATCAGCGGGGACGTGACCCAGCGGGCCCGGCGAGCCCAGTTCCGCGCGGCGTCAACCTATATCAACCGCCTGCGCGCCGCCGGTTTTCCCGTACTCGTCATTCCCGGCAATCATGATGTGCCACTCTATGACATCGTACAGCGTTTCGCCGCCCCACTGCGGCGGTACCGGCGCTATATCGACAATGACCTGTGCCCGTGGTTCGAGAATGAGGCCGTCGCCGTCCTTGGTATCAACACCGCGCGCTCCCTCACGATCAAGGATGGACGGATCAACCGCGCGCAAATCGATATCATCCGGCGGAGATTCGCTGCAGTCGCGCCGGACAAGACCCGGATCCTCGTCACCCACCATCCCCTGTTTGCGATGCCGATCGGCGAAGGTGGCGAATTGAGCGAGGCGGTCGGTCGCCACGACGACGCGATCCGAGCGATCGGGGAGGCAGGCGTCCACATCGCCCTTGCCGGTCATTTCCACCGCACCTACGCACAGGCCGCTCGCAAGATGGCGGAGACGGCGGGCCCGTCGCTGGTGATTCAGGCGGGCACCGCGACATCAACCCGTCTGCGCAACGCGGAGCCGCAGAGCTTCAACTGGCTCCATGTCCATCGCAACGATCGGATTGAGTTGCAGGTGATCGCCTGGGACGGTGCCGGGTTCCGACGTGGACAGCATGTCGCCTACACATGGCTAGGCGACAACTGGACGTCCCATGATATCGCCGGTCCCGTGCAGACCGAGCCTCGGCTTCATCCAGTCAAATAAAGGAAAGTGCCGGCCCTAGCTGGCAATCAACCTGCCCACGGCGCGGATGGCCTGCGGACTGGTGACAAACGCCATGTGCGCGCAGTCAAGTTCCAGCGCCCGGTCCCGTTCCCCGGGCAGGCCGCGCGCCGCCATCGGCGCGATCACGCCATCGCGCGCTGACCAGCATGCGACGGTATGCGCCGTTGGCTTCTCTCCCAGCGTGACGGGCATCGGCGGCTGCTCGACTGGATGCCCGGCGATCCGCTCATAGGCACGCCACACATTGTTGGCACGCGGGCTGCCTGAAAAAGGGCTGCCCAGCGTGATGACCTTGTCGACCCTGTCAGGCGCATATTTGGCATATTCCCGGGCGATCAAGCCGCCGAGGCTCCAGCCAACCAGCGTCAGCGGGCCTTCATCGTCCAGTTCCTCCATATGCGTATGGAACCGGTCGAGCAGATCGGCGGTGACACCCATGTTCCGGCCCAGACCCCAGCCGTGCACCCGGTATCCGGCCGCCTGCAGCGAACGGCGCAGGCGGATCGTGGACGTGTCGGACGCCATGAAGCCGGGCACCACGACGACCGTGCGGCCGTCCCCGGCCCGATCGATGGGAACCACCCCGCCGAATGTGGTCATCCAGCGCGTATAGGCGAACGCCCCGATTTCCCGTGCAAGCAGGACGCGCGCGGGCGCCCCGGAACGCGGAAGGGAATCGGCAGAGGCAAAGGACGTCGCCATGCCCCGACTATAGGCGACACCAATCTGTATGAAAGATTTATGACGCGTGAGAGGCGTTTTTATTTCGTTCCGGCCGGGAAGACTTGAGCCATCTTCCGCTGTCAGGCGAAGATGTCGTGGTCCATGCTGTCCTGGATGTTCCCCGGAACGGGCAGTTGCTTCGTCCCCTTCGGATTGCGGACGAGATGATCGGTCGACGCAGTCGCGCTCAGACAGATACTCAGCCATTCCTGATACATGAGGAGCGGCAGCGTCCAGGTCAGGACGAAGGGATTGAGGGTGGCGATGCGCATGGCCTCGCTGCGTCGATGCGACATGATGGCTCTCCCGCTTTTCGCCACACATGCCGACGGCGCCGGCCAGCGGCAGATATGAGAAGGTAACCAGCCGGCAGGCATCCGGTTCCCGGCCGGTCGAACCGGCGGACAGAAGCAGCGGCGCAGGCCTGCTGGCGTGCCCGCGCTTCGATCAGGCCTGTTCGCGTTGCCATGCCTCCCGTTCGGCAAAGACCCGGACAACCTCCGCCATATGATCGGTTCCCCATGTACAAAGCGGCACCAGCGCCTCGGCAAGGCTGCGCCCCAGCGGCGTAAGGCCATAATCGACGCGCGGGGGGATCTCCTTGTAATCGGTCCTGATGACGATCTCGTCCGCTTCCAGTTCCTTGAGTTGCTGGATGAGCATCTTGTCGCTCACCCCGCGCACCGCCCGTTTCAATTCGCCATACCGGTTGGGGCCCTGCAGCAGGAAATAGAGGATCAGCGGCTTCCACTTGCCCGCGATGATGCGAAGCGTGGCGTCGAGGCCGCATGTGAAGCCCGTGGGCGCGCATGATGTCGTGTCCATGATTTTTATACCTACCAAAAGGTGCATACTTGTCCAATAGAATGTGCAACGCCAGCTACATGCCACCTGAACAAGGAGGCACATATGCACAGACTGAACGGCAAGATCGCGGTGATCACAGGCGGCGGGACCGGTATAGGATTCGGCACCGCCAGGCGCTTTGTCGAAGAGGGCGCTTTCGTCTACCTCTTCGGGCGAAGGCAGGAACCGCTGGACGCGGCCGTGGCAAAGCTTGGGAGCAATACCCGGGCGGTGCGTGGCTCCGTCACGGACAGCGAAGACCTCGACCGCCTGTTCGAAACGGTCAGGACCGAGAAGGGAAAGCTCGATATCCTCTTCGCCAACGCCGGGACGGGCGACTTCGCGCCTCTCGGCCAGATCACGGCCGAGCATTACGATCAGATATTCGACATCAACGTGAAGGGAACGCTCTTCACCGTGCAGAAGGGTCTGCCGCTGATGGGGCCGGACTCATCGATCATCCTGACCGGCTCGACGACAGGCGTGATGGGGACAGCGAATTTCAGCATCTATAGCGCGACGAAGGCCGCCATCCGGAATTTCGCGCGTAGCTGGGCGCTGGATCTTGCGGGCACGGGCATCCGCGTGAATGTACTATCGCCCGGCCCCACCCGGACGGAACTGGCACTGGACATCGTCGGAGAGGATGCGATGACGACCCTGGGCGCGCAGACCCCGATCGGACGCCTGGGCGATCCCGCCGAAACGGCCGCTGCCGTCGCTTTTCTGGCGTCCAGCGACAGCAGCTTCATGACGGGCAGCGAGATCTTCGTGGACGGGGGTTTCGCACAGATCTGATCGCACCGGGCTCTTCAGACTCGTTTATGGAGCGGCTTCGGCCATCGCGCGGGGCCGCTCCCATACGCCATGACCACTATGGCGCGCGTCAGGGAGCGAGTGGCGACGACTGGTCGACTGCACTGCCGTCACCCGCACGCATCTGCCGCGGCTCAAGGATCGCTGCGGTTTCGATCAGGTCGATCGCCCGTCGGGCTTCCATGTACCGGCGCGCCATCTGCATCCAGTGATCGGCCGCCTCCCGGCCCGGCATGGTATCGACGATGGCGAGCGCGGCATCCACCCGTCCCCCGGCAAGCTGCTGCTCGGCGCGACGAAGCGCCCGGTCGGGCAATGGCGAGGGTGTTGTCGCCTTGCGGATCACCACCATCTCCTGCACCTCGCGCTTCATCGCCGTCCACCAGCTGGTACCCGGCGGATTGCCGACCAGACGCGGCGCGATCTCCTCCAGCTCGCCCTGCAGGTTGGCGAGCGTCACGGGCTCACGTGCTGCGTTGATGATCGTGGCGACGGCACGGGGCTGTGCCTGGCCGAAACGCAGGCGTAGCTGCCCCTCGACATAACCGAGCGGCGTACCGCTATCGAGCGCCCGGCGCGCGGCAACCGCGATCAGCAGCCCCTCCGCCCGGGCCGCGTTTCCCGACGCGCCCTGCGCCTCCACGGTGATGCGGGTCAGACGATCTTCCAGTTCCGCGATGCGCACCGCCATCAGGTCGAGCGACTGCGGATCGGCGGCCCGGGCCAGCGCAAGCGCCGAAGGACGACGCGCGGGAATGACGGCAGGCGAAGGCATGGTGGCCCCGGGCGTCCAGAGGTTCGAAAACCGCGGCACGGCCCAGATCGCCACCATCACGCCCGCCGCGAACAACAGCACTGCGAGAACCATGTAAAGAGCCGTTCGACCCCCGCCCCGCCGGCGGCGCGCGGACGGCGCGGCCACAACGGGATCGAAGGCGGCAGCAGGGGCCGCTGCCGGAGCAGGCATGTCGTCGTCACTCATCGCCGCAGCCTTCCGCCCTCGCCCCTGTCGATCGTTTCACGGATGGCCCGCCCGGTCCGCGCGGGCGAATCAATCGCACAAAGCGGCGGCGAGGGCCAGCATCGCCTTTTCACGGGGTTCGTCAGCCGCAAAACTGTGCCGCCAGCCGGTGCCTGCGGCGTCCCGGGCGGCCGGGCTGATCGCCACGAGATCGAAGTCCGCTCGCTGCGCCAATGGCAGAAGCGCGGCAAGGCGTGCGCCCGCACGCGGCGAGTGCACGAGAATGGCGGTGCCGGATTGCAGATGTTCGATCAGACCTGCGGCGCTTCCGCTCTCCACCGCTGCGTAGACGCAGGCGGACGATACGCGCAGGCCATGAGGATCGAAGGTGCGGATGTCGTGCCCCGAAATATGCAGGACCGCCCGATGCCCCTGCACCAACACGTAATCGACCAATGCCTGCACCCCGCTCGTCCCCGCATGAACGGAGGCAAAGCCCGCCGCGCGCACCGCGGCCGCCGTCGCCTCGCCCACGGCAAAGGCTGGCAGATGCCGATAACGGCCAAGTTGCGCACCGCCGTGCCGGGCCGCGTTGGCGCTGGTAAACATCACCGCGTCGACCAGTTCCGGTTCCGGCCCGGTCCACGGCACAGGCGCGATCAGGAACAGCGGATAGGCATCGGCATCGAAGCCCGCAGCGCGGGCTGCGGCAACGCTGTTTTCGGAGTCCGGCTCGGGCCGGAGAAACAGGACCGGCCGGCTCATGCCGCGAACAATGCCCTGAGCGTGTCCGGCGCCCGTTCCAGCAGGCTGACACCAAGTGCCCGGGCAGCGTCATGATCGCCCCGCGCGAAACGTGCCTCCCCGCCGACGTGCCGGTCGCCGTTCTCGCTCAATATCTCCGCGCGGAGATGGACGGTATCGCCATCGACCCGCGCCAGGGCGGCGATCGGCGAATGGCATGTGCCACCAAGGCCGAGCAACAGTGACCGCTCGGCCAGTACGCAATCGACGGTGTCGGCATCGGCGATCGCGGCGAGGGCCTCACGCATCGCATCGTCATCAGCGCGCACCTCCACACCGACGGCACCTTGCGCCGGAGCGGGCAGCATCAGGTCGAGAGGAATCGGCGCGCCGACATCCCCCTGCCCCAGACGATCGAGCCCGGCGGCCGCGAGCAGGGTTGCATCCGCCTCCCCCGTTTCCAGCTTCGCCAGCCGCGTGGCGACATTGCCGCGGAACAGCGTGATCGTGAGGTCAGGCCGCAGACGGCGGAGCTGCGCGGCCCGGCGCGGCGAGCTGGTGCCGACGACAGCACCTTCACGCAGCGCGGCAATGGAAGGCGCACCGATCAGCCGGTCGCGCACATCCGCACGCGGCAGCATCGTGGCAATGGCGATGCTGTCCGGCCGGATCGTTTCCACATCCTTCATCGAATGGACGGCGAAATCGATGTCGCCATCGAGCAGGGCGTGGTCCAGCTCCTTGGTCCAGAGCGCCTTGCCCCCCACATCGGCGAGCGCGCGGTCCTGAATCCGGTCGCCGCTCGTCTTTACGGTCACAATGGAGATGGCGTCAGCGGGCCAGCCATGCGCCTCGCACAGGGCGGCGGCCACCATACCGGCCTGCGTCAGGGCGAGGGGGGAACCGCGCGTGCCAAGGCGCAGCGGACGATCCGGGGAAGGTGCGACAGTCATAAGCGTCTTGCTCTAATGACCACCGGGAGTAGAGGGAAGCGGCAATGACCATCATCCTTGGCCTTGAATCGAGTTGCGACGAAACGGCAGCCGCTCTGGTGACGGGCGACGGACGCGTTCTCGCCCACCGGCTGGCGACGCAGGAGGCGGCGCACCAGCCTTATGGCGGCGTGGTGCCGGAGATCGCCGCGCGCGCCCATGTCGAAGCGCTGATTCCTCTGGTGGAGGCCGCCTTTGCCGAGGCGGGGCTGACCCTTGCGGACGTCGATGCGATCGCCGCCACCGCCGGGCCGGGCCTGATCGGCGGTGTGATGGTCGGCCTCGTCACCGGCAAGGCGCTGGCCCATGCCGCGAACAAGCCGCTGATCGCCGTCAATCATCTGGAGGGGCACGCGCTCTCGCCGCGCCTCGCGGATCAGACCCTCGCCTTTCCGTACCTGCTGCTGCTGGTCTCGGGCGGTCATTGCCAGCTGCTGCTGGTCCGCGGCGTCGACGACTATGCCCGGCTGGCGACCACGATCGACGACGCGGCGGGCGAAGCGTTCGACAAGACGGCAAAGCTGATGGGGCTTGGCTACCCCGGCGGTCCGGCGGTGGAGCGCGCTGCGGCAGCGGGCAATCCGCGTGCGGTGCCGTTGCCCCGGCCACTGGTCGGGACCGAAGAGCCGCATTTCTCCTTCGCGGGCCTCAAAAGCGCGGTGATGCGCGCCGTCCAGTCGGGACAATATGAAACGGCGGATATCGCGGCGAGTTTCCAGCAGGCGGTGATCGACTGCCTCGTGGATCGCAGCCGCAGACAGCTGGCCGCCTGTCGCGGCATCAGCGCGTTCGTCGTTGCGGGCGGAGTCGCGGCAAACCAGGCCATTCGCGCCGCGCTGGAAACGCTGGCGCATGATCATGACGTGCCGTTCGTCGCACCACCGATGTGGCTGTGCACCGACAATGCGGCGATGATCGGCTGGGCGGGCGCGGAACGGTTCGCGGCGGGCCTGATCGACGGGCTGGACGTGGCGGCGCGACCGCGCTGGCCGCTCGACCCCCATGCGGACGCCGCCCGCGGCGCGGGAGTGAAGGCATGAAGATTGGCGTTATCGGGGCGGGTGCATGGGGCACCGCGCTGGCACAGGTCGCCGCCGCCGGGGGCGACAGCGTACCGCTATGGGCGCACGAACCCGAAGTGGTCGACGCGATTAACCGGCAGCGCGAGAACAGCCTGTTCCTGCCCGGCATCCCGCTTTCCGACCGGTTGCACGCGACCGTCGACAAGGCAGCACTTGCCGATTGCGGCGCGCTGCTGGTCGTGGCACCCGCGCAACATCTGCGCGCCGTGCTCTCCGGCATGCCGTCCGGCATCCCGCTGGTGTTGTGCGCCAAGGGAATCGAGGCTGGCACCGGCCTGCTGATGTCGGAGGTCGCGGCGCAGGCACAGCCCGATTCGCCGATCGCGGTCCTGTCTGGCCCGACATTCGCGCATGAGGTGGCCCGGGGCCTGCCCACGGCCGTCACGCTCGCCTGCGCCGACGGCGATCTCGGCCGGTCACTGGCCGCGCGGATAGCCCGCCCGGCCTTTCGCCCCTATCTGTCGGACGACGTGATCGGGGCGGAGATTGGCGGCGCGGTCAAGAATGTCCTCGCCATCGGCTGCGGCGTGGCGGAGGGTGCGGGCCTCGGCCTCAACGCGCGCGCATCGCTGATCAGCCGGGGCTTTGCCGAAATGACCCGCTTCGGCCTTGCGCGCGGCGCGCGGACGGAAACGCTCGCGGGTCTTTCCGGGCTTGGGGATCTCGTCCTCACCTGCACCTCCACCAATTCCCGCAATTTCTCGCTGGGCAAGGGGTTGGGCGAGGGAAAGCCCGCGGACGAGTTGCTGTCCAACCGGCTTACGGTCGCGGAGGGCGCGTTCACCGCGCCGGTCTTGCGCGACAGCGCCCGGGCGGCGGGCGTCGACATGCCGATCGTCGAGGCGGTCTGCGCCCTGCTGGACGGAAGCGCGCCCGTCACCACGATCGTCGAGGCATTGCTTGCCAGACCGCTGCGGCCGGAGTAGGCGCGTCGTCCGTTTAGAATTTTCCTTCGTTCCAGCGAAACTTTCCCATACAGTCCCCCCAAACAGACAGTGACGCGCGAGCGAGAGGTTCGGATTTCTTGGCCACAGGGGCGTCCACAGACCCGATCAGCGGCGCGGACCGGATGAACCCCGAGACCGACGATATCGCCGCGCTCGCGAAAGGCGGCCGGACCAACGTGGCCGGTTTCCTGATGCGGCTGGCCGCGCGCCTGCCGTTCCTGTTCGTCGCCGGGCGGATGTACGGCGCGGATACGCTCGGCCGCTTCGCCTATGCGATTCTCGTCGTCGAGTTCGCGGCGCAACTGGCAACGCTTGGCCTCAAGCGCGGTCTGGCCGGCGCGCTCGCCCAGACCGAACGGCCCCATGCCCATGTCGTCGCCGACGCGATGCTGGTGACGCTGATCGCCTCGCTCGCTGCCGCCAGCATCCTCATCATTTTCCCGCAGGCGATGTTTCCCAACAGCGGCATCAACGGGCTCGACCGGCTGCTGCCGCTGATCGCGATCGCGGTCGCCCTGTCCGACGTCGCCCTCGCCGCCTGCGCCTACCGATTCGACATCGGCGCGACGGTGCGCGCCCGATCGATCATCGAACCATGGACGATCAGCATCGGGGCTCTCGCCTTCTATTTCTACTCGACCCGGGATGGCCTCATCCTCTCCTACGTCCTCTCGATGGCCGCCGCGCTCGTCGCCTCGCTTATCCCGCTGGTCCGGCATTATGGGCTGCCGACGGGCTGGGTGCCGCATCCCGGCCGGATGGCGCGGATGGCGCGGCGCAACCTGCCGCTCGCGGCGGCGGACGCGGTGGAATGGGGTTCGCGCCGCATCGACCTCGCCATATTGGGCCTGTTCGCCACGCCCTATGTCGTGGGTGTCTACTATGTCGCGCAACAGGTCGCGTCGCTGCCACAGAAGCTCAAGACCAGCTTCGATCCGATCCTGGGCCCGGTCATCACCCGCAATCTGGCCGAAGGAAATCTGGCCGGGATCGCGCGGCAGGTGAGCCAGGTCGGGTTCTGGATCATCGCGGCGCAGGCCGGGATCGCGCTGGCGCTGGGCATCCCCGGCGAGGCGGTGATGGGACTGGTCGGCGTGCATTTCGTCGGCGGCAACGGTGCCCTCGCCTTCCTGCTCGCGGCGGAGGTAGTGGCGGCAACGGCCGTGGTCAGCGAATCCGCGCTCGTCTACATCGCGCGGCACCGCAATCTTATCATCTCGCTCGGCATGATCGCGCTGCAGGCCGCGCTCAGTTTCATCCTGATCCTGCTCGCCCGGGACACCGGGCTTTCGCCGCTCGCCGTCGCGGCGGCCCCCGCGCTGGCGCTCTGCATCGCACTCGCGATCAGCTCAATCGTCAAGGCCCGGCTGCTCGCCAGCCTGCTGAAGGCGCCGGTCAATGCCTGGCGCTGGGCGCTGCTCTGGGCAGCGGCGGCGGCAGCCCTTGCGGGTTCCGCTTTCGTCGCTCTGCCCCGCAGCCTGGAATGGGTGGAACTGGTCGTCGGCGTGCCGACGATCCTGGCGGTCTACGGCTATATCATCTGGCGGCGTGGCTTTGGGCCCGAGGACCGGGCGCTCTTCCGCAAGAGTTAGGACGGGCCGTCCGGCCCGCCCCTTATGGCATCAGGCGAAAAGCTTCGCCCGAACCTCCTTCAGGTCGACCTCCGGCCGCGCGCCGTAGTGGGAGATGATCTCCGCCGCCGCCGCCGCACCGAGCGACAGGCACTGCTCGATCGGCAGACCCTCGACATGTCCCGCAAGGAAGCCCGCGGCGAACAGGTCGCCCGCCCCCGTCGTATCCACGATCTGTGCAACCGGCGCGGCGGGTACTTCGTAGCGGGTGCCGTCGACCACGGCGATCGCCCCCTTCTCGCTGCGGGTCGAAACCAGGACCGGCACTTTCCCGGCGAGCGACGCGACCGCCGCCTCGAAATCATCCTTCCCGGTCAGCGACTTGATCTCCGCCTCGTTGGAGAAGAGGATATCGATCAGCCCCTCCTCGATCAGCGCGAGGAAATCGGCGCGATGCCGGTCGATGACGAAGGTGTCGGAGAGGGTGAAGGCAACCTTGCGCCCCGCGCCCTTCGCAATGTCGATGGCGGAACGCATGGCGGCGCGCGGCTCGGCAGGATCCCACAGATAGCCCTCCAGATAGAGGATGCCACCGGCCGCGATCATCTCCGCATCGATGGCGGCCGCGGGCAGGAACTGCGAAGCACCGAGGAACGTGTTCATCGTGCGCTGCGCATCCGGCGTCACTAGGATCAGGCAGCGGGCGGTCGGCGGCTCCTGCGTTCGCGCAGGCGTCGTGAAGGCGATACCCTGTGCACGCACGTCATGGCTGAACACCGCGCCAAGCTGATCGTCGCAGACCTGCCCGATAAAGCCGCAGCGCTTGCCCAACGCCGCAAGGCCGGCGAGCGTGTTGGCGGCCGAACCGCCGCTGATCTCCACGCCCGGCCCCATGTTGGAATAGAGCAGCTCGGCCGTCTCGGTGTCGACGAGTTGCATGCCCCCCTTCGTCAGCGCATGTTCGGCAAGGAAGGCGTCGTCCGCGCTGGCAATGATGTCGACGATCGCGTTGCCGATGGCGACGACATCGTAGCTGGGCCTGGTTTCGGTCACACGGACTCCTTCATTCTGGACGTATCAGGGGAATGCCTCCGCACCGGGAAGCCAATCGCCCCGTGTCTACTGAGCGCAGGCGCGGCGCGCAACGCCCTCATTGACGGTACGGGCGCCGGGGCGGATAAGCGGCGACATGATCCTGTCCGCCATGGCCCGCGCCCTGCCGCAGATCTTCCATCCCGCCGCGCGGACGGTGCTGCTGAAATCGCTCGGCCTCACCTTGCTGGTTTTCCTGCTGCTCGGCGCGCTCTGCTGGGCCGCGCTGCACGCACTGTTCGACCGGATGGGCTGGCGCGACGGCGGCGGACTGGCTGAAGCGGCCGCCGCCGCGCTGATCCTCGCGGGGAGCGCCTGGCTGCTGTTTCGCGCCGTGGCCATCGCCATCCTCGGCTTCTTTTCCGACGCCATCGTCGTCGCGGTGGAGAAGGAGAGCTATCCCGCCGCCGCGACCGGCGCGCGGCCGCAGTCGTTCACGGCCGGTCTGCGCTTCGCATTGCGGTCGGTCGGGCGGACGGTGACATGGAACCTGCTGGCCCTGCCTCTTTATTTGATCCTGCTGGTGACGGGCATCGGCACGCTCGCACTGTTTCTGGTGCTCAACGCCTATCTGCTCGGCCGCGATCTTGCCGACATGGTGGAACCCCGCCACCCCGAGATGCGCCCGATCGCGCCTGTGCAGCGATGGCTGCTCGGGCTCGTTTCGGCGCTGCTGTTCCTGTTGCCGGTCGCGAACCTGCTTGCGCCAATCCTGGGCGCGGCTATGGCCGTCCACATGCTGCATGGACGAAGAGAGACGGGTCAATGAAACGGATCGGTATCGCGCTGCCGATGATGGGGACGGCCATGCTCCTATCGGGTTGCGTTTCGCCCCAGGCGGCGCCGCGGCCAGTGGCCACCGCACCGGCCGCGCCGCAGGAAAAGCCGATCCACCTGATGGGCGCGAACGCGAAGCAACTGATCGCCCAGTTCGGCCAGCCCCGGCTCGACATCCGCGAGCGGACCGTGCGCAAGCTTCAGTTCCGTAACGATCGCTGCGTCCTCGACGCCTATCTCTACACGACGGCAAAGGGCAAGGAGGCGGTCGTCACCTTCGTGGACGCGCGCCTGCCGGACGGGCGGGACACGGAGCAGAACGGCTGCGCCCGGACGCTGCTGACACGGCGTTAGGATAGGGCCTGCCGCTATGGCGCGAATTCTGCGCCAAGGCCGGTCCTGACCCTAGCGGGCCATCACCAGCAGCTTGTCGATCTTCCGCCCGTCCATGTCGACGATCTCGAACCGCCAGCCCTGATCGTCGAAATGCTCGCCAACCTCGGGCAGGTGTTTGAGCACCCACAGCGCATGACCGGCGACTGTCGCGTAATCGCGGTCCTCGGGCAGGTCGATGGAGATGCGGTCGGCGAGCGCATCGATCGGCATCTGGCCCGACACGAGCAGGCTGCCGTCTTCCCGCTCGACGACCTCCGGTTCGTCATAAAGGTCGCGGTCGGACGCGAACTGGCCGGCGATGGCGGACAGCAGGTCGGCGGGCGTCACGATCCCCTCGAAATGCCCGTATTCGTCATGCACCATGACCATCGGCACGTCGGCGCGGCGCAACACTTCCAGCGCATCCATCGCGTCAACCTGATCCGGGACGACCTCCGCCTTGCGCATCAGCGAGGGCAGGTCGATCGCCTCCCCCCGGAACAGCGCGGACATGATGTCGCGCGCCTGGACGATGCCGATGATGTCCTCGACCGAACCGCGCCCGACCGGCAGACGGGTGTGCGGCGTCTGGAGCAAACGGTCGCGGATCGCCTCCGCGTCAGCACCGATATCGATCCAGTCGACGTCCATCCGCTGGGTCATCACCTCACGCACCGGCCGGTCGGCAAGACGCACGACGCCGGAAATGATCGCCCGCTCGCTTTCCTCGATGACGCCGGACTTGCTCGCTTCCGCGACGATCAGGTGCAACTCCTCGGCCGTCACATGCTGCTCGGATTCGCGGTCAAGGCGCAGCAGGCGGAAGACGAGCGCGCTCGACTTGTCGAGCAGCCAGACGACCGGCGCCGTCACCAGGGCCAGCCACTGCATCAGCGGCGCGACGAACACCGCGATCGGCTCCGGCGCGCGGAGCGCAATCTGCTTGGGCACCAGTTCACCAACGATCAGCGAGGCATAGGTAGTCAGGCCGATGACCAGCGCGAACCCAAGATTTTCCGCCATGTTGGGATCGAAACCCAAACGCTGCAACCGTTGTCCCACCGGTGCGCCAAGGCTGGCGCCCGAATAGGCGCCGGCGAGAATGCCGATCAGGGTGATGCCGATCTGCACTGTCGAAAGGAACTTGCCCGGATCGGCGCCGAGCGCCAGCGCCGCCCTGGCTCCACGCCGCCCCGCCTTCTCCATCGCCTGCAGCCGAGGCTTGCGGGACGAGACGATCGCCAGCTCCGACATCGCGAAGACGCCGTTCAGCACGACCAGCGCAAGGATGATGAGCAGGTCGATCCAGGGAAATGGGGTCAAAGGAGGGAGGTTGGCCATGGCGGTCTTCTCCCTCATGCCGGGAATCTTTCGATTTCACAACAGCAACATCAGTCGCCGTTCAGTTCGGCTGTGGAACAAATACGCCCGCAAGGCGCTTGTCCGGCAGTCGCGAGCGATTGGCAAACATTTGATACAAGGGAGAATAAGCCATGAAGGGTTCGCAAATGAAGATGATGGGCGCGGCCTGCCTCACCGCGCTGCTGTTCACCACCGCCTGCACCACCGACCCGCAAACCGGCGAGCGGCGCGTGTCGAAGGCGGCGATCGGCGGCATCGGCGGCGCGCTCGGCGGTTATCTGCTCGGCGATCTTGTCGGCGGACGGCATGACCGGACCGAGAAGATTCTGGGCGCGGGCATCGGCGCCGTCGCGGGCGCCGGCATCGGATCGTACATGGATGCACAGGAACGCAAGCTGCGTGAGGAAACGGCGGGCAGCGGCGTCGACGTGGTCCGCGACGGTGACAGCCTGCTGCTGCGCATGCCGTCCGGCATCACCTTCGCGCATGATTCGTCGTCCATCGAGCCGCAGTTCCAGCCGACACTGAACCAGGTCGCCTCAACCCTCGCCGAATATCCGAAGACCTATATCGACGTGTACGGCCATACCGACAGCGACGGCTCGGATGAATATAATCAGGCGCTTTCGGAACGGCGGGCGCAGTCCGTCGCCGGCTACCTGAACAGCCATGGCGTGCAGTCGGCGCGTATGGCCACCCGCGGCTATGGCGAGACCCAGCCGATCGCCACGAACGCGACGGCCGAAGGCAAGGCCGCAAACCGCAGGGTCGAAATCAAGATCGTGCCGGTCACCGAGCAGGATCTGCGCGGCTGACAGCATCACATGCCGCTTGGCACGCAATCGTGCCATGCGGCTATTTCTTCCGGTCTCCGGGTGCGCTACGCGGCCACCAGCGGAATCGGGAGATGATGTTTGGGCACGCCTTCACGGGCCTGGACTTATGGAGTGCTGGCAATTGTCGTGCTGTTCTGGGCCGGCAATTCCATTGTCGCGCGTGCCGTCCACGACCAGATCCCGCCCTTCTCGCTCGCCTTCGGCCGATGGATGGGGGCGCTGCTGATCCTCATGCCGCTGGCGTTCCGCCACATCGTCGCGGATCGTGCGGAGATCAGACGTCATTGGCGCATCATCGGACTGCTGGCCCTGACCGGCATCGGCATGTTCAACGCCCTCCTCTATTCAGGGCTGCAGTATACGACCGCAAGCAACGGCTTGCTCATTCAGGCCGGAATACCCGCGCTCGTCCTGCTGCTCGACTTCGTCTTTTTTCGGACCCGGCCACGTCCGATTGAGGTGGTCGGGGTAACGCTCGCCCTGCTCGGCGTGTTCACGATCGTATTCCGGGCGGACCCGGCCGCGTTCGCCTCGCTCCAGTTCGGCAAGGGCGATGCGCTGGTGTGCTGCGCGGTGATCGTGTGGGCAATCTACACGTCGCTGCTGCGCCTGCGTCCTGCAATCCACCCGATAAGCTTTCTTGCCACAACCTTCCTGATCGGCGCCGTGGTCATGCTGCCCTTCGCCGCGCGGGAGTGGTGGACGCATCCGATCATTTTCACCCCCGCCGTCTGCCTCGCGATCGCCTACGTCGCGACCTTCCCCTCGCTGATCGCCTATCTGCTGTACAATCGCGCGGTCGGGATATTGGGGGCGGGCGCCGCAGGACAGATGATCAGCCTGCAACCGCTGTTCGGCGCGCTTCTGGCGGCCGCGATCCTCAGCGAACCGCTCCATCCCTATCATCTCGCGGGCATGGCCCTCATCCTGATCGGTATCGCGCTGCCGCTGATCAGCCCGGCGATAACAGGCCGCTTCAGAAGCTCGCCTTGAGCCCGTCGATCACGAACTGGATGGCCAGCGCCGCCAGCAGAACACCCAGCACACGGGTGATCACCGCCTCGATCTTCTGACCCAGCAGCTTCATCAGCGGTCCGGCGGCCAGCAGCGCGCCGAGCATCAGCAGCAGGGTCAGCAGCAGCGCGCCGAACACAGCCAGACGATCGGCAAAACCGTTGGCGCGCGCCATCAACAGCATCACCGTCGCGATCGACCCCGGCCCGGCGATCATCGGCATCGCCATGGGGAAAACGGAAACGTCCTCCACCTCCGGCGTCTCGGCAATCTTCTGCGCACGATCTTCGCGCCGCTGCGTACGCTTCTCGAACACCATATCCATCGCGATCAGGAACAGCATGATGCCACCAGCGATACGGAAGCTGTCGAGGTTGATGCCCAGCAGGCCGAGCACCTGCTTTCCCCACAGGGCGAAGACAACGAGGATGGCGGCGGCAATACCCACGGCACGGATCGCCATCGCCCGGCGCTGCGCAGCGTTCGCGCCAGTCGTCATGCTGGCGTAGATCGGCGCACAACCGGGCGGATCGATAACCACGAACAGCGTCACGAACGCGGATAGGAAAAGCGCGGTCATGCAGCGGGCGCCTTTACCTGATCATCGATGACGACGCTGTCCCCGCCCTCCTGACGCATATGCACCACGAAACGGCGGGACAGGTCAGGCGCCACGGTCATGCTCCAGCTTAAGGTGCCATCGGCCGACGCGCCGCTGCCCGAGGGCAGGAATGGCGCGGGCTTCTCCGGTTTGCCCGGCTTGCCGGGTCGCCCGGCGGCAGGCGACCCGGCATCCTCTCCCATAAGCGGACGCGGTCGGCGGGGCGGGCAGGCCGCAACTTTTCCCGTGATCATTTCCGGCTCGGCGCGCGACACGGACAAGGTATCGCCATGGTCGAGCACCCAGTGCCAACCCTTCTTCGGATCACGCCGCCAGATGGAGGTGAAATAGCCCTGGCTGCCGTCGGGCCGCTGCCAGCTGCCAGTGCTGGCCGCCACGCCGCCGTCGCAGGACATGTAGACTGCGTGGGGTTGCCACTTCATTGGCGAAGCAGGGTCTTTCCGTCCCTTAAGCCAGGTCTGGGCGACCACCTGTTCGGGTACGAACATCACCGCCTCCTTGGCCGCGGTCTCGCGAAAGGCCGTCCATTGCCCCTTCTCCCGGGCGAGTTGGCTGAAGCCGATCTCCGCCGCGATCACCGCACTGGGGTTGGCCGACAGCCCCATCATGCGGCCACCCGGCCCCCTGCCGCCCTGCGCGTCCGCATTCCCCGCGACAGCCATCAGGGCCACGACGAGGAGAAGGCGGACGGAACGCATCAGAGGCCCTGCGGCGGCGCCAGACCGGCCCGCGCATGGGCCGCGACCAGCGTGTTGCGCAGCAGGACGGCGATGGTCATCGGGCCGACACCGCCCGGCACCGGCGTGATCGCGCGGACATGGCTGATCGCCTCTGCCGTGGCGACGTCGCCGACGATCCGGCTCTTGCCCTCTTCGAGGCCCGGCACGCGGTTGATGCCAACATCGATCACGGTGGCGCCGGGCTTGATCCACTCGCCCTTCACCATCTCCGGGCGGCCGACGGCGGCGACGACGATGTCGGCGCGGTGCACGACCGACGCCAGATCCTTCGTCCGGCTATGCGCAATGGTGACGGTGCAGTTCTCGGCGAGCAGCAGTTGGCCCATCGGCTTGCCGACAATGTTGGAACGGCCGACCACCACCGCCTCCAGACCCGACAGGTCGCCCAGTTCATCCTTCAGCAGCATCAGGCAGCCAAGCGGCGTGCAGGGCACCATCGCCGGCTGACCGACGGCAAGACGGCCCGCATTGACGACGTGAAAGCCGTCCACATCCTTGGCGGGGTCGATGGCGGCCAGCACCGCCGCCTCGTCGATATGGTCGGGCAGCGGCAACTGTACGAGGATGCCGTCGACGCGTGCATCGGCGTTCAGTTCCTCGATCAGGTCGAGCAGGTCGTCCTCGCCGATCGTCGCCGGACGCTTGAACTCGAAGCTTTCCATGCCGACTTCGACCGTCATCCGGCCCTTGTTGCGCACATAGACGGCGCTCGCCGGGTCTTCCCCAACCAGCACGACCGCGAGGCCGGGTTTGCGTGCCGCAGCTCCGACAAACGCCGGGACTGCGCCCGCGATCCGCTCGCGCAGCCCTGCCGCGAAAGCCTTGCCATCAATGCTCTTGCCGATCGTCATAGTTCGCCCGTTGTCAGTAATGTGAGCCGATCCGCCAACGCGTCGTCCGCCCGCGTGATCCGCAGGCGCTTTAGCCGGTTGGTATCCCCGGATTCCAGAGAAATCGACCCTTTGGGTATCGCAAGCAACCGCGCCAGCATGTCGACGAGCGCCCCGTTGGCCCGTCCCCGCTCCGGCACGGCCCGCACGGAGGCGGCCAGCCACATGGCGCCGGAGGCAACATTCCAGATGCCACCCGCTTCGTCCCGCGCCGCGCCCGGTTTCAGCCGCACCTGCAACAGGATGTCGGCTCCCTCGCGGCGCCAGGCCGTCACATCAGCGAGGAGAAGAGCGGCGGCAGGATGGCCTGGCGGATGATCAATATGCCCAGAAGCACGACCATAGGCGACAGGTCGAGCGCGCCGAGATCAGGCATGATCCGCCGGATCGGCCGGTATATCGGCTGGGTTATCCGGTCGAGGGCATACATCACGTTGCGCACGAACTCGCTGTAGGTGTTGATCACGTTGAAGGCGATCAGCCAGCTCAGGATCGCCTGGATGATGATGATCCACCACAGCACGTCCAGCAGGATGACGATGATCTGATAGAGCGCGTAAGCCATTGGGTCTCCAGAGGCGTCGATCCGCCCCCTCTAGCCGAGAGACGGGCGCCCCGACAAGCGCGACCGGCCCGGACGGGCGCGAATTTCTGCGAACGTCGTTCAGAGGCGGACGAGCGTGCCGGCACCCTTGCGCGTGAAGATTTCGAGCAGCATCGCATGCGGCACACGGCCGTCGAGGATGACGGCGGCGTCCACCCCGCCCTGCACCGCGGCAAGGCACGTCTCCAGCTTCGGGATCATGCCGCCGGAAATCGTGCCGTCCGCCTGCAGCCCGAGGATCTTCGCGGGATCGAGGTCAGTCAGCAGTTCGCCCTGCTTGTCGAGCACGCCGGGCACGTCGGTCAGCAGGAACAGGCGCGCCGCGCCCAGCGCGGCCGCGACCGCGCCGGCCATGGTGTCCGCATTGATGTTGTAGGTCTGCCCATCCTCGCCGATGGCGATCGGCGCGATCACCGGGATCATGCCCGCGCCGCTGATCGTGTCGAGCAGGGTGCGGTCGACCCTCGCCGGCTCGCCGACGAAGCCCAGGTCGACGACCTTCTCGATATTGCTGTCCGGGTCCTTCTTGGTGCGGACGACCTTGGTCGCGGTGACGAAACCGTCATCCTTGCCCGACAAGCCGACGGCGCGCCCGCCCGCCTGACCGATCCAGTTCACCAGTTCCTTGTTGATCGCACCCGACAGGACCATTTCGGCCACCTTCGCGGTTTCCGCATCGGTCACACGCAGACCGTCGACGAAGCTGCTCTCGACGCCCAGCTGCTTCAGCATCGCGCCGATCTGCGGCCCGCCGCCATGGACGACGACGGGATTGATGCCCACCGCCTTCATCAGCACCACGTCCTCGGCGAAGTCGCGCGCCAGTTCCGGATCGCCCATCGCATGGCCGCCATATTTCACGACGAAGGTCTTGCCCGCGTAGCGCTGCATGTACGGCAGCGCCTCGGTCAGCGTCTCGGCCTTGGCCAGGAGTGCGGGATCGGGATCGTGTTTGCTCGCCATGCGCGGGCGCATAGGGCCATTGGGCCCGGGAGACAAGCGAGAGACTGCCGTCAGGCGCGGTCGAGACGGCGGCCGAGCGCCACGAACAAGGATATGAGCGGCGGCACCAGGACGATCGACAGGATCACCTTCGTGACCATCTGCCCCGCCATCAGGCCGAGGATGTCACGTTCCCCGAAGAAGGAGATGGTGATGAAGAGCACCGTGTCGACGACCTGCGACACGATGCTGGCGATCATCCCGCGTAGCCAGACGAAGCGCCCCTTCGTCCCGTCCTTGGGCGCCAGCTTGGCCATCATCATCCGCGCGCCCTGCCCCACCACGATCGGGAAGGCGTCGATGGCGGGCGGATACATGCCGGCGTCATGCGGCAGCAGGATCACCAGCCGGATGAGCGCGGTCGCCACGATCAGCGGGATGAAACCCAGCCGCACGAGCTGCGTCGCCGTCTTCTGCCCGTGCAGTTCCGCGATCGCGCTGGAGATAACGACAAGCAGCAGGAAAGCGAAGATGCCCGCCTCCACTGCCAGCGGGCCGAGCGCGACCTGCTTCACGCCCAATATGCCCGCAATGCACACCATGCCGCCGTACAGCACGGAGAAGATGAAAAGGGAGCGGGAAATGGAGGGCGCGGCCGGGTCGGTCATGCCCTCCCTTAACGGCTTTCCGGCCGCCACGAAAGCGGCGACCGGAAGAAGCCTTGCCACGGGATTACCTGACCGTCGCCATGTCGATGACGAAGCGATATTTCACGTCGCTCTTCAGCATCCGCTCATAGGCGGCGTTGATCTCGCTGATCGCGATCGGCTCGACGTCCGACAACACGCCATGCTCGGCACAGAAATCGAGCATTTCCTGCGTTTCCGCTATGCCGCCGATCAGCGACCCGGCCAATGCCCTGCGCTTGAAGATGAGGTTCATCACCTGCGGGGAGGGGTGGGGATGCTCCGGCACACCGACCAGCGTCATGGTACCGTCCCGCTTCAGCAGCGTCATGAACGCATCGAGGTCGTGGCTCGCCGCAACGGTGTTCAGGATGAAGTCGAGGCTGTTGGCCTGCGCCGCCATCTGGTCCGCATCGCGCGAGACGATGACTTCATCGGCGCCGAGCGCATGGGCATCCTGGCGCTTCGATTCGGAAGTGGTGAAGGCGACCACATGCGCGCCGAGCGCATGGGCAAGCTTGATGCCCATATGGCCAAGGCCGCCGATGCCGACGATGCCGACCTTCTTGCCCGGCCCGACCTTCCAGTGACGCAGCGGCGACCAGGTCGTAATGCCCGCGCACAGCAGCGGCGCAACGGCGGCAAGGTCGCTTTCGGGATGACGGACCTTCAACACGAATTCCTCGCGCACGACGATGTGGTCGGAATAGCCGCCGAAGGTATGCCCGAAATCGGGGTCTGGACCATTATAGGTGCCGACAAAGCCGCTCTCGCAATATTGCTCCAGCCCCTCCTTGCAGGACGAGCATTCCAGACAGCTGTCGACCATGCAGCCGACGCCGACCAGATCGCCGACGGCAAACTTCGTGACATCGGTGCCGACCGCCGTAACCTTGCCGACGATCTCGTGGCCGGGAAGGCAGGGATAGATCGTGCCATCCCATTCGGACCGCGTCTGGTGCAGGTCGGAGTGGCATACGCCGCAATGCAGGATATCGATCGCGACGTCGTTCGCACGCGGCGCGCGCCGCTCGAAGGTGAAGGGAACGAGCGGCGTGGTGAAGGGAACGAGCGGCGTGGTGCCGGACTGCGCGGCATAGCCATGGGCTGTCGTCATGGGACATCTCCAGGGAGGATGGTCTGTGGAAGCGGCGGGGTACCGGAGGAACCGGCAGCGCCAAAACCAACATCGAACCGATCGACCGCATTTTCAAGTCTCGGCCGATGGCTCCACCATGGTCAAGATCGGCTCTGGCTCCCTTCGCCGCGCGGTGTATAACGAAGCGTCCGGAGCGCGGGCGTCCTTATCATGGACAAGGGGTCGCATGAAGTTTCTGATCGGCGTCGCCGGCATCGCTCTCATCCTGCTGATCGCTGTAGCCCTGTCGTCGAACCGGCGCGCCATCCGTCTGCGGGTGGTGGGCGCCGCCTTCGGCCTGCAGGCGGGTATCGCGATACTCGTCCTCTACGTCCCGGCCGGAAAGGCCGTGATCGCAGGCATGTCGCGCGGTGTCGCCAATCTGCTCGGCTATGCGCAGGCGGGGACGGACTTCATCTTCGGGCCGCTCGCCAGCCCGGAAATCGGCGGCGCCAGCTTCGCCATCGCCGCGCTGCCGGTGATCATCTTCTTCGCCAGCCTGGTCTCGATCCTTTATTATCTGGGCGTCATGCAATTGATCGTCCGCTGGGTCGGCGGCGCGATCGAGAAGGTCACGGGCGTGTCGAAGGTCGAGAGTCTGTGCGCCGCCGCGAACATCTTCGTCGGGCAGAGCGAAAGCCCGCTCGTCATCCGCCCCTATCTCGCCGGGCTTACCCCGCCGCAACTCTTCACCGTGATGACCAGCGGCATGGCAGGCGTCGCAGGAACGATCCTCGCCGCCTATGCCTCGATGGGCATCAAGATCGACTATCTGCTCGCGGCCAGCTTCATGGCGGCACCGGGCGGCATATTGATGGCGAAGATCATGATGCCGGACGACCGCACACCCGTACAGGGCGAGCTGCCGCTGGATGGCGGCGCGGGCGAGGACGTGCATCTGGCCGAGACCCGGATCAGCGGACAGGGGCCCGCCGCCCTGCTGCCGGAAGGGACGCCGGGCGAGCCGATGCCGCCCGCCACCCATGACGAGGAAAAACCCGCCAACATCATCATGGCGGCGGCGCAGGGCGCACAGACGGGCGTGAAGCTGGCCGTCGCGGTCGGCGCGATGGTGCTGGCCTTCGTGGCGCTGGTCGCGCTCGCCAACGGCCTGCTTGCAGGCGTCGGCGCCTGGTTCGGCCTCCATGATCTGAGCTTCCAGCAACTGCTCGGCTACATCTTCTCGCCGGTCATGTATCTGCTGAACGTGCCGTGGAACGAGGCCGGTGTGGCCGGTGGCCTGTTCGGCACGAAGGTCGTGCTCAACGAGTTCGTTGCCTATATCGAACTGGGCAAGGCGCAGGCGGCGCTGTCGCCCACGACGATCGCGATCATCACCTTCGCCCTGTGCGGTTTCGCCAATTTCAGCTCGATCGCGATCCAGATGGCCGTCACCGGCAACCTTGCCCCGAACCAGCGCCCGGTGATCGCCCAGCTGGGGATCAAGGCGCTGGTGGCGGGGTCGCTCGCGAACCTGATGAGCGCGGCGCTGGCAGGTCTGTTGATGAACGTCTGACGGTTCGCGTCAGATCGAGGGAACCGGCTCCGGCCCGGAATAGTCGTAAACCCCCTTGCCGGTCTTGCGGCCGTACCAGCCTGCCTCGACCAGCTTCACCAGCACCGGCGCGGCGCGATATTTGGGATCGCCGAAATCCTGCTGCATCACCTTCAATATCTCCAGCACGGTGTCGAGGCCGATGAGGTCGGCAAGGGTCAGCGGACCCATCGGATGGCCAAGGCCCAGCTTCACACCGGTGTCGATATCGACGACCGACCCCACGCCTTCGCCCAGGGCGAAGAACGCCTCATTGATCAGCGGCAGCAGGATACGGTTGACGACGAAGCAGGGCGAATCCTTGACCAGCACCGGATGCTTGCCCGTCTTCGTCGCAAAGTCCGCTGCGGCGGCAACCGCCGCATCGCTGGTCGCCAGCCCGCGAATGACCTCGACGAGGCCCATCAGCGGCACGGGGTTGAAGAAATGGATTCCGACGAAGCGGGCGGGGTCGGCCACGGCCTGCGACAGGCGGGTGATCGAGATCGAGGAGGTGTTGGTCGCCAGGATGGCGCCGTCCTTCAGCACCTTCGACGCCTCGGCGAAGATGATCCGCTTGATATCCTCCCGCTCGGTTGCCGCCTCGACGATGATGTCGGCGGCGGACATCGCCTCATAGCCCGCGACCGGCGTGATGCGCGCGATAGCTGCCTCCACGGCCGGCGCCTCCAGCTTGCCCTTCTCGACCAGCTTGTTCAGTTGCCGGGCGATGCCGTCGCGGCCCTTCTGCGCACGCGCGATATCCACGTCGGACAGCAGCACGTCATATCCGGCCTGCGCCGACACCTGCGCGATACCCGCACCCATCTGCCCCGCGCCAACGATGCCGATTCCCGCCATGTCCATCCCCTTCCCGATCGTGCCAGATTCGGGGCCGACGGGTAGCGCGGGGCACCGCTCCTTGCGAGTCCTATCTGACCGGTTTCAGGCCGCGCGTGCGAGGACAAGCGAGAACAAGTTATCGGGGTCGGTCCACTCCCGCACCGGTTCCCATCGTCCGGCACGCAGCAGCAGGCGGGCGTCTCGCGTGCCATATTTATGGCTGTTCTCGGTATGGATCGTCTCGCCCGCGTGCATCGAAAACGCGACACCATCGACGGCAAACACAATGTCGCGTTCGGCCTCCAGATGCATTTCGATCCGCGAGGCATCGTCGTTCCAGATCGCACGGTGCGCAAAGGCGTCGACCGGAATGGTACCGCCGAGTTCGCGGTTGATGCGAACCAGCAGGTTGCGGTTGAAGGCCGCGGTGATGCCCGCGGCGTCGTCATAGGCGGCGGTGAGGATGCCGATATCCTTGATCCGGTCCATGCCGATCAGCAGCATCGCGCCATCCCCCAGCGATGCCCGCATCGCGCGCAGGAGGTCGACGGCGGCGGCGGCCTCCATATTGCCGATGGTCGAGCCGGGAAAGAAACCGAGCTTCGGCAGGGTCGCGATCCCGGCGGGGAGCGCCACCGGCTGCAAAAAATCCGCCTCCACCGGAACGACCGGCAGGTCGGGAAAGCGCCGGGCGAGCGCCGCACTGCTGTCACGCAGGAAGTCGCCGCTGATATCGACGGGAACATAGGCGGCAGGCGCAATGGTGGACAGCAGGTGCGGCGTCTTGGCCGCGCTGCCTGCGCCGAATTCGACGACCGCACGCCCGGGGCCGGTGATCGCCCCGACCTCTTCGCCGACAGCCGCCAGCAGGGCCGTCTCCACCCGGGTCGGATAATATTCGGGGAGGCGTGTGATCTCCTCGAACAGTTCCGAGCCCCGGCGGTCATAGAACCAGATCGGCGGCGTTGCCTTCGGCGTGCATGAAAGCCCTTCGACAATATCGCGACGGAAGGCGGGATCGGCGTGCACGTTCGAGGGCGCGGCCGCATGATCCAGATCGAGCAGCATCACAGATCCTTTGCAAGGCGCACGCCGGTGAACTGCCAGCGCTGATGCGGGTAGAAGAAATTGCGGTAGCTGGCGCGCATGTGGCCGCGCGGTGTCGCACAGCTTCCCCCGCGCAGCACGAACTGCCCGGACATGAACTTGCCGTTATACTCGCCGACGGCTCCTTCGGCGGCGCGGAAGCCCGGATAAGGGCGATAGGCACTGCCGGTCCATTCCCAGACGTCGCCGAACATCTGCGCGAGCCCCGGCCCGCCCGAGCGCGCACGCGGACGCGGGCAGACACCATTGTCGAGCAGATTGCCGCCCGTCGGGTCGAACGATGCCGCGGCGCTTTCCCACTCCGCCTCGGTCGGAAGGCGAGCGCCCGCCCAACTGGCATAGGCATCCGCTTCATACAGGCTGACATGGGTGACAGGCGCGGCCGGATTGACGGGATGACGGCCGTCATGGCCGAAACTGGTCCAGCCGCCCTCATCCCGACACCAGTAGAGCGGCGCCTCGATGCCTTCCCGCTGGACCCATGCCCAGCCGTCCGAAAGCCAGTGCCGGGCGTCGCTGTAGCCGCCGTCGGCGATGAACTCCAGCCACTCGCCATTGGTGACCGGGCGATCGGCGAGCGCGTGCGGAACCAGGTGCGTGGCGTGACGCGGGCCTTCGCAATCGAAAGCGAATGCCGTCTCCCCTTCCACTCCGGCGTCCCATCCGATCTGCGTCAGACCTGCGTGGCCCTCGACCCAGTCGATCGGTTTGGGCATCGGCGCGGGCAGCGCGCTCGGCCAATGCGCATAGGCAGGCTGCAGCGGGTTCTGCGCGAAGAGATGGAGAATATCGGTCAGCAGCAATTCCTGATGCTGCTGCTCATGATGGATACCCAGTGTCACCAGCGCCCGCGCACTGTCCGGCAATCCATCGAACGCGTGCATCAAGGCGTCATCGACATGCGCGCGATAGGCAAGCACCTCCGGCAAAGCGGGCCGGGTCAGCAATCCCCGGCGCGGCCGGGCGTGGCGTGCCCCTTCGGCCTCATAGTAGCTGTTGAACAGATAGGCGAAACGCGCATCGAACGGCCTGTAGCCGGGCACGTGATCGCGCAGGACGAATGTCTCGAAGAACCAGGTAACGTGGGCGACGTGCCATTTGGCGGGGGACGCATCCTCCATCGACTGGACCGTTGCATCGGCGTCCGACAACGGCCGGACAAGCGTTTCCGTCAGGCGCCGGACCTCCGCGAAATCCGCGAAGCCGACCTGCCGTGCCAGCGGCTGGCCCAAGGATGCCATACGCCCCCCTTTCGATGCGGTCTGTCCGCTCTCCATGCGCAACAAGCGCATGACCGCGAAAATGGTTCATGACCGTGTCAGTTTAAAGGGGGTTTGTGCAGAACCTATCAGGTCACACACTTTCAGACGGATCTTCAGCGACTCGCGCCGGGCACCCATTTGATGTCGGACGCGCCGTTGCCGTTCATCCGGCGGGCAAGCACGAACAGATGGTCGGACAGGCGGTTCACATAAGCGAGCGCCTGCGGATTGAGCGCGACATGCGCCGCTGCCGCCGCTGCACTGCGCTCCGCCCGGCGCGTAACCGCGCGGGCCAGATGGATGGCGGAGGCCGCCGGACTGCCGCCGGGCAGGATGAAGCTGTCGAGCGGCTTCAGTTCCGCGTTCATGCCGTCGATCTCGCGTTCCAGCCGCTCGACCTGCGAAGCGATGATGCGCAGCGCCCATTCCGGCTCCGCCCCCTCGACGATCGGTGTCGCCAGATCGGCGCCGAGGTCGAACAGATCGTTCTGGATGGTACGCAGCATCGCGGCCTCGGGCGTCTCGCCAAGGGCCAGGACGGCGAGGCCGATCGCGCTGTTCGCCTCATCCACGTCGCCGACCGCCATCATGCGCGGATCATGCTTCGCAATGCGCGACCCGTCGGCAAGGCCCGTCGTGCCGCCATCACCGGTGCGCGTGTATATCTTGTTGAGCTTGACCAACTATCCGTCCCCGCCGAGGTCGCCTTACTGGCTGCCGCCGTTCATGAGCAGCAGCAGGGCGATCACCAGCACGGCGCCCGCCTGAAAGGTGATGCGGGCGAACATCAGCTTGTTCTGCTTCAGGCTCGACGCGCTGGGGCCGCTGCCCGGCGGCGCGTTCAGTTCCTCCTTCGTCGTCTGGAGGAACGCAATGATACCCCGGATCAGCGACACCACCGTCGCGATGGCGAAGCCGATGATGAGGATGACAAGCACGGTGTTCATGGCGCGAGCCTACGCCTCCCCAAGGGAAATGCCAATGGGGAAGCGGTCAGCGCGCAGGTCCGCCGCCAGCACCGCCGGATCGACGCCCTCTTCACGCAGGTCGGCCAGAGCGATGCCCCCGCTCCGCTTGGCAAGCCGCTTCCCGTCCGGCCCGACAAGCAGCGGATGATGGCTGTAGCGCGGGGTCGGCAGGTCGAGCAGTGCCTGGAGCAGCCGATGAATGTCAGTCGCCGCCCTCAGGTCGTTGCCGCGCAGGACCAGCGTGATGCCCATGTCCGCATCATCGATCGTCGCCGCGAGATGATAGCTGGTCGGCGCGTCCTTGCGCGCCAGCACGACATCCCCGGCCGCGACCGGGTCGGCGACATGGACCGCGTCCCCCTCGCGCCACGTCAGCATTCCGGCCCGGCCGACCGCCGCGCGCATGTCGATCCGCCAGGCATGAGGCTCCGCCGCCAGCCGTCGCCTGCGCTCGCCGGAGGGAAGATGACGGCAGGTGCCGGGATAGAGCGGTCCGTCCGGCCCATGAGGCGCGGAGGCGCAGGCTGCGATCTCCGCGGCGATCTCCGCCCGCGTGCAGAAGCAGGGATAGACGAGGCCCTTCGCCTTCAGCCTGTCGAGCCCGGCGGCGTATAGCGGCAGGCGATCCGACTGGCGCACGACCGGGCCGTCCCACGCGACGCCCAGCCATGCGAGATCCTCGACAATCCCGGTAACATGCTCCTCCCGGCTGCGGGCGCCGTCGATATCCTCGATCCGCAGGCGAAACACGCCGCCCGCCGCCCGTGCCGTGTCCATCGCCCGCAGGGCCGACCAGGCATGACCGACATGCAGCCGACCGGTCGGGCTGGGAGCAAAGCGCGTCACTATATCCGGTGGTGCGGCGGATGGAGTCATACAGGCCCTTGACGGCGCATAAGGGTTAATGCTGTCATGCGGGTGTCACGCTTTTCACCGAAAGAGCGTGGCGCACGAGGGGGTTGAGTAGTCCTTATGTACCATCCCGACCTGATACGGCACCCGGAAAACTGTCCGGCGCTGGTTCTCAATGCAGACTATACGCCGCTGAGTTATTACCCGCTGAGCCTCTGGCCCTGGCAAACCGCCATCAAGGCGGTTTTTTTGGATCGGGTGGACATCGTCTCGACCTACGAGCGGGAGGTGCATTCACCGAGCTTCCAGATGAAGATCCCGTCGGTGATCGCGCTGAAGCAGTATGTGAAGCCGTCCGAATATCCGGCCTTCACCCGCTTCAACCTGTTCCTGCGCGATCGGTTCGCCTGCCAATATTGCGGGTCGGAGCGGGATCTGACGTTCGATCACGTCATTCCGCGCCGCGCGGGCGGACGGACGACATGGGAAAATGTCGCGACCGCCTGCTCGCCCTGCAACCTGCGCAAGGGCGGCCGGACGCCGCGCGAGGCGGGGATGAGGCTGCATATGCAGCCGATCCGGCCAACAAGCTGGCAGCTTCTGGAAAACGGCCGCGCCTTCCCGCCCAACTATCTGCACGAAAGCTGGCACGACTGGCTTTACTGGGACGTCGAACTGCTGGCCTGACCTGTCGCTGCGCCCGACGATCAGGCGGCCGGCAGCCAGTCGAGGTCGAGATCGGTGTAGCGGTTGGTATAGTGCCCGATCTCCTGCAAAGCCCGTTCGTCGAGCAGCGTGATCGCGCCGTTGCTGCGGGCGATCAGCTTCTCGTTCTCCATCTGCCGGATCATCCGGTTGACGTGGACGGAGGTGAGACCCGTCGCGTCGCCGATCTCCTCCTGCGTCAGCTTCAGTTCGAACGTGTCGGTGACGTCGTCATCCATCATCCGCAGCCGGTCGATGATATCAAGCAGGAAGGCGGCCACGCGCGCCTTGGCCGAAGCGCGGCCAAGCGACGCCAGCCGGTCGGTCAATGCGACCCGCTCGGTCTGTGACAGCACGAACATCAACGCCGCGACGCGCGGATGCTCGTCCAGCAATATCCGCAGGGCATGTTTGTCGAACGGACAGAGCGTCGCGTCCGTCAGCGCGATCAGCGATTCCGGCGCCTTGCCGTAGACGGTGCTCGCCGAGCCGATGAAATCGCCCGGAAAGAACACCCGCAGTATCTGCCGGCTGCCGTCCGGCAGGATCACGAAGCTCATGACGCGACCAGCGCGCAGCACGAACAGTTCGGTCACGGGCTCGTTGGCGCGCTGTATCATCCCGCCGCGCCTCACCTTGCGCTGGTTTTCCTCCAGCCGGGCCAGCGCCTTTTTCTCCGCCGGCGTAAGAGCGAGATGCTTCTCCAGTCTGTCAACGAAACAGCTATCAGTCACGTCGTGGCCTTCTACCTTTCCCGTGTCGTTACGTAGGCAGAACGCCCCATGCGTCTTTTGGCTGCATTGCAGGGATTTGCACTAAACTCGATCAAGACCGGAGCGGCCGACGCATATTTCTTCAAAACGGCTGTGGAAAACCGCCTTGGCGGGCATGAAGCAAGGTGGAGTGAGCCTTGCAAGCGACGGCGGACCCTTTATGAAGCGGCGGAATGGATCGCATTATCATCCGCGGCGGCAACAGGCTGAGTGGCCGCCTTCCGATATCCGGTGCAAAGAACGCGGCGCTTACCCTGCTGCCCTGCGCGCTGCTGACCGACGAGCCGGTGACGTTGCGCAACCTGCCGCGCCTCGCCGATGTCGACAGCTTCGGTCACCTGCTGAACCAGCTCGGCGTATCGACGATGATCGAAGGCGCGCGGCCGGAGGATTTCGGCCGGGTGATGACCCTGCGCGCAGGCCGGGTGACATCGACCGAAGCGCCGTATGACATCGTGCGCAAGATGCGCGCGTCCATCCTGGTGCTGGGGCCCCTTCTCGCCCGTGCGGGCGAAGCGACGGTTTCGCTGCCCGGCGGCTGCGCCATCGGCAACCGCCCCATCGACCTCCATCTGAAAGCGCTTGAGGCATTCGGCGCGGTGATCGAGATCGCCGCCGGCTATGTCCGCGCGAGCGCCCCCGACGGCGGCCTTCCAGGCGGCACCTACACCTTCCCTGTTGTGTCCGTCGGCGCGACGGAAAATGCCGTCATGGCGGCGGTGCTGGCCAAGGGTACGTGCATCCTCAACAACGCGGCGCGCGAGCCGGAAATCGTCGACCTGTGCAGACTGCTGGTCGCGATGGGCGCCGATATCGAGGGCATCGGCACTGACCGTCTCACGATCCACGGCCGCGACCGGCTGCACGGCGCAACCTATGCCGTGATGCCGGACCGCATCGAAGCGGGCAGCTATGCTTGCGCCGCAGCGATCACCGGCGGCGAGCTTGAGCTTGCCGGCGCATGCGCCGACGACATGCAGGCGGTGCTGGCCGCGCTGCGGGAGACCGGCGTGCATGTCACGGAAACCCGCGACGGCATTACGGTCGCGAGCGACGGACGCCTGCGGCCGCTGTCGATTTCGACGGCGCCGTTCCCGGCCTTCCCGACCGACATGCAGGCGCAGTTCATGGCGATGCTGACGCTGGCGGACGGCGCGAGCGTCCTGACCGAGACCATCTTCGAGAACCGGTACATGCACGTCCCCGAACTCGCACGGATGGGCGCGGACATCTCCGTCAACGGCCGCACCGCCGTCGTGCGCGGTGTTACAGGCCTGACCGGCGCGCCGGTGATGGCGACCGACCTGCGCGCGTCGATGAGCCTGATCCTCGCCGGTCTGGCCGCGGAGGGGGAGACTCAGGTCAACCGCGTCTATCACCTCGATCGCGGCTATGAGCGGCTGGAGGAGAAGCTCTCGGCCGTCGGCGCGGATATCGAGCGGGTCAGCGATGGTTGAGTGGACCGGGACCGAAGCCGAGCGGGCAGCGGTCCTCGCCACATACGACCTCGGCCCGGAACGGTCCGAGGCGCTCAACGAAATTACCCGCTTCGTCGCCGCCCTGTGCGAGACGCCGATCGCGCTTGTCAGTCTGGTTGAGGAAGAACGGCAGTGCTTTCCATCCCGCGTAGGGCTGGCCGCTGCCGAAACGCCGCGTTCCGCATCGTTCTGCGCCCATGCGATGATGAAGGCCCCCTTTCTGTTCGTGGTGCCGGACGCGCGGCAGGATACACGTTTCGCCGACAATCCGCTCGTCACGGGCGAACCGAACATCCGCTTCTACGCCGGAGCGCCGCTGGTCAGCCCGGAGGGCGTTCCGCTTGGCGCATTGGCGGTGATCGACGAGAAACCGCGCGAAGGCTTGACCCCACTCCAGATTCAGGGACTGGAAATGCTCTCGCATCGGGTCGTGGCCGTGCTGGAAGCGCAGCGGCGTGATCGCAGCTGGAGTGATCGGCACTTCGCCGATGCGCAGGCCCTCTCGGAGAGCGAGGGACGCTTCCGTATCCTTGCCGACGCCATGCCGCAGATGGTTTGGTCCAGCCTGCCGGATGGAACCCATGATTATTTCAATGCCCGGTGGTACGAATTTCTTGGTCTTGCCGAGTGGGCCGACGACTGGCGCGAGGCGTTCCATCCTGACGACCGCGACCGGATCGACGCCCGCTGGCGCCATTCCCTCGATACCGGCGAGCCCTATGACATAGAGTATCGGCTGCGTAACGCCGACGGTGAGTTTCGGTGGGTACTCGCACGCGCACTTCCGCTGCGCGACGGCCAGGGACAGATTCTGCGCTGGATCGGTACCGGCACCGACATCCACGATCAGCGGATGATGACCGAGGAGCGCGAGACCATCGCGCATGAACTGTCACACCGCATCAAGAACATCTTCTCGGTCATCGCGGGCCTCATAGGCCTGTCCACCCGCGAACATCCGGAAATCGGACCAGCCACCGACGAACTGCGCGAACGCGTCCTCGCGCTGGGCCGCGCCCACGACTATGTCCGCCCGCACAGCGTGCAATCGACCAGGGAACTGGGCCACAACAGCCTGAAGGGCGTGTTGGAGGAGATATTCTCACCCTATGTCGCGGGTGGCCAGCCGCGGGTGTCGATCATGGGTTGCGATATCGAGATAGACGACCGATCGGCCACACCTCTTGCCCTGCTCTTCCATGAACTTGCCACCAACGCCGCAAAGTATGGCGCCCTGTCCCGTGCCGAAGGCCATATAACACTGGCTATAACGAATGATGGCGAAGAGTGCCGGCTCATATGGACGGAAACCGGCGGTCCGATGATCGCGGCGCATGGTCCCAACAGCTTCGGCACCCACCTGATCGCGCTCAGCGTCGAGCGGCAGCTTGGCGGGACGATAGAGAGGGAATGGCGCAGCGAGGGGCTGATGGTCAGCCTGAAAATCCCGCTCCGGTCGATGAACCGGAACGGGTGATGAAGGGCGTGAAACCCACAATGTCGGCAGTTGCCAGATCGGCATCCTCGTCAGCGGCGAGCCGCAGCGCTTCCTGAACCGTCGATCCCCGGAACGGCTTCGTAATCACGCCCAGGGCGATATGCCCCATGTCTCCGATCTGCGCCGGGTTGGCAGTAACATAGATGACCTTGATCCCGTATATGCGGGACAGCGCCGCTCCGATCTCGGGCCCGGTCGGGCCATCGCGCAGATTGAGGTCGACGAGCGCGATGTCGCTGGTACTGGCCGCTTCCAGAGCGGACTTGCGATCCGCGGCGATGCCGCTGACCGTCAGCCCCGCCTGCGTCACCACATGCTCCAGTTCAAGGGCGACGAAAATCTCGTCCTCGACAATCAAAACGCTCTTCATACTTCAAATGCCTGGGGTTGAACTTGATCCAGAGCAATGCCGCAAAACCGATTTGGTTCCTTAGCAACACAATTAAAATTGCGATCACTCATATCAATCGATCGACCGCATGGATCGCAAGGCCCACCAGACCGCCCACCAATGTGCCGTTGATACGGATATATTGAAGGTCGCGCCCAACCGCCCCCTCTAGGCGGCCCGTCACGGTTTCGGCATCCCAACTCCGCACCGTCTCGCTGACCAGCGTGACAATGCTGTCGCCATAGCTCGCTGCTGCGCCCACGGCCGTGCGCCGGGTAAAGCGATTGATCAGTGCGCGCAGCCGTGCATCGGACTGGAGCGTATCCCCCAGTTGCCGGAGCGCCTCGCCAAACCGTCCTGCCGTAGCCGCACCGGGGTCGCGCGCCGCCCGCAGCAGGCCGGAACGCGCTTGCTCCCACAGGCCGTCGAGCCAGCGCTGCATGGCCGGATTATCGATGATTTCATCCCGGACACCCGCCACCCGTGCCTTCATGACGGGATCAAACTGAAGGTCGGCGGCAAGCTTGCGCAGTCCCTCCTCCGCCTTGTCGCGCAGTGGATGATCGGGATCGGCCGCCATGTCGGCAAGCAATTTGTCGAGGCCATCGATGATCGCATTGGAAAGCCGCTCGTCGAGCCCCGTCCAGCGCATGATGCTGCCCGCGCGGTCATGCACCATCTGGCGGATCATCTGGTCGTTCGCTTCCAGCGTGCGCCCGGCCCAGCCGATGATGCCGTCCATCACCGGACGGTGACGGCCATCCTTCATCGCCGCCTCCAGCGCCTGTCCCAGCAGCGGCGCGGCATCGAGTCCTTTCAGGCGCTGGGCCAGCGCTGCCTTCACCATGCCGCCCAGACGCTCCTGATCCAGCGCATCGAGAAGGTCTGCGGCAAGCCGGGACGCCCCGAGCCGCATCCGGCCATCACCGGTCGCCGGCTGGCTGAGAAAGCGCCCGGCCGCCGACGCAAGATCCAGCTTCCGCATGCGCCGCGCCACCACGGCCGGGGTGAGGAAATTGTCGCGCAGGAACAGCGCCAGCGTATCACCGATGCGGTCCTTGTTCCGCGGGATGATCGCCGTATGCGGGATCGGCAGACCCAGCGGATGGCGGAACAGGGCGGTGACGGCAAACCAGTCGGCGAGCCCACCGACCATGGCCGCTTCGGCAAACGCCTGCACAAACCCGACGGCGGGATGCAGATCCGCCAGAGCCCGGGCCGCCACGAACAGGGCAGCCATCAACAGAAGCATGCCGGTGGCGATGATCCGCATCTGCCGCGCGCCTGACGCTGGATGGGACGGCACGGATCGGACCTGGCGCAGCATTCTCATGACAACGAAACGGTTACGCCGCCGTTTCGTTCAGTGGAAGGGCTATTGTACCGCCGTCACCCGCGTCATTCAGCGGGATGCGCAACCGCCGGCCCGGCATCGCCATGCTTGTAGGTCAGCAGACGACGGCCAAGGCGTGGACCGATCCAGTTTTCAAGACCAACCGACAGGCTGAACGCCGCAGGCACGATCAGCAAGGTCAACAGGGTCGAGAGGATCAGGCCGCCGATCACGGTAATGCCCATCGGGGCGCGCCACGCGCCATCGCCGGACAGGGACAGCGCCGTGGGCACCATGCCCGCAATCATCGCAACCGTCGTCATCACGATCGGCTGCGCGCGCTTGTGCCCGGCATCCGCGATCGCTTCATGCTTGGGCACGCCCTTGTCCATCTCCTCGAGCGCGAAGTCGACAAGAAGGATGGAGTTCTTTGCGACGATACCGAGCAGCATCAGCAGCCCGATGAACACGGGCATCGAAATCGGCTGGCCCGCGATGTGCAACGCAAGCGCGCCGCCCAGCGGCGCCAATACCAGCGAGCCCATGTTCACGAACGGCGGCATCACCCGCTTGTAGAGCAGCACCAGCACGGCGAAGACCAGCAGGACACCGGAAATCACCGCGATGATGAAGTTGGTGATCATCTCCGCCTGCCACTTGCTGTCGCCGGTGTTGAGCTTCTGCACACCCTGAATCTCGCCAGCCAGCACCTTCTTCATCGTGGGCAGTTCGTCGATTTTCGTCATCGCCTGACTTGTGACGATGCCGGGCGCAAGGTCGGCGCCGACCACGACGCGGCGGATCTGGTTGTAGCGGCGAATTTGCGTGGGGCCTGCGCCAAAATCGACGTCCGCCACGACCTTCAAAGGCACCGACCCGCCCGAAGCCGTCGGAACCGGCAGGTTTTCGATCGTCGACAAATCCTTGCGGGAATCCTCGGCGATCGACACGCGGATCGGTATCTGACGGTCGGACAGCGAGAATTTGGCGCTGTTCTGGTCGATATCGCCCAGCGTGGCGATCCGGATCGTCTGGCTGAGCGCGCTGGTCGTAACACCCATGCTCGCGGCAAGATCCATATGCGGCCGGATCACGATCTCCGGACGCTGCATGTCACCCTGCACGCGTGGCGCACGCAGTTCGGGCAGGTGCGCCATTTCGGCCACCAGCTTGTTCGCCGTGTCCTCCAGCAACACGGGATCATCGCTGCCGAACATGATGACGATATCGCGGCCGAAGCCGCCGCCGGACTGCGACTGGAAGTTGACGCGAGCGTCAGCGATATCCTGGAACTTGGGCGCCACCTGCCGTTCCCAGTCGACGCTGGAAATGCCGCGATCCTTCCTCAGGGTGAGGAATATCTGCGCGTCGCCGGGCTGCTCAATGTCGGTAAAGGCGGTATCGACGACCTTGGTATCCGCGGCCAGCATATCCGCAACGGATTGAGCAACGCGCCGGGTCTGCTCCAGCGTGCTGCCTGGCACCATTTCGATCTGCACCTGGCTGGAGTCGCTGTTTGTCGTCGGCTGGAACGTCATGGGCAGCGTCGCAAACGCCACGATCGTCGCCGCGAACGCGCCGCCGCCGCCGATCAGCACCGTCTTCCAGCGATGGTCGAGCGACCAGTGCAGAAGGCTCATGTAACGGTCCATCAGCCAGCCTTCGCCATGCGACTCCTCGCCGTGCGCGGCGAGGAAATAGGCGGCGATCATCGGCGTGATGAGGCGCGCGACGGCAAGGCTCATCAGCACGGCCACGACCACGGTCATGCCGAACTGGATGAAGAACTGCCCCGAAATGCCTGGCATCAACGCAACCGGCAGGAACACGGCGACGATGGCGGAGGTCGTCGCCAGCACCGCGAGGCCGATCTCGTCCGCCGCATCGATCGACGCCTGATAGGCGCTTTTGCCCATGCGCATATGGCGGACGATATTCTCGATCTCCACGATCGCATCGTCCACAAGCACGCCCGCGACCAGGCTCAGCGCGAGCAGCGAAATGCTGTTCAGCGTGAAGCCCATCATGTCCATGAACCAGAAGGCAGGAATCGCCGACAGAGGAATGGCGAGCGCCGAAATGATCGTCGCGCGCCAGTCCCGCAGGAACAGGAAGACGATGACGACGGCCAGCACGGCGCCCTCGACCATCGCCGCCATCGCGGAATGATACTGTTCCTTGGTGTAGTCGACGCTCGCGAACAACTGCTTGAAGTGAACCTTCGGATTCTCCTTCGCCATCTGCTTGAGCGCGGCCTGAGCCTCGTCATAGACCGTAACGTCGGAGGAGCCTTTCGCCTTCTCAAGCGCGAAGCTCGTCACCTGACGCCCGTTCATCAACGCCAGCGAGCGCTGCTCGGCATACATATCGCGCACGGTCGCGATATCGGCGAGTTTCACGGTACGATTGGAGCCGATCGCGATCTGCGTCTGGCCCAGGGCATGCGCGTCCAGCGCGTTGCCCAGGACACGCACCGACTGCTCGGCGCCCGCGATTTCCGCCCGGCCTCCAGCCGCGTTGATGTTGACCTGACGAAGCTGCTGGTTGACCTCTGCCGCCGTGATCCCGTGTGCCTGCAGACGTGCGGGATCGAGGATCACGCGGATTTCACGGCTCACGCCGCCCGACCGTTTGACCGCCGCCATGCCCTGAATGCCGAGCAGGCGCTTGGCGACCGTATTGTCGACGTACCAGGACAGTTCCTCCAGCGTCATGTCGGTCGCTTCGGCGCTGAAATAGGCGATCGGACCACCATCGATGTCGACGCGCGACACCTGCGGCTCCAATATGCCGTCGGGCAGGTCGCTACGAATCTGGTCGACGGCGTTCTTGACGTCGTTGACCGCGCGATCGACCGGCGTGCCGATCGCGAACTGGACGAAGGTATGGCTTTGCCCCTCGCTGGCGATGGACGTGATCTCGTCGACGCCGCTGATCGAGCGGACGGCCGCCTCGATACGCTGCGTGATCTGCGTTTCCAGTTCGGACGGTGCGGCGCCCGGCTGGCTGACGTTCACCTCGACCGCCGGAAAACTGATGTCCGGATTGTTGTTGATGTCCATCCGGCCGAAGCTGACCAGACCGGCAAGCAGCAGCGCCGCAAAGATGACCAGCGGCGTGACCGGGTTGCGGATTGCCCAAGCGGAAATATTGCGGAAGTTCATGGGGACCCGGCCCTCTCTGCGCCCGTCGCGTTCAGCTTTTCTGGATGACCGGCTTCACATGCTGACCGGGCGTCAGGAAGGCGCCGGCGGACACCACCACCTTTTCCCGACCCGTGAGGCCAGAGGTCAAGGCAACGCCGTTACTCGACACCTGACCGACAGTCACGTCGCGCCGCTCGGCGCGATCCTGTGCGTTGACGATATAGACGTAGCTGCCCTTCTCGTCGCTCTGCACCGCCGATTCCGGCAGCAACGGCGCGTCACCCGAACCGGTGACGATCGACACGGCGGCAAAACCGCCGGGCCGCAATGCCGGATTGTAGGACAATGAAACGCGGGTAACACCCTGACGGGTCTGGGGATCGACCACCGGCGCGACCTGCCAGACGCGTCCGGTAAAGCGGCCGGTTCCACCGACAGGCGTCACCGTCGCGGGAATGCCGACCTTGACCCGGGCCAGGTCCGCCTCGCTCAGCTGCGCCAGCAGTTCGATCTCGCCGCCCTTCGCCAGACGGAACAGCGTGCCGGACCCAGCCTGCACCACCTGCCCCGGCTCAACGGTGCGGGTAAGGACCAGACCAGCGGCCGGCGCGCGGATATCCAGGCGTCCGGTACGGGCGCGCTGCTCGCCGAGTTGCGCCACAGCGACGTTGACGCGCGCGATTGCCGCGTCGCGCGTCGCCGTCCTCTGATCAATGGTCGCCTGGGAGATGAAGCCGCGGCTGACCAGCGCCTTTGCGCGATCCAACTCCGCCTGTGCCAGCTTGGCGTCGGCGCGGGCCACATCGACCTGCGCGGCGAGCGAACGGATTTGCTCGACCTGAACCGAGCGCTCGATCACGGCAAGCGTCTGCCCGGCCTTCACCCAGTCGCCCGGCTGCACCAGCACGCTCACGACCTGACCACCCTCGCCCACCACGGCAACGGGCATGTCCACCCGCGCGGCGAGCGATCCGGTGGCGGTCACGGTGCGTTCAACCGACGACTGGCCCGGAACAACGACAGTAACGACGGGCGCCGCAGCCCCGGGGGACGCGGCGGTCCCAGTGGCCGGCTTTCCACGAGTCGCGAACACGGCCGCCAGGACGAGCACCACCGCCAGCGCGCCGAGGCTGACCAGAATGATCCGGCGGCGACGGCGCGGCGCTTCATCCTCATCGAACGCGGCCGACACGTCGCCACTGAGTTGCGTCTCGAAATTCATCGCCTGCGCTCGTTCCCCACTGACCAATGGCCATCTGAAGCTGTATTATATGAATACATCACCACGCTCAAGCCAAAAAGCATGGCGGCTTCCCGAGCACCTCTGGCGGGCGCTGTCCCGCTGATTGCGCGACATGCGCCGAATTTGCAAGAAAATCCGCCTTTCCATACCCCTTCTGAAACGTGCGCGTAACGAGTCCATTGCATTTTCGTCGATCGTGGGTTCATGTTCAGACCAACGGTGCGCCACCCGGAGACGGTAGAGCAGACAATCGCGCAGGCAGTACAAAGGGGGGACGGCAGATGGAAGTTCTCGGCTGGATATTCCTGGGACTGGTCGCGGGGGCGCTGGCCCGCTTCATCATGCCCGGACGCGACCCCGGCGGGTGCGTCGTCACGATGTTGCTTGGTATAGCGGGGGCGTTGCTCGCCGGTTATGTCGGACGACTGGCCGGCTTCTACGCGGAGGGTGAGAGCGCGGGGTTCATTACCGCGACGCTTGGCGCTGTGGTGATCCTGATCGCCTATCGCGCCATTGTGCGACGGCAATAAGCGAGACTGCGGCGAACAAAACAAAGGCCGGCATGCATCCGCACACCGGCCCTTCTTTGATCACCGCGCGGCGACAAACCGCGCTGTTCAGTCAGCGAAGCGAGCCGCGGCGCACCAGATTGACGATAGCGAGCAGGATAACCGCACCAACCAGCGAGACGATGAACGAGTTGACCGTCAGTACCTGATTGATCGTGCCGCCATTGAAGATCAGACCGCCAATGAACGCGCCGACGATGCCGACCACGATATTGAGCAATATGCCCTGTTGCGCGTCGGTGCGCATGATCATGCTCGCCAGCCAGCCGACAATACCACCGATAATCAGCCAGAGAATGATACCCATGATATGACTACTCCTTCCAAACCCTCAGCGCGTTTGGGCGCTCTGCGGATATAACCCGGGAGGGCGTGGCCCGTTCCGTTGCAGGGGAAGGATATTTCGCTTGGGCAACCAACCTGCGGAAACCACAGCGAAAAGAACAGGCAAGAAAAAGGGCCGCCGATCCGGTGATCGACGGCCCAATGCGGTGCGCCGGAGGGTCCGGCGGTTGTCAGAACTTCTGCTGACGCTCGTAAAGCGACTTGTAGTGCTGGATGCGGGTGACGCGCAGCCCGGGCATGCCCGAACGGTCGACAGCGCGCTGCCAGCCGGCGAACTCTTCCAGCGTGAGCGAATAACGGTCGCATGCCTCGTCGACGCTCAGCAAGCCACCATTGACCGCCGCCACGACCTCCGCCTTGCGCCGGACGACCCAGCGCGTGGTGTTGGCCGGAGGCAGGCTGTCGAGTGTCAGCGGCTCTCCCAGCGGCCCTACCACCTGGGCAGGGCGAATCTTGTGATTCTCGATCATCTTCACCTCAATTAACGGCACGGAGCCCTGTGGGCCTGCGGTCGTTCCTCCAATAATTGCCAGCGTTGAACATCGGCTAAAGCGCCACAGTAAACGCCGTCTTCACAATCGTTGCCCCACCATTAATTGCTCAGAAATCAGGACGTTGAAGCTTCCACGCAGGCAACCGCGATCTGCCCCGCCGCGATCGCGCGGCGCAAATATCCCGACCAGCGCCCGGAGCCTTTCCTCCGCACCGGCCTGGTCCTGCCGGGCGGAATGCAAGGCGCGCACGGTCGGGCTGCCAGCCTGCCAGGCCGCACAAGCGGCGAGCAGGACCGGCAACTCGAGCAGCGGATGGGGTTCAACCCCCGCCGCCGCGCGCGCCTTCATCCGGGAAAAGCTCAAGTCCATGAAGGCGTTAGTAGCCAACAAAGGATAAGGGCCGGTAAACCCTGTGGTGACCGCCCGTTAAGACCGGTAAACGGCGCCGGATGCCGGCACATACTGGAAACCCGGCCGCCAAAGCCCTATAGGGCCGCCATGCACGCCGACTTCCAGCTTGATGCGCCGCTTTCCGCGCGCAGGATTGTCGTCGCCATGTCGGGCGGCGTCGACTCCAGCGTGGTCGCAGCACTCGCGAAAGAGTCCGGAGCGGAGACGATCGGCGTCACCCTCCAGCTCTACGATCATGGCGCCGTTACCGGCCGCACCGGCAGTTGTTGCGCCGGGCAGGATATTCGCGATGCGCGCGCCGTCGCCGACCGGCTCGGCATCGCCCATTATGTCTTCGACCATGAAAGCCGTTTCCGCGAAACGGTGATCGACGACTTCGCGAACGAGTATATGGCGGGCCGCACCCCCATCCCCTGCGTCAAATGCAATATGGGAGTGAAGTTTACCGATCTCTTCGCCCTTGCCCGTGACCTGGGCGCCGACGCGCTTGCGACCGGCCATTATGTCAGGCGCGTCATGGGCGGGGACGGCGCCGAACTGCACCGCGCCGCCGATCCGGCGCGCGACCAGAGCTATTTCCTGTTTGCCACCACGCAGGCGCAACTCGACTACCTGCGCTTCCCGCTGGGCGGCCTTCCCAAGCCGCAGGTCCGCGAGATAGCCGCTTCTCTTGGCCTGTCGGTGGCGCTCAAGCCCGACAGCCAGGACATCTGCTTCGTGCCGGAGGGCGACTATGCCGCGATCGTCCGCAAGCTGCGACCGGACGCGGATGCGGACGGAGAGATCATCCATGTGGATGGCCGGGTGCTCGGACGGCACCGGGGCCTGATCCATTACACCGTCGGTCAGCGCAAGGGACTGGAAATCGGTGGACAGGCGGAGCCGCTTTACGTCGTGCGCCTCGACGCCTCCCGGCGGCAGGTGATCGTAGGCCCCAAACGCGCGCTGGCCGTCAGCGCCGCCGTCATACGAGACGCCAACTGGCTGACACGCGACCTGGCCGGACAGCTGACCGCCAAGGTCCGCTCGATGGCCCGGCCGGTGCCCGCGCGCATGGAGAACGACCGCCTGATTTTCGACGCGCCCGAATATGGCGTGGCGCCGGGACAGGCCGCAGTATTGTACGATGGCGACCGTGTTCTGGGCGGCGGATGGATCGCGGAGACGCAGGCCGCCGAACCCATCCTCGCCTGACAGCTATTCCGGATCAACAAGGCAACCGAAACCGGGCCGGTAGCGCGCGGTGCGGCTGGCCGTCAGCATGACTGATCCGGTAACCGCCCGGTGCGACGGATCGTCGGCGATGGATGCGATTCGGCCCATCATGCCCGGCTCCCGGTCGCCCTTGCAGCTTTCCATGGACCGGCCCTCCACATAGCGGCAGGAACAGGTCATCCGCGCGCCGTAGGCCGCGCTGAGCGATGCGCGCGCATGCCATGCGCTCCATTTCCAGACGAGGAGCGCCAGCAGCAGCAGGCCGAGCCCGGCCCATGCCCATTTCCAGCGGGCGAGCGTGGCCGCGACGCCACGCACACGCGGCAATGTCAGGGTCCAGCCGGTCATTGGTTCCTCTTTGCGCAGGCATTGCTATGGATGCGCGATGAACAGCAAAAGCATCGCCGGCGCAACCCTGGCGGCGGCCGTCCTTATCTCGCTGGGCTTCGCCCTCGCCTCCGGCCGGTCGGCGTCGGCCGAGCGCTACACGCTCGCGCCCGATTCGTCGGTCGATGCCGAGGCCCTGCGCGCGGCGATCGATCCGCTGTTCGACGGCGGCGATATGGGCGACACCCGTGCCCTCATCGTCATGCACGACGGGAAGACGATCGCGGAACGATACGCATCCGGCTTCGGTCCGGACAGCAAGCTTCTGTCATGGTCAGTGGGCAAGAGTGTGACGGCCGTTCTGGTCGGCCTGATGGTGTCCGACGGACGGCTGGCCCTCGACGCACCGGCACCGGTGCCGGCGTGGGGCCAGCCCGGCGATCCGCGCGGCGCCATCACCCTGCGCGAGTTGCTCACCATGTCGTCCGGCCTCGACCACCGCGAGGGCGGGCAACCGGCGGCAGGCGCCGACACCAATCGCATGCTGTTCACCGACGGCGCGCAGGACATGGCCAGCTATGCCGAGGGGAAGCCGATTGCCGACCGTCCGGGGAGCAGCTTCACCTACAGCACGGCAACCAGCGTCATCCTGTGCGACCTGATGACCCGGATGCTGACCGACAGCACCGACCCGCAGGTGCGCCGGGACGCGATGATGCGCTTTGTCGAGGGACGGCTTAAGGAGCCTGTGGGCATGGCGAGCCTGACGCCGGAGTTCGACGCGCAGGGCACCATGATCGGCGGCGCGTTCATGCACATGACCGCGCGCGACTATGCGCGCTTCGGGGAGTTTCTGCGCAACAAGGGGCGCGCGAACGGACGGCAGATCCTGTCCGAACGCTGGGTCGACTTCATGACCACGCCGTCGCGCGCGAACACCGGATATGGCGGGCAGATATGGCTGAACCGCGAGGGCGCGGACGGCATCCTGTTCCCGGGAGAAGCCCCCGCCAGCCTGTTCGGCGCGATCGGCAATCAGGGTCAGTTCGTACTCGTATCCCCGTCACAGCGCCTGACGGTCGTCCGGATCGGCGTCGCGACCGAAGACGAGAGAAAGGCGCTGCGCGAAGGCATGGCGCGGCTGGTCCGGCTGTTCCCCGGCGGCTGATCGCGCCCACGGTCAGGGCGCGATCGTGCTCGCCACCATCGCGCTGCCGGCCCGGTCGATCGACCACAGCCGTCCGGGCGTCACCGGATCCCAGTCGATCGCCTGACCAGCACTGGCAATGCCGATCGTGCGTTTGAGTTCGAGGCGCGATCCCGCCTGCGGCAATGCCAGCTCGTACATCTCCGGCCGATCATGCCCGGTGACGTAGAGCCGCCCGTCCTTGCTCCAGCTCGCACCCGAACAGCTTTTCGGCGCGAAGCGGGCCAGCACCTCTTCCGGGAAGGACCAAGCCTGTTCCTGCCGGAACTGGTCGTCCATCCGTACCAGTCCGGTGTAGCGATAGTCGCGGCCAGGCTCCCCGCCCTTCCCTTCGTAATTGGCGAAGACGCCCCACCATTTGCCCGCATGCCGGTCCATCACCGTCAGCGATCCCGGACCGAAGCCCAGACTGACGGTCCGCAGGTGACGGAGCGTGGCCGTATCGAAGAACTCGACCGCGCTGGTCTGCGGTACGGCGGGATAGTTGGACGCGGCACAGGCCAGTTCCTGCCCCACCACCGTGCAGCTGTTCATGTGCGGGAACAGGCGGCGTTCCCCCTGCCACTGGGCGACGCGCTTGCCTGTCGCGATCGCATATTTGCCGATGCGGTCGTTGTCGATCGCATAGACATAGGTGCCGTCGGACGCGGCACCCTGATGCGCCTCATCCGCCGCGATGCGCAGCGCCACCGGCGCTGGCGGCGGGGACGGCGCCTCGGCCGCCTGCTGCGCCGGGGCGGGAGAGGCCGCCAGCAACAGCATCGGCAGAGCCCAGAAGCGCGTCACCACCGGACGGATGCCCCGACATAGAAGGTGCGGCCGTACCGCTCGTTCTGTACCACCCAGTCGCGAACGCCGCCCTGATACTGGCGGGTCGGCTCGTCGGTCAGGTTCTGCCCCTCCGCGAACAGGCGAACGTTGCGCGTGACGTCGACGCTGACCTTCGCGTCCAGCCGCCGCAGGTCGTCGTTGAACGTGTCGGTCAGATCGCTGTCGCCCGGATCGATCAGCGCGCGACCGGTATGATGATAGGCGACCGACGCCTCGAACGGACCCTTCTGGTAGAAGAGCTGCGCGCCCCACAGCAGCTTCGACTGTTCGGGGAAGCGGATCGATCCCCGCTCGGGCATGCGCAGGTTGCCGTCAATCACCGTCAGGTTGAGGTTCACGCCGAAGCCGGAAAGCAACCCGGGCAGAAAGGTGAACTGCTGCTGATAGGCGGCCTCAAGCCCGACGATGTCGCCCTTCTCCGCATTCAGGGTCTGGCTGAAGTCGATCCGGGCATAGGTCTGGCCACCGAAGCTGCCGTTCGTGACCGTATAGGACTGGGTGAAGATCGGATCCTTGATGAATTTCGCGAACGCGCCGACCGTCAGCAGGCCGCCGGGCGCGAAATACCATTCCGCCGAAGCGTCCAGTGCGTCGGCGACATAGGGCTTGAGTGCGGGATTACCCGAGGACACGCTGATCTCGTCCGTCGATTCGACCGTGACCCGCCCGCCCGGCGACAATTGCGAATATTGGGGCCGGCCGACACTGCGGGAATAAGCGAGCCGCACGATCACATCATCCGCCGGTTTGATCCGCACCGTCAGGCTGGGCAGCCAGTTGGTATAGCGACGGCCTCCCCGCGTCGGCGTCACGGTGCTGCCCTGCAGCAGATAGCCGGTTATGCCGAGCTTCGTACGCTCCACCCGCAGGCCAGCCGTCACCGCCACCTGGCCGAAATCCAGATTGGCCATGCCGTATCCCGCATAGACATCCTCGTCGAGGTTGAAGTCACCCAGCGTATCGTTGGCAAGGGTCGTCGCACTGTCCAGAACGAACTGCGGACCGCCAAGCTTGCCCTCGGTATAGGCCTGGATCAGATCCTCGTCGATGGAGGGAGTCAGGAAGTAAGTGTGGCCGTTACCCAGATCGACGGTCACGTCGCGCCCCGACAGGCCGGCCATGGTGAAGCGATTGGCCGCATTGCCGCGCGTGTAGGCGGCGTTCGCCGAATCGAACCGCTTGTCGGTCGTGCGGACATTGCCACCGAACTTGACGAAGCTGTTCTCGCCGAGCGCAGGCAGCTTGCCGGTGAGGTCGACCCGGCCCTGCCACGTCTTTTCGAGGCCATATTCGTCCTGCGCCGAATAGGAGCGGAAACCAAGCGCCGAAGGTGCGAGATAGCCGTTCACCGGCACGGCGGTGAACAGCGTGTCGGTGAAGTCGACGGCCACGGCGCCCGGATTGCCACGGAACTGCCAACTCTGGTTCGGTTCGATCACCTCGTTGCGCGTCCGCGCAACGCCATAGTCCAGCGTCCAGACGTCACCGATTTCACTCTTGCCGCCCGCCATCAGGGAGAGAACCGATTTTTCCTTATATTCCAGGCGCAGGTCGGACCGCTGCTCGCTGGTGGACGCGATGCCGGTGAGGCCACCCGCATCCCAGTCGATGTCGGAGAAGTCGAGACGCAGGCGCTGCCGATATTCGTCCTCGGTGAACTTGGAATAGACGCCCCGGATGTAGAGTTGCGTGCCGCCGGAGCGCCAGTCGAGCGAGCCCGCCGCGCCGATGCGTTCGCGCTTCAGCCGGTAGTCGGTATATTTGATGTTGATCGGCACCGCGCCGCGCGATGCGCCCGCCGCGTCGTCGCTGCTGTCGTCCCAGTCGTCGGGATAGATGCCGTTGCTGGTATAGGTGCGATCCGAATAGCTGGCGCCGAGCAGGATACCGAACTGCTCGTCCGCGCCGAACCGGCCGCCGATCGTCACGTCTCCCCGGATCGGCTGGTCGCCCTTGCGCATTTCCTGATAGCCGACCTGCCCGTTCGCCTGAAACGTGAATGGCTTGTCGAAATCGAATGCGGTCTGCGTGACGAGGTTGATCGTCGCGCCGATGCCCTGGCCGGTGAGGTCAGCGGTCTTCACCTTCGCGACTTCGACCCGGTTCAACAACTGGCCGGAAAGAATGTCGAGCGGCAGCGCGCGCGTATTGCCGTCGGGATTGCCGATCTCAAAGCCGTTCAACGTATAGCCGTTGAGGCTGGAGGGCACCCCGCGCACCGCGACGTAGCGTCCCTCGCCCTGATCGTACTGGACGCCAACGCCGGGCAGGCGCTCGATCACCTCCGCGACATTCTTGTCCGGCAGCTGGCCGATCTCGTCAGCGGCGGCGACATCGACGAGGCCAAGGGCATCGCGCTTCTCATCGATCGAACGCTGCTGCTGCGCGCGCTGCCCGGTGACGACGATCGCCTGCTCCTCATCCGCGGCCTGCGCAAAGGCCGGAGCGGACAGGGATGTGAGGCCGATCGCAACGAGACTGACCGAGGCAAGGAACTGATAAGACATGCGAAACCCCCGCTATATGAAGGGGACGCCGCTATGGGACGGGCGTTACGGCCGGATGACCCGGCGGCGACTCCGCAATGACGATGATAAGTCGATTTTGTTACGAACCATCAATGACCGTCGAAGGCCATCAGCGCCCGCGACACGATGCCCGCTTCCCGCAGCAATGCCATGCCGCCCAGTTCGGGAAGGTCGATGGCGAACAGCGCCAGCGTCACGTCCGCCCCCTGCTCCCGCAGCAATTGCGCCGCCGCCAGCGCAGTGCCACCGGTCGCTATCAGGTCGTCGACCAGCACGACACGCGCGCCCACGGGCACCTGCCCCTCATGCAGTTCCAGCCGGTCGGTGCCATATTCCAGCACATAATCGATGCCGACCGTCTTGCCCGGCAGCTTCCCCGCCTTGCGGACGGGAACGAACCCGACACCCATGGCATGCGCCAGCGCCGCGCCGAGAATGAAGCCCCGGGCCTCGATCCCGACGACCAGATCGGGCGTCACCGGTGCGGCCAGCGCCACCATTCCGTCCACAAGCGCCTTCATACCCTCGGCGTCAGCCAACAGGGTGGTAATGTCGCGGAACTGGATTCCCGGTTTCGGGAAGTCCGGGATCGCCCGTACGAGGGCTTTCAGATCGGCTGCTGTCATCGGAACCACGAGCAAAAGGAAACGGGCACGGTCCCCTTACAGAACCGTGCCCGTCGATGTCGATAGATCACGCACCCCTTGGCGGGGCGGACCGGCCGTCAGTGCTTCTTGTCCGCCCAGATGTTCCGGTAGGACAGATAGGCAAGGCCGGTCGCGATCAGCAGGAAGATCAGGACGGCAAGGCCCGTGCTCTTGCGGCTTTCCAGCTTCGGCTCGGCCGTCCACATCAGGAATGCGGAAACGTCGGTGGACATCTGGTCGACGGTCGCCTTGGTGCCGTCGCTGTACGTCACCTGGCCCTCTGCGGAGATGGGCGGCGGCATCGCGAGGTTCAGGTTCGCGAAATAGGGGTTGTAGTGCAGGCCGTCGGGCGTCTTCACGTCCGGAAACTTCTTCAGAAGCTCCGCCGGCTGGTCCTGATACCCGGTCAGCAGCGAGTGGATATAGGCCGGGCCGTCATGCCGCGCCTTCGCCATCAGCGAAAGATCGGGCGGAATGGCGTTGTTGTTCGCCGCCGCCGCCGCGACATTGTTCGCGAACGGCTTCGGGAAGTGATCGGCCGGGATCGGATCACGGGTCGAAGGTTCCCCGGTCTTCGGGTCGACGTCCGGCGTCTTGATCGTCCATTGCTTGGCGATCGCCTTCACCTCCGCCTCGCTGTAGCCGAGCTGCTGGAGGTCGCGGAAGGCAACGAACTTCAGGCTGTGGCAGGCCGAGCAGACTTCCTTGAAGACCTGGAAGCCGCGCTGCAGCTGTGCCCTGTCATAGTGGCCGAAGGGGCCATCGAAGGAGAAGTGCACTTCCTTGGGGTGCAGATGGAACTCCTCCTCTGCGGTCGGCACGGGCGGGTCAGTGACGTAACCCACCGCGCTCATGCCGAACGAGTAGAGCATCATGCCCGAGAAGAAGACGCCGATGGCGATCAGGATGGCGCGAAGCATGTCCGATTATCCCCCTTATTCGGCCGGTACGGCGGCGGGCTCTTCGCCCTGCAGATTATGCTTCGCCAGCACCGCCTCGGTAATCGATCCGGGCAGCGGCAGCGGTTTTTCGAACATCGCGATCAGCGGCAGGATGATCAGGAAGTGCGCGAAATAATAGGCGGCCGCGAACTGCGAGATCAGCACGTACCCGGCGGTCGCCGGTGCCCCGCCGCACCATCCCAGGATGATCACGTCGATGCACAGCACGATGAAGAACTGCTTGAACAGCGGCCGGTAGCGGCCCGAGCGGACAGGCGAGTTGTCCAGCCAGGGCAGGAAGAAAAGCAGCAGGATGGCTGAGAACATGGCCAGCACGCCGAGCAGCTTCGCAGGCACGAAGAAGAAGTCGAACGTGAACGCACGCAGGATCGCGTAGAACGGCCAGAAATACCATTCCGGCACGATGTGCGCGGGCGTCGAGAGCGGGTTCGCCTCGATATAGTTGTCTGGGTGGCCCAGATAGTTGGGCGCGTAGAACAGCAGGATCGAGAAGAGGATCAGGAAGATGCCTGCCCCGAAACCGTCCTTCGCCGTATAATAAGGATGGAAGGGCACGGTGTCCTGCGGTCCCTTCACATCCACGCCGGTCGGGTTGTTCGAACCCGGGATGTGCAGCGCCCAGATGTGCAGGATGATGACGCCCGCGATCACGAACGGCAGCAGATAGTGGAGCGAGAAGAAGCGGTTCAGCGAGGCATTGCCCGGCGCGAAACCGCCCAGCAGCCAGGTCTGGATCGGCTCTCCCACCACGGGGATCGCGCCGAACAGGCCGGTGATCACCTTCGCCCCCCAATAGCTCATCTGGCCCCAGGGAAGCACATAGCCCATGAAGGCGGTGGCCATCATCAGCAGGTAGATGACAAGGCCGAGCAACCACACCATCTCGCGCGGCGCCTTGTACGATCCGTAATAAAGGCCGCGGAAGATGTGGAGATAGACCACGATGAAGAAGAAGCTCGCGCCGTTGGCGTGGGCGTAGCGGATCAGCCAGCCGGAATTCACGTCGCGCATCACATGCTCGACCGTACCGAACGCGACCAGTTCATTAGCGGCATAATGCATCGCCATGATCACGCCGGTGATGATCTGGATCACCAGGGCAAGACCCGACAGGACGCCGAAATTCCACATGTAATTAAGGTTACGCGGCACCGGATAGCCGGCACCGATGCTGTTGTAGACGAGGCGCGGAAGCGGCAGCCTGTCGTCGACCCATTTCATCAGCGGATGCTTGGGGGTGTAATGCTCAGCCCACGGAAAGCTCATAGATCGTCCCCTCAGCCTACGAGAATTGCGGTGTCGGAGGTGTACTTGTACGTCGGCACCTCCAGGTTCAGAGGCGCCGGCCCCTTACGGATACGCCCCGCCGTATCGTAGGCCGAGCCATGGCACGGGCAGAAATACCCGCCGAACTCGCCGCGATTCTCGCCCTCTCCCGCGCCCAGCGGCACGCAACCCAGGTGCGTGCACACGCCCATGGTTATCAGCCATTCCTTCTTGCCGTCGACCGTGCGCTCTTCCAGCGTCTGCGGATCGCGGAGCGTTGCGGGATCGACGGCATCCGCCTTGGCGATTTCTTCCGGCGTCAGGTGCCGCACGAAAAGCGGCTGGCTGCGGAATGTGGTCTTGATCGCCTGTCCGGGCTGAATCTCGGAAAGATCGACCTCGGACGACGCAAGCGCGAGGACATCCGCGCTGGGGTTCATCTGGTTGACCAGAGGCAGGACAACCGCAACGGCGCCCACGCCCGCGAAACTCACCGCCGCTATATTAATGAAATCGCGGCGACGCACACCGTCACCACCAACCGCTTCCCGGGTCCCCGTATCCTCAACCGTCGCCATGCATTATACCCTTGCAAGTCGTCCCTGACCCATCCGGAATGCCTTGAACGGCCCTGATTATCAAGAGATTCAACCAGCCGCAGTCATGCAGCTCGCCTTGACCCCCCGGCGTGGATAGTGGGCCTGATAGCCGCCAATGCGCGCCTTTGCCAACCACCAATCGGCCGGACTACCACATTTTGTCGCGCTGCATTATGCGCAGCGCCATGCGTATCGCCCTTTACCAGCCGGAGATCGCCGGCAATGTCGGCGCCATTCTGCGCCTCGCCGCCTGCTTCGCAACGCCGGTCGACATCATCATGCCGATGGGTTTCGCCTTTTCCGACGCGAAGCTGAAGCGCGCGGCGATGGACTATGGCGCCGCCGCCGACGTCAGCAAGCACCCGAATTTCGAGGCGTTTTTATCGGAGAGGAGGTCCGGGGAGGGTCGCGTCGTCCTCCTGACCACCAGCGGCGGCACACGCCTGCCCGACATGACCTTCCGCCCCGGCGACATATTGATGCTCGGCTCTGAAAGTGCAGGCGTCCCCCCGCATGTCCATGATGCCGCCGACGAGCGCGTGCGGATTCCGATGGCGGCGGGCTTTCGGTCCTTGAACATTGCGGTCTCGACGGGCATCGCCTTGGCCGAGGCATTGAGGCAGACCGGACAATTCCCAGCATGACACCGCTCGACGAACAGCAGCAGGCCGCCCGCACTTGGTTCGAATCGCTGCGCGACCGTATTTGCGCCGCGTTCGTGGCGCTGGAACGGGAGGCGGGAAGCGACGCCGATTTCACCTACACGCCCTGGGACCGCGAAGCGGACGGGCTGGCACCGGGCCATGGCGGCGGCGGTGTGCGCGGCGTGATGAAGGGCAAGGTGTTCGAGAAGGTGGGCGTCAACGTCTCCACCGTCGGCGGCGCCTTCGCGCCCGAATTCGCCAAGACCATTCACGGCGCGGGGGATAATCCGGCTTTCTTCGCGACGGGCATCAGCCTGGTCGCGCATATGGCGAACCCGCACGTTCCGGCCGTGCACATGAACACCCGCTTCCTGTGTACGGAGAAGCGCTGGTTCGGTGGCGGTGCGGACCTGAATCCACCTATCCCCTATGACGAGGATACCGCCGACTTCCACGCCGCACTGAAGGCCGCATGCGACCTGCATGGCGCCGATTACTATCCGCGCTTCAAGGCATGGGCCGACGATTATTTCTATATCCCGCACCGGAAGGTGCACCGGGGCGTCGGCGGCATCTTCTACGATCATCTGGAAGGTGACTTCGACGCCGATTTCGCTTTCACCCGGAGCGTCGGAGAGGCGTTCCTGGCGGCCTTTCCACCGATCGTGCGGCGCCGCATGGGCATGGGCTGGACACAGGCGGACAAGCAGCAGCAACTCGAATGGCGCGGCCGCTATGCCGAGTTCAACCTCGTTCATGATCGCGGCACGCTGTTCGGCCTCAAGACCGGCGGCAATATCGACGCCATCCTGATGAGCCTGCCGCCGATGGCGAGCTGGAGCTGACCCTTTGTCGCTGACGCCCGTCGATCCCCGCCAGATCGCCACCATCGTCACCCATCTGGAAATGCGCGCGAAGCCGCGACCGGCGCCGATTCCGCCATCGCCCTATCGACTGGTGCGCTGGAAGACCCCGGCGCTCGACGCCTATCGCACATTGTTCCGGCGGGTGGGCGAGGAATGGATGTGGTTTTCCCGGCTGGTCATGCCGGATGCCGAGGTTGAGGCGATCATCCACGATCCGGGCATCGAAATCTACGCAGTGTGCGACGCGCGCGGGATCGAGGTCGGCATGCTGGAACTCGACTTCCGTTCGGCGCCCGACTGCGAGATCGGCTTCTTCGGCCTCGTCACGCAGGCGACGGGCAAGGGTCATGGCCGCTGGCTGATGGCGCAGGCGCTGAGCCTGGGCTGGCGCAGCGGGATCGAGCGGATGTGGGTCCATACCTGCACCCTCGACCACCCGTCGGCGCTCGGTTTCTACCGTCGCTGCGGCTTCGTCCCGTTCGCGCGGGAAGTGGAAACGTTCGACGATCCCCGGCTGACTGGCCGCCTCCCGCGCGAAGCGGCGCCGCAAATCCCGCTGCTCGGCTGACCCGTCCCCGGTGATGGGGGACGCAGGGAACCACGCGCCCGATCAATCATTGCTCTTTCCAGATCGCTGATCAGCGGCAATACTGTCTCCCAAGTCCTCGGAAAAGGGGACGTATACAGACGGTCGCAAGGGATGAGATGCATGCGGGCTGCCATCGTTGCAGGAACCATGATGCTGGCAGCGGCGCCCGCCGTCGCACAGGCGGAGACCCCCCGCGACATCCTGATTACGGCGGCTTTCCAGACACCGGACAAGGCCAGGGCTCTGGCCCTGATAGGCCGCGCCATCACGGCATCCGACGCCATCCTCTCCAGCCGCCCGGACGACCGGGAGGCGACGCTTCAGCGCGGCATCGCCATCGGCTATCGCGCCAAGCTGACGCGCAGCCGGTCGGACGCCAAGGCTTCGCTCGCAATCTTCGAGAAACTGGCCGCACGCAATCCGCGCGACGCGGAGGTCCAGATGGTGATCGCGGGCTGGCATCTGGATGCGATCGACCAGTTGGGCGGCTTCATCGCCCGGACGATGCTCGGCGCCCGCGCGCAGGCCGGTGACGCGGCCATGGCTCGCGCCGTATCACTGGGCGGCGACCGGGCATTCTACCCTGCCTTCGCGGCATTGATGGGCATCCGGCAGCATCCGGCCAACGTCGCGGAGGCACGTCGTCATGCAGAAGCCGCCGCGCGCGCCGCGACACCCACGCCCCTCGACACGCTGATGCAACGCAGCATGGCCGCAATCCTGCCGATGCTGCGCGCGAACGACGGCGAGGGTGCAGCCGAACTCGCCCGCAAGCTGCTCCCCTTCGGCCGGATCGGCTGACGGCCGGACTGCGCTAGCGCAACTTCGCGATCGTCAGCCCGTCCTGCTTGGCGCGGGTCTTCACCGACTCCTCGCTACGGGTAAGCGCCTTCGCGATGGCCTTCAGCGCCATGCCCTTCTTCGCCAACGTGTGCAGCTTCTGGATCTCGTCCGCCGTCCAGGGCTGCTTGTGCCGCTCGAAACGCTCGCCCATCGTCCCGCTCTCCTCAGTCCGCGAACGGATCGCGGACGAGGATCGTATCCTCGCGCTCGGGCGAGGTCGATACCAGCGTGACCGGGCAGCCGATCAGTTCCTCGATCCGGCGGATATATTTGATCGCCTGCGCCGGAAGGTCGGCCCAGCTGCGCGCGCCGGCGGTCGTGTCCTGCCAGCCGCCGATCGTCTCGTAGATCGGTTCCGCCTTCGCCTGATCCTGACTATGCGCGGGCAGATAGTCGTAGGTCGTCTCGCCGATCCTGTAGCCGACGCAGATCTTCAGTTCGTCGAAGCCGTCCAGCACATCAAGCTTGGTCAGCGCGATACCGGTGACGCCGGAGACGGCGACCGACTGGCGCACCAGCACCGCATCGAACCAGCCGCAGCGGCGCTTGCGGCCCGTAACGGTGCCGAATTCATGGCCGCGCGTGCCCAGCCGCTCGCCGACATCATTGTCCTGCTCGCTCGGGAACGGGCCGGAACCGACGCGGGTTGTATAGGCCTTCACGATGCCGAGGACGAAGCCGACCGCCGACGGACCAAGGCCGGAGCCGCCCGCCGCCGTGCCGGCGATGGTGTTGGACGAGGTGACGAACGGATAGGTGCCGTGGTCGACGTCCAGCAGCACGCCCTGCGCGCCCTCGAACAGGATGCGGTCGCCCCGCTTCTTCGCTTCGTTGAGGGTCAGCCACACCGGTTTGGCAAAGGGCAGGATGAAATCGGCGATGGCGCGCAATTCGGCCATCAGTGCCTCGCGATCGATCGGCGGCTCGCCGAAGCCCGCGCGCAAGGCGTCGTGATGCGCGGTCAGACGATCGATCTGCGGACCGAGGTCGTCGAGATGGGAAAGGTCGCACACGCGAATCGCCCTGCGGCCCACCTTGTCCTCATAGGCCGGGCCGATGCCGCGCCGGGTGGTGCCGATCTTGCCCGCGCCGCTCGCATCCTCTCGCAGGCCGTCCAGATCACGGTGGAAAGGTAGGATCAGCGGGCAGGTTTCCGCGATGTGGAGATTGTCTGGCGTGATCGTCACGCCCTGCCCGGCGAGTTTCGCCACCTCTTCCCTGAAGTGCCAGGGATCGAGAACGACGCCGTTGCCGATGACCGACAGCGTCCCGCGCACGATGCCCGAGGGGAGCAGCGACAGCTTATAGACATTCTCGCCCACGACCAGCGTATGGCCGGCATTGTGCCCGCCCTGAAAGCGCACGACGACGTCGGCCCGCTCCGCCAGCCAGTCGACGATCTTGCCCTTGCCCTCATCGCCCCACTGGGCGCCGATAACGGTCACATTTGCCATGGATATGCGTCTCCGCCTGCCCGGCGTGTCACGGGCACCCTTCGACAGGACTCGGCGGCCGGACATGGATCAGTCGGGGCCTGTAGCCCCTGTGCGGGGCGCGCGTTAGCGCCGAGGGCGCGGGCGTGTCAAGGCAAGGGTGGCGCCGCCGGGCCGTCGATTACATTTTGTCACGCTTTGTTGCTTTAAGCTGGCGCTGCGCGAAACGATAAGCGACGCATGATCACCAGGATACGCCCCGCGATGCTTGCCGTGATGTTCCTGCCGCTCGTTGCGGTCGGCCTTGTCGCTGTGCAGGGGCAAAGCGGTGCCCTGCCCCCGGTGGAGACGCTGCATTACGGTGACGGTCCGCTGCAAGACATCGGCTTCTGGCCCGCCGACGCCAGATACGGGTCACCGCCGCCGCTCGTCATCTTCGTGCACGGAGGCGGATGGAAGCGCGGCAGCCGCGACAACGCGACCGGCGCGGCGAAGGTCGCGCACTATGCAGCGCTTGGCTATGCCTTCGCCTCGATCAACTATCGCCTCGTGCCCGACGCCACCGTCGAGGAACAGGCACAGGATGTCGCCAATGCCGTGGCACTGCTGCGGGGCAACGCAGCCACCCTTCATTTCGATCCCGATCGCATCGTCCTGATGGGTCACAGCGCGGGCGCGCATCTGGTCGCTCTGGTCGGCACCGACATGCGCTACTTCGCGAAGGCCGGATTGAGGCCCGATGCCGTGCGGGGCGTGATCGCGCTGGACGGCGCCGCCTATGACGTGGCGCGGCAGATGGCACAGGCCGGACGGTTCATGGCTGGCACCTATGAACAGGCGTTCGGCACGGACGCGGACCGCCAGCGCCTGTTGTCCCCGACAATGCAGACGGAAAGGCCCAATGTGCCCGCCTTCCTGATCCTGCATGTCGACAGGACCGACGGCGCGGAACAGTCGGAGGCGCTGGCCGCCGCTCTACGGGCGGCCGGGACACCGGCCGAGGTGAAGGGCTTTTCAGGAACCGGGCTGCGCGGGCACATGGAGATCAACCGCAGGCTGGGCGACCCAGACTATCCCGCGACACCCGTGGTCGATGCCTGGCTGAAGCAGGCATTCGCCGCTCAGTAGGCGCGCGTCTCCGCCCCATCCAGCCAATGGGTGCAACGCTGCCGCCGCCCGTCATCGTCCGCCGACAACGCCGCCACCGTCTGCCAGCCATCTGCGCGCAGCGCCGCCGCCTGCGCCGCATCGTGGCCGGCCGGCAGGAAGATGCGCCGTGCATCGACGCCGCCGAAGCCTGCATCGACCAGCGGATCGGGATAGAGCGAGAAGCCCATCGCCGGCTCCTCTCGGCCGTCCGGGTGGATGATCGTATAGCTGCCGCCACGGCCGATCTCTCCCACGAAACCTTCCGCGAAGATCGAGAAACCGAACCAGAGCTGATATTCAAAGCCATGCCGCTCGGTCGGGTCGAGGGTCAGGGTGATGTCCCAGCCGATCGGCTTGGCAATTGCGCGCAACGCCGCGATCCGGCTGGCAAGCGCCCCCTTGTGCGGCCCCGCGGCGTCGATCGCCTCCAGCTTCTCCATCGCGGCATGGAATGGCCCGGCCGCCTCGATCAGCGGCAAATAGGCCGCTGGTCCCGCGCCCAGCGCGACCAGCGCGCCCGCATCCTTGGCGTCCAGTTCAGCGCGTACCGCCTCGATCTCGCCGGGTGCAAGCGGCAGCGGCCCGGCGGCGAGCGTGTCGATCAGGTCAGGCAAAGTGAAGTCGATGGTGATGCCGGTGACGCCCGCGGCCTGCAGTGCCTCGATCGCGACATTGACGATCTCGACGGCCGCAGCGACGCTGTCGGTGCCGATCAGTTCCGCGCCGACCTGCATCCGCTCCCGCTCGGGGCGAAGCTGGTTGGCCTTCAGGCGCACGACGGGTCCGGCATAGGAGAGTCGCAGCGGACGGGCGGCGGCGGCAAGACGGGTGACGGCGATACGCCCCACCTGCGCGGTCATGTCCGGACGCAACGCCAGCGTCCGCTGCGACAGGGGATCGACGACGCGCAGCAGATCCTGCGCCTTTGCCGATTTCAGGCGTCCGACCAGCGTCTCTTCAAACTCCGCGAGCGGCGGCATGACCCGTTCGTACCCGTGGCTCGACACCGTATCGAGGACGCGGCGAACGAGCCGCGCGGAGGCCTCCGCACGCGGCGGCAGCCGATCGGACAGGCCCTCGGGCAGCAGACCCTGGGCGCCATGGGTGTTGACGGTCATGGTGCGCCCTTTAGCGAAAAAGGGGGATTAGGCCAGCCCCCTGAAACCCGCGATGGAAGCAAACAGGCGCGGGAACGGGGATGACCTGCCGCCATGCGACGGGCCATCCCTCTTGTCCCTTACGCGAAGTGAAGCAGCTTCACCTGCTTCACACCTGCCAGCGTACCGATGTCCCCGCGCAGCGCGCCGGTCACGTCGCCATCGACGGAGAGCAGCAGCACCGCCTCCCCGCCCTGGACGCGGCGGCCAAGGTGGAAGGTGCCGATATTGACACCCGCTTCACCCAGCGTCGAGCCCAGACGGCCGATGAAGCCCGGCGCGTCCTGATTGACGATGTAGAGCATCGTGCCAGCGAGGTCCGCCTCGACCTTGATGCCGAACAGCTCGACAAGGCGCGGCTGGGCATGACCGAACAGCGTGCCCGCGACAGAGCGCTCACCCGCGTCGGTGGTGACGGTGACACGCACGAGCGTCTGGTAGTCGCCCTCGCGGTCGTGGCGCACCTCACGCACGTCAAGGCCGCGCTCCTTCGCCAGGAACGGCGCGTTGACCATGTTCACCGTGTCCGAATAGACGCGCATCAGTCCGGCAAGAACCGCCGCCGTGATCGGCTTCTGGTTCAGTTCGGCGGCATGGCCCTCGACCTCAACCGCAACGCCCTTGATCGCGTCGCCCTCAAGCTGGCCGACAAGGCTGCCGAGCCGTTCCGCGAGCGCCATATAGGGCTTGAGCTTCGGCGCTTCCTCGGCCGACAGCGACGGCACGTTCAGCGCGTTGGTAATGCCGCCGTCCAGCAGATAATCGCTGAGCTGCTCGGCGACCTGGAGCGCCACGTTCACCTGCGCCTCGTCGGTCGATGCGCCCAGATGCGGGGTGCAGATGAAGTTCGGCGTGCCGAACAGCGGGCTTTCCTTCGCCGGCTCGGTCACGAACACGTCGAGCGCCGCGCCCGCGACATGGCCGCTGTCCATCGCCTCCTTCAGCGCCGCCTCGTCGATCAGGCCACCACGCGCGCAGTTGATGATCCGCACACCCTTCTTGGTCTTGGCCAGGTTCTCCTTCGACAGGATATTGCGGGTCTGGTCGGTCAGCGGCGTGTGCAACGTGATGAAATCGGCCTTCGCCAGCAGCGTGTCGAGATCGGCCTTCTCCACGCCCATCTCGACCGCGCGCTCTGGCGTCAGGAACGGGTCAAAGGCAACGACCTTCATCTTGAGGCCCAGCGCCCGGCTGGCGACGATCGAGCCGATATTGCCCGCGCCGATCAGGCCCAGCGTCTTGCCGGTGACCTCGACGCCCATGAAGCCGTTCTTGGGCCACAGGCCCTGCTGCGTCTGGGCATTCGCCTCCGGCAGCTGGCGGGCCAGCGCGAACATCAGGGCGATGGCGTGCTCGGCGGTGGTGATCGAATTGCCGAACGGGGTGTTCATAACGATCACACCCTTCGCCGAAGCATAAGGGATGTCGACATTGTCGACGCCGATGCCGGCGCGGCCGATGACCTTCAGGTTGGTGGCGTGGTCAAGGATGTCCTTCGTTACCTTCGTCGAGGAACGGATGGCGAGGCCGTCATATTCACCGATGATCGCCTTCAGCTCGTCCGGGGTCTTGCCGGTAATCTCGTCGACCTCGACGCCCCGCTCACGGAAGATCGCGGCGGCGCGGGGGTCCATCTTGTCGGAAATAAGTACCTTGGGCATGATGAATTGCCTTTCTGCAATCCGTCATCCTCACGAAAGTCAGGATTTCAGGCGGCCAGATCGTACCTGGAGGCCCAAGATCCCGGCCTTCACCGGGATGACGGAGTATAGGAAAAAGTGAGCTTAAGCAGCCTTGACGGTCGCATAGGCCCAGTCGAGCCAAGGGCCGAGCGCCACGATGTCAGCGGTCTCGACGGTCGCGCCGCACCAGATGCGAAGACCCGCCGGCGCATCGCGATAGCCCGCGATGTCATAGGCGGCGCCTTCCTTCTCAAGGAGGGCGGCAAACGCCTTGATGAACGCCTCGTCCGCGCCCTCGACGGTCAGGCAGACGCTGGTTTTCGAACGCGATGCCGCGTCGGTAGCGAGATGGCCGAGCCAGCCGCGCTCCGCGACGATGGTGTCGAGCGCGGCGGCGTTGGCGTCGCTGCGCGCGATGAGGCCCTGAAGACCGCCCAGCGACTTGCCCCATTCGAGCGCGAAGATCGCATCCTCGACCGCCAGCATCGACGGGGTGTTGATGGTCTCGCCCTTGAACACGCCCTCGGCCAGCTTGCCCTTGGCCATCAGGCGGAAGACCTTCGGCAGCGGCCATGCCGGGGTGTGGGTCTCCAGACGCTCGACGGCTCGGGGACCGAGGATCAGCACGCCATGGCCGCCCTCGCCGCCCAACACCTTCTGCCAGGAGAAGGTGGCGACGTCGATCTTCGCCCAGTCGATGTCATAGGCAAAGACGGCGCTGGTCGCGTCTGCGAAGGTCAGGCCCTCGCGGTCGGCCGGAATAAAATCGGCATTGGGAACCCGCACGCCCGAGGTGGTGCCGTTCCAGGTGAACAGCACGTCGTTCGAGAAGTCGACGGCCGACAGGTCGGGCAGCTGGCCGTAATCGGCGCGGATGATCGTCGGATCGAGCTTCAGCTGCTTGGCGACGTCCGTGATCCAGCCCTCGCCAAAGCTTTCCCAGGCAATCGTGGTGACCGGGCGGGCGCCCAGCATCGTCCACATCGCCATTTCGAATGCGCCCGTGTCGGAGCCGGGCACGATGCCGATGCGATGGGTCTCGGGCAGGTTCAGGAGCTCGCGCATCAGGTCGATGCTGTAGGCGAGGCGGGTCTTGCCGATCTTGGCGCGGTGCGAGCGACCGAGCGATTCGGTGCTCAGCTTGTCGGCGCTCCAGCCCGGGGGCTTGGCGCAGGGACCAGAAGAGAAGAAGGGGCGAGCCGGCTTGGTTGCGGGCTTGGCGGCAGGCGCAATGGTGGCGTCTGCGACAGTGGTATCAGTCATGTATGCGTCTCCTTGCAGAGAGCACGCGCGGCGTTGGGACCGCGTGGCCCGTCGGCCGCCCTAAAGATTTCCGATTGATAGTCAACAGGAAAGCGGCGCACCCCGGCGAAGGTTCAGCGAAAGATGCGCGGCGCCAGCATGCCGACGCGGCCGCGATAGGCCTCATACCGATCCCCGAACAGGGCGATCAGGTCACGTTCCTCATAGCGTATGGCAACGAGGATATAGGCTGTCATCGTGACGGAGAGCAGCAGGTGCCCGGCCGTCATGCGCGGCGTCGCCCAGAAGGCAAGCAGGAAGCCGCTGTAGAGCGGGTGCCGGACCAGACGATAAAAGAAGGGCGTGCGGAACAACGGCACCGTGGCGGCGCTTCCGCGCAGATACCCCCACACCTGCTTGAGGCCGAAAAGCTCGAAATGGCTGATCAGGAAGGTGCTGAGCAGCACCATCAGCCAGCCGAGGCCGGACAGCCCAATGAGTATCGCAGCGACTGCGCCATTGCCGACAGTCCAGACGACCGTCGGGATCGGATGCCACAACAGCATCAGGAGAGCGAGGACGAGGCTCGCCATCAGCACATAGACGCTGCGTTCGATCGGTTCGGGCACGACCCGGGTCCAGGCGCGCTTGAACGCCGGGCGCGCCATCACGCTGTGCTGAAGCCCGAACAGCAGCACGAGGGCGATATCGATGACGCCCGCAATCCGCGCCGGAGCGACCGGGCCGCCACGATCGACCGTAAACGGCACGAAGGGCACGTCCGCTACGAACGCAATAAGATAGAGGAAAGTAAGAAAGAACAGCAGATAGACGACTGTTCCAAACACAAGATACGCTAGGCGAATCATGGCATCTCTCCCCGTCAGCCATTGATCTGCCATTTATGGTTACTTGGCGAAACGCCGTAGCTGGGGGACAGAAGCCCGACATTGGGATGACCTGATGCAGGCTGCGACGAACGGATCGCGCGATGTCCGCTTCGTTGTGGCAGGTTAACTCTGTTCTGCTATAGCGCCTCCATGCAAACTGGTCGGGGGATCAACGACTTGGGCATGCGTGCTGCCCTTATTCTGGCGCTCCTTGCGGCGCTCTCGGCCTGCGCCGGAGGCGGATCGCGACGCCCGGGCACATTGCGGCCTGGCGCGGTCCAGAGCGAGAGCATCCGCCAGTGTATGGCCAATCTGTCGTCGACCGGCATCGCCTTCGACCGGTTGCCTGATCGCAGCTATGGCGGCGGCTGCACGGCGATGGGCGCGGTGAAGTTGCTCGACATTGGCGTGCCGACGACGAACCTTGGCGCGATGACCTGTGGCCTCGCCTCCAGTTTCTCCGCCTGGACCGGTTATGCGGTCGGGCCGGCCGCGCACCAGATTCTCGGCTCCGACCTTGTCCGCGTGAACAGCTTTGGCACCTACAGCTGCCGGCCGATCGCGGGCAGCAACCGCCTGTCAGAACATGGCCATGCCAATGCCGTCGACGTGTCCAGCTTCGATCTGGCCGACGGGCGAAAGATCAGCATCAAGAACGACTGGAACAGCAGCGATCCGCAGGTCCGCCAGTTCCTGCGCGTCGTACGCCAAAGCGCCTGCCGTCGCTTCCGCACGGTGCTGAGTCCGGACTACAACGCCGCCCATCACGATCATCTGCATTTCGACATGGGGGGCAAGGGCACCTATTGCCGCTGACGCCCAGCCACTTGCCCCGTTCAGCGCAGCTTTCGGAACTTCGCCATCATATCCATGAAAGTGAGCCGCGTATCGATCCGCCTGTAGACCCGTATCGGCCGCCCGTTCGCATCGGCCTCGTACAGCCCCTTATCCGTGATGCGCGGACACGGCACAGTTGCATATTCGCTCGACGACGGATCGGGCTGGAACGAGGATTGAAGCGCGGTCAGCGTGACAAGAGGGCTGTCGCCCATAACATAGGTTTCGCCCAGACCGGGCATCTTGCCGCGTGACGCGCGTGCAGCCAGAGCCGGGACGCGCGCGATCCGTTCTGCCAGATAAGCGCCAACTTTCCCTGTCCCGGCCATCTCGTCCAGTTCGGCCGTGCTGAACAGCAACTGGCGGTAGGCGTCGCGCGGCACCTGCCAGATCTCGAAATCCGATTCGTTGAAGATGATCTGCGCCGCGACCGTATCGATGGTCAGATTATACTCGGCCCCCGTCGTATCAGGCGGCGGAACGCCCAAGCCCGGATATTCGCCGCCACCAATCCACACCAGCTTCATCCGCGACGCGATGCGTGGTTCGGTCAGCCACGCCAGCGCCAGTTCGGTCAGGCTCGCCCCCGCACAATAGAATAACGGGAATTGCGTGTCCGTGCGCATTGCCTCTCGCACGACGGCTGCAGTGGCCGCACTTGGCGTCCATGTCGCGCGGGCTGCAATCGCCGCCTCCGCGCCCGCGATGACTGCAGGCCGGCGCGGGAGGGCGAGCATGTCCAGCAACGCCGCCGCTTCCCGTGCGCCGCCTTCGGCGACCTTGGCATCGCCGGTCCAACTTTCCCCCGGATGCAGGTGCGACGCGATCACCAATGGGATATCCACCGACTGGCTGAGCGCATGATGGGCCAGTTGGACCAAGCCATCCGGATCACCGGCAAAGTCATTGTCGATGATGGTGCGCATCCGCACGACATCGGCGGCCGAGGCACGAGCATGCAATCCGGCGAGCGGCGCGACTGCCAGGGTCGCGCCCAACAAACGGACCGCCTCACGTTTCGAATACAAAAGAGCCACCGCGCCATCACCCCTTACATGAACCGGAAACGCAATCGGGAACCTACAGCCTTCATTTCCAATGCGAAATAAGCGACCCCACCGCCGTCACTAGAGACCGGCCTTGGTTTTGTCATCACCGCGCATTAGATCGGGTAAGATGACAAGAAGAGAAATCGAAGAACGCAAATTCCGTCCCGCCGCCCAGGAAGCCGCCGACGCGCAGAAGGCCGCGGGTACCCCGCAGACCAGCAGCACAGCCTATCGCCTCGCGTTCCAGGATACCGAATTCCTGCTGCGCGAGGATTTGCGCCCGGTGCGGTTCCAGCTCGAACTGCTGAAGCCGGAACTGCTGCTGGACGAGGCGAAGATCGAATCCACCTTCGTCTTCTACGGTTCCGCCCGGATACCCGAGCCGTCCGCCGCACAGGCGCGGATCGACGCCGCGCCGACACCGGAGCTGAAGCGGGTGGCGGAAAATCTCGCGCGCAAGGCGCGTTACTATGAAGAAGCCCGCAAGCTGGCACGGATCGCTGCGCAATTCCCGCCCAACGCGGCCGGATGCCGCCATTTCGTGGTCTGTTCAGGCGGCGGCCCCTCGATCATGGAGGCCGCCAACCGGGGCGCCGCCGATGTCGACGCGCAGACGATCGGCATGAATATCGTGCTCCCGCACGAGCAGGCGCCCAATCGCTTCGTCACGCCGGAACTGTCGTTCCAGTTCCACTATTTCGCGCTGCGCAAGATGCATTTCCTGCTGCGCGCGCGGGCTCTGGCCGTCTTCCCCGGCGGCTTCGGCACGTTCGACGAGTTCTTCGAACTGCTGACGCTGATCCAGACCGGCAAGATGAAACGGATACCGATCCTGCTGTTCGGCCGGGAGTTCTGGACGCGGGTCGTGGATTTCGAGGCGCTCGCCGATGAGGGCGTCATCGCGCCCGCCGACCTCGACCTCATCACATGGGTGGAAACGGCCGAGGACGGGTGGAAGGCGGTGTGCGACTTCTACCAGGACGACGCAATGCCGGGTTGCGGCTGACAGCCGCTACAGCGCCTTCAGCCAGAACTGCATGGGATGGGACGTCTCGCCCGGTTCGCCCACATCCTTCCAGTCGAACCGGGCGACCAGCCCCTCGACCGGCGCGAAACCCCTCGATCGCCAGAACGGATCGAGCGGGCTGTAACCTGACGGCCGCGCCGGATGATCGGACGGTCTGACGACGGCGCAGAAGGCCGCCTGAGCAAAGCCGAGTTCTCGTGCCTTCGCCTCGCGCCGGTCGAAGAAGGCATGACCGATCCCCCTGCCCCGCCAACCGCCCAGCAGCACCGATTCCCCGAAATAATAGATACCCCCGACATCCATGCCACGGTCCCGAAAGGGCTGGGCAAACGGGCCGGCATGATCGGTCATGGGCGCGGCCGTCGCCGCCCCGACCAGCCGCTCCCCGTCAGGCGCCGCCGCAAAGGCACCCACAACCAGCGCACCGGGACTTTCGGCATAGGCGGACAGATAGACACGCTCATATGCGCGCCCTTCCTCCCCGGCGCCATCGTACAGATAGGGAAAATCGCGAAAGACGGCGATGCGCAGGTCGGCAAGGCTGTCGAGCGCGGCGGTCAACGCCGCGCCCGTCAAATCCCGGATGACGATGCCGGACTGGTCCGCCGGACCTTCCGTCGCCACTTATTCGACGGCGGCGTTGGCGCCCTCTGCCGGGGCGGCGGCATTGTCCGTGGCATTCTCCGCGCCCGCCGCAGCATTGTCGCCACCGGCCGGAGCAGCATCCGCCGCGGGCAGCGGCAGGTTGGAACCCTGCGTGTTCAGATAGGCGATCAGGTTCGCACGATCGACCGGATTGCCCAGGCCCGCAAACGTCATCTTGGTGCCCGGAGCAAACTCGCGCGGTGAGGTAAGCCACGCGTTCAGCGCGTCGAACGTCCAGGTGCCGCCCTTGCTTTTGAGCGCGTCGGAGAAGGCGAAGCCGCCACGGCCGGTCGCGACCTTGTCGCCGACCACTTCATGCAGATTGGGACCGATGCCGTTGGCGCCGCCGGCCGCGATGGTGTGGCATGCGGCGCACTTGCCGAACACCTTCTCGCCCGCGGCCACATCTGCGCTGGCCAGCAGGGTGTTCAGGCTGGGCCCGGCGGCGGCGGCCCCATCACCCTCTTCCTCGACGCCTTCGATCGCGTAGCCCATCTTTTCCGGGCGTTCCTGGTGAAACAGCTTGCTGCTGACGATCCCGCCGCCGAGCGCGATGATTCCCGCGAACAACGCCCAGCCGGCAATGGTGTTGAAACGATCGTCCATGCGTCCGATTTCCTCCCAGATTGTTCGTCGGCGCACCGAACCGTATCGCGCCCCCTTTACGGGTTGCCATAATGGGGCAACAGCAAACGCGCAAGCACGGCTTGCTTCGGCGGCGGCGAGCCCGTAAGCGCCCTTTCGCCCATGGAAAACTACCCTCTTCCCGCCCGGCGCCTTGTCGCTGAAATGGCCGACAAGGCAGCGGCCGACCCAGCGCGGGCCATCGCCTATCAGGGCGCACCCGGGGCAAATTCCCATCAGGCGGCGCTCGGCTATGCTTCCGACTGTATTCCGCTGCCCAGCTTCGCATTCGAGGATGCGATCGACGCCGTACGGGAAGGACGGGCGGATCGCGCGATCATTCCGATCGAGAATTCCCTGCATGGCCGCGTCGCCGACATGCATTTCCTGCTGCCCGAATCGGGCCTGTCCATCATCGACGAATATTTCCTGCGTATCCGTCATTGCCTGATGGCGCCGGACGACGGGCCGGTAAAAAGCGCGTCGAGCCATCCGCAGGCTTTGGGGCAGTGCCGCAAATATCTGCGTGAACGCGGTATCCAGCCGGTCGCCTACGCCGACACGGCGGGCGCGGCCGCCCTGGTCGCGGAAACGCGGCAGCCGGGGGAAGCGGCCATCGCACCCTATCTGGCGGCAGAGCTTTATGGCCTGCGCCTTCTGGCCGAGAATATCGAGGACAGCGACGACAACATGACCCGCTTCGTCGTGCTGGCGCGCGAACCGCGCATGCCGCTGCCCGGCGGGCCGGTCATGACGACCTTCCTGTTCGAGGTGAAGAATATTCCCGCCGCGCTGTACAAGGCGATGGGCGGCTTTGCGACCAATGGAGTCAACATGACGAAGCTGGAAAGCTATCAGCGCGGCGCGAGCTTTGCCGCCACCGAATTCTATTGCGATATCGAGGGGATGCCGGGCGATCCGGCGGTCGACCGCGCGTTGGCCGAATTGGAGTTCCATACCAAATGGGTGCGGATGCTCGGCAGCTACCGGCAGGCGCGGCCGCGTACCTGACGCCTGATCAGCGTTCGGCCCGGCTGTCGAACGCCTCCCGTGCGGCTGCAACGGTCCCAAGATACTTTTCCGCCCAGATCCAGACACCGCAGAAGGCCTCGCCCAGGCTCCGGCCGAGGTCCGTCAGCCGATAGTCGACGCGTGGCGGCACCACCGCGTGCACTGTGCGGCAGACCAGCCCGTCCCGCTCCATCTGCCGCAGGGTCTGGGTCAGCATCTTCTGGCTGATCCCCGGCACCGCCTTGCCGAGGCGGGTGAAGCGCATCTCGCCATGCTCCTCCAGTGCCTCGAGAATCAGCATCGTCCATTTGTCGGCGACGCGGCCGATCAACTCGTTGACCAGCACCTCCACACGAGGATCGACATTATCCGCCTCCCGGGCGCGGGTGGCTTGTCCAGCTTCATCCGTCGACAGCATGAAGAAAATCTCCATTACTCTCCATTGGGTAAGTATAAAACTTTTCGGTGCCTTCTTTCCAATGGAAAGCCTGTATCTAGATAGGCGTCACCCCAACGGCAATGGAGTGAACCCATGAAGACCAGCGGCAATACCATCCTCGTCACCGGCGGCGGATCGGGCATCGGCGAAGCACTCGCCCACCGGCTCCACGATGCAGGCAATCATGTCATCGTCGCCGGGAGGCGACGCGAGGCGCTGGAGCAGGCGATCGCCGGACGCGAGCGGATGAGCGCAATGGAACTGGACGTGGAGAGCCCGCGGGCGATTCATGACTTCGCTACGCGCCTGATCGGCGATCACCCGGCACTCAATGTCCTCGTCAACAATGCGGGCGTCATGCGGTATGAAGACCTGACCACCGCGCGAAACCTTGACGACGCGGAGGCCACGATCGTCACCAACCTGCTCGGCCCCATCCGCCTGATCGATGCACTGATCGATCATCTGAAGGCGCAACCCGATGCGGCGATCGTCAACACCACATCAGGTCTGGCGTTCGTCCCCCTCCCCAAGGCTGCGACCTATTCGGCGACGAAAGCGGCGATGCATTCCTACACCGTCTCGCTACGGGCGAGGCTTGAGGGTCAAGTCGAGGTGATCGAACTGGCGCCGCCGGCCGTGCAGACGGACCTGACGCCCGGTCAGGCGACCCGCGAGGGCTACATGCCGCTCAACGACTATATCGAAGAGGTAATGGCCTTGTTCGGCCAGCAACCGACGCCATCCGAGATACTGGTGGAACGCGTGAAGTTCCTGCGCAACGCAGAGGCGAACGGGCAATTCGCACAGGCGTTAGGCGGGCTGAACGCACTCTGAACGTCTTGCCGCAATCTTTTATGGCGAATGTGGTCATTCGAGCGGCTTGGCGCTGACCACCATGCGGGCGAGCAGCAGCGGCTGGTTCGTTCCCGCAATGGTCGGCGCTTCAAGCTTCGGCCTTGGCGCCATGCTCGCCGCCAGCAGCGGCGCCGTAGTCACTATTACCGTGGCGCCGATCGCCGCCAGCGCAGTCGTCATCCGTCCCATAATCCCGGCCCTCGTTCATCTATGACGGGAGCCGGGATAGGGGGCGGATGTCGCGCGGATTTGTCGCGGACGGGGCCGAATTGTCGGAAAGTGTAACGGGCGGTCGATCTGATTCAATCAGATCGGGAACCGGTCTAGTGCGCCGCGCCCCAACTGGGGCCGATGCCAATTTCGACGCCCAGCGGCACGGATAGCCTGACCACCGGTTCCGCCGCGCCCGCCATCGTCTGGCGGATGACGGCGCTGGCCGCTTCCACGTCACCCTCCGGCAGCTCGAACACAAGTTCGTCGTGGACCTGCAGCAGCATCTTCACCTCGGGCAGGCCCGCCGCCTCCAGCGCTGGTCCCATGCGGGCCATGGCCCGCTTGATGATGTCGGCGCTGGTGCCCTGGATCGGGGCGTTGATCGCGGCACGCTCGGCGCCCTGCCGCTCATGCTGGACTGACGCACGGATGCGCGGAAACCATGTCTTCCGCCCGAACAGGGTTTCGGTGTAGCCACGGCTGCGCGCCTTCTCCAGCGTCTCGTTGATATAGACGCTGATGCCCGGGAAACGCTCGTAATAGCGCACGATCATGTCCTGCGCTTCCTCCGGCGTGATCTCCAGCCGCTGCGCCAGACCCCAGCGGGAAATGCCGTAGAGGATCGCGAAGTTGATCGTCTTCGCCCGGCCGCGCGTGTCGCGATTAACCTCGCCGAACAATTCCCCGGCGGTGCGGGCGTGAATGTCCTCGCCCTTTTCGAATGCATCCTTCAGCGCCGGGACATCCGCCATGTGCGCGGCAAGGCGCAGTTCAATCTGGCTGTAGTCGGCGGCCAGGATGACATTGCCCGGCTCGGCGACGAAGGCGTGGCGAATCTGCCGCCCGGTCTCGGTGCGGATCGGGATGTTCTGAAGGTTGGGATCATTGGACGAGAGCCGCCCTGTCTGCGCGCCGGTCAGCGAGTAACTGGTATGCACCCGGCCGGTCATGAGGTTGATCTGCTGCTGCAGCGCGTCGGTATAGGTCGACCTGAGCTTCGAAAGCTGCCGCCAGTCCAGCACCTTGCCCGAAATCTCGGAGCCCTCCGCCTTCAGCTTCTCGAGGATGGTGACGTCGGTCGAATAGGCGCCCGACTTCCCCTTCTTGCCCCCTTTCAGGCCCAGCTTGTCGAACAGGATCGCCCCCAGTTGCTGGGTCGATCCAATGACGAAGGGCTGACCGGCAAGCGCGTGAATTTCACCCTCCAGCTTCGCGATGCCGTCGGTAAACTCGGCGGAGAGACGAGAGAGCTGTTCGCGGTCCACCTTGATGCCGGTCCGCTCCATTTTCGCGATCACGGGCACAAGCGGCCGGTCGACCATTTCGTAGATACGGGTCGCGCCCTCCTGATGCAGGCGGGACTTGTAGAGCGTCCACAGGCGCAAGGTGACGTCGGCGTCCTCCGCCGCATAGGCCGTCGCCCGGTCGAGCGGCGCCTCGGCGAAGCTGATCTGGCTCTTGCCTGTGCCGACGACGTCCTTGAAGCTGATGCAGGTGTGGCCAAGATGGGTCTTTGCGGCCTCATCCATGCCATGCCCGGCAAGGCTCTGTCCGGCATCGAGGTCGAAGCTCATCACGATGGCGTCGTCGAACGGCGCGACGATGATGCCGTGGCGGGCCAGCACGGTCAGGTCATATTTGAGGTTCAGGCCGACCTTGAGGACGCTGTCATCCTCCAGCACCAGCTTCAGCTTCGCGATGACGAGATCGAGGGGAAGCTGCGGCGGCTTTTCAGCGAACATGTCGCGGGTGCCATGGCCGACGGGAATGTAACAGGCTTTGTTGGGGCCGGTCGCGAGGCTGATACCGACGAGGTCGGCGGATACGGCGTCGAGCGCGCTCGTCTCGGTATCGAAGGCGATGATCCCGTCCGCATAGGCAGCGGCGATCCAGCGGTCGAGCGCCTCTTCCGTAACGACGGTCTCATAGGCGTCGCGGTCGATCGGCGGCGCCTGCTCCAGCACCGGCGCTGAGGGTGGTGTCGCGGCGGTGGCGGCAGCGGACACGGCAGCCATGGCGACGGCCGCGCTGGCGGGCGAAGCCCCGCCGCCGCCGCCGCCGCCCAGACGCCCGAGCAGAGCCTTGAACCCGTGATGCTCCAGAAACGCGCGCAGCGGTTCCTCCGGGATGCCCTTGAGCGTCAGATCGTCGAGCGGTTCGGGCAGGTCCATACTGGAATGCAGCGCAACCAGCTTGCGGGAGAGGCGCGCCATGTCCTCGTGCGCGATCAGGTTCTCCTGCATCTTCGACTTCTTCATGCCCGGCGCAGCGGCCAGCACGGCGTCGAGATCGCCATATTCGGTGATCAGCTTCGACGCTGTCTTGGGGCCGATGCCCGGCACGCCCGGTACATTGTCGACGCTGTCGCCCATCAGCGCCAGCACGTCGCCCAGTTGCTCGGGCTGTACGCCGAACTTGCCCATAACATAGTCGGCGCCGCGCCGCTCGTTCTTCATCGTATCGTACATGTCGACGCCGGGCTGGATCAGCTGCATCAGGTCCTTGTCGGAACTGACGATGGTGACGTTCCAGCCGGCACGGACGGCGGCAAGCGTGTAGCTGGCGATGATGTCGTCCGCCTCGAAACCCAGTTCCTCGATGCAGGGCAGGGAGAAGGCCCGGGTGGCGTCGCGGATCATCGGGAACTGGGGGACCAGATCCTCGGGCGGCGGCGGCCGGTTCGCCTTGTACTGGTCGTAGAGATCGTTGCGGAAGGTCTTCGACGACTTGTCGAGGACGACGGCGAGGTGCGTCGGTCCATCCGCCTTGTCGAGTTCCGCCGCAAGCTTCCACAGCATGGCGGTATAGCCATAGACCGCGCCGACCGGCTGACCGTGCCGGTTGGTGAGTGGCGGAAGCTGGTGATAGGCACGGAAGATATAGCCGCTGCCGTCGACCAGATAGAGATGGTTGGGCTTCCCGGCGGGATTCGGAGTATCGGACATGGGCAGGGGATAGCCGCTAACGCGCCGCGCCTCCAGTGCTCCTCAACTCTTGTCGTGGTTCTCCGCGACGGCACGCGACACCGCCTGCATCAGGGCCCAGCGTTCCGGGATCGCAACCGTCGTGCTTCCGATCATGACCGCGATGGCATAGCTGGTGCCGTCCGGCGCGGTCATGATGCCGACATCGTTATAGCCGGTCGAGCGCGGCGCCAGATCCTGCCCGGTGCCGGTCTTGTGCGCATAATGCCAGCCAAAGGGCACCCCGCCCTTCACCCGTTGCGGCCCGGTCTTCGCCTGCGCCATGGTGGACAGCAGATACTGGGTTGAGTTCGGCGACAGCATCTCGCCGCGCTTCAGTTTCGCGAGCGCCGTCACGATGCCGATCGGCGCGGCGCCGTCGGGCGGATTGGCGAGATAGGCGTCGAGAGCCTTTTCGCGCGCGGAGCGGGGCAGATTTGCGCGCGCCGTGTAGAAATTCCGGCCGATCGAATAGCTGGGGTTCCAGTCCAGTCCGGCGGTCGTGCTTTGCAGCAGGCGCTCGCCCGGCCCGAAGCGGATGGTCGAGATGAAACGCCGGGCGAGATAGCCGCGTACCGCCTCCGGCCCGCCGCCCTTGCGCAGCATCATGTCGTTGGCGGTGTTGTCGCTCTCCGTCATCGCCCGGCGGAACAGGTCGTTATAGGTGGTCGCGTAACCGTCCTTGCCGACCATGGCCGCCAGCGGCTGGTGGAACAGGGTGAGGTCAGAGCGGGTGACGGTGACAGTGTCGCTCATCCTCAGCTTGCCGCGATCGACATTGTCGAGGAGGTTCATCGCCACCCACAGCTTCGACACGCTCTGCTGCGGATAGAGCTTCGAACCATTATAGGCGACGACCCAGTCGGCATCGACGCGCTTCACCGCGATGCCGACATCGCCGTTGAAGTTGCGGCCGAGCGACTGGATGATCGAGACGAGCGCCGGAGACGGCTTGACGCGCGGGCTGTAATCCTGGGCGGGCAGCGGCGGATTGGCGACCGGACGCACGGGCGCCGCCTGCGTGACCGGGCGCGGGGTGGCCGGACCGACGCAGGCCGCCAGCGCGATCGCGATGGAAAGACCGGCGATCGTCTTGCCGGCCAGCCCTCTGGGCGCGCGCCCACGACGAATGACAATGCGATCGGCGTTCGCACGCCGTACAGAACCCCGCACCGAATTTCCTTTTGCCCGCAGTTTCAGCACCATAGCATCCATCACCCACCGTCAAGGCAAGCAGTTTTGCGACGGATGATTCTCTAAACACGATGTAAGGAGCCTTAACGCCCTCTCGCAACCCGCTCATCGGCGGTTAAAGCCACCGGCCTCAGGATAGGCGCATGACGATCGACAACGGGATGACGAGACGCGACATGATCGGCCGGATGGTCGCGGGTGGTGTTGCGCTTGGCCTGGGCGTGGCTTCTGCTCCCGCGCGGGCAACGGCCTTTGCGTCGAGACGGATCGCAGTGACGGTGCGCGGCTCCGGCCCGGATGTACTGATGATCCCCGGCCTCGCCAGCGGACCCGGCATCTGGAACGGCGCGGTCGCGGCAGTGCCGGGCTATCGCTATCACCTGATCCAGGTCAGGGGATTTGCGGGCCTCGCGCCCGACGCCAACGCCGCCGGTGCCCTGCTCCAGCCGCTGATGACGGACATCGTGCGCTATGCGGCCACGGCGGGTCTTGTCCGCCCCGCTGTCGTTGGCCACTCGATGGGCGGCACACTCGCGATGATGGCGGCGCTGCGCGGCATGGTCGGCCGCGTGATGGTGGTGGACATGCTGCCAGCCGGCGCGGGCATGGTCGGCGGCACGACCAGCGGCATGGGCTATCTCGCCGACCAGCTTGGCCAGTTCGTCACCGGGACGAAGGCGGGACGGGAGATGTTCGCCGACATGCTGGCACGCCAGCCCGGCGCGCAGGGCAGTGATCCAGACGTCATCGCCCGCGCGCTGACCGAACTGGCGCATACCGACCTTGCGCCGCAACTCCCCAGGATGGCGGTGCCGATGCGGATCGTGTACGCCGTACCCGGCGATGCCGACGGTCGCGCGGCAGCGATTCAGCGCTACAGGGCCGCCTATGCCGGAGTGCGGACGGCCAGCCTGCTTCCGATCGGTCCCAGCGGTCATATGGTGATGGCCGACCAGCCCGCCGCCTTCGCGCAGGCCCTGCGTACATTCCTGAAGCCGTCCTGATCCCCGTATCGATTTTCCGGCGCGTTTGACGCCGGTCAAATCATGCCTGCCGCGCTCAGGTTAGAACGACTGCATTCCCACAGGGAGGGCAGTTTCCATGACCGCGCAATTCCCCATCGAACAGTTCATCGTCGCCAGCCCGCGCGTCGCGTTGCGCGGGGAATATGGCCGGGTCTTCGACCTGCATCCTGCGCTCTACGGCCTGACCGTCGGCGCCTATCTCGCCTATCTCGGCGTGATGGCAGTCGCGTTCATGGCGCCCGACCTTGTCATTCCGATGGCGATCTTCGTGCTGTTCGTGATCGCCGGCTTCGGAACCCCGGCGCTCTGGGCGCGGACCGCTTCTCCGCCCCCGGGGCGCCGGCCGGACTGGGACAGCTTCATGCGCGATGGCTTTGAATGCATGACCGGCCACCTCTCCGGCCGCCAGACGGCTGTGCAGGTGCTGATCATGCCTGCCCTGATCCTGGTCTGGGGTATCTGCATCGCGATCATCGCCGCCAACGTCTGACACGAACCCGCCGATGCGCCGGTCAGCGCATCACCTCCTCGACCTTGGGCGCGTGTGGAACCCCCTCACGCGCCCATTTTTTCAGGGCACCAGAACGGTGTCGACCGCCTGCTGCAGCATGTCGGGATAGTCGAGCGTGTAGTGGAGGCCCCGGCTTTCCTTCCGGTGGAGTGCGGAGCGGACGATCAGCCGGGCCACCTCCAACAGGTTTCGAAGCTCGATGAGGTCCGGCGTCACGCGGAAATTGCCGTAATAATCGTCAACCTCCTGCGCGAGCAGGTTGACGCGGTGCAGGGCGCGCTCCAGTCGCTTCGTGGTGCGGACGATACCGACATAGTCCCACATGAAGCGGCGGATTTCCTTCCAGTTGTGCTGGACGATGACCTCCTCGTCCGAATCGGTGACGCGGCTCTCGTCCCACGCCCGGATGGCCGGAGGCGAAGGCAATTCGTCCCAGTGCGCGAGGATGTGGCGCGCTGCGGCCTCGCCGAAGACGAAGCATTCGAGCAGCGAGTTGGACGCAAGACGATTGGCGCCGTGCAGGCCGCTCTCCGTAACCTCACCGGCCGCATAGAGTCCGGGCAGGTCGGTCCTGCCGTCCAGATCGATGATCACCCCGCCACAGGTGTAATGCTGCGCCGGAACGACCGGGATCGGCTCCTTCGTGATGTCGATGTCCAGATCGAGCAGCCGCGCATAGATCGTCGGAAAATGCTCCTTCACGAACTCGGGCGGCTTGTGACTGATGTCGAGGTGGACATAGTCGAGGCCAAGGCGCTTGATCTCATGGTCGATGGCGCGCGCCACGACATCGCGGGGGGCGAGTTCGCCACGACTGTCGAAGCGGTCCATGAACCGCTTGCCGCCACCGGGCACGCCGGGCGGCAGCTTCAGGTGCCCGCCCTCGCCGCGCACGGCCTCGGTAATCAGGAAGTTCTTGACCTCCAGATTGTAGAGGCAGGTCGGGTGGAACTGGTTCATCTCCATGTTGGAGACGCGGCAACCCGCGCGCCAGGCCATGGCGATGCCGTCGCCGGTGGCGCCGCGCGGCGCGGTCGAGAAGAGGTAGGTGCGTCCCGCCCCGCCCGTGCACAGGATCGTCGCGCGCCCGAGGATGGCGTCGACATGCTTGGTCTTGCGGTTGAAGGCGTAGACGCCCCAGACATGACCGTCGCCGGAATATTTCTCGCCATGGCGTGAGGTGATGAGGTCGATGGCGACCATGTCCGGCAACAGCGTGATGTTCGGGTTCGCCTGCGCCGCGGCGATCAGGGCGCGCTGCACGGCCGCGCCTGTGGCATCGTCGACATGGACGATACGGCGATGGCTGTGCCCCCCCTCCCGCGTCAGGTGCCAGCGTTCGCCGAACGCGTCGCCCGCACCGTCATGCTCGGTATTGAACGGCACGCCGAGTTCGGCGAGCCGCTCAATCGCAGCGGGCGCATTGCCAACCACGAACTCCACCGTCTCCCGGTTGTTGAGGCCGGCGCCCGCGACCATCGTGTCCTCGACATGGCTGGCGAAGCTGTCACCCGCGTCGAGAACGGCGGCTATGCCGCCTTGCGCCCAGTTGGTCGAACCGCCATCGACCGCGCCCTTGGCGAGCACCAGAACCTTCTTGTCCTGCGCCAGGGTGATCGCGGCGGTCAGGCCGGCGGCGCCGGAACCGATGATAACGACATCGTAGGTGGAAGTGGGCATGTACGTCCTAACGATTATCTTTTTGCCCGGACGACGGGGAGTCGGGGCTATGCCGCCGCGCTGGCGGTGAGGTTCAGGAACACGTCCTCAAGGTCGGGATCGCGCGTGGACACATCGACGATCTGCAGTCCCCGGTCCTGCACGGCGGCCAGCACCTGCCCGGCGTTCGCCTTGTCCTTCGCATAGGTGATGGTGAGGACACGGCCTGCGGTCAGTTCCACCTTCTCGAAACAGGGCGCCATCGGCACTTCCCCGACATCGCGGTCGACGGTCACCTGCACCACCTTCTCCTGCGCCATGCCGACCAGTTCGCGGGTCGGCTTGTTGGCGATGAGCCGGCCGTGGTTGATGATGGCGATCCGGTCACACAGCTGCTCGGCTTCTTCCAGATAATGGGTGGTGAGGACGATCGTGACCCCCTGCTCGTTCAGCTGCTTCACATAGGCCCACAGCTGCTGGCGCAACTGGATGTCGACGCCCGCCGTGGGCTCGTCGAGGACCAGGATGGGTGGCGAATGCACCATCGCCTTCGCCACCAGCAGGCGCCGCTTCATGCCGCCCGACAGCGTGCGGGCATAGGCGTTCGCCTTGTCCTCCAGATGCACGGCGCGCAGCAATTCCATGGTCCGCCGCTGGTCGCGCGGCACGCCATAATATCCGGCCTGGTTCTCCAGCGTCTCGGCGGGCGTGAAGAAGGGGTCGAAGACGATCTCCTGCGGCACGATACCGATCGAATTCTTGGCATTGCGCGGATTGGCGTCGATATCGAAGCCCCAGATGCGTGCGGTGCCGCCGCTCTTGTTGACGAGTCCGGCAAGGATGTTGATCAGCGTCGACTTGCCCGCGCCGTTGGGGCCGAGCAGGCCGAATATCTGCCCCCGGGGCACGTCGAACGTCACACCGTCGAGCGCGCGCTTGCCGCCCTTGTAGACCTTCGTCAGCGAGTCGATTGCGATGGCTGCGGCGGGCGTCGCGGAGTCTGTCATGGCGGCGTCATAGCGCGCGCGGTTCCGGACGCAAAGCCGATCGCCGGTTTATCGCGAATGATATGTTGTATCTTTTCACCGGAGCGCCTATGTGTGCGCCGATGCTGCAGACGGCCCTCTCCAAAGGATTGATCGATCGGATCGCGGTGGGCCTCTCCGGCCTGTGTGCTGCGCATTGCCTGGCGACGGCCGTTCTGCTGGGCTTGCTGTCTTCGGCCGGCGGCTTTTTCGAGAATCCCGCCTTCCACGAATCGGGCCTGTTCATCGCGATCATCCTGGGCGCTATCGCGCTCGGCCATGGGGCCCTCAGCCACGGCTTCATGATGCCTGCGGCGATCGGATCGCTGGGGCTTGGCATGATGACCGGCGCGCTCAACCTGCCGCATGGGTCGGAAGAAAGCCTGTACACGGTGATCGGCGTGGCCGTTCTTGCGCTGGGCCACGACCTCAATCACCGGGCGGGCCACTGACCCGCGAATTGCTCTGCCAAAGGGCCGTGTTCACGCTATAGTCGGGCGGATATCGACCTCGCCCGGACAAGCCCCATGCATGCCTTGCTTCGCCCGTTTCTGTTTCTGTGCCTCGCTCTTCTCCCGCTTCAGGGCGCGGCCGCACAACCGGCCGCAAGCGGCAAGGGACCGCTGGTGCTGGCGGCGGCCAGCCTGCAGGAATCGCTGACCGCAGCCGCCGACGCTTGGGCCGCGCAGGGACACCGGCGCCCGGTCCTGTCCTTCGCCGCGTCCTCGGCCCTGGCCCGGCAGATACGGGCAGGCGCGCCTGCCGACCTCTTCATCTCCGCCGACGAGCCCTGGATGGATACGTTGCAGCGTACCCGCCTGATCCGGGATGGAACCCGCCGTTCGTTCCTTTCCAACCGGCTGGTGCTGATCGCAAGAACGGGGAACGACGAGACCATTGCGATTACCCGTGGCTTCCCGCTGGCGAAGGCGCTGGGCAAGGGTCGGCTGGCGATGGCCGATCCCGCCGCCGTTCCGGCCGGCAAATATGGCAAGGCCGCCCTGATGGCGCTCGGCGTCTGGCCCTCGGTCGCCGACAAGGTCGCCAGCGGCGAAAGCGTGCGCGCGGCTCTCGCCATGGTCGAACGCGGCCAGGCACCCTACGGCATCGTCTATGCGACCGACGCGCGAGCGTCGAAGGCGGTGCGCGTGGTGGGCACATTCCCGCCCTCCACCCATCCGCCGATCACCTATCCGATCGCGACGCTGAAGGCTGCCTCCAATCCCGAAACCGCCCCCTTCCGCCGCTTCCTGCTTTCCGACAGCGGTAAAGCGATCTTCCGCCGCTACGGGTTCATCGCCCGTTGAATCTCGCTGCGCTCAGTGCCGACGAATGGACGGTCGTACTGCTGTCGCTGAAGGTCGGCCTGGTGGCCGTCGCCTTCACGCTGCCCTTCGCCTTTCTGTTCGCATGGGCACTGGCGCGCGGCCGTTTCCCGGGCAAGCTGCTGCTCGACGGACTTGTCCACCTGCCGCTGGTGCTGCCCCCTGTCGTGGTCGGCTGGCTACTCCTTCTCGCGCTTGGTCCGGTGGGACCGGTCGGCGGCTGGCTCGAGCGGCATCTGGGCATTACCGTCATGTTCCGCTGGACCGGCGCGGCCATTGCGGCCGCCGTCATGGCCCTGCCCCTCATGGTCCGGGCGATCCGCCTGTCGCTTGAGGGCGTGGACCAGCGGCTCGAAAGCGCCGCGCGGACGCTGGGCGCGACCCCGGCCCGCACATTCTGCACCATCACCTTGCCACTCTCGCTCCCCGGGATCATGACTGGCCTCGTCCTTGGCTTTGCACGATCGCTGGGCGAATTCGGCGCGACCATCACCTTCGTTTCCAACATTCCGGGCGAGACGCAGACATTGCCGCTCGCCATTTACGGCGCGCTGCAGGTGCCGGGACAGGACGCCATGGTCGCGCGCCTTGCCATCGTTTCCGTGCTGCTCTCGCTCGCCGCCCTGCTGCTGTCCGAAGCGCTGAGCCGCCGGGCCGGCGCGAGCAGGACCGCCCATGTCCTCTGATACGGCACCGGCCTTCGACGTCGATGTCGCGTGTACGCTCGGCAACGTCCGGATCGCCGCGCGCTTCACGGCAGGCAGCGGCATCACCGTGCTGCACGGCCCATCGGGCGCGGGCAAGACATCCGTCCTGAACATGATCGCGGGCCTGCTGCGTCCCCAGGGCGGTCATATCCGGGTCGCTGGCGTGCCGCTGTTCGACGCAAACGCGCGCATCGACATCGCGCCGCACCACCGTCGAATCGGCTACGTATTTCAGGACTTGCGCCTGTTCCCGCACATGCGGGTGCGCGCGAACCTGCTCTACGGCGCACAGAATGACGGGCAGTGGATCGATTTCGATGAGGCGGTGCGCTTCCTCGACATCGCCGATCTGCTCGACCGCTGGCCCCGCTCGCTGTCCGGCGGGGAGGCGCAACGGGTGGCGATCGGCCGGGCGATGCTGTCCGGCGCGCGCACCCTGCTGATGGACGAACCGATGAGTTCACTGGACCCCTCCCGGCGGGAGGACGCATTGCGCGTCATCGAGCGGGTGCGCGATGCGCTCGATCTGCCGATCCTCTATGTCACCCACGATGCGGCGGAAGCCGACCGGCTCGCCAGCCGCAAGGTGACGATCACCCGCGACTGAATCCCGCACGCCCTAACGAAAATCCCCACGGGGGTGGAGGATTTGCGACAGTCATCCGTTCTCGTGGATAAGCAAGGCAAGACGGCGTCGCGCCTACCGGGTCACGTTCAGAACAGTCGATCATCCATGCCGGACATCCTCCGGCAAGCGGGGAAGTTTTGTCCACCGACCCGGCGGGCACGAGGCAACGGGAGGGGCCAACAAAACGCCGCGTGCAAGGCGGCCATAATTCACAGGGGACCGACATGCCATTTCACAGGAACGGCGCATCGACGCTTTCGGGCACCGCCCGCGTCGCAATCGCCATCGCTTCGACCAGCATCGCCCTTTCCGGCGTCCTGCCGGCAGTTGCCGCCACGGCATCTTCCCAGGGCACGATCAACACCCGCCATCGTTTCGACATCAAGCCGCAGCCGCTGAGCGAAGCGCTGCGCGCTCTGTCGACCCAGTCGGGCATGCGCATCCTGTTCCCCTATGACGAGGTCGCTCCCTATCGCGCCCGGGCGATCAACGGATGGCTGTCGACCGGTCAGGCCCTCGACCAGTTGCTGGCGGGCACGTCGCTCAGGCACGCGCAGGCAGGGGATGGCGTGATCGCGCTGGCACCGAGCGGAAACCGGTCGCTGGTGCGCCGCAGCCCTCTGTCCGTACAGTTCGCACAGGCCGCGACGCCACCGACAGACGCCGGTGCCCTCGCCATGGCGCCGTCACAGGCGCCGCAGGACGAACAGGAGGCGAGCAGCCCGATCATCGTCACCGGCACACGCCAAACCACCCGCACGGTCGCCGAGAGCCTCGCGCCGATCGACGTGCTGGGCAAAGCCGACCTGGAAGCCAGCGGCAAACAGTCCGTCCGCGATCTGCTCGGCACGCTGGTGCCCTCGATCAACGTCTCGAACAACGGGGCTGGTGCAAGCTGGGCGGTACGCACGCTCTCCCTGCGCGGCCTCGGCGGCGACCAGTTGCTGGTGCTGGTCAACGGCAAGCGCCGCCACAATACGGCGACACTGTTCATCAACGGTTCGGTCCAGAACGGCCAGTCGCCGCCCGACCTCGACCTGATCGCAGGCAATGCGATCGAGCGCATCGAGGTGCTGCGTGACGGCGCATCCGCACAGTACGGGTCGGACGCGATCGCCGGCGTCGTCAACGTGATTCTGAAAAACGACACGTCGGGCGGCGCGGCGCTGACCGGCGGCTCCTATCTGGAAAACGGGGGTGAGCAGGCGCGCTTCCAGATCGACAACGGTTTCGCCATTGGTGAGGGCTATATCCACCTCGCCGCCGACGGCGTGATGCAGAACAACACGATCGTCGACAGCAGCCCGATCCCCGGCACCTTCTATCCGACCGGCGACCCGCGCAATGCCGACCCGAACCGCATTCGCGCGAAATATGGCCAGCCCCAGGTGGTGGGCGGCAACCTGTCCTACGACGCGATGATGCCGGTCGGCGACGCGGTCGAACTCTACAGCTTCGGCACATTCTCCAAGCGTCATGCCTCGGGCTGGCTGACCTACCGCCTGCCCGCCGCCGCGAACAACATATTGGAGGTGTATCCGGAGGGGTACATTCCCCGTATCCAGGTCCGTGACACCGATTTCCAGTTTGCAGGCGGTCTGCGCGGCGATGGGCCCGCCGGTATCCATTTCGACCTGTCGACGACCTATTCGGAGGACCGGGTCAAATATGAGCACACGACGTCGCTGAACGCATCAATGGGCCCGGCAAGCCCCACGACCTTCTACCTCGGCCTGGTCAAATCGAGCGAATGGACCACCAACCTCGACCTCCAGAAGGAAATCGATTTCGGTCTGGTCGAGCCGCTGTTCATGGCCGTCGGCGTCGAATATCGCGAGAACACGTTCAAGATCGGCCCCGGCGAACCGGCGTCCTATATCGACGGCGGCTATCGTTCCCCGGCGGGTGCCTGGCTTGCCGGAACGTTGCGCACCGCCGGCACGCAGGGCGTCACCGGTTTCCTGCCCGCAGGCTCGGGCTCGTGGGACCGCAACAACTGGAGCGCCTATATCAACCTCGAGCAGAAGGTGGTGGAAGGGTTCGAGATCGGCCTTGCCGGACGGCATGAGGACTATTCCGATTTCGGCACCACCGACACGGGCAAGGTATCCGTCCGGATGGAGCCGGTGAAGGGCTTCGCGGTGCGCGGCACCGCCTCCACAGGCTTCCGTGCGCCGACCCTTCAGCAGCAGCATTACGCCTCCTCATCGACGATCGGCGTCATCGTTAACAACGTCAACACGCTGCTGCCGGTGCAGGCGCTGCCGGTCGACTCGCCCGCCGCCGTGGCACTCGGCGCCGTGCCGCTGCGGCCGGAAAAATCGACCAACTACTCGGCCGGTATCGTGCTGACGCCGGTCAGGAACCTGAACGTCACGGTCGACGCCTATCAGATCAAGATCAAAGACCGGATCATGCTCAGCGAAACGCTGAGCGGCGCAGTGGTCCGTCAGGTGCTGGGCGCGGCAGACATTCCGGGTGTCGCGGGCGGCTTCTACTTCGTCAACGCAGCCGACACACGCACCCGGGGCCTCGACATCGTCAGCACCTATCGCGCCGGGCTGGGCAACCTTGGCACCGCAATGTTCAGCCTGTCGGCGAACTTCAACAAGACCATCTTCACCCATATCGATCCCATCCCGGATGTGCTGGCCGCGTCCGGTCTGGTCCTTGTCGGCCGCGCCAAGCAGGGTGACTTCACGAAGGGTACTCCACGCAACAAGTTCATCGGCAACATCCTGTGGGACAAGGGTGCGTTCTCGATGAACCTGCGGGCAACGCGCTTCGGCAAGATCACGCAGGTCGCCTCGGCAATGGTCCTGCATGATGCGGACTTCGCCTCCTGCGTGGCCGGGAGCGCTGGCTGCACGCTCGGCTATGTCGACGAAAAGCTGAAGCCCAAGGTGATCTTCGACCTGGAACTCGGCTACAAGATCAGTGATGGCATCAAGGTGTCGCTGGGCGCGAACAACCTGCTCAACACCTACCCGAACAAGCTGAAGGCGGTGAACCGGCTCGCGGGCTCCCTCTACAACGCATACGCACCCTACGGCATCAGCGGCGGGCTTTATTACGGCCGGCTGAACCTCACCTTCTGACCCGCTTCGCGGCCGCCCGTTACCCCTTTCCGGGCGGCCGTGTTTTTTTGATCATGCCTGCACCTTCCCACGCCCACGGAGATAAGCTGAGATGACGAAGCCAACCGGGTCGCTCAATCGCCGCGAGGCACTGGCCGTCGGCGGGCTCGGGCTTCTCGCCGCCGGGAGCGCGACGTCACTGGCGCAAGGTACGCCGGGAAAGCCCGGCACCGGTACCGAAACGCTGGTGGCGATCGAGGATGTGACCAATGTCGCCCTGTCCGTCAGCCGTGACGGCGCGACGATCGCCTTCGACCTTCTCGGCATCCTGTGGACCGTTCCTGCGACCGGCGGCACGGCCAGACGCCTGACCGGCGACTTCGACGACCTTGGCCAGCCGGACATCTCGCCCGACGGCGGCCGCATCGTCTTTCAGTCCTATCGCACCGGCAATTTCCACATCTGGTCGATCCCGACCGCAGGCGGCGTCCTCGTCCAGCACACCGACGGCCTGTTCGACGACCGCGAGCCGCGCTGGTCGCCGGATGGGAAACAGATCGCCTTTTCCAGCGACCGCGCGGGCGGGCGCTACGCCATCTATCTGCTCGACGTCGCGTCCGGCACGGTGACGCCACTTTCGCAAGGCAAGTCGAACGACAGCGAACCATGCTGGTCGCCCGACGGGAAGAGCATCGCGTACATCGCCGACGGCACGAAATTGATGGTCGCGACGCGCGAGGGCGTCGCGCGGGACGTGGTGTCTGTGCCGCCCTCCACCGACCGCATGCGCCCTTCGGCGATCCAGGCGCCGAGCTTCGCACCGGACGGGACACTGGCTTACACCCGTGTCAGCGGAAGCGGCCTGGCTCTGGTGATCGACGGCAAGGATGCGGTGACGGGCGAGGACCTCTACCCGTTCCGCCCGGCGTGGCTGCCCGGCGGCGGCTTCCTCTATGCATCGAACGGCAAGATCCGGCGCATGGACAAAGGAAAGACAAGCGTGGTCCCGTTCAAGGCCAGCGCGCCGGTCACGACGCCCAGCTACACGAAGAAGACGCGCGACTTCACGTCCACCACCGCGCGTCCGGCCATCGGCATCGCCGGACCTGCCCTGTCACCGGACGGAAAGCGGATCGTCTTCTGCGCGCTCAATGACCTGTGGCTGCTGCCGATCGGCGGCAAACCGAAGCGGATCGTTGCCGACCCCTATCACAAATGCGACCCGGCATGGTCGCCGGACGGCAAGACCATCGCCTATTCCAGCGATCGGAAGGGTACGCTCGACATCTACCTGCACGACATCGCGAGCGGAAAGGAGAAACAACTCACCAACCTGCCGAACCAGGCGGCAACCTATGCCGCCTGGTCGAACGACGGTGCGCTGATCGCCTTCCTCGATCAGGAGGGTGCGCTGCACGTCGTCGATGTCGCGACCGGCGCGGTGCAGAAGGTATATGACGCGCTGTGGGAACCGGGTCGGCCAAGCTTCGGCCCCGACGCGAAAGTCATCGCCTACACCGCGTTCAAGCCCGTATCGGCCCGCTACCGGGAGGGGCACAGCGAGATCCTGACCGTGGAGCGCGCGACCGGCAAGGGCAGCTATGCGCCGATCGCCCCGGGCAAGTCGATCGGGGTCCGGGGCGTCGACGGTCCCGTCTGGTCGCCCGACGGCACCATGATGGCCTATGTTTTCGCCAGCACCTTGTGGGTTGTGCCGGTCGACGCAGCTGGCGCATTCACCGGTGCGCCGAAACAGATCACGACCGAAGTGACCGACGCGCCAAGCTGGAGCGGCGATTCCGGGTCCCTGCTCTATTTGTCCGGCGGGACATTGCGGATCGTTCCGGTTGCGGGCGGCGCGCCGCGGACCGTACCCTGCCACCTCAACTGGGCGCTGGCGAAACCCGAGGGACGCACCGTCATACGCGCCGACCGCCTGTGGGACGGGAGCGCGCCGGAATACCGGACCGGCATGGATGTGGTGGTCGAGGGCAACCGGATCGCCGCGATCGTCAAGGCAGGCAGCGTCACGGATACAAAAGCGAAGATACTGGACGGCGCGGGCCTCACCCTGCTGCCCGGCCTCATCGACATGCATACCCATCGGCAGATGGCGGGCTATGGCTATGGCGACAGAATGGGCCGCATCTGGCTCGCCATGGGGATCACCGCCACCCGCTCGCCCGGCGCGCCCGCCTATCACATGGTCGAGGACCGCGAGGCGATCGACAGCGGCGCACGCATCGCCGCGCGTCACTATGCCACCGGAGAAGCCGTCGACGGATCGCGCATCTTCTACAACTTCATGCGCCCGGTGACCGAGCTCGGGCAGATGGAACTGGAAATGGAGCGGGCCCGCGCGCTCTCCTATGACATGGTCAAGACCTATGTCCGCATGCCGCATGACGTACAGAAGGCGGTGGTGGACCAGGCGCACGCCATGGGCATGCATCTCTCCTCCCACTACCATTACCCCGCACTGCATAGCGGTATGGACTGCATGGAGCATCTGGGCGCGACCAACCGCTATGGTTATTCCCGGACGATCACGGCGGTCGGGGGCGGCTATCAGGATGTGAACGGCCTGTTCGCGGGTGCCAAGGCGGCACGCACGCCGACCCTGTTCATGGCGTCGGTGCTGCTGGGCGAGGACGACGGCATCGCCCATGACCCGCGTATCCGGACCCTGTTCCCGCCATGGGAATATGCCAAGCTGATGGCGCGGGTGAAGGGCATGCAGGCAGGGGACCGGACGGCGCTGCTCGCGAACCTCGAACGGCAGGTCGCGCAGATCAAGCAGACCATGGCCTTCGGCTGGCATGTGATCAACGGCACGGACGCGCCGATCGACCTGGTCGCGATCAGCCTGCACCTGGCGATGCGGGGCATGGTCCGGTATGGCATGACCCCACACGAGGCGCTGCTCTGCACGACGCGCCATTCGGGCGAATTCATGAACGAGCCGATCGGCCGCATCGCGCCGGGGATGCTCGCCGACATGATCCTGGTCGAGGGCGATCCGCTGACGAAGATCGAGGACGTGGCGGCCGTGCGCCACACGATCGCCAACGGGTTCGTCCACACGCCCGAGACGCTGATGGCGCCGTTCGCCGCAACGCCGGCATCGGCGGTCGAGAATGCCGTCCTGCCGCGCGTCGCCGTCGCGCATCAGCACTACTGGTGGCAGGCGGCCGACTATGTGGAGGCAAGCCGTGCCGCCTGCTGTGCCGGCCATGCGACCGCCCATGTCTAGGCGCGGGCCCTAGCAACGGAAGCCTGCCCGCCCGGCCCGCATTATTTGTTGGAGCGATCGGATCGCAAACGTTATAAGGCCGCGCGATGGAATTGTCGGCTTTCATCCTTCTGGCTCTCGCGCCTCTCCTGCTGGGTGTCATGCAGACCAATGCGCCGCGCAAATCCGGCACCGGCACGTCCAGTCCACGCGAATGCACCGAGCGGCCGACCACCAACCGGACGCTACGCGACCGGACGAAGGCGGAGAAGCCGAGCCCGCCGCCGCGCCGCTATATCCTGATGTAAGGGCGGCGCGACGATCCGTCCCCGTTCCACACCGCTTCGGTCGGCTGGGCTCGGGGCGCGGGTTGTTCGCTGTTGCAACACTGTTCGCCGCGGCCTATCTCGCGTCCCGCACGACGACAGAAACGCCGACAACAATCACGGGAAGCAACGGGGCATGAACGAAGACGAGGTTTTGGGCGAATTCAGGGCAGCCGGTGCGCTGCTGGAGGGGCATTTCATCCTGTCCTCCGGCAAGCGCAGCGCCAATTACCTCCAGTGCGCGCGCGTCCTGATGAACCCCGAGCGCGCCGCGAACCTTGCCCGTGCCCTCGCCCAGCGTATCCCGAGAGAAGTACGGCAGGAGATCGAGGCTGTCGTCTCCCCGGCGATGGGCGGCGTCATCATCGGCCACGAAATGGGCCGCGCGCTCGGCGTCGACGCCATGTTCCTCGAACGGCCCGAAGGCACGTTCGAACTGCGTCGCGGTTTCTCCCTGCGCAAGGGCGCGAAGGTACTGATGGTCGAGGACGTGGTGACGACCGGCCTGTCCTCGCGTCAGGCGATGGATGCCGTGCGGGCCGAGGGTGGCATCGTCCTGGCGGAAGTCGCGCTGGTCGACCGGTCGGCGGGAGAAGCGGACCTGGGCGTCCCCTTCTACCCGCTCGTACAGATCAACTTCCCGGTCTATGATCCCGACGCGCTGCCGCCCGAGCTCGCCGCGATCCCGGCCGTCAAGCCCGGCAGCCGGAAGGCCTGATCGATGGCGGCGCCCGCTCCCCTGCGTCTGGGCGTCAACATCGACCATGTCGCGACCGTGCGGAACGCGCGCGGCGGCGATGATCCCGATCCTGTGCGCGCCGCCCTGCTGGCGGCGGAGGCCGGGGCGGACGGTATCACCGCGCATCTGCGTGAGGACCGCCGCCATATCCGCGACGAGGACATCAGCAAGCTGATGGCCGCCCTCTCCATCCCGCTGAACCTGGAAATGGCGGCGACGGAGGAGATGCTGGAGATCGCCCTGCGGCACCGGCCGCATGCCGCCTGCATCGTGCCGGAGAAACGCGAGGAACGGACGACCGAAGGCGGTCTCGACGCGGCGGGCCAGTTCGACAGCCTGGCCCCGATGGTCGCCCGCCTGTCCGACACGGGCATCCGCGTCAGCCTGTTCATCGAACCCGACCCGCGCCAGATCGAGGCAGCGATCCGCCTGAAGGCGCCGGTCGTCGAATTCCACACCGGCCGCTATGCCCATGTGCACGGGCAGGACAGGGCCGACGAGTTGCGCCGCATCGCGGACGCGGCCGCGCTCGCCGCCAAGAACGGCATAGAACCGCATGCGGGCCACGGCCTCACCTTCGCCAATGTCGGGCCGGTCGCCGCCATCCCGCAACTCGCCGAGCTCAACATCGGCCATTTCCTGATCGGCGAGGCGATCTTCGTGGGCCTGAAGGACAGCATCGCCGAAATGCGGCGGCAGATGGACCTCGCCCGGTGACGGTGGCCGTATGATCGTCGGCATGGGTTCCGACCTGTGCAATATCGAGCGGATCCAGAATTCGCTCGATCGCTTCGGTGAGCGCTTCGAGAATCGCGTGTTCACCGATGCAGAACGCGCCAGGGCGGTGCGCCGTCCGCTGACCAAGGCCGGAACGCTCGCCAAGCGCTTCGCCGCGAAAGAGGCGTTTTCGAAAGCGGTGGGAACCGGCTTCAAGGCCGGAGTCTTCATGAAGGACATCGGCGTCGTCAACGCACCGAGCGGCGCCCCGACGCTGAGGCTGACCGGCGGGGCGCTGGCGCGGATGGAGGCGATGATTCCACCCGGCCACCGCGCCGTCATTCACCTGACGCTCACCGACGATCATCCATGGGCGCAGGCATTTGTAATCATCGAGGCGTTGCCCCAATAAGACGCCGCTCGATCAGGACGACGACAGCAGCTATGACGACGGCCGAGATGGACATGCAGAACGATCAGGCCGCGACCGAAGCGAGCGACAGCACGACCCGCGAGAAGCCGCCCGTCGACTGGTGGGGAGAGGTAAAGAGCATCGGTCTGCTGATCCTGGCCGTGCTCGCCTTCCACAGCTTTATCGCCAAGCCCTTCTACATCCCCTCCGAATCGATGATGCCGGTCCTGCTGAAGGGCGACCGGTTGGTCGTCAGCAAATATCCCTATGGCTGGTCGTACGTCTCCCCCAGCTTCCATCCGCTGCCGTTCCTGAAGGGACGGCTGTTCGGCCGCCTGCCCGAGCGCGGCGACATCGTCATCGCCTCCCCGCAGAACAAGCGCGAGGATTATATCAAGCGGGTGATCGGCCTGCCCGGCGACATACTTGAAGTGCGGGGCGGACAGGTGATCCTGAACGGCGTGCCGGTGCCGCAACAGACGCTACCGGCGCTCCGCATCCCGGTCGACGCCAACGCCCCGTGCCCGCCGACGCAGTTCCCCGGCGCGCTGGTGGAGGGGACCGACGGCAAGCAATATTGCGAATTGCCGGTAAAGCGCGAGACGCTGCCCAATGGCCGCACCTATACGATCATCGACGTCGGCCCCAGCGAGCTCGACTGGTACGGTCCCGTCCGCATACCGCCCAAGCACGTCTTCCTGATGGGCGACAATCGCGACAACAGCGCCGACAGCCGCGCGACGCTGGCGGAGAACGGGTTGGGCGGCCCGGTCCCCTATGAAGCGATCGGCGGGCGCGCGGAATTCATCACCTTCTCGCTTGACGGCAACGCCACCCTCAATCCGCTGAGCTGGTTCGGCTCACTGCGAAGCGGGCGGGCGGGCAACAGCCTGCATCCCGCGCAGGTCAAGCTTCCGTGAGCGGACAAGGGCCCCATCTGGAAAGACCGGGGCCCTCGGAGCTGCGCAGTCCCCTCGTCCGCGAGGAGATGAAGCGCGCGGGCGTCTGGTTCGCCTATGCGGTCGCCATCGCCCTCCTCGTCCTGCTGGCGCAGCCGATCATGCTGATCATGGGGGCGCTGGTGCTGACCACCATGATGGACGGTGGCGCCCGCCTGCTACGACGGATCCTGCCGATCGGCCGGGGATGGCGGCTGGCGATCGTGCTCATCGCTGTCTTCGCCTTTCTCCTATGGACGCTCTACCTGACCGGATCGAACCTCATCGCGCAAGCGCAGGCGATGCGGCAGATCGTCGAGTTTCAGGTCGACCGGATCGGTCGATGGGCGCAACAGGTGGGCATTTCCACCACGCCCAACGACTTGAAGACACTGGGCAATCAGGCACTGAATTCGCTGGGTCGCGTCACACAGGCCGTCAGCACCGTGATGGGCGCCGTTACCAGCATCGTCATGATGCTGGTCCTCGCCATCTTCATCGCGATCGAGCCCAAGCTCTATGAGCGCGGTGTCGCCTGGATGCTGCCGATGGGCCAGCGACGGAACTTCTACGTGATCGCCGACAAGATGGGCTGGACGCTCCGCCGGCTGATGTTCGGCCGGCTGATCGGCATGCTGGTAGAGGGCGTAGGCACCTGGCTGCTGCTGATGCTCGGCGGCGTGCCAATGGCGGCGCTGCTGGGCGTGTTGACGGGTATCTTCGCCTTCCTGCCCAACATCGGCTCGATCGTCTCCGGCGTACTGATCGTTCTGGTCGGCTTCTCCGCCGGGTCGCACACCGGCCTCTATGCCCTGGGCGTCTATCTGGTCGTTCAGGTCATCGACGGCTATCTGATCGTGCCGATGGTCGCCCGGCGCGCGACCGACCTTGCCCCCGCCCTCGTCCTGGGCGCACAGATTCTGCTCGGCGCGCTGTTCGGCATCATGGGACTGTTTCTTGCCGACCCGATCGTCGCGATGCTGAAAGTCTATCTGGAGGAACGCGCGCGCATGGCCAGCGCCGCGCATACGCTGATCAAACCGGACTGATCGCGCGGGGTGGTGCTCCCCAAGAAAAAGGGGCCGCCGCTTTCGCGTGGCCCCTTCACGAAACGGGAATGAGAGTGCCGGATCAGTGGGCGCCCGGAGCGCCACCGCCCATCATCTGCATCTGCTGCTGCATCTGCATGATCTCCGCCTTCGACTTGAAGTCCTTCAGCGTCACGTCGAACTCGAGGGTCGAGTTCGCCGGGATCGGGCCGACAGCCTTCGCGCCATAGCCAAGCTTCGGGGGAATGGTGATGTGGTAGCGGCCACCCTTCTTCATGCGCTGGAGCGCCTGAGAGAAGCCGGGCACAACCTCACCCACGGGCATCGCCGCCTGTTCGCTCTGGTCGAACACCTTGCCGCCGGGCAGCTTGCCGACATAGGACACGAGCACGACGTCTTCGATCGTCGGGCTGGGACCGGTGCCTTCCTCGATCACCTGAAAGCCGAGCGTCGGCACGCGCGTGCCCGCCCAGGCGAGCAGGGCACCGGCAGCGATCAGGATCGCAACGCCGATCCACAGGCGGGATATCGACCCCTTGGCGATCGGGCGAAGAGGGACAGCCGTGACTGTGGACATGGCGAGCAGCCTTATATTACGCGGGACAGACCGGAACAGTGGTCGGGAGAAGGCGGACGCCCCCTCCCGGCACGGCAGTCCTTAACGGACGCCGTCGCGCTCTGCGCGCTTGCGCTCCAGCTTGCGGGCGCGACGGACAGCGGCAGCCTTTTCACGGGCGCGCTTTTCCGACGGCTTCTCGTAATGACGGCGCAGCTTCATCTCGCGATAGACACCCTCGCGCTGCAGCTTCTTCTTGAGCGCGCGCAGCGCCTGGTCGACGTTGTTGTCGCGAACGATGATTTGCATAAAGCCTTCATTCTCCAATCGAAAACCGGTCAATCCGTCAGGCATTCCCGAGCCTGACGGGACAACCGAAATGCAATAAAAAGGGTGCGCGGCAGGCAGAGCCCGCCACGTATCGGGCGCGCCCTACCAGCAGAGTCGGCGAATTTCAAGTCGGAAGCGCCATTTTCGGCGCCACCCGAACAGAGCAGGCCTGTCCCGCCCGTCAGCCGAAGCGGTAGGCGGAAACCGTCCAGCCGATCACTGTCGAGCGGTGATCGAGGTGCGCAGGGTCATCCCCGCCCGCTCCCAGCGCAACCATCAAAGGCAACAGATGCTCCTCGCGCGGGTGGGAGAAGCGGGCGTTCGGCAGCGTTTCCCAGGCGGCGACCCGCTCCGCGCGCCGCGCCGGATCAGGGTCCAGCACCGCCTCCGTCAACGCCGCGTCCCATATCCCGGAGGGCTCCGTTGCCTGCGGCCCGCGCACGCGCATGTTGTGGAAGCTCATACCTGACCCAATGATCAGCACGCCCTCCTCACGCAGCGGCTCCAGCGCGCGGCCGGCACGGATATGTGCAGCCGGGTCCAGATCGGCCCTGAGCGACAGTTGAAGCAGCGGAATGTCTGCGCCGGGAACGGCGACCTTCATCGGAATGAACACGCCATGGTCCCAGCCCCGGCTGCCATCGCGCCCGGCCGGAAAACCAGCATCCTCCAGCAGTCCGGCAGCCCGCTCCGCCAGCGCCGGATCGCCCGGCGCATCCCAGCGCAGTTCGTAGGTGTGGGGCGGAAAGCCGTAATAGTCGAACAGCAGCGACGGCCGTTCTCCCGTATGCACGGTGAACGCCTCCTCCTCCCAATGACCGGAGACCAGCAGGATCGCCTTCGGCCGTTCGGGAAGCGAAGCGACGAGGTCACGCAGATAGGCTTCCATCGGCTGCCACATCGGGTCGGACGGACCGCCCGGGTTCATGAAGAAGCAGGGGCCGCCGCCATGCGGAATGAAGATACCGGGTTGTTTCATGCATGCATGACATCGCCCTTCCGCCGCGCGTCCGCAAGTCATCGCCACGAAACACAGGGTTTCGGCCGGGCAGGCTCTGGGCTAGACCGTCCCGGCATGACCAAGCTGACCGTCAACGACCGCCCCGTCCAGTATCGCATGGACCCGGACACCCCGCTGCTGTGGGCGCTGCGCGACGCATCGAACCTGACCGGCACCAAATATGGCTGCGGCACCGGCGACTGCGGCGCGTGCACGGTGGATATCGACGGAGAGGCCGTGCGCTCCTGCCAGATCAGCATAGCGGAGGCCGAGGGACGTTTCGTGACCACGATCGAGGCGCTCTCGCCCGATCGCAGTAATCCGGTGCAGCAGGCGTGGGTGGCAGAAAATCTGCCCCAATGCGGCTTCTGCCAGCCGGGCATGATCATGACGGCCGCCATATTGCTGCGCAAGAACAGCGACCCGAGCGACGGCGACATCGATGCGGCGATCACCAACATCTGCCGCTGCGGCACCTACCCCCGCGTCCGTGGCGCCGTGAAACGCGCTGCCCGGATCATGCGGGGGGAGGAGGAAGTGGCCGCAGCGCCGCCGCCGGGAATCGACCCGCGCGACGCTGCCCGCGCCGTTCCGGCCCTGCGTCCACGCTGACGGCCCGGCTGTCCCGGCAAGGGATTCCTTTCGCAATGCTGTCGAGCGAATTCAGCGACCGCTCAGCCCCGGCCCGCTAAAAGGCATCCCATGGAGCCGATCGCAGCTCCGATCGTGGGAAAGGCGCCTTGAGGGCCATGTGGAAGAAAGTCATTGTCACCGGACTATTGGCGGCGAGTGCGCTCGGCGCGGTCAGTCCCTCTTTCGCCGAACCGAAGGACAGGGAGCAGGACGGCCGCTGGAACCGCGGATCGATGCAGACACGCGCGTCCGGTGAGAATCAGGAACGCTGGCAACGCAGCCGTCCGCAACAGCAGCAGAGCGCAGCCGCGTCCGAACGGATCAGCGTTGGTCAGGACAAAGCACAGCGGCCCGAGCGCTGGGGTTGGCGGGGTAATGCCAATCCGGCCGCATCTGAACGCGCAGCGCCCCAAGCGGACAACAACCGGACTGACAACGACCGGATGAACAACGGCCGGATAAACAACGGATCGTGGAACCGGGACCAGCGCGCACCGAACGACGGTGATCGCCGCGGCTGGACCACGCGCGATGGCGGAGGCGAACGCGCCGTCAATCGCGCAGGAGATCGCCCAGCATGGCAGGGACGGGCGGACAATCGGCCGGACCGCGATCGGGCAGACTGGAACCGCAACGGCAATCGTACCGAGAACAGGCCCGACTGGGCGCGGCGCAATGATGACCGGAACGGGTGGAACCGGAACGACTGGAACCGCCGCGACAGGATCGACGACCGCCAGCGCTGGGCAGGTCAGCGTCGCTGGGACAGCGGCTGGCGCAGCGACCGCCGTTACGACTGGCAACGCTACCGCGCGCAGTATCGCAACGTCTACCGCGTCGGCCCTTATTATGCGCCCCGCGGATGGAACTATGGCTACCGGCCCTTCGGGATCGGCGTCTACATGGACAGCTTCTTCTACGGGAACGACTACTGGCTCGGAGACCCGTGGCAGTACCGCCTGCCCCCGGCCTACGGATCGATGCGCTGGATCCGCTATTATGACGACGCGCTGCTCGTCGATATCCGCGACGGTTATGTTGTCGACGTGATCCGCAACTTCTTCTGGTGACGCACCCGCCAGAGCAACCGGCTTCCTGAACTGGCCTTCAGGAGAAACTGGACCCGGGGCGGCAACGTCCCGGGTTCTTTTGCTTGCGGGAGCCGGCGCCCGTTGGCAGGAACTGCGCAATGGACGAGACGATCATCGATGATGGCGGGATCGCGTCCCCGCGCCGGGCGGCGATCGGGGAAGCGGTCCGGACGAAGCTGAAGCGTAATCCGATGGTCCAGCGGATCGACACGCCGCATCTGGAAATATACGGCCGCCACGGCTTCCTCTCCGCTCAGGAATGCGCCGACATGCGCGCCCTGATCGACAGGGATGCGCAGCCCTCCACGCTTTTTTCCGGTTCGGCGAACGCCGACTATCGCACCAGCCACAGCTGCAACCTCAGCCCCTGGGAACCGCTGGTCTCGGGTATCACCGACCGCATCGTGGCGCTGATGGGGATCGACGCGCAGACCGGCGAGACGCTTCAGGGACAGCGTTACACCGCCGGGCAGCAATACAAGGTGCATTGTGACTATTTCCCGGTCACCGCGAGCTACTGGCCGGCCATGCTGCGCTCCGGCGGGCAGAGGTGCTGGACCGCCATGATCTACCTGTCGGACGTGGCGGAGGGCGGCGAGACCCATTTCCCGCAATGCGGTTTCATGGTGCCTCCGCGCGAGGGCATGATCCTCATCTGGAACAATCTGGACGCCGAGGGCGCGCCCAATCGCTATAGCCTGCACGCGGCAAAGCCTGTCGGCAACGGCACCAAATATGTGGTGACGAAATGGTTTCGGGAGCGCCACTGGGCACCGGGCGCCTGACAGCTATCGCACGGCTGATACACTTTATTACCAAGCCTTTCCAATTCCTGACGAAAATGTTCGAGGACCGTTCAGAACGAATGCGCCAAACAGGCGTTGTCGGCGCGGGACATCTTCCCGCTCCGAGGTTCAAGAGGCCCCAAGGCATTGGAGAGTATCATGCGTAAGTTCATTCTGATGGCACTGATGGCCGCGACGGCCGTTCCGGGCATTGCCAACGCCCAGTCCGCCGGTGAGATTCGCCGCGACAATCGCGAGGTGCGCGAGGAGCGGCGCGACCTGCGTCAGGCGCAGCGTTACGGTGACAGAAAAGACGTGCGCGACGCCCGCCACGACCTGCGCGATGCGAAGCAGGAGCGGCGTGAGGACTGGCGCGACTATCGCCGTACCCATCGCGACGTCTATCGCGCCGGCAACTGGCGTGCGCCGTTCCGTTATAACCAGTGGAACACGGGCCAGCGCCTGAAGCCTGTTTATTACAGCTCGCGCTACTATATCTCTGATCCGTACCGTTATCGCTTGCCAACGCCGCGCGCGAACACGCGGTGGGTCCGTCATTATAATGACGTCCTGCTGGTGAATGTTCGTACCGGCGCGATTGTCGAGGTGCATCGCGGTTTCTTCTGGTAAGGCATTCCCATAGCAGCCTTGCCGGTCGGCGGCCCCGGGCATGACAATGCCCGGGGCCGCTTCCGTTTGAAGGAGCTATGGCCCGGACATGACAATGCCCGGGGCCGCTTCCGTTTGAAGCGGGGCGGCACAGGCCCAAGCTATAAAATCCGGGATACCCCCTTGACCGCGCGTCCCCGAAGGAAGCGCGCGGCCGATGGCGCTCGCACGCCACCAGTCCGAAAGGGGTAGGACCAAATCATGCAACCCCGCAATGGCCCAAGAGTTCCGGCCGCTACGGGCCGCTACGGAACTCAAGCTTCCGCGAGCGCCTGCGCGATCAGTTTCCGGCTGTTTTCGATGCCATAGAGGGCAATGAAGCTGCCCATGCGCGGGCCTTGGTCCGCGCCCAGCAGCGTCTGGTAGAGCGCCTTGAACCAGTCGCGCAGTTCCGCAAAGCCGAAGGCCTCGTCCTTGCCGATGGCATAGACGATGTTTTGGATGTCCTCCGCGCTCGCGTCGGCGGGAAGCGCCGCCAGTTCCGCGTCCAGCCTGCGCAGCGCTGCCGCCTCGTTCGCGTCCGGCGCGCGGCGCTGGAGCGTCGGCGCGACGAAATCGCGGTGATAGGCAAGCGCATGACCGATCAGCCGATCAAGGTCGGGGTAACGCTCCGGCGAGGCATCGACGACATAGTTGCGCAGATAGCCCCAGACCTGATCGGCGCTGGCGTCGCCCATCACGCCGACGAGGTTCAGCAGCAGGCCGAAGGTGACGGGCAATTCGCCCTGCGGCAGCGCGCCGTCATGGATATGATGGACCGGGTTGCCCAGCCTCTGTTCCACAGGCTGGTTCGGATAGTTGCCACGGAACTGCCAATATTCGTCGACCGCCCGGGGGATGACGCCCATGTGCAGTTGCTTCGCCTTCTTCGGCTCGCGATAGGCGTAGAAGGCAAGGCTTTCCTGCGGGCCATAGGTCAACCACTGTTCGAGGCTGAGGCCATTGCCCTTCGACTTGGAGATCTTCTCGCCCTTCTCGTCGAGGAACATTTCATAGTTGAAGCCCTCGGGCGGGCGGGCACCCAGGGCGCGGCAGATCTTCGAGCTTTGCGTGACCGAATCGATCAGGTCCTTGCCCGCCATCTCATAATCGACGCCGAGCGCGACCCAGCGCATCGCCCAGTCGACCTTCCACTGCAGCTTCGCGCCGCCCGACAGGACCGATTGCTCGATCGTGTCGCCGTTGACGCCGTCGACCGCGTCGACGAAGCGGACGATACCCGCCTCCGCGTCGACCACCTCGACCGGCACCTGCAGCACGATGCCGCTGGTCGGGCTGATCGGCAGCACCGGGGAATAGGTCGCCTGCCGTTCCTTGCGCAGCGTCGGCAGCATGATGTCCATGATGTCCTGATAATGGCGCAGGACGTTCTTCAGCGCCTCGTCGAACCGGCCCGCATGATACTGTTCGGTCGCCGACATGAATTCATAGTCGAAGCCGAAGCGGTCCAGGAATTCGCGCAGCATCGCGTTGTTGTGATGCGCGAAGCTCTCGAACTTGCCGAAGGGATCGGGCACCTGCGTCAGCGGCTTGCCGAGATTTTCGGCCAGCAGCGCGTGATTGGGGACGTTGTCCGGCACCTTGCGGAGCCCATCCATATCGTCGCTGAACGCGACGAGGCGGGTCGGCACGTCCGACAGCGCATGATAGGCGTTGCGGACCATCGTCGTGCGGAGCACCTCGTTGAACGTGCCGATATGCGGCAGGCCCGACGGGCCATAGCCGGTCTCGAACAGGATATGGCCTTTATCCGGTGCGCCCTTTGGATAACGCTTCAGCAGCTTGCGCGCTTCCTCATAGGGCCAGGCCTTGGAGTTGGTGGCGGCATCGCGCAGGGCGGTCAGGTCGATATCGGTCATGACGCAGCCCTTAGCGCCGCTTGCGCCGTTCTTTAAGCCCCGGCCGCCGATTTTTACGCGGCACGGCACCACGGCAACGACATTTCCCGATTGACGAATGTAATGCTTTACATAGGTTGCATGACGTTTCCGGGACGAGGGTGGTCATGAATTTTCGCAAAGCATTCGCAACGACCATCGCCCTGCTGCTTATTCCGGGCTGCTCGGCACCGTCGCCAGTCGGCGAACGGACGGACTGGCCGGCCTATAACGGCGGTGAGGATCGCAACCTCTATACGAAGCTGGACCAGATCACGCCGGACAATGTGGGCAAGCTGAAGCTCGCCTGGCAGTTCGACAGCGGCGATGCCTTCGGCGAAGGGCCAGCACAGTCGGAAATGCAGGCCAATCCCGTGGTCGTGCGCGACATCCTCTATTTCACCAGCCCGAAGAACCGGGTGATCGCGCTCAACGCCTATAGCGGGAAACAACTCTGGGCGTTCGACCCCAACGAAACGCCCGTCCGGTCGAAACAGCGTTCGCGCGGCGTCGCCTACTGGGAGGAAGGCGGTGATGCCCGCATCCTCTTCACATCGAAAAACTATCTCTATGCGCTGGACGCGCACAGCGGCAAGCCGATCCCGAGCTTCGGCACGCGCGGTCGCATTGACCTGCGGCAGGGTTATGACCGCGACCCGTCTCTCATTTCGATCTACGTCAATACGCCCGGCAGCATCTACAGGGACATGATCATCCTGGGCGGAACGGGCTTCGCGCCGGGCGACATCCGCGCCTTCGACGTCCGGACCGGAAAGCTGCGCTGGACGTTCCATGCCATCCCCCGTCCGGGCGAGGCGGGATATGACAGTTGGCCTGCGAATGCCTGGCGAACGGCCAACGGCGCCAATAACTGGGCAGGCATGACCCTGGACGCCGCGCGCGGGACATTGTTCGTGCCGACCGCCTCGCCCGGCATGGGCGACAAGGACTTCTACGGCGCGGACCGCCCCGGCGACAATCTCTACGGCAACGCACTGGTCGCGATCGATGCCGCGACCGGCCGCCGGAAATGGCATTTCCAGGCGATCCGCCATGACCTGTGGGATCGCGACTTTCCGGCGCCGCCGACGCTGGTTCGTGTCCGCAGGAACGGCAGGATGGTCGATGCCGTTGCGCAGACATCGAAACAGGGCGTGGTCTATCTTCTCGACCGTGACAGTGGAAAGCCGCTGTTCCCTATGGAAACGCGCAACGTCCCGGCGTCCGACATACCGGGCGAATGGACGGCCCCGACACAGGTCTACCCCACCCTTCCCGTCCCCTTCGCCCGGCAAACGATCACCGAGGGTGACCTCACCAATCGCACGCCAGAGGCGCATGCCGCCGTACTGGCCACCTTCCGCGCGATCCGCCACGGCGACCAGTTCCTGCCGCCAAGCGTCCAGGGTACATTGATCACCCCCGGCCTCGACGGGGGCGCGGAATGGGGCGGGGCGGCGTTCGATCCGGACAGCGGGCTGCTTTACGTCAACGCCAACGAAGCGCCCTTCATTCTCGCCATCAAGAAGCGGCCGCAGATGACCGGCGGCATGTCCGGCCGGTCGCTGTTCGTCCAGAACTGCGCCTCCTGCCACGGCGAGGACCGGCGCGGCAGTCCGCCCGAATTTCCGTCGCTGGAGGGTGTCGGTGACCGGCTGACGAAGATTGATATACTGGTTACGATCATGCGCGGCGCGGGACGGATGCCGGGCTTTGGCGGTATGCTGTCCAACGACCAGATCGCGGCCATCACCGACTATCTGATGACCAATGAGGACCGGCCTGTCGCCGGAAAGCCGGTCGCGGGACAGGATACCCAGCCTTATATGTTCGCGGGCTATCGCAAGTTCGAGGATCCGGACGGCTATCCGGCCGTCGCGCCGCCCTGGGGTACGCTGAACGCCATAGACCTGAACAGCGGCAAGATGACATGGCGTGTCCCGCTCGGCGAATATCCCGAACTGGTGAAGAAGGGTCTGCGTAACACCGGGAGCGCCAATTACGGCGGACCGCTGGTCACGCGCTCCGGCCTGCTGTTCATCGCGGCCACGGTCTATGACAACGCGTTCCGGGCATTCGACAAGCGTACGGGCAGGCTGCTGTGGCAAACCACGTTGCCCGCAGCGGGGAACGCGACCCCGGCAACCTATATGAGCCGGGGCAGGCAGTTCGTGGTGATCGCGGCGGGCGGCGGCAAAAGTGGTCGTGGCAAGCCGGGCGGCAGCATCCTCGCCTACGCGCTAGAACCCTGACCAAACGGCGCGCCTCTTAAGTCCTTTTCAAGCCCTTCCCCTTATGGTGGCGGACATGAAGGACGACACGATCACCCATGCCCGCGCACTGCAGGCCATGTTGCAGGCGGAACTGATCCCCGGCGAGCAGCTGGTCTGGACGGGGAAGCCTGATGCCAGGCGCCTGCACCGGATCTTCGCGATCTGGGCGTTCGCCATCCCGTGGACGGTGTTCGCCTGCGCCTGGACGGCGCTGGCGCTCCAGCCCTGGTTCGGCGGCTTGCCGGAAAGCGTTTCGAACTGGTCGCTGGGCGCCGCGTTCCCGGTGGTCGGCATCCCCTTCATCCTGATCGGCCTGTGGATGCTGGCGCAGCCCTTCATCGCGCGCCACCGCGCCGGACGGACGCTCTACGCCCTCACCGACTCGCGCCTGATTCGCCTGGTAACCGGCAGTCGCCGCCGCGCCGAATTCCTGCGTCGGGACAGCATGGGGCCCGTCACCCTTGAGCTCGACAAGGATGGCTGGGGATCGGTGACGGTCGTGACCGGCACCCAGGTCGGCGGCGATGGCGACCGCATCATCGACCGGCTGGAACTCGACGCCGTGCCGCAGGCCGAAGCACTCTATCGCGAGATCGCCCTGCCCCACGCAGCCTGATCTAACAGTAGATACCGAAAAATTAACCATGAAGGCGTAACGATCGGTCGATGAAGGAGGCCGACGCCATGCATGGACAGCGCAAGGAACGCATCGCGGTTGAAATTCCCGTCACCGTGACGAGCGTGCTCGATTGCGGTGAGGGCGTGATCCTGAACCTGACCGAAGACGGCGCCCTGATCGCCGGTGTGTCCGCGCCGCAGGGAAAGCAGGTCATCGTCGATCATCGGGGACACAGCGTCTTCGGCACAGTGATGTGGTCCGAAAGCGACCGGATCGGCGTCCGCTTCCCGTTCCCGCTGACCGAAGGCCCTCTCCACGAAGCGCTCCTGCACGCACGCGGCCCGATGGCATCCTCCCCCGTCACGTCCGCCTGGCAGCCCGCCACTTCGCAAGCGATGATGGGACGCGCCACCTTCGGCCGCCGCGCCGTCGGCTAGGAGGGGTTCCCCCTTCGTTCCGCGTTCCCTATGAGGGCTGCAAATGCTGAGCCCCCTGTCCTTTCCTGCGCTGCATGCAAGCCATGGTGGCATCTGGCTGCGCGAGGGCGGGACAACGCGCGCCGTATCGAAGGGGGAAGCGGTCGGCATAGCCGCCGAAACGCCCGTGATCCTGCTGAATGCGCCGCTCACCGGACAGCGGCTCGGCTATGCCGACATGAGCGGGCTCGACCTGCTCGAACTCTGGGCGTTCGTCCACCCGGCGCGCTTTCTGGTCCCGACACCCAAGGGCCTCGCCGACTCGCTCGATCTGTCCGGGGGATGGCATAACGGCTTTGCCGACCTGCTGCCCGACGCCGCGTCCGGCGATCTGCTGGCGGGCCTGCCGCGGCAAAGGCCGGCGGTGTCCGCACCGGCGATGGCGGAGGGCGATATGCCAGCCCTCTATCATGCGGCTGCGCTGGCGCTGATCGCACGGCTGGACGATCCTGACTGGACCGAACGCGAAGGCGCATGGACATCGGCACAATCGCTGGCACGAATGCGCTGGCCATGGGCTCCACTGGTTGCGCAGCGTATCCGCCAGCCGAAGGAAGCCGAGCGCTGGCTGTTCTCCAAACTGCCGGAATGGGATGAGGCGCCCGCCCGTCCCGCGCCCCGCACGATCAGCCTCGACGGCGACGAGGTCCGCGACCGGCTGGACGCGCTCACCGGCCACGGCGCCGAAATCCGCCCGGGGCAGCAGGCCTATGCCGAAGCGGTCGCCGCAGCATTCTCCCCGCGGGCGATGCGCGGCCAGCCCAACATGCTGCTGGCCGAGGCGGGAACGGGCATTGGCAAGACCCTGGGCTATCTGGCGCCCGCCTCGCTCTGGGCCGGGGAAGCCGGCGGCACGGTCTGGGTCTCCACCTATACCAAGGCGCTGCAACGGCAACTCGACAAGGAAAGTGAGCGCCTGTTCCCCGACCCGGCCGTCCGGCGCAGGTCCGTCGTCGTTCGGAAGGGCCGCGAAAACTATCTCTGCCTCTTGAACCTGGAAGATGCGTTGCAGGGCGGCTTTGCCGGACGCGCCGCCATCCTCGCCCATCTGGTCGCGCGCTGGGCGGCGTTCACGAAGGACGGTGACATGGTCGGCGGCGACCTGCCCGGCTGGTTGCCGACCCTGTTCCGGCGCAACGGCGCGACGGCGCTGACCGACCGGCGGGGCGAGTGCATCTATGCCGGGTGCCCGCATTTCCGCAAATGCTTCATCGAACGCGCGGCGAAGGCCTCGGCCGACGCGGACATCGTCATCGCCAACCATGCGCTGGTGATGGTGAACGCCGCGCGCGGACGGGAAAGCGCAAACCCGCCGACCCGCATCGTCTTCGACGAAGGCCATCACCTGTTCGATGCCGCCGATTCGACCTTTTCCACTGCCCTGACCGGGCAGGAGGCGATCGAGTTGCGCCGCTGGATCATCGGTCCCGAAGGAACCTCGCGCGGGCGACGGCGAGGCCTGTCCGCCCGCCTGTCGGATCTCGCGAGTTACGATGCGGAGGGCGGCGAAGCGATCGAGACCGCACGGCGCATGGCGCAGGTGATGCCCGCCGACGACTGGCTGAAACGTGTGGTCGGGGGCGAGCCCTTCGGCCCGATGGAGGCGCTGCTGGCGGCGGTCCGCGCCACTGTCTACGCCCGCGCCGAGGCGAAGGGTCAGGGCGACGCGGACGCGGGCTACGGTCTGGAAACCCAGCTTGCCGAGCCTGACGGGCCGCTGGTCGAAGCCGCGCAGGCGGCGGCGGAGGCGCTGGACGGCCTGCTGCGCCCTCTCACCCGGCTCGGCAAGCGGCTGGAGGCAGTGATAGAGGACGCGCCGGACTGGCTGGACGGGCAGGCGCGCGCGCGCATTGAGGGAGCGATCGCCTCGCTCGGCTGGCGATGCGACATGATCGCGGCCTGGCTCGCCCTCCTGTCCCGCATCGGCGGCCCGGCCGATCCCGACTTCGTCGACTGGCTCGCGGTCGACCGATATGAGGGGCGCGAATTCGACATCGGCATCCATCGCCACTGGCTCGACCCGACCCGTCCTCTGGCGGAGACGGTGCTGACACCCGCGCACAGCGTCATCGTCACGTCCGCCACGCTGAAAGGCGGCGGCGGATGGGACACCGCCGAGGGTCGCAGCGGATCGCTGCATCTGCCGCGCCCGGCCGCCCGGTTCGAGGCGACAAGTCCGTTCGATTATGCGCGTCAGGCCGAAGTGCTGATCGTCACCGACATCAAGCGCGGCGATATCCCCGCCATGGCGGGCGCCTATGCCCGCCTCATTGAGGCGGCGCAGGGCGGCACGCTCGGCCTGTTCACGGCGATCCGGCGCCTGCGCGCCGTCCACGCCCGGATCGCCGACCGTCTGGCCCGCGCCGGATTGCCCCTGTTCGCGCAGCATGTCGATCCGATCGACACCGGTACGCTGGTCGACATCTTCCGCGACGATCCGCGCGCCTCGCTGCTCGGCACCGATGCCCTGCGCGACGGGGTCGATGTGCCGGGCCATTCGCTGCGCCTCGTCGTCATGGAGGGGGTGCCCTGGCCCAAGCCGACGGTCCTGCACGCGGCGCGGCGCCTCGCCGGCGGCGGCAGTGCCCATGACGACCGGCTGGTGCGTGCGCGACTGGCGCAGGCCTTCGGCAGGCTGATCCGCCGCGCGGAAGACCGCGGCATGTTCGTCATCCTGTCCGCCGCGATGCCCAGCCGCCTGCTTTCCGCCTTTCCCGAAGGCGTGGCCGTTCGTCGGGTCACGCTGGACGAAGCCATTCTTTCGGTCAGCGAGCGGCTTGGCGCAGACGCCGCTTTCGTGCATCAGGCGGATGGAAACCGTCGAGAGGCAGCGGAAAGAGAATGAAGCGGCTGACCCTGTTGCGCCACGCGAAGTCCGACTGGGACGATCCGGTGAAGCGCGACTTCGACCGCCCGCTGAACAGGCGCGGCAAAAGGGCGGCGCTGCTCATCGGCCAATATGCCCGGGCAAAGGACATGCGCTTTGACCATCTCGTCGCCTCCCCGGCGGTGCGCGTGGTCGAGACGCTGGAAACCTTCATCGAGGGCTATGGCGACCGGATCGAAACCGAATGGGACCGGCGCATTTATCTTGCTTCGGCCGCGACGCTGATCGACGTGATCCGCGACACGCCGGATAGAATCGACACCCTGCTGCTCGCCGGACACAATCCAGGGCTGGAGGAACTGATCCTTGCACTGGTCGCGGATGACGGGTCGAGCCCGCTGCGCGACGAAGTCGAGGAGAAGCTGCCGACGGCCAGCCTAGCGGTCATCGACCTCAGCGTGGAAAGTTGGAGCGATGTCGACAAGGGCAAGGCCACACTGACCGCCTTTACGCGCCCGCGCGATCTGGACCCGGCGCTCGGTCCCGAGGCGCGATGACTCCGGTCCACTGGCGCCGGGCCACCGAACGGGACGCACCGGCCCTGTCCCTGCTCGGCGGCGCGACATTCCTCGCCAGCTTCGCACACGATCATCCGGGCGATGCACTGGTCGCTCACGCGCGTAACGCGCACAGCGAAGCCTATTATACCGCAGCGCTGCGCGATCCGGATCAGGTGGTTATTATTGGGGAAACCGCGCTGGCCGCGCCGGTCGGCTATGCGCTGCTGATGCCCGCCGACGTTCCGGTGCCCGCCGAACCGGGCGATTATGAACTGAAACGGATATATCTGCTCGGGCCGTGGCAGGGCGACGGCAACGGCGACGCGCTGCTCACGCTCGCCATGGATGCGGCCCGCGAGCGCGGGATGAAAAGACTGCTGCTCGCAGTCTATCCACAGAATGAACGCGCGCGACGCTTTTAGGCCCGGCACGGTTTTCGACAGGTGGGCGCCATGACCTTCATGGTCGGCGACACCCCGTTCGAAGACCTTGTCTATGCGCGGATGCTCTAGGATCACGTCATGCAGCTGGACGATCAACTGAGGCATTATTTCGGCACGGCCGACCTCGATGCCCTGCCCGAAGCAGCGCTATCGGCAGGCCTTGAACGCATGGCGGTGGATTTCGGCCTGGAAACCGACCGCGCGCGCAAGTTCGCGCTCTGGGCGCTGATGAACGCGTTCGGCAATGCGCCTGATCTCGATGTTGCCTTCGACGATCCCGCTGATCGGGAAGCGGCACGCGATCTGCTCGACATGGCGGACCGGACGCTGGACGAGGATCCGTCGTCCTAAGGGAATAGCTAGAGGTTGAGAGCGGCCGCCAGTTCGGCCCTGATCGCTTCGAGGCGTGCCAGCAGGCTGGGCTCGGCGGGTGTCCCCGTCTCCTGTTGCGGCGGACTTTCCTCAGTCCATCCGTCCGCCAGCGCCTTCTGCGCGCCGCGCACGGTGAACCCCTCGACGTTCAGCAGCCTGTGAATGCGGCGCGCGAGCGCAACATCCGCCGGCCGGTAATAGCGGCGGTTGCCCGAGCGCTGAAGCGGACGGAGCTGGGGAAAGCGGGTTTCCCAATACCGCAGGATATGCTGCGGCAATCCCAGCTCGCTCGCCAGTTCGCCGATCGTCAAGAACGCGCCTTCGGCCTTTTCCATCGCGATTATCGTGCACCCTCGGCCATCTGCAACTCAACTATCCGACGGCGCCGCCTGTTCCCTCAGCCGCGCGCGATCCGCTCGCGCATGGACTGGCTGGCGCGGAAGGTGAGCACGCGCCGCGGCCCGATCGGAACCTCGACACCCGTCTTGGGATTACGGCCGATCCGTTGCGTCTTGTCCCGCAGGACGAAGGTTCCGAAGCTGGAAATCTTCACATTCTCGCCCCGTTCCAGGGCGTCGCCCATCATATCGAGAATAGACTCGACCATCGAAGCGGATTCAGCGCGCGACAATCCGATCTGGCGATTGAGAGAATCGGCCAAATCCGCCCGCGTCAGCGTACCATTGGTTGCCATGTGTCCCCACACATCATGCACCTTGACCCCCAACTGGCCATCAGGTGCGAATGGCCAGCCCCGTGATGTGCGGCATTTCTGCCCGATTCGCAAGCGCTTCGGCCAGAACTGTCCGAAATGGAGGGACTTGTCAGACCCGCAGAACGCTGGCGCCCCAGGTGAAGCCGCCGCCCATCGCCTCAAGCACGACGAGGTCGCCCGACTTGATCCGCCCGTCACGGACAGCGAAATCCAGCGCCAGCGGCACGGAAGCGGCCGACGTGTTGGCATGGCGGTCCACGGTCATGATCACCTTTTCAGGCGACAGGTGCAGCTTGCGCGCGGTCGCGTCGAGGATGCGGGCATTGGCCTGATGCGGTACCAGCCAGTCGATATCCTCCGGGCTCAGGTCCGCCACAGCCAGCACTTCGCGCAGAACGGACGCCAGATTGACTACCGCATGACGGAACACTTCCTGCCCCTTCATCCGCAGCTTGCCCACGGTGCCGGTGGTGGAGGGGCCACCGTCAACATAGAGAAGCTGGTTGTGACGGCCGTCGGCATGCAGCTTCGTCGCCAATATGCCCCGCGCCCCCGTCTCGCTCTCCTCGGCGCCCAGCACGATCGCGCCCGCGCCATCGCCGAACAGGACGCAGGTGCCGCGATCCTCCCAGTCGAGGATTCGGCTGAAGGTTTCCGAACCGATCACCAGCGCCCGGTTTGCCGCGCCGCTGCGGATCATGCTGTCGGCGACGGACACCGCATAGAGAAAGCCGGAGCAGACCGCCGCGACGTCAAAGGCGACACAATCGTTGATGCCCAGGGCCGCCTGGACGAGGGTCGCGCTGGCCGGAAATGTCTGGTCAGGCGTCGCCGTCGCCAGGATGATGAGGTCGATCGTGCCCGCCTCGACGCCGGCCGCTTCCAGAGCCCTGCGCGCCGCGTCAGCCGCGAGGGAAGACGTCGTCTCCCCTTCACCCGCGATGTGCCGCTGGCGGATACCCGTCCGCTCGATGATCCACTCATCGCTGGTGTCGACGGTCTCGGCAAGCTCCGCGTTGCTGACGATACGCGACGGCAGGGCAGAGCCCGTGCCGAGCAGAACAGCGCGACGGATCATTTGGCAGGCATCTCCGCAACAGGCATGCGCGCGCCGATATTGGCAAGATCCCCGGCGATGCGGCCCGTGATGTTTTCTTCCAGCAGGCGCGCCGCGACATGGACGGCATTGGCCACCCCCTTCGCATCCGCGCCGCCATGGCTTTTGACGACGACCCCGTTCAGACCCAGGAACACAGCGCCGTTGTGGTTATTGGGATCGAGATGGTGGCGCAGCAGGTGCATCGCCGGCTTCGAGATCAGGAAGCCGATCTTTGAACGGACCGAACTGGTGAAGGCACGACGCAGCAGGTCGGTGACGAACCGGGCGGTGCCCTCCGCCGTCTTCAGCGCGACATTGCCCGCGAAACCGTCGCAAACGATGACATCCGCATCACCCGAGGCAAGCCTGTCGCCTTCGATAAATCCATCGAAGCGCATGGGAAGCGCGGACGCCGCGCGCAGCGTCGCCGCCGCCTCGCGAATTTCGTCGGTGCCCTTCAGATCCTCGGTACCGATGTTCAGCAGGCAGACGCGCGGCTGATCAAGGTCGAGGACCGTGCGCGCATAGGCCGCACCCATGACGGCGAACTGGACAAGATTGCGGGCGTCGCATTCGGTGTTGGCGCCCAGGTCCAGCATGACCACGTCATTGTTGCCGAGCGTGGGCAGAAGCGCGGCGAGCGCGGGCCGGTCAATCCCGGGCATGGTGCGCAGGGCAACCTTCGCCATCGACATCAGGGCGCCGGTATTGCCGGCGGAAACGGCGGCTCCGGCCTGTCCGCTTTTCACCGCCTGAATGGCCAGCCCCATCGAGCTGCCCTTCGCCTTGCGCAGCGCGACGCTCGGCTTGTCGGTTGCTTCGACGACAGTGTCGGTGTGAACGACGTCGGACGCGGCCCGCAGATTGGGATGATTGTCGAGCGCGGCCTTGATCCGCGCTTCGTCACCGAACAGCGTGAAACGCAGCCCTTCATGGCGACGGCGCGCGAGGGCGACTCCGGCCATCATGACGCGGACGCCCTCATCGCCGCCCATCGCGTCGATTGCGATCCGCGGCTGCTGGCTCACCATGTCCCCCTTGCTAGGAGAAAGCGTAACGGACGTCAGGCCCCGACGGCGACGATCTCACGGCCGTTATAGTGGCCGCAGGACGGGCAGAGATTGTGGGGGCGCTTGAGTTCGCCGCAGTTCGAGCATTCCTGGAATGCCTCGACGCGCAGCGAATCATGGCTGCGACGCATGCCGCGCTTGGACGGCGAAGTTTTCCTCTTTGGGACAGCCATATCGGCACCTGTTTCCGTATTCTATCAATGTCCAGTGCGATATTCAGTGCCGGAACGGAACTGGCAGGCCATGAGGCCGCAGACCAGCGCGGCCCTGACGATCGCGAAGCCATGCGCCTATAGCTATTTTGACGCCGGGCGCAAGTCATTCCTTGCCTGCCACGCATCGGCCGGGCACTGTCCGCCGACCGGACGACCGAGGGGTTCCACATGTTACTGCCGATCACGCTCACACTGGCTGCCGCCGCCGCGCTGCTCAACATCTGGCTTGCCATGCGGATCGTCCGCCTGCGCATGGCGAACAAGGTTCTGCATAGCGATGGAGGGTGCGAGCCGCTGGTGCGCCGGATGCGGGCTCAGGCAAATTATGTGGAATATACGCCCTTTATTCTCATCCTCTTCGCGCTGGTGGAAATGGCGCTGGGTTCGCACCTGTGGCTGTGGATCGCGGCGCTCGTCTATGTCGTGGCGCGCGTCCTCCATGCGTTCGGCATGGACTCGGAAAAACCGGCGAAGACACGGATGGTCGGCATCATCGCCACCTGGATCGTCATGCTGATTCTCTCCGGCGCGGCGCTTTATGCTGCCTATGGCGCAACGCACAGGGTGGAGGCTCCGCCTGCGCTTGCCGCACAGGTTTGAAGACGGCCCCTTTCTCGCCCTCAGGCGAGGCCCGTTACCCGGTCGGCCACGTACGGGTTCGACTGGCGCTCATAGGCGAAATTGCTCATCGGCCCGTGCCCGGGCACGAACGCGGTGTCGCCGCCCAGCGGCCACAGCTTGCCGGTGATGGCGTCGATCAGATCCTGATGGTTGCCGAGCGGGAAATCGGTTCGACCGATCGACCCCTGAAACAATACGTCGCCCACGATCGCCAGCTTTGACGGCGCATGATGGAACACCACATGACCCGGCGTGTGTCCCGGGCAGTGGATGACGTCCAGGACAAGGTCGCCGACCCGCACGCTGTCGCCATCCTGCAACCACCGGTCAGGCTCGAACACCTTGCCGTCGACACCGTAGCGACGACCGTCCTCCTCCAGCTTCGCGATCCAGTAACGATCGGCCTCGTGCGGCCCCTCGATCGGCACGCCCAGTTCCTTGGCCAGCGTGCCCGCTTCGCCGCAATGGTCGATATGGCCGTGGGTGATCAGGATTTTCTCGACCTCCACCCCCTGCTGCTGCGCCGCGGCTTTCAGCCGGGACAGATCGCCGCCCGGATCGACGAAGGCGGCCTTGTTGGTCGCCGTGCACCAGAACAGCGTACAATTTTGCTGAAGCGGCGTGACCGGCACGATAACGGCCTTAAGCGGGGGTGTCGTCATGCCCTTCATGTGGCGAAGCGGCACCCATGACGCAAGTCCGTCAAGCCTCAGGCCAAGCGGCGTCCGGTCCAGACCACCCGCCCGACGATGTCGACCAGCACACCATCGACGTCGGGCCACCCGGGATAATGGGGATTGTCGCTGAGCACCGAGAAGCCGCCCCGGCGGGGGCCGAGCGCAACCCGCTTGACCATCAGCGTCCCGTCCATCCGCAAGACATAGATGCCGTCGCGCAGCCGATCCGTCGCGTCACCGCGGTCTACCATGATGTCGTCGCCGTCACCCAGCGTCGGCGCCATCGATTCGCCATCCACGCGGATGATCGACAGCATCTCCGCCCGCGCACCGAGCGAACGCAGCCAGCCGCCGTCGAACGCAACAGTGCCTATGGCGCGCTCGTTCTCGTCGAGCGAACCGGCACCCGCCGACGCGCCCAGGGCAAGTCGCGGAACAGGCACGACCCCTCTGCCTCGTACAGCAGGCATCTCACGCACCGTCATGCGCGCAACCCCGGCATGCGAATCGGGACCGCCCAGTTCACTCTCGTTGACGCCGAAATAGCGCGCCAGTGTCCGCCGATCGGCCTCATCCAGCTTCCGAGGGCTGCCACGCTTGATATATTGCTGGATATAGGCGGGGTTCCGGCCAAGCATCCGCGACAGCGCGCCATAATTGTCACGCCGCTCAGCGATCAGGTGGTCCAGCGCAGCCCTGGCATCGGCTTCATCCATAACGGCACATATAGCATAAGAATTTTCCTAGACAAGTAGGAAATAGGAAATGAGATAGGAATAATCCTATCGCTGGCGAGTCGCCCGCGACAAACGAGGAAGGGAGACGCCCGTGCTGCTGCGAACGATCGAACGCTTTCTGAAGGAAACGGGCATGCCGCCGACGCGCTTCGGGCGCGCGGCGGTCCGTGACCCGCGCCTCGTCCTTGACATGCGAAACGGCCGCGAACCGGGCGAACGCATGACACGGCGCGTGGAACATTTCATGAACACTTATCAGCCGGAGCGCGCACTATGAGCCGGATGGCCCCGCAAGACGTTCCATGTCGGGCCAGAGGCACGCGCAGGCCGCCCTCCCCGGCCGGTGGACGGCGACGCGATCCGCACGGGCGTCTGGTCCGCGCTCTCATGGTGCTTGCCGGTGAAACGGCAACGCTGCTGTCAGCGTCGAGCACGCCCTGGGCGAGCGCCACCTTCCAGGGCGGACGCCACATCATCGTCATCGGTTTCACAGATACGGTTGCGCTCGACGCGCTGGCGGCGCGGGTCGGCGAAGCGGAATTCCATATCCCGGGACATATCGTCGCCGATGTCAGCATCGACCGGCGCGAATCCCTCGCCGCGACTCACTCTGACGGTCCTCAGGCCACACTCCACCTCTCAGCCCTCGTTATCGAGGATTGGTGAGACCGGCCGGTCGTCCGCGTGCGTTCAGCGTGTGCTGATCTTCTGAAGCGTGCCCAGCGCGACGCGTAGCGCCTCGTCCACCTCCGCCTCGACATGATCGCGGACGGCGACACGCGCAACGGGAGGGATATCAGCGATAACGCGCGGGGGCGCAGTCACAGGCGGCACGAACGGCGCGGCCTCTGTCTCGATGACGGCCTCTTCCACGCTGGCGACGGATTCGGCGAATATGGGCCGCTTCGGTGCGGCGGGTTCAGCAGGCGGTACATCCCGGCGGCGGGCAAAGCCGCGCTCGATCCGCTGCATCAGTTCCGCGACGCTCAGTTGCTCCAGTGCCGGTGACGGCAGGCGCGCGGCGCGCGGCTCTGCCTGCGCAACGGCCGGTTCAACCACCGGCCGAGCCACCTCTTCCATCGGCGGAGTCGCCGCTTCCTCAGGCGATTCGGTGATGGCAGATTCGACGAACGGCGATTCGGGCTGTACGAACGGCGTATGCAGTCCCAGGTCGCTGCTCGCGAGGATCGGCCGGCGTGGCGGCGCATCGGGATGCGCGTCCGCCCGGCGCAACACTGGCATGTCGGCAAGCGCGCCCTCGGCACGGCGACGGCGGCGCGCGAGCCCGGTCAGGCGTGAGAGTGCAAAGGCCATCATTCGTCTCCTTCGGCGTCCGTGTGCGCCGTGCGATTCCCCGCGCAGATCATGCCGCCCGGCGTCCCTTGCCCGTCCGGGCGAGCAGACGCCGGTAGACCGGCTCATAGCGCTGGATGTTGGATGCCCAGTCGCGCTGGCTCTCGACGAAGCGGCGGGCGATCGCGCGCCGCTCGTTCCATGTCGCCCGCCCCTCGAACAGGCGCGCGAGCGCACTGGCGATGGCGGGCGGATTATTGGGCGGGAACAGCGTACCGGTGACGCCGTCCTCGATCAGTTCCAGATGCCCACCGACGCTGGACGCGGCGACCAGCCTGCCCTGCGCCATCGCCTCCAGAGGCTTGAGCGGCGTCACCAGTTCGGTGAGACGCATCGCCTTGCGCGGATAGGCGAGGATATCGATCAGGCTGTAGTAATTCTCGACCTGCCCGTGCGCGACGCGACCGGCGAAGACGATGCGGTCCGACACCGGCGAATAGGCGACCTGCGCCTTCAACGCCTCCTCGCGCGGACCGCCGCCGACGAGCAGCAGCTTCGCCGCCGGGCGATGGGCAACAAGCGCCGGCATCGCCGCGATCAGGTCGTCCAGCCCCTCATAGTCGTAGAAGCTGCCGATGAAGCCGACGACCTCGGCACCGTCGAGCCCGAGACGGGCACGCAGCGCGGGATCGGGCGACACCGGCGAACCGAACATGTCCATGTCGACGCCATTGGGCGACACTGTGATCTTGGCCGCATCGACGCCACGCGCGACCAGATCGCCCTTCAACCCTTCACAGATGACGGCAACGGCGTCCGCCTGTCGCACTGCATGGGTTTCGAGCTGGCGGGTCAGCCAGTAACGCGGACTGCCTTCCGCCCCGGTACCGTTGCCGACCGAGGCGTCCTCCCAGAAGGCGCGAATCTCGTATAACAGCGGCAGTCCGTGACGGCGCGCCACGCGCTGGGCGGCGAGTGCGTTCAGCACGGGCGAATGGACGTGGATGAGGTGCGGCATCCAGCGGCGGACTACGGCCTCGATCTCGTCGGCAAGCGCGCCGATGTCGCGCCATTCGCGCATCAGAGGATTACCGGACGCAACCTCGCCGGGCGTACGGTGAAAGGTGAGGCCGTCGATCGTCTCGATATCAGGCTCTGTCACGGCCCCCGCATCCGCACCGTGTCGGCGGCCGGTAATGCCCCGCACGTCCCACCCCTGTGCGATCTGGGCGCGCATGATCGCCCGCGTGCGGAAGGTGTAGCCGCTGTGCAGCGGCAGGCTGTGATCGAGGACGTGGAGAATGCGGGCCATGACGACCTAAGCAAATGACGTAAAAGGATTAACGTCGCGTCAACCCAGAACGGTTAGGCACCCGCTAAGGATTGTTTTTGCCGTAAGGGCGCGACCGGGCGCGATGATCGACAGTTTCTCTTTGCTGGTAAGCCACGGCCTGCTGCTGCTCGCCTTCTGGCGCCTGCTTGCGCGCCGCGATCTGGACGTCGAACGTCCGGCAAGGACATCGGCCACGCCGGAGTCGCAGGCCCGCGATGCGTGATCTGTTCTTCCTCACTTTTCTGGCGGCGATCTTCTGCCTGGGCCTGCGCCGGCCGTTCCTGCTGGTACTCGTCTACGCCTATATCGACATCGTCTCCCCACAGCGGCTCTCCTACTATCTGCTGAATTCCGTCCCCGTGTCGGCCATTGCCTTCGCGCTGGCGGCGGGGGCGTGGCTGCTCGTCGACCGGAAGGGCGACAGCCGCTTTTCCGCCCGGCAGGGCCTGATGGTCGCGCTGCTCGCCCTGTGCGCCTGGACCACCGCGCATGCGGATTTCCCGGTCGAGGCTGCGACCAAATGGAACTGGGTGTGGAAAGCGATGGTATTCGCGATCTTCCTGCCGCTGACGCTGCGGACGCGCCTGCGAATCGAGGCGCTCGCCCTCGTCATGGTGCTGTGCGCCAGTTCGATCATCATCACCGGCGGGATCAAGACGGCACTGTCCGGCGGCGGCTATGGTGTCCTCAACCTGATGATCGACGACAATAGCGGCCTTTATGAGGGCAGCACGATCTCGACCGTCGCAATCGCCATCATCCCGCTTGTGTGGTGGCTGGCCCGATACGGCACGATCTTCCCGCCCGACTGGCGGGTCCGCCTGTTCGCGGGGGGGCTCTGCTTCGCCTGCCTGCTGATTCCCATTGGCACGGAGACGCGCACCGGCCTCCTCTGCATCATCCTGCTCGCCGGACTGATGCTGCTGCACATGAAGCGCCGGATCGCCTACGGCGCGCTGATCGCGGTCGGTGTGCTGGTCGCCATCCCCTTCCTCCCCGCCAGCTTCACTAGTCGCATGAACACGATCGAAGGTTATCAGGGTGACGAGAGCGCATCGACCCGACTCGCCGTGTGGCGATGGACCTGGGACTATGCGAAAGAGCATCCGCTCGGCGGCGGGTTCGACGCCTATCGCGGTAACAGCTTCACCTATCAGTCGGTCCGTATGCTCGGAAAGGGCGCGATGATGGAGACCGAGCGGCAGACGATCGTCGACAAGGGCCGCGCCTATCACAGCGCCTATTTCGAGATGCTGGGCGAACAGGGCTATGCCGGCTTCCTGCTCTGGGCGCTGATCCACGGCATCTCGCTGGTCCGGACGGAGGGGATTCGCCGCCGCTATCGCCGGCAGGACGGGCCTGACACGGCATGGATCGCCCCGCTTGCCCTTGCCCTTCAGCAGGGACATCTGATCTACCTGCTCGGCGCCCTCTTCATCGGCATCGCGTACCAGCCGTTCGTGTTCATGCTGCTGGCGCTGCAGATCGGGCTCGACACCTATCTCGCGCGACTGCGCAAGGCGGGCGATGCCGCGCCGATCTTCGCGTCACCGACGACGCAGGCGCGCGCCGCATGATCGGCGAACTGCGCAGCCTGACCTCCGCACGCGGCATCGCCGCCTGGCTGGTCGTCCTCTATCATATCCGCTCGGGCGCGGCCGGGTGGGCGCCCGATTGGGCGATGGCGTTCGCGCACAAGGGCTATCTGGCCGTCGATTTCTTCTTCCTGCTCTCCGGCTTCGTCATCTACCTGTCCGCCTATCGCGCGTTCGCCCGGGACGGGATAGCGGCCACGCCCGCCTTCCTGCTGCGCAGGCTGGCGCGCATCTATCCGCTCTATGCCGTGATCCTCGCCACAACCGTGCTGTTCGCCATGCTGCTGGAAGCAACCGGCCGCATCGATCCCAATTATCCCTGGGCTGAACTGCCGCTGCACGCCGCGATGTTCCAGAATTGGGGCTTCACCGACACGCTGCGATGGAACCATCCGGCCTGGTCGATCAGTACGGAATTCGCCGCCTATCTGCTGTTCCCGCTCCTCGTGCTTGGCACGCCGATCGGGCGCGCACGACGGCCCAACCTGCTGGGTGCGATGATGGTGACGATCGCCCTGCTGTCGATGATCCTGACCCTGAACGGCGAGGAGACGCTGGGCGGCAGCATCCCGCGCTTCGGCCTTGTCCGCTGTCTGGCGGAATTCGCGTGCGGGACCATGCTCTGCGCGTTCTGGATGCGCGGGCCGGATGGCGAACCCCGGGCTATCCTGATCGCGCTTGGCGGCGTTGTGCTGTTCTGGGGCCTCTGGCTGTTCGGCCTTGGGGCGGAGACCTGGGCATTCCCCGCCGGAGCCGCGTGCCTGATCCTCGCCCTCGCCCACGCGTCATTGATGCGGCGTAACCCGTTGCACTGGCGGCCATTCGTCTATCTGGGCGAGATCAGCTACGCGACTTACCTCGTCCACTACATGCTGTTCATCTGGTTCAAGATCGGCTTCGTCACCGACCCATGGTCGATCCCACCGGCCATACTCGCCGTGTTTCTGGCGCTGACGCTCGCTGTGTCCGTCCTGCTCCACCATCTGGTCGAGCGGCCGGGACGGCGACTGTTCGCCACGATACGTCCCCGCATTCCCGCGCGGCGCCTGCAGCAGCAACCCTGACCGGCAGCGGCTGACTCGCGGAACGAAGCGGGCGGCAGTGGGTTCATGCGGCGGCGGACGAAACCGGCAAGGGCTTCGCCTGCCGCGCACGACCCGCTATCTACCCCGTCACGAGCGCGGCCAGCTTGCCCTCCTCGAGCAGATGGAGGATGCGCGGGGCAGCGAACCGGTCAGGCTGACGGCCTGATCGCCAATACGAAGGACAGGCATGACGACGGCGACGAAGACCGACCCCATCATCACCCTCCCAACCCAACCGATCCGTTTCGAGCAGCTGACGGACCTGACCGCCGCATGGATATCCGCCCACGCGGTTCAGATCATGATCGCGGCGGGCGCGGGCATTCTCGTCTATCTCGCGATCGCAGCGCTGCGCGAATTCGGCAAGCGCCGCGCGCTCGCCGCCGCGACCCGCACGGAAGGCATGGGTTTCAGCACCGTCCTTGCCCGCGCCATTGCGAAGACGACGCATTTCTTCATGGTGATGGTCGCCGCCCGGCTCGTCGCGGGGTACGCAAACCCGCCTGAACTGGTCCTGCGCACGGTGCAATTCCTGTTCACCGTTGCCGCCGTGTTCCAGGGCGCGATCTGGGCGCGGGAGATCATCCTGGGCTATATCGAAAAGCGTACGGGCGAAGAGGGCACCAGCGAAACCCTGCTGAACGCCATGGGCATTATCCGCCTGCTGGTCAGCGTCGCCCTGTTCGCCATCGCCACGGTCGTCGTCCTCGACAATCTGGGCGTCAACGTAACCGGCCTCGTCGCCGGTCTCGGCATCGGCGGCATCGCGATCGGCCTTGCCGCGCAGGGCATCTTCTCCGACCTGTTTGCAGCACTGTCGATCATCTTCGACAAGCCGTTCCGGCGGGGGGAGGTCATCACCTATGACACCACCACGGCGCGGGTGGAGAAAATCGGCCTGAAGAGCACGCGGTTGCGCGCAGTGACGGGCGAGCGCAAGGTGATATCGAACGCCAACCTGCTGCAGAAGGAAATCACCGGGCTTCAGCATCTGGTGATGCGCAGGATCAAGTTCGCGATCGGCGTCATCTACCAGACGCCGCCGGAGACCTGCGCGCGCATTCCCGAGATGCTGAAGGAAGCGGTGGAGACAGTGAAAGGGGTGAGCTATCTGCACGCCGGCATCGTCGGCTTCGGCGCCAGCAGCATCGATTTCGAGCTGGAGTTCGACCTGTCCGACCCCGACAGCAACGATTATTTCAACTCGCGGCACCACGCGGCACTGGCGGTACTCAAGCGCCTCAATGACGAGGGCGTCGAGTTCGCCTATCCCACGCAGATGAGCTTTACCGCCGCACCGGATGGCAAAGCGATCATGCCCTACCCCCAGCGTCCGGCTGCCAAGGCCTGAGCCACCTCAGCCCGCCTCCGCCTGCACCAGGGGCTCGACGTCCTGCACGTCCTGTACCTCCGGCAGCTTGCGGCGGCGGAAGAAGCGGAACAGGCCGGTTTCCCGCGCCCACAGGTTGATACCCCGCGCTTCCGCCGCGCGCTGGAGGTCGCGGGCAAGGCTGCGCAGCTGACGGTCGTTCATCGCCACCAGCACGCGCTGATATTCATGCGTCTCGAACTGCTCTTCGCTCTCCCCCACCTGGAGGGTGAGGACGCAGCCATAGCCGGTCATGATCCGCTGCCAGCCGGCAAGCGCGCCGGCAATCAACTCCGGTTCAGCCATATCCGGCTCCCATTGCGCTCATCGAGGCGTCCCCGCGCAACGCACTTCGCCGCCCGGGCCCCTTCTGAATCGGCGCGGCTGCGGCGTCAACACCCACTTGCGCCGATCAGCCTCACCCCCAGAGCGTACCGGGATACAGCACCCCGTCCCGCATCGTCAGCGCGCCCTCCCGATCGTCCGCCAGCAGCAAAGCGCCGTCGAGATCAACCCATTCGGCCCCCTGCGCCGCCAGAAATGCGGGCGCGATCCCGAGCGAGGTGCCAAGCATGCAGCCGACCATGATGCGCTGCCCCCGCGCCTGCCCGGCTGCACGCAGCGCGAGCGCGGCCGTCAGCCCGCCCGCCTTGTCCAGCTTGATGTTGATCGCCGCGAAATCCCCAAGCCGGTCGAGGTCATCAACCGTGTGGCAGCTTTCGTCGGCGCAGAAAGGCACCGGCGCGACGACGCCCTTCAGCAATGCCTCCTGCCCATGGATAACCGGCTGCTCGATCATCTCGACGCCGAGCGCCGCGAGCGCACGCGCCTCGACCGCGATGTCGAGGCCGGTCCAGCTTTCATTGGCGTCGACGATCAGCCGGACGGATGGCGCACCGGCGCGCACCGCCGCCACCCGGCCCCGGTCTCCCTCGCCCGTCAGCTTGCACTTGAGCAGGGCAAAGCCCCGCGCCGCAGCGGCGCGCGCATCCGCCTCCATCCGCGCGGGTTCCCCCAGGCTGATCGTGAAGGCCGTGGGCAGCGCCGCCGGTTCCTGCAATCCGGCCAGTCTCCATATCGGCTGGCCGGATCGCTTCGCTTCCAGATCCCAGAGCGCGCAATCGAGCGCATTGCGCGCCGCGCCGCGCGGCATTCTGGACAGAAGCGCCATCCGGTCGAGCGGACCGTCATAGCCCTCAATCGCGGCGGCGCATCCTTCGGCCGTCTCGCCCTCATAATAGATCGCGGTGCCCTCACCCCGGCCGATATGCGTGCCATCCCCCACAGTGCAGACAATGACGTCGACATGGGTCTTCGCCCCCCGGCTGATGACAAAGGAACCGGCGACCGGCCAGCGTTCCACGGCGACGGACAGGATTTCGATCATGCGGGTTTCTTAAGCGGGAAGCGGATGCCGCGCAAAGGGCGATGGGCTTCCTTCATCCACGGCCGGGAGATAGGGATGGCGGGTAACGCCGGGAGGACGGAATGACTTCACGTGAACTGACGGGCCTTCTTCCCCTCGCCGAAAGCCCAGAGCACAGGAGCGCACGCGCCGCGGCGAGCGACCTTGCCTGGCGCATCGGCTTTGGCGCGATCACCTGGCCCTGGCTCCTGCGCAGCCTGTGGGGCGGGCGAAAGGCCGACAAGCGGGCATTGCTCGACGCGCTCGCGCTTCCTCATGACGCCCTCCCGCATCTGGGAAGCTGGAAGGCCGACACGGGATTTCTGCGACACATCGTCGAGCAGATCGCACGGCTGCGCCCGGCCAATGTCGTCGAACTGGGCGCCGGCGCCTCCACTCTGGTGGCCGCCAAGGCCCTTGCGCTGCACGGTGGCGGACGCCTCACCAGTTTCGACCAGCATGCCGGATTCGTCGAGGCGACGAACACCTGGCTGGAGGATCATGGCCTGTCGGTCGACCTGCGGCACGCGCCGCTTGAAGCCGGAGAGACCGACTGGCCGGGCCGCTGGTACCGAATCGACCGCCTGCCCGAGACGATCGACCTTATCATCATCGACGGTCCCCCGTGGGCGGTGCATCCGCTGGTGCGCGGCGGGGCCGAAACCCTGTTCAGCCGCCTGCGCCCCGGCGGGGTGATCCTGCTCGACGACGCGGCGCGGCCCGGGGAACGGCTTGTCACGCGTCGGTGGGTACGGTCGTGGCCGGGCATCGATTTCCATCTGGCGACCGACGGGACCAAGGGAACGCTGGTCGGCATCAAGCGCGCGGGCGGCCTGTCGCGTCCGGCCGCCAACGACAATGGCCGGATGCTGAGGCAGCTTGGCCGTGCGGCCTGCCTTTGCGCGCTGATCGCGGCTGGCTGGGTGGCGCGGGACACGTTGGGCGAGGCGCCCGTTCAGGCGCAATCCACCGCTTTCGTCGAGGAGGCCGCGGCATCCCATCGTACCAGCCTGCTGCGGGAAGCGATGCGGTCTCAGATCGAGAGCCCGAAGATCGATGCGGCGGAAATCGGGCGCTCGACCGGCATCACGCTGCCCGTCCTGCCCACTGGCTGGCACGTGCGCGACGTGCAGATCTACCCGTCCAGCGGCGCCCCGGCGGTTGCCGTGTCCCTGACCACTCCGCGCGGCGAAACGGTGTCGCTGTTTGCGGACAAGGCCGAGACACCTGCGGAGGCAATCCCGATGATCGCCAACGATGCGGGGGAGAATGTCGCCTACTGGGAAGTCGGCGACGCGGCATTCGCACTCACCGGCACGCTGACGCCCGCGCGGACGATGGAACTGGCCTCGGCCGTCGCGACGCGCGGCACCTGACGATCAGGCGGCGGCCTTCTCCGCCTCCTCGAACGTGCCGATCCATTGCTCCAGCACCGGCGCGATACGCGTACGCCACTTGCTGCCGTTGAAAATACCATAGTGACCGACATTCTCGGCCATGTAGTATTTCTTGTACTTTGCGGGCAGGCCGGTTGCGATCGTCAACGCCGCCTTGGTCTGGCCCAGGCCCGAAATATCGTCCTTCTCGCCTTCGATCGCGAGCAGGCCGATATCTTTGATCGCGGCGGGATCGACGCGGACACCGCGATGCATCAGCTTGCCGTCGGGCAGGCTGTGCTTCTGGAACACCTCGCTCACCGTCTGGAGGTAGAACTCGGCCGTCATGTCGCACACGGAGCGATATTCGTCGTAGAAGCGCTTGGTCGCGTCAGCACCCTCTTCATCGCCCTGCACCAGATGCTTGAACATCTCCCAGTGACTGATCATGTGGTTGCCAAGGTTCATCGTCATGAAGCCGGCAAGCTGCATGAAACCGGGATAGACCCTGCGACCGGCGCCCTGATACTGGAACGGCACCGTCGCGACGACATTCTGGTCGAACCAGGTCAGCGGCCGCTCCGTCGCGAGCTGGTTGACGGCGGTCGGAGCTTCACGCGTGTCGATCGGTCCGCCCATCATCGTCAGCGTCCGGGGACGACAGGGATGGTTTTCCGCCGCCATCAACGCAGCTGCGGCATAACAGGGAACCGACGGCTGGCATACCGCGAGCATATGCGTGCCCGGGCCGATGTGCACCAGCCAGTCCTTTATATAGTCGATATAGTCGTCGAGGTCGAAGTCACCCTCCGACAGGGAAACGTTGCGTGCATCGCGCCAGTCGGTGATCCACACGTCATGCCCGGGCAGCATCCGCTCCACCGTTCCGCGCAGCAGCGTGGCGAAGTGGCCGGACATCGGCGCCGCGATCAACAGCTTGGGCGCGCCGGGCTTCACACCCTTGCGCACGAAATGCTTGAGCTGGCCGAAGGGTTTGCGCGCCTCGATCCGCTCCTCGACAGCGACGTCCTTTCCGTCGACGATGACATGGTCGAAGCCGAAATCCGGCTTGCCACGGGGCGCGGCCGCATGGGCGAACACGTCGAGAGCGGAGGCCATGACCGGACCGCCGCCGAAATAGGCGAGCGGATTTGCCGGGTTGGTCAGCAGTTCGGCACCGGCATTCGCCAGGGCGCTGGCACCGGCAAGCAGGCTGCGCTGCATCTCATAGGCCTGATAGAGCATGTTCCGCCTCGAATCCGTTTTCGTCCCTCTCAATGGGGACGCGCTGCTTAATCCATTATATACCGCAACGCAAAAAATCCCTTCAAGGGTCCATCACCACCCTCCCTTGTACCCGATTGAGACGATCGGCCGTGCCTGCTAAGCGGCGGGGATGACCCAGACGGACGTTCAGCCTCCCGCCCAGAAGATTGACAGCGAAGGCAAGGGGCGACTGTCCAGCCTCGGCATGATCTGGACGGCGGCCTGCCGCTATCCGGGGCGGCTGGCCGCAGCGGCCCTCGCCCTGCTGCTGGCGGCCACGTCCACGCTCGCCATTCCCAGCGGCTTCCGGCTGGTGATCGACCGGGGTTTCGCCGCCGGCGGGCACAGCGACAATATCGGCCGCTGGTTTCAGTATCTGCTGCTGATCGTGATCATTATGGCGATCTCCACTGCTCTGCGCTTCTATTTCGTATCGTGGCTCGGCGAGCGGGTTGTCGCGGACATCCGCATCGCGGTGCAGCGCAACCTGTTGCGTCAGGCCCCCCGTTATTTCGAGGAAAACCGGCCGTCGGAAATCGCCTCGCGCATGACGGCGGACACGGCGATCATCGAGCAGATCGTCGGCTCCACCGTGTCCATCGCGCTGCGCAATCTGGTGATGGGTGTCGGCGGCCTCATCTACCTGTTCACGATCGCGCCGAAGCTGACCGGTCTCCTGCTCCTCGGTCTGCCCCTCGTCACACTGCCGATGGTGCTGATGGGCCGCCGCGTCCGCGCGCTCTCCCGCTCAAGCCAGGACCGGCTCGCCGACATCGGCAGCGTCACGTCGGAAGTGCTCGGCGCGATGAAGATCGTCCAGGCCTTCGGACAGGAGGGCCGGGAAGCCAGCCGGTTTGGCGAAACCGTGGAGCGCGGCTTCGGCACCGCCAAACGGCGCATCGTCATGCGCGCCTGCATGACGGCGGTGGTGATCACCCTGATGTTCGGATCGATCACGCTCGTCATGTGGCAGGGCGCGCTGGACGTCGCCGCCGGTCGCCTTTCGGGCGGAAGCATCGCCGCCTTCGTGCTGACCGGTGGTCTGGTCGCGGGTGCCTTCGGCGCCCTGACGGAGGTCTGGGGCGACCTGCTGCGTGGCGCCGGTGCCGCCGGACGCCTGCATGAACTGATGATCGCGAGGCCCGACCTGCCCGTCCCCGCGCATCCCAAGTCCGTCCGGACGGAGGGCGGGGCGCAGTTGATGTTCGACAATGTCGACTTCCGCTATCCCACGCGCCCCGACGTGGCCGCCCTGTCCCATTTCTCCCTGACCATCGAGCCTGGCGAGACCGTCGCGGTCGTCGGGCCGTCGGGCGCGGGCAAATCGACCCTGATCCAGCTTGCCCAGCGGTTCTATGATCCGGAGGCGGGCACCGTGCGCCTGAACGGCGTTTCGTTGAAAGACGCCGATATCGCCGACGTACGCGGCGCAATGGCGATGGTGCCGCAGGAAAGCGTGATCTTCGCCGCCTCCGCGCGCGATAATCTGCGCTACGGCAAATGGGACGCAAGCGATGACGACATCTGGGCGGCGGCGCGTGCGGCCAACGCGGAGGATTTTCTGCGCGCCCTGCCGGAAGGGCTGGACAGCTTCATGGGCGAAGGCGGCACACGCCTGTCCGGCGGACAGCGCCAGCGACTGGCGATAGCCCGCGCACTGTTGCGCGATGCGCCCATCCTGCTGCTTGACGAAGCCACGTCCGCGCTGGATGCCCAGTCCGAGAGGCTGGTGCAGGACGCGCTGGAACAATTGATGCGCGGCCGTACGACCATCGTCATCGCCCATCGCCTCGCCACCGTCCGGGCTGCCGACAGGATTATCGTGATGGATGGCGGCCGCATCGTGGAACAGGGCACCCACGCGGAACTGTCCGCGCGCGATGGACTTTACGCCCATCTTGCCCGGCTCCAGTTCCAGGAGGCCTGAGCCCTGCCTATGAGGAAAGGGGACGGAAGCACATGTTTCCGTCCCCTTTCCATATCCGCCAAGTCAGGTGGCCCTATTGCTGCGGCTGGCCAGGCGTCGCCGGTTGCGCTCCGGCCGACGCGGCCGGCGTCTTGGCGGCGGCAGCCTGAATCTTCTGCTGGAGTGCAGGGTCGCTCTGCGCGGCTTCGGCGATGGTGTTGAAGCGGGCCGGATCGAGGCCGCTTGCCTGCACCGCAGCCAGCATCTTGGGTTGCTTGTCGGCGGCCGGAACGCCGGCGTCCGCCTGAATCTTGTTCAGTTCGGTCGCGGCGGACGCAAACTTCGTCAGTTCCTCGTCGGTAAAGCTTCCGGCCGCGGCGGGTGCCGCCGCTGTTGGGGCGGCTGGCGGGCTTGCGGGTGCCGCCGACTGGGCAAGCGCACCAGTGGCACCGCTCAGAGCTAACATGGTCGCGAGCAGGGCTGCTGTCTTGATCGTCATCACATTATCCTCCTCAACTGTCTTGCTACGGAGTTTGGGGAGGGTGCGGGATGGTTCAAACCGCGATCAGGCGGACCGTGGCATTTGAGGGACAGCGAGTCGGGGCAGAACAACCGGTCGCGCAACGGACACGGACCGTCCGCCGCGCCGGAATTCTGCTGACCGCGAAATATCGGCATCGCAGTCCCAATCCCTGATTCTCAAAGCGTACGAATGCCCGCCGTCAGGCTGTGTGTCATTACGATATGGTCGAGTATGGCGGGATGCAGCGGCCGCTCGAACATGCAGCCGGCCTGATGGTCGTGCGCCCACGAAACGACCGCCTTGCGCCCTTCGAAGCCCGGCAGCATGATCCAGAGTTCCGTTCCCTGCGTCAACTTGATGAAGCTCTGCAGGCGAAAGCCGCCAACCGACAGATCGGAAATCCGGCTGGTGAACCAGCTCTCGCCCGGGCGGCGCAGCTTCACGCCGATCAATACATTGTGACGATCGGTCGAACGACCGTTGATCATCTTGTCTGTCACGACGCGTACTCTGGTCTGGGCTACCCTGATTTCCCTGTACATCCGGCATAAAATTTATTGGTGAGCAAGGGGTTAATCCGCGTCGACGATTGCGATGAATCGAGCGCGTCCCGTGGCCTCCGGGCAATAAAAAAAGGGCCGCAGACGCGGCCCTTTCCTTGATACGATGATCGGCAAACCGATCAGAAGTTGCCATACTGCTCGTTTCCGACGAAGCCCAGCTTGGTAACGCCCGAACGCTTGATCTCCGCCAGCGCCTCGTCGACCACGACATAGCGGGTCTGGGCGTCCGGCTGAAACTGAAGCTCAGGCTCGACCGGAAGCTGCAGAGACTGGTTCAGATACTGACGCAGCGTAAGCAGGTCGATCGGCGCTCCGTTCCAGGTGATCGTACCGGCGGCGTCAATCGCCACCTTGTTCTTCACCGGGTCGATCACGTCGTTGGTCGGCGGCGCGCTCTGCGGAAGGTCGATCTTCACCGCATGGGTCTGGATCGGAATGGTAATGATGAACATGATCAGTAGAACGAGCATGACGTCGATCAACGGCGTCGTGTTCATTTCCACCATCGGTTCGCCGTCTTCGCTACCGGCACTCATGGCCATAGTCTATACTCCTGCCTGTGCCGCTCAGAGGCGCTGGGTGGTCGTGCCGGGCTCCGGCTCGGAAATGAAGCCCACTTTCGGGAAGCCGGCGCGCTGCATCGTGTAGATCGTACCGCCGATGCAGCGATACGGAACATTGATGTCACCACGGATATGCACTTCCGGCAGATCCTCGGGCGTCATGTTCTCGACACCACCAGCCTTCTTCACATCAGCTTCGAGCTTCGCGACGGCCCTGTTAAGCAGGTCTTCGGAATTGACCTTCGTCATGTTCCAGTAGACCGCGCAACTACCGTCAGGCGCGGACGTCACGGAAAGCGAAACGTTCTCGGGCTTGGTCGTAGTCGGTTCGAAAGCGACCTTGGGAAGCTGAAGGTCGACCGTCTGCACCACGACCGGAACCGCGATCAGAAAGATGATGAGCAGCACCAGCATGACGTCCACGAGAGGCGTCGTGTTGATGTCGGACATCGGCTTGTCTTCGCCGCCGTCGGATCCAACGCTCATTGCCATTGATCAGTATCCTAACATGTCTGTCTTATCTGGAGACCCGATATGCGACGCGCATGTTGTCGCGGCGCCCTGTCCGGACAGCGCCCCGGGAAGGGCCGCCGTCCGGAAGTATTGGGTCAGGCCTTGGACGGCGCAGCGGTCGCCGGCTTGGCGGCCGGGGCCGGGGCAACGGTGCTCACCGGACGAACGGCACCGTTCGACACCAGGTAGCCGAGCAGATCGGTCGAGAAGGCCGACAGCCCCTCGGAGATCGACTTGTTGCGGCGCTGCAGGAAGTTGTAGGCAAGCACGGCGGGAACGGCCACGGCCAGACCCAGAGCGGTCATGATCAGAGCCTCACCGACCGGGCCGGCAACGGCGTCGATCGAAGCCTGACCGGCAGCGCCGATCTTGATGAGCGCGCGGTAGATACCGATAACCGTACCGAACAGACCGATGAACGGCGAGGTCGAACCCACGGTGGCGAGGAAGGCCAGGCCGCCGCCGAGCTTCGAGTTGATCGCCGCTTCCGAACGGGCGAGCGAGCCGTGCAGCCAGTCATGCGCCTCGACCGGATCGGTCAGCTTGCTGTGCTGCTCCTGAGCGGCGATGCCGTCGTCGACGAGCTGCTTGTAGGCCGAGTTCTTCTCGAGCTTCGCGGCGCCTTCCTTCAGGGTCGCTGCGCGCCAGAAGGACTGCCGGACCTTCTTCGCCTGGTTGATCACCTTCTGCTGCTCGATCAGCTTGGTGAAGAGGATGTAGAAGGTGCCGACCGACATGGCGCACAGGATGATGAAGACGGTCCAGGCGATGACACCGCCCTGCTCAAGCGCCTCCATAAGGCCATAAGGGTTCGCCGGCTTGGGGGCGGCGGCAGCTGCGATCTGAATCAACATGTTCAACACTTCCCTCTAAAATAGAATGCATCGTCGGAAATCGCGGCCCGCTCCGCGGCGGGCCGCCTCGATCATCAATCAGGCATCTTCCAGGTGATTCTGCCTGAATAGGTGTCAGCCATCGGCTGGCCGCCAGACCCGACTGCCGGCTTGAAGCGGGCGCGACGGGGAAGAAGGCGGCACGTCTCGCTGTCGAGATCGTCACTGCCGCTGGACGACGTGACGGTGCAGCTTGTCACCTTGCCGTCCGCGCCGATTTCCAGGCGGAAGCCGGTGGTACCAGTCCGTTCCTCGCGTAGCGCGCGGCTCGGATAGTCCTCTGTCGTGACCCAGCTGCCCGGCTGACCACGGGGCTGAGCCCTGGTAGCAGCGACAGGCGCCGGAGCCGGAGGAGGCGGCGGAGCCGCGACCGGAACCGGATTGAAGACGGGCGGAGGCGTCTTGACGGTCTGGATCGGCGGAGCCGCGACAGGCGTCTGGACGATGGGCGGCGGGGCGACGACGGGCGGCGGCTCCACCTGCTTTTCCGGCGGCGGGGGCGGCGGCTCCTCATCGGGGGGCGGCGGCTCTTCCTTCACGTCGATGACGTTCAGCTGTTCCGCCGCTTTCTTGACATATTTCATGCCAAGCCCGGTCACGAACGCATAGCCAAGTATCGCGTGGATAATGGCTACGATGATGATCGAGACCGTACGACTCGAAGATTGTGAGTGGTCAGCGTAAGCCATTCAGCAACGACACTCCTTAACTCGACTTCTCAATAGATTGGCGACCATTAGCCATGATGGGCCAACAGGTGAGCGGGCATCCTCGTTCATCTTTTGGCCCTCGTGCGCTTGTTTGCTATCTGCGCAACTCCTATCGCGGGCAATCGCGGGACGCAAACGCTTTATCGAAAGTAAACATTGCGATCACGAGACATTCAGGAAAACACTTGCCTGTGGCACGGATGCCACGCCCGGAGAGCAGGACGAACATGACGTTAACATCCTCCATGAGCCTTTCGCGATTCCTGGGTGCCGCGTGCCTCATTTTGGCCGCATACCAAGGAATTCCGCCCATTTTGGCGCAAACCCAAACCGTGGCCGCAGGCCCTTCCTACGCCGACCTTGCCGACCAGGTGACGGCATCGACTATTGTTGCAAAAGCACAGATCGTCGAAGCGATCGCCCTGCCCAAGGCACAGCAGCAAGGGGTGCCCGCAGGCTTCAAACGAACCTATGTCGAGGCACGGGTCGCCGGTTTGATTCGCGGAGAGGGTGGTATCGCTCCCACCATCTCCTTCCTCTACGACGCCCCGCTTGACGCGAAGGGCAAGGCGCCCAAGCTGAAGAAGCGCGTGATATTGCTGTTCGCGCAGCGTGGAACACAGCCGGGACAGGTGCGGTTGGTGTCGCGCTATGCCATGATGGACTGGACAGCGCCGGCCGAAGCCACGGTAAAATCGATCGTTTCGGAGCTTCTGTCGAGCAACCCCGCACCGCGAATCACCGGCGTCGGAGACGCCTTCTATGTCGCGGGCACGATCGCCGGAGAGGGGGAGACCCAGATATTCCTGAAGACGGAGAACGGACAGCCCGTCTCCCTGTCTATTGTCAGCCGCCCGGGCGAAGCCAAGCGCTGGGCGGTGGCACTGGGGGAAATCGTAGACGAGGCCGCCGCCGCGCCACGCCCCGGGACGCTGCTCTGGTACCGGCTGGCCTGCAGCCTGCCGCGCATGTTGCCGGCCACATCCGTCCGCACGCTGTCCGCCACCGATGCGGAAGCGGCACGGCAGGACTATGCCGTCGTGCTCGCCGGCCTCGGCCGCTGCGACCGAACGCGTGCCGCACAATAACGCGGCGGCACGCCCCGGCGAATCATTCCGCAGCGCCTTCCGCTGGCCAAAGCGCTTTCAAAGCGGCGGAGGCACGTCTATCAGCGCGCTTTCGCTGGATTAACGAACAAGGACGGTAGTTGCGGGCATGACGGACAGGCAGCCGCTCAGGGTAGCGATAGTAGGCCTCGGCACGGTAGGCGGCGGTGTCGTCCGTCTGATTCAGACCAATGGTTCGCTGATCGCGCGGCGCGCCGGACGTCCGATCGAGATCGTCGCGATCTCGGCGCGAGACCGGTCGAAGGATCGCGGCGTCGACCTCTCGCCCTATGAGTGGGTGGACGACATGACGAGCCTTGCCGGCCGTGAAGACATCGATGCCGTCGTCGAGTTGATCGGCGGTTCGGATGGCCCCGCCCTCACCCTCGCCCGCCAGTGCCTGGCGGCGCGCAAGCCGTTCGTCACCGCAAACAAGGCCATGATCGCCCATCACGGACTGGCCCTTGCGGGAATCGCCGAACAGGCGGGCGTCGCCCTGAAATACGAAGCCGCCGTCGCTGGTGGCATTCCGGTCATCAAGGGCCTTCGCGAAGGCGCAGCCGCAAACGAGATCGGCCGCGTCTACGGAATTCTCAACGGCACCTGCAACTACATCCTGACCACGATGGAAAAGGAAGGGCGCGGTTTCGATGAGGTTCTGAAGGAAGCGCAGGATCTGGGCTATGCCGAAGCGGACCCCAGCTTCGACATCGACGGCATCGATGCTGCGCACAAGCTGTCGATTCTCGCGTCCCTCGCCTTCGGCACGGAACTGGACTTCCCCGGAGTCGCCGTCACCGGCATCCGTCACGTCATAGCCGCCGACATCGCCGAGGCAGCCGCACTCGGCTTCCGCATCCGCCTCGTCGGCATGGCGCAGTCCGGACCCAACGGCCTCTTCCAGCGGGTTCACCCGATGCTGGTGCCTCTCAACCATCCGCTCGCCCATGTCGACGGTTCGCTGAACGCTGTGGTGGCCGAAGGGAACTTCGTCGGACGCCTGTTCTTCCAGGGCGCGGGCGCGGGCGACGGCCCGACCGCCTCGGCCGTGGTCGCCGACCTGATAGACGTGGCGCGAGACGAATATGGCGACGCATTCGCGATGCCGGTCGGCTTCCTCGCGAAGCAGGACCGGGCGGATGCGGGCGCACGCAGCGGCCGCGCCTATCTGCGGTTCCAGGTCAAGGACCGGCCCGGCGTACTCGCGGAGATCGCGGCCGCCACGCGCGACGCCAGCGTGTCCATCGAGAGCATGATCCAGCGCGGAACCAACAAGGACGGCAGCGTGCTCGTGGCAATCGTGACCCATGAAGCCGAGGAACGGTGTGTCGCCGACACGCTTGCGCGCCTTGGCGGCTCGGACAGCCTGCTCGGCAAGCCAATGGTGATGCACATTCTGGAATGACGACCGGACGGGTGACACGTCCCGTTCAGTGCAGACCAAGCGTCCGCGCGATCGTCTGCGCCACGGGTTCACCCAGACGGAACAGCTGCCGCCCGCGCGCCGGGCATCGCAGATTGCCGATCAGATTGCATGGGCGCGGATTGAGCCGGTAGGCGTCCATCTTCATGTCATGCTTCTCGACCGCCTCATCGATCATGATCACGCGATAGGCGGCGTCGTCGTCTTCCGGCCCACATTCCGGGCCGGAGACACAGGACGGCGATTCGGCATGTTGCGCAGGAACAGCCATCAAAGCCGGGCCCGCCGTAACGGCAAGGACAGCGAACAGCGCAATCATTCCGCCTCCTCTTCCATATGTTTGGAACGCACCCGTGGCAAAACCGTTGCATCGCGCCCCGAAACGGAACAGGCCGCCCCGGCCCGCTCGACAATGCCCTGTCGACCGCCTACGGACGACGCGACAACACACAGGCAGAGAGCAAGGATTTCCGATGGTGCAGGCAAGTTCGGTCCTCGATCGCGTACTGGTTCTGGAGATGGTCCGCGTGACCGAAGCTGCGGCGATCGCCGCGTCCCGCCTGATCGGCCGGGGTGATGAGAAGGCCGCCGACGCCGCCGCCGTGGAGGCGATGCGCATGGCGTTCAACGACCTCTATATGGATGGCACGGTGGTCATCGGTGAAGGCGAGCGCGACGAGGCGCCGATGCTCTACATCGGCGAGAAGGTCGGCAACGCCATCGGCAAGGGGCCGAAGATCGATATCGCGCTCGACCCGCTAGAAGGCACGACGATCACCGCAAAGGCGGGCCCGAATGCGCTTGCCGTACTCGCCATCTCCGAGGAAGGCGGTCTGCTCAACGCACCCGACGTCTATATGGAGAAGCTGGCCGTCGGCCCCGGCTATCCGGAGGACATCATCGACCTCAACAAGTCGGTGAAGGAGAATGTCGAGGCGGTGGCCAAGCACAAGGGCGTGACACCGGGCGAGATCATCGTCTGCGTTCTCGACCGCCCCCGCCACGAAAAGCTGATCGGCGAACTGCGCGCGATCGGCTGCGGCATCATGCTGATCCCGGACGGCGACGTCGCAGGCGTGATCGCGACGACCGATCCCGAAACCACGATCGACATGTACATGGGTTCGGGCGGCGCGCCGGAAGGCGTCCTCGCCTGCGCCGCGCTGCGCTGCGTCGGTGGCCAGTTCAAGGGCCGCCTGCTGTTCCGCAACGACGACGAGCGCGCCCGCGCGCACAAATGGGGCATCACCGATCTCGACAAGGTCTATGACCTCAAGGAACTGGCGAAGGGCGACTGCATCTTCGCGGCGACCGGCGTCACCGACGGCTCCCTGCTCGATGGCGTCAAGCGCCTGCCCGGCGGCAAGCTGACGACGGAGAGCGTCGTGATGCGCGCCTCCACCGGCACCGTCCGCTGGGTGAAGGGCGATCACCGCACAGAGAAATAAGCCGGCAGCCGCGCCCGGCCCGCGCAACGGCGCCGGGCGTGGCCCCACCCAATGTTCCGAAGCGGCACAGCGCAAACAGGCATCTGGTCGTGGCCTCCGTTTTGCGTCAGCACGCGCATGTGAAACAGCGCGTGACGGAGACGGGACGATGAAGGGCCGCACATTTGCGAAATGGCTGTCCGCAGCCGCCTTCGTCGGGCTTGCGGGCGCGCATGTCAGTGGACTGACCGCCTATACGCCGGCACCCGCGCCCTATCGCGTGCCGGGGCCTGATATCCGCCCGGCCGTGCATCAGGCGAGCGCGGCGGCCAAACCGTCTCCTCCTGCACAAACGGACCGCTTTGCCGTCAAGCGCGTGCTCCAGATCGACGGGCCGTTCCGGCACGGCGACTATGTCTGGGACGATGCCGGGGTACCGCAAGGGCCGCTGATCATCACCGTCGACCTGAAGGCCCAGACCCTGTCCGTATTCCGCGACGGATATGAAATCGGTGCCGCCGTCATCCTGTACGGCATCGACGACAAGCCAACGCCCACCGGCACCTTCTTCATCTCGCAGAAGGACGCGGACCATGTGTCCAACCTCTACGACGCGCCCATGCCCTATATGCTGCGCCTGACGGACGACGGCATCTCCATCCATGGTAGCGAAGTGGGCGTCAATGAAGCCACACATGGCTGCATCGGCGTGCCGACCGCCTTTGCAAAACGACTGTTCGGTCAGGCGAAGCTCGGCGATCGCGTTATCATCACCGACGGAAAGATGCTGGATCTCGGGTCCGCAACGGCCGGTTGAGGCACCAGATTGCCATGTTTTGATCCATGCCCCCTGCCCCGATGCGGGACGGATACCGACGCATCCCGTCGTTACCCCAACATGACAAAAAGTTCATTGGGATATGCGCGCCGCGGGGCGTAGAGCGAATGCGTCGGCGCCGGGTAGGCCCCCCTGTCCGCCCGCGTCGACACCTCATTTCAGGAGTGCCCTATGCCCAAGTCCCTGTCCGCAGCACTGGGGGCCTTCGCCCTTGTCGCGTTCGCCGCCGCTCCGGCCGCCGCTGCCCCCTGCAAGGATGCCAAGGGCAAGTTCATCAAGTGCCCGCCTGCGAAACCGGCGCCGAAGAAAGGCCCGTGCAAGGACGCGAAGGGCAAGTTCACCAAGTGCAAGTAAAGCTGCACCGCATCGCCTGAACACGATGGCGGCCGTTCCTTATCCGCCGACACGCACGGGCCATTGCGCCACCTGAATCGGAGCGGCCCGGCGCCAGGCGGCGTCCGGCGCATGCTGCAGATGGTGGCGGTAGAGCGTGCCCATGCGAAGCTGCCCAAGGCCCCTGCCGCCGACGAGTTGCAACACGTTGTATCCGGGGTTCCAGTTCCCCTCGATCAGAACCGGGCCCTCCGCGGTCAGGCCGATATCCCAGCCGATGATAACATGATCGGCAAAATGGGCGTGCGCGGCGCGTGCGAGGGCGCAGGCGGCATTCCACTGATCCAGATACGCGCCCGCGATCGGCGCGTCCGTCACCGGATGCCGGGCGTGTTCGGAAAAGCCCTCCCCCGATCGCCGCAACGCCGGACCGATGCGACTGTCCGACCCGACCGGCGCAACGAGATTGTCCATGCTGAAATTGTCGGCCGCCCGTTCCGCCGCGAGCGACAGGCGCAGCGCCGTGTCGACAACCTCGAACGTGCCGGCCTCGTCGCGCATGGTGACGACCCGCAACGTCGGCAGCGCACCGGGGGACAGGTCAGCGAGACTCGCGTGCGCGACCATGCATTGCTGGACGATTCGTCCCCGCGCCCGCTCTTTCGCGATCCAGTCGACAAGTTGGTCTGCGCGCACGCTGAGGGCACCATCGCTCGATTGCCAATCGCCGTCCGGCTGCCTGACCATCCGGAGCACGCCCTTGCCCTTCGATCCCATGCCCGGCTTGGAGATCAGGCTCGGGAAATGCCGGGCAGCGGTCGCATCGCTGATCGCGACGGGGATCGGCAGGCCCGCGCCCGTGCAACGCGCCTCGAACAATGCCTTGTTCTTCAGCGGATTGCGATCGAGCGGCAGCGCTGCATGGTTGACGATCGCGTGCAGGCCCTTCCGCTCGTCCTGATCGAGAAAATGGTCGAGCGCCGCGTCAGGCAGGCGCCGCGCCTCGATCTCCAGAAGATTGCGCCGTCGGAAACCCAGATGACGTGCCTGACGCGTCAGATCGTTCGTCGGGAGCGGCATGGTCAATCGGCCCAGGGCAACGGCTGCCGCCCTCTGGCTCGCGTCCCACCCCCGCCAGAGGCGGCCGTAATAATAGGCACGCAACGTTTCGCCAGTTCCCGCATCGTCGCGAAAAACCGGCGGCATGGGGCGCAGGATCAACGCCAGACGGCGGAGCGGGCGGTCACCGGACATGATGGACGTCAGGCCCCCGCCGTCTGCGGCCGGATCATTTCCCAGTCGGCAGGAATCTCGCGGGGGATCACCGGTGCGGCGCTGCACATCGGATATTTGAGGCCCGTCGCACAACTGAACAGGACAGTGCGCTCGTCCGCACGTATGTCGCCCCGCGCCCGTGCCGCACGATAGACCGCATAGGTCGCCGCCCCCTCCGGGCACATCTGTACGCCTTCAGCCCGCGCAACATGCGCCTGCGCTGCCAGTATTTCCGTGTCGCTGACCGCCTCGGCCCAGCCGCTGCTGTCCCGCAGCACGTCGATGATGAGATAGTCGCCCAGTGCCGCAGGCACACGAATGCCGGCCGCGATCGTCTCGGCGCCCTCCCACCGTTCGGCATGGCGCGTGCCCGCCTGCCACGCCCGCACGATCGGCGCGCAACCGGAGGACTGCGCCGCGACCATCCGGGGCCGCGCCGGGCCAATCCAGCCAAGCGCCTCCAGTTCATCGAACGCCTTCCACATCGCCACCAGCGCCGTGCCGCCGCCGGTCGCGTAGATGATGACCTCCGGCAGTTCCCAGCCGAACTGTTCGGCAATCTCGAAGCCCATCGTCTTCTTGCCCTCGACCCGGTAGGGCTCCTGCATGGTCGACAGCGGGAACCAGCCCATCGCCTCCACCCCGGCGCGCACGATCGCAGCGCAATCGTCGATCATCCCGGCGACGCGGTGAACCCGCGCGCCATAGGCCAGCATTTCGCCGACATGCACGTCGGGCGTTTCGACCGGGCAGAAGCACCAGGCCTCGATCCCCGCGCGCGCGGCGTAGGCGGCAACCGCGCTGCCCGCATTGCCGTTGGTCGGAATGGCGACGCGTTCGATGCCGAACGCCTTTGCCATCGACATCGCCACCGCCTGTCCGCGCGCCTTGAACGATCCGGTGGGCAACCGCCCTTCATCCTTCACGAACAGATATCCGGCCACCTCACGGAGCGGCACCAGCGGTGTCATCTGTTCGCCCAGTGATACGCAATGGGCAGGGTCGCGCACCGGCAGCAATTCGTGGTAGCGCCACATGTCAGTTGGGCGCCGCGCCAGCCCGTCACGGTCGAGTTCCGCGCGGGCACGCGTCAGGTCATAACGCGCCAGCAGCGGCTTGCCGGACGCAGACAATCCCCGGGGTCGATCGGCGGGCAGGACGTCCCCGGTTGCGGAGCATTGCAGGTGCGAGAAATAGCTGTGCCAATCGTCGCCGATGACGGCGACGGCGGGCTCGACCGGATCGAGGCGGAGTACGGGTTGTCCCATGCCCGATGCCTAGCCCGGCCCGATGACAGGCCGGTTGCTGTTTGAAGGCAGTCCGGTTGCAGTCGTCCTTCGCTCTTGCCCCTTGGAATCCCGTTCCGGCGGCGCTAACGCCGCCCGGGTGACAGACCCCGCCACTCTCAATCGCCTGTACGGACGACAATCCGGCCACAAGCTGCGCGCCGGCCAGCAGGATCTGGTCGACCGCCTGCTCCCCGCCATCAGCGTGCCGGAGGAAGGACCAGTGACGGCCACCGGCCTCTTCGGATACGATCGCCCGCTGCATTTCGAGATCGGTTTCGGCGCCGGCGAACATCTCGCCTATCGTGCCGACATGCTCCCGGATCATGGCTTCATCGGATGCGAACCGTTCCTGAACGGTGTCGTCGGCGCGCTCGGCCATGTCCGCGACCGGGGGCTCGGCAACGTTCGCCTGCACATGGGCAATGCGCTCGACGTGCTGGCGCGCATTCCCGACGGCGCCCTCAGCTTCGTCTATCTGCTGCATCCCGACCCATGGCCCAAGGCGCGCCACGCCAAAAGGCGGATGATGAACAAGGGGCCGGTCGACACGATCGCCGCCAAGCTGAAGCCCGGCGGCGAGTTCCGCTTCGGCACCGATCATCCAGTCTATCTGCGCTGGGCGCTGATGGTGATGAACGGCCACCCGGACTTCGAATGGCTCGCGCAGGAACCAAAGGATTTCCTGACGCGCCCGGGGGGCTGGCCGGAAACGCGATATGAGGCGAAGGCCCGGCAGGTCGGGCACGAGGTCTGGTACTTCCGTTACCGCCGCAGGGAAACAGACCCGGCGTGAAACACTGGACCGTCAGACGCGCGCGCGCCTATCTCCGCCATGCGGGTCCGACGTCCCTGCTGTTTCGCCGGCGCATGGCCCTGATCGGCGGTGCCACGCTGGTTGGCCTTGCCGCATTGATCTTCGCCTGGTCCGCCGACCTTGCCAGCGATGCCTTCAGGGAGATCGCCGGAACCCACCGCTACCTGCCCCTGATCGTTACGCCGCTCGGTTTTGCCTGCATCGTCTGGCTGACCCGCCGCCAGGCGCCGCTCGCCGCAGGGTCGGGTATCCCGCAGGTCATAGCCGCCATCAAGGTGCCGGACATCGCCGACCGCGCGCTCGTGAATTTCCGCACCGCGCTGCTGAAGGTCGTGCTGACCGTGGCCGCTCTGCTGGTCGGCGCATCCGTGGGGCGTGAAGGACCGACCGTCCAGATCAGCGCCGCCATCCTGGCGCGCGTCCATCGCCTGCTTGCCGTACCGCTGCGCGCATCGGTGATGATCGCGGGCGGCGCGGCGGGCGTGGCCGCCGCATTCAACACCCCGCTCGCGGGGATTGCCTTCGCGATCGAGGAACTCGCGGCCGCGTACGAGCAGCGGATGACCCTGCTGGTCATCACCGCCGTCATCGTCTCCGGCATGGTCAGCTTGGGGCTGGCGGGCGACTATGTCTATTTCGGGTCGGTGAGCGCACACCTATCCTTTGGCAGCGCGGTCGCCATCGCGCTGGTGGCGGGGCTGCTGGGCGGTCTTTCGGGTGGAGGCTTCGCCCGGATGGCGCTTGGCGCGGCCCGATCGCAAAACCGTTTCACCGCCTTCGCGCGCAGCCGGCCGATCCTGTTCGCGGGATTGTGCGGCGTGGTCGTCGCCGCGATCGGTGTCGGCACCGAACTGACCTGGGGCACCAGCTACGATGCCGCGCGATCGATGATCGCAGGCGGCCAAGGCGTGCCGGTCTGGTTTGGTCCGGCCAAGTTCGTGTCAACGCTGGCGACCTCCATATCCGGCCTGCCCGGGGGCATATTCGCTCCCTCGCTGGCGACCGGCGCAGGCTTCGGCAATATCCTGACGGACCTGTTCCCGGACAGCCAGGCCAGCGCCGTCGTCTTGCTCGGCATGGTCGCCTATTTCACCGGCGTCGTCCGCGCGCCACTGACCGCAGTCATCATCATCTCCGAAACGACGGGCAGCAGGGGTTTCATGCTGCCGCTGCTCGGCGCGGCGCTGGTCGCCGACTGGAGCGCGCAACTCGTCTGCCGGGAACGGCTCTATCACGGTCTGTCGGAAGGTTTCGCGGCAAAGGCCTGATGCCCGTCAGCGACGCGAACGCTTCCGCGTCGGCGCGTGGAAGTCCGACGGCTTGTCGGCAATCCATGCAAGAAAGCGCGCCATCCCCGGATGCGCCCTCCACGCGACTGGATCGGAGTGCATGCGCGCAAGGTCGGCGTTGGTGAACAGGCTGTGGAGCGTGCGGTGACAGATGGGATGCACGGGCACCGTTTCCCGGCCACCGCGGCTTTTGGGCAATGGATGATGCCACTCTACCCGATCGCCCAATGCCCTGCCGCACAGCCAGCATGCTGAAACGTCATCGGACATTGCACAATCCGGCGAATCTCAGGTCAGTTCGGCGCCTTGCTCGTATCCACCTTCTCGACCCACTCGGGATAGAAACTCGGCTCCCGGTTGGACCAACCCGCCGCCGTCGCCGCAGCCTCGCTGATCGACTGGAGCAGCAGCCGCCGCTTGTCGGGATGCAGGTGCGGCAGGCTCGCCGCCGCGCAGAACGCTCCCGGCAGCCAGGGCCGCGCACCGGCGCCGATCAGCCGTTCGTAGAGGAAGCGATAGGCGGAGAAGCTGCTGATCCTGTCCTGCCCCAGATCGAAGGCGGACACCGTGACGAGCGGCGCCATGAACGGCTCGACCATCTCCAGCCCGCTATCGTCGGGCACCATCGCCTTTATCTCGTCGAGGCGGCCGTAGATGCGGGCCTGTGCCCGGATGCTGGCTTCCTCAACCAGATCGCGCGACCACAGCTTCATGGCGTCGCGCCGGTGAAGCCCAATGTCGAGCGAGCGGCGAATATACCGCTGCGTGGCTGCTGGAAAACTCGCGAACTCCCGCATTTCGGCGAGTGTGATCGCCCCTTCCGCAGGTTTTGCGCCCGTACCCATTCATTGCCCTCCGACTGAAAGTCCAGACAACCGAAGCATGCGCCCATGTTGGTTAGCGAAACATTAAGCGCCTGTTCGCCCGACATTCACATCGGACCAGAATTCAAGAAGATAGGCAACCCAAAAATTTGTGCGGCGCAGCAAAGACGCAGCACCGCACTCTGCCGGAACCACGGCTCCGGCGTGCCGATCCCGAATCTAGACTAGTTGTCCTTGCCGGGAAAGCCGGAAGACGGCACCGGCTCCCCATGATCGCCGGGGTGGGTCACGGCTGGCGGGTCGGACGCGATCATCGAATCCTCCAGACTCTCTTCCAGTTTCTCCTCGTGCGTGAGGGCGTGGTCCTGTCCATCGCTCGGCTTGCCAGTGGCAGCGGCTTCGCCATTACCGCGGATCGGATTTCCTGCATCCATTGTCTCTCTCCTTTCCGGGAACCAACGGCAGGCCTCGACAGGGAGTTCCGCACGGGCGGCATGATCGACGAACATCCGGGGTTTTTCGACCGGTGGTGGCGACAATCCGTGCACCGATCGCTATGGATGGTCCATGACAGTCATCCCCGAAGAGGGCGAGCGCGGCATTTCCCCGACCGTTGCCCTGTATTCCATACTCGGCTTCTGGCTCTTCTACATCCTCATCGTGACCCTGCGGGCCTTCGTCATGGGCTTCGATGAGCAAGGCGAGATGGCTGTGCGACGCGGCATCGTCACCGTGATCGGGATTGTCCTGACGTGGGTGCTGTACCTGATCATTCGCCGCTTCGACCGAAGCCCGCTGGCCAGCCGCGTCATCGTCGCGTTCGCGGCGGCGATCCCATGCGCGATCGCCATCGCCATCGCCAACTATTACATGTTCAACCTGTACGATCCCGACGGCCTGTTTCCGATGGCGGAAAAGCACGTCATCGCTGAACAGGGCTATGCGATGAAGGAGATCGCAGAGGTCGCCATCGGCCGCTATTTCTTCCTCTCGGCCTGGGCAGCGCTTTATCTGGCTCTCACCTACGCCGCCGAACTGCACAGGATCGAGCATCGCGCCCTTCGTCTGGAACAGGCGGCGCAGCAGGCCGAGCTTCGTTCGCTCCGCTATCAGGTCAATCCCCATTTCCTGTTCAACACGCTCAACTCCCTATCCAGTCTCGTGATGAAGGATCGGCGGGAGGAGGCCGAGCAGATGATCATGTCGCTCTCAAACTTCTACAGGACCAGCCTGACCGGCGATCCGCTGGACGACGTGCCGTTGTCGGAGGAGGTCCATCTTCAGAAACTCTATCTCGATATCGAAAGCGTGCGGTTTCCTGAGCGCCTGCGGACCGACATACAGGTGCCCGACCGGCTGCTGAGTTGCTGCGTGCCCGGCCTCATCCTTCAGCCGCTCGTTGAAAACGCGATCAAATATGGCGTATCCCGCACCACGCGGCCGGTGACGGTCGCAATCCGCGCGTGGGAGAACGAAGGCATGCTGCACGTAAGCGTGATCGACGACGGCGCCGCACCGATCGGCCCGTCCGCTACGCCTTCCTATGAAGGCAGCGGCATCGGCCTCGTCAATGTGCGGGAGCGGCTGGCGGCGCGCTTCGGTGTGGACGGACATATTGTCCACGGCCCCCGCGCCGAGGGCGGATATGGCGTTGAACTGACCATGCCGATCATCCGGGCGCGGTGCTGACCGCATGGCCATCCGCACATTGATTGTCGACGATGAGCCGCTCGCGGTCGAACGCCTTCAGATGCTGTGCGCGCGGGAACCCCGGCTGGCGCTGGTGGGCACGGCCGGCGATGGGGAATCGGCGATGCGACTGGTCGAAGGGCTGACGCCCGACCTGCTGCTGCTCGACATCGCGATGCCTCTGCTCGACGGCATGGGGGTCGCCCGCGCCGTGTCGGACATGGGCGTGCGCCCCGCGATCATCTTCGTCACCGCGTTCGAGGGTTTCGCCGTCGAAGCGTTCGATCTCGCCGCGATCGACTATCTGCTGAAACCCGTCGCCCATGATCGCCTGACCCGTGCCGTCGACCGGGTTGAGCAGGCTCTGCGCACGCGAACGGAAGTCGAAGCGCGCCCTCCGGAACGATCCTCCCTGTGGGCCGAGGAGTTCTGGGTGCCGCACAGGTCGGAACTGATCCGTATCGGCGCCGATCAGATCGACCGTATCGAAGCGGAACGTGACTATATGCGCCTGCACGTCGGGGATCACAGCTACCTGCTGCACCAGACGATCAGCGCGCTGGAGCAAAGGCTGGACCCAGCCGCGTTCATCCGCCTGCACCGGTCCCATATCGTGCGCAAGGATCATATCCAGCGTCTGCGCCACGACGGCAGCGGCGTCTGGTTCGCGTGCCTGGGGAAAGGCGACGATATCCGCATCGGCCGCACCTACCTTACCAGCGTCAAGGCACTGACCGCGGGCTGAACGCAAAAAGCCCTCCGGCCAGGGAAGGCCGGAGGGCTCGCTGCGGGCGCATCGGGTCGGCGGGGTCAGTTGCCGACCTGGACGCGGTTGCCCGCCGCGTCTGCATAGCGTGCCCTGGTCTCGGCGGCAGCGATCACCGTGGCGATCGGCTCTCTCAGGTGCCGCAGGGTCGACTGGCGACAGATGTTCATCGTCGCAGCATCGTAATGGGCACAGACCTGGCTGGCGGCGAAGTTGATCCGCTTGCGCAGCGCCCTCTGTCCGGCGTGCGTGGTCAGATCGAGGTCATTATAGCGAACCTCGGTCTGACGACCGTTGGATTCGAACGTCTCCGCAAAGGCGGGCGTGGCGGCGGCGAGGCAGAGCGTCGCGGCCAGAGTGGCGGTAAACGGTGTCGTGATCTTGCGGGCGAACATGAAACGGTCTCCTCAATCCAGATTCTCTATCGTGCCCGACATGTCCCTGGGGGGCCGGGTGTCGGGGCGGAGGATCGATCGGCCTTAAGGCGCCGATCCGTCCTGCCCCTTCCGTTTACGCGTCGCCTTCATCCACCGCATGCCGGCTTCGACCGGCGGCCGTCAGTGTCGGTGAACGACGCCGCGTTCGACAAACGGGGAAGCACGCCCGACGAGCGGACGAACGGCCAGAATGTCCCTGATGCCGTAACGTCATATGACCGCTCGTCGAAGGATGGCGAACCCCAGATACAGTTGCGCCCCCGGTGCAAGGGATGACCGGGGGCGCGTCCTGAGCATGCTGTCGGGCACTTCAGGATAGTGGGCGCGGTAGAGGGGGGACCGCGCTGTGTTGCTGCCCGGAGATGATAGGATAAGGCAGGCCGGTCAAAATGCCTTTCTCGACGACACGGCGACCGTGTCGGCAAACGACATAGCCGGCGACAAAGGCCATCCTCGCTTCGATCAACGACATGATTGATCCGTTTCAGACCTATCGCGCGGGCCTGGTTAACGGATTTGTGAGATGGCCGACTCAAATAAGTCGGGCTTGCAGCGGTTGTCGGTCGAAAGGGGCGACAGATCGGCTATGGAAGGCGCAGGCAGGGTCAGGGGGTAAGAGCGCGTCATGGGCAGCGTCTGGGATTTCTTCACGCGCACATTGCCACCGCACGGCTATTGCCTGCTGTGGTGGCCCGAGTTGCTGTGGGCGCACGTCGTGTCCGATGCGCTGATCGCGCTTGCCTATTTCTCTATCCCTCTCGCCCTCATCTATTTCATCCGCAAGCGGCGCGACATCCAGTTCGGCAATGTCGCGTGGCTGTTCGCCATCTTCATCACCGCCTGCGGAGCGACCCACGTCATGGGGATCTGGACGCTCTGGCATGGCGATTATGGGCTGGAAGCCGTGATGAAGGCGTTCACCGCCATCGTCTCGGTGATGACGGCGATCCTGCTGTGGCCGCTCATTCCCAAGGCGCTGGCGCTCCCTTCCGCGGCCCAGTTGACCCTCGCCAACGAGCAACTGGCCGCGCGCGTCGCCGAACGTGACATTGCGATGGAAGCGTTGCGGGTCGAGAGCGCCGAGCGTCGCAAGGCAGAAGCCGCGCTGGTCCAGGCGCAGAAGATCGAGGCGGTCGGTCAGCTGACGGGCGGCATCGCCCACGACTTCAACAATCTGCTGCAGGCGCTGTCGGGCAATCTGGAGCTGATCGACCGGCAGGCACGGGCGGAAATGGCCGAGCAGGACAATCTCACCCGCTGGATCACAAACGCGCGCGCCGCCGTCGATCGCGGGCAAAAGCTGACCGGCCAGCTCCTGGCCTTCTCCGGCATGCAGCAGTTGCAGTTGCGCCCGGTGCCGCTGCGCACCGCCATCGGTCAGGCAATGGACATGCTGCGCCGCTCCATCGGCCCGCACATCACGCTGCAACCGGACCTTGGCGCGGGCCAATGGCATGTCCTTGCCGATCCGACGCAACTTGAACTGTCGATCCTCAATCTCGCGATCAACGGCCGGGACGCGATGCCCAACGGCGGCACGCTGCGGATCAGCACGCGTCCGGTCGTGATAGCGGAGGGCAATGGCGATGAGCTGGAGCCTGGCCATTATATCGACATCATGGTCAGTGACGTCGGCACGGGCATGTCCCCGGCAGTCCGCGACCGTGCTTTCGAACCGTTCTTTACCACCAAGGATGTCGGCAAGGGCACGGGCCTGGGCCTGTCGACCGTCTTCGGCATCGCGCGCCAGTCCGGCGGCACCGCCCTGCTCGACACCGAAGAAGGACGCGGCACAACGGTGACGATCCGCCTGCGCAGGGTCGAGCCGGACGTCCTGACGGTCGACGATCGGGGTGACGAGCAGAATTCCGCCGACCGGCTGGACGGGTTGAACATACTGCTGGTCGACGACGACGACGAGGTGCGGGTTTCCCTCACCGACACGCTCGCCATGCTGGGCGCGCGGGTGCAACCCGCAACGAGCGGGCCGCAGGCCATCGCCCTCATCCGGCAAAACCGCCCGGATGTCGTGATCCTCGATTATGCGATGCCCGGCATGACCGGCGCGGAGGTCGCCATGCGGATCGGCGATCTGCGGGCCAACATGCCCATCGTCATCGCCAGCGGCTTTGCCGACACCGATGCGCTTCGCTCGGTACTCGGACAGGAGGTGCATATGCTGCGCAAACCGTTTCGCCAGAGCGAGCTGGTCGACGCCCTCAGACAGGCGATCGCATCAGCGGCCGGTCATACCCCCGCGGCTACGATGCGTTAGGCCGTTGCCACGCTGCGCGCCGCAACATCGAGCGCGCCTGACGGCAGATGGAAGACGATCGGTGCATCCGTCCGGTTGATGCAGATCGCCGGCCCGCCATCAACGAAACGAAGCGCCAGCGCACCACCGGTCCGATCGTGCCAGTCCGCCTCCGTCATACGGTGCCCGGCAGGCGTCAGCCACTCGACCTCGCCATCCGCAAGCCAGTGCGTGGCGGTCAACGCCGGATGCGACGCCCGCCATGCCGCCAACGCGAAGGCATGCGCCTCCAGCACCCGGTCACGCCCATCCCAGTCGAGCCAGGTGATCACGTTGTCCTGCGCATAGGCATTGTTGTTGCCCCGCTGGGTGCGAGCGAACTCGTCACCCGCCGTCAGCATGATCGTGCCGCGCGACGCGAACAACGTGGACAGCAGCGCCATAATGTCGCGCCGCCGGGCCTCGAGGATCGACGGATCCTCGGTCTCTCCCTCGACGCCGTTGTTCCAGCTCATATTCTCGCCATGGCCGTCGCGGTTCTGCTCACCATTCGCCTCGTTGTGGCGATGTTCGTAGGCCGTCATGTCGGCCAGGCTGAAACCATCGTGCGCCGCGAGGAAATTGACGCTGCGGGTCCGTTCTCCTGTACCGAAGATGTCAGACGATCCGGCCACGCGCGTCGCGAACGGCCCGAGCATGTCCGGATCGCCGCGCCAGAAGCGGCGCATATCGTCGCGGTAGCGATCGTTCCATTCAAGGAAACGCTCCCCGAACGCCCCCATTTGATAGCCGCCGGGACCGATATCCCACGGCTCCGCGACCAGGATACGATCGGCCAATATGGGATCCGCGCGCATCTCGGCGAGCAGTGGCGCCATCGGATCGAAACCGTGGGGAAGCCGTCCAAGCGCTGGCGCCAGATCGAAACGGAAGCCGTCGATCCCCGCATGGATCACGAAATGGCGCAGGGAATCGAGGATCAGCCGCCGGGCAACAGGATGATTGCAGTCGACGCTGTTGCCCGTCCCCGTATCGTTGATCAGATGGCCATCCGCCGCATGCCGGAAGTAGCTTTGTGCGTCGAGGCCGCGCAGCGACAATGTGGGGCCAAGCGCATCGCTTTCGCCGTCATGATTGTAGACGACGTCCATGATGACGCCGATTCCCGCATCGTGCAGCGCCTCGACCGTCCTGCGCAGTTCCGCGAGGCCACCCGGCGAAAGGCGCGGGTCGAGCGCGAAATAGCTGACCGGATTATAACCCCAGGCGTTGGTGAGGCCGAGCGGCCCCAGATGCCGCTCGTCGATCCAGGCATTGACCGGCATCAGCTCGATCGCCCCGACATGCAGGCGCTTCAGATGCTCGACGACTGCCGGATGCGCGAGCGCGGCGATCGTACCACGCTTGCGGGCCGGGATCTCGGGATGCAGCTTGCTGAAGGCCCGCACCTGTAGCTCGTAGACAAGGCCGCCGGGCGGCAGCATCGGCGGCCGGTACGCGGGTGGCGGCGGCAGCCGCTTCACCACGCCCTTGGGTACCATGCTCGCCGTGTCGACGCCATGGGCCGCCAGAGCCGGCGTGTAAGCGAATGGGCCGTCAATCTGCGTTGCGTACGGGTCCAGCAGCAACTTCGCCGGATCGAACCACAGTCCGGCGCCAGGATCATATCGCCCCTCGGCGCGCAAACCGTAGCGCGTGCCCTGTCCCGCACCGGCGACGAAGCGGGTGAATACTCCCTCCCCCTCGCGGTCCATCGGCAGGCGCTCCTCCCGCTCACCATCGAACAGGCAGAGGGACAGGGCGTCGGCCGCCGACCAGACGGTAAAGCGCGTCCCCCGCTTTTCGACCTGCGGCCCCAATGTCGGCAGGTCGCCGGGGCTCACGGCAGGAGCGACCGGTAGAGCGCGGCGTAGCGCGCGGCGCTGCGGTCCCATGAAAAATCGGCGCGCATGCCCGTGCGCTGGATCGCCTGCCAGCCCGCCTTGTCCGCGTGCAACGCCACGGTGCGCGCGATTGCCCGGCGCAGGTGATAGGCATCGGGCGGACCAAAGACGACGCCGGTCGCCGCGCCCCCCGCCACCGCAGCCTCGTTGGCATCGATCACCGTGTCCGCCAGACCGCCGACCCGCGCCACCACGGGCACACAGCCGTAACGCAGACCGTAAAGCTGGGTGAGGCCGCAGGGCTCGAAACGGGAAGGGATCAGGATGGCATCGCCGCCCGCCTGCATCAGATGCGCCAGACTCTCGTCATAGCTGATCTGGACGCCAACCCGGCCGCGGTGCCGGTCGGCCGCCGCAAGAAATGCTCCCTCCAGCGGATGATCGCCGGACCCAAGCACGGCGAGCTTGCCGCCCAGGCCGACCAGATGGTCGACCGCGTCGGCAAGCATATCCATGCCCTTCTGCCAGGTGAGCCGGCTCACCACGACGAACAGAGGCGATCCGTCACGTTTCAGGCCAAAGCGTTTTTCCACGGCGCGGCGGTTGGCAAGTCGCGGCCCCAGAGCACGCGCCGAATAAGGCCGTGCGAGATCCGGGTCGGCGGCGGGGTTCCACGCCGCCATGTCGATGCCGTTCAATATGCCGTGCAGCTTGTCGGCCCGCCCGGTGATGAGGCCGTCGAGGCCCATGCCGTTCGCGGGCTCGCGGATCTCTTCGGCATAGGTCGGGCTGACCGTCGTGATCGCCCCCGCCGACACGATCCCGCCCTTCAGAAAGCCGATGCCGCCATAATATTCGACGCCGTCTACGCCCCACGCCTCCGGCGGCAGTCCGAGTTCGCCGAAAATGTCCGCGCCGAACCGCCCCTGGAACGCGAGGTTGTGGATCGTGATCACCTTGGGCACGTCGGCGGCCGGACCGAAGCGCATATAGGCAAGCGTCATCGCCGCCTGCCAGTCGTGCGCGTGGACAAGATCGGGCTTCCAGCCCTTGATCGCGCCTGCCGCGATGTCCGCGCCAGCACAGGAGAGCGCGGCGAAACGCCGCCAGTTGTCGCCCCACTCATTGCCGCGCCAGTCGGCATAGGGCCCGCCCTCCCGCGCGAAGAAGCCCGGGCTGTCGAGCACGAGCAGGTCGAGCCCATCGACCTTCCCCGACAGGACGGTCGCGGACGCGCCGAACAGCGCGTCGTAGCCATGCACCTTCTTCGGCTTCACCAGCTTCGAGAGGACCGAGGGATAGCCGGGGACGAGCGTGCGTACCGCCATGCCATGCGCGCCGAGCGCCAGCGGCAGCGCACCGACCACATCGCCCAGACCGCCCGTCTTGATGAGCGGATAGATTTCGGAAGCAACCGAGAGAATCTTCATGGACACGCAAATACTCTAGAGCGAGAGCCGGTCGATCATCGGCTGGGTGATCAGGCACACGCCACCTTCCGACCTGCGGAAACGCAACGCATCGATCGCCGGGTCTTCGCCGACGATCAGTTCGGACGGAATCTTGACGCCCGCATCCAGTACGCACTTATGGATACGCGCGCCGCGCCCGACCTCGCAGCCGGGCATGACCACGCTTTCCGTGACCGACGAGAAGCTGTGCGTGCGGACGTTGGAGAACAGCAGGCTGCGGTGAAGCGACGAGCCGGACACGATACAGCCGCCCGCGATCAGCGACGAGGTCGCGGAACCGCGCCGCCCGTCCTCATTGTGCACGAACTTGGCGGGCGAAGTGACCTGGGCATAGGTCCAGATCGGCCAGCTGTTGTCATATATGTCGAGCGGCGGGATGATGTCGGTCAGGTCGATGTTCGCCTGCCAGTAGGCGTCGATCGTGCCGACGTCGCGCCAATAGGCCTCTCGCTCGCTTTCCGCGCGCACGCAGCTGCTGGCGAACCGGTGCGCGACCGCCTTTCCGTTCTTGACCAGCCAGGGGACGATGTCGCCGCCGAAGTCGCGCTGGCTACCCGGCTGCGCGGCGTCGCGGCGCAACTCGTCGGCCAGCAGCTTGGTGTTGAAGACATAGATGCCCATCGACGCCAGCGCCATGTCCGGCTGTCCGGGGATCGCAGGCGGATCGGCTGGTTTCTCGACGAAATCGGTGATCACGTCATTGGCATCGACATGCATCACACCGAAGCCCTTCGCCTCCAGGCGCGGAACTTCGAGGCAGCCGACGGTCACGTCCGCGCCGCTGTCCACATGCTGCTGGAGCATGAGTTCGTAGTCCATCTTGTAGACGTGGTCACCCGCCAGGATGACCATATATTCGGGCGCGTAGGATTCGATGATGTCGAGGTTCTGATAGACCGCGTCGGCCGTCCCCTCATACCACTGGAATTCGGAGATGCGCTGGCTGGCGGGCAGGATGTCGAAGCTCTCGTTGCGCTCGGGCCGGAAGAAGTTCCATCCGCGCTGGAGATGGCGGATCAGCGAATGCGCCTTGTACTGCGTGGCGACGCCGATGCGGCGGATACCGCTGTTGAGCGCGTTCGACAGGGCGAAATCGATGATCCGCGCCTTGCCGCCGAAATGTACCGCGGGCTTGGCCCTTCGATCAGTCAGGTCGCTGAGGCGGCTGCCGCGCCCACCGGCCAGCACATAGGCCATCGCGTCACGCGCGAGCGGCTGATGCCGTTTCTGGAAATCGCTCATCGTGCCTGCACCCTCATCCCTGCACCATCCCGTTCATCAATCGTCCGGCGTCAGCATCAGTGTCGCCAGCGGGGGGATGGAGAGCGTCACCCATCCATCATCCGCCGCGACCACGCGCCCGGCATTGCCGGCGCCACTGCCGCCATAGTCGGCCGCATCACTGTTCAATATTTCCCGCCATGCACCGCCATGGGGCAGGCGCAGGCCATAGTCGTGCCGCGTGACCGGCGTGAAATGGCTGATGACCACCACCGGCTTTTCCCCCGGCGCGCGCCGCACCCAGGCGAAGACCGAATCCGCCGCCGCGTCGGCCAGCAGCCATTCGAACCCGTCGCCCTCGCAATCGCGGGCATGCAGCGCGGGCATCGCGCGGTAAAGCCGGTTGAGGTCGCGCACCACATTCTGCACGCCGCGATGATGCTGCCCCGCGTCGAGCAGGTGCCAGTCGAGCGCCCGCTCCTCGCTCCATTCCGCGCGTTGCGCGAACTCCTGCCCCATGAACAGCAGCTTCTTGCCCGGATAGCCCCACATCATCGCATAGTAGGCGCGCAGGGTCGCGAACTTCTGCCAGTCGTCGCCGGACATCTTGTGCAGGAGGGACGCCTTCCCGTGCACCACCTCGTCATGGGAGAGCGGCAGCACGAAATTCTCGCTGAACGCATAGAGCAGGCCGAAGGTGATATCGTTGTGGTGATGCTGCCGGTGCACCGGCTCGCGGGCCATATACTTCAGCGTGTCGTGCATGAAGCCCATGTTCCACTTGAAGCCGAAGCCCAGCCCTCCCTCATGCGCGGGCAGGGTCACGCCCGGCCAGCTCGTCGACTCTTCGGCCATGGTGATGACGCCTGGATGACTGCCATAGACGGCCCGGTTCATCTGCTGGAGGAAAGCGACCGCTTCCAGATTCTCGCGCCCGCCATGCTCGTTGGGCAGCCACTCTCCGTCCTTGCGGGAATAATCGAGGTAGAGCATCGACGCGACGGCATCCACGCGCAGGGCGTCGACATGGTAACGTTCGGCCCAGAACAGCGCGTTGTTGACCAGGAAGGCCGAAACCTCCCGCCGGCCGAAATTGTAGATCGCGGTGTTCCAGTCCGGGTGAAAGCCTTTGCGCGGGTCGGCATGTTCGTAGAGCGCCGTGCCGTCGAACTGCGCCAGCCCATGCGCGTCGGTCGGGAAATGCGCGGGCACCCAGTCGAGGATGATGCCGATGCCCGCCCGGTGCGCGCCCTCCACGAAACGCGCGAACCCCTCCGGCTCGCCGAAGCGCGCGGTCGGCGCGTAGAGACCTGTCGTCTGGTAGCCCCATGACGGGTCATAGGGAAACTCGCTGATCGGCAGGAACTCGATATGGGTGAACCCCATCTCGACGACGTAAGGGATCAGGCGGTCCGCGAGTGCGTCCCAGTGCAGGAAATTACCGTCGGGATCGCGCTGCCACGACCCGGCATGCACTTCATAGATCGAGATCGGCTCGCGGCGCGGATCGGCCTTGCTCCAGTGCGCGCGATGAGCGTTGTCCTGCCATGCATGGGTCGGCGTGGGCGCAACGATGGAAGCGGTCGCAGGGCGCAGCTCGGAGCGAAAGGCGAACGGGTCGGCTTTCAGCGGCAGGGTGGCGCCGTCCGGCCCCATGATCTCATATTTATAGGCGGCGCCCGCTTCGACCTCGGGCACGAAGATTTCCCAGATGCCGGTGTCGCGGCGGCAGCGCATGACGTGACGGCGTCCGTCCCAGCGGTTGAAGTCGCCGACCACGGACACGCGCCGCGCGTTCGGCGCCCATACCGCGAAATGAGTGCCGGTCGCCCCTTCATGGTCGATGATGTGTGCGCCCAGCTTGTCGAACAGGCGGACATGCGATCCTTCGCCGATATAATAGTCGTCCATCGGCCCCAGCACCGGGCCAAAGCTGTAGGGATCAATCAGCCAGTATTCGCCGCCATCGGCATATGTGGCGTGATAGCGCAGCGGCTGGCGCTTGCGGATCGACAGGTCCGCGGCGAACAATCCGTTCGGATGGACGCGCTCCAGCACGGCGACCTCTTTGCCCGCCAGCGTATAGGCGGTGACGGTCTCCGCCTCCGGCAACAGCACGCGCGCGACAAGGCCCTTGCCGCCCTCGCCCGGATGCACACCGAGAAGGGCGAACGGATCGTCCTCATATCCCTGGACCAGCCTTTCGATCCGGTCGGGGGTCAGCACCCTCTTCTCATCGGCACCGCTTCACGCAGCGTCATCACACAGGAACCTTCCAGATGTCGGTCGCATATTCGCGGATGGTGCGATCCGATGAGAACCAGCCCATGCGGGCGACATTGTATATGGCCTTCGACGCCCAGGCGTCATGATCGTTCCACAGCGCGTCGACGCTGCGTTGCGCGGCGGCATAGCTGTCGAAGTCCGCGGCGACCATGAACCAGTCATGGTCATAGATGCCGTCGACCAGCCCCTTGTAGCGGTCCGGGTCGCCCGGCGAGAACACGCCCGAACGGATGGCGGTGAGCGCCTGGCTCAATTCCACGCTCGCCTCGATTACCTTGCGCGGTTCATAGCCCTGCGCGCGGCGCAGGTTCACCTCTTCGGCGGTCAGGCCGAAGATGACGATGTTTTCCTCGCCCACATGATCGCGCATCTCGACATTGGCGCCATCGAGCGTGCCGATCGTCAGCGCGCCGTTGACCGCGAACTTCATGTTGCCGGTGCCCGACGCCTCCATGCCCGCCGTCGATATCTGTTCCGACAGGTTCGCGGCCGGGATCATCATCTCCGCCATCGACACATTGTAGTTGGGCACGAACTGGAGCTTCAGCAGGCCCTGCACCGCCGGGTCGTGGTTGACGACGCGTGCCACATCGTTCGCAAGTTTGATGATGAGCTTGGCATTGTGATAGCTCGGCGCCGCCTTCCCGCCGAACAGCTTCACGCGCGGCACCCAGTCACGCTCCGGGTGCGAGCGGATCTGGTCGTAGAGGGACACAGCCTCGATGATGTTCAGCAACTGGCGCTTATATTCGTGGATGCGCTTGATCTGGATATCGAACATCGCGAGCGGATCGATCCGCGCGTTGATCCGCTGGCGCAGCAGGTTGGACAGCGCTTCCTTGTTCGCCCGCTTGATCGCAGTGAACTTGTCCTGAAACGCGCTGTCATGGGCGAAGGCATCGAGTTCCCGCAGTGCTTCGGGATCGTCCATGAACCGGTCGCCGATCGCCTCGCGGATCAGGCCGAAGAGGCCCGGATTGCACTGCATCAGCCAGCGGCGGAAGGTGACGCCGTTCGTCTTGTTGTTGATCCGGTCGGGATAGAGCCGGTGCAGGTCGGCGAACACCGTCTGCTTCATAAGGTCGGTGTGGAGCGCCGACACGCCGTTGATGCTGTGCGATCCGGCGAAGGCCAGATTGCCCATGCGCACCCGGCGCTCGCCGCCCTCGTCGATCAGGGAGATGGTGCCGATGGCCTGGTCGTCGAACCCACCCTTGCGCCGCGCCTCCGCCAGCAAACGGCTGTTCACCGCATAGACGATCTGCATATGCCGGGGCAGCAGCCGCTCGAACAGCGGCACCGGCCAGCTTTCCAGCGCCTCGGGCAGCAGCGTGTGATTGGTGTAGCTGAACGTGCGGCGGGTGATGTCCCATGCCTCGTCGAAATCGAGACCATGGTCGTCGAGCAGCAGGCGCATCAGTTCCGACACCGCGACAGCAGGGTGGGTGTCATTGAGCTGGATCGCCGCCTTCTCCGGCAGCGTGCGGATATCCTCGAAATACTGGATATGACGGCGCACGATGTCCTGCAGCGAAGCGGAGGAGAAGAAGAACTCCTGCCGCAGGCGAAGCTCCTGACCGGCGGGTGAGCTGTCGGCGGGGTACAGAACGCGGGTCAGCGCCTCCGCCTTGTTGCTCTGTGCCAGGGCGCCCAGATGGTCGCCGGCGTTGAACTTGTCGAGCAGGATCGGGTCGATCGGCTGCGCGGTCCACAAACGCAGCGTATTGACGCGCTTGCCACGCCAGCCAGCGATCGGTGTGTCGAAAGGCGTCGCGATCACGCGCTCGGCGGGTTTCCAGACCATCTGGTTGATCGGCGCTTCCGGATCCTCGACCGGATCGACGCGGCCACCGAAGCCGACCTCATAGCTTGCCTCGCGCCGCTCGAATTCCCACGGGTTGCCGTGGGCCAGCCAGGTCTCCGGCAACTCCACCTGCCAGCCGTCCGAAATCTCCTGCCGGAACATGCCGTTCACATAGCGGATGCCGTAGCCATAGGCGGGCACGTCGACCGTCGCCATGCTCTCCATGAAACAGGCCGCGAGACGGCCGAGACCACCGTTGCCCAGCGCAGCGTCGGGCTCCAGCTCCGCGATCACGTCGATGTTGACGCCAAGAGACGCCAGCGCCTCCTGCATTTCCTCCAGCAGGCCCATGTTGGACACCGCGTCGCGCATCAGGCGGCCGATCAGGAATTCAAGGCTCAGATAGTAAACGCGGCGCCCCTGCGCCTCATAGGTCTTGTGCGTCGAATCGATCCACGCGTCGATCACGCGGTCGCGGATCGACAGGATGACGGCATGGAGCCAGTCATGCGGCTTGGCCGCCTTCGCATCCTTGCCGATGCGATAGGTCAGGCGCTCGACGATCTCCGCCGCGAGAATATCGGGACTGGATTGGCGGGGTGCCGGTTTGGGCAGCGCGGTCTGTCTGTTGACGGTCATGGTCACGGTCCCCTTGCGCTTTGGTTAATGCGAGGATGGCACCGGCCGATGCCGCTGCCAAGCGCATTTTTTGCGCTGCAACACGTAAGGGGACGGCCGTTAACGTCTGGTTTCGCGCAGCGCGGAAGCGAGCATGGATTTCAACGTCCTGCGCACGGGAACGGCACTCGACGGCATCAGTTGCGTCATCAGGATCATGATCGTTCCCTCGACCGGATCGATCGAGAAAAATGTGGAGAACAGACCACCCCAATGAAACTCACCCGCCTGGGCGGGATCGACGGTGACACCGAAACCGAGTCCATAGCCGATACCGGCATAATCGCTCTCGCTGAACATGGAGCGCGACAGGGTCGAAAGGTCGCCGCCGCCCGGCAGGTGATTGCGCGTCATCATAGCGACCGTCTCTTCCCGCACCAGCCGGACGCCATCCAGTTCCCCACGCTGCAGCAGCATCCGGCAGAAGCGATGATAGTCGGCCATGCCGGACACCAGCCCGCCGCCGCCGCCATGGAAACGGCGTGGCATCCGCCAGCGGGTCTGTGCGCCCCGGTCGTAGAGGACAGGTCCGCGCGCGCCATCCATCATCCACGCGTCGGTCATCCGGTCGAGACGGTCAGGTGGTACGCGAAAAAATGTATCATCCATGCCCAGCGGCGCGAATATGCGGGTGGAGAAGAATGCGTCCAGGCTCATGCCCGACAGCCGCTCGACCACCACGCCCAGCACATCGTTCGAGACGGAATAGTTCCACGCCGACCCGGGCGCGAATTCGAGCGGCAACTGCGCCAACGCCGCAATATAGTCATCGGGATCGCGAGCCTGATGAAAATCGTCGAGGTCGAGATTGCGATAGGCGGCGTCGACGGGTGTCCTGTTCTGGAAACCATAAGTGAAGCCGGACGTATGCCGCAGCAGGTCAACCATCCGCATCGGCGTGTCGACCGGCCGGGTCGCGAACGGATCGCCATCGCCGCCCGAAACATAGACGCCAACGTCCGCCAGTTCCGGCAGGACAGCGTCGACGCGCTGGTCGAGATCGGTCAGCCCCTGCTCCATCAGCATCGTCCAGGCGAGGGCCGTCACCGGCTTCGTCATCGAGGCTATGCGGAACAGCGCGTTCTCCGCCAACAGGGTGCCGTCTTCCCGCGCGGCGCCGGAGCGGGTGGACATCACGGGACGGCCATCGCGCGAGATGAGCAGCGCGGCATGGGCGAAACGCCCGGGCCCGACATGCCCGTCCAGATAGGCAGCCATCGCGTCCAGTTGTTCCGGATCAAGCCCGCTCTCGCGCGCCGCGACGATATCAACCTCGCCATTGGTCATGCCGTCACCCTGCTGCCCGTTCCGTCGTGCCTGCCGGTTCGGATAGATACGCGCGTCCGCATTGCCAAGCATCATCGCCAGCCGCTATGGCGACGCTGACCGATATAATATTGAAATAATGTGCGCATGGCATCTGGCCTCGAAGCAGTATTCCTCGACAACCGTGCCGCCCTGCTCCGCTTCCTGCGGGCGCGGGGAGCGGGCGATGCGGCGGAGGACGTGTTGCAGGACATGTGGGTGCGCCTGAGCGCGAAGGATGTGGGACCGGTCGCCGATCCGCTGCCTTATCTCTATCGTGCTGCCAACAACCTGATGCTCGACCGCTACCGGTCCACCACGCGGCGGGAAAAGCGCGAGCAGGACTGGACGGACGGGACGACCGGCGCGCTCGACGACCAGCCGCCCACCGATGCCCCGGCCGACGAGCAACTGATCGCACGCGAAAGGCTGGCGGAAGCCGAAGCGGTGCTGCGCGCACTCGGTTCGCGCGTGGAGACGGTATTCCGCCGTTTCCGGGTCGACGGCGAGAGCCAGAGGGGCATTGCCGAGGATCTGGGCGTCAGCCTGACCACGGTGGAGAAGGATTTGCAGAAGGCCTATCGCGCGATGGTCGCGCTCAAGCAGAAGTTCGACGCGGAATGACGACGCGCGACACCCCCGAAGACATCCTGTACGGCATTGAAGCGGTCGCAGCGTCTTTACCTGCGGGGACGCAGCAATGACTGGGCAAACGGGAATGATCGACGAGCAGGCGCTCGCATGGGTAATACGAACGCGTGATCCGGAATTCACGGATTGGGAGGCGTTCACCCTGTGGCTGGAGGCCGCACCGGCCAACGCCGCCGCTTATGATGCACTGGCGGCGACGGACGATGCGTTACCCGCGATCCTGCCTCCCGCTCGTAAGGAAACCGTGCTGCCCGTCCCGGCGAATGACCCGGGCACGCTGCTCTGGCGGCGCTGGCGCTGGGTCGGTGGAGGCACGCTAGCCGCCGCGCTGGTCGCGGTCCTGTCGGTGTCGATGCTTCAGCATCGCGCCGACCCCTGGTCGGTGACGACGCGCCCGGGCGAGCATCGCGAAATCACGCTGGCCGATGGCACGCGCGTCGCGCTCAACGGCAGCACCACATTGCGTATGGACCGCGCCAGCCCGCGCATGGTGGAACTGGCAGGTGGCGAGGCGATGTTCACCGTCATCCACGATGCGAGTGACCCGTTCGAGGTGCATGTCGGCACGACGGTGCTGCGCGACATCGGCACCGTATTCAACGTGACCCGCGATGATGGCATGACCCGTGTCGGTGTGGCGGAAGGCGAAGTGCTGTTCAACCCGGCCCGCGAAGCGATCGCGCTGACGGCCGGCCGTACGCTGCGCGTGCGCGACGGTAATGGCGCCCCCGCCGTCAGCAATGTCGACACCGGCGCGGTGGGCGCCTGGCATGCGGGCCGCCTTGTCTACACCGGGGCAGCGTTGCCGGAGATCGCGACGGACATCGCCCGCAATCTGGGCGTCAGCGTCCGTGCCGATGGCGCGGCGAACGGCCAGCGCTTCACGGGCACGATCCTGCTTGATCGCAACCCTGACCGTTTCTTCGCTGGCGCAGCGCCCCTGCTGGGCGTATCCGCCATGCGCGAAGGCGACGGCTGGACGTTGAAGGCGATCGATGGCGCGAATAGGTGAAGGCCTGTGCATCGCAAGTGCCCTGCTCGCCGTCACCGTGCCGGCGAATGCAGCGGATCGTCATGACGTAACAATTCCGGCTGGCCGTCTCGGTGATGCGGCGATCGCGCTCGGACGTCAGACGGGAACCAGCATCGGCATGTCCGACCAGGCACTGGCTGGGCTGCCCGTGCGCAGCATTGCAGGTCGCCTGTCGGCCGGACAGGCGCTGGATCGCCTGTTGGCGGGAACCGGAGCGCGAGCTGTCCGGGTGAGTGCGAACACGTGGCGGATATTGCGGACCCGCGCCGCTCCTGACCGGCCGCTGCCCCCCGCCCCCAGCATCTCGGACGAACCCTTGCCGCCGGTCGAGGCGGCGGACGCGATCGTGGTCACGGCGTCCAAGCGCCGCATACCGCTTGGCCAGTTTGCAGGGACTGTCGAGATGATCGACGCCAGCCTGTTTCGTGACGACGAGGCGTCGGCGGGCTCGGCCGCACTGATCGACCATGTCACAAGCCTCAGCTCGACCCATGTCGGCGACGGCCGCAACAAGCTGTTCATCCGGGGCATCGCCGATTCCGGTTTCGCAGGGCCCACCCAGGCCACGACCGGGCAATATCTGGGCGACATGCGCCTCAATTATGCGGCGCCCGACCCCGATCTCAGCCTCTACGACGTTGCAGCCGTCGAAGTGCTGGAGGGGCCACAGGGTACGCTTTACGGCGCGGGGTCGCTGGGCGGCATCATCCGTGTCGTGCCGAACCCGCCTGATCTGGTGGAATTCGGCGGCCGCATCGGCGTCGGCGCTTCCGCCACCCAGCATGGCGACCCCGGTGCCGACGGGAACGCGGTATTGAACCTGCCTCTGGTTCAGGGGCGCCTCGGTCTGCGCGTGGTCGGCTATGCCGAAAGCGCGGGCGGCTATATCGATGATACGCTGCGCGACCTGGACGACGTCAACCGGACGCACACCTATGGCGGGCGGGCGGCGCTGCGTTTCGTCCCCGACGACGCATGGACGATCGACCTCAACGGTCTGTACCAGAGGATAGAGGGCGATGACGCCCAATATGCGAGCCGCAATGCCGGACGGCTGACGCGCGAAAGTCCGGTCGCGCAGAACTATCTGACCGACTACTGGCTCGCCAGCGGCAGGATCGAGCGGCGGTGGGAGGATATGACCTTCACCACCACCGCCGGGATCGTGCGGCATCTGGTATCGGAACGATACGACGCCACGGGCGCCAATGAAGGTGCGCTGGGCCCTGGAGCGGGAATCGGCATCGGCGCGCTTCCGGCGACGGAAACACCGATGGTGTACCATCAGGTCAATCGCACCCGCATGATCACGACGGAAAGCCGCCTTTCGCGGGACCTGCATGATGGCCTCGGCTGGCTCGTCGGCTTCAGCTATCTCGACAGCAGGTCGACCATCTCCCGCACGCTGGGGCCACCCGATATGCCGACGCCCTCGACCGGCGTACGCAACGGCATCCACGAATGGACCGCCCTCGCCGAGGCGTCGGTTCAGCCGTTTCCCGCGCTCGTCGTCACCGTGGGTGGCCGTCTGACCAGCAGCAAGCTGTCAGGCGTGGCGACCGACCCCATGCCGACCCTTGTCATGGCCGATATCAGCCGGGCGGAAGCGCAGGCCGATCGACGGGAAACGAGCATATTACCGTCCGTCGCGATGATGAGCGATGCCATTTCCGGCGTTACGCTGTTCCTGCGCTATCAGCAGGGCTTTCGTCCCGGCGGCCTCGCGGTCGACGACTATCATGTCCGCCGCTTCCGCAACGACCGGATCGGTACGCTGGAGGCGGGCTTCCGGCGGGGCGTACCGGGCCTAGACCTGTTCGCCTTCACCGGCTCCCTCGCATACACCGACTGGCGCGACATCCAGGCCGATCTTACCGACCGGCGGGGCCTGCCGACGACCGCCAATATCGGCGACGGACGCATCTACACTTTCGAGGGGCGCGTCGTTCTCTCACCGATGCGCGGCCTGAAGTTCGACGCCGCCGCCATCTACAACGACAGTGTACTCAATCAGCCGGCGGATTTCGTCCGCATGCTGTCCTATGAAGGGCGCACCCTCTCCTTGCCCAATGTCGCCAATTTCGGCGCGCGGGTGGCCGCAGAATATCGCACGATGATCGGCGCCACCGATGAGTTGCGGCTGTCCGCGTCCGGCCGTTATGTCGGCCATTCGCGCCTCGGCGTCGGCCCGATATTCGGCCAGCGGCAGGGCGGCTATGTCGACACCAGCCTTTCGGCGAGTTGGGGGCGGGGGCCGTTCCGGGCGACGCTCACCGTCACCAACTTTCTCGATGCAACAGGCAACCGCTTCGCACTCGGCACGCCCTTCGACCTTGGCGACGACGATTATACGCCCATGCGCCCGCGCACGGTGCGAGCGGGCATCGATTTCGCCTTCTGAAAAAAATGCGCGCACGATGACGGGTGCGTGACGCGAGCGGCGTCTAAGGCAGGAGACGGCCGACCCCGGACCCTGTCGGTTCCGTCTTGCCGTCACGGGCGGGGGATAGCTACCCCCAGAGCACCTCCGCCCGTGACGCACCCCAACGCTCGCCGGCATTCATTTGGGCGCGAATGCCGCGTCCAGCATCCGGGCAAGACGCAGCCCACCTTCCTCTATAGCCAGCCTGACCCTGGGCACCAGCGCCGCGATCTCGGCTTCATCGATGGCGCCGCGATCGTCAGGCTTCGCATCGGACGGGATCGCGCATATGTCGCCCCCCCGCGCCGCGCGATAAGCCTCGTCACGGCTCAACGCCCAGCTTTCCCGGGACCAGTCCTCCGTCGTGCCAGCCGCCATCCGCGTTTTTTCGTCCGCGCTGTATGTCCGCACCATCGGAGGCGGCTGGGAGATTGCGCGTTCCGCCAGATATCCGTCCCAGATGCTGTGCAGGTTGAGCCTCGGGTTGGCGACGATGCCATAGTCGCTCTTCACCTTGTTGCCGCCCTGATCACCGTGGTCTCCGGCATGCAGCGGCTGGTGCAGGTCACCAACGAAATGGACGAGAAAGGCGAGCGCCATCACCCTTTCCCGCACCGGTAGCGACTTGTCCGCCAGCAACCGTGCGTTCCGGTCGATCTGCGCCGACACGCAATTGCCGTTCGCGCAGGCGGAGGTGAGGTCGAACGGCTTGCATATGTCGACGTTCTGATAGTGCCAGTTGTACTGATAGCTGAAGCGATCCCCCAGCGTCTTGATGCAGTCGGGCCAGACGCTGGCCTGAGCGATACTGTTCGCGGGACAGCCCGGCGTCTCCAGTTCCGGGGCATGACGCAGCAGAGCAACGATGGCCTTTTGCGTCTGCGGCTTCACGTTCGCGAAGGCGATCCGCGCGATCGTTTCGTGACCATATTCCCACCATGCCAGGGCCTGTCCGGGCTGCACCAGAAACAGGGTCGCGAAGATGATAGCGAGCAGCCGTGATTCGCGTGTGATTCGCGAAAAAAAGCGCCGAAACCCGCCGCGGGAGGGGGCTTCGTGACCGTGGCGGGCGGGTGTTTTCGGGGTTTTCATGCCTCTATTGCCCAGCAAAGTGCGTTCGCACGCAATAATAGTGAGGATGCAACAACCATGATACCGTAGCGTCACCTAGCTTTTCTGCGGTTTTTTGGGGGTACTGTTGCATTTTTATCATAGTTTTTTGCACCAATAAGACTAATTTCAAGCAACCGATCGGGCACCCAAAGCATTCGGGCTCGATCGAAAAGTACAGTCGCTAGGAGATGAGATGTCCGTTCTTTCGCGCAACACCGCACTGGCCCTTTCGCTGGGCGGCCTCCTTGCATCCACCCCGGCCCTCGCGGGCGGTTTCTACATTCAGGAACAGTCGCCGCTTGAAACCGGACGCGCCATGTCCGGCGGTGCAGCTGCAGCCGACGATCCCTCGATCGTCTTCTACAACCCCGCCGGTATGACCGCGCTGTCCGGCGTGCAGGTTTCGGCGGGCGTCAACGCACTGATGGCCGATGCGCGGCAGATCAACCGCGGCACCGTCCGCACAGTGCCCGGTCTTCCGGTCAGCGTGCCCGTGTCCGGCAATGACGGCGGCCAGGCATTCGACAGCGTCATTCCGATCCCGAGCTTCTACGCCACGGCCCAACTTTCCGATCGGGTGTGGGCAGGCATCGGCGTCAACGCGCCGTTCGGCCTGAAGCTGAAATATGACGACAACTTCTTCGGTCGCTATGACTCGCTCTACACCGACCTCAAGACATACAACATCCAGCCATCGCTCGCGTACAAGCTGTCCGACAATCTCTCGATCGGCGGTGGTGTCGATGTGCAGTATGTGAAGGTGACGCTGACCAACGCGCTGCCGAACCTCTCGCCGCTGGCATCGGACGGTTTCGCGCGGGTGAAGGGCGACGACTGGTCGGTCGGCTGGAACGCCGGTATCTTCTACACTGCTGGCGACACCAATTTCGGCCTGTCCTACCGCTCGGGCATCAAGCATCACCTGACCGGCACCTATCAGGTGACCGGCCTGCTGGGCCCCCTCGCCGCCGGCAATGTCGAGTTGCCCGCCACCGCGCCGCTCGACCTGCCCGACATCGTCATCGGCAGCGTCACCCATCACTTCAGCGACCGCACACGCGGCATGCTGAGCGCGCGCTGGTACAACTGGTCGAAGATGAAGAGCATCGCGATCACGCCGGAGGGTGGCTCCACATCGGTCAAGGAGCTGCACTACAAGGACAGCTTCAGCTACTCGCTGGGCGTCGAGCATGACCTGAACGACACGCTGACGCTGCGCGCCGGTTCCATGTTCGACAAGTCGCCGACGAACACGCAGTATCTGACGACCCGTGTGCCGGATGGCGACCGCTTCTGGCTGACGGCTGGCGCGACCTATAATTTCTCGCCCGCCTTCGCCTTCAACCTGTCCTATGCCCACACATTCGTGGACAAGGCGGATATCAAGCGACCGGACAGCTATTTCCCCGCTCCTGCGACTGTGACGGCGACGACCTATGCACAGACCCGCGGCAACGCGGACCAGGTCGCCGCATCGATCACTGCGCGCTTCTAACCCGCGTCTTCTAACCGTCAGGCAAACTGGTTATAGGGGCTCCATATCAATGGAGCCCCTTTTTCATGTCAGAACACAACCCCGGCCTGCGCCCCTGGCGTGACATCGCCCGCCGGGAATGCCGCCAGATCATGGTCGGCAACGTCCCCGTCGGCGGCGGCGCGCCCGTCACCGTGCAGACGATGACCAACACGCTGACATCCGATCCGAAGGCAACGATCGACCAGATCCGCCGCTGCGAGGAAGCGGGTGCCGACATCGTCCGCGTGTCCTGTCCGGACGAGGAGTCGACGGCCGCCCTGAAGCAGATCGTCCGCGCCGCCCGCGTACCGATCGTCGCGGACATCCATTTCCACTACAAGCGCGCGCTGGAAGCCGCAGACGCCGGCGCCGCCTGCCTGCGGATCAACCCCGGCAATATCGGTTCGGAAGCGCGCGTGCGCGAGGTCGTCGAGGCGGCCAAGGCCAACAACTGCTCGATCCGCATCGGCGTCAACGCCGGCAGCCTCGAAAAGGACCTGCTGGAGAAATATGGCGAGCCTTGTCCCGAAGCACTGGTCGAAAGCGCGCTCGACCATATCAAGCTGCTGCAGGACCAGGATTTCCACGAGTACAAGGTCGCGGTGAAGGCCAGCGACGTGTTCCTGGCCGTCGCAGCCTACATGCAACTTGCCGAAGCGGTCGATTGCCCGCTGCATCTGGGTATCACCGAGGCGGGTGGCCTGATCGGCGGCACGGTCAAGAGCGCGATCGGCATCGGCAACCTGCTCTGGGCCGGAATCGGCGATACGATCCGCGTCTCGCTCTCCGCCGAGCCGGAGGAAGAGGTGCGCGTCGGCTATGAAATCCTGAAATCGCTGGGCATCCGCACGCGCGGCGTAAAGGTCATCTCCTGCCCGTCATGCGCGCGGCAGGGCTTCGACGTGATCCGCACCGTGCAGGCGCTGGAGGAACGGCTCCAGCACATCAATACGCCGCTCTCCCTCTCGGTCCTTGGTTGCGTCGTCAATGGGCCGGGCGAAGCGCGGGAAACCGACATCGGCCTGACCGGCGGCGGCAACGGCAAGCACATGGTCTACCTGTCCGGCGTCACCGACCATACGGTGAAGGACGAAGGCATGATCGATCACATCGTCCGCCTCGTCGAGGCGAAGGCGGCGGAGATCGAGGCCGCGACCACGGACGCGGGCACGGCGGAAGCGGCGGAGTGAGCGCCATGACCGGAAAATCGAGGGCGGGCGCCGTCGCGCATGGCGCTTCTGCGACCGGGGCGCAGGCGGTCGGTGCTTCCGCCCTCGGTTCCGGCGCGGTCGGAGCAATCGCGCTGGGGGCGCTGGCGTTCGGGGCGCTGGCCATCGGCGCCCTCGCGATCGGCCGCCTTCGGATTGGCAAAGCCCGGATCGCCCGTCTCCAGATCGACGAACTGGTGATCGGGCAGGCGACATGGATGAAGCCCGGCTGACCAAGCGGCTCCGACCCGATCCCGCCGCCCCGGCAAAACGAAGGCAAGAGCGATGAACAGCGCCGCCAGCGGCAATGCGTCCGGCACGGCCCTGCCCGTCGCCTTCGCCGCCTGCTGCGCCGGGGTGGCGGTGTTTTCCGTCATGGATGGCGCAATGAAGGGGCTCAGCCTCGCCATCGGCGTCTATAATGCCCTTTTGTGGCGATCGGTCGCCGGTACGGTCATCGGCCTTATATGCATGGCGGTGACGCGCAATCCCTGGCCCGCGGGCCCTGCCCTGCGCATCCACATGCTGCGCGGCGTGGTCGCGACGGCCATGGTCATGTTCTTCTTCTTCGGCCTCACCCGCCTGCCGATGGCGGAGGGCATCGCGCTGTCCTTCATCGCGCCGCTGATCGCCCTTTACCTCGCCGCGTTGATGCTTGGGGAGCGGATCGGCCGGAACGTCATCTTCGCCTCATTGCTCGGCCTCGCCGGGGTCGGCGTCATCCTGTCGGCCCGCGTTTCGGGCGACTATGATCCGCGCGCCCTGCCCGGCGCGCTGTCCGTGCTGGCGTCCGCCGTCCTGTTCGCCTGGAACCTCATCCTCCAGAAGCAGCAGGCGGGCCTTGCCTCCCCTGTCGAGGCGGCCTTCTTTCAGCATCTGGTGATCCTGTGCGTGCTGGGTGTCGCCGCACCGGTGTTCGCGATCGTACCCGATACACGCCATGTCCCGCTCGTCATCGCGGCGGCGGCGCTGGCATTCCTGTCGCTGACGCTGCTGACCTGGGCCTATGCCCGGGCGGAAGCGCAATATCTGATACCGGTGGAATACAGCGCGTTCATCTGGGCGGCGATCATGGGCTGGCTGGCGTTCGGCGAGCATCTGACGCTGACCACCCTTTTGGGCGCGGCGCTGATCGTCACCGGCTGCCTGATCGCGGCCCGGCGGCGGCCCGACATAGCCCATGTCGAGATCGATGTCGGGACAGGCGTTGCCTGATCCGCTATCGTCGCGCGCATGAGCATCACTATCCGCGAAGCCCGGCCAGACGACATCGGCCTGATCCACGGCTTCATCCTCGCCCTTGCCGACTATGAAAGGCTGACCCACGCAGTCCGGGCCGATATCGACGTGCTGGAACGGCACCTGTTCGGCTCCCGCCCGATGGCGGAAGTGCTTGTCGCCGAGCATGACGGGAACGCTGTCGGCTTCGCCCTGTTCTTCCACAACTTCTCGACGTTCGAGGGGAAGCCCGGCATCTATCTCGAGGATCTGTTCGTGACGCCCGCGGCACGCGGTCTGGGCGCGGGCAAGGCGCTGCTGGTGCGGCTTGCGCAACTCGTGGTCGAACGCGACTGTGCCCGCCTCGAATGGTCGGTACTGGACTGGAATACGCCGTCGATCCGCTTCTATGAAGGGCTGGGTGCGAAGCCGATGGACGAGTGGACGGTGATGCGCGTCGATGGCGCGGCGCTGGACGCGCTTGCCGGTGGGGATACCCCGGCCCTTTCGCACGCGCCATGAGCGTCGACCAGGGCCTTATCGACTGGGTCGGCGAAGCGCTGGAACCGATGGGGCGCGTCACCATGCGGCGGATGATGGGTGGCGCCACCCTCTATCTGGACGGCACCGTCTTCGCGATCGTCGATTCCGATGCGCGCGGCGGAGAACTGTGGTTCAAGGCCGACAAGGACAGCGATACCGCCTGGGATGCCGCGGAGCGGCCGCGTTTCACCTATGATCGCGACGGCCAGACCGCGACGATGAACTACCGCAACGCACCGCCTGACGTCTATGACGATCCCGACGCAATGCGGCACTGGGCGGGACTCGCGCTGGAGGCCGGGCTGCGAGCCGCACGAAAAGGGCGCGAATCGAAGGGCTGACGCGCTTTGGTCCGCAGCGGACCCGATAGCCGGATTTGCGCAGAACCGTTTCGCCGCACTGACGTTATCGCCCCCATGGAGAAAGATCATTTCGACCAGCTCCGGGATTGCGTGATCCAGCTCAGGCGGGTGCGGGAGGCGCTTGCCGCCGCCCGGCATCAGCTCGAGGCGGTCGGCCCCACCGCCCGCCGGGCGCAAGGCCGCACGTCTCACTGAGCGGCAATTCCGGACACATGGCAACACCGCCTGCGCGTGACATTCACGTGCACGTCCCTTATGCGCCCGTGAAGGGCAGATAGCGGGACAAACATAGCATGAGCAGCATCGGGATTTTCGGCGCCGCCGGCCGCATGGGCCGTGCGATCGCCGCAGCGGCAACCGATGCTGGCTTCGTGCTTGCCGGAGGGACCGACCGCCCCGGCAACGCGGGGGAAATCGCGCGCGGCGTCCCGTTCTCGAGCGACCCGGTCGCGCTCGCCCGCGCGAGCGATATCCTGATCGACTTTTCGACGCCCGGTGCCCTTTCCGCGCATCTCGATGCCTGTGTATCGGCGGGGAAGCCCGTTGTCATCGGCACCACGGGGCTGGAGACGATCCACCATGCCCTGATCGACGAAGCCGCGCGTTCGATCCCCATACTTCAGACCGGCAACACGTCGCTCGGCGTCAACCTGCTGGCGGCGCTGGTCGAGGACGCCGCCCGGCGGCTCGGCCCCGACTGGGATATCGAGATCGTGGAGATGCACCACCGGCACAAGGTCGACGCGCCATCCGGTACCGCCATGCTGCTCGGCGAGGCCGCCGCGCGCGGGCGCAACATCGTGCTTGCCGATCATAGCGAGCGTGGCCGTGACGGCATCACGGGTGCGCGGGCGGAGGGGGCGATCGGCTTCGCATCCCTGCGCGGCGGGTCGGTGGCGGGCGACCATCAGGTCATCCTGGCGGCAGAGGGCGAGCGGATCGAGATCGGCCATCGCGCGGAAAGCCGTGCGATCTTCGCGCGCGGCGCGGTGAAGGCGGCATCGTGGCTGCTCAGCCAGCCGCCGGGCCGCTATGACATGAAGGGCGTCCTGGGGCTCTGACGCCCATGAAGAAGGCCGACATCTTCGAATTCTACAGCCGCCTTGCCGAGCACAATCCCGCGCCGCGCACGGAGCTGGAATATGGCAACGACTATCAGTTGCTCGTCGCCGTCGTCCTGTCGGCACAGGCGACCGACGTCGGGGTCAACAAGGCGACCCGCGCGCTGTTCCGCGATGTGACCACGCCCGCCCAGATGATCGCGCTCGGCGAGGACGGATTGAAGGCGCACATCAAGACGATCGGCCTGTTCAATGCGAAGGCGAAGAACGTCATCGCCCTGTCGGAGATACTGGTGCGCGATTTCGACGGTGAGGTACCGCAGGACCGCGACGTCCTCACGACCCTGCCCGGTGTCGGGCGGAAAACCGCCAACGTCGTCATGAACACCGCGTTCGGCGCGGAGACGTTCGCGGTCGACACGCATATCTTCCGCGTCGGCAACCGCACCGGCCTGGCCCCCGGCAAGACACCGCTCGCGGTCGAACTGAAGCTGGACAAGCAGACGCCCGCCCCGTTCCGGCGCGATGCCCACCATTGGCTGATCCTGCACGGCCGCTATGTCTGCAAGGCGCGCAAACCCGAATGCTGGCGCTGCATCGTTGCGGACCTGTGCCGCTACAAGCCCAAGACGGCCGCGCCCGCGGCCTGACGCGCTGGCCTAGTCCGTCAGGCACATCGGCGGCGGTGGCGCCTTTTCGGGCAATGGAAACAGGGTCAGGAACCGTGCGACCTTCGCCACATCGCCGCGCACGGTCAGCACGCCCGCATCCTCCAGCGCGGGAAGCGGCACGCCCCCATACACCGCGCCCGCCAGCGCGTGGGGGCTGCCCGTGATCCGGATGTCAGCGCCGTCCGGATCACCCCGCCCGACCGCGAAGCCATTCGCGTCCAGCCGGCCCAGATAGCGATCCTCGCCGAAGCGAAAACCGATCGACACGTCGAGGTCGCCGATCCGTGACCGGTCGAGCATCGTCCGGAAGGACAGCAGGACCGACACGCCGCTGATCTGCCGCGTCGGGTCATGCAGCGGTGACCGCGTCGCCCAACGTCCCATCACCTGGATGATCGGCTCGGCTTCATAGCCCCATTGGGTGAGTTCATAGACCTGCACGGACGCCGGCGGCGGGAGCTTGCGCCTGATGAGGATGCCCCGCGCCTCCAGTTCCTCCAGCCGCTGGGTCAACACATTGGCGCTGATCCCTGGCAGGTCGGCGCGCAGTTCACCAAAGCGTCGCGGACCGAGCATAAGCTCCCGCATGACCAGCAGCGCCCAGCGCTCCCCCACCAGTTCCAGCGCATGCGCGGTACCGCAGGCGTCGTCGATCCGCTTCTTGTCCTTCACGAAAACGACTCAGTTATTTTTTCTAACTTCATAGTTGCTTTTAATACCCAAAGGGCGGATGCTGTGCAAGTCGAATCGGCCGGGCGGGCCAGCGACAACCAGGGACGAGAGGAGAAAACGCCATGCCCAAGATGATCTTCATCAACCTGCCGGTCGCGGACCTTCCGGCTTCGATCGCCTTCTATCAGGCGGTCGGCTTCGTACGGAACGACCATTTTGCCGATGACACCGCGCAGGCCATGGTCCTGTCGGAAACCATCACCGTCATGCTGGTCACCCATCCGCGCTGGGCGACGTTCACCACCCGCCAGATTCCCGACGCCCATGTGACCGCGCAGATGTCACTATGCGTATCGGAAGACAGCCGGAAAGCGGTGGACGCGATCATGGACAGGGCGATCGCCGCCGGCTCCAGCGAACCCAATCCCCCGCAGGACCATGGTTTCATGTATAGTCGCAGCTTCGAGGATCCCGACGGCCATATCTGGGAACCGATGTGGATGGACGTCGAGGCCGCGATGCAGGCCGGTACCGAGGCCTGACCCGGCGCCGTTGCGCAAGACGACTGCGAAAAGGAGAGAGACGATGACCTATGTCGACGGTTTCGTGATCCCGGTGCCCGGGGGCAACCGGCAGGCGTATAAGGACATGGCGGAAAAGGCGGCCGCGATCTGGATCGAACATGGCGCCACGCGCATCGTCGAAACGTGGAACGACGACATAAAGCCCGGAAAGGTCAATGACTTCCGTACGGCCGTGATCGCCGAAGACGGGGAGGAGGTCGTGTTCTCCTGGGTCGAGTGGCCCTCCCGCGAGGCCCGCGACATCGGCAACGAGAAGATCATGAACGATCCCCGGATGAAGCCCGAGGAAGGCGAAGGCATGCCCTTCAGCGGCGCCCGTCTGATCTTCGGCGGCTTCACGACTATGGTCGACCGGAAAGGCTGACCCCCATTCCCGGCCATCGGCGGCCGGGCAGATACTCTGCATGCAAGGAGACGGACGATGACCGATCCGACAGGCACATTCTTCTGGTACGAACTGATGACCAGCGACCCCGAGGCGGCGCTTGCCTTCTATGGCGACGTGATCGGCTGGACCAGTCAACCCTTCCCCGGCGGCGATCCGGAAGGCGGCGCCTATCATGTGGTGTCGGGCAGCGCGGGACCGATGGGCGGTATCATGGCAATCCCGGCCGAAGCGAAGGACTGCGGCATGTCGCCCTGGTGGGGCGGCTATATCGGGTCGGCCGATGTCGACGCGGATGCGGCGCGGCTCGCGGCGGCGGGCGGCAAGGTGATGCGTCCGGCGGAGGACATCCCGGGTGTAGGCCGCTTTGCGGTGATGGCCGATCCGGGCGGCGCCGTCTTCATGCTGCTGAAGGGGTCGAGCCCCGAGGGGTTCGAAGGAGCGCCGCCGATGGCGGCCGGGCATGTCAGCTGGCATGAACTGTCGTCAGGCGACTACACCGCCGATCTTACCTTCTACACCGGCCAGTTCGGCTGGACGAAGGGCGATGCGATGGACATGGGCGAGATGGGCACCTATCAGCTTCTGTCCCAGACCGGCGGCACGGCCTTCGAAAGCATGACCGGCGCGATCATGCCCCGGCCGCCGATGATCCCCCAACCCTTTTGGCTGTTCTACTTCTCGGTCGGCGACATCGACATTGCCCACGGGAAGATCGAAGCGGGTGGTGGCAGGGTAATGAACGGCCCGATGGAGGTACCCGGTGGCGGCTGGATTATTCAGGCGGCCGACCCCCAGGGTGCGGCCTTCGCCGTGGTGGGCATGCGCAAGGCGGCCTGAGAGCCGAGGAAAAAAGGAGAAGGATCATGTCGAAGATCGCAACCTGCCTGTTGTTCGACAGGCAGGCAGAGGAGGCCGCACGCTTCTATGTCGATACCTTCCGCGACGGGTCGATCGACCATATCAGTCATTATGGCGAGAACATGCCGATGGCGGCGGGCACCGTTCTGCTCGTCGCGTTCACCTTGTTCGGCCAGAGCTATCAGACGCTGAATTGCGGGGCGGAGTTCGCCTTCACCGAGGCGGTTTCTCTTTCGATATCCTGCGCAGACCAGGCAGAAGTCGACCGGCTTTACGAGGCTCTGACCTCCGGCGGTGGATCGCCCGGCCCCTGCGGCTGGGTGAAGGATCGCTTCGGCCTGTCCTGGCAGATCGTGCCGGAGGAATTCGTCGCCATGCAGAAGAGCAGCGATGCCGCAGCGGTGGCACGCGCGATGCAGGCGATGATGACGATGCAGAAACTGGACCTTGGCGTGCTGAAGGCCGCCTATGCCGGAGAAGGATAGGCGGGGTATCTCAACCCATCTCCACCCGGAAAGGCGGGATAGCGATTGACTCGCCCCCGCCTTTTCCTTATCGGACCCGCTTCCGACAGGGGTCGCCGTTTCGGCGGCCATTTTTTGTCGTACCGGTTTTTCAGACTATGTATTTGAGGAATGAGCGATGAAGCGCACCTTTCAGCCGAGCAACCTCGTCCGCAAGCGGCGGCACGGCTTTCGCGCCCGGATGGCGACGGCAGCGGGCCGCGCGGTCCTGCGCGCCCGTCGCGCCCGTGGCCGCAAGAGCCTGAGCGCCTGATTCCGGCGGCGGAGGTCGGCGGTCTGGCGACACTTCGCCGGCGCGCCGATTTCCTGGCCGCGAACAAGGGCCGCAGGCAGCCGATGCCCGGCTTCGTCCTCCTGCTGCGCGAGCGCGCGGATGGCGATCCGACCAAGCGAATCGGCTACACGGTAACGAAGAAGATCGGCGGCGCTGTCGTCCGTAACCGGATGAAGCGCCGTTTTCGTGCTCTCGCGCGCGAACTGCTCCCGGTCCTTGGTGTTGCTGGCGCTGACCATGTCCTGATCGGCCGCGCCGATGGGGTGGAGCGCGATTTTGCGCAGCTTCGTGCCGATCTCGAAAAGGCGCTGCGAAAAATCACGGCGCACGGCCGGCCAAGACATGATGGCCCACGGCAGCGCCGGGACGACGTTGCCCGCGATCCCGCCGGAACGCCATGATCGCCCGGCTCCTCTCCCTGATCGCGCGCGCATGGCAGATTGGGCCTTCCCGCATCCTGCCGCCGACATGTCGCTACAGCCCATCCTGTTCCCAATATGCGATCGACGCGCTTGGAAAATATGGCGCGCTCAAGGGTAGCTGGCTGGCCATGAAGCGGCTAATGCGGTGCCACCCATGGGGAGGCTCGGGCTACGACCCGGTCCCCTGAAGCAAACGATCACAGACGATCAACGACAAGATGAACGCCGGAGCCTGAACGCGTGGACGACAAGCGGAACCTGATATTGGCGGTGGTGCTGACGGCCGCCATCCTGTTTGGATGGCCTTACATCGCCAACCACTTCTTCCCGGCCGCGAACCCGCCCGCGACGCAGGTGCAGGGCGGCAAGACCACACCGGTCACCGCCCCCTCCCCCGGTGCACCCGCCGCGCCCGTCGATCCCGCCCAGGCGATCCGCGACCGCTCCGCCGTGCTGCGCGAAAGCCCGCGCATCCCGATCGAGACGCCCAAGCTTTCCGGCTCGATCAATTTGAAGGGCGCGCGGATCGACGATATCGTCCTGCCGACCTATCGCGAGACCATCGCGAAGAACGCGCTGCCCATCCGTCTCTATTCCCCCTCCGGCACGCCCGACGCCTATTTCGCCGGTTTCGGCTGGAGCGGCGAGGGCGCGAAGCTGCCCGACACCAGCACGGTCTGGACGGCGGAAGGCACAAAGCTGACGCCGGCAACACCGGTGACGCTGCGCTGGAGCAACGGCGCCGGGCAGACCTTCGTCATCCGCTTGTCGGTCGACGACAATTTCATGTTCACCGCGCAGCAGACGGTCGAAAACGCCGGAACCGGCGCGGCGGCGGTCAAGCCCTATGGCTATATCAGCCGCGACGGCCCGTCGAAGGATCCGACAAGCTGGACGATCCATACCGGCCCGATCGGCGTCTTCAACGGTGCCGCCAATTACGATGTCGATTTCAAGGATCTCGACAAGGACGGTGATCAGGGATTTACCAGCACCGGCGGCTGGATCGGCTTTACCGACAAATACTGGCTCTCGGCCCTGATCCCCGACCAGAAAGCAGCTTATGCAGCGCAGTTCCGCAAGGGCGCAGGCACGCAGTATCAGGCGGATTACAGCCTGAACCCCACGATCGTTCAGCCCGGCAAGGCACTGACGCAGACGACACGCCTGTTCGTCGGCGCGAAGGAAGTGAAGACGCTTCAGGGCTATCAGAACGCCGGCATCCCGCTGTTCGACCGCGCGATCGACTGGGGCTGGTTCTACTGGTTCGAACAGCCGATCTTCTCGCTGCTCCACTGGCTGTTCACCGTCGTCGGCAATTTCGGCGTGGCGATCATCCTGCTGACGCTGTGCGTCCGCGGCCTGATGTTCCCGATCGCGCAGAAGCAGTTCAAGTCGATGGCGGCGATGCGCGCCGTTCAGCCGAAGATGAAGGCGCTGCAGGAAAAGTACAAGGACGACAAGGTCAAGCTCCAGCAGGAGATGATGGAGCTCTACAAGCGCGAAAAGGTGAACCCGCTCGCGGGCTGCCTGCCGATCTTCATCCAGATTCCGATCTTCTTCGCCCTCTATAAGGTACTGATGCTGACGATCGAGATGCGGCACCAGCCGTTCGTGCTGTGGATCAAGGATCTCTCCGCGCCAGATCCGCTGCACGTCCTCAACCTCTTCGGCCTGCTGAACTTTCAGCCGCCCGCCTTCCTGGCGATCGGCGTGCTGGCGATCATCCTGGGCTGCACCATGTGGCTCCAGTTCCGCCTGAATCCGACACCGATGGACGACATGCAGAAGCAGATCTTCTCCATCATGCCGTGGATGATGATGTTCGTGATGGCGCCGTTCGCCGCCGGTCTGCTCGTTTACTGGATCACCAACAACATGCTGTCCATCGCGCAGCAGTGGTTCCTGTACCGCGCGCACCCCGCCCCGGCGGAGGCCGCAACGGCGAAGTGATGGACGACACGATCGATCCCATCGAAACCGCGCGCAGGATTTTCGCGGGGCCGGTCGCGTTCCTGAAGTCCGCGCCACAGCTCAAGTTCCTGCCCGATCCCGTGGTGGTGGAGGTGGCGTTCGCCGGCCGGTCGAACGTCGGCAAATCCTCTCTGCTGAACGCGCTCACCAACCGCAACAACCTCGCGCGCACATCCAACACACCGGGGCGCACGCAGGAACTGAACTTCTTCGACGTCGGCGATCCGTTGCTGCTGCGCCTCGTCGACATGCCGGGCTATGGCTTTGCGAAGGCGCCCAAGGACATGGTGCGTCAGTGGCGGTTTCTGGTGAACGACTATCTGCGCGGCCGCGCCGCGCTGAAGCGCGCGCTGGTGCTGATCGACAGCCGCCACGGCATCAAGGAGGTGGATACAGAGATGCTCGACATGCTCGACACCGCCGCCGTCAGCTATCGCATCGTCCTCACCAAGACCGACAAGATCAAGGCGAGCGAGCTGGCCGCTGTGCTCGAACGGACGGCCGATGCGATCCGCAAGCGCCCGGCCGCCCATCCGGACATCATCGCGACCTCCAGCGAGAAGGGCATGGGCATTCCGGAGTTGCGCGCGGCGGTGATCGAGGCGCTGGAATAGGCCCCTCCCCCCCGGATCACAGGTGGCGTGATCGCGTGACACGCTGACGCGCCGTCATCCTCATGTCATCGCAACGTCACTTTACGGACCAGCGACTTTATGCCAGCCCCTCATTGGCTTGGGTGCCTTCCGGATAGTCCGGGCGCCCGGACATGCCGCACAGAACCGGAGCCGATGCAGATTGTTTCCTTCTTGAAGTGCGGACACGAGACGTCGACGGAGGAAACAGGGGAATGATCGTACCGGCATTGATCAGTGTCGCGCTGCTGGCCGGCGCGCCGACTGATGCCGCCCAATCCGTGATCGCGAGCGTACAGGAAACGCCCGCGCCCGCGCAGCCGACGACTGCCCCTCCGGCGGCTCCCGAAACCTCGGGCGCCAGGTCCGCGGCGACGCAGGAAGGGCAACCGGCTCAGCCCCCGGCAGAGGAACAGGATTCGATCGTCGTCACCGGCCGGGGCAGCCCGCCGCCCACGGACCCGTTGCAGGACATCAACGCCAAGACCTTCAAGGTGACGCAGGATGTGGACAAGGCCGTCGTCGCACCGGTCGCCGATGTCTATGAAAACGGCATTCCCAGGCCGATTCGCCGGGGCCTCGGCAATTTCCTGAGCAACCTCACGGAGCCGGTGGTCTTCCTCAATTATCTGTTGCAGTTGAAGCCCGGCAAGGCGACCGAGACGCTCGGCCGGTTCACGGTGAACACGACCATCGGCATCGCCGGGCTGCTTGACGTGGCCAAGAAGAAGCCGTTCAACCTGCCCTATCGTCCGAACGGCTTCGCCAACACATTCGGCTATTACGGCATCAAGCCCGGCCCCTATTTCTACCTGCCGCTCATCGGTCCCACGACGCTGCGCGACCTGACGGGGACGTTGATCGACAAGATGGTCCTGCCGATCGCGGTCGGATCGCCGTTCAACAAGCCCGCCTACGCCATTCCGGCGGTGGTCATCAGCACGCTGAACGACCGTATCGGGATCGATACCGAATTGCGGCGGATGCGCGCGGAATCGTCCGATCCCTACGCGACCACCCGCGAATATTATCTGGAGCGACGGCATATCGAGATCGAGGCGCTGCACGGCCGCCACATAGCGCCCACGCTCTCATCGCCCCCGCCAGTGCAGCAAACACCGGCGCGACAAGCCCCGGAAGCGCCCCTGGCACCCACAACGCCTGCTCCCGGGCTTACACCCCAGCAGAACTGACGCGGTAGCAAACCCGCCCTTGCCAACACGCCCCATCCCGGCGAAAGGCAGCGTAGAGGAAGGGAAAGGCGACAACCGTCATGATGAAGCTGTTCATCGGCAACAAGGCGTATTCAAGCTGGTCGCTGCGCGGCTGGCTGGCGGCAAAGCAGTCCGGCCTGCCGTTCGAGGAGGTCGTCGTCCCGCTCTATGACCAGGATTGGGAAAAGCGGCGCGAGGGCGATGAATTCGCGCCCTCCTCCGGCAAGGTGCCGATCCTGTGGGATGGCGATATCGTCGTTTGGGACAGCCTGGCCATTGTCGAATATCTGAACGAGACGTCGGGCGGCGACAAATTCTGGCCGGCCGACCCTGCCGCACGCGCGATGGCACGGTCAATGGCGGCGGAGATGCACTCCAGCTTCGCGGCGCTGCGCCGCGAGCACAGCATGAACATCCGGCAGATCTATGCACCCGTCCCGCCGTCGACGGACGTGATGCGCGACATCGAACGGATCATGCAATTATGGGCTGAAGCACGGGCGCGCCACGGCGGCGCGGGCGACTTCCTGTTCGGCGATTTCGGCGCCGCCGACATCATGTTCGCGCCGGTCGTCACCCGCTTCATCACCTACCAGTTGCCCATCGCCCGCTTCGCCCAGCCTTATATGCAGGCGATCATCGCCCATCCGTTCATGCAAGAGTGGATCGGTGGCGCGCAGGCAGAGGACTGGGTGATCGAGAAGTTCGAGATGACACCAGCCTCCGCCTGAATGGCGAAGGCTGGTCAGCCGAACGGCGATCCGTCCTTGTGGGTGTATCTCCCTGCAGCCGGATCGAAGTGCAAGTCGATGTCGGAATAGTGGCAGGGGCTCTTGGCCGCCCGCCCAACGGCAACGAACGTGCAGTCGGCTGGACTCTCGTTCACCAGATGATGGCCGTTGCCGTCATTCTTCGGAAAGACGGCAATGTCGCCGGGCCGTAGCGATGTCCGGCCGTTGTCGTCCACCAGCACCGCTTCTCCCGCAACCATCACGACCAGTTCATCCTCGCCCTCGTGCCAGTGCCGCTGCGACGACCAGGCGCCGGGCCGCAGGGTCACATGCGACATGCCGAAATCCTGCAGGCCTAACGCCGCCGTCATCCGCCGGACCCAGCGTTCCTGCACTGCCTGCGCATAAGGCGGCGGATAGCCGGTCATGTTGTTCTGTGGAACGGTATCGAGCTTGACCTTTGGCATCGTGCGCCTCCTGCTGGCCAAAAGGATGTGCACTCGCTAACGCACGGCCATGAACAGCACCAGTACCGTTCCCGCCGCGCTGGCCCTCGCCAGCCGCCTGATGGCCTGCCCTTCGGTAACGCCCGCGACCGGAGCGGTATTCGATGCGCTGGAGGAGATGCTGATCCCCCTCGGCTTTGCGGTGGACCGGTTCCTGTCGGGCGATGCGCCTGATGGCCCTGTCGAGAATTTGCTGGCGGTGCGCCAAACGGGCGACGGTCCGCATTTCGCCTTCGCCGGCCATCTCGACGTCGTACCGCCCGGCACCGGATGGACCGGCGACCCGTTCGGCCCGCAGGTGCGTGGTCCGCTGCTCTACGGGCGGGGCGCTGTCGACATGAAGGGATCGATCGCCTGTTTCGTGGCGGCACTCGCGGCCCTGCCCACGATGCCGGGCACGATCAGCCTGATCATCACTGGGGATGAAGAAGGCGCAGCGGTCCACGGCACGCTCGCCATCATGGATCGCATGGCCGACCGCGGGGTGAAGCCCGACCTCTGCCTCGTTGGTGAGCCGACCTCCGTCCATCGCCTCGGCGACATGGTGAAGATCGGGCGGCGCGGTTCGGTCAACATGTGGATCACCGTCGCGGGACAGCAGGGCCATGTCGCCTACCCGCATCTCGCCGACAATCCGATCCCGCGCCTGCTCCGTATCCTGACCGCGATCGAGGCCGTCAACCTCGATGCAGGTACCGACTGGTTCCAGCCGAGCAATATCGAGATCACCGATATCCACGTCGGCAACCCCGCCACCAATGTGATCCCGGCACAGGCGACGGCGCGCATCTCCATCCGCTTCAACGACCAGCATGACGGCGCAAGCCTCGTCGCGCGCATCCGGGCGATCGTGGAGGCGGAAGGCGGCGCGCTGGAGGCGAAGATCAGCGGCGAGCCGTTCCTGACACCGCCGGGGGATTTCTCGACGCTCATCTCCGACGCGATCGTCGCGGCAACCGGATCGGCGCCGGAACTCTCGACCACTGGCGGAACCTCCGACGCGCGCTTCCTCTCGCGCCTCTGCCCGGTCGTCGAATTCGGCCTGCCCAACGCCACGATGCACAAACTGGACGAGGCGGTCGCAGTGGACGATCTGGAAACGCTGACACGCATCTATGCCGACATCGTCGCGCGGGCGCTGGGCGGCGGGTCGGCCGATAGCTGAGACCTGGATATGGTCGCGGTGCGATCCATGGGGTGCTATGAGTCCACCTACGGCTCGGGCCTTCCGGCGCCGTCCCACGGGTAAGCCCATGAGGAGAGAGACCATGTCCCGTCCATCCTGCCTTCGCGCCTTCTCGATCGCTGCGTGCGCGGCCGCCTTGCTTGCCCCCGCACTCGCCGACGCCAAGAAAGCGGAGCCCGATACACTCGTCCCCGCCGGCGATCCGGTCAACTGCATCCAGATCAACGCGATCCGCTCGTCCAATGTCAGGGACGACCGCACCATCGACTTCATCATGAACGGCAAGACGATTTACCGGAACACGCTGCCCAACAGTTGCCCCGGGCTCGGCTTCGAAAAGCGGTTCGCCTACCAGACCAGCCTGTCGCAACTCTGCTCCGTCGACATCATCACGGTTCTCTACGCATCACCGAACCTGATGCGCGGGCCAAGCTGCGGCCTCGGCACGTTCCAGCCGATGAAGAAGGCGCCGAAATAGCAGCGGTAAGGCCGGCGGCCCATCGTATCGACCGCGACAGGCGATTTTGCGGCTGGCGCGATCCATCGGGCTTTGCTAAGCGGCCACAACCTGCAAGGGCTTACCCGCGCACAGGCACCCATAGCTCAGCTGGATAGAGCGTTGCCCTCCGAAGGCACCATTTTTTATTCTTATGAAGACTACAGCGGCGGCGGCTACCGAACGGGGAGTTGGCGCGCATGGCCATACCCGCTATCCTGCAGTGCGGGAGACTTGGAAACCGGGGCATGCAGGATATGGACACTCCGCCGGAGATCATTCCGGAGACCTGGAGCGCGTTGTTCAGGGCTGCCGAGAAACTGGCGCGCGCACGGTCCCTCGATGCGGTCATCGAGATCGTTCGAGGGGCGGCGCGCAATATCACCGGCGCGCAGGGCATCACGTTCGTCAAGGGCGAAGGCGGGCGCTGCTATTATGTCGCGGAGGACGCGATCGCACCGCTGTGGACGGGCCAGAATTTCAAGCTGTCCGAATGCGTGTCCGGCTGGGTGATGATCAACCAGCAACCGGCGGTCATCCCGAACATCTATGCCGACCCGCGCGTCCCCCATGATGCGTATCGCCGCACCTTCGTACGCAGCATGGCGATGGTGCCGATTCAGGCGGGAGCGCGTGACGCGGCGATCGGCGCCTACTGGGCACAAAATGACGGCCCCAATCCCGAGGCGGTGGAATTGCTGGGCATGCTTGCCCGCTACGTCAGCGCAGCGATGAGCAACGTCATGCTTCAGGATTCCTTCGCGATCCTCAACCGTACGGCGACCGCCGTCGCCGCCGAACGCGATCTGGAGCGGATCGTGCAGACGATCACCGACGCCGGTGTCGAACTGACCGGTGCCGAGTTCGGCGCGTTCTTTTACACGGTGGCCGACGATAGTGGCGAGACTTACACGCTCTATAGCCTGTCGGGGGCGCCCCGCGCCGCGTTCGCGGAATTCCCGATGCCGCGCAAGACCGACCTCCTTGCCCCCACCTTCGCGGGCGAGGGAGTGGTGCGGTCCGACAATATCCGCACCGACCCGCGTTACGGCCGGAACGCGCCGCATGACGGCATGCCCGCCGGACACCTGCCGGTAACGAGCTACCTCGCCGTGCCGGTGGTCTCGCATGGCGGCACCGTGCATGGTGGTCTGTTCTTCGGCCACCAGCAGGAGGGACGGTTCACCCCGGAGCATGAAAACGTGCTGCTGGGTATCGCCGCACATGCGGCGACTGCGATCGACAACGCCCGCCTCTACCGCAACGCGCAGGATGAGATCGCGGCGCGCACGATTGCCGAGGGCGACCTGCGCGAACTCAATGCGACGCTGGAACAGCGGATCGACGAGCGCACCCAGGAAATCCGCAGCGCCTTCACGCGTCTGGAGGAAAGCGAGCGCCGGTTCCGCATTCTCGTCGAGGGCGTCGCCGACTATGCCATCTACATGCTCGATGCGGACGGGATCATCACCAACTGGAATGCCGGCGCAGAGCGGATCAAGGGCTACAGCGCCGAGGAAATCCTCGGCCGCCCCATGTCCACTTTCTATACGCAGGAAGACCAGGACGCGGATCTTCCTGCACGCACGCTCGAGATCGCGGCGCAGACCGGCAAATGCGAAACCGAAGGGTGGCGGGTGCGCAAGGGCGGGGTCGAATTCTGGGCGAGCGCGATAGTCGATGCGATCCATGACGAGAACGGGAAGCTGATAGGCTTCGCCAAGATCACACGCGACTTGACGGAAAAACGCGAGGTCGAGGAGCAGTTGCGGCAATCGCAGAAGATGGAGGCCGTGGGCCAGCTGACCGGCGGGATCGCCCACGACTTCAACAATCTGCTGACGATTATCACCGGCAATATCGACATGGCCGATCGCGCACTGGATCAGGCCGATGGAGGTGCGCGGGCACGCCGCGCGATCGGCAATGCGATGAAGGGCGCCGAGCGCGCCGCATCACTCACCCAGCGCCTGCTCGCCTTTTCCCGCCGCCAGCCGCTATCGCCCAAGCCGCTCGATCTCGACAGGGTGGTGGCGGGCATGTCGGACCTGTTGAAGCGTTCGCTGGGGGAACTCGTCCATCTCGAAATCATCAGCAGCCCCGGCCTGTGGCCGGTCGAGGCGGACCCGAACCAGATCGAAAGCGCGCTTCTGAACCTGGCCGTCAACGCCCGCGACGCAATGCCCGAGGGCGGCACGCTGACGATCGAGACCGGCAATGCGCATCTTGATTCAAGCTATGCCGCGATCCGGACGGAGGTGCCACCGGGCAACTATGTGGTGATCGCCGTCAGCGACACCGGCACGGGCATGTCGCGGGACACGCTGGCGCGGGTGTTCGAACCCTTCTTCACGACGAAGGAGATCGGACGTGGCACCGGCTTGGGCCTCAGCCAGGTCTACGGCTTCGTCAAGCAGTCGGGCGGCCATGTGAACGTCTATTCGGAGGAAGGGCGCGGCACGACGGTCAAGCTCTACCTGCCGCGTTTCTCCGGCAGGCTCGCGGCGGAGGACGAGGACGAACTGGCCCGTTCGGAAGAACGCAGCGCGACCGGCGAAACGATACTGGTTGTCGAGGATGACGCAGAAGTGCGCACCTATTCGGTCGAGACCCTGCGCGAGCTTGGCTATCACGTGCTGGAGGCCGCCGATGGCGCCGCCGCCCTGCGCCTGCTCGAACGTCCGGAACTGGGTGTCGATCTGCTGTTCACCGATGTGGTCATGCCGGGCATGTCGGGCAAGGAACTGAGCGACGCCGCGCGGACCATCCGACCCGCATTGCGGGTGCTCTACACCAGCGGCTACACGCGCAACGCCATCATTCATGGCGGGCGGCTGGACGCCGGGGTCGCGTTGTTGCCCAAGCCCTTCACACTGAAGGCCCTCTCGGAGCGTGTCCGCGATCTGCTGGATTCCGGTTCGGGCAGACGCGTGCTGTTGGTGGAAGGCGATGACGCGGCCCGTCTGCTGGCGCTTGAGACTCTTGCCGGAGCGGGTTTCCAGCCGGAGCCGGCCGCCACGGCACGTGAGGCGTTGAGCAAACTGCGCGCCGCGCGGGGCCGGTACGACGCCATCGTGATCGACGGAGGCACACGTGACAGCGACGGCGAAAGCTTACTGGCGCAGGTGCGAGCGGAATGGTCGGATCTGCCGGCGATCCTCGCGACCGGCTCTCCGGCCGCGTCCGGCGATGGCGGTCGTACCGTCCGCATCGCCAGACCCTATTCGGCCCGGACCGTCATGGAAGGACTTTCCCGTTTCGGTTTCGCGCCGGAAACGCCTCTCCCGGAATAAGATCTCACGCCCAGGGGACTGCCCGGAGGACTACAGCGTCTCGTTGCGCAGGTGGACGACCAGATCGCTGATCTCGTGCGGGTCGAGTATCCAGGTGCGCGTGCGCTGGCCCTCCCGTGCGGTCGGCTGTGTCAGCAGGATCCGCGCCTGTGCCTGATGGAACTGCTTGAGCGCAGCGAAATGCCGCACGCATTCGCGCAGGGTCGAGATCAGCGGCGCCTTGCCGTCAAGGTCGATCAGGGTGGCGGGCTGGTCCCAGGGAACGGGCTTCATGGTCACTATATCCTCTTGTACGTCTCAATGGCGCCGGGCCCGAAACGATGGGGGGCGACATGCCCTTGCCAGGATATCGCCGCCATCGCACGCCCAACGCTCAGTTGCGGGCAAACGCCAGCAGGTCAGCGTTCAGACGGTCCTGATGCGTCACCGCCAGGCCGTGCGGCGCCCCCTCATAGACCTTGAGCGTCGCATTGGGCACGATTTTCGCACTCAATGCTCCGGCGTTGCCAATCGGCACGATCTGGTCGTCGTCACCATGAATGACAAGTGTCGGCACGTCGATCTTCCTGAGGTCCTCGGTATAGTCGACCTCCGAGAATTCGTGGATGCAGGCATATTGCCCAACGATGCTGCCCTGCATTCCCTGCGCCCAGAAGGACTGCCGCAAACCCTCGTTGATCGAGACACCGTCGCGGTTGAAACCGAAGAAGGGGATGGCGAGGTCGAGATAAAATTGCGACCGGTTGTCCGCCACGCCTTTCCGGATGCCGTCGAACACCGCGATGTCGAGGCCGCCGGGATAGGCATCGCTCTTCGCCATCGTCGGCGGGACAGCACCGATCAGCACGACCTTCGCGACGCGCGCCGTGCCGTGGCGGCCGATATAGTGGGACACTTCACCGCCGCCGGTCGAATGACCGACCATGATGGTGTTCTTCAGGTCAAGCGCATCCATCACCGCCGCCAGATCGTCGGCATAGGTGTCCATGTCGTTGCCGAAGCCCGGCTGGTCGGACCGGCCATGACCGCGACGGTCATGCGCAATGACGCGATAGCCCTGCTGGAGCATGAAGAGCATCTGCCCGTCCCATGCGTCGGCGCTGAGCGGCCAGCCATGCGAGAAGACCACGGGCTGCGCGCTCTTGTCGCCCCAATCCTTGAAGAAGATGTTGGTGCCGTCCTTGGTGGTAACATAGGTCATTGGTCAGTCCTCCTGGCTGGTGGTGTGGTCAGAATGACCCGCATCGATCGCTCGGTAAAACCATATAAAATGACACAAAATGATCAGATAACCGGAAAGGGCGCTTCCTGGGATGACAATGTCTGCATTTCAGCTTTCTTGAACAAGATGGGCAAATTTATCCCGCTATTCCGATCGAAACCCATCCCATAGCTATTGGCTCACGGCAGCCGAGACAGTGGTGGCCGCCGGAACAGCCATTCACACACAGGGATATGCACCATGACCATCACCGCCACTCCGACGCCCGGCAAGAGCCTGATCTCCCCCACCGACCACATGCTGGTCATGATCGACTTCCAGTCGCAAATGGCCTTCGCAACCAAGTCCATCGACCCCACCCTGCTGCGCAACAATGCAGGCCTCGTCGCCGGCGCCGCTGCGGGCTTCGGCGTTCCCACCATCCTGACCACCGTTGCGGAAAAGAGCTTCTCCGGTCCGATGTTCAGTGAAGTGACCGATCCGTTCCCGGGACAGAAGCTGCTCGATCGCACATCGATGAACACCTGGGAAGATGCCGCCGTGATCGACGAGGTCAACCGCATCGGCAAGGAGCGGATCGTGTTCGCCGGCCTGTGGACTTCGGTGTGCATCGTCGGGCCGGTCGCCTCCGCGATTGATCAGGGTTTCGACGTGTATTTCATCGCAGACGCCTGCGGCGACATTTCCGAGGAAGCGCACGAACGCGCCGTCCAGCGGATGATCCAGCTCGGCGCCAAGCCGATGACCGCCCTCCAGTACCTGCTCGAACTGCAGCGCGACTGGGCCCGGGGCGAAACCTATGACTTCACCACCGGCCTCGCGAAGGAACGTGGCGGCGCATACGGAATCGGTATCTCATACGCAAAGATGATGTTCGGCGCCTCCGAAGGCAATCACTGATCCCACCCGCGGGAGCCGGGGAAGACCCGGCTCCCTTCCCTCTCCCCTTTCGTGAGAAAGGATCGGCCAGATGAAGCCCTACCTCCTCTCGCTCGGCGCTGGCCTGTTCGTCGGTCTCGTCTACAGCCTGCTGGGTGTCCGTTCGCCCGCGCCACCCGCCATCGCCCTGATCGGCCTGCTCGGCATTCTGCTCGGGGAGCAATTGCTTCCGGTCGCCCGGCGTCTCGCCGACACGGCGGAACTGGGCCGCTTCGTTCGCAACGATTGCGCCAACCACATTCTCGGCACGCTGCCCGCGAACCGCAACGATCCGGCCGAGGAGCGCGCCGCATGACCCGTTTCACCCGCCGCCAGGCGCTCGCCACCCTCGGCGCAGGCGCTGCCACGACCGCCCTCCTCAACGCCACGGAGAGTTTCGCCATGACCGCCAAAGACCTGATCCTCGTCAATGCGAAGGTCACCACGCTCGATCGCGAGAACCCGGTGGCACAGGCCGTCGCCATCCGTAACGGCACCTTTCTGGCCGTCGGCACCGAGCAGGAGGTGCGCGCCGCCGCCGCGCCCGACGCCGCCGTTATCGATGCGAAGGGCCGCCGGTTGATCCCGGGCCTGATCGACAGCCACATCCATGTGATCCGGGGCGGCCTCAACTATAATATGGAACTGCGCTGGGAAGGCGTGCCGACGCTCGCGGACGCCATGGCGATGCTGAAGAAACAGGCCGAGAATACGCCGCCGCCACAGTGGGTGCGCGTCGTCGGCGGCTTCACCGAGCATCAGTTCGCCGAAAAGCGCCTGCCGACGCTGGACGAAATCAACGCCGCCGCCCCCGATACGCCGGTCTTCATCCTCCATCTCTACGACCGCGCGCTGCTGAACGCCGCCGCGCTCCGGGCCGTGGGCTATACCAGGGACACGCCCAACCCGCCGGGCGGTGAGATCGTCCGGGATGCGGCTGGCAACCCCACCGGCCTGCTGCTGGCGCAGCCCAACGCGACGATCCTCTATGCGACGCTCGCCAAGGGGCCGAAGCTGCCGCAGGATTATCAGCTCAATTCGACGAAGCATTTCATGCGGGAGCTGAATTCCCTCGGCGTCACGAGCGTCATCGATGCGGGCGGCGGATCGCAGAACTATCCCGACGACTATGAGGTGATCGACAAGCTGCACAAGGACGGCGAGCTGACGCTGCGGATCGCCTACAACCTCTTCACCCAGAAGCCGAAGGAGGAACTGAAGGACTTCGCCACCTGGTCGACGCAGATCAGGCCGGGCGACGGCGACGACAGCTATCGTCACAATGGCGCGGGCGAGATGCTGGTCTATTCGGCCGCCGACTTCGAGGATTTCCGCGTCGCCCGGCCCGAAATGCCGGCGAACATGGAAGGCGACCTGGAACCGGTGATCCGCCTGCTGGCCGAACGCCGCTGGCCCTGGCGGATGCACGCCACGTACGACCAGACGATCGGCCGCGCGCTCGACGTGTTCGAGAAGGTCAATCGCGACATTCCATTGCAGGGCCTCAACTGGTTCTTCGACCATGCCGAGACGATCAGCGAGCGCAACATCGACCGGATCGCGGCGCTGGGCGGCGGCATCGCCGTTCAGCATCGCATGGCCTTCCAGGGCGAATATTTCGTCGGGCGCTACGGCGCGAAGGCGGCCGAGGCGACGCCGCCGATCAGGCGGATGATGGCGGCGGGCGTGCCCGTGGGCGCGGGCACCGACGCGACCCGTGTCGCCAGCTACAACCCCTGGGTATCGCTGTCCTGGCTGGTGACGTCAAAGACAGTCGGCGGCCTCGCACTCTACCCCGTCCGCAACCGTCTCGACCGTGAGACCGCGCTGCGCCTGTGGACCGAGCGCAACACCTGGTTCTCGAACGAGGTGGGCAAGAAGGGGCAGATCAAGGCCGGGCAACTGGCCGACCTCGCCCTGCTGTCGGACGATTATTTCGCGGTACCGGAGGATGAGATCGCCCATCTTCGCTCGGTCCTTACCGTGCTGGGCGGCAAGATCGTCTATGGCGAGGGCGACTTCGGCCCGCTGGCGCCCGAGGCTCCGAAGGCGATGCCGGACTGGTCGCCGGTCGCAACCTTCGGCGGGCACTGGCGCCGGGACGAGACCTCGAAGAAGCTGGCATCGGCCTGCGGCTGCCATTCGTCCTGCAATGTTCACGGCCATGATCATGCCGCCGCGCTGGGCGCCGATGTTCCCGTCGCCGATCCCCAGAGCTTCTGGGGTGCCATGGGCTGCGGCTGCTGGGCCGTCTGATCCTGTTCGAAGCGATAACGTTCAACAATATCGAACATAACGGCCGACATTATTCGGATCGTCGGGTTTCCTGATCCGACCTAGACAAAGACCCGTATCCAAGACCGAGGGGCTGGCCCTCTCTCACCGGAGTAACTGACATGAACCGTCTTGCCCTGATGATGGCGACCGCCCTGGTCGTCATCAACCCCACCGTCGCGCCTGCGAAAACGCCTGTAAGGACGCCCGCAGCCACGGCGGACTTCGCGGTCGGCCCGCAATATGACACCACGCACGTTTATGTCCCTGCCGGTGATTTCGACCGCTTCGTCACCAGTTTCGTGGCGACATTCGGCGGCACCGCGTCGAAGCAGGGCGTGTTTCAGGTGACGCCGACGCCGAGCCAGACCATCTCCCAGCTTGTCCTGACCCCGGCAGGCAGCATCTCCGTCTTCGGCTTCAAGACGCCGATCCCCTATCCGTTCGGCGCGGAGCGAACAGGCTATCTCGTGAGCGACATCGACGCCGCCGTCATCGCTGCGCGCAAGGCCGGTGCGGTAAGAATGCTGGAGACTTTCCCCGATCCGATAGGCCGCGACGTCGTGGTGCAGTGGGCGGGCGGCGTGAACATGCAACTCTACTGGCACACCACGAAGCCGAACTATGCTCCGCTCGGCACCGTGCCGGAAAACCGGGTCTATCTGACCGCGGACGCCGCCGACAGCTTCATCGCACAGTGGACGCGCTTCGCCCACGCCCGCAAGGTTTCGGATGCACGGGTTTCCGGTGCCGTGATCGGCCGGCCGGATGCCACGATCCGTCAGGTTCGCATGGAATCGGGGTACGGCAAGCTGACCGTGCTGGTCAGCGACGGGGCGCTGCCCTGGCCCTATGGCCGCGACATGACCGGCTATGAGGTGGACGATCTCGACGCGACCCTCGCCCGTGCACAAGGCGCAGGGGCCACCGTGCTGGTCCAGCCGGTGAGCGAGGGTGATCGACGCTCCGCCATAGTCCAGTTCCCCGGCGGCTATATCGCCGAAATCCACGCGTCCGCTGGCTGATCGCCCGCAGCAACCGGGAGAGACATCATGACCCGCAACACTTCCGGCACACCCCGTCCCGTCGCCTTTCTTCTCGACTGGAAACCGGTGGGCTTTCTGGCCCGGCTGGCGCTCGCTGGCGCCTATATCCAGGGGGGCCTCACCAAGTTACTGGATTTTCCGGCTGCGGTCGCCGAACAGGCCCATTTCGGAATGCAGCCCGCTGCACTCTGGGCCGTCGCCACGATCGTGGTCGAACTGGCCGGCGCTGCGCTCGTCGTCAGCGGCCGCTGGCTGTGGCTTGGCGCAGGCATGCTTGGTGTGTTCACTGGCCTTGCTGCCCTAAAAGCCAATGCATTCTGGGCGATGACCGGGCCGGAGCGCTTCATGGCGGCGAATGCCTTCTTTGAGCATATCGGCCTGATCGGCGGCTTCGTCCTCGCAGCGATGCTGACGCGCAGCGAGGAAAAGGGCCGTGCCTGACGCCAGCCGCCTGCTCACGATTGCGTTCGCGATGGCCGCTCTTTGCGTGCCAGCCGCCGCGAACGCAGAAGCCGGCGACGGACATGAAGCCTGGCAGGCGCCGACACTGACGATCACCCGCTATGATGAGGACTGGTCGCGCCTGGCCGATCCCGATGCCCGGACCGGCCGGTGGAGCGAAGCCTTCAAATATGTGCCGCTCGACGACAGCGGCACCATCTGGCTGAGCACCGGAGTGGAGTTGCGGCTGCGATCCGAAAGCCTGTCGAACAACCTGTGGGGGGACGCCGCGGCACCCGATGACAGCTATGTTTGGGCGCGGGCCATGCCCTATGCCGACCTGCACGTCGGCCCCATCCGCGCGTTCGTTCAGCCGATCGCAGCCTATGCCGTCGGCGTCGCGCCGACGGCCAGCCCGGTCGACCAGACGCGCGTCGACCTGTTGCAGGGCTTTGCCGAAATCGATCTGGGATCGGTGACGCTGCGCGGCGGGCGGCAGATGCTTTCGCTTGGCGCCGAGCGGCTGATCGGCACGCGCTATGGCCCCAACGTGCCGCTCGCCTTCGACGGCGCCCGCGCAGACATTCGGACAGGGTCAGCGACGCTGAGCCTGCTGGCGGTGAAGCCGGTGCAGGCACGCCCGGGGGCCCTCGACGACCGCTCGTCTCCAACCAAAGCGCTTTGGGGTGTCTATGCGGCCATGCCGGGCCTCGATGCCTATTATCTCGGCTATCGCAATCGTCAGGTGACGTTCGGCGGCGTCGACGGTCGCGAGGAGCGGCACAGCCTGGGCCTGCGCGCCCATGGCGACGCCGGAGACTGGTCATGGAATGTCGAGGGCGTGTACCAGTTCGGCCATTTCGCCGGACGGGCGATCAGCGCATGGACGCTGGGGACAGAGGCCACTCGCAGCTTTCCCGATTCCCCGCTGTCGCCGCGTGCGACAATGCGCTTCAACATCGTGAGTGGCGACCGCAACCCGGATGACCGCACGCTCGGCACGTTCAACGCACTCTTCCCCAAAGGAAAATATTTCGGCGAACTCTCGCCGGTCGGCCCCTACAACATCGTCAACCTCAATCCCTCCGTAACGCTTTCGCCCGGCCCGGATCTGACCCTCACGGTCGCCGCCATGGCCTATTGGCGTCACAGCAAGGCGGACGGCGTCTACGACATTCCCGGCAATCTCGTGCGCGCGCCGGGCAACGCCACCGGCCGTTTTATCGGCCGGGAAGCGGAAGCATCGCTGAGCTGGCAGGCTACACCGGAACTGGAACTGTCGACCTCCCTCTCTGCCTTCGTTCCCGGCGCATTCATCCGCCAGACCGGGTCAGGCAAGACCATCACGATGCTGGGGCTGGAAAGCAATTTCCGCTTCTGAACGACGGCCCAAGCATTCGGATAGATTGAACATTCCGGATGATTTTATTCGGATACTTGGCAGTGCGGACCCGAGCTAAGCCTACGCGACACCCGTTGATGGAGAATGCCATGCCCGCCGACAAAACCGTCCACTCCCCGCTCCCCTGGCTGCTGTTGCTCCTGTCGATGACAACCGGGCTGGTCGATGCGATCAGCGTCCTCGGCCTCGGCAAGGTCTTCACCGCAAACATGACGGGCAACATCGTGTTTCTCGGCTTCGCCGCCGCCGGAACGTCGGGCTTCCATATGGCACCCTATGTCGTGGCGCTCCTGTCCTTCCTGCTGGGCGCGCTGATCGCTGGTCGTACCGGAAAGGCGCATACGGGCCGTCCGCTGCGCCGCTGGCTGCTGACCGCCGCGCTGGTCGAGGCCGCCCTGCTGTGGATCGCCGCCGGAGTGGCCGTCGGTTTCGACATCCCTGCCCAGTCACCGGCACACGCCCTTTACACGATCATCGCGCTGACCGGGCTCGCCATGGGCTTCCGCAACGCCACCATCCGGCAGTTGAAGGTGCCGGACCTGACCACCACCGTCCTCACACTGACGCTCACCGGGCTTGCCGCTGACTCGACGCTGGCGGGCGGTGGCAACCCCAATTGGGGCCGCCGGATCGGCAGCGTCGCCGCGATCTTCGCGGGCGCCGCGCTCGGTGCGTTCATGGTGACGCATGGTGGGCTAGTCGCGCCGCTCATCCTTGCCGGGATGCTCGTGCTTGCGGGCACAGCCGCATGCGCCATCCACCCGATGTCGGCGACGCCCGCCGCCTGACCGCGGCGGGCGCGGTCAGATATCGCCCATCCCCTCAAGCTCCCTGTCCTCGGCGCCGAGCAGTACGAATTGCTCGAGCAGCCATGAGGCGGCGGGCCCCGGCGGCGCGTCGCGACGCCAGATACCGGCGAAGCGATAGGTGCCGCCGGGATGGTCGGGCATGACGAGGCGGACGAGCGTGCCCGCCACCAGATCGGCCTCGATCATCGGCAGCGGCATATTGCCCCATCCGATCACCTCCCGCAGCAGCGCATGCTTCGCGCCAAGGTCGGCGAGCCGCCAAGTCCGGGGGCTGAGCACCGAATAATCATGCCCCTCGGTAAAGCGTGACCGGTCGGTCAGGACCAGCTGCGTATAATCCCGGCCAGCGCCGGGCATGATCTTCTCCATGCGCCCGAGCGGATGATCGGGCGCCGCGACCGGCACCATCGGCACGGAACCGGCCGACACGCTTTCCAGACCGTCGACGCCCGCTGCCAGCGGACCCGAAATCCCGACCACGGCCGCCCGGTCGAGCACCATGGCGGCGATCGCGCCCAGCGCCTCGGCATGCAGGCGCAACTGCACCGTCGGGAACTCCCGGGCGAAGGTCCGCAGGACGCGGCCCAACCGTTCCGACGGCAGCATCACGTCGACGGCCAGGTCGACCTCCGCCTCCAACCCGTCGAGCAGGCCCTTCACCTTCGCACGCAATCCGTCGACGCCCTGCGCGATGATACGCGCATCGGCCAGCAGCGCCCTGCCCGCCGTCGTCAGTACCGGCTTGCGCGATCCCTCACGGTCGAACAGCGTGACGCCGAGTTGCTGCTCCAGATTGACGATGCCATAACTGATCACGGACACTGCGCGGTTCAGCCGCCGTCCGGCCGCCGCGAAACTGCCCGCGTCCACCACTGCCAGAAAGATGCGCAACTGGTCGAATGTCGGGGTACCCGGATTGGCCATTCATTCAATTCCCTAGAACGTTTCGATGGATTTTATGTGGCTGCAACAGAAAGCTTGCAACGCCTAAATCCGCTCCAACAGCCCGCCGCATCCGGCGGCAGAAAGGAGACAGACAATGATCGAACTGCGTCCCTACGGCCAACTCGGCGGCGCCAACCATGGCTGGCTCGACGCCAAGCACCATTTCTCGTTCGGCGGCTATCATGACGAGAGCCGCATGCACTGGGGCGACCTGCGCGTGTGGAACGACGACACGATCGCACCGCACACCGGTTTCCCCCCGCACCCCCATCGCGACATGGAGATCATCACCTATGTACGCGAAGGCGCGATCACGCATCAGGACAGCCTGGGCAACAAGGGCCGGACAGAAGCAGGCGACGTTCAGGTGATGTCCGCCGGCACCGGCATCCGCCACTCGGAATATAATCTGGAGGACGTGACGACGAAGATCTTCCAGATCTGGATCATCCCGTCGCGCAATGGCGAGGAACCGAGTTGGGGCGCCAAGCCGTTCCCCAAGGATGACCGGGCCGGGCAGTTCGTGGTGCTCGCCTCGGGCTTTGCGAACGACAACGACGCCCTGCCCATCCGAACCGATGCCCGCGTCGTGGGTGCCACGCTGAAGGCCGGCGAGACCGCCGAATACCCCCTCGGCAAGGCGCGTCTGGGCTATCTGGTGCCGGCATCCGGCGCCGTCGAGATCGACGGTCTGCGTGTCAACGCCCGTGACGGGGCGGCGATCAAGGACATCGACGTCCTGCGGATCACCGCGATCGAGGACAGCGAGATCGTTCTGGTCGACGCAGCCTGAGCGATCGGACTGAACGATCGCTCTCGACAATCGGAGACATGGCCGCCGGTCTCGCAAGGGACTGGCGGCTTTCCTGTTGACGCAGGCCTATCGACGCAGGGCCTCGAGCATTGCGCCCGCACTGTTGGACTTCGGCTTCCACAATCCACGCTCGATCGCCTCGGACAGGCGAGCCGCCATTTCCCTGAGCGCCGCCGGGTTCGCCCCGGCAAGGAAGGCACACACCTCCTCGTCGGCAATAAAGGCCGCATGGACGGTATCGAAATGATGATCGCGCACCGCATGCGTCGTCGCGGCGAACGCGAACAGATAATCGACTCCCGCCGCGATCTCGAAAGCGCCCTTGTAGCCATGCCGCATCACGCCCGCGATCCACTTGGGATTGGTGAGGCGCGCGCGCACTACCCGGCCGATCTCGTCCGACAATGTACGCACGACCGGTCGCTCGGGACGGCTGTGATCATTGTGATAGGATAGCGGTTTGCGGCCCGACAGATGTTCGACCGCCGCCGCGACGCCGCCCTCGAACTGATAGTAGTCGTCGCTGTCCAACAGATCATGTTCGCGATTGTCCTGGTTCTGCACCAGCGCATCGGCCTGCGACAGGCGGGAGGCGAACAGATCGCGCTCCGCCTCCCCCTCCATGCCGCCGCCATAGGCGAAGCCGCCCCAGTCGAGATAGGCGGCGGCAAGGTCGGCGCGCTCATGCCACAGCCTCTCGTCGATCATCGCCTGAAGCCCCGCGCCGTACGCGCCCGGTTTCGACCCGAAGACGCGCGCGCCCGAACGCCGCGCTGCTGCGGAGGGCTCTGCGCCACCAGCAACGAGGACGGCGACCTCGGCCCGATGACGGGCGGCAGCCGGATTGTCGCCATCCGGCTCATCAAGGGCCATGATCGCCCGCGCGGCGCTGTCGATCAGGTCGATCTGTTCCGGGAACGCATCGCGAAAAAAGCCGGAGACGCGGAAGGTCACGTCCACGCGCGGTCGCCTCAGTTCCGTGACGGTCATGATCTCGAACCCGACCACCCGGCCCGACGCCCATTCCCAGCGCGGCCGAACGCCCATCAGCGCCAGTGCCTGCGCGATGTCGTCGCCCCCGGTGCGCATATTGGCCGTTCCCCAGGCGGACAAAACCATCGTTCGGGGATAGGCTCCCTCCCGCTGGAAATAGTCGGCGACGATCAGATCGGCGGACCTCTGGCCCAGATCCCAGGCGACGGCGGTCGGCACCGCCCGTGTATCGACCGAATAGAAGTTGCGGCCTGTCGGCAGCACATCCGGCCTGCCCCGCGTGGGAGCGCCCGACGGACCGGGTAGGACAAACCTGCCGTCCAGTCCGGCGAGCAATGCCGCCGCTTCCGCCGCGCCGCACGCATCCACCCGCGGGCCGAGATCGTGTGCGATATGATCGAGCACGGCCACCGAACGCTCACCCACAGCTGCAGCGATGCTGCCCTCGACCAGTCCGGCGGCCAGCATCTCCAGCCGCTCGACCGTATCTCCGGCGGTGCGCCAGACCTCTGCGGAAAGGTCGCGCAGCAGTGCAGGCATGGCGCCGCTCCACCGGTCCCCCAGCCGGCAGTCGAGCGGATCGAACCCCAGTTCGAGATCATCGGCCAGCGCGCGCAGCAAGGATTGCGCCTGCGGTCCGTCATGACCGCGCGGGGTTCGCGCCAGGGCAACCAGCAAGTCGCGCCGCAATGTTCCCTCCGGCGAGCGGGTGAAGACATGCAGACCGTCACGGATCTGCATTTCCTTCAGTTCGCACAGATAATTGTCGATGGCCGACAGCGCGTCGTCCCCGTCGCCCTCCGCCCCTGCGTCCCTGTCCAGACCCTGCGACCGGGCAAGGTCGATGATGTCGCCGCGCAGACGCGTGAGCCGGCGCAGGTCCATACCAGCGGCGAGATAATATTCGTCAACCAGCGCCTCCAGCTGCTTGAGCGGGCCATAGCTCTCCGCCCGGGTCAGGGGCGGCGTCAGATGGTCGATGATGGCCGCACCGATCCTGCGCTTGGCCTGTGTGCCCTCCCCGGGATCGTTGACAATGAACGGGTAGAGCTGCGGCACCGGTCCCGCGCACACCTCTGGAAAGCAGCTTTCCGACAACGCGATCGCCTTGCCCGGCAGCCATTCGAGATTGCCGTGCTTGCCGACATGGACCAGCGCCTGCACGCCGAAACGCCGCTCGAGCCAGATGTGGAACGCCAGATAGGCGTGCGGCGGCGGCAAGGCAGGGTCGTGATAACTGGCCTTGGGATCGATCTGGTACCCGCGTGCAGGCTGCACCGCGACGGCGACATTCCCGAAGCGATGGATGGCGAGGCGGAAGGCGCCGCCACGGACATAGGGATCATCCTCCGGCATGCCCCAGCGATCAGTGATCGCCGTGCGGGCCGCTTCCGGCATCGCGGCAAATACGGGACGATATTCGTCGAGCGGCAACACCACGTCGCCCGGCCGGTCAAGCGATGAGAGATCGTTCGTGACGCCGCCCGTCATCAGCCGCATCAGCGCCTGCCCCTCCTCAGGCGCACCGGTCGTATCATAGCCCGCCTCGCGAAGCAGGCACAGGATCGCCGCCGCGCTCGCCGGGGTGTCGAGGCCGACACCATTGCCTATGCGCCCGTCGCGATTGGGATAGTTGGCAAGGACCAGCGCAACACGCCTGTCCCCGGGGGCAGTACGGCGGAGCCGTGCCCAGTTAGCTGCCAGTGCCGCGACGAAGGCGACCCGGTCGGGCAGCACCCTCGGCACCACGATATCACACTGGGTACGCGCGTCATGCACCGCCGCCGCCTTGAACGCGACTGCGCGCGTGAACAGTCGCCCGTCGACCTCCGGCAGGGCGATGTTCATCGCCAGATCGCGAGGGCCGAGCCCCCGTGCGCTGTCGCGCCAGGCCGCCTCATCGACGCCCGCGAACACGGTCTGGAGAATGGGACAGTCGGCACGCTCCAGTACACTTGGCGTGCGTTCCGTACCGGGCGCGGAAGCCGCGAAGGCGGTCGCGTTCAGGATCACGTCCGGCGCAACTTCGTCCATGAAGCCGCCCAGCCAGTCCCGTGCGCCCGGCTCCCGCAGCGCCCGGACATAGGCGGCGGCGACATTGATGCCACGGCCCTCCAGCGCTTCGATCATTGCATCGACCGCGTCGAGCGTGCCGGCCGTCATCAACGCGCGGTAGAAGACGAGCAGCGCCACCGGACACCCCGCGACCCATCGTGCCCGCATGTCGGCCAGCACCGGGCGTTCAACACCGTGCACGTAGAGACCGGCTTCCGCCACCGGCACCGGATCGTCCGGTACACCGATATCGCCGCCGATCAGCCGTGCGGCGGTTTGCAGGAAGCCGAACGCGTTGGCGACCCCGCCTTGCCGCAGATAGTCGCGCAACCGCATACGGACGTCAGGTGGCAGGGTCGAGGCCGCGTCGAGACCCGCATCCTCATCCCGTCCGTCAGCGATCGCGGCGAAGGCGATCCCCTTCTCCCGTGCCACTCGCGCGATTTCGTCTATCCCGTACGACCAGTAGCTCTTTCCCCCCAGAAGGGCGACGCACACGAACTTCGCGCGACCGATCACCGTCTCGACATAGAGGTCGACGGAATAGGGGTGGCTGAGCCGCAGCAGGTTGGCGAGCCGGATGGATGGCGCCCCTTCCCCTAGCATCCCGGCCGCCTTCGCAAAGCTTGCCAGATCGCTGTCCGCCACCGTCAGCAGCACGATATCGCCCGGAGTCTGACCCAGGTCGATCGCCTCGTCGCCGTTGGAGACCGTGCCGGGGGTGGCGGAAAGCAGGTGCATGTCAGGCCATCTCGGCCAGCAGCGCCGGTTCGATCGCCGCCCGGTCGATCCCCTTCTGCCCGATCACGACAAGGCGCGTGGCCCGCGCCTCGCCCGGCGCCCAGGCGCGATCGTAGTGATGCTGGATGCGGGGACCGACCGCCTGTACCACCAGCCGCGCGGGTCGTCCCTCGACCGCCACGAAGCCTTTTACCCGCAATATGTCATGCGCCGCGATCAGCTCGCCGATGCGAGCCAGCAAGGCCGCTACATTCCGTGCCTCACCGCCGGCCGTCACGAAGCTGTCGAAGTCATCATGGTCGTGCTCCTCCTCGCTGTCGTGGTGCGAGGGACGGGCGGCAAGGTCATCCTCCGCTCCCGCCGCAAGGCCGAGCAATATGTCGACGTCTACAGCGCCCTGCGCCGCCCGCAGCAGCTTGACGCCCATACGCGTCTCCTTCGCAAGGTCGTCCTCGACCCGGGCCAGAACCTCGCCGGACACCAGATCGGCCTTGTTGAGTATGACGAGGTCGGCGCAGGCGAGTTGATCCTCGAACAGTTCCTCGAGCGGACTGTCATGATCAAGCGTCGGGTCGGCGGCGCGGGCCGCCGCCAGCGCCGCTTCGTCCGTTGCGAAGCGGCCGGCTGCAACCGCGTCTGCATCGATCAGCGCGACGACGCCGTCCACCGTCGCACGGGTGCGTATACCGGGCCACTGGAATGCCTGCACCAGCGGCTTGGGCAAAGCGAGGCCGCTGGTTTCGATGATGATGTGTTCCGGCGGGTTGGGCCGGTCGAGCAGGCGCTGCATGGTTGGTAGAAAATCGTCGGCGACGGTACAGCAGATGCAACCATTCGCCAGTTCGACGATGTCCTCCTCCGGACAGGCTTCATCGTTGCAGCCCTTCACCAGTTCGCCGTCGACACCGACATCGCCGAACTCGTTGATGACGAGCGCCAGCCGCCTGCCCTTCGCGTTCTGGAGCAGGTGGCGGATCAGCGTCGTCTTGCCCGCGCCCAGAAAGCCGGTGATCACGGTAGTGGGTATCTTGCTCATGCATTGGCTCCTTGGGTGACAGTGGCGACCTCGACATCGTCGAAGCCTTTCCAGCGGTAGAAGAGGAAACTGGCGATCCAGCACAGGATGAAGAGGCCGATGATCGCGAAGCCCAGATCGTTGAAATGCGCGCCAAGCGATGCCGCCGCGCTCCAGACACCGCCGGTCAGGCCGAGCTTGTCGCCCAGCAAGGCCAGCGTCTCGATGCTGCCGATCACGATCGCGACAAGCGCGGAGAGCGCCGTGATCACGATGTTGTAGTAGAGCTTCCGCAACGGCTTCACGAACGCCCATTCATAGGCACCCAGCATCACCACGCCGTCCGTGGTATCGATCAGCGCCATGCCGGCCGCGAACAGGGCCGGCAGCACCAGGACGTGCGCAAGGGAGAAGCCTCCGCTCGCCTGCGACGCCGACAGGCCGAGGATGGCGACTTCGGTCGCCGTGTCGAAGCCCAGTCCGAACAGGAAGCCGAGCGGCGCCATCTGCCAGGGCCGGGAGATCAGGCGGAACAGCGGCCGGAACAGGCGTGACAGCAACCCACGTCCACCCAGCAGCATATCGAGGTCCTCCTCCACATAGGCGCCGCCCGCCCGCACATGATGGAAGGTGCGCCAGACCGAGCGCAGGATCAGGATGTTCATGATCGCGATCACGAACAGGAACGTGGCGGAGATTGACGTGGCGACAATCCCGCCCGTCTCCTTGAAGCGCTCGACGCCCGACAGCGCACTGGCGGCATAGGCGATGAGAACGGCGGCAAGCAGGACGATGCCGCTGTGGCCGATCGCGAACCATAAGCCGACCGTCAGCGGCCGTTTGCCGTCCTGCATCAGCTTGCGCGTCACATTGTCTATCGCCGCGATGTGGTCGGCGTCGACCGCATGGCGAAGGCCGAGCCCCCAGGCAAGCAGGGCCGTGCCGAGCATGACCGGCCGGTCGTGGAACAGGGAGAACGCCCATGCCCATGCGCCGATATTGGCCAGGATGAGAAAGGCGTAGAGCAGGATTAGCCTGCCACGCAGCGGCGCCGGATTCGTTCGGGTCATGCCATGCCCTTTCGTCTTGCGGTTTTACGGAGGTGCCGCCAGCCGATCACGATGCCGCTGACGGAGATCAGCAGACCGGCGGCGGAAAGGATGATCATCAGCGCGTCACGCACCGGCCGCCAGAGCAGCAGCCAGGGCAGATCGAAACTGTGCAGCGCGCTGAACAGCCAGCGATAGGTCCGGCGTCCCGGACCGGCCTGCCCCAGAAGTTCGCCGGTGACGGGGTCGACATGCAACCATGTCTGACCGGGATCATCGAAGGCCAGACGCCAGACCGGGAGCGGCCGGGGGTCGCTGCGCGGATCACCGGTCCCGTACCAGTAAAGGTCGTAATGATCGATCAGCCGCCGTGACACGAGCCGCGCATGCGGAACCGAAGCGCTGGCCATCGCCTCGATCTGACCCATGGTCCAGCGCAGCGGAGCGCCGCTCGCCCCATCCAGCAGCCGTTCCCTGCCCTCGCCCATCTGCGCGACGATGACGGGCCTGCCGCCGAGATAGGCGAAGGACAGTTCGCGCGCCCCGGCAGCGGCGCGTGTAAGTGTCACAAGGTCGGTCGCGGCGAAACCAGGCTGGTCACCGGCATAGCGCGCGGCGATACCGGTCGTTCCCTGATCGCGGAACCCGCCCCATGGGCTCATCGACAGCCAGCCGCTGAATATCCAGGTGACGAGGAAAACGCCGCCGACAAGGCCCGCGACGTGATGCCATTTCATCCAGCCGCGATAGGGGCTGACCGACCCCGACTTGTATCGCTTGCGGAGGCGGACCCGCAGGATGCCGATCCACATGCCTGCGATCGCACCGAGCATGCCGATGCCGGATGTCCACAGGACCGTCTGGCGCCATGGCTCCTGATGGACCCTGAGCGCCTCGAAATAGATCCAGTGCGGTACCGCGCCCAGCCAGTTCCAGAACCGTTCGCGCGCCGTGCTGTTCTGGACGATCTCTCCCGTTTGCTGTGCGATGTAGAGATCGGTTGCGGCCCGATCGGCCAGACGGACGCGCCAGAATGGCGCCATTCTCGCGTACGACCTTGTCACCACCCATTGGTCGTGATCGACGGCGACAACCGACTGCACCGGGACATGCGCGAAGGCCGTGGCGATCGCGCGCGCGCCGGCGGCGGAAACGGGCGCGACCTCCCGGCCGGTCTCCCCCGAGACGGCACGCCTGCCCGCCTCCGTCACGAAACGGTAGACGGGTGAACCCGCGCCGCTTTCCAGCCGCATCTCCCCGGGGAATGCGTCGAGGCGAAGAGTGGCGAGCGCGGCCTGAGGCCCAACGCGCACCCGGGTCCAGTCGATGGGCACCGCCGCCGCGATCCGTTCGGGTGCACGGAACGAGGGGAACGGCACGTACATCATCACGACGCCGGATACGAACCAGATGGCGAAGAGCAGGCAGAGCGCGATGCCGCTCCAGCGGTGGCCGACATACAGCCACCGCCGCGCCGTGCGCCATGCGCGCTCAGAAAGCGACATTGAGCGACGCCTCCACCGCGCGCGGATCGCCCAGCACCCACTGGCTGGCGCCATAGGTCGCCCGCACATAGGTCTCGTCGGTCAGGTTACGGACCCGCAGGCCGACGCTGGCCGTCGTGATGAACTGCCAGCGTATGCCGATGTCCGCGACGGTATAGGCCGGAATGATGCGGGTGTTGGCGGCATCCTGATAGCGTCGGCCGACATGGCTCACCCCGCCGTCCACAACCCAGCCGTCGACGAACTCCCAGTTGACGAACAGGTTGGCGGTCCGCGCGGCGACGTTGGTGGGGCGGTTGCCCGCGCGCTGGAACCGCACGCCGCCGACGGACTCCGCGAAATCGTCGTAGCGCGCCTTCAACACGGAGGCATTGGCGGTGATCCCCAGGCGCCGAATCGGTTCGATATACAGGGACGCCTCCAGCCCCTTCGACGATTGCTGGCCGACCTGGACCTGAATGCTCGGGATCAGCGGATCGGAGGTGAGCAGCCGCTTCTTGACGATGTCGTAGGCGGCGAAGGTCCACTGCCCCCTGCTGCCCCAGAAGATGTGCTTGACGCCAACCTCATATTGCCGCCCCGTCGACAGGTCGAAACTCTGCTGCGCCGCGCTGGTCGACACCAGCGCGCCCACCGGGTCCGCCGCCGTCGCATACTGGCCGTAGAGCGATATGTCAGGCGTCGGATTATACACTGCCCCGACGCGCCAGGTCACGGCGTCCGGAACGCTGGTGAAGTTGTTGGCCGGGTTGATATAGTCGGTCTTGCGGATTTTCGGCCGGTCGTATCGCAGGCCGCCGACCAGCGAGAATTGCGGACCCAACACCAGCCGGTCCTCGGCGAAGATCGAATATTGGTGGATGATGTTGGTGTAGCGCGCCTGCGTCGCCGCAGTGCCGGTCTGGTGTATGAAGGAACCGGGCGCGGGATCGTCGAGGGCGATCAGGCGGGTCGCGTTATTGCCCGAGTTGCTGACGTTGCGATAGCTGATCCGGTTGGCGTCGAAGCCGACGACGAGGTGGTTCTCGAAACCACCGATCGGACGATTGAGGTTGACGGTCGTCCGGTTCCCGGTCTGCTTCTGTATGTGATAGAGTTCGAGGAAGCTCGCCTGGCGGATCTGGTTGCTGGCGGCGACATAGGTCACATTCTCGGCGTTGCGCCAATATTTGTTCGCCCACAGGTGATAGATGTCGCTGCGTACGACGATGCCGTCCGCCGCGTCCCACTCCAGCTTCGCCTGACTCCAGTTGTCGCGGAAACGCAGGCGGGCGTCGGTGACGTTGTAGTTGTTTCGTTCGATCCGCCGGTCTAGCTTCCCGTCGATCAGCGGCACGCCGAACCAGGTCCGCGGCTTCTGCGTACTGAAATCATGCGACAGGGTCAGCGAGAGGTTGTCGACCGGCCGGACCCGGATCGCGCCCGAGAGTGCGAAGGCGCTGGAATCGCCACGCTCCATCCAGCCGTCCGAGCTCTTGTAGCTGGCGTCGATACGATAGCCGATTGTATCGCTGAGCGGCCCGCCGCTGCCGGCGGCGATATCGTAGGAGCCGAAGGATGCGAGGCCCAGGCGCGCACCACTTTCCAGCGTTTCCCCCGGCTGCTTGCGCACGACGTTGACGGCACCGCCGATCGCGCCTTCGCCATAGAGGACCGAGGCCGGGCCGCGCAGGATCTCGACCCGCTCGGCCATCCACGGGTCGGCCGGGAAGGTGAGCGTGTTGTTGTACATCCGCATGCCGTCATAGAGTTGCATCACCGAGTTCTGGCCGGTGAAGCCACGGGCCGAGAGGCCGTAGCCGAATACGCCCGAGGTGTTGACGATGCCCGTCGCCCGGGCAGCCGCATCCTGGATCGTTCGATCCCCGCGCAGGCGGATTGCGTCTCCATCTATCGTTTCGACGCTGGCAGGCGTCTGCAATGGTGTCAGGCCAAGGCGGCTCGCTCCTTCCGTCTTTTCATTGAGGCGCAGCGGGTCACCGATGCCGGTGACGATGATCTGCGCCCCTTCGGCGTCGTTACCGGCGTGGGGCGTGGCGGCGGTTTGGGCGAACGTGTTGGTCGGCAGGCACAGAATGGCGGCGGCCAGCGCCAGCCGTGAAATGGCTGAATAATTCAATGATTGTCCCCCGTCGGCGTCGAACGACGTTGACGGGAGCATGCCGCCCAATGAGCGGTCGGCGCGCGTGGCGGCCGGACGCCAGGGGCGACCGACACACGAACCGATGCGGCTCCCGCCGCTGGTTCGTCGCTCAGACGGAAGAACACCGTGCCTTGGCCATCCCCTGGACCAGGGCAAGAGCGACCAGACGCCGGCAGGTCTCCTGGCTTGCGGGTCGTCACCCGATGCATGGCCTTCCCAGGCGTCGCAGGAGTTAGCGTCCCGCCCAGTGGCTGCCCGTCCTCACCCCGGAGGCCGAGCGATATGCATCGCGCTCGCCGCTTACAGTTGCAGGGACAGCCACGGATTAGGGGACGAACCCCGCACCGCATTCCCTATTAAGCCCCTTTCGGGACACCGACGCGATCAATGAAGGACACCGTCATCGGCGACCTTCCTCATTGCCGATACCGCAGGCGCGGCAGAAAGCAAGAGCCGCGATATCATGTGAAGCAATAGGCATGCGCGATCCTGTCGGCACGCAACATGTGGTGATCGATGGCCGACGAGCCACAACCCAATGATTTCGCGTCAAGGGGAAGCGGACCAAAAATTTATTTTTGTTTTGCGCGACCCATCTTGCTTTTTGCGGACATGGCGAAGGTCCGCGCGTCGCCTGCCGACCATGCCGTGAACCGAGTCACATGCGCGACCAACCGAGTCTCCGTTCTGTCATTTACCCCCTTGCATCAGGGTCGGGCTATGGCACAATTGGTGGTGTAACGGGGGCAACGCACACTCAACAATTAGTGGTTAACGGCCGTGAGGAAAATTGCTTCTCACGGCCTGTTTTCGGCCCTTCGCGACACACCGGAGACCGGTTCCGGTAGGGGAAAAACCGGAGTTGTGCTAGGGTGGAGATTGTTGCTCCCCCAAGCGGTTGACTGAATCGAACGGAACGTGAACATTTCTGGGGCGTTGGCATGGATTTTCGAGAGAGCGAGCAAACAGGTGCGCAAGACGTGGTAACCCTCATGGACGAACGGGTGGAGGCTCCGGCCAAGGCCCCTGCCGACAAGGCAAACGGTGATGCCGCCGCGCCCAAGCTTGCGTCCAACGCAGTCCAGGAACGGCGGTTCGCGGTCGAGACCGACGCATCGCGCGACGCGCTGCTGACCGAGTTCGGCAAGGAGACGCTGCGCGACCGCTATCTGCTGCCCGGCGAAAGCTATCAGGATCTCTTCGCCCGTGTCGCGGCCGCCTATGCCGATGACCAGGTTCACGCCCAGCGGATCTACGATTATATCTCCAACCTGTGGTTCATGCCGGCGACGCCCGTCCTCTCGAACGGCGGCACCGGCCGCGGCCTGCCCATCTCCTGCTATCTGAACAGCGTCGACGACAGCCTTGAGGGCATCGTCGCCACCTGGAACGAGAATGTCTGGCTTGCCTCGCGCGGCGGCGGCATCGGCACCTATTGGGGCAGTGTGCGCGGCATTGGCGAGCCGGTCGGCCTCAACGGCAAGACCAGCGGCATCATCCCGTTCGTCCGCGTCATGGACAGCCTGACCCTCGCCATCTCGCAGGGCTCGCTGCGACGCGGCTCGGCCGCCTGCTATCTCGACGTTTCCCACCCGGAGATCGAGGAGTTCCTGGAGATCCGCAAGACCTCCGGCGACTTCAACCGCAAGGCGCTGAACCTGCATCACGGCGTCCTGCTGACCGACGATTTCATGGAGGCAGTGCGCGACGGCAAGGAATTCGACCTCAAGTCGCCCAAGGATGGATCGGTGCGCGGTCAGGTCAATGCCCGCGCCCTGTTCCAGAAGCTGGTCGAGGTGCGCCTCGCCACCGGTGAGCCCTATATCGTCTTCTCCGACCAGGTGAACCGGACGATGCCCAAGCATCACCGTGACCTGGGTCTCAAGGTGTCGACGTCCAACCTCTGCTCGGAAATCACGCTGCCCACCGGCCGCGACCATCTGGGCAACGACCGCACGGCCGTCTGCTGCCTCTCCAGCCTCAATCTGGAGACCTGGGACCAGTGGAACGGCGACAAGCGTTTCATCGAGGATGTCATGCGCTTCCTCGACAACGTACTTCAGGACTATATCGACCGCGCACCGGACGAGATGGCCCGCGCCAAGTACAGCGCCAGCCGCGAGCGTTCGGTGGGCCTTGGCGTCATGGGCTTCCACAGCTTCCTGCAGGCGCGCACCATCCCGTTCGAGGGCGCGATGGCCAAGTCGTGGAACCTGCGCATCTTCAAGCACATCAACGCCCAGGTGAACGAGGCGTCGATGGTGCTGGCGCAGGAACGCGGCCCCTGCCCCGACGCCGCCGACATGGGCGTGATGGAACGGTTCTCCTGCAAGATGGCGATTGCGCCGACCGCGTCGATCTCGATCATCTGCGGTGGCACCTCGGCCTGCATCGAGCCGATCCCGGCGAACATCTACACCCACAAGACGCTGTCCGGCAGCTTCGCGGTCAAGAACCCGCACCTCGAAGGCATCCTGCGCGAGAAGTCGAAGGATTCGACCGCCGTGTGGAACTCGATCCTGGAGCGCGGCGGCTCCGTCCAGCATCTCGACTTCCTGAGCCAGGAAGAACGCGACACGTTCAAGACCAGCTTCGAGATCGACCAGCGCTGGCTGCTCGAACTGGCCGCCGACCGCACGCCCTATATCGACCAGGCGCAGTCGCTGAACCTGTTCATCCCGGCGGACGTGGAGAAGTGGGATCTGCTGATGCTCCACTTTCGCGCATGGGAACTGGGCATCAAGTCGCTCTACTATCTGCGCTCCAAGTCGGTGCAGCGCGCCGGCTTCGCCGGTGGTGTGGAGGCGGACAACACGATCGACGCGCCGAAGTTCGAGATCGGCGAAACCACCGATTATGACGAGTGCCTGGCCTGCCAATAGGAGATCACGTCAGCGTGCGGTCGAGCTCCGGTCCGGTCGCTTAATCGATAAAACGTTGCCCCGGCGCAGGCCGGGGCCTCTCCACGCCGGGAGATGCCAGCCGTTGCTGGCATGACGGTCTTTCTCTCAAGGACAGCCGAAATGCCCCTTCTTCAAGCCTCCAAGGTCTATAAGCCGTTCGAATATCCCTGGGCCTATGAGTTCTGGAAGCGCCAGCAGCAGCTCCACTGGCTGCCCGAGGAAGTGCCTCTGGGTGAGGATTGCCGTGACTGGGCGCAAAAGCTCAGCGACCATGAGCGCAACCTGCTGACGCAGATTTTCCGCTTCTTCACCCAGGCGGATGTCGAGGTGCAGGACTGCTACCACGAGAAATACGGCCGCGTGTTCAAGCCGACCGAGATCAAGATGATGCTGACCGCGTTCAGCAACATGGAAACGGTCCACATCGCCGCCTACTCCCATCTGCTCGACACCATCGGCATGCCGGAGAGCGAATATTCGGCCTTCCTCCAGTACAAGGAGATGAAGGACAAGCACGACTATCTCGCGACCTTCGGCGTCGACAGCGACGAGGACATCGCCAAGACGCTGGCCATGTTCGGCGGCTTCACCGAGGGGCTTCAGCTGTTCGCTTCCTTCGCCATGCTGATGAACTTCCCGCGCTTCAACAAGATGAAGGGCATGGGGCAGATCGTCAGTTGGTCGGTGCGTGACGAGACGCTGCATTGCGAGGGCATCGTCCGCCTGTTCCACGAGTTCGTGAAGGAACGGGACTGCCTCACCAAGTCGGTGCAGGACGACATCATGGACATGTGCCAGAAGACCGTACGGATCGAGGATGCGTTCGTCGATCTGGTGTTCGAGATGGGCCCTGTTCCCGGCATGACGCCCAAGGACATCAAGAAATATGTCCGCTACATCGCCGACTGGCGCCTGGGGCAGCTTGGCCTCAAGCCGATCTACATGATCGACGAGCATCCGCTCCCCTGGCTGACCCCGCTGCTGAACGGCGTCGAGCACGCGAACTTCTTCGAGACCCGCGCGACCGAATATTCCAAGGCAGCGACGCGCGGCCAGTGGAACGAGGTGTGGGACAGCTTCGACAAGCGCCAGAAGCTCAAGGCCAACGACACGGCCGAAGACAGCGCCGACAGCGAGGAGGACATGTTCGCCAAGGCCGGTATCGCGGCCGAATAAACCTCCTGAACACAGCGAAGGGCGTCCCTACCTCAGTAGGGACGCCCTTCGCTTTTTCCGGTTGCGGCCCTCTCCTGGCGATCAGCACCACGGCTCCCGCCGCCCGCCCCATTCGCGGGCCAGCCCCTCATCGACCAGCGTGCCGCCCAGCGATGCGCCGTCGCGTGTCACCACTCGCAGCTTCCGGCCATAGCGGTCGGTATCACGATCCACGCTCGCGAGCGTGAAGGGACCGGCGTTCAGCAGGGACTGCAATCGTTCCGTGGCGCGCGCGCCAAGCGCAGCCTCCTCCGCGCAATGCGGGCCATGCGTTTCCGGCGTGTCGATGTCCGCGATCCGGTACTTCACACCGGCAAACCAGAACGTGTCGCCGTCCACCACGCAATTGGTGCCGCCACCAGTATGGCAGAGCCCGAAGCGCGCGGACGACATGTCGCCGCTGTCCGTGCGAAGCGCGACGGGCGCACTGGTCAGCGGCGCCATGCCCGCCCGCTCCAGCCAGTCCGCACCGATCCATGTGCCACCGAACGCCGCCACCATCAGCGCGGCGATCCCCAGTCTTGCCCGAAGCTTTCTACGGGCACGGCCACGCGCCGCGGCGGCGAGATAGAATGTCTTCCCCATGCGCCGCCGCTTAGGACAGCGAACAAATACAGATGCTTAACGAATAGGACTAACGATCCGGGGAGCGGTTCAGGGCTGTCCGGCGGGAACGGCATCCCGGCGACCGTCAGGCCTTTCATATCCGCCGCCCATCGCCCGGACGAGCGCAATGCTGGCGCGCATCCGCTGGGTCTGGAGCGCGATCACCGATCGTTGGGCAGAGAGCGCCGCCGTCTGCGCCGTCACCACCTCGAGATAGTCGGACGCGCCGTCACGATAACGGGTGAGCGCCAGATCGCTGGTGCGATCGGCCGCATCGGCCGCCTCCTGCTGATCGATCGCCTGCGCCGCCAGATAGCGGTTGTCCGCCAGGGCATCCTCAACCTGACGGAAGGCAGTGAGTACGGTGTCGCGATAATCTGCCGCCGCCTCGTCATATTGCGCGCGCGACATCTTGACCGCGGCGCTGCGCCGGCCGCCGTCGAAGATCGCCAGCGCCGCCGAAAGCGGGCCCAGCGCCCAGAAATGATTGGGCTGGGTCAGGAGATCGCCATGCGTCGTCTGAAAACCGCCGCTCGCTCCCAGGCCGATCGTCGGGAAGAACGCTGCGCGGGCGACACCGATGCGCGCGTTGGCGGCGAACATCCGCCGCTCGGCCGCGGCAATATCGGGCCGCCGCTGGAGCAGTTCGGACGGTGTCTCGCCCGCCGGAGCAGGCGGGGTCATCGCCGCGGTGGTCGGCGCGATGGCAAAGGACGAGGCGACTTCACCGAGCAGGGTCGCGATCTCATGTTCCGTCGCCGCACGATCGGCCGCGATGGCGGATATCTGCGCACGTGCATCCGCCAGAACGGTGTGGGCCCGGTTCACGTCCATGCCGGATGCGATACCGCCTTCATGACGGGTCGCGGTCAGGTCATAGGCGCGGCCGAACGCCTCGACCGTCTGGCGCAACAGGCCGGCTTCCGCGTCCAGTCCACGCAGGCGGAAATAGGCGTCTGCGACCAGCGCCTGAAGGCTGAGGCGTGCACCGCCAAGATCGGCCTCACTGGCATCGGCCTCCGCCTTTCCGGCTTTCACGCGGTTCCGGATCCGGCCCCACAGGTCGAGTTCGTAACTCGCCGCACCACCGGCCCGGTAGTTATCATACTCCGCCGCCGATCCCAACGACAACGGCCGATTGGCCGACACCCGCTCGCGCGAGACGCTGCCGCTGACACCGATCTGCGGATAGAGGTCGGCCCCCGCCGCCTGTGCCGACGCCCGTGCCTGGTCGTATCGGGCCAGAGCCGCCGCAAGCGACGGGCTGGCCCTTTCCGCGCGCGCTTCCAGATCGTCCAGCACGGGATCGCCGAACATCGTCCACCACTGGCCCCGCGCCGCCATGTCCATCGGCGTCGCGTTCATCCAGCCCGGCGGCACCTCCTTGAAGGCGACCGGGGCGGCCGTTTCCGGCGGGTGATAGGCAGGCGCCATCGAGCATGCGCCGAGCAAGGCCGTCGCAACGCACGCCGCGATCAGGCGGAGCGCGCCATCACCCCTTGCCATTGGCGGCGCCCTTTCCGCCGGTTGCGGAGGCCTGAACCTTCACCTTGTCGCCGGTCGAAATGGAGTCGGGGGGCGTATCGACAACCCGGTCGGCAGGACCGATACCCGCCGCGATCTGCACCACCTTGCCCTCGTCGCGGCCGAGCGTGACCGGCTTCACCGTCACACGGCCACCGGCATCGACCACGGCGACCATCGGTCCCTCCTGACGATAGAGGACGGCGCTGCCGGGAATACGGATGATGCCGTCCCCGCCGCCACCAATGGCGAAACTGACCTGTGCGAAGGCGCCAGGCTTCAGCGCGCCGTCGCGATTGTCCGCCTGCAGCTCGACCAGCACCGCGCCGGACTGTGCGTCGACCGCGTCCGCACTGCGCATCAGCGTCGCGTTGAACGTCCGGCCGGGATATTCCGGCAGGGTCAGGCTGGCGCCCATGCCCGGCCTGATATCCGCCGAATAACCCTGCGGTACGCGCACGTAGATGCGCATGCGATGCACGTCGGACACGGTGAACAAAGGCTGCGCCGAGGCATTGCCGGACACGACCAGCGCGCCGATCTGCGCCGACCTGCTGGTGACTACGCCAGCGAAAGGCGCGGACAGGCGCGTGAAGCCCTGCAACGCGCGCAACCGCTTCACATTGGCGAGCGCGGCGTTGGCGAGTGCGGTCTTGGCGGCAAGATCGCCGGCCTTCTCATCCGATTCCTGCTGCGACACCGCGTCCTTCGCGAGCATCGTGCTCCAGCGCTTTGCCGTGGTGGCGGCAAGCCGCTGGTTGGCCAGAGCCGTCTGGTAATCGGCCTCCGCCTGCGCGAACTGCTGGTCGATCTCCGGCGCATCGAGGATGACGAGGGGCTGCCCCGCCTTCACATTGTCGCCGATGTCGGCCAGCCACTGCCGGACATAACCGTTGGTCCGCGCATAGATGGCCGCGCTGTTGAACGCCTGAACGTTCCCGGGAAGGGACAGTGGCGCGCCTTTGCTGTCGGTCTGCGGCATCACCACGGCGACCGTGGGAATGGCGGCCGTGGCGGCGATCTCCGCCTGTTCCTGCGTGGCGCTGGTGCGCGACACGATGCCCACACCCACGATGGCGACGGCGGCAACCGCGACACCGATGCCGATGCGGCGCAGCTTTGCTCGGTCGACGGCACCGGGCTGGGTTTCTGGGGCGTTGATGTCGGTGTCAGACATGGGCGGGCTGGAGCTCCTGGGGCTTGTCGTCCGCCGTACGCTTGCGGTGGACGAAGCTGAAGACGGTCGGCACGAAGAACAGCGTGGCGATCGTGGCAAAGACGAGGCCGCCGATAACGGCACGGCCGAGCGGCGCATTCTGCTCGCCGCCATCGCCCAGGCCGAGCGCCATGGGCGCCATGCCGATGATCATGGCGAGCGCCGTCATCAGCACCGGACGGAAGCGGACGAGCCCCGCCTGCAGTGCCGCCTTCATCGCGTCGCCGGTTTCGGCGAGCTGTTCCCGCGCGAAGCTGACGACAAGGATCGAATTGGCGGTGGCGACGCCCATGCACATGATTGCACCGGTCAGCGCGGGCACGGACAGCGTCGTGCCGGTGCCGAACAGCATCCACACGATACCGGCGAGCGCCGCGGGCAGCGCGGTGATGATCACGAACGGATCGACCCAGCTCTGGAAGTTGACGACGATCAGCAGGTAGATCAGCACCACCGCACCGAGCAGGCCGAAACCAAGGCCGGAGAACGCGGTGTTCATCGTCTCATACTGTCCGCGCATGACGATCGTCGAACCCTTGGGCTGTTCGCTCGCAAGCGCCTCGATCTCATGCTGGATGCGCTTCGATACGGCGCCAAGGTCACGGCCGGTCACGGTCGCATAGATGTCGAGCACCGGCTGGATATTATAGTGCGACACCACCGGCGCCGTGTTCGACCGCGTGACCGTCGCGATGCCGCCGACCGTCTGCACCGGCGCACCGCCATTCGCGCTCGAAACCGGCACGCTCCGCAGGTCGCTGACCGATCCGACCAGATATTCGGGTGCCTGCGCCACGACCGGATAGGACACATTGTTGTCCGGATTGACGAAGAAGACGGGTGCGGTCTGCTGCGTGCCGGCAAGCGAACTCGACAGGCTGGTCGTCACGTCCCGTTCCGTCAGGCCATATTGACCGATGCGGGAGCGATCGACGTCGACATTGAGTTGCGGCGAATTGGCGGGCTGCTGGATCCGCAGGTCGGCAAGCCCCGCGATGGGCGCGATCCGCCGCATCAGCTTCGCCGCATAGGCCCGGTTCGCCGCCATGTCCTTGCCGCTGATCTGGATATCGATCGGCGCGGGGGCGCCAAAGTTCAGGATCTGGCTGGTGATGTCCGCAGGCAGGAACGCGAAGGTCGTGCCCGGGAAGCTCGTGGCCAGTTCACGACGCAGCATCACGACATAGTCGTCCGTGGGCCTGTGCCCTTCCTTCAGCGAGATCAGAATGTCGCCGTCCTGCGCACCGATCGTGCCCGAGTTGCTGTAGATGATGTTGATCGGGCTCTGGGCCAGGCCGATATTGTCGGTGATCGTTCCAAGTTCCCCGGCCGGGATCAGCTGTCGGATGCGCTGGCCGATCCGGTCGAACCGGGCGGCGGTCTCCTCTATCCGCGTCCCGGCAGGCGCGCGGACATGGATCGATATCTGCCCGGCATCGACACTGGGGAAGAAGTTGCTGCCCAGGAACGGCACCAGCAGGAAAGACGCCAGAACCACCCCCATGAAACCGATCATGAAGGGCTTTCGCGTGTCGAGCGCCATGCGGAGCAATGCCATGTAACCGGCGCGCACCTTCTCGAACCGCACCTCGAACCCGCGCTGGAAACGGACCAGCGGATTGCGGGATGTGGCCGTACCCGCCAGATGCTCATCCTCGCCCGGGGCGTGCGGCTTGAGCAGATACATGGCAAGCGTCGGCACCAGCGTGCGCGAAAGTACGAAGGACGAAATCATCGCGAAGATGACCGACAGGGCCATCGGCACGAACAGGAAGCCGGCAATGCCGGGCAGGAAGAACATCGGCACGAACACGATACAGATACAGAGCAATGAGACGAAGGCCGGCGCCACGATCTGCGCCGCGCCGTCCATGATCGCCTCCGTCACGCCCTTGCCCTGTTCAAGGTGCCAGTTGATGTTCTCGATCGTCACCGTCGCATCGTCGACCAGGATACCGACCGCCAGTGCGAGCCCGCCCAACGTCATGACATTGAGCGTCTGGCCGAACGTAGCAAGCAGGGCGATGGCGGACAGGATGGCCAGCGGGATCGACAGCGCGATGATCACCGTCGACCGCCACGACCCCAGGAACAGAAGGATCATCAGCGAGGTCAGCGCAGCCGCGATCGCGCCTTCCACCATCACGCCCTCGACCGCCGCCTTCACGAACAGCGACTGGTCGCCGATCGGTTCGACTTTCAGCGAGTCGGGCAAGGTGGTGATGATATGCGGCAACGCGGCCTTCACCCCGTCGACAATCGCGAGGGTCGACGTCGCGCCATTCTTCAGGATGGTCATCAACGCCGCGCGCTGGCCGTCCACGTGGACGACGTTCTGCTGCGGGCCGCTGCCGTCGCGGACATAGGCGACATCGCGCATGTAGATCGTGGCGCCGTTCACCACCTTCACGGGCAGTTCGTTGAGCGCATCGATGGTCGCGGGCGCGTTGTTCAGGCGCACGCTGTACTGCATGTCGCCGATCTTGACGAAGCCCGCCGGATTGATCTGGTTTTGCGCCGCGATCGCGTTGCCCACGTCCTGCGCCGACAGTCCCTTCGACTGGAGCGCCTCCGGATTGAGGTCGATCTGCACCTGCCGCATGCGCCCGCCCGATGGATAAGGAGTGGCGAGGCCAGGAATGGTGCTGAGTTGCGGACGGATCTGGTTCTGGCCAAGGTCGAACAACTGCTGTTCCGACAGGCCGCGCCCCGAAAGGGCCAGCTGGATGATCGGAACCGTCGACGCGCTGTAATTGATGATCAGCGGCGGCGTGGTGCCCGGCGGAAACTGCCGCAACAATGTCTGCGAGATCGCCGTGACCTGCGCGTTCGCGGTCCTGATGTCGGCGGCAGGCTGGAAGAAGATCTTGATGATGCCATACGTCTGGAGCGACTGGCTCTCGATATGATCGATATCGTTGACGGTCGTGGTCAGCGCGCGCTCATAGGGCGTCACGATCCGGTTCGCCATGTCCTCGGGCGCAAGGCCGTTATACTGCCAGGCGACCGCGATCACCGGAATGCGGATGCTGGGAAAGATATCGATCGGGGTGCGCGCGGCGGACAGGACGCCCACGATGGCGATCAGGATCGCCATCACGATGAACGTAAGTGGCTTGTGCAACGCAACCCTAACGATGGCAATCATTCGGTAACTCCGATGCGCCGCCGCAGTGCAGCAGTCCCCTGAAGGACCCCGTAACATGGCGGGCGCGTGAAAATCACCTCAACCTAGGTATGTCTGTCATTGGCGGTGGAGAGACATGCCCCGAAAGGGCGTCGTCGTCCTTGCGCGAGTTGCATTGCCGAAAGCAACGAATTAGGTCCAATATATAATCATACGCCGATCAATATGTTTTGAGACCTGATCATGGACCTACGGCACCTGCGCTATTTCGCCTGCGTCGCGGATGAGATGCATTTCGGGCGCGCCGCCAAACGGCTCGGCATATCCCAGCCGCCGCTCAGCCAGCAGATCCGGGGCCTGGAGGACGAGTTGGGCGTTCAACTGTTCGACAGGACGAGCCGCCGCGTGCGCCTGACCGAAGCCGGGCAACTCTTCCTGCCGGAGGCGCTGGCCACGATCGCGCAAGCGGAACGCGCCGTCGATACGGCGCGCCGGGTCCGCGCCGGAGAGGTCGGCCGCCTGTCGGTGAGCTTCACGACATCCGCCCCGTTCGTGCCGGAAATAGCGGGTGCACTCTACACGTTCCGGCACCGCAACCGCGACGTGGAACTGACGCTCGCGGAACTGGGACGGGACGAGCAGATAACGGGCGTCGACCAGGGGCACATTGATATCGGCATCGTGCGTGGCTTTGAGCCCCCTGCCCTGCCCGCCGGAATGGAAAGCCGCTGCGTCCTGACCGAGGACATGATCCTGACGATGCGGAGCGACCACCGCCTTGCCGCCATGAAAACACCGATAAAGCTATCCGCGCTCGCCGGTGAGCCATTCGTCATCTACGACGCCGCGATAGGGGCAGGGTTCAACGAGCACTTCATAGCGATGTGCGTCGAGGCTGGCTTCAATCTGCGGATCAGTCAGGAGGCAAGCAGCCTTGCCACATTGCTCGGGCTCGTATCCGCAGGCTTCGGCCTGACCGTCATTGCCCGGTCCCTGACCCGGCTGCATCCGGAGGAACTGGTCTACCGCCTGATCGACGACCCGCGGTTCGTCAGCCGCCTGTGGCTGATCCACCGGCACGCTCCATCCCCGACGGCCCGCGCGTTCCTCGACTGCATCGCCGGTTGACGATTGATGCGCCGCGGTCCGATTCGCTCCGTTCCAGACTGTCGCCTTGACGTCATCGGGCGGTGACGGCCGGAAAACGGGGTATCAAACGGCCGATTTCCGCCAAAAAACGCTTCGTCGCATTCGCCATGGTTAGCTCCCCGTCAACCTTCTGCACGCGCAACTAGTTAATGGCGCGGGGACTAAAGATGCATGGTGACTTGAACGGATTCTGTGCGTCACGGCCATGGGGGGCAGTGCGGCTCAAGCTTTCAGTCAACAACGGAGAGGTGGGACTCACACGTTTGTCGGGGGTTTACTGCAATGTCTACTTTGGTCGGGCCGGATAGCGCCTTTGCGGCCTACGGGTGGCACGTACTTAACAATGTCTGGAACCCGGGCGACCTGGTCTATGGCCGGGATTATGCCATCGACAGCAGCTATGACGTCGCCAACCCGACCGAGGGGGCGACGTTCAACTGGAGCTTTCCCGACACCGCGCGCAGCAGCGTACCGACGGTCCTTGCCTATCCCGAAGTCGCCTACGGCAATTCGCCCAAGGGCGGCGACAAGGCGGTCATCGATCCCAGCGTGATCTTCCCGCTGAAGGTCGGCGACATGAAGACACTGACCGTCCATTATGACGTCGCCTATTCGGGCAACACGTCCGGCTTCAACGTCGCCTACGACCTGTGGTTCACCAGCGTCCCCAATGGCGGCCGGGACACGATCACCAACGAGGTGATGATCTGGCTGCATCAGGGCAATGTGCCGCCATTCGGCACGCTCGTCGGCACCTATTCCGACGGCAGCTTCTCCGGCAAGATCTATTATTCGGCCGAGCATAACTACACCGCGATCATCTCCGACACCGACCTGACCGAAGGACAGATCGACATCGCGGCGATGCTCGCGACGCTCCGGTCCATGGGCATATTGTCGTCGGACGAGCATCTCGCCTCGCTCGAACTGGGCGCCGAGGTCGTAACCGGCACCGGATCGCTGACCGTCAACAATCTCGATGTCGACGTCACGACGGTTGCGGAGGACGGCACACTCCTCGCCCGCACGGTGACAGGCAACGACGTCATCGAAACGCCGGTCTATTCCGATAGCAGCCATGTGCTGGCGGACGGCGAGCATAATCTGGCGCTGACAGGTTCGCGGGCCATCGACGGCACGGGCAACGCACTCGACAATCATATCAGCGGCAACACGGCAGCCAACATACTGGACGGTGGCGCGGGCAACGACGTCCTCGACGGCGGCAAGGGCGCCGACACGATGATCGGTGGCGACGGCGATGATATCTTCGTCGTCGACAATGCTGGCGATGTGGTGCGCGAGGGGATCGGCGGCGGCAACGACACCGTTCGGACCGACATCAGCTATACGCTGACCGCAGGGCAGGAAATCGAGACGCTGATAGCGCGCACGCCGGGTGCAGCCACCGCGATCACCCTGACCGGCAACGAGTTCGCCAACGTGATCGTCGGCAACATCGGCAACAACGTCCTGATCGGTGGCGGCGGCAACGATACGCTGATCGGCGGCGGCGGTAACGACACGCTGAAGGGCGGCACGGGCAACGACGTCTACATCGTCGATGAAGGCGACACGGTGATCGAAGCTGCCGGCGAGGGCACCGACGCCGTGCTGACCGATATCAGCTTCACTTTGGGTGCGGGGCAGGAAATCGAGACGCTGATGGCGCGGACCACGTCCGCCACCACCGCGATCACCCTGACCGGAAACGAATTCGCCAATGTCATTATCGGCAATGCCGGGAACAACACGCTCTATGGCGGCGGCGGCAACGATACGCTGAACGGCGGCGCCGGAGACGACCTGCTCGTCGGCGGCGACGGCAATGACGGCTACATCGTCGACAGCGAGGGCGACCGGGTGATCGAGGCGGCGGGCGGCGGCAACGACACCGTCCTCACGAATGTGAGCTACACCCTCGCAGCCGGGCAGGAGATCGAGAATCTTCAGGCCTACCACACCAGCTATACTGACCCGATCAACCTGACCGGCAATGAGTTCAACAACTACATTCTCGGCAACGCGGGCAACAACATCCTCGACGGCGGCGCGGGCAACGACATCCTGAACGGCGGCGCGGGCGATGACACGCTGATCGGCGGCAACGGCAACGACACCTATGTCGTCGATTCGATACGGGACCGGATCGTCGAATATGCCAATGGCGGCAATGACACCGTGCTGTCCGACGTCAGCTATACGCTGACGGCCGGGCAGGAGATCGAAACGCTTCAGGCGCGGACCGCGACCAGCACCGCCGCGATCAACCTGACCGGCAATGAGTTCAACAACCGCATCGTCGGCAACGCAGGCAACAACGTCCTCGATGGCGGCGCGGGCAACGACATCCTCGACGGCGGCCTCGGCAATGACGTGCTGAAGGGCGGGTCGGGCAACGATACCTATTATGTCGACAGTGGCGACAGCATCGTGGAGGCAGTGGGCGGTGGCACGGACCTTGTCCTGTCCGATGTCAATTTCACCCTGACCGCTGGCGCCGAAGTCGAGTACATCCAAGCGCGCACGCAGAGCGGCACGGCGGCAATCGTGCTGACCGGCAACGAATTTGCCAACGTCATCACCGGCAATGCAGGAAACAACATCCTCGATGGTGGCGCAGGCAACGACACGCTGATCGGCGGCGGCGGCGCGGACACGCTGAAGGGCGGATCGGGCAATGACCTGTTCATCGTCGACGGCGCCGACACGGTGATCGAGGCGGTCGGCGGCGGCACCGATACGGTACTGACCGACAGCAGCTTCACCCTGACCGCCGGGCAGGAGGTCGAGAACCTCC
>QFQF01000009.1 GCA_003248935.1 Sphingobium sp.
AAGGCGCAATTTGCCGTGATCTTCGGCGAACGTTTCATCAGAGCCATGGCGGCCTGATGATCAACCGCCCGGCCGCACACGGAAATCCTGACAGTCCCGCCGTAATTGACGGAGCGCACATCGTCACGGTTAGCGACATTGTCGACAAAGCCGCCGATATCACGGCCATATCCCGTCACCCTGAGCGCAAGATCCTGCGTCAACGGGATGTTGACCATGGCGTTCAGTTCATACCCCTCCGCGCCGTGCGCGACGGTCGAGACATCACCGCTCACCCGTGCCTCGAAGTTATTCAGAACGGGCGCATTACTAATATAGCGGATCGTACCAGAGAGCGACCCCGCACCGAACAATGTACCTTGTGGCCCGCGCAACACCTCAACCCTGTTCATGTCGAACAGACGAGGCTCCGGATTGAAGCCGCTCAACGCGATCGAGGTTTCGTCGAGATAAATGCCCACCGTAGCATTGCCGTTGATGGCGTTTGATCCAAAGCTCGACCCCGGATCAGATGCTACGCCGCGCAGACTGATCGCTGACTGGCCCGTCCCCTTCTCGGCAAAAGCAATGCCTGGCACGCTCATGAGAAGTTCGCGCTGCCCGTCAATCTTCTGCCTTTCGAGCGTGGCACCCGAAATGGCAGAAAGACTGATGCCGACATTATTGGCGGTCTCATCACGGCGGGTCGCGGAGACAACAATTTCATTCAGCCCTTCATCCGCGACCTTAGCCGTGTCCTGCGCCAGGCCTGGAGTAGCGGGCAGCGCCGCGACAAACGCAACAGCCGACGTCATCTGCAATAAACGCCCAGCCGCACCCGGCCGAGACACGACCAACGTTCGCATCACCTGATCCCCCTGATTTGAAGCAAAGTCCGCCGACGCCGTTATCGGCGTGGCGTAACGTCAACGAGAGCACCCTGGACCAGCATCCAGTAAAGCTCTCCGTTACCAAAATCGTCTTCGGCAAAACTATCCGTGAAGCGCATTTTGTTGAGGTCCATGATGAACGCAACAAGCTGCTGCTCACGCCACTTCGACCTCTGTTCCATGAAGGTAACGAAATAAACCTTGGGAGACAGCTCAAACGCGATATAATTTGCGCTGGTTACTTCAGGATCCGTCGGCTTCGGGCAGCAATATGAGTGAAATTCTATTTTCTTATCATCAACGAATTTTACGTAGTTTGCACCGACCTTATCAGCACCTTCGGATGCCTCGCCGTTGACAAACAGATATTCCTTGCCAGCAAGAGCGGTGGTGACTGCATGGCCGCTCGGGCGTAAACGAATATGAGGCGTTGTGGTTAATCCCTCACCCAAATAGGAATAAGGGGTCTGTTTCATATCGTTCGCACCCAGATACGGGTCGGGCTCCTCTGCGGCGTACGCAGTCGCTGTACAAAAAGAGAGAGCGATCGCTGCACAAGAAACAATAGATTTACTTAATGCCATCTTACAAACCCTATCAAATTTATTTATTAGAAATTTTCGTGATCCGTGGATTTTTGTAAATTTTCCTGACAGCCAAAAAATATATCTAATATTTCTTATCCGTCTATCCTCCCCTCGCCGAATTTGTCCGCACATTGCGGACAAGATTACGGAATCGCCTCCCGCTTCGCCCATATTTCTCGGGCATTGGCACAGGTTAGGGCAGCGGCCGTAAAGACACGCCGCCGCTAGAGCCTTTTCAAGCAGGTGGAATCACCTGCTGGCTCGGGAAACGCGGCCAAACCATGAGATGGAGCGGTCGATCTGATTCAATCAGATCGGGAACCGCTCCAGTGCCTTCAAACGGGCACTAAGGACCGATCGCAGAAATATGAGGCTTCCTTCATGCAACCGTCCACATGACGAACGTCAGCGGCCGACAGCGAAGCCTTCCGGGTCTGCCCATTCGGGATGGACGAACGCCATCGCCTTGAACAGCGTGCCCATCTGCTCCGCTTCGGTCAGGCGCGCGCGGGCGGTTTCGATTTCCTCCGCCCGTGCTGGTGCGGCGCGGGCCAGCGACTGTGCCCGCGCGGCGATACCCAGCGCATCCAGGAATGCGCCCTGCCCGACCGGGCCCAGCACTTTCAGTCCGGCCTGCCGCGCCATGTTGCCGATCGTGGTGAAGTCGACATGGGTCGTGAGGTCGCTGTCGCCGACGTCGCTGAACGGGTCGGTCATCCGGTGCCGCCGCACCGCCTGCAGCGTGTCACCCACCGCCGGCCCCTCATAGCCATAGTCAACGATGATCGCGATACCGCCCTGCCTGCGGATACGGGTCGCCAGCGCCAGCGCGACGGTGGCGCTGGCAGGGGAGGTTTCGATGATCGCGCCCGGCGGCGCGTCCCGCAACGCGGCGGGCACGGCCGCGTCCATGTTGCGATAGCCCGGCATCGGCGCAAAGCGCGGGCCGCCCGTTGCGCCCGACGCCTCCTCCACCGGCACCACCACCCGTTCGCGCCAGCCGCCCTCCGCCCGTACGATCTGCCGCACGGGCAGCGCGTCGAAGAATTCGTTGGCTACGGCCAGGATCGGACCGCCGTCGGGCACGCTGTCGAGATCGTCGTGATGGGTCGCGTGCGGTACGGCCGCCTTCTGCCGGTCGCGCAGCGCCGGACTCGTCTCAACGAAATGCACCTGCGGCGCCAGCGCCGCCGCCTCCATCGCCCGCAGAGCATCGGCCGCGAGCGTGCCCCGGCCAGGGCCGAATTCCAGATAGAGCGGCCCCGCCCGCCGCGCCGAGCGCATCCATACGTCGGCAAGGCACAGGCCGATCAGTTCGCCGAACATCTGGCTGATTTCCGGCGCGGTAGTGAAATCGCCGTCTGCGCCCAGCGGATCGCGCCCGGCATAATAATCCGCGTTCGCCTCCGCCATGAAATGCGCGATGGAGATCGGGCCGCCCGCCTCGACCTGCCGCGCCAGCCGCTGGCCGACGGTCAGGGGGTCAGCCGACACTCGCGGTGCCGGCGGTCGGCTCCACCCGGACACGGCGGCCCTTGGCTGTGAAGATCAGGTACAGACCGCCCAGGATCATCGGCAGCGTCAGCCACTGGCCCATGTGCAGGCCGGTGCGCTGCGCGAACTCCATCAGTTGCGCGTCCGCCTCCCGGAAAAATTCGACGCCGAAGCGTGCGACACCGTACCCGAGCAGGAAGAGGCCGACCAGCTTGCCGGGCTGGTAGCGCGCCTTCGTCCGCCAGAAGGCGAAGGCAAGGATACAAAACAGCACGACGCCCTCGAAGACGGCCTCGTAGAGCTGGCTAGGGTGCCGCGCGAACGGGCCGCCCGACGGGAAGATGATCGCCCAGGGCACGTCCGTCTCCTTGCCCCACAGTTCCCCGTTCACGAAGTTGGCGAGGCGGCCGAAGAACAGGCCGAAGGGAACGCAGCAGGCGACATAATCGTGGATGCGCAGCCAGTTCAGCTTTTCCTTCCACGACAGGTACAGGATGCCGAGCGACACGCCGATCGCCCCGCCATGGAAGGACATGCCGCCATTCCACAGCTTGAAGATATCGAGCGGGTGGCGCAGGATTTCGGGCTGATAGAAGAGCACATAGGCAAGGCGGCCGCCGATGATAATGCCGAGCGTGGCATAGAAGATCATGTCATCGGCATGGCGCCGGGCCATCGGCGATCCGGGCTGGCGCACCAGTTTCAACAGGTACCAGTAACCGATCAGGATACCCGCCAGATAGGCGAGGCTGTACCATTTCAGCGTGAAGAAACCGAGGTCGAGGGCGACGGGGTCGAGCCCCAGATCCTCGAAACGGATGTGCGATGCGGCGCTGGCGGCCAGTGACAGGATCAAGGCTTATCCCCGGTGATTTGTTGCTGCATTACGGGAAGAGCGGGGCAACGCCAAGAGGGATGGCAGGACCATCGCCGTCAGCGATGCCGCCATTATTCAGCCGGAACCGAAACGCGCGCCGGCGCCCGCACCCCCGCCTTGCCGCGGCGCGCGAGTTCCGCCTTCAGCACGTCGGGACGCCGGGCGATCAGGAAGCCGAAGCTGACCGTGCCCGCCTTCGTCTCCACCGCATGGTGGAGGCGGTGGGCCTGCACGATCCGCTTCATATAGCGGGAACGGGCGACATAGTGATGCGGCATCCGGCGGTGGACGATGATGTCGTGGAAACCAAGATAGATCGCGCCATAGCCCGCTACGCCCGCACCCATGGCGGTCGCCCAGTCGCCCCAGCCCCATTGCACTCCGCCCAGCAGCAGCAGGATGGAGGGCATGGCGAAGATTACGAAATAGAGGTCGTTGGCCTCCCACAGGCCGGTGCGCGGCCGGTGATGGCTCGCATGCAGCACCCAGCCCGGGCCATGCATCACCCAGCGGTGCATCGCATAGGCGAAGCCCTCCATCGCCGCGATCGTGGCGCAAAACAGGATGATCAGCATCGGCCAGCCCATGCGACCGGATATAGCGACGACTGGGGATGGAGGAAACCTGCGGCGTGTGACCTCGTGGCCGCTTTTACGCCGCCAGCTGGCTGATCAGCGCCCGGTTGCGGCCGTCGCGCTTGGCCTGATAGAGCGCCGCATCCGCCGCCTGGATCAATGTCGATCCGTCCTTTGCCATGGATTTCGACCATGTCGCGATGCCGAACGACATGCTGGTGGAGCCCAGCGTCCGCCCTTTCTGGGTGACGTTCAGTTCGCTGATCGCCTGCCGGACCATTTCCACCCGGCTCATCAATGCCTCGGCCGACGTGCCGGGCGCGATGATCGTGAACTCCTCGCCGCCGAAGCGGCAGATCACGTCGCCGTCACGGAAACGGCTGCGCATCTCGGCCGCGACCGCCTGGAGAACGGCATCGCCTGCGTCATGGCCGAATTCGTCGTTGAAGCGCTTGAAATGGTCCACGTCGCACATGACAAGGCTGAGCGGCGCGCCGGACCGGGAGGCGCGCGCGATCTCCAGCGTCAGCGTCTCCTCCATGTAGCGGCGATTGAACAGACCCGTCAGCGGATCGCGGATCGTCTGTTCGCGCAGGCTGCGCTGGAGGCGATGGTTGACGAGGGCGGACGCGATATTTTCGCTCAGCACGGTCAGGCGGAAGCGTCCTTCGGCGTCGATCCGGCCGCGCAGGTAGAGGACGCCGATGACTTCGCCACCGGCCAGCAGCGGCTCGCAATGATAGACTTCGTCCGCATGCGCATGGCCGCAGACGATGTCACCTCCGGGCTCGGTGACGTAATGACTTTGCCCGCGGCGGAGCGCCCAGCACTGGTCGGGCGCGAAGCCATCCTGATCGATGGCGACGCCGCCCCAGCCGGCGATCGGCACCAGCAGGTTGCGCGAATTATTATGGGCGTACAGCGCGCCAGCGATTCCCGGCAGAACGCGCGGGACGAACACATGGATGATCTGCGCCAGTTCATCGTCGGTACGCGCGGCCTGCATGCGGTGCGCCATGCCGCCCAGCAACTCAATCACGTCGCCGCGCTCGCGCAGCGTCTCACCATTGCGATGCAATTCGGCGTTCGCGACCTTTAGTTGCTGCTGGCTGTCCACCTGCTCCACCACCGCCAGTTCCAGCCGGTCGGCCATTATATTGTAGCCTCGCGCCAGCTGAGAGAACTCGCGCGATCCCATCCGGGCGTCGATTCGCGTCTTCTCGCCGCGGCCAAGGTCGGTCATCGCCCGTATGATGGTGTCGACGGGCCGCCGGATGCCGCGTATCAGCAAGGCGAATCCGAGGACCACCAGAGCCGCGACGAACGACGCGCCGATCAGGGCGAGCCATTTACCCCGCATCAATCGCTGCTTCGCCGCCTCGTTCCGCGTCGCCTGCAGTTGCCGTTCCTCCTCGAGGAAGCTTTGCGCACGCACAGCCACGGCATCCATCAACTCGCGTCCCCGCCCGCCCGCGATCAACACGGTGGCGTCGGCGAAGTCACCGGCACGGCCCAGATCCAGCGGGCGGCGGAGCATCGCGGACCGGTCGGCCATCAGGCGCGCGATGTCCCGCGCGCGCGCATGCTGCAACGGGTTGTCACGGGTAAGGGTCACGACCCGCGCAATGTCCCGGTTCGATCGGCCGATACTGTCGGCCAGCGAACGGGCATAGTCCGCGTTGTGCGTCAGGACGAATCCACGCTGACCGGACTCGGCCTCGCGCAGCGCGCTCAATGCCCTTTCGGTCGTCTCGATGACCTCGGCCGAATGAATCACCCAGTCGAAATTGTCGCTGGTTCGGTGCGCGGCGTCGGCCAGCAGTCCTGCAAGCGAGGCAAGCGCGACGATGACGACCAAGCCGATACCGGCTACACGGGATGAGAGCGAGGCGAACACGGGGATGTTTGTAAGATCAAATGGTTAGTGCCCGGTTAGCGCCAGGCGGGCGATATCGGCAGACGTGCCGCAATCGCCGCTCACGCAAAAGGAAAAGGGCCGCGACCCTGCGCGGATCGCGGCCCTTTTCCCGCCATGAAAGCGTGGATCAGAAGGCGGCGGTGATCGAACCGACGACGCCCGCCTTGGAAATGTTGCGGCCCGACGGCGCGTACAGATCCTTGTCGGTATCGACATAGGAAACGCCGAAGGTCAGGTGGTTCCAAGTGTAGGTCGCACCGATGTTCCAGTCGGTATATTCCTTGCCGATCGTCAGATAGCTCGGGCCGAAGCTGTGCGCGAGGTGCGCCGAGATACCGAATGCGGTGTCGGGGATGGTCGCGGCAACGTCTGCGGCGAGGTACAGATTGTCCTCCTTGCCGTTGCCGACGGATAGCGCCTTCGCCTTCGGTGCGTAGTTGGCGGTCAGCTTGGCGGTCGCCGGGCCGAACGTGCCCTTGATCGAGGCATAGGGCTCGATGAAGTCGGTGTTGGCGCCGCCCGAACCGGGATAGTAGTAATAGAGGACGCCGACATCGACGGTCGCACCGCCGAAGGTCTTCGAATAGCCGCCGATCAGGTCGAGTTCCTGATCGCTGCCCGCCGCGACATAGTCGTCGATCGAGGAACCCCAGGTCGAGACATAAAAGCCCGACTCATGGGTGACGGTGATGCCGCCCTGCAGCGCGAAGCGCTTGTCGGTCTGAGAGATGCCGCGGAAGCGGTAGTCGGTGACGACAGCCGCGTTGCCGCTGACGGTGACGGCCGGTGCGGGCTCGTCCTGGGCCATTGCGGGTGCCGAGAGCGCGGCGAAAAGGACGGCCGAAAGGCCGAGAATGGACTTACGCATGATATTCCCCTTTGTGGTTCCGTGCGCGTCCCGCCTGCGTAACGATCCAGCGCCTCTCGACCGCCGGAGCGGCGGGACACTGTCACCGTGACAGGCCCCACATGGCGTCCCACACCGCACCGCACAATACGCTTTGTGTCTATTTACGACTCTTTGATTGCATGTTGTTGCTGTCTTGCAACAATTCAGGCAAGAATGTGGCAACCGTAGGGGCAAGCAGGCCGTGAACCGGGGCGTGGCCGTCGTGTTCCTGCCGCAATTGCGTAATGATGGGATGAGATGCGGCCTGGCATCGGATCAGGCCGGAACGACAAGGAAGCGGAGGATGGCCGGGCAGCCCAGGCCCTCATTCTCGTCACGCCAGCGCAGGCTGGCATCTCAGACCGGCTTGCGCGCAGTCTACGAAGCTGCCCCTGAGTTCGCTGGGGTGACGGGAAAGGCCGACCGTGCGCTTCCAGATTATATCGGCCACCCCCGCAGCAGCCTGTTCGAGACACCCTAGCTAGTGTGCCCGCCGCCCTTCGCCCGCTTTACGGCAAAAACCAGTGCGGTGATGACCGCGCCCACCGCCAGTCCCACCACGGCGGACAAAGCCGCCGTCACCAGCCATTCGACAACGGCGTGCGCAAACGGGATCGCCGCAGCGGCACCGGCGGCGGCCGCGTGGACGATGTGCGGGATCGCCTCCAGATGGAAATGTTCAAGGCCATGGACAATGATGCCGCCGCCGACCCACAGCATCGCCACGGTGCCGAGCGGCCCCAGTACGCCCAGGATGATCGGCATCGCCTTCACGAGGCCGCGGCCCAGCGCGCGGCGGCCGCTGCCGCCCTCGCTCGCGAGGTGCAGGCCTATGTCGTCCAGCTTCACGATCAGACCGACGACACCGTAGACACCGATGGTGATGACGATGGCGACGGCAATCAAGGCGACGGCCTGCTCGACGAGTGGCTTGTCGGCCAGCGTGCCGAGCGCGATCGCCATGATTTCCGCCGAGAGGATGAAGTCGGTCCGGACCGCGCCGGACACACTCGCCTGCTCCAGCGCCTCGGCGGTCTCGTATCCCGCCTCCGCTTCCTCCGCATGATGATGCGGCAGGAATTTCTCCAGCAGCTTTTCCGCGCCCTCGAAACACAGATAGGCGCCGCCGATCATCAATATCGGGGTCAGCGCCCAGGGCGCGAACGCGCTGAGCAGCATCGCGGCCGGCAGGATGAACAGCAGCTTGTTGCGGATCGATCCGACCGCGATCTTCCAGATCACCGGCAGTTCGCGCGCGGGGGTCAGGCCGGTGACGTAGCGCGGCGTCACCGCCGCATCGTCGATGACCACACCCGCCGCCTTCGCGCTCGCCTTCCCCGTCGCCCCGGCAACGTCGTCAAGCGACGAGGCAGCGAGCTTTGCGATGGTGGCGACGTCGTCGAGCAGCGCCATCAAGCCGGAAGACATGGAATATCCTTTGTTCGCTGAATGAAGGGGCCTGCCATCAGGCGGCCACAGCCGTTTCGGGTAATGCCCAGTCGATCGGCGGCTGGCCATGGGCGCGCAAGAAATCATTGGCCTTCGAGAAGTGCTTGCACCCGAAGAAGCCGTTGTGCGCGGACAGCGGCGAGGGATGCGGCGCCTTCAGCACCAGATGGCGGGACGTGTCGACGAAACCCGCCTTGCGCTGGGCATAGGCGCCCCACAGCATGAAGACGACCGGTTCCGCCCGGGCGTTGACGGCGCGGATCACCGCATCGGTGAACGGTTCCCAACCCTTGCCCTGATGCGAGGCGGCCTGCCCCATCTCCACCGTCAGCACGCTGTTGAGCAGCAGCACACCCTGCTGCGCCCAATGTTCCAGAAAGCCGTGGCGGGGCATCCGGATGCCAAGGTCCGCCTCGATCTCCTTGTAGATGTTGACGAGGGAGGGCGGCGTGCGGACGCCCGGCTTGACGGAAAAGCACAGGCCGTGCGCCTGCCCCTCGCCATGATAGGGATCCTGCCCGAGTATGACGACACGCACCGCGTCGAGCGGGGTCAGGTCGAGCGCCCGGAAATATTCGCTGCCCTTCGGGAAAATCCGCGCACCCGCCGCCTTGCGGTCCAGCAGGAAGCGTTTCAACGCCTGCATCCGCTCGGTCGCGAACTCGTCGGCCAGCGGCGCCTTCCAGCTTTCGTGCAGTTTGACGGCGTCGCTCATCGCGCCCTTAGTCCCCGATCGGCGGCGCGCAGTCAACGCTTCCCTACCCGGAACAACGCGAGGAAAGGCAGGGGAAAGGGCTTGCCCGGCCGCGCGAGTTGGTCGAGGGTGATCCGGTGATCGCTCGCCTTTCCAAATCCCTTGCCCTCGCCGCCGTGCTGGCGGTGTCGCCGCTGCCCACGGCCTTCGCCCTCGGCCCGTCCGACGGGGCTCCGGTAGCAACGCCCCAGGCGCGGCTGGAGGCCGAGTTCGCCCGCTTCGCGGCGATGACGGACGGCACCGTCGGCATCGCCGTGCGCCGGCTGAACGGGGATGGCGGTCGCGATGCCCCGATGCTCGTCCTCAACGGCAACACGCTGTTCCCGATGGCCAGCACTTACAAGGTCGCGGTCGCCGGTACGATATTGTCGCAGGTGGACCGGGGGGCCCTGACACTCGACACCATGCTGCCGGTCGACCACCGCATGCTCGTTTCAGGCGGCATCGCGGACACCATGCCGCATCCTGGCCTTGCCATGTCGGTCTATAACCTGATGGACCTGATGCTCACCCGCAGCGACAACAGCGCGACCGACGTGCTGGTGAACCAGGCGGGCGGCCCGGCGGCGATCACCGCCTGGCTGCGATCGGTCGGCGTGCGCGACCAGCGCGTGGACGACAATACCGCCCAGCTTCTCTACCGCGCGATGGGCGTCGCGCCGGGATCGGGCAGCTTTTCCGCCAATGTCGATGCCGCGCTGGAGGCCGACCCGGCGCTGCGCGAGCGCGACTACCGCGACCTCCCCAACATCGCCTTTGCAGAGGATCCGCGCGACACGTCCACGCCGGAAGCGATGATCGACCTGCTCGCGAAGATCGCGCAGGGCAAGGCGCTGAAGCCCGGTACGACGCAGGTGATGCTGGAAATCATGGCCCGCTGCCACACCGGCGAACACCGGTTGAAGGCGATGCTGCCGCCCGGCACGCCGATCGCGCACAAGACGGGATCGCTGAATGGCCTGGGCAACGATGTCGGCATTATCTCCCTGCCCGACGGCACTTCTTTCGCAATCGCCGTGTTCGTCATGAAGGACACGAAGGGGAAGGATGCGCGCGACCGCGTCATGGCGGAGGCGGCGCGCGCCGCACATGACTATTTCCTGTTCGCCGGCGGCTGACCACGCGCCCGATGACGCTTATCGCCGGCTTTGCGCCGTTGCCGCCGCTTCAGGTGCTCGGCCCGCGCTGGCGGGCGCTGGAGGCGCGCGCCGCGCCCAACGTCTTTCTCGGCTGGACGTGGATGGAAAGCTGGCTCGCCGCGACCGGCGCACAACCCGAACTGCTGACCGTACAGGATGGAGACCGGGACGTGGCGCTGGCGCTGGTGGGCCGCGCGACGGACCGTCGCCTGCTGGGGCACGTGCAGACGCTGTGGCTCAACCAGTCAGGTGTGCCTGCACAGGACCGGCCGTTCATCGAGCATAACGGCCTGCTGACAGTCACCGACGCGTCGCCGGATATCGCCAGGATCGTCCTAGCCGCGCTGCTCGATCGTACCGACTGGCGCGCGCTTCGCCTATCCGGCGTAGCGCCCGACGCGCCGCTGCTGCGGGCCGCCGGACAATCCGGACGCTTTCGCCGTCATATCCGTATCGACGCCTCGCCCGCCCATCATGTCGATCTGACGGCGGTGCGCGCGGCGGCCGGCGACTACCTCTCGCTGCTGAGCGCCAACAGCCGCAACCAGATCCGCCGCGCGGAGAAGGAAGAGGGCGGCGCGCCAGCGGTCAGCACAGCCGGCGCGGACGACATCGCCCCCTGGCTGGCGGACATGGCCACGCTGAATGCCGGACGCCATGCGGACAATGCGTGGGACGAACCGCTGTTTCGCGCCTTCGCCGCCGCGCTGGTGCGCGCGGGGATCGCGAGCGGGGAGGTGGAACTGCTCCGCTTCGACGCGGATGACGGGCGGATCGGCTATCTGCTGAACCTGATCAGCGGCAATCGTGCGATGAACTACCAATCGGCCTTCATCGCTCCGCGCGCGGCGAAGGCGAAGCCGGGCCTCGTCTGCCACGCCGCCGCCGTGGGGCACTATGCCGCACGCGGCCTTGACCTCTACTCGCTGCTGGCGGGCAAGGACCGCTACAAGCAGAGCCTGTCGACCGGCGCGGAAACCCTCGAATGGTGGACACTTGAGCGTTTCTCACCCCGCCTCGAAGCCGAAGCATTGCTGAGACGCGTGCTTCGCCGTCCGGCGGGCTGAGTGTCAGGCAGCAGGGATCACGCCCGACGCAACCGCCGCATGACGCGATAGGCGAGGCGCCGCAGCACCTTGCGCTCCGGACGGGTGCCGACCGTGCCGCGCGGCAGGCGCATCCGGCGCAGGCCCGCGTTCAGGCTGTGAAGTTCGCCCTCGGCCACGCTGCGATCCGAACGCCAGGTGATGGAGAAGCTGACTGATACCTCCGGCCCGTTCCGCACGAAATGCGGCGCCTTCACCGGCACAAGAATGGCGTCGCCCGGCACCAGCGAATATTCCGTGCCCTTCCCCCGGTGTGCCTCCTCCCAGGGCAGATTGCGGTGGCCGCCGGCGTGGAACCGCTCCGACAGTTCGCCGGGCACCAGCGCCTCGTCGCCCGCCGGGAACACGGTCATCGCCTTCTCACCGTCGATCTGGAGGAGGATATTGTGCTCAGGGTCCATGTGGAACGGCGTCACGCTGCCGGGAGAAGAGAGGAAGATGAACGCCTCCCGGTGGAGCATAGGCCCGGTGGCGGGCAGGACGAACGGCTCCAGTTCCGCAAGCGCATTGTCCAGCAGGGCGGCATATTCCGGGTCGCGCTCGACATTCTTCAGCACCACCCAGCTGCCGTTGCGGTCGATCGTGCGGATCGTCTCGCCGACCGTCAGACCGTTGTCCGGCGTGTCCTCCGGCCGGACGCCCAATGGCAGGCTGCCCAGATTATACTCGATCCTGTCGACCGGCATGCGCTCGGCCAGCACGGCCAGCGCCTCGCGCGACAGCAGAGGATGTCCGGCCAGCTCATGGGTCAGCATCGCTGGGGCATCGGGATAGGCCGCGGCAAACGCATCGCGCGCCGCGCTGGAGAAAGCGGACCAGGTGCCCCGGCCGACGATATGGTGATTCTGAACGGTCATGCTCGGTCTTTCATCGGCTTGATCCCTCGCCCTCGGGCAAGGGCGGTCAGGCGCTCTGCGGCCCCGGCGGCGGCAAAGGCGGCCTGCCGGCGAAGGCGCGCGGAGCCGCGAAGCGCCACGCGGTATTGGGCAATGCTGCGGCGCTCGACCCACAGGCTGTCGATCATCGGGTGCCCGGGCGCGGCACAGCTGTCCATCCAGCCCAGGTCAGGGTCGCCCTGCACCGCACGCAGATTGTCGATCTCCACCAGCACGCCGGGCGAAAAGCGGCCCAGCGCCTCGTCGATCGCGATCTTGAAGGAGAAGGCCCCGTCCATGTGACGGAAATTGACCAGCATCGCGATCGCCCGCCCGTCGAGGTCGATGCGCAGCATGTGCAATGCGCCGTTCGCGAACGCGCGTGCGCAGCTCTCATGCAGGAAGGCGACATCGCTCGCCCGCTGCCCGAGCGCAGTGCCCTCCGCCCCCTTCCATCCCGACGCCTCCAGTGTCAGGAAATCCGCGCACCAGCCGGGCAGTTCCGCGCCCTCGGTGAGCGTCCGGTGCGTGACCGTGCCCATTTCGCCGAGGCGCTTCTGCAACCGCCGCAGTTCCTTGCGCTTCTTCGCGCGGACATTGGTTTCCCAATAGGCGTCGGCAGTGAGGTCGCTGGCCAGCAGCGCGCGGTCGTAACGCTGGATTTCGACGAACGGGCGCCGCTGTGCCACGCACACGGCCTCCAGCGCCGCGGCGTTGGCACCGGCCGCGCCAAGGCCCGAGAGATGCAGGAAATGCGCGGCCCCCGGCATCGCGTCGAGCCGCGCCAGGAACCCGGCCCATGCCATCTGCTCTTGCCCACGGCGGACCAGCGGCGCGCCGAGGAAGCAGTGGCGATGCGTCCAGTTGGCGACATTGCCGATCGGCAGGCGCCCGTGACGCCGTGCGGACACGATCGGCATCAGCCCGATCAACCGTCCGTCCGCGTCCTCGACCTCGATCATGCGCACCTCCTCCCGCTCGTCCAGATGCGCGAGCGCGGGCAGCAGCAGGGCGGGGGTGTAGAAGGCGTTGGCTTCGGCCGCGCCGGACGCAAGATCGGCCCAGCGCGCCGCCTGCAACGCGGGCACCGTCCGGCCGATACCGGGGGTCAGCGCTGGATCGGGCGCCATGTCCATCGCGCCGATGATAGTCGTCAACGGTTAGAGAATGGCTAAGTATCGCGCGGCACACGTTCCCGGAACGGGACGGCTCCGCAACGGCCGGATGCCCCTAACCTGCCGCGACCAGTTCCAGCACGCGCTGCGCATAGACGGGGGCGCAGATCAGCAGGTCGGGCATGTAGACGTCCGCGCGGTTGTAGACGAGCGGGGAGCTGTCGACGCGCGAACAGTGGAGGCCATGCGCCGCGGCAACGGCCACGGGCGCCGCACTGTCCCATTCATACTGACCGCCGGTATGCAGGTAGATGTCGGCCTCCCCGCGCACGACCGCCATCGCCTTGGCCCCGGCCGAACCCATCGGCACCAGTTCGGCACCGAGCGCCTCCGCAACCGCAAGCGCTTCCGCCGCCGGACGGGTACGGCTGACCAGCATGCGCGGAGGACTGGCGGGCGGCGGAACGGGGGCGGCCTGGTCCGAGCGCAGCACGACACCCAGGCCGGGCAGCGCCACCGCGCCGATACACGCGACCCCGTCAACCGCCAGCGCGACATGCACGGCCCAGTCGGTCCGCTCCTCGCCATATTCGCGAGTGCCGTCGACCGGATCGACGATCCACACCCGGCTCTTGCCGAGGCGGCTGCCGTCGCACTTCATCTCCTCCGAGAGCAGACCATCGTCCGGTCGCGCCTCCCGCAGGGCATGGACCAGGAACTGATTGGCGGTCTGGTCACCCGCCTTGCCCAGCGCCTTCGCGCCGAAGATGCCCGAGGCACGCACATCCAGCAGGATGCGGCCCGCAATCTCCGCCAGATGGGCGGCAAGTTCGCCGTCGTTATACGAAGCGGACGCGGTTTCAGCCGTCAAAGGTCCGGACTCCATACGCCGATCACCGCCTCGACAATCCGGTCAGCCGCCTCCTCGGCGGATAGCGCAGTGGTGTCGATACGCACTTCCGGGCTCTGCGGCGGTTCATAGGGGCTGTCGATGCCGGTGAAGTTCTTGAGCGCGCCACTGCGCGCCTTCCGATAGAGGCCCTTCACGTCGCGCCGTTCCGCTTCTTCCAGCGGGGTATCGATGAAGATTTCGAGGAACTCACCCTCCGGCAGCATCTGCCGCACCATCTCCCGCTCCGAACGGAAGGGGGAAATGAATGCGGTGATGACGATCAGGCCCGCGTCGGTCATCAGCTTCGCCACTTCGCCGACGCGACGGATGTTCTCCACCCGGTCGGCGTCAGTGAAGCCCAGATCCTTGTTCAGGCCATGGCGCACATTGTCGCCGTCGAGCAGGAAAGTGTGACGGCCCAGTGCGTGCAGCTTCTTCTCGACGATGTTCGCGATCGTCGACTTGCCCGAACCGGAAAGGCCGGTGAACCACAAGAGACGGGACGCCTGCCCCTTCTGTGCGGCGTGCGCGTCCCGCGTGATGTCCACCGCCTGCCAGTGGATGTTCTGCGCACGGCGTAGCGCGAAGCGGATCATGCCCGCACCGACGGTGCGGTTGGTCATCCGGTCGATCAAGATGAAGCCGCCCAGATCCCTGTCGGCCTCATACGCCTCGAACGGCACCGCCCGGTCGAGGGCGATATTGACCACGCCGATGGCGTTGAGATCGAGCGTCTTGGCCGCACGCTGGACCAGCGTATTGACGCAGATCTCATATTTCGGCGCGGTGATCGTCGCCGACAAGGTACGCGTGCCGATCTTCAGCCAATAGGGGCGGCCGGGCAGCATCTCGGCCTCGTCCATCCAGACCAGGGTCGCCTCGAACTGGTCGGCGACCTCGGGCGGATTATCGGCGGTCGCGATCACGTCGCCGCGCGAGCAGTCGATCTCATCAGCGAAGCAAAGCGTCACCGACTGCCCGGCGACCGCGCGGTCGAGGTCGCCGTCCATGGTGACGATCCGCGTGACCGTGCTGGTCTTGCCAGAAGGCAGCACACGGACGGCGTCACCCGGCCGGACCGCGCCGCTGGAGATCAGGCCGGAGAAGCCCCGGAAGTCGAGATTGGGGCGGTTCACCCATTGCACCCCCATGCGGAACGGACGTGCCTGCGCAGCGGTAGCGTCGACCTCCACCGTCTCCAGATGCTCCATCAGCGTCGGCCCCTGATACCAGGGCGTATTGACCGAACGGGCGGTGATGTTGTCGCCCTTGAAGCCGGAGATCGGCATCGGCGTAAATGCGGCGATACCGATGCTCTTCGCGAACTCCGCATAATCGGCGACGATCGCGTCGAACACCGACTGGTCGTAACCGACCAGATCCATCTTGTTCACCGCCAGCACGATATGACGGATACCGATCAGGTGGGCGAGATAGCTGTGGCGGCGGGTCTGCGTCAGCACGCCCTTGCGCGCGTCGATCAGGATGACGGCAAGGTCCGCGGTCGACGCGCCCGTCACCATGTTACGGGTATATTGTTCGTGCCCCGGGGTATCGGCGACAATGAACTTGCGCTTTTCCGTCGCGAAGAAGCGATAGGCGACGTCGATGGTGATGCCCTGCTCACGCTCGGCGGCGAGGCCATCGACGAGGAGCGCGAAGTCGATTTCCTGCCCCTGCGTGCCCACCCGCCTGGAGTCCGCCTCCAGTGCCGCGAGCTGATCCTCGAAGATCATCTTGCTGTCGTAGAGCAACCGCCCGATCAGCGTCGACTTGCCGTCGTCCACGGACCCGCAAGTGATGAACCGCAGCATCGTCTTGTTCTGATGCGCGGTCAGATAGGCGTCGATGTCCTGCGCGATCAGGGCGTCGGTCTTGTAGATGGGTTCGTTGGCATCGAGCACGTCCGACATCAGAAGTACCCCTCCTGCTTCTTCTTTTCCATGCTGGCATCGCCCGCGTCGCGATCGATCGCGCGGCCCTGCCGTTCGGAGGTGGTCGTCAGCAGCATTTCCTGGATCACGTCCGTGAGGGTCGCCGCCTCGCTCTCCACCGCGCCGGTCAGCGGATAACAGCCGAGCGTGCGGAAGCGGATCGAGCGCGTCACCGGCTCCTCGCCGGGATTGAGGCGGAAACGGTCGTCGTCGACCATCAGCAGCAAGCCGTCACGCTCCACCGTCGGACGCGGCGCGGAGAAATAGAGCGGCACGATCTCTATCCCCTCCAGATGGATATATTGCCAGATGTCGAGCTCAGTCCAGTTGGAGATCGGGAAGACGCGCATGCTCTCCCCCTTCGCCTTGCGGGCATTATAGAGATGCCACAGTTCGGGCCGCTGGTTCTTGGGATCCCAGCGGTGGTTGGCGGAACGGAAGGAGAAGACGCGTTCCTTCGCCCGGCTCTTCTCCTCATCGCGGCGCGCACCGCCGAAGGCCGCATCGAAGCCATAGAGATCGAGCGCCTGCTTCAGCCCCTCGGTCTTCCACATATCGGTGTGCAGCGGGCCGTGGTCGAAGGGGTTGATGCCCTTCTCCTTCGCCTCGGGATTCTGGTAGACGAGCAGTTCCATGCCCGCCTGCTTTGCTGCCTTGTCGCGCAGTGCGTACATGTCCCGGAATTTCCAGGTGGTGTCGACGTGCAGCAGGGGAAAGGGCGGCGGCGAGGGATAGAAGGCTTTCTTGGCGAGATGCAGCATCACGGCCGAATCCTTGCCCACCGAATAAAGCATCACGGGGCGCTCGGCCTCCGCCACCACCTCCCGCATGATATGGATCGCCTCGCTCTCCAGCCGCTGGAGGTGCGTCAGCGCCGTGGGGGTAAGGGGCAGATCAACGGGCATGGTCATTCAACAGGACTCCTGGCGCCGGTGGGCGCATGGCGCCGCCGGCGAGTGGCACTCCAGCTACCAGCAAGCAACGTCCGAACAAAGAAAGCTTTATTCGGGCAGGCGAAAGCCTGTGTAGTCGGGGGGCCCCCGGAAAAGCGCGGTGAGACCGGGACGGAGCCGGGCAGACGCCACTCAACAGTCCGGAGCGGACACAATTGCGGCCGAATTTAACCGATTGCAAAGGCTGTTTTTGCGATTCTGGATGCACAGGAAAAAAGGAGGGTAATATGGGTGCGACGTCCCGATGGCCCAGTCCCGAGGAGGAGATGGGTGCGGAACTGAGCGGCGGCGAGCTGGAGCTTGCGCTGGCACGGATGCTGATCGGCTATTCGCAGCTGAGGCAGAGCCAGTTTCCGCATCTGACGCAGGATTCGCATTTCAACATTCTGATCGATCTCTACATCAGCGAACGGCGGGGCATGCGCACCACCGTGACCGATGCGTGCATCGCGTCGCTGGGACCGCAGACCACGGCGCTGCGCGCGATAGCCGCGATGGAGGACGTGGGGCTGGTACGCCGGGAGGCCGATCCGATGGACCATCGGCGCAAATTCCTGATCCTGACTGACGAAGGCCGGCTGGAAGTACGTCATTTCCTGCACAAGAGTCTGCCACTGGCGCGGCAGGTGCCGGAAAGCGCACCTCTGCAAACCGGAACCCAGACGCGCGATAATCCACTGTCGCGCTGATCGGCAGCCTGACGCTGAAGACGCCAATCCCAGGCCGTCAGTAAACCGAAGCCGTTATGTGCCGAAGGGCGGTGTCAGGCCTTTTCGAGGGTGCACTGGAGCGGGTGTTGGTTCTGGCGCGCGAAGTCCATCACCTGGTTCACCTTGGTCTCCGCGACCTCGTAGCTGAAAATGCCGCATACTCCGACGCCGCGCTGATGGACGTGCAGCATGACGCGCGTCGCCTCCTCCATGTCCATGCGGAAGAAGCGCTGGAGGACATGCACGACGAATTCCATCGGCGTGTAGTCGTCGTTCAGCATCAGCACCTTATAGAGCGACGGCTTCTTGGTGCGGGCGCGCGTACGGGTCGCGATCCCCACGCCGGGACCCGCGCCGTCCTCGTCGTCCTTCCGCTCCGCCATCGTAACGGAGAGGCGATAATCAGTCATCGTGCTGTCCATGTTCACGCACGATATGGCAATTGCGGGGGACGGCGCAAGAGGCGACGGGTCGATCCCGTCCCATTCTCTGCCGGATTTCGAGATCATCCAGCAACAAATGCCCCGCGACCGTCCGAAAAAAAGAAACGGGCGGCTCCCCGCTGGGGAACCGCCCGGAAATAATCGATCCTGCCGAAAGGATCAGGCGGCCATCGCCTTCACCTTCTCGGTCACCAGCGAAACGCGGGTGCTGATCGGCTGCGCAACGTCGCCAGCAAGCTTGATCATCGCTTCACTGCTCTTCGCCGTTTCCTTCGCGAAGCTGTCGAACGCGGTCGAAAGCAGTTCGCTCTGGAGCTGGAAGAATTCGGTCGGCGACTTGATCGCGGCGAAGCTCTTCATCGTGGCCGTCGCCTTCTCGAAGTTCTTGCGGCTGTATTCGGCTGCATCCTGGCTCATCGCCTCGACACCCTTGGCGGCGATCTTGCCGGACTCGACGAACGCCTCGACATTACCCTTGGTGATGTCGCTCAGCTCGCCCAGAGCCTTGGTCGACTTTTCCACGCCAGCCTTCGCCTTGGCATTGAAGTCGGCGAAAGCGGATTCGAACTTCGCTTTGGCTTCGTCGGTGATCTTCTTCGTGGTCTCGATAACGTCGGTCATTCCTGTTGTTCCTTCTGTCACTGCGGGGGCCGGTGCGGCTTCTGCGGCCGCCGCCGGCATGGGTTCGATGGCTGCCGGCTGCTCGACCGGCGGCTCCTCAACTGGCGGTGTTAAAACTGCCGCTTCAGCAACCTGCGGTTGCTCAACGGGCAGGGCCGCCACGGCGGGAATATCCGACGGTGCAGCGTCCTTGGGCTCCGGCGCGGCCTTCGCGACCGGCGGAACCGCCACCTTCGGCGCCTCAGAGACAGGTGCCGGAGTGGATTTCGGGGCGGCGGGCTTAACGGCCGCCGGCTTTGGCTTTGGAACGTCGGGCGACACGGCCGCCTTGGGCTTACGACCCGGCTTAGCGCGCACCTTCACAACTTCGCCGGTCGCCGCCTGCGCGGCGTTGAGCGCCTGCGCCGCAGTCAGTACGGCGGGCTCCGGCGCGATGGGTGCAGGCATCGCCTTCACGCGCGGCTTGCGCGTGGCCGCCGCCTTGGCCACCGGTTTAACTACAGCCCGGGTAGTGGGCTTGCGGGGTCTGCCCGGCTTAGATGTGTCGGCCACGGTCGCGTCCTCACCTCTTTGTTGCAGTGCACAATACGCGAGTCGCTGCGGCTTTGCAATAGTTATTGTGCGGTGCAGCATGGAATTTCGCCCGGTTTTCGGGCGAGTCCGATGGTGAACGCGATCAACGGCTCTTCACATAGCGGCCCGGCGCGTCCTCGATCGCCTTCCGCCTGCCCTTCCCCGGTCGCCGCGCGCCCTTCACCGGCACCGTCTCGGGCGCCAGCGTTTCAAGCCAGCCGAGCCAGTCCGGCCACCAGCTGCCCTTCGTCTCGGTCGCGCCGGAGATGAAGGCGTCGAGCGATGCGACGGGCGTGTCGTTCGTCCAGTACTGATATTTGTTCGCCGCCGGAGGATTGACGACACCGGCAATATGACCCGACCCCGCAAGGATGAAACGCATCGGACCGGACAGATGCCGCGTCAGTTTCCACACGCTGGCGGCGGGTGCGATATGGTCCTCCCGCCCTGCCTGGATATAGGCCGGCGTCCTGACCAGATGCAGGTCGATCGGCGTGCCATCCACGCTGACGCCACCCGGCACCGCGAGCAGGTTGTCGCGATAGAGGTCGGTCAGATAGGCACGATGCCATGTGACCGGCAGATTGGTGGTGTCGCCGTTCCAGTAGAGTAGGTCGAACGGCGGATAGTCGTTCCCCAGCAGGTAATTGTTGACGACATAGTTCCAGATCAGGTCGCGCCCGCGCAACAGGTTGAACGTCATCGCCATATAACGGCCGTCGAGATAGCCGGGCGCGGACAGCTGATCGATGACCTTCAACATCTCAGCATCGACGAACAGGCAGAGATCGCCGGCTTCGGAAAAGTCGACCTGCGAAACGAAGAACGTCGCGCTCGCCACCTTGTCCGCCTCGCCCCGCGCCGCCAGCAACGCAAGCGTCGCCGCGAGCGTCGTACCCGCAACGCAATAACCGACGGTATGGACGTTCTCCACCCCCAGCAGGTCGCGCACGGTATCGATCGCGTCGATCTGGCCGCGGACGATGTAATCGTCCCACGACACGTCCTTCATGTCCGCATCGGCAGATTTCCAGGAGACCATGAACACAGTGACGCCGTTATCCACCGCCCATTTGACGAGACTCTTCTGCGGCGAGAGGTCGAGGATATAGAAGCGGTTGATCCATGGCGGGAAGATGACGAGTGGGGTCTTGAACACACTCTCCGTCGTCGGGCTATATTGGATCAGTTGATAGAGCGGGGTCTCGTGAATGACCTTGCCCGGCGTTGCCGCAAGATTGCGGCCGACCTCGAACCGGCTGGCGTCAACCTGGGTCAGCTGCCCCTTTTCGATGTCGGCAAGCATCCGCTGGAGCCCGGTAAGCAGGTTTTCGCCGCCAGTCTCCAGCGTCTTCTCCAGCACCTTCGGGTTGGTGAAGGGGAAGTTGGACGGCGACGCCGCGTCGATCAGGCCGCGCGTGGCGAAGCGCAGCTGCGCCTTCTGCCGCGGATCGATGCCGTCGACCGCGTCCGACAGCCGCAACAGATAGTCTGAGAGCAGCAGATAACTCTGCCGGATGAGGTCGAACAGGGGATGATCGGCCCAGGCCGGGTCGACGAAACGCCGGTCAGCGGGCGGCGCAATCGGCGTCACGGGCGCGTCGGTCGTGGCGGATGGGACGCCGCCCATGAAACCGCCGCCGTCGAGAAACCTCTGCCAGAGCGCCATGCCCTCTTTCGCGAAATCGGCCTGAATGTCCGAGACGACCTCCGGATCGAAAGCCGGGGCGGCAAACGGCAGGCCATGGGTCGGCATCTCCCCGATCAAGCCGCTGGCGCGTTCCAGCATCATCTGCTGCGCCCGGCCGATGACCTGGGTCCACTGCTGCATCTGTTCCAGTGTCGGGAGAGTGGCCGTATCCGCATCACCCTGAGCCATTAAACCTCCCCCCTTGAACCTGCTTCCGCTGGCATGCTGCGGCCAGCCGGTATATAGCGCCATTTCGGCACCTTAAAAGCGCCGAACCCAGCCATTTGATCCGTTCAATGGAGATAAAGAGGAAGAAATGTCCGAAGAATTCTACCGCATGAAGCGCTTGCCCCCTTACGTCATCGCCGAAGTCAACGCGATGCGGGCAGCGGCGCGCGCGGCGGGCGAGGACATTATCGACCTGGGCATGGGCAATCCCGACCTGCCGCCGCCCGACCATGTGATTGACAAGCTGGTCGAGGTCGCGCGCAAGCCGGACGCCCACGGCTATTCCCAGTCAAAGGGTATTCCGGGCCTTCGCAAGGCGCAGGCCAATTATTACGGCCGCCGCTTCGGCGTGGACATCGACCCCGAAACCGAGGTGGTCGTGACCATGGGGTCGAAGGAAGGGCTTGCCAGCCTCGCCACCGCGATCACCGCGCCGGGCGACGTCGTGCTGGCCCCCAACCCCAGCTACCCGATCCACATGTTCGGCTTCATCATCGCGGGCGCGACGATCCGGTCGGTGCCGACGACGCCGGACGAGAATTATTTCCGCGCGCTCGACCGGGCGATGGCCTTCACCGTGCCGCGCCCGTCGATTCTGGTCGTCAACTATCCGTCGAACCCGACGGCGGAGACGGTCGACCTCGCCTTCTACGAGCGGCTGGTGGCCTGGGCGAAGGAGAACAAGGTCTGGGTGCTGAGCGACCTTGCCTATTCCGAACTCTATTATGACGGCAACCCGACCCCCTCGATCCTGCAGGTGCCCGGCGCGAAGGACATCGCCATCGAATTCACCTCACTATCGAAGACCTATTCGATGGCCGGCTGGCGCATCGGCTTCGCGGTGGGCAACAAGCAACTGATCGCGGCGATGAGCCGGGTGAAGTCCTATCTCGATTACGGCGCGTTCACGCCGATCCAGGCGGCGGCATGCGCGGCGCTGAACGGCCCGCAGGACATCGTCGAGAAGAACCGCGAACTCTATCACAAGCGCCGTGACGTGCTGGTCGAAAGCTTCGCCCGATCGGGCTGGGACATTCCGGCGCCGCGTGCATCGATGTTCGCCTGGGCGCCGCTGCCGCCCGCGCTCAAGGACATGGGGAGCCTGGAATTCTCGAAGCAGCTCCTGACCCATGCCAAGGTCGCGGTGGCGCCCGGCGTCGGCTATGGCGAGGATGGCGAGGGCTATGTCCGTATCGCGCTGGTCGAGAACGAACAGCGCCTGCGACAGGCGGCGCGCAACGTGAAGAAGTATCTCCAGTCGATGGGCGTCAACATCGCTTCCACCAAGGGCGCGGCCTGAAGGCAATGACGCGGGGGAATAACGCCGGGAGGCCGGGCCGCGGCGGGATGAACGCATGATCCCGCTGCCGCAGATCACACAGGTCGCGCAGACCATCCAGCTGGCGCTGGCGCCCGTCTTCCTGCTGACGGGCATCGGCGCCTTCCTGAACGTCTGCACCGGCCGTCTCGCCCGCGTCATCGACCGTGCGCGCAACGTCGAAAAATGGGTGCTGGAAACGCGCGGGCGCGAACATGACCGCTTCGTTGCGGAAATCCGCGTGCTCGACCGGCGGATGAGCGTCGTCAACAACGCCATCTTCCTGAGCGTCGCCAGCGCCTGCGCCGTCTGCCTCGTCGTCATCCTGCTGTTTGCGGCGGAATTGTTCCACGCCAATCTGGGTCGCGCCATCGCGGCGCTGTTCATCGTCGCGATGCTGCTTCAGGTCGCCGCATTCGCGACATTCATCCTTGAAATCCGCCTCGCTTCGCGCACGATCCACATTCGCAACGAAGTCCTTTTCCATAAGGTCGAAGATGATGGGGCCAGCCAGTGAGAAGCGCCTCCTCCAGATAGCCGTCGGAGCGGCGTGCATCGTACCGGTGTGCGCTGGCGCGGCGGGCGTCGCGATGGGTCCGGCGCTCATCGGGGCCAGGCTGACGCTCGGCGCTGACGCGGCCGCCGTCGATCTCGACAGTCACCTGCGCTATCTGTCCGGCCTGCTGCTGGCCATCGGCATCGGCTTCGCCGCCTGCGTACCGATGATCGAGGAAAAAGGGGGGGCCTTCCGCCTGCTCGGCCTGCTGGTGGTATGCGGCGGGCTCGCGCGGCTGGTGGCGATGGTGGCGTCCGGCCTGCCGTCCCGCATCATGCTCTACGCGCTCGGCATGGAATTGCTGGTTACGCCGCTGCTGATGATATGGCAGTCCCGGGTCGAGCGCCGCTTTGCCGCTATCTCGCCCCGTCGAGGCGATGCCCCGCATCCACTGTTGGGGAAAAGGAAGGCCGCACGCTGATCTTCGCCGCCTGCTCGTAAGCATAGCCCGCATTGAGCAGCAATTGCTCCTGGAACGCCCCGGAAACGAAACTGAGCCCTACGGGCAGGCCATCGGCCAGCCCCATGGGAACGGTCAGATGGGGATAGCCGGCGATCGCGACACGGGCGGTGGCGCTCGGCCCCTCATACTGGTCGCCCCAGACGGTGTCGGACAGCCACGCCGGACCGTAGCTGGGCATCACCAGCAGGCGCACATCATTGCCCGTCAGCATCGCATCAATGCCGTATCGTCCGGCAAGGCGCAGGGAGGTTGCACGCGCATCGGCATAAGCAGGATCATCGACGCCGCCGGTCGCCTCCGCCGCCTCGAACAGATCCTGCCCGAACAGCGCCATCTCACTGGCCGCATGCGCCTTGTTGAAGGCGATGACATCGGCGAGCGTGCGCGTCGGCACCCTGTCCGGCGCGGTGGTCGCGAGATAGGCGGCAAGACCGGATTTCAGCTCCATCTCCAGCACCCGCAGTTCCGCCGCGCCCATGCCCTCGGTCGAGGGCTGGGCCACCTCGACCAGTTCCGCCCCGGCCGCGCGTAACACCGCGAGCGCGGCCTCGAAACGGGCGAGCATCGCGGGCTGACCGCCCATGCGAACCACGCCGACCCGCAGGCCCCGGAGCGCACCGGTGTCGAGTGCCGCGGCATAATCGTGACGATGGACGAGCGCATCCTTTGTCGCCGGATCCTCAGGATCGCTCGCGATCATCGCGGAAAACAGCATGGCGACGTCGCGCACACCGCGTGCCATCGGCCCGGCGGTATCCTGACTATGGCTGATCGGCACGATATGGGTGCGGGGCACGAGGCCGATGGTCGGTTTCAGGCCGACGAGGCCGGTCATCGCGCTGGGACAGATCACCGAGCCGTCGGTCTCTGTCCCGATTGCAGCCGGCGCATAGCCCGCCGCCACCGCCGCGCCGCCACCGCCGCGCCGGAACCGCTGGACGAACCGCAGGCGGTGCGGTCAAGCGCATAGGGATTGCGGACGAGGCCACCGATGGCGCTCCACCCGCTCATCGAGCGGCTGGAACGGATGTTCGCCCATTCGGACAGGTTGGTCTTACCCAGGATCACCGCACCGGCCGCACGCAGCGCAGCGACGACCGGCGCGTCGCGGCCATTGTCGTTGCGGGCGAGCGCCAGCGAGCCGGCGGTCGTCGGCATGCCCAGCGTCTCGATATTGTCCTTGATCAGGATGGGAACGCCGTGCAGCGGCCCGCGCACATGGCCCGCGCGCCGCTCCGCATCGAGGGCGCGGGCATCTTTCAGCGCATCGGGGTTGAGGGCGATGACGGCATTGAGCCGGGGGCCTTTCCGATCCAGGGCAGCGATGCGGGCAAGCGCTGCGCGGACCGCCTTTTCACTGCCGGTCCTGCCCGCCGCCATCGCATCGGCCAGCGCGGCGACGCCGATGTTCTGCGGTTCGGCCGACCCTTCCGCCTGGGTCGGCGTGGCCGGTAGCGCAGCAAGCAGCGCCATGGCCAGAAGCGTGCGTGGATGCATGGCGACACTCCCCTTTGCGGACATGAGAGGGGCCGCCGGGCGTGATACCCGACGGCCCGTCATGTGCATGGTCAGCGGCCGGAAGTGCCGCCCAAGGGAAACGTTGCTCGCGCTCTCTTGCCGATATGGGAAAGGGGACACCCGTACGGGTGCCTGTATCCTTTCAGCCTATCGGAAGGCGACGCTCAGGCGTCGCTCAGCGGCGCGTTTCCCGAATGGACTTGACCGACCCCATTGCTGAACCATGAGACATCGGATCACCTCCTTTCGCTTTGTTGAGCCCGTGTGGCAGCTCCCGGACATTCGCCCCTAGGCTAAGCCTTTGTCTGGCCACGAACAATAGGTGGGACATTCCGATTCGGCGATCAAGCCTTGTATTATTCTTTTTTCGAATCATAATTGCGCGCTCGTGCCGTCCGGAGCCGCACGCCCCCGCGATCAGAGTGCGCCCGCTTTTCACGCAAATTCGGCCCATGCTGCGTGCAACATGCCACGACACTTCCAGCCCCCTTGCACAATCGCGCGCACTCGGCATGATAGCAGCGGATGTCGCGGTGACTTGACGCTCACGACACCGCGACAATCATATCATCTGAGATAAAGGGGACAGGCTTTGATTTCATTCAAGCGGGTGTCGCTTGGCGTCCTGCTGCTTTCGGCCGGACTGGCCCTGGCACCGCAGGCGCTGGCGCAGCAGAAGGACGGAGGCACCATCTTCCGCCAGCGCTGCCAGATGTGCCACGTCACCGCGGCAGGACAGAAGGCGGGGCTCGGTCCCAATCTCTCCGGCCTGGTGGGACGCAAGGCGGCAGGCACCGACTTCCTCTACTCCGCCGCGCTCAAGGGCTCCGGCCTCAAGTGGGACAAGGCGACGCTGGATACGTTCCTGACGGCTCCGGCGAAGATGGTTCCCGGTACGCGTATGGCGATTTCCGTCAGCAACCCCGCCGACCGAGCGGCACTGATCGACTATCTCGCGACGCTCAAGAAATAACGGGCGCGTCGGGATAACTATCGAGGACCGGGCCAAGCGTCGCGACAAGCGGCGCAAGGTCCGCCTCGAAATGGCGCCAATGAGCGACGGCGTCGGTGAAGATCGGCTGACGCACCTGTTCGGAACTCGCCGTCCGCACCGCCCGGTCGTTCTGCCAGAAGGCGATGCACGCCTCCTCGAACGGCAGATCGAGATGGGCGAGCAACCGTTCCACTTCCCCGCGCGTGTCCGCCACCATCCGTTCGTAGATGACACGGTGGACATGCCCGGGGGCCGCTGCATCGAAGGCGGCCATCGCCATCACATAGTCGCGATAATAGCGGCCAACATCGGCCAGATCGTAGGTGAAAGCCTGCCCGCGCGCGAAATGCTGCTTCCACGCAGAGAAACAGCAGCCGACCGGATGCCGCCGCGCGTCCACGATCTTCGCATTGGGCAGGATCAACCTGATCAGGCCGACATGCTGCCAGTTGTTGGGCATCTTGTCGATGTAGTGGGGCCTGCCGGTCTTCCGGTGGGTACGCGTACGGTCGAGATATTCCTCGCCCAGCCGGGTCCGGTCTGCACCGGTCAATGATTCGACCATCGCGCGGAAATCAGCAAACTCGCCATCGTCGATCCGCGATTGCAGGCGGCTGGCGATCATCATCATTTCCGGCAGTTCCATCGTCCCCTCGACCCGGCTGTGGCTGGAGAGGATCTGCTCGACCAGGGTGGAGCCCGAACGGGGCAGGCCGACGATGAAGACCGGATCGGGCGCAGGGCAACCGCCCTCCCCCATCCGGGCAATGAACGGCGCGGTGAAGGTATCGACGGCGGCCGCAACCTCCGCCGCGAACTCGTCCGCGTCGTGCGTCACCAGCGTGCGGCGCAGGCGATTGCCCTGATCATAGTGACGGAAGGCGGCGGCATAGTCCTTTGCATCCTCCAGCGCCTTTCCCAATGAGAAATGAAGGTGGAAGACATCCTCTCGCCGATCCGCCGCATCCCCCTCAAGCGTCGCGAGCGCGCCCTCCATCGCGGCGATGTCCGCAGCATCCAGCTTTACGGTCTTGAGGTTGGCGAGGCTCCACCATGCTTCCCCCATGCCCGGCTGGTGAAGAACGGCCTGCCGATAGGCGTGAACGGCCTCGGCCTGCCGCCCCAGCGTTTTTAACACATGCCCCAGATTCTGCCAGACCTGCGGCTGATCCGGTTTGTCCTTCAGCAGCCGTTCGTAAATGCCACGCGCCTGGTCCTGATCGCCCAGGCGCACCAGCACGGAGGCCCGGATCAGGTCGTGGCCGGGATTTTTCAGCGGCGACCGGCTCAATATCCCGGCATGTTCGAGCGCGTCGGTCAGGCGATTGGCCTGCAGCAGCAGGCGGATCAGGAAATCGCGTGCGAGGTCGAAGCCCGGCGCGAGGGTCACGGCCTGCTCAACCAGCGCGAGCGCCTCCGCAAGGTCGCCCCGGCGCCAGTGCACCTCGCCCAGCAAGCGGGTGGCAGAGGGGTCGCCGGGCACGCGATCAAGCCGCACCTTCAGTATCGCCTCGCTCTCGTCCAGCCTGCCTTCGTTCATCGCGACCGCCGCATCGAGCAGTTCCGGGTCGCGGGACGAGGCATGCACGCCCGACAGATCAGCACGCCAGGCATCGGACGTCCGGCCGACCTTCCGCAATTCGGCCGCCAGCAGGAACCAGCCGCCGGCGACCGCAGGCTGCTGCCGCGTCAGGCTTTCAAGCGCCGCGATCGCCTGACGGCTATCACCTGCCTCACTGGCCGCCTGTCCCAGTTCCCAGAGAAGGGCAGGCACTTTGGGTTGCCTGCGCGCGAGCTGGACGAGCCGCTGTTGCGCTGCCTTCGGCTTGCCGAGGCGACGCAAGGCCTGGCAGGCGATGAACTCCGCTGGCGGCAAGCCCCTCGCTCGCGCCAGGATCGCCTCTGCCTGCGCAAGCGCCAGATCGGGATGCGACTCAAGTGCCGCCGCCGCCTTCGCCAGCGCCGTTTCGAGCATGCCGGTTGCGGTGGACGCGGAACCCATTCCCATAATCCCCCAATCATGTGCGACTGCACAAACAGCTTCGCCGAAATATCCGCGCCCGTCGACCCGGCGCATCGCGGCCGTCCAAAAAAAGGTGATACCGCCCGCTTGACAGCGCCATTTTGGATGGCAGTATCCAATCTAGGACGGTTGCTCTGATTGCTGCATGAGCGAACGCGTCCCTTTTTTGACGTACGAATGTGTTCAGACCACGCGTGGAACGACCCCGAAGGATGTGTCCTTTTGGGTATGGAGTTTCTTGCGCGCGGCAAAATGCATGATGACGCGACCCGCACAAGCCGGGCGCTCGCAGGGAGAATGACGAACGAACGAAAGACCCGGAGGCGGGCGGACAAACAGGAGAGGCGAAGGATGCAACGCGTATCAGGGGGCTTTACGCATGGCCATTCGTCTTCGCTCGCGGGCAGCGGGCACATTCTGCGTTCTCGGCGCGACCACTTTTCTTACACCGCTGGCTCTTTCGACGCCGGCCTTCGCGCAGGAGGCGCCGGTCGCGGCAGCCGCTGATCCGGCGGACCCGACAGGCCTTGGCGATATCGTCGTCACCGCGACGCGCAGCGCACAAAGCATTCAGGACGTTCCGATCTCCATGCAGGCGCTCGATACCGAGCGGCTGGAACAGCGGCAGATCAACGGCATGTCCGACTTCATCGCCCTGCTGCCGTCGGTATCGTTCGAGGGGATCGGCCCCGGCCGCAACACCGCCTTCTTCCGCGGCATCGTCCCGGCGGGCGGCGCCTACGCCTCGGTCGGCTACTATCTCGACGACATTCCGATCACCGGCACCGAAGTGCCCGACATCCATATCTACGACATGGAGCGCATCGAGGCGCTGTCGGGGCCGCAGGGCACGCTGTACGGCGCCGGGTCGCTCGCCGGCACGATCCGCTTCATCACCAAGAAGCCCGATCTCGACAAGTTCGAGTTCGGCTATGATCTGGAAGGCAACAAATACGGCAAGGGCGACTTTGGCGGCCAGATCGAATCCTATATCAACATCCCGCAGGGTGACACGCTGGCGCTGCGCGTCATGGGATATTACCGGCGTGATGGCGGATATATCGACAACACGCCCAACAACGGCCTGCTGAACAACGGCGAACCCGCCGTCTACACGCTCGGCGACAACAATCCTGACACATCCTATACGCTGAGCAACGCGGCCATCGCCAAGAACGACTATAACCCGATCAAGGAATTCGGCGGACGGGTGCAGGTGCTGTGGCAACCGGCCGATGGCTGGGAGATCACGCCGCAGTTCACCGGGCAACGCCAGATCGCCAAGGGCTATTTCGGCTACGACCCGCGCGTCGGCGACCTTCAGGTTCACGATTATGACCAGACGCGCAACGATGATCGCTGGTATCAGGCGCAGCTCAGCATCCACGGCCATATCGGCGACTGGGAAGTCGTTTCCGCGACCGGATACTTCAAGCGCCGGACGAAGACGCTGAACGACTATACCTATTACACCGTCACCTATGACGGCTTCGGGCCCGGCTATGAAAGCTATCTGCAGTTCTTCGACAATTGCACCGGAACCGGTGCAGCACAGCAGTGCGACCTGATCAACCCGACCCAATATTATCATGCCGACTGGCACAGGAACAAATTCACGCAGGAACTGCGCCTGTCGACGCCGAAGGACTGGCCATTCGACGTCACGATCGGCGGTTTCTACCAGCGGCAGAAGAACGAGAGCAACACCTCCTACGCCATTCGGGGCCTGGATCAGATCACCGGCTATACGCAGGGCGGCGGCGGTGATGTTGCTGGCGGCCTGATCGGCGTGCCGGCCATGTATGCGATCGCCTACGATGACGACGGCGTGCCATATTTCGACACCACGGACGTCATCAATGCTGACGGCAATCCATTGGGCACGATGGCGCTGGGGACACCGGCAGTAAAGGGCGACGCGTTCTACTTCGTCGAACAGAACCAGTTGTATCACGACAAGGCGATCTTTGCGGAAGGCCATTACGACATCACGCCAACGCTGAAGATCACTGGCGGCATCCGATATTTCTGGACGGATTATGCGGTGAAGGGCTTCGCAGGCGTCGCCGGATCCGCCGCAAATACCATCACATCCTATTATGTCCCGACCGGGGAAATGGGTTGTCCGACGCCACTGCCCGCGGATCGCCTCCAATGCCTCAACACCAACTTCCGCGCAGCGGATCAAACCGGCCGCTACAAGGAGGATGGCGAAACGCACAAGGTCGCGCTCGACTGGCAGTTCCAGTCGGACAAGATGGTCTACTTCAACTATTCGACCGGTTTCCGGCCCGGCGGCTTCAACCGTCCTCTGCGCATCCGCAATTTCGGTCCGGTCGATGTGGCACCGTTCAAGTCGGAAAAGCTTACCAACTTTGAGCTGGGTGTGAAGACGACTTGGAATAATATCTTCCGCTTCAACGCGGCCGTCTATCTAGAAAAATGGAACAATATCCAGTACGGCGTCGTCGTCTCCGGTGCGCAGGGCGCGGGCATGACCGGAAACGCGGGCAAAGCCGAGGTCAAGGGCATCGAATATGATGCCGAGCTGAAACTGGGCAAGTTCACCTTCATGACCTCCGGCGCGTATAATGACGGCAAGCTGAAGGGCAATTTCTGCAATTTTGCGCTCGACCGGACTACATCGTCCATTTCGCAATTGTCGAGCTGTGTGCTTGGCGAGTTCGTGGAAGGCTCGGACCCGCCGACGCCGCAGGTCGCTGCCGCAAACGGCACACGCCTGCCACGTCAGCCGAAGTTCAAGGGGACGACCTCCGTCCGGTTCGATACGATGCTGGGCGATCTGGGCACGTTCATTCAAGGTGCTGCGCTTTACCAGACCGGCGCCACGCAAGACCTCAACGTATCGAGCAACGAACTTCTGGGCAACACCAAGGGTTTCGTCAGCTTCGACTTCTCCGGCGGGTTCAAGGGTGACAACTGGAACCTCAGCTTCTTCCTACAGAATGCGTTCGACAAGCGCGGGCAGCTGACCCGGAACACCTTCTGCTCGATCGACTTCTGTTCCGGCTCGTCGCGTACCTTCACGATCAAGCCGCAATTCTTCGGCGTCCGTTTCGGCCAGAAGTTCTGAAGTTCCGAGGGGAGGATGGCCACGTTTTGCCCGCGAACCGCGCGAAACGTGGCCATTCGCATGTCCGGGGCCGTCACTTTCTGCATGGCAACCGCAGTCCTTGTCCCGATCGCCACCGCCTTGCCACGCCCCGCCAGCGCGCAGGAGGATCATTCCGGGCTGACGCGCGAGGGCTATCGCCGCAAATGCCTGATGTGCCATAGCCGCGCCGCGCCGGAGGGCATTGCGCCCGAGATATTGGTCGGCCTCCATCCCGAACCCGGACTGCGCCCGGCCGTCGCGATGCCGGGCGTCACCTGCTGGCGGCGATGCACGACATGCTGGGCGCCCGATCCACCGGCGAGGACAGGCGTCAAATGACCGCTCAGGGCGTCGCGGGCGGCGCCGTTGCGGCGAGAAGCGCAGCCAAGTCGCTGGTGCCCGCCTGTCCGGTTCGCCCCTGTTCAAGCGCAAGCGCGGCAAAGCCGCTCATCTGCGCCACCGCGAAGCTGACGCCGTAGAGGTTGCGTGTCGGCGGCACGCCCTCGATCGGGCGCGGATAGCCCGATGCGAAGAATGCGGGCGTGCCGTCGATATCCGCGACGCGATACCTGCCACGCGGACAATCCCAATCCAGTTCGACACCGATCACACCGGGCAGCGCGCCCGGCCAGCAAGAGATGCCGTCGACCGACCGTGCAGCGACCAGCACTACGCCGGCGGCAGCCGCATCTTCGGCCGCACGCACGAAGGCGTCCCGATGCGCGGGGTTCTGCGAACCGAGGCTGAGGTTGACGATGTCGGCGCCCGCGTCGACGCACCAGCCGATCGCCGCGACCAGCGCGGTCGCGGAAGCGCGCAGAGCGTCGTGAAACACCCGGACCGGCAACAGTTGCGCGCCGGAAACACGTTCCTGGATAGCGGCGGAGACGGCCGTGCCGTGGCCCAGCCGGTCGAGCGTCGCCAGCGACCCACCGTCGATCACGCCCTCACGCGAAACGGCCACGCCGTTCAGCAAGCGCGCAGCGTCAATATGCGGGTGACGCGGGTGTACACCGCTGTCGATCACGGCGATGCGCACGCCCCTGCCCGTTGTTCCGGGAAAGACCGTGCCCGTCATGCCTGCGGCACGGCATCGGGTCTGGAGACGGTGGCGCGTCCGTCCCGGATGTGAACCAGCATGTCGGCGCGCCCGGCAAGGGCCGGCTTGTGCGTTATGACGATCAGGGTGGCGTCGGGCATCGCGGCACGCAGGTTCGCCGCCACCAGCGCCTCCGTCTCGATGTCGAGCGCGGACGTCGGCTCGTCGAGAATGAGAACGCTGGGGTTGCGGAGCAATGCGCGCGCCAGCGCCACGCGTTGCCGTTCCCCGGCGGATAGCGCCTGCCCCCGCTCCCCGGTACGGGTGGCAAGGCCTTCAGGCAGCCGCGCGATCATCGGGCCTAGCCCGGCCGCCAGCGCCGCCGCCTCCACCCGATCCGGTGATACATCCGGCAGGCCGAAGGCGATGTTGGCGGCAATGCTGTCGTTGAACAGATAGGGTGCCTGATCGACCAGAACGATTTCCCGTCGCAGGTCATCGATCCGCAGCGTGCGGACGTCCTGCCCGTCGACGAGGATGCGGCCGTCATCGACGTCCTGATAGCGCACGAGCAGGTCAGCAAGCGTCGACTTGCCGACACCGCTGGGCCCCAGGATCGCACAGAAGCTGCCCACAGGAATCGCGAAGTCGATGTCGGTCAGCACTGCATCCCGATCATAGCGCTTGGCCACATGGTCAAAGCGCAGTTCGCCAGTCACACGGCGCAGCGGCAGGGCATCGGCCCGCTCGGTCACTTCGGCGGGTGTGTCGAACAGTTCGAAGATACGCGCCAGCGACACACGTGCGGAGGCGAGCCCGGCACTGAGGCCCATCAGTACCTGGATCGGCGCGAACAGCCGCCCCTGATAAGTCATGAAAGCAACCAGCGTGCCGATCGTCATTTCGCCCCGGATGATCATCCACCCGCCATAAAGCATCACGGCGGACGCGGACGCGGTGAGCAGTGCGCCGGGCAGCGCACCGGTCATGAAGGAGGCAAGCTGCATCCGCAGCATCGCGCCGACGAACGCGTCGTTGCGGGCGCGGAAGCGCGCGACTTCATGGTCCCCGGCGCGCAACGCGTTGACAACGCGCATGCCCATCACGGTATCGACGAGGAAGCTGCCGAGGTCGGCGCCACGTTCCCGCATCTCCCGCGTCAGGGCCGTAAGCGCGCGCTGATAATGCAGGAAGACGGCGACGCAAACGGGGATCAGCACGACGCCGACAAGGAACAGGCGCCAGTTGAGCCAGAGCATCAGTGCGATGCTGCCGACCAGAAACAGGATGTTGCTGAGCACCGACAGCAAGCTGTCAGCGGCCGCCCGCTGCACATCGCTGACGTCGCTGTTCATCCGCGACATCAGGTCGCCGAGGCGAAAGCTGCCGAAGAAGCGGGGCGACAATGTCTGAAGATGGCGCAGCAACGCGACCCGGATATCATAGAGCATCGCCGCCGACAGCGCGACATAGCGGTAGCTCGCCAGCATATTGAGCGCGAAGCCCAGCACCGTCACCGCCAGCAGCGCGGAGGCGATCGTCACCAGCGCCTGCATATCCCGCCGGAGCAGCGCGTCGTCGATCATCAGCTTCGAAATATACGGTTGGGCGAGGTTCAGCGCGGTGGACAGCAGACTGATCGCGAGGACGAAGACGAGCCGGGGCAGATAGGGGCGGACATAGGGCCACAGCCTGCGATAGGTGCGCCAGTCCGCCGCCGGTTGCGGTACGGAGGCAGGTGGTCCGCTCACGCCACTCCGGCCCGTTCGACGAGTTCGTAACCGCGCAACATATAGCGCGGCTCCGGTTCGGCCGCGAGACGGCGCGTGCACCAGTCGTGCCCCTGCGCAAGCGCATCATGCGCCTGTTCCCACCACGCGCCCGTGCCGCCGGAGCGATAGAATGGCGCGCAGAGCTGGAGATGGCGGCGCATCGTCGCGGTCAGCATCGCCCCATAATGTGCACGCAACGCCTGCGCGTCGCCACCCCGCGCGATCGCGGCGATGACGGCAGCGGCAAGGATCGCCTCCCGCACCGCCTGTACTGTCCCGTCACCGCAGATCGGGTCGAAGGCGATGGCGGCGGTGCCGCAGCCGATCCAGTCGTCACCCGTAACCTGCGTCGCGATACGCGGGGAAGGATCGAACGACTGACATGGCGTGTCACCGGCCACGATGCGCGATGCGATATCACGACTCTGTGCGAGCGCGCCGTCCAGGCTGATGCCGACGCACAGCAGCCACGCCCGCCCGGCGCCTGACGGGATCAGGAACAGCCAGCCGGCCTCCAGCGACTCGATCCGGCAGCAATCGGCGTCGTCATCGTCCCCCAGCGTTACTTCGGTCGCCAGCGCCCGCCGTTCGCCGAAATGCATGACCTCGCCATCGGGAAGCGGAGCCATGGCATGGACATGGAAACCGGGTGCGGCATCGTCCAGCGCCGGTGCGGCCGGTGCCAGCGCCGCTTCCAGCGCGGCACCGGTCACGATTGTCGCCGCATGGGGCATGGCTACCGGATCCGAATCACCCCAGCTGACGACACGCCGGTCGATCCGGCGTTCCCCCGCAAACAGGCCGGGGCGTCCGAACACGTCACGCACCAATGAGAGCGCCGCATCGCTGATCATGACGACGGGCAATGGCGGGCGGTCGACGCGGATCGCCGACGCTGCAATGCCGTGAAGGCCCAGCACATGCGCGCAACAGGATGCCGCGACGCCGCCGCCGCGTATCGTGACATTCATGCCGGGATGGTCATCGCCGCGCACGGTCGCGTCAAGCCGTCACGCTCTCGGCGCGGCGGCATCCTTATTGCGATACAATCAGGCCCGCCATGGTGGCGTCGTTGCCGATGTCCCACACCTTCTCCAGCTTCAGCGTCTTCGCGTCATAAACCTCGATGTCGAAGCTGGCGCCATAGATGTAGAGTTTTGCTCCGTCGCCGGACATGCCCATCTGGAAGCGGGAGCGGCACTGGAATTCCGCCTTGTCGAGCACCTTGTTGGTGGCGAGGTCGAAACGCCAGAATTCGCACCGTTTGTTGCCGAGTGTGCCGTTGGTGACGACGGTATAGCCTTCCTTCCCGTCCGGTGTCACCTGCAGCCCCGCCATCGTCGACGCCGCCGGGCCGATCGGCACGAAAGTGAACTGACGGGACGCGAGATCGAAGCGCGCGACACCGAAGACCTTGTTATGCACATAGGGGTCGGCCGCGTTGAACAGCGACACATATTGCCCCGGATTGCGGATCGCCTCGACACCGCCGCCGAAGCTGACATTCTCGAACCCGGAAACCACTTCCGTCTTGGCAAGGTCGAAACGCTCGACGGCCTTCAGGTCCGACGTACCGACGACGACGACCTTGTCGCGGAAGACATACAGGAACTTGCCGTCCGGCGAGATCGCGTAGCTGGCGCGATAGGCGGCGCCGGGCGTGTCGTCCTCCGCCTCCATGTCGACGGCGCGCACCACCTTCTTCAGCTTCAGGTCGACCACCGTATATTGCGGCTTGCTGATACGGTAGCGGTCGATGTCCTTGTCAATGCGTTCGGCCACCGTGTAGAAATAGCGGCCCGCCGGGTCCGCCACGCCGCTGTAGAAACGATAGCGCGTGGTCGGCGTGTTCAGGCTGAAACTGTCCAGCACTTTGCCGGTCGCCACGTCATAGGTCTCTATGCCGCCGGTGGTGATCGTGGAGACGTAGATTTTCTTGCGATCGCTCGATTCGCGCAGGCCCGTGGGCAGGCCGGTCGCGAGCGGCACGCGCTTCGTCACCGTGCCCGTCACCTCGTCGAACAGGATCAGCACATTGGGATAGCCGCCAAGATACATGGTGCCCGCCTGAAGCTGGGCAGGCAGCAGGGCGAGACAGGCCGCAAGCGCGGCGCGCAGGACGCGGGCCGCCATCACGGGAACACCAGGTCGAGGTTGCGCCAGTCTTTCGTCGCGACCGCGCAGTTGCTGGCCCAGTCGGGCGAATAATTGACATGATCAGGCACCTGAACCGGCCAGAAGCAGGTGACGTAGCAATCGTAGATGTCGCGCTCGACCGGCTGGCAAAGGCCCGCCGTGCCACCGCCCGCATCGACCTCCCACCCTGGCGAGAACGCCAGCGAGCAGCCCATCGGCACGTGCGGACGGGGCTGTGCCTGCTGAAGGGCGACGACATCCTCCTCCAGCATCGACGCCGCCTCGTCGATCCGGGCAGCCTTCCTGTTCAGCGGCCGAAGATGCTTCATGACAACGCCTTCCTTTCAGCGAAGCGTTCGAGGAATTCGGGATTCTTGACAGCCAGTTCGCCGTAGATGCGTAGGCACCGGTCGGTCCATTCGCGGATCCAGTCGCAATAATGCAGGTTCGCGTGGCCGGTGTCGCCATACCGTACGAACGCCTCATGATGGCAGCCGCCCGCGCAGAGCGGGCGCGCCCAGCAGCTCTGGCAATCATATTTCGCCGCGACATGGCCGCGTTCGAGGAAATCGCTCTGCTTCTCCCGGTCGATGCCGCTGGAAATGTGGCCGAGCGTGTGCGTGTCGGCGTCGGTAAAGCGATGGCAGGGCGACAGGTCACCCGACGGGCTGACGCCGAGCAGGCCGATACCCGCGCCGCAGGGATGCGATTTGTGCACACCCTGGATCAGTTCGCTGATCGTCTCGCTGACGTTGGAGAAGCCGTGGCTCCGCCCTTCCAGCGCGTGCTCCAGCCATTCGTCGGCCAGCGCATGGAACTGCGCGAGTACCCCCTCCATATCGGCAGCGGAAATCGCATAGTCGCGGTCGCCCGCCGTCGTGACCGGCGCGAAGCCGACCTCGTGGAAACCCAGATCGTCCTTCAGGTGGCGGTAGATGCGCTGAACGTCGGTCACGCCCTCCGTCAGGGTCACGCGCGCGGTGATCGCGCGCGTGCGGTGACCGGCGATCAGCGCGCGCAGCCGGGGCTCCATCACCGCATAGCTGCCCCGGCCGTTCTTGTAGACGCGACGCTTGTCCTGAAGGTCCGGCGGGCCATCCATGCTGACGGTGACGCCGATCGCATTGTCGGAGAGGAACGCGATGATCTCCGGCGTCAGCAGCGTCGCGTTGGTCGTCAGGCTAAAGCCGACCGACTTGCCCGCCTCCTCCGCGCGTGCCGTGGCATAGGCGACGACGTCCTTCAGCAGCGGGAAGTTCATCAGCGTCTCGCCACCGAAGAAGGTGATGTGCACTCCCTTCCGCCCGGCCGACTGATCGAGCAGGAAATCGACCGACTCCCTGGCCGTGTCGATCGACATATATTTCTTCTTGCCCTGCGGCGTCGCGATCTTGTCCGCGCCGAATTCGTAGCAATAGGTGCAGGACAGGTTGCACTGATTGGTGATGTTCAGCACCAGCGCCTGAAGCGGGAAATCCTTCGGCGGGCTGGACGGCGGCGGCGCGGGCATCGCCTCGTCCGGCACGATCACGCCCGCGAAGCGCAGTTCCCGGATGAACTCCTCCGCATCGGCGGGCGCATAGCCGTCCTCCACCAGCAGGCGGACAATCTCGCCATGGCCGAGCACTTCCCGCTCCAGCCGCGCCAGCATCGCGCGGGACGCCGCGTCGAGCTGAAAGATCGCGGCCGCCGACACAAGATAGATGAACGCGCCGTCGGCCGCGGTGAAGGCATGGAATTCGCCGGGGCGATAGCGGTGGGCCAGCATTACGGTCATTGCGAAACCTCCGGCTGGTCCCAGCGCTGATAGGCGGGGACGGCGACGACCAGATAGGCCCGTCCGGTAAGCGGCTGGCCAAACTTGTCCTTCTCCGTCCTGGCCGTGGCCACGACCCAGACGTCGCCATAATTGTTGCGGCCGAAACGGCGGGCGGGGTTGGGACCGTCGGCGGCAGGCGTGAACAGCGCCCCGGCGTTCAGCGAACCGACGAAATCCTTGTCGTCATCATCGAAGACGGCCATGAATTCCTGGATACTCCAGTCGGCATCGACGATACCGATCTTCACGTCGTCGGCCGTGTTCGGCTTGCCGTCGGGACCGTTTTCGTAACCGATCGCCTCGAACTGACCGTAGCCCTTGGGATGCTTGTCTCCACCAAGGCGGGCGAGGCTGGTGTCCGGCGAGACCTTCAGATAGTCGATCTTCCGGTAGACTGGCAGCACCTGCGCCAACGTGGCGTCGCGGATGCCGACATCATGGCGCCCGGCCACGGCGTCCGGCGCGATATCGGCCAACACGACCACCTCGTCCGGGGTCGCCGACACGATCCTGCGTACGCTCACCCCTTCGCCCAGATTGACCTCGCCAGGCTTCAGGTCGGCGGGCAGGTTGATGCCGGTGATGCGGACCTGCTGGTCCTTCTCCCCGGCCTTCAGCATGACCGGCGCGACGCCAGCGACCGCCGGTTCGGCACCCGCGCGGGTCAGCGTCACGTCGAAGCCGAATTCATGATACTCGCCCCAGAACCATCGCCCCTGCGCGCTCTTCTGGTCCGGCGCGAACCATAATGTCTCACGCATTTCCTGATTGGGATCGTCGGGCTGCGTGGCCGCAGCCGGCCCCTTCGACCTGCCACGCCAGGAATAGCCGCCATAGACGATGCCAGTCCCCGTGCGGGTCAGCGTTTCGCCGGTGGCGAGCGAGCGCAATGACGTGCTGGTGACGAACTCGTCGGCGGTCTTGCCGGGGCGAACCGTCAGCGTGCCCGCATAGTCGCCATGGCCCGGCAGATGCGCGGAGACCACCCAGGCACCGGCCAGATAGGGGGAACGGATACGCGGCCGCCAGCTGCCCCATTCCATCGTGTGGAGCGGCGCGGCCTTCTGCATATATTCCAGTGCGACCTGACCGTTGGTGACGGGCGGTGTGCCTGGCGGCGGCGGCGCGCCCGGCGCGGGATCGGCAGGACGGCGATATTGCGCCTCCGCCTGCGAATACAGCGCGACGTGCATGTCCTGGAGCAGTTTCCATTCCGTCTTCGACCGGCGCCAGGACAACGGCTGGGCGAAGGCGTGGCATGACGCGCAGGCCTGCCGTACGGTGTCGTTGGGAATGGCCGCCTCGTCCACGATGCGCCGTTCGGGCAGGTACATGACCGGCTTTGCCTCTTCCGGCGACAGGCCGTGCCAGGTTGCCAGATAACGGACCACGGCGCGCGATTCCTCCGGCGTGATATCGAGGCCGTTCAGCTTTACCATCCGCTTGATCGCCTGGGACCAGCCCTCCGGCGTGGTACGCAACCAGGAGATACGGGACAGATTACCCTTCGCATCAGGCGCGTGACAGGAACCGCATTTCTCCTTCGTCAGCGCATCGGTGACGGGGATGCCATCCTCCGTCTCCTTGAGCGCCGCATCGGCCGCCGGGGGCGTGCTGCCCTGACCGCTGACCTGCGCCACAACGACGGTCGCCGAGCAGAGGCCAAGCAGGACGAGGCGACGGACCGAGGAGCCGCAAGCCGCGAGAAGAGCCGGTATCCGGCGCGGGAGGAGACGTTCGGCTTGGCCCGGACGCTGTGGACCGGCGGGCGCGATATCATCGGCGGCTGGGATCGTCATGCCCGGAAATGTCCCCCTGTTCGGCGGCGCATCCGGCTGTTGCCGGCATGGCGCCCGAGTCCGAAGGTTGGACAAATGTCAAGAATTGGTCAAGCGGATATTGCGCCTGCGAGCAGACATGCTGCGCCGCGACGTACACGGCACGCAAAGCCCCTTCAGCCGGGCGGTGAAGGATAGAGCGCGCGCAACGAAACCGGCGCATGACATTTGCGGATCGCCGCCTCGACATGGCGGGCGCGCTCCGCCTTCAAGGACGCGGAAGACAGCGCAAAGCGCCGCTCGCGCGCGACCTCCTCGGCGGAGAAAGGCACGGCATCAGGCCGCGTGCTGGCACCTCCCAGGCCGAAGACGACGAAGTTGACGAGATCGGCGAGTTGCTGATTGTCGGTGATCCGGCTGTGCGCGACGTTGGGCAGGCGGATGAGGTATGCGCGCGCCTGTGGCGTGCACATGAAATAGCCGACCCGGTCGCGCAGTTCGGGCAGCTGGGCCGGTGCCGAACGCCCCTCGACCCCGTGGCAGCCCCCGCAATTCTCGACATAGTCCGACCGTGCGAGGACGGGATCGGTGATCGCGGCGGGAAGAACGGATTTGCCCGGTTGCGTCGCCGCGCCCGCGCCGACGGCAAGCCCGGCCATGCCGAGCAGGGCAAGCCGCCCGCCCCGCCTCATGCCGGTCCCGCCATCATCGCCGCACGCCGGTCAGCCCGCCGCGCCCACCAGCACCGCAGTCGAGCAATGATATTCCATGCTGGACGTGCCGAAGCACCAGATCACGTCATTGTTGAGCTGGGGCGTATAGAGCTGGGTTTCGCGGTCGGTATTGTCGCAGAAGCACTGGCCGCAGGTCGGCTTCCCGCAGCAGTCGCGATAGGCGATCAGATAGGCCTTGCCATCGTCGGGGTTGATGCAGGTGCCGACCCAGGACACCGGGGACGGCTCCGCGCCCGGCGGGCAGCTGTGGATACCACCGCCGCAACAGGTGCAAAGGGCGCCGTCGATCGCACAATAGCGCCAGTAATCGCACTGCGTATCGTCCTTCGTCTGCGCGTTGCGGGCGAAGGCGGTCTTCGCCTCAGGCGATCGGTCGGGCTTGGCGGCGTCGGCGCGGCTGACGGGCAGCAGCGGGAAGACGGGGGCGGCGACGAGCGCCGCACCCAGCCGCGAGAGGATGCCACGCCGTGACGTGCGTCCGGCAAATTTGCGGAGGAGCGTTTCCCCGATGGCGTCCGCGTCGAAATGCTTCATGTGACCACCCCCTTAAATGCTGCCCGCATGCGCGCCTCAGGCCGCCTCCACCTTCAACGCGGCGATATAGTCCTGCACCGACCGGATGCCCATTTCATGGGCGACGACCAGGCTCTCCAGATGTTCACGGCTGTTCACCAGCCCCTTCGACAGGACTGTGCCCTCCGCATCGAGAAGGACGGCGAACGGCAGCTTCGCAACGCCGAATGCCTGCCCAACCTCCGGCCCGTTGACGAAGACATAGCCCTCCAGCCCCTGCTGCGCGACCAGCGCCTTCTGCGCGGCGACATCGTCGTCCCCGACGAAGGTCAGCGTCACGCGCTCGTCGCGGGCGAAGGATTTGGCCATCGGGATCATCGCCTTGCACAGCGGACACTGGGCGGACACGAACATCAGCAGACGGAGCGCGGAATGCCGGGCGGGACCGCCCACCATCGCCGTCACTCCCTCCAGCGTGCGCGTCGCGACCGGCGCGGAGGCATCGCCGACGGCGATACCGCCAGCCGTCGTCAGCGCGCCGGCGGGCGCGACACGCATGTGCAGCACGCCGACCTGCCGCGCCAACGCCAGCAGCGCGACACCCATCGCCAGGATGACGATCCACGAGATGATCTGGGATGCGATCAGGGCAGTCATCATGGTCGATTATCTCCGGTAGGCGGCCTTCGATGAACGCGAGAGCGCGTCGATCGCGTTGAAGACGAGATAGCAGAGGAACAGAGCAAGGCCGCCCGCCGCCGCAGCCGCTATCGCGCCGCCGGACACGGGCGGTGACACGGGCAGCGCGAGCAGCAGCAGGGCTGCGATGCACAGGTTGCGCGCGACCAGCGGCCAGCCGAGCGGCTGGCGCAGACTGGAAAGGCCGCAACCGCAATCGATATGACCACGGCCGCGCCGCACGTTGATCGCCATTCCGGCGGCAAAGGCGAGGAGCAGGACGATGGCGATGATCTGCGGCAACGGACGCAGGCCCGCGATCAACAGTCCGCCAACGGCCGTCTCGATATAGGGAAGCGCGAATGCGACGGGCGCGACGAGCGGCCGGGGCAGGATACGGTAATTGGCAACCACCCCCTCCAGCAGCATGCGATGGCGGAACTTCGCCACTCCGGACAACAGCAGGATCAGCCCAATGCCGATCGACACGGCGAGCCCGATGATGCCCAGGCCGAGTGCAATGCTGAGGGGCGCCGTCTCCATGATCAATGCGGGTTCACCACGGTGATCACGCCCGCGCCCGCATTCTCGATCGCATGCTTTTCCTCCCACGTCGCAACGTCGAGGATGATGCCCTTCTTCTTTTCGTCATTGGCGAAGATCAGCGGCTTGTCGGTCTGCGTCACTTCCAGATTGTTCATCGGCTCCTTCAGCGGCACGCGCTTCACCACCTTCTGCGTGGCGAGGTCGACGTCCCAGATTTCGGTGCCCGACGCCTTGTGCGACCAGTATTCGCCCATGTGCATCAGCACGAACAGATGGCCGGATGGACGATGCAACGCCATCGGCTGGCGCCCGCCCGGCAGCCAGTTGATGTCCAGCGGCTTCGTATCGCCGGAACGGATGCCGGCCGCCGTCTGGATGGAGAATGGTTGCGACACCGAAGGCTCCGCGCTGATCTTCGCCGTATAGATCTGGCCGGTATAGGTCAGGAACACCGCCTCCTTCTTGACGGCGTCATAGGCATAATTGTCGAAGATCGGATCGTCGGTGGCCGAGAAGAAGGGCTGCGTGTGCGTGATCTGCGGCTTGCTGCCCGCCATCCGCACCGTCGCGAGCGACCCGTCCGAACACAAGGCGGAGAAACCAAGACCCGGATTGGGCATCAGACTCGCGCAGCCGGGCAACTCGACATTCTTGTAGAACTTCTTCTTCGCCAGATCGACGACATTCACGGAGGACGCCGGGTCGAGATTGTAGACGAATCCCCATTTGCCATCGTCGCTGACCACGAAATTGTTCTTGCGCGTGCCGATAAGGATTCGGCCGGGAATCGCGATCTCGGTCACCAGCTTCAACTCGCTTGTGTCATAGACCGACACCATGTCCTGGCGCGTGCCGCGATCCCCCTTCGACCAGATGGTTTCGGCGACATAGTAATATCTGCCGGCGGGATCGATCGCCATGTCGGCAAGCCGGCGCGTTTCCACCATGCCCTTCATCTTGCCGCTTTCGCCGTCGAAGATGGTCGTGCCGCCCATGTCCCAGCCGCCATCGACATAGAACCAGCCGGGCTTGGGCGGGTCGATCGTCATGACGTCGGACGTTTCGACCTGAAGTTCGGTTTCCGCGTTCGTCGGAACGGCGGTGCCCGCGATCGCGGCGAGCATCACCCCGATGGCCGCGGCTCTAGAGCGCATCCTGATCATATGGCCGGTCCCCCTTCGATCGACATGCGTGCACGGTGCGGCACCGGTGCGTCGTCCGCCGCGTCCTGCCGCTGCATCGCAACAAGATTTGACAGATGTCCAGAATTGGTCAAGCGGCGAAAACCGCGTTGGAAGCGATTTTTTTGCGCCGCACCTTGCCTCACGCTGCCACCCCCTGCCCGGCCCCGGCTCCGGTCGCGACCGGAACCTGCCGCCGCGCGAACAGCAGGGCCGCCATGGCCGCGACCAGCACCGACAGCGCGCCCGCCTCCAGTCCCGGCCGTCCAGCCGCACCGGCCATGACGGCTCCCAGTACGGGGCCCGCGATCATACCCAGCGGATGGGTACAGGCGACGAATCGGCGGAACAGCGGATCGCCGCTCGCTGCGGTCGCCGCTCCGGAGCAGCGGATGATGATAGCGGTCGACCCGATGTTGAGCAGCAGGACCGCGCCGATAAAGGGTGTGCTGCCGCCAAGCGGGATCAGCACCAGCGGCGAGAGCAGGCACAGGCCCGCGAGCAGGCCGGTGAGCGGCAACGGAACGAGGGGCCGTTCGCGCATGACGGCGATCGCGGTCAGCGCACCGACCACCGACCCCAGCGCGACACCGAAGCCGATCACCTCCTCGTCCAGTCCCTCTCCGGCCGCCAGCGCACCGGTAAAACTCCACACAAGCATCGTTGCGCAAATGAAGGCGAAGGCGGCGGCGGCCAGCGCCCAGGCGGCCGGCGGCACAGATGTCCCGCCGGGTGCCGGAAACGGCGGTGCGCCGGACAGGATGCGCGCCCATGGTCGCGCCGTCAGTGCCAGCCCGGCAATGACGAGCGGCCCCGCAGTCAGCGCAACCAGCGCCGCACGGGGACTTACAGCATCCGAGACAAACGGCAGGAGAAGCGCCACGGCGGTCGAGAGCAGGAGTTGCGCAAGGAATACTGCCGCATAGGCTGTGGTCGGGCGTCGCGCTGCCGCCTCGCTCATCGCATCGGTGTAGATCACGCCCATCGCAAGGCCGAACAGGCCACGTATCAGCAGGAGCGCCGCAAAATCACCGAACAGGGCAGTCGCGATGCCACACAGGAATGCGAAGCCGGCGGCCATCGGCACCATCCGCCGAGCCGGCAGCGCATGGCGGTAGCGCCAGACGGCGAGTGCACCCAGCGCCATGCCGCCCTGGGTCGCGCCGACGATCCAGCCGTGCCGCAGGGGATCAAGGCCATGCGCCGCCGACAGGATGGTCAGGAAAACCGGATCGATGCCGGGCTGAAGGCAACCGATGGCTGCGGTGGCGATCGTGGTTGAACCCGCGAACGCACGATGGGGCCCTGCCTGCATCGATGCTCCTCCCAACGACTGCGCCTTGCGGCGCGCCGTTCAGAGCATCCCCCTCCCGATTATCGTCCTTGCCGCCGTCAGGCCACCGCTTCGGGCAGGGCGGCAATGTCGCGCGCGCTCGCCGTCTTGGCAAGCTCTACCAGCGATTTGACCGCCAGCATCTTGAACGCGTCCATCTTGTCCGACCAGGGCTTGCCGTAGCCCAGAAAGGCCGTCGCCCCTTCCATCGAGGCACTGATATAGAGCGCCAGCGTGTGCACCTCGTCCGGCGTCAGCGCCGGGTTGAGCTGCGCCACATATTCGCCGATCACGTCGTGCACCCTGCGGTAGAAGATCTGCACGCGCTCGGCGACGAAGTCATCATGGTTGGCAAGCGCCCACAGTTCCGTGAACAGATGCGTGGTGCGCTTGGTACGGATGTCGTCGAGGCACAGGATGATAACGAGGCGAAGGCGCTCCTCGGCCGACAGGCCGGGCCTGCGCACCCGCTCCTCCAGCAAGCGCCCATAGGATTCGATCAGCTCGTCGAGCAGCACCTGGATCAGCATTTCCTTGCGCGGGAAATGATAGCTGACATTGCCTACCTTCATGTCGGCACGGGCGGCGATGCGGCGAATGGTGAACGCTGCCGCCCCCTCGTCGATCAGCACGGACAACGCCGCCTTCAGGATCGCGTCGACGGTTTCTGTCCCACGGGCGTAAATGCCGGGCTTTGGAGGAGAAGTCATGACATTCATATCGATAATCCCGGTCGTGCCGCTCTCCCCCTCTCGGCTGCCCTTAACGTCCTCCGGCGCGTGGCTCAACCCCGGGTGCGCTTGACGAAAGTTTGAAGCCTGTCCAGTATTGATGCAACAGCGTGGCAGCGGAAAGTCATTCCGATGCGGATCGATGCCCCCAACCGGCGGATGTTGCGGGCAACCGCGATACGGCGGTAGGATCGTTGCATGACGCAGGGGGACAGGCATTGGCGGTGACATTCGAGGTGAACGGCACGGCACGGACCGTCGAGGCCGATCCGGACAAGCCGCTGCTCTGGATATTGCGCGAAGACCTGAAGCTGCCCGGCACCAAATTCGGCTGCGGCGCGGGTCTCTGCGGCGCGTGCACCGTCATCATGGACGGGGAGGCCATCCGCTCCTGCCAGACGCCCGTCGGCACGATCGCCGGGAAGGCGGTGATGACCATCGAGCATGTCGCGAGCACCGGTCCGGGCAAGCGGCTGGCCGATGCCTGGGTCGCGCTGGACGTGCCGCAATGCGGCTATTGCCAAGCCGGGCAGATCATGTCCGCGACCGCGCTTCTCACCAGCAACCCCAAGCCGCAAGTGGCTGACATCGACGCGGCGATGAGTGGCAATATCTGTCGCTGCGCCACCTATCTGCGTATCCGTGCTGCGATCACGCAGGCGGCGGGAGCCGAGGCATGAACGCCATTTCCGTCATCGATCGCCGCGCTTTCCTCTCCGTGTCGCTGGCGGGCGGCGCGGCGCTGCTGTTCGACGCGCGCATGCCGCTGGCTGCGCAAGCCCCGGGCGGCACAGCCGCCCTCAATGCCTTCGTTCGCATCGGTGCCGACAACATCATCACTATCGGCGCCAAGAATCCGGAGATCGGACAGGGCATCCGTACCATGCTGCCGATGCTGATCGCAGAGGAACTGGATGCGGACTGGGCGCAGGTGCGGATCGAACAGACGCTGGCCGATGACAAGATCTACGGCCCGCAGTCCGCAGGCGGGAGCCGCAGCACGCCGGTCAACTGGCTGCCGATGCGGCAGGTCGGCGCGGCAGCGCGGCAGATGATCCTGATGGCGGCAGCGGGCGAATGGGGCGTGGACGCCGGGGCGCTGTCGACCGATCGCGGCCATGTGGTGCTGACGGGAACGGACCGGCGTGCGCCCTATGCCACCTTCGCCGTGCGGGCCGCGCAGATCGCGCCACCCGACCTTTCCACCGTCGCGCTGAAGGACGCCAAGACCTTCCGCATCATCGGCACGTCGGTGCCGGGCGTCGACACGCCTGCAATCACGCAGGGCAAGCCCCTGTTCGGGATCGATACCGACCTTCCCGGCATGCTCCACGCCGCGATCGAGATTTGTCCGGTGTTCGGCGGAACCATTGCCAGCCTGGACGACAGCGCAACCCGCGCTGTCAAGGGCGTGATCGCAGTGACGCCGCTCAACAGCGGCATCGTCGCCGAGGGACAGCAGAATGCTGTCGCCGTGATCGCCGACAGTTGGTGGACGGCGGATCAGGCGCGGCAGAAGCTGGTCGTGCAATGGGAAACGCAGGCACAGCAGGGTCATTCGACCGCAGGCTATGAGGCGAAGGCAGGCGAACTGCTGAAAGCGCCGCCGCAGCACGACCTGCTGCGCAAGGGGGATGCGCAAGGCGCCCTCGCCCGGGCGAAGCGTGTCGTCACGGCGCGCTATGATTATCCGTTCCTTGCGCACGCGACGCTGGAACCGCAGAACTGCACGGCGCGCTTTGCCGACGGCAAGGTCGAGATATGGGCGCCGAGCCAGGCGCCCGCCGGTGGACGCAAGCTCGTCGCCCAGGCGCTCGGCATCGCTCCCGAAGCGATCACCATCCATATGACGCGGATCGGCGGCGGCTTCGGCCGGAGGCTGATGAACGACTACATGGTACAGGCGGCGCTGATCGCGAAGGCTGTGCCGGGCCGTCCGGTGAAGCTGATCTACAGCCGTCCGGACGACATCAGGCATGATTATTACCGCCCGGCCGGCTGGCATCAGCTGACCGCCGGTCTTGGTGCGAACGGCGAGATCGTCGCGATCACCGACCATTTCGTCAGCTTCGGCGCCGATGGAAAGGCCGTGACCGCCGCCGAGATGAACCCGCTGGAATTCCCCGCCCAGATCGTGCCCGACGTCCATTATGGCGCGACATACATGCCGACGTTCATGCCCACCGGCTGGCTCCGTGCGCCGACGTCCAACGCGATGGCCTTCGCCTTTCAGGGATTCCTTGACGAGGTGGCGGAGGCGGCCGGGCTTGACCTGCCCGAACTGATGCGACGCACGCTTGGCGAGGCGCGGTTGCTGCCGCCGCCCGAACGCGGCGCGCCGTTCCACACCGGACGCGCCCGGGCCGTGATCGACGCCGTATGCGCCGATGCAGGATGGACGGGCGGTGCGGCATCGCGCAAGCGAGGAAAAGCCAAGGGGCGCGGCTTCGGCTTCTATTTCAGCCATGCCGGCTATTTCGCGGAGGTGGTCGACATCAGCATCGTCGACAAGACGACGGTCCGTGTCGACAAGGTATGGGTCGCGGGCGATGTCGGCGCCCATGTGATCAACCCGCTCAACGCGCTGCATCAGGCGCAGGGTTCGGTCATCGACGGCATCGCCCAGGCGCTGGCCGGGCAGAAAGTCGAGCTGGAGGGCGGCGCGGTCGTGCAGGAGAATTTCCACGACTTCCCGCTGCTGCGGATAGAAAGCGCCCCGCCGGAGGTCGCGGTCCGTTTCCTGACGCCGGACTTCCCGCCGACCGGCATGGGCGAGCCCGCCTTGCCACCGGTGATCCCGGCGCTGGCCCATGCGATCTACAACGCCACCGGCAAGCGGCTGCGCAGCCTGCCGCTGAGCCTCGGCTAGAGCATTTTCCAAGCAGGTGGAATCACCTGCTGGCTCAGAAAACGCCACCAAACAATGAGATAGAGCGGTCGATCTGATTCAATCAGATCGGGAACCGCTCTAGCGGCGGCGACCCGCTACTCTAGCCGCTACGCCCGGCCGCCCGCCAGAAGGCGATCGCACGATCACTGGCCCGATTGAGGGCTTCCTGCTCGGTATCGCCCTCCGCGCGCCACCAGGCACGCGAAGCAGTCGGTGCGCCCAGACTGACATCCGCGACCCAGCGCTCCGCCTTCACCGTTTCCCATGCGAAAGCGAACCCCCGCCCCGCAGCATATTCACGCAGCAAACCGTCGCATATGTGCATGACGACTCACCCCCAGACATTGGACCCGGCGGCGATGCTATGACGTGCGCGGCAAAGGTGCGAATCTATTAACCATACTGCCGGTCGTTACCCCATCGGAACAAGAAACGCGCTGTTGCGTCTAGGGTCAGGACAGGGAGATCGAACGGCATGCCCATCCCCGACGGCCGCCATCGGCACAGGCTTCTCCTGCCCTCGCTGGCCGCGATCCTCGCCCTGCTGCTGGCCGGCTGTTCCGAGCGCACGCCGGTCGAGCCGCCGCCCCGCGCCAACGATCCCGTGCCGGTGCCGGAGGTCGGTTCCATCATCACCGTTCCCGTCGACGCCGATCAGGCGCTGCTGACCCGCGCGATCGAGAAGGGGTTGCCCCGCACGCTATGGACGATCAACCGGGAGGAGGAGAGGTGCATCCCCCCGCAGAAGGTGAAGATACTCGGGCGCGGCATCAACGTGACGCCCGCCATCGGCTGCACCATCGTCGGCACAGTAACGCGCGGCCCCGTGCGCCTGCGGGGCGCGGGGCAGGACATCATCGCCGATGTACCGATCCGCGCGGTGATCAGCGCCCGCGATGTAGGCGGCGTGCTGAAGGGAGAAACCGCCACCGGCTCCGCCATGGTGCGTGCCCGTATCCGGCTCGACCTGTCGCCGGACTGGCGGCCGCGTGGCACGGTGAAGCTGCAATATGACTGGACCACACCGCCCGGGATCGACTTTCTGGGCCGACGGATCACCTTCACCGACAAGGCGGACGAGAAGCTGGCCCCCGTCATCCGGACGCTGGAGGCGACCCTGCCCCGCGAACTGGCGCGCGCGGACCTGAAGGCACAGGTCGCGCCGCTCTGGCGCCGCGCCTTCAGCGTGCTGGAACTGAACCGGGAGAATCCGCCGGTCTGGATGAGCGTGTCACCGCGCGCGCTGATCTACGGGGGCTACCGTATGGAGGGACGGCGGCTGCGCCTGAACCTGGGGCTGGAAGCCATGACGCGGACGTTCGTCGGCGAGCGGCCGCCCGCGCCGGAACCGACTCCGTTGCCGAACCTCACCAGTGCGAAGACGGGAGGCCGCTTCCATTTCTTCATTCCGGTCATCGCCGATTATGAGGAACTGGAACCGGTGATCGCCCGCGCGCTCGCAAAGCGGTCACAACGCCCGTTCGACCTGCCCGGCATCGGCGCGGTGAACGCCAGCTTCGGGCCGCCCGATGTCTACGGCACCCAGGGCGGGCGGATCGCCGTGGGCCTGAAGGTCACCGCGCGCCCGGCGACAGGCATGGTCGGCGAGACGCATGGCAGGCTCTGGATCGCCGCCCGCCCGGTCAACGAGCCGGGGTCCGCTCGCATCCGGTTCACCGACCTCGTCGTAACCGGCGACACCGACGGGGTGGGTGGAGACCTTTTGCTCGCGCTGGGCAACAGCCCAGGCATGGCGGAGTTGATCGCCACGGCCCTTGAACAGAATTTCGCCGACGACCTGGACGACCTTCTCGCCAAGGTGCGACGCGCGATCGCCCGGAAGCAGGAGGGCGCCTTCACCATCGACGCGCGCGTGGATGCGGTGGAGACGGGTGTCATCCGGGCGTTCGGCCAGGGCCTGTACCTGCCCGTGCAGGCAACCGGCGACGCCCACGTCCTGTACCGGCCGGAACGTTGACCCGCCCGGCCGATACGGGATGCTGGGATTACTTCAAGGCTTGGGCTTCAGCATGCCGTGCATGCCGATCCAGCGAACAAAGGCATCGAACCAGCCGGTGCTGGTCGTGCCCTTCTGGTACATGCCGAAGCCGTGCCCGCCCCGCTCGTAGAAGTGGAATTCGACCGGCCGCTTCGCCGTCCGCCAGCTGTCGATCAGGCCGAAACCGCCATTGCCGAACAGCGGATCATCGGCGGCGATGGCGACGAACAGCGGCGGGGCGTCCGCCGGGACGGTCACGGGCGCTAGCGAGCCATAGATGGTCCCGATGAACGCCGGCTTCGCATCCTGCCCGGCCAGTGTCGTCGTCATGGTCAGCATCGCGCCTGCGGAGAAGCCCACCATGCCAATGCGGTCGGGGTCGATATGCCATTCGCCGGCGCGGCGGCGCACCAGCGAGAAGGCGGCGCGCGCATCGGCGATCTGCGGTGCAAGACCGGCAATGGCTTTCGCCGGATCCGGCCGGCTTCCCGTTACGGACGCGAACATCTCCTGCATCGAACGCTCGAAGCCCGGCATATCGGCAGGGGTCTGATTCAGCCGATATTTGAGCACGAACGCCGCCACGCCCTTTGCCGCCAGCGCCCTGGCGACGTCCCAGCCCTCATTTTCCATCGACAGCGTGCGGAAGCCGCCACCGGGCGCGACGATCACCGCGGCGCCACTTGCTTTCGCCGGGTCAGGCAGGAACGGCGTGAGCGTCGCAACCGTCACGTTGCGGGCAAAGACGCTGCCATACTGGCTGTGCCAGCTTTCCCGCGCCTTGGCGTCTGGCAGCGAGCCGGTGTCGAGCGTGATCGCATCCGGCTGGGCCGGGATCGCGATCGGGATCATCTTGTCGTCCTGGGCATATACCGGCGCGCTGATCGCGCAGGCAAGCACGACCATTGCGGCCGCGAACCTCCGGCGCAGCGGATACCCGGTCGCGGCTCGTTTCTTCATGCTGGTCAGATATCTCATGGCATCGCTCCCTCCTGCATCGCCCGCATCCAGCGGGTCGCCTGTTTTTGTCGTACAAAAGAGGAGGCGCGCTGTCACGGAGGAAAGCAGCGAAAACGCACCGATGGGATGCCAGCCCGTGCACCGATATGAAGGCCGGCGGCGCTACTTGTGCGTCCGAACCACCAGATAGTCGGACAATATTACAAAACACGCCGCCCGCACATTCATGCGGACGGCGTGTTTTTGCATCACTTGAAGCCGAGCTTCTTCAGATAGTTGGCGCTTTCGCGCAGGGCGGTATCCGGATCGGCGACCGTGTCCTGCTCAACGAAATAATGCTCGACGCCGGTCTCTTCCGCCTTGGCCAGGATCGCCTTCAGGTCGATCGCACCGTTACCCAGATAGGTCATATAGGGGAACAGCTTGATCCACTGATCGGGCGTACCACCGTCGCCGTCGAAATGATGGATCTGCGTCATGTCCTTCAAATGGAGCATCTTGTAGCGGTTCTTGTACCGGGTCAGGTAGTCGACCGGGTCACCGCCGCCCGCGACCGTCCAGTAGATGTCCAGTTCGAAGAACACATGCGCCGGATCGGTTGCATCGAGCATCACGTCCAGCGGCACCTGACCATCGATCGGCTTAAAGCCGTATCCATGATTATGATAGGCGAACCGCACGCCATGCTTCGTCGCCTCGGCGCCGACAGCGTTGAACAGGTCCGCCGAGCGCTTGTAGTCGTCCAGCGACTTGCGATGCTCCGCGGGCAGCGAGGGCAGCGTGACATAGGTCGCGCCCAGCTTGTGCGCGGCCTCCGCCAGCGGCCCCATATGATCCTGGACCGTATACAGGTCGGTGTGCATGGACGGCGCGGTCATGCCGTTGGCCTTCAGGATGGCGCGGGCCTCCTCCAGCGTCTTGCCGAAGAAACCGCTGCCGGAAAAGCCAAGGCTCGGCGTGACCCTTTTCCAACTCTCGACGTTCCTGGCATCGCTGAACGTATAGGGACCGAAGGTCTCGACCTCACGGTAGCCAAGCTTGGCGAGGAAACCGATCGCCTTTGCGTAGTCCTGCTCCAGCATCTTGGGAATCGAGAACAGCTGGACACCGAAGCGCCGAGGCCGCTTGGCGGCGGCGAGCGACGGGGAAGCGCCCAGGAGCAGTGCAAGCGCCCCCGCCTGGGTCAGGAAATCCCTTCTATCCATAATCTACAGGCCTCCAAAATTATTGAACGGCCGATAGCCGTCCGGCGACATGTAAACGATAACATTTTAAGCTGCAAATAAATGTTGATGCCTGTCGCGCAGGCCTACACAGTCGCGGCCGATGTTGCAGGTCCGCCGCCCGATCATTCCGCCTTGCGCCCCGGCCATCGTCCTGTTCGGCCATTGCGTGTCATGACGCTTTCCTCCGCCGTCATCGTCCTCGCCGCGCTCCTGACCTCCATCCTGTCGGGCATATTCGGGATGGCAGGCGGTTTCATCCTGATGGGCGTGCTGGCGGCAATGCTACCCGCGACGACGACGCTCGCCCTGCACGGGGTCATACAGTTTGCCTCCAATCTCTGGCGCCTGCTGCTGCACCGGATGCACGTCGTCTGGCATGTCCTCATCCATTTCGGGCTTGGCGCGGGCGCGGCGATGGGCCTGTTCGCGCTTGTCGCCTTCACCCCGACCAAATGGCTGCTGTTCCTCATCCTCGGTATCACGCCGGTACTGGTATGGCTGCCCGAACGCTGGCTACGCCTTGATGCGCTCAACCCGCTGCATGCGCTCGCCGGCGGGTTCGCATCGACCGGACTGTCGCTGGTGTCGGGCGTATCGGGGCCGCTGACCGACCTGCTGTTCGTCAACACGAACATGACCCGGCACAGCGTGGTCGCGACGAAGGCGGCCATGCAGGCCATCGGCCACGCCTCCAAAATTCTCGTCTACGGCGCCGTCCTGCTCAGCGCGCCGTCACGCGCCGCCGTACCGCTTCCCACCGCGGCCGCCGCAGTTGCCGTGTCGATGGCGGGCATCGTCATCGGCGGCAGGATACTTGATCGCATCAGCGACCTGCACTTCAAGCGCGCGCGGCGATGGATCGTGACAGCCATCGGCCTGACCTTCCTGGTGCAGGCAGCCGCCCTCGCATTCGGATGACGGGATTGGGAGATGGCGCTAAAGCTGTAGACGCAAGCCACAGCGGCTTATTTCTCCTTCTCATAAACGGTTGACGACAATGCGTTGGTGCACCGCCTTCCGCCACCCTAGCTCAGGCGTATATCCCTGCTGCAACGGAAGGCATCACCATGGCCCGCTCCCCCCACCTCAAGCTCGGCTTCATCCTGCACGGCGTCGGCCGCACCTGGCATGACTGGCGCCACCCCGACCGCGACGTCAACGCCAGCACCAGCCTCACCCGCTATCAGGAGCAGGCGGCGATCGCAGAGAAGGGCAAGTTCGATTTCCTGTTCGTGGCCGACAGCCTGTCGATCACCGAGCGGTCGAGCCCGCATTATCTGAACCGTTTCGAGCCGATCACCATATTGTCGGCCCTCGCCGCGACGACCAGCCGCATCGGCCTGGTCGGTACGCTGACGGTCAGCTATTCCGAGCCCTTCAATGTTGCCCGCCAGTTCGCGTCGCTCGACCATCTGAGCGGCGGACGTGCGGGCTGGAACATCGTGACCTCCTGGCTTGGCGATACCGCCGCCAACTTCAGCAAGGACGAACATCCGCCGCACGCGGTCCGTTACCGGATCGCGGCCGAATATCTGGATGTGGTCCAGGGCCTGTGGGATAGCTGGGAGGACGGGGCGCACGTTGCCGACAAGGCCACCGGTCAGTTCGTCGATCCCGATCGGCTGCACCGCCTAGACCATAAGGGCGAGTTCTTCAACGTGAGGGGGCCGCTTAATATCAAGCGCACGCCGCAGGGCCAGCCCGTCATTTTCCAGGCGGGGGCGTCGGAAGACGGGCGCAACTTCGCCGCGCGCCGGGCGGAGGTGATCTTCACCCACGCCGAAAGCGAGGAACAGGGCCGCACCTATTATGCGGACGTGAAGGCGCGCGCGAAGGGTTTCGGCCGCGATCCCGATGCCCTGTTCATCCTGCCGGGTATCGCGCCGATCGTGGGGGATACCGACGAAGACGCAGAGTTGCGCTATCGTGAGCTGGCGTCGCTGGAATCGATCGACACCGGCCTCGGCTTCCTGTCGCGGACATTCAACGACCATGATTTTCGCCAATACGACCTCGACGCACCGTTCCCCGATGTCGCCCGTTTCGGCTTCAACAGTCAGCAGAGCGGCGCGCTGCGGATACTGGCGGAGGTCGAAGCGGAAGGGTTGACCCTCCGTCAGGTCGCGGAACGGCTGGCGACGCCGCGCGGCGTGTTCGTCGGATCGGCGCGGACCGTCGCCGATCGCCTGCAACAGTGGTTCGAGAGTGGCGCCGCCGACGGCTTCGTCCTGTTCGAGCCGCTGCCCGGACAACTGGCGCTGTTCGTCGAGCAGGTGATCCCGATCCTCCAGGAACGCGGCCCGTTCCGCGCAGAATATGAAGGCGCGACATTCCGGGAGCATCTCGGCCTGTCCGTGCCGGACAATCGCTACACCGTCAGGGCGGAGGAGCGGTCCGCCGCCTGAACCCTTGCGATTGTCAGGGGAGGCACGGCCAACTAGACATGGCTGATGGCATGCGATCCGCGTGCCGGGAGTGGCCATGGCAGTTGACGACCGTACATCCCGCCGCGCCTGCCGCAGTCTCGTCGGCCTGCATCTGGCGCGCCTTGCGGGCCGCATCGCATGACGCTCGAAGCGCAGGCGCGCGCCGCGCTCAGCCGCGGTGATCTGCCTGCCGCCGCCGCCGCCGCGAAGGCGCTTGCCCTCGACAGTCCGGACCAGTCGGTCGGCTTCTTCCTGCTCGGCATGGCGGCCGCGGAAGCGGGCCAGGTCGCGAAGGCCGTGCCGTTGATCCAGGCGGCGGTGGAGCGTGGACCGCAGGCCGAACATCTGGCGCAACTGGCGCGGTTGCTGATCCTGCTGCGGCGGGACGGCGAGGCGGCCGATGCGGCGCGCGCGGCGATGGCGATGGCGCCTGCCGACGCGCTGACGCTCGACACCATCGGCTGCGTGCTGGCCCGGCTGGGCGATCATGAGGCGTCGGTCGCACCATTTGCGGCGGCGGTCGCGGTGGAACCGGACAACCTCTCCTACCGCTACAATCTGGCGGCGGCGAGCGGCTTCACCGGGCGGGTAGACGAGGCACGCGCGCATTACGAGACAATCCTGACCGCCGAACCCGGCGACGCGCGCGTGCATTATGCTCTGGCGATCCTGTCCCGCCAGACCGCACAGACCAATCATGTCCCCCGGCTGGAAGCGGCACTGGCGAACGCGCAGCGACCGGAGGATGCGCTGCGCATCCGCTATGCACTGGCGAAGGAACTGGAGGATGTCGGCCATGCCAGCGACGCCTTCCGTCACCTCGCCGCTGCCAATGCCGCGCACAAGCAGACCATACGCTATGACTTCGCACAGGATGTCGCGATCTTCGACGCGATCGAGGCGCTATTCGGCAAGTCCCGGAGCGCGCTTGCGACCGGGAGCGGCAATCCGGACGTCGCACCGATCTTCGTGATCGGCATGCCGCGCACCGGCACGACACTGGTCGACCGCATCCTCTCGTCCCACCCCGACGTCGGGTCGGCGGGAGAACTTCAGGCAATGCCGCTCGCGGTCAAGCAGACGGCGGGCACGCGATCGCGCACCGTTATCGATCCGGAAACGGTAACCGCGAGCGGGGATGTCGCCCCTGCCGCAATCGGCGACGCCTATCTCGCGCGCGCCGCTCACCACCGGCCGACGGGCAAGGCGCGGTTCACGGACAAGCTGCCGGCCAACTTCCTCTATGTCGGCCACATCCTGCGCGCATTGCCCAATGCCCGGATCGTCTGCCTGCGCCGCAATCCGATGGATACGATCTGGAGCAACTACAAGAACCTGTTCGCCAGCCAGTCGGCCTATTACGCCTATTCCTACGACCTGATGGACACCGCGCGTTACTATGCGCGCTTCGACCGGCTGATGGCATTGTGGGACAGCCTCTTTCCAGGACGCGTGCTGCAGTTGTCCTACGAGGCGCTGGTCGCCGATCAGGAAGGGGAAACCCGCCGCCTGCTCGCCCATTGCGACCTTGGCTGGGATGATGCCTGCCTGTCATTCCATGAGAACCGGGCGGCCGTCGCGACGCCGAGCGCGGCACAGGTGCGGCGGCCAATCAATGCCGATGCCGTGGAAAGATGGCGGTCCTACGCCGACGCCCTGGAACCTGCGCGTGCCTGGCTGGAGACGCAGGGCATCGGCGTCGAATAAGCGGATTTCCGCCACTCGGACGGGGTGGGGCGCAGCAATGGAGCAGGGGGCTCCCCGTCTCCGGAAAGCCCCCAGCCCGCCCTCGTAATCGGTGATCGCGCCGACTGGCCGCGATCGATCAGTATTTGACGCGTGCCTCGATGCCGAAGGTGCGCGGATTTGCCAAGGTGTGGTTGTAGTAGCGCACCGCAACCCCATCGTTGACACCGATACGTGAACGGTCGTTGCTGACCGAGACTACCGTATATTTGTCGAAGATATTGTTTGCGAACAGACCGATGCTGTACTGATCCGCCTCGTAGGTCAAAGACGCACGATGCAGGACATAGCTGGGGATCTTTTCGCCATAGGCGCGGTCCCAGCCCAGTCGGGAAACGACATTCCCGCGATAGGTTGCCGTCCAGTTGCCGATAAGAGACCCATCCATGAACGGCATGGTGTAGGTCGCCCCAAGGCTGCCGGAGTTCTTCGCCGACCCCGGCAAGCGATCCCCGTCGAGTGCGTCGAGTTGCGTAAATTTCGGCCGCACATCGTAATTATTCGGCACCGTGCGAATACTGACAATATTCGGCACATCCTCGGTCAGCTTAGCATCGGTGTACGAATAGCTGCCTTGGATCGTCAGTGCCGGGATCGGCCGGAACTGGAATGAGGTCTCAAAGCCTTGAGACTTGGCTGAACCGCCGTTCACAGTAATGCCGGTAACGCCATAAAAAGTAGCGGAAGCGACCTGAATGCCCTGCCATTTGATATGGTAGACGTCGAAGTTGAACGTCAACTTCTGGTCGAGCAGCATTGCTCGAATACCGATTTCCGCATTCTTCGTCGTATCCGGCCCATACTGCATCTCGTTCGGCAGGGCGCAAGCGTTCTGCTGATCGGCGGGTACGGGGTCAGGACAAGGCGCGACACGATTGGGACCACCGAGACGATAGCCCTTGCTGTAGGTCACATAAGCCATGAAGTCCGGCGTGAAATTGTAGGATGTGTTAAGCTTCCACACCCAGCCGTCCTTCTTGGCTTTGCCGCCAGACGGAGTGAGATCGTAAGGGCTGAAGGGATCACCGAGCAGCGGCAATACCAGCGCGCCCTGAACATTAGAGGTATATTTGAAATAGCGTGCGCCACCGGTAACCTGCCATTGCGGCGTCACCTTGAAAGTACCCTCACCGAAGATGGCCTTCTCTGTCACCTTCGATTTTGTGAAGCTCACATATTCAAGTTCCTCGGGATTGTCGGTGATTTCGTAGAATCCCGTAAGGCCAGGCACGTGCTCGGCATAATCGCTGTGATATTTCTGCTCATTGTAGAAGCCGCCGAGCACCCAGTTGAACGGGCCGCCATGGGTCGAGACAAGGCGGACTTCCTGATTGAACTGCTTGCGACGGATATCGCTTTCGCTCCAACTCGAAAAGGCCGGGAACAGTTCATAGTCATAATCGAGATCAAGAAGGAGGTCTGTATTGTCGCCCTTCGTCCGACTTCTGAACTTGGTGTATGCAGTAGTCGACACAATGTCCGCAATGCCATCTATACTCGCGTTTATCTCCATGCTCAACAGGTGAGCATGGCGATTTGTCGGTTCGACATAACGACTGGCATTCTGATATTTCCCTGTGCCCATTACGCCTGAACTATTGGACTGAGAGCCATCGGTCTTGGTCTGCTGGTAGGCATAAGTGAAATTGACACCCAAATCCGGCGTCAGTTGGAACAGCAATTGGTTACGGGTCGTGAAGGTCTTCTCGAAATTAAGATCTTTGCGACCTTTGAGATTGGCCGCATAGTCAGCGTCAGAAACGCCGTCGGTTCCGCCCGGCTGCGGCAGCGACACACCCGGCTCCTGGAGCAGCAACGTGTAGTCGATAAAACCGGGGTCGTAATAATAGCCGGTGGTCGAACGGAATGCGACGTAGTCCTTCACCAGGGGGACGTTGATTACACCGTCCACCTGATAGCCGGGTTTGCCACTGTGGCTCTTGCCGTAAAAGCGACCGTGTATCTCGCCCTCGTAATCCGTCAGGTCAGGACGGTTGGGAATGTAACGAATCGCACCCGCCAGGGTACCCAGACCGTATAGGGTTCCCTGCGGGCCGAGGAGCGTCTCGACGCGCGCGATGTCGAGCAACTTGAAATCGTAATAAAGTGGCACTTCGCCCAGATAGATGCCCATCGCACTGTCATAGCTGCTGCCGCTGTCATTTACGTCCGAAGCGCTAAGGCCACGCAACACGATCGCACCGGCCGATCGTGGTCCCGTGTCGGAAATCGTCATGCCCGGCGTGAAATCCGCCAGATCCCGCACGTCATCGATCCGCTGGCGCGCCAATTCCTCGGCACTTACCGCCGAGATATTGATCGGCGTTTCCATGATCGTCGTGCTGCGGCGCGTGCCGGTGACGACGATGAAACCGTCGTTGGCGCCTGCCTCCTGGGCTTCCTGGGCCTCCTGCGCCATGGCCGGCATCGCGAGCGCCGTGCTGGTGAATATGGTCGCGGACAGCAGCCCCAACCTCAGTTTCGCGCGGTATGACATCATGCTTCCCCTTTTTATGGTACAACACTCCCGTGCCCTGACGCCCATGCGCCAGAGCCTGTTCGGCTCTTCATTCGAGGATCTCGCGCGGTGCGCCGGCTACCGGTTTCCGGTCTGGCCCGATGCACCTGCCGCCCGACGTTTCAAATCCGTCATGTGCGGCCGATCCGATATGCCCCCCTGCCCGTCCGGGTCAGCCTGTCGCCGCTGATGCACCTGCGGCACGCTTGGCCCTGAACCTGTCTATCATCGGCTGGAACGGAAACAGGAACTGCTCCCGGATCGACAGCCGCTTGCGATCGTCCTGCCCGACCAATGCCGATTCACCCTCGCGGTAGGTGCCGAACACGCGATCGATCAGGATCAGCGAATTGGCGTAGTTGCAGCGGGTATCGTCATAACCGACCGAATGGTGGAGGCTGTGGTGGCGGATCGTCGTGAAGAAAAAGGAGTAGAAGAGCGGCGGGTTCGACCGCACATTGGCGTGCGCATAGGTCGACACCACGCCCAGCACGTTGAAGGCGCAGAACGTGGCCGCCTGATCGAAATCGAACAAGGCGACGACACTCAGGCTGATAAGGAACAGTTCGATCGGATTACCGACCGCCCCCTTCATGGCGTTCAACTGCGTGATGTGATGGTGCGGCGCGTGGGTCAGCCAGAACGGGTGGCAGTTGTGCATCAGCCGGTGCATCCAGTACTGCCCGAACTCGATCAGGAAGACCACCATCGCGACCTGCACGACGAATGGCAGATGCGTCACCCATGGCGTGCTGATACCGAGCCACGCCTTGAGCGCCGTCAGCGGCTCCTCGGCGAAGGTGCTCGTCACCCAGGCGATCGCCGTATAGCCGAGCAATACGTAGAAGAGATCGGTCGCGAATTCGCGCCTGTCCATGCGCCAGCCGGCATGCCGTTCCAGAACCAGTTCCAGCGCCAGCACGAACGCCGTCGTCAGACTGCCGGCAATCAGGATCGACCATGGCTGCTTGATCCACGCTTCGGGACCAAAGGCCCAGAACAGCACCACAGCAAGGACGGTCAACGGCGGGAGCAGGTCGATCGCGAGCGTCTTGATACCAGTCGCGTTCTGACCGTCGGCGGAAGTATCGCAGGAGAGAGCAGATACCCCGTCGGAACGAACGCCATCGGCGATCGACTGAACGTCGCCTGATGATGCAGCACTAGGGGCCGGCCGTTGATCCACAGAAAATCTCCCCTGCCGGATCGGACACCGACCCGGCGTTTCAGATTTCTCTCTCCTGCAAACCTCGCTCTCACCGGCGATATGCACACGGTATTGATATTACCTAATGCGTCAAGAGTATTATTCATAAGCCATTCAGCGTGAACGGCGAACCTTCTCGAGGTGCATTAATATTTCAATATATCAATTAGATGGGCCATATTCATCCGCCGATTCACCGATCCATGGCCGCTGAAACATGCGCATCCTCGGCACACTTCCCACATATCAAGGACAGCGATTCGGCCGATTATTGTTTCCCGACCGTTTCGCTCCACCAGGACAAGCTGTGCACGTCATGCGCGGTCGTCCAGATACCGGAGGGCGTGTAGCGCAGCGCGCCGCTGCCCGACGGCTTGCCCGCCCGCAATACGACCTCCGCCGCCTTCGGATCGATGACGACGAACGTCTGGTCCTCGGTCGTGCGCAGCCAGACGTTCCCGCCACCCACATCGATGTCACCGTAGATCAACGTCTTGCCGACCTTCACGCGGGCCGTGACCGCAACCGTTGCCGGATCGACGCGCGCGACGGTGCCGTCGCCCTGCTCCTGCACCCACACGCCACCCTCACCGGCAGCAAGGAAACCCGGCTGCTTGCCGAGCGCGATCGTATGGGTCACGGCGTCGGCCTTGGGATCGATCCGCTGGAGGGTCTCGCCCTTGCCGCTGACGGCCCACAAGGCGTCGAAACCGAAGGCGAGATAGGAGGTGCCGGGCGCGACGTCGATGGACGCCGCCACCGTGTTCGTTGCCGGGTCTATCCGCGCGATCTTTCCGGTCGTTTCGCTGGGTGCCCAGATCGAACCCGCGCCCGCGACGACGTTCAGCTCGCCGCTGGGGCCGACACCGGCCGGAATGGTTGCAAGGACGCGCGCGGTCTTCGGATCGATCCGGTACACCTCGCCGCCCTTGCAGTTGGCGACCCAGAGCGAGCCGAAGGCCATCGCCATCGCGCCGCAGGGTTTGGGTACATCCACGGAGGCCTGCTTGCCCTCGGTCGACCATTGCTCGACGCGGCCCGCATTGGTGGCCCAGACCGTGTCGCCGTCGACCGCGAGGAAGTCCGCGAAACCGGGCACCGTGAACGTCAGTTCGTCCAACGCCTTGGGATCCGGCGACGCCGCCGCACAGAGCGCAGCCGCCAAAAACATCAAGCCGATCGGTCTCATCATGTGCCTGCTCCTCCTGCGCCGCGTCGTGGTGCCTCAGTTGTAACGATAGGGGTTCCTGTCGATCGTCGTCGTCCCGCGCGTCTGGTTGCACAGGAAAACCGTGCCGGTGAAATAGATACCGGGCTCCGTGATGGTCTGCGCGTGGGCATAGGCCTCCCGCAATTGCTGCACCGTCATCTCCACGGGCGCCTCGTCCGGTTGCCAGGTCATGCCATAGGCATAGTCCTGCCCGTCCTTGCTGATTTCCACATGGCAGCCCATGACGTGCGTCACCGGATGCGTGTCACAGAATGCGATCAGCCGCTTCATGCTGTCGAACCACGGTTCCCAGAAGCTGATGTAGCAACGCCCGCGATAGAACATGTCGCCGGTGTAGAGAATCTGCGTGTAGCTGTCGTAATAGGCGAATTCCGACACGACATGGCCGGGCGAGCCCCAGATCAGGATGTCGCGGCCGCCAAGGTCGAGCGTCACCCGCTGTTCCGGGAAGTTGGTCATGCCCCAGAAGCCGACCATCTCCTCATGGGTCTGGCCCATATAGCGGGTATTGGGGCGATCGGCGAACTGGTTGACGGCCATGTAATGGTCGCCGTGCAGGTGGCTGAAGGCAACCAGCAATTCCATGCTGGCGGGATCGCGCCCGTTACGCGCGCACCAGTCGTTGATGCATCCGTCGACGACACCGCGCAGGTCCCATTCGTTGCGCAGCTGCGTGAACCCCTCGTCCAGCAGCAACACGCGATCATTGCCGAAATAGAGCGGCGCGAAAGGAGCCTCGTAACTGTAGGCCTTGTTCTGGCGCAGGATCGCGGTGTGGGGATTGTACCAGTGGACCTGCACCGGCGGGTCGGTGTTGTCCATGCAGGAGGACGATCCGCAGATCCATTTGTCGGGAAAACCGCCCTTCGCCGGGAGGTTGTTCTTGAAGTCGATCGGTGCAGGGCGGGCCGCGGCCGACGCCGCCTGAGCGAGGCCGGGCAGCACGGCGCCGACGGCCATCGTGGCGTTGGCGGTCAGAAAGGTGCGACGATCCATGATGACCTCCAGTAACGTCAGAAGTGGAAGGGCGGCGTGATATTGGGCACGCCCTGCGGCCAGACACGCGTCCGCTGATCGGGGCTGACACCGTTGAACAGCACGAAATCGGGCCGGATCAGCATCATGTCCTTGCCCTGTACCTCACGCGCGTGGACGACCGCCTCGTCAATCAGCGCCGGGCTCATCTCCAGCACGCGTTCATAGGGTTTGTAGTTCACGAAGCGCCGGTAATATTTGCCCGGCACGAACATCATCTCGATATGACCGCCCATCACCCACTTCACCGGGCTGCGCGCGGCGAACGCCTGCAATCGCTCCAGCGAGGCGACATAGTCACGGTCATTGCTGATGTTGATCTTGCCGGGGAACAGCAGGTCGCCGGTGAACAGGAAATCACAATAGGGATCGTAGAAGCTGACGCCATCGCGATGCGTACCGGGCGTCGGGATCACCGCGATCACGCGATCGCCCAGATCGATGCGGCCGGTGCCGGACGGCCAGCTGCCGCCAAGACCATAGAAGCGCTTCATCACCTCGACCGGCGCTGGCACGATGGTGGTGTCGGGTCGCCCCGCGAACTGCACGAGCCCTTGATTCTGGGCGATATCTTCACCGGAGGTCAGCGCGATCGTGAGGGGTACCTTGCTCCGTCCCCGCGCCTGTCCCCAGCGCGTGATGATGGCGTCCACCGTTTCGCGCAACGGATAGTGGCGTGCATCGGCTGTCGCGCCGCTGTCGATCAGCAACGCGCCCTTATTGCCGAACAGCAGATAGGTGAAAGGCGCCTCCCAATGCACGCAGACATTCTGCCGCAGAATGAAGCTGTCCTCGTTATACTGCACGACCTGTACGCGCGGATCACGGTTCGTGGCGGCGACGCTGGACCCGAAAATCCAGCGGAAAGCGAGATCGCCCGGCGCCGGCCCGTCGCAGGCATAATCGTGCACCACCGCCTTCCCGGGATGGAGCGGCAGCGCACTGTCGGTGTTGCGTACGCCGACGGGGTTATATTGCAGGTCGGGATTGCCGTTGGGATAGTTGCGGATCGCCGCCACCGGCGCGGTGCCGGACAAGGCAGGCTTTTCAGTCGCGCTCTGCGCCATCGAAATCCCCCAGAAAGAAGCCAACATGGCGGCATGCGCCGCCATGCCCTCGCTATGCACCCTCCCCGGTGAAAGCAGCATCCTATTGATATTACAAACTGTGGCAATAGTAATAATCATCCATGGACAAGCCCCCGATTTGCGGCAATGCTGCAATGCGAAAGGGGACGAATCATGCTCAACCGGATTCGCAGCGCTGGACGGATCGCACTCATGGCGTGCGCGCTGCTGACGGCGTCCTGCTCTCCTTCATCGGACACGGCGTCCGCGCCGCGTACGGAATTCAATATCGGCTGGTCGATCTACGCCGGATGGATGCCCTGGCCCTATGCCCAGCAGGCCGGCATCGTGAAGAAATGGGCCGACAAATACGGGATCAAGATCAACATCGTTCAGGTGAACGACTATGTTGAATCGGTTAACCAGTACACCGCCGGGAAGCTGGACGGCGTGACGGTCGCGAACATGGATGCGCTGACCATTCCCGCCGCCGGGGGCAAGGACACCAGCGCGATCATCGTGGGCGATTATTCGAACGGCAATGACGGCGTCATGCTGAAGGGCGCAGACACGCTGACGGCGATCAAGGGGCGGCAGGTCTATCTCGCCGAGCTTTCGGTTTCCCACTATCTGCTGGCGCGTGGCCTGTCGACTGTCGGCATGAGCCTGACCGACGTAAAGACCGTCAATACGTCGGACGCCGACATCGTCGCCGCGTTCGCCACGCCGGATGTGACCGCCGCCGTCGCCTGGAACCCGCAATTGTCGGTGATGAGGGCCGCTCCGGGCGCGAAAGAGGTATTCAGCTCCGCCGACATTCCGGGCGAGATCCTGGACCTGCTGGTCGTGGACACAGCGACGCTGAAGGCCAATCCCAATCTGGGCAAGGCGCTGACCGGCATCTGGTATGAGACCACCGCGCTGATGCAGCGCAAGGACGCGCAGGGGCAGGCGGCGCGCGCCGCCATGGCCAAGCTGGCGGGCACACAACCCGACATCTTCGATGGCCAGCTCTCCACGACCTATCTGTACGCCGACCCGAAGGAGGCCGTGGCCGCCACATCCGCCCCCGCGTTGATCACCACGATGACGCGTGTGCGCGACTTCAGTTACTCCAAGGGGCTGTTCGGTCAGGGCGCGAAGTCCCCCGATGCGGTCGGGATGGCCTTTCCCGGCAACAAGACGCTGGGCGATGCCGGTCATGTGACCCTGCGCTTCGACGCCAGCTACATGCAGATGGCGGCCGATGGGAAGCTCTGAACGGCCGGCACACATCAGGGATCGGACATCATGCGCTGGGTGAACCGACGCATCGGGCGAGGCAACAGCATCCTGCTGGGCGCCATACCCATCATATTGCTTGTGCTGCTTTACCTCGTCGTCGCGGCCGGCCGCCATTCGGCCAACCCCAATGACAAGATCCTGCCGCTGCCGGGCGGCATGGCAGAGGCGATGTCGACGCTGCTGTTCCAGCCGGACCAGCTTTCAGGACAGCTGATCTTCTGGGCGGACACGCTCGCCAGCCTGCAACGGCTTGGCCTCGGCCTCGCCATATCCACGCTGTCGGCGCTGCTCGCCGGGTTGCTGCTGGGCATATTGCCGCCGGTGCGCGCGACGTTCGGTCCGCTGGTGACGGGCATTGCCGTAATCCCGCCGATCGCCCTGCTGCCGATCCTGTTCATCGCCTTCGGCCTCGGCGAAACGGCGAAGGTGGCGTTGATCGTCATCGGAATCGCGCCGTTCATGATCCGGGACATCGCCGCCCATATCACCGCGCTGCCACGCGAACAGATCATCAAGGCGCAGACGCTGGGCGCGAGTACATGGCAGCTGATATTGCGCGTGGCCCTGCCACAGGCGATGCCGCGCCTGATACAGGCGGTGCGCCTGTCGCTCGGCCCGGCCTGGGTGTTCCTGATTTCGGCGGAGGCTATCGCATCCGATATCGGCCTTGGCTACCGCATCTTCCTCGTCCGCCGTTACCTGTCGATGGACATCATCCTGCCCTACGTCGCGTGGATCGCCCTGCTGGCGATCACGATGGACATGATCCTGACCCTTGCCAGCCGCCGCCTGTTCCCCTGGGCGCATGGAGCGAACCATTGAGCGCGCTGCTGAGCCTCCGCAACGTCTGGGTCGAATATGGCGAGAAGGTCGTCCTGGAACGCGTGAACCTCGACATCGAGGCCGGCTCGTTCGTGTCGATCATCGGCCCGTCGGGCGCGGGAAAGAGCAGCCTGTTGCGCGTGATACTGGGACAGGAAGTGCCGACACGCGGCTCCATCCTGCTCGACGATACGCCCCTGGCACCGGAATGCGGCCCGGATCGCGGCGTCGTGTTCCAGCGCTATTCGGTGTTCCCGCACCTGTCCGTACTGCGTAACACCGTATTCGGGCTGGAATGCGCACAGGCCCCCCTGGCGGCGCGGCTCTTCGGCGCCCGTCGCCGCGCGGCGACGGCGGAGGCGGAGGAGATGCTGAACGCCGTCGGCCTCGGTGACAGCCTGCACCTTTATCCCGCACAGATGTCCGGCGGCATGCAGCAGCGGCTGGCGATCGCGCAGGCGCTGATCAAGCGGCCGCGCATCCTGCTGCTCGACGAACCGTTCGGCGCGCTCGACCCGGGCATCCGGGCGGACATGCATGACCTGATCACCCGGTTGTGGCGCGATTATGCGCTCACCATTCTGATGGTCACCCACGACATCAAGGAAGCGTTCTCGCTCGGAACCCGCGTCCTGACCCTCGACAAACGGCGGCGCGATCCGCACGCGCCGCACCGGTTTGGCGCTACGGCAGTCTATGATCTACCCCTCACGCGCCGGGTCGCCGCCCTCGCGGAAGCGGAAACGAGTGTTACACTTGACGATTTTGGTAATAATTGAGAGGACTGCCGGATGAGCACCGAACCTACAAGCCTCGCCCGGCTCAGCATGAGCCTCCCCGCCGATCTTTTCCGCCAGCTGGACGTGATGGTCGAGGAGCGCGGTCTTCCCTCCCGCTCACAACTGATCGCCGAACTGATCCGCCATGCACTCGCCGAGCATGAGGCGCTGACCCGGCCGGAGGATATGCTCGCCGGCACGGTCACGCTTGTCTATCGCGGTGACCGAGGCCGCGTGCGGCAGCAGCTCGCCCAGACACAGACCGATTATCTGAAGGAGGTCATCTCCTCCCAGCACGTCTTCCTGGAGGACGACCAGTCTCTTGAAGTGCTGCTGGTTCAGGGCCCTGCGATGCGCCTCAAGGAACTGTGCGATGCACTGCGCGGCATTCGCGGCGTCCATCAGCTCCAGCTTGTCACCACGACCGCGCTGCTCCCGCCGCTGCACGAACAGGACGGGCTGGAGGACGGCGCCAGCGTCACGTCCGGCAAGAGCCGCACCAGCAAGGACGTCGCCGCATGACGGGGGCGCTGGCCGACCCGATGGCCGCCCGAGACCATGCCCGCGCGATGGCGGGCACGGTGGTGGAGGCGATGCCGCTGCTTCCGCCAGTCGCCGACGACCTGTCCGCCACGGTTTCCACCGAAGACCTGTTGTGGGAGGAAACGATTGCGGCGGGCGGCTATGCCACACGGCGGCTCGCACGGGGCGCGCGCCTGCGCCTGATCGACCTTCAGGGCGACGCCTGCGCGTCGATGCTGCTCTATAATGCCGAGATGCCGACCGAGCGCCTGAACGTCGCCGACACGGTGAAGATCCAGTGGAACGCCTATCTCGGCGCGGGCAAGCTGCTGCTGTCCGATATGGGCCGGGTGCTGATGAGCATCCTGGAGGATCAGGCGGAAACCCACGACGCCTTCTGCGGCACATCGAACGCCGCCACCAATCAGGCGAAATATGGGGAGGGACGGAACAGCGGCGCCTATCCCAACGGGCGCGACCGCCTGCTGCTGGGGTCGGCCAAGCATGGCCTGCAGCGGCGGGACGTTCATCCATGCATCAACATGTTCAAGGGCACGCGGATCGAGGCGGACGGAACGATTACGCCGCTCGTCGGGCCCTATGATGGCGGCCGGGCGATGATCCTGCGCGCGGAGATGGACGTCATCGTCGTCATCGCAAACTGCCCGCATGTCCTCGACCCGCGCGATGCATGGTCGGTGACGCCGCTGCGTGTCTCCGCCTGGCGCGGGGCGGTCACGCCGGAGGACGACCCCATCCGTACCGCGACGCCGGAGGGACTGCGCGCCTTCCTGAACGTCGAAGATTATTTCCGTCGCTAGGACGAACGCCGCAATGACCACCGATCCGCATCTTTCAGGCCTCTCAGCCGCCATCGTCCATGACGAGGTCGTGCCCGCCCGCGCGCCCTGGCTGCATCATGTCGCCGCCGGGCAGACGCTGCGCATCGTGGATCTGGAGGGCAATCAGGCGGTGGACTTCCTGCTCTATGCCGCCGCCGACGATGCAGAGCGCTACAGCGCGCAGGATACGGTCGCGGCGCAAGGCAATCTGTTCCTGCGCGCCGGAACGGTACTGCGGTCGAACGAGGGGCGCCCGATGATGACCATCGCGGCGACATCGGTCGACTATCACGACACGATCGGCGGCGCGTGCTCCTGCGAGTCCAATACGCTGCGCTATGGCCACCACACCAAGTCCCAGCATGCCTGCGTCGAGAACTTCCTTGAGGCCAACCTGACCGAGGGCCGGGGCAAGCGTGACATCGTATCCAACATCAATTTCTTCATGAACGTGCCGGTCGAGGCGGACGGCGCGCTGGGTATAGTCGACGGGATTTCCGCGCCCGGCCTGACGGTCGACCTGCGCGCGGAAATGGACGTCATCGTCGTCGTGTCCAACTGTCCGCAGATCAACAATCCCTGCAACGCCTTCAACCCCACGCCCGTACGGATGATCATCACCGCATGAGCTTCGACACAGTCCTGGTCGCGAACCGGGGGGCGATCGCTACCCGGATCATCCGCACCTTGCGCCGCATGGGCCTGCGTTCCGTCGCAGTCTATTCGGAGGCCGACGCGGCTTCGCTCCATGTGTCGCAGGCGGACGTGGCGGTCTGCATCGGTCCCGCCCCGGCGACCGAGAGCTATCTCGATACCGCCGCGATCCTGAAGGCTGCGCGGGACACCGGCGCGGGCGCGATCCATCCGGGCTACGGCTTCCTTGCCGAAAATGCCGAATTCGCCGAGGCGTGCACCGCCGCCGGCATCGTCTTCATCGGCCCCACGCCGGAGAATATCCGCACCTTCGGCCTCAAGCACAGCGCCCGCGCACTCGCGGCGGCGCATGGCGTGCCGCTCGCCCCCGGAACCGATCTTCTGACCGACGAGGAGGAGGCCGCCCGTGCTGCCGGGGAGATCGGCTACCCCGTCATCCTGAAAGCAACGGCCGGCGGCGGCGGTATCGGCATGCGCATCTGCGAGGACGAGGCGGCCGTCCGGCAGGGCTTTGCCGCCGTCGCGCGCCTTGGCGAAGGCAATTTCGGCGATGCCGGTGTATTCCTCGAACGCTACATCCGCCGCGCCCGTCACATCGAGGTCCAGATATTCGGCGACGGCAAGGGCCGGATCATGCCGCTGGGCGAGCGCGACTGCTCGCTGCAACGGCGCAACCAGAAGGTTGTCGAGGAGGCGCCCGCCCCGCTGCTGCCCGACGCGGTACGCGCCGAACTGATCGCCGCTGCCGTACGGCTGGGCGAAGCCGCGTGCTATCGCTCGGCGGGCACTGTCGAGTTTCTGTTCGACGCCGAACGGCAGCAATTCTTCTTCCTGGAGATGAACACCCGGCTGCAGGTCGAGCATGGCGTCACCGAGGAGGTGATGGGCATCGATCTGGTCGAATGGATGATCCGGGGCGGGGCAGAGGATTTCACCTTTCTCGACGCCGGACCACCGGTTCCGCGCGGCCATTCGGTGCAGGTGCGGCTCTATGCCGAGGATCCCGCACTCGACTATCGCCCGACCACCGGCACGCTGACCGCCGTCAGCTTCCCGCCTGACGTTCGCGCCGAAACATGGGTCATGGCGGGTAGCACGGTCAGCGCTTGGTACGACCCGATGCTTGCCAAGCTGATCGTCCATGCCCCCACGCGGGCGGAGGCGATCACCGCGATGCAGGCCGCACTCGACGCGAGCCGGATCGACGGCATCGAAAGCAATCTGCGCTGGTTGCGCGAAGTGGTGCGGACGGCGCCGTTCGTCGAGGGGGAGGTTTCAACCCGCCTGCTGGACACCATCACCTACATGCCCCGCAGTATTCGCGTCGTGGGTGGCGGCACCGCGACCACCGTTCAGGATTGGCCGGGCCGGCAGGGGCTATGGGCCATCGGCGTACCACCGTCCGGCCCGATGGACGACCGCTCGTTCCGCATCGGCAACCGTCTGCTGGGCAATGCGGAAGGAACCGCCGGCCTTGAAGTCACCGTCAGCGGGCCGACGCTGCTTTTCAACGCACCCGCGCGCCTGTGCATTACCGGCGCGGATTTCGGCGCAAAACTGGATGGCGTGCCAGTCTCTCGCGGGACAGCGATCGATGTCGAGGCCGGGCAGACGCTCGCGCTGGGCCGCGCCAAGGGCGGCGGCATGCGCGGCTACATCCTGTTCGCCGGTGGCCTCGACATCGCGCCCTATCTCGCTAGCCGCAGCACCTTCGAGCTTGGCCAGTTCGGCGGCCATGCGGCACGACGGCTGCTCGCTGGCGACACGCTGCATCTGGGCGACGTGCAGACCGGCGCCCCTTCCCCCGTCCTGCCGGTGCCCGACTTCGGCGAGACATGGACATTGCGCGTCCTTTACGGCCCGCATGGTGCGCCGGACTTCTTCACGCCGGATGACATCGACGTCATCCTGGCCGCCGACTGGCAGGTGCATTACAACAGCAATCGCACCGGCGTCCGCCTGATCGGACCGAAACCGCATTGGGCGCGCACCGACGGCGGCGAAGCAGGGCTGCATCCGTCCAACATCCACGATAATCCCTATGCGATCGGTGCCGTGGATTTCACGGGCGACATGCCGATCATCCTCGGCCCCGACGGCCCTTCACTGGGCGGCTTCGTCTGTCCGTTCGTGGTGATCGCCGCAGACCGCTGGAAGATCGGACAGCTGTCCCCCGGCGACCGCCTGCGCTTCGTACCGGTCACGGCGGAGGATGCTGCGGCGGCGGACGAGACGCCACTGACCGAAATGCCCGCCGCGACGCAGGCGCGCGCCATTGCCGCCCTGTCACCAATCCTAGCCGACATTCCGGCTGCGGGTGCGCGTCCGCGCACCGTTTATCGGCAGCAGGGCGATCGCAATATCCTGGTCGAATATGGCCCGATCGTGCTCGACATAGAACTGCGCATCCGCGTCCACGCGCTGATGACAGAACTCGAACGGCTGGCGCTGCCGGGCGTCATCGACATCGTACCGGGCATCCGCTCGCTCCAGCTGCATTTCGACGGCAAGGTGCTGAACCAGAGCGGCGCACTCACGGCACTGATGGCGGCCGAGGAACGGCTGGGCGATCTGGAGGATTTCGCCGTCCCCTCGCGCATCGTCCACCTGCCGCTCAGCTGGCGCGATCCCGCGACGATCGAGACGATCGAGAAATATATGGGCGCAGTACGCGACGATGCGCCGTGGTGCCCGGACAATATCGAGTTCATTCGCCGCATCAACGGCCTTCCGGACGCCGACGCGGTGGAAAGCGTGATCTTCGATGCAAGCTATCTCGTGCTGGGTCTGGGCGACGTCTATCTCGGCGCGCCGGTGGCGACGCCGGTCGATCCGCGCCATCGGCTGGTCACCACGAAATACAACCCGGCCCGCACCTGGACCCCGCCCAATGTCGTGGGCATTGGCGGCGCCTATATGTGCATCTACGGCATGGAGGGGCCGGGCGGATACCAACTGTTCGGCCGCACGATCCAGGTGTGGAACACGCATCGGCAGACCGATGCCTTCGTCGACGGCAAGCCGTGGCTGCTGCGCTTCTTCGACCAGATCCGCTTCTTCGAGGTCAGCGCCGAGGAACTGGTCGAGTGGCGCCGCGACTTCCCCAGTGGCCGCCGCTCCATCCATGTCGAGCAGTCCGAGTTCCGGCTGGCGGACTATCGCGCGTTCCTGAAGGACAATGCGGCCGCCATCACGTCATTCGAGACGCAGCGGCAGGCGGCGTTCGACGAAGAGCGGGCCGAATGGCAGCGCAATGGCGAGTTCGATCGCGTCACCGACCTGACCGAAGGGCAGGACAATGATGCCGCCGCCCCAGCCGAAGTCGACGTGCCCGACGGCGCCGACCTTATCGAAGCCCCGTTCGGCGGCAGCGTCTGGAAGCTGCTCGTCGCACCCGGCGACACGGTGGAAGCGGGAGACGTGATCGCGGTGATCGAGGCGATGAAGATGGAATGCCCGCTGGAAAGCCCCGGCAGCGGTACGATCGCCGCGCTCTATATGCAGGAGAAGCAATCCCTGCAGCCCGGGACGCCGCTGCTGGCGCTGAGGCCGCATCCATGACCGCGCTCGACCGGCGCGGGGTGGCCGCGATCGCCGATGCCGTCAACGGCGGGACGACGAGCGCGCTGGCGGTTGCGGAGGAAACGCTGGACCGGCTGGCGACCTATGACGCGGTACAGCCGCAGATATGGATCAGCCGGATCGCACCAGACGTCCTGCGCGCCGCCGCCAGAGCGGTGGACGCCCGGATCGCTGCGGGCGAGCGCCTGCCGCTCGCGGGCGTACCCTTCGCGGTGAAGGACAATATCGACGTCGCCGGCTTCGAGACGACGGCCGCTTGCCCGGCCTTCGCCTATGAGCCCGGAGAGTCGGCGGGCGTTATCGAGCGTCTTATGGCTGCGGGCGCGATCTGCGTCGGCAAGACCAATCTGGACCAGTTCGCAACGGGACTTGTCGGCACCCGCAGTCCCTATGGCATTCCGCGCAACGCCTACAACCTCGCTTATGTGAGCGGCGGCTCCAGCTCCGGCTCGTCCATCGCCGTGGCGGCCGGGCTCGTTGCGTTCGCACTCGGCACCGACACGGCGGGTTCCGGCCGTGTCCCCGCCGCCTTCAACCACCTGATCGGTTTCAAGCCGAGCAAGGGCCGGTGGAGTACCCGCGGCCTCATTCCGGCGTGCCGATCGATCGACTGCATCACGGTATTCACTGACCAGCTGTCCGATGCGCATCTGGTCGATACCGTCGCGGCAGGATTCGATCCGGCCGACCCTTATTCCAAGCCGCTGGCAGATCGACCGATAGCTCCCCGCCGGATCGGCGTACCGCGCCCGGACCAGCGCATATGGTTCGGCGACGGCCAGTCCGAATATCTGTACGACCGCGCGATCGAAACGCTGGCACAGAGCGCCGAGATCGTTGAGATCGACATCGCCCCCCTGCTGGAGGCCGCCCGCCTGCTCTATGGCGGCCCGTGGGTCGCCGAGCGCACCGCCGCGATCGCCAATCTGCTGGCCACCCAGCCCGACGCCATCGATGAGACGGTCCGGCAGGTGGTGCAACCCGGCCTCGACATCAGCGCGGTCGAGCTATGGAACGGCATCTATCGCCTCGCCGCGCTGAAGCGTCATGCGGACCAGATGTGGGAGGGGGTCGACCTGCTCGCCTTCCCGACCACGGGCACGACCTATAGGGTCGCGGAACTGGCGGCGGCACCGATCGCACTCAACAGCAATCTCGGCCTCTACACCAATTTCGTGAACCTGCTCGACATGGCCGCGCTGGCCGTGCCCGCCGGCACACGAGCGAACGGAACGGGCTTCGGCATTACCCTGATCGGCCCGGCCGACACCGACCATGGCCTGCTCGCCGTCGCGCAGACCTATCTCGCGGCGGCGGACCTGCCAGCACCGCCACCACTCGACCTGGAGGGAAAGATGGAAAGCGTGAAACTCGCCGTTGTCGGCGCGCACCTGAAGGACATGCCGCTGCACTGGCAGCTGACATCACGCGACGCGACGTTCGTGGGCGCCTTCGAGACCGCGCCGACCTATCGTCTCTACGCCATGGCGGACAGCGTTCCTCCCAAACCCGCGCTGATCCACAGCGAGGATGGCGCCCCGATCGCGGTCGAAGTCTATGAACTGGATGTCGCGGCCTTCGGCAGCTTCGTGGTCGAGGTTCCCGCTCCCCTTGCAATCGGCACGGTGACGCTGAGCGACGGCACCAGCGTCAAGGGCTTCGTGGCCGAGCCGCGCGCCATGACCGGCGCGGAGGACATCACCCATCTCGGCGGCTGGCGCGCGTTCATCGCACGCGGCTGAATGTGGCGGACTCCGCAAGCGCGTCCCATCATTTCGATGCCGGCATTCCCAGAATTGCCGAGAAATCGATGGCGACCCGCAGGCCGACCTTCACCGGAAAATCCCGGTACCGGACAATGCTGGCGTCACGACAAGCGCATACCAATACGCATATTGCGATCCATTCGCATTTGCGCTACCTCTCGGCGCTGCCCAGACCGAAGAGCAGATGTCCAACAACGCCACAACCCTAACGCATCTGCTTCTCAGTGAGCGGCCATCGCTGATCCGCAGATTGCAGCACATGCTGGGCAGCGAGCCGGCGGCGGAGGACCTGACCCAGAGCCTGTGGTTTCGTGTGCAGAAGGTCGATGACGACCCGCCCATCGTCCATCCGCGGGCCTTCCTGTATCGCCTCGCAGCGAATCTCGCGATCGATCATCTCCGCAAGCGGCAGAGCGAGGCGAGGATATTCACCGGCGATGCGCCCGATCCCGAAATCGCCTGCGACCAGCCCTCACCCGAAAAGATGCTGCTCGACAGCGATGCACTGGACCGCCTGAAAACGGCGTTCTCGCAGCTTTCGCCGCGCTGCCGCCAAGTGTTGCAACTACGCCGCATCGAAGGCATGAGCGTGGCTGATATTGCCGCCAAACTGGGCATCAGCAGGCAGATGGTCTGGCGCTACATGAACGAGGCGATGGACCACATAAGCGATCAGATGACGAACATCGATTGAAGATCGCAGGTTACCATTTTCCGTTCCCGCTCGTCTTGAACAGGGAGAGGCGGGAACCGCGCATCGGTTCGTCTGGTATCGGAGCGACACGCCATGGATGATCTGCCGAACGATCGCAAAGCGTTGGCGCGCCAAGCCAATCACTGGCTTACCCGGCGCGACGCCGGCCTGATGACGGCCGAGGACGACGCGGCCATGCGCGCGTGGCTGGAGGACAGTCCGGCCCATGCGGAGGCCTATGGTCGCGCGGAGTCCATTTTCTATGCGATTGCCACCCTGCCCCCAGCCGGACGATTCCCTTCCCTACGCCATCGCCGAGGCACCGGCCGTGCATGGACGGGCGGCAGGCAGTTGCGCAGGATCTGTGCTGGCTCCATCGCTGCGGGCCTTGCCGCCCTCGCCATCGTCGGCTTGGATCTGCCCGTGCAGATCCAAGCCGACGCCATCGCCCCGACCGGGGAAAGCCGCCGCGTTCCGCTGCCCGACGGATCGACCGCGCTGCTCGATAGCGCATCGGCCATCGCTATCGATTATGACAGTGAGCGCAGGATCAGGCTGTTGCGCGGACAGGCCGCCTTCACCGTCGCGGCCGATCGCGCGCATCCGTTCGTCGTCGAGGCGCGCGGCGGCACCACGACGGCGCTGGGTACGCGCTTCATCGTAAGCCGGATCGCGCCCGCCACACAGGTCACGGTGACAGAGCACAGCGTCCGCGTGCAATCGGGCTCGGGAAGCCGGATCGTGCGCGCCGGCGCCAGCGCGCGCTACGACGGTCGCGGCGTTTCGGGGCCGCTTCCCGTGCACCTGTCGGAAGCCGACGCGTGGACGCGCGGACGCATTCGCTTCGTCAACCGGCCGCTGCGGGATGTCGTGGCCGAACTGGGACGCTATCATCGCGGCTATATCGCCATGGTCGGCCAGGGGATCGGCGACCTGCGGGTGAACGGCGTGTTTTCAACCAGCGACCCCGTCGGTGCGCTCGACATCATCGAGCGCTCGCTTGGCCTGGGATCGTACCGGATCGGTAACCGGCTGATCCTGCTGCACAGCTGAAAACTTTTCCGGTCGAACAGGTTAACATTCCGGTTCCCCGCCCGTCTGCATATTGAGGCTGGTTCGCATTAGCAAACCGGCTCTTCCAAATATATCCGATATCGGGGGATTCCGTTTATGATCGTTACCGTGCCTGCCATGGCGCTGCGCCGCCATGTGCATCCCTGCCTTTCCGCGATGCTGCTGGCTTCGGCCGGTGCCGGTGCGATGCTGCTCCCGGTCTCGCCCGCCAGCGCGCTGGCCCCGCGCAGCTACACGATTCCGGCGGGGTCGCTGGCCAACGCCCTGAACGACTTCGCCGAGCAGAGTGGCGTTCAGCTGATCTATGCCGGCGCGCTCGTCGAGGGACGCGCATCCCCCGGCCTGAACGGCAGCCTGGGAACGGCGCAGGCGCTTTCGCAGCTGCTGGCCGGGAGCGGCATCAGCTTCCGCCAGACCGGGGCCAATGCCTTCACCCTTGAGCGCGCGCCGGATGTCGCGGACGGGGCAGTCAATCTCGGGCCGGTGCGAGTCGAGGGCGCGGGGGCCGGGATCGCGGCGCCGCTGGTCGATGCGGGGGTTACGGAAGGCACCGGCTCCTACACCACGCGCTCCACCAGCACGGCGACGGGCATGGCCCTGACGATCCGCGAAACGCCTCAGTCGGTCAGTGTCATCACCCAGCAGCGTATGCTGGACCAGGGACTGACGCAACTGACGGACGTGGCCATCCAGGCGCCGGGCCTGTCGGTCAGCCAGAGCGGCAATGTGGGATCGGACAGTTCTCCCATCTATTCGCGTGGCTTCTCGGTCGACAGCTACATGATCGACGGCGTGAAATTGCTCGGCTCCTATTCGAGTATCTTCCAGAGTCAGGACATGGCGCTTTACGACCGCGTGGAGATCGTCCGCGGTTCGACCGGCCTGATGAACGGGGCCGGCACGGCCAGCGCCACAATCAACCTTGTCCGCAAAAAGCCGACGCGGGAATTTCAGGCGTCGGCGCTGCTGACGGCGGGGTCGTGGGATTACCGCCGGGCCGACATCGACGTATCCACGCCACTGGTCGACGGCGGTGCCATCCGCGCGCGCGTCGTCGCGGCGCTGCAGGATGCGGGATCCTATATCGACCGGCTGAAGGAAGACCGGTCGGTGATCTATGGCATCGTCGAGGCGGACCTTGGCGAAAAGGCGCAGGTCCGCGTGGGCGCCAGCAACCAGCAGCATGATTCGACCGGTCACGCGCGCAGCGGCCTGCCCGCCTATTACAGTGACGGCACCCGCACGGAATGGAAGCGCTCTGACTCCGCCGCCGCCAACTGGGCCTATTCGAAGCGTCACAGCACGACGATGTTCGCCGAACTCGACTACGCCATCGGCGAGACGTGGCTGGTCAAGGCGTCCGCCGCGCGGACGCTCACCGACTCCGACGAGTTGGTCGGCTACGCCAGCGGCGGCTTTCCGAACAAGACGACGGGTGCGGGCGTGAACCTCTGGGCCACGCACTGGGTCTATCGCCCCAAGCAGAACATCTTCAACGTGCAGGCGACGGGGACGTTCAGCCTGTTCGGGCGCGAGCATGACCTGGCATTCGGCGGAACGCTGGCCCGGGCAGAGCAGGAACGGGATCCCGCCTTCACCAACTGGTATTTCACGGGGTGGAGCAACGCGGTGGCGAACATCTTCACCTGGGATGGCAACACGCCCGCGCCCCCGCCCAATCCGGCCGTCGGCTATGCCGACGTCAGGGATCGCAACGACAGCGCCTTTGCTTCTGCACGACTTCGCCCGACCGAATGGTTTTCGGTGATCGTGGGATCGCGCATCACGAACTGGAGCCGCATCACCGACAGCTATCGCTACGCAACCGACGTGACCACGCGCACGACCCTGCGGGAAAAGGGCAAGATCATTCCCTATGCCGGCCTGGTCCTGAACGTGAACAAGAGCATATCCGCCTATCTCAGCTACACCACGATATTCCAGGCGCAGAACTACAGGACGGTGGAGGGTGACTTCATTCCGCCGCTGATGGGCAATACCTGGGAACTGGGCGTGAAGGCCGGGTTCCTCGACGATCGCCTGAACATTTCGGGCGCCGTCTACAGGATGAAGCAGGACAATCTGGCGGTGGCGATCGTCGACGTCTTCGCGCCCGACGGCAGCCAGGCCTATCGCGCCGCATCCGGCACGAAGAGCAAGGGTTTCGAGCTGGAGGCGACCGGCGCGGTGCGGCCGGGCTGGGAACTGACGGCGAGTTTCGCGCACAACGCGACCCGGGACAGGCTCGACGTCCGGCTGAACACGCAAGTGCCGCAGGACACCGCGAAGCTGTTCACGACCATTCATCTGGACGGGATTGCCGACGGCCTGGTCATCGGTGGCGGCGCGCGGTGGCAAAGCCGCATCTACGCCAACAATCAGGGGCCGCTGCGCGTGCGCTATGTGCAACCGGCCTATGTCGTCGTCGACGCGATGGCGCGCTATCGCGTATCGGAAACTATCGAGACCACGGTCAATCTCTACAACCTGTTCGACAAGTCGTACTTCACGACGACGGGCACCAGCTATTACGGCACACCGCTGTCGGTGCGAGCGGGCGTGAATGTCAAATTCTGACCTTCAGGCCGCCCGTCCGGCGCCATCCGGCGCGCCGGTGAAGTCGCTGCGCCAGTCGATGGCGTGGCTGCACACCTGGGCGGGGCTGGTGCCGGGATGGCTGCTGTTCGTGATCTTCCTGTTCGGGACCGGCGCGTTCTTCCAGCAGGAAATATCCCGCTGGATGCGCCCGGAACTGGGCCGGGGCGCAGTGACGGCCGGGGCGCTGGATGCCGCCATGGCGCATCTCGCACGCACGGCACCCGATGCGCAGGAATGGCGGCTGTCCCTGCCATCCGCACGTGGCGGCGACCCGCTGTCGATATCCTGGAAACCGCGCGAGGACGAGGCGGGCGAAAAGGCGAAGCCGCTCGGTCGGCGGGACCGGCAGAACCGGGTCAAGCTGGATCCGGCGACCGGGCGCGTTCTCGACATCCGCGACACGTCCGGCGGTTTCTTCCTCTACCGGATGCATTTCGACCTGCACTACATGCCGGTATTGTGGGCCCGCTATCTGGTCTGCATCGCGGCGCTGTCCATGCTGGTCGCGATCCTCTCCGGCATCGTCACGCACAAGAAGATTTTCTCCGACTTCTTCATGCTGCGCTTCGGCAAGGGACAGCGGTCCTGGCTGGACGCACATAACGTGACGGCGGTGCTGTCGCTGCCGTTCCACCTGATGATCACCTATACGGGTCTCGTCACCCTGCTCTTTACGCTGATGCCCTGGGCGATCAGCGCCAACTTTCCCGATCGCGACGCCTATTTCTCCGCCGCTTTCCCGTCCGAGCCGGAGGTGGAAGCCAGCGGCACGCCTGCCGCCATGCTGCCCATCAGCGTCCTGCTGCATCGGGCCGAGCAAGCCAAGCCGGGAATGCACGCCAGCTTCATCACCATCCACAATCCGGGCGACAGCGCGGCCGTGGCGGATCTGTTCATGCGGTCGGAAACGCTGGGCGGCGCGCGGCAGCCGATACGGATGCGCGCGACCACAGGCGACATCGTGGGCGAGCGGGAGGGGCGCGGCCCCGCGGTCGCGACGCAGCAGACGATGATCGATCTGCATGCCGGCCGCTATTCGGGCGCGACGCTGCGCTGGCTCTATTTCCTGTCGGGGGTAGGCGGGACGATCATGGTCGCAAGCGGCCTTGTCCTGTGGACGGTCAAGCGCCGGGCCAAGCTGCCCGATCCCGCAATGCCGTATTTCGGTTTCCGGCTGGTGGAGCGGCTGAACATCGGCTTCATCGCCGGGGCGCCCGCCGGAATTGCCGCCTATTTCCTTGCTAACCGCCTGTTGCCGCTAGGCATTGCGGATCGCACCGACTGGGAGATCAACGGCCTGTTTATCGTCTGGGGCGGCCTGTTCGTATGGAGTCTCGCCCGCCCGGCGAAGCGGGCGTGGATCGAGACGCTGGCCGTTTGCGCGGGACTGTACGCGCTGGTTCCGGTCGTCAATGTCCTGACGACGGCAAGGGGCCTGCCCGCGAGCCTGCTGGCGGGCGACTGGGTCTATGTCGGCTTCGACCTGTTCATGTTCGCCGTCGCCGCAATCATCGGCCTGGCCGCATGGAAGGTGGCAACCCGTCAGGCAAAGCCCACCCCCGCCCGCAAGCGGCGCCCACCGGTGGAGGCAATGGCATGACGCATGCCGCGATGCTCATCTTCTCACTCGCAGGCTTCGCAGCCCTGCTCCTTGCCATGGCCCGCCACCAGCAGGACTGGCTGCGGCGGAAGCTGCCGCCCGCCACGTCGCGCCGTCTGCGCGCCGCCGGTCTCGCGCTCCAGGTGCTGGCCTTTGCGACGGCTGGGCTTGGCCTTGGCTGGGCCGATGGCGCGGTCGTCTGGTTCGGCTGGATGACGGTCGCCGCGGCCACCGTCGTTACGGTGAACCTCAACCGCGCGCGGATCAGGGGCGGCAAAGGATAATGGTCCTGAACATCATGACGTCCCAAGCATCAACCCCTCGTCGCGCCGGGATATTGTCGGCGGCAGCACCATTCATCGCGAGGGCGTTATCCGGTGCCGTCTCGCGGACGCTGGCCGGTACGCTCGGCGCCTATGGCTTGACCGCGCTCATCACCATGGCGCTGTCGCAACTGCTGTCCCGGACGGGCATGGTCCCCGTGGAGGCCGTGACAGCCGCCACGCTGGCCAGCTTCGCCATATTCGCGATCGCATCCATGGCCATCTTTCACGCGCGCAGCGTCCCGCGCGCATGGGGCTGGCTCATACTGCTGGCCGTTCCGGTCGGCGTGACCGTCCTGCTGATGATGCCGGAGTAAACCTGTGAAGATCGACCCTCTCAACCGGAGCCCGGCCCTCCCCGCGCAGCAGACGCCAGCCGATCGCGAGGCCATCATGCGACTGGTACCTGCGGCCGACACCATCCATACCCCTTCGCGCTACCAGCCGATGACGCTGCGAACGCGCCTTTCAGGCGCCGGGGGCGTCGCCATGATCGGCCTGCTGGTCGTGGCAGGGGCTTTCGTGACCTGGCACAGCTATGCGGTGACCAAGGCGCCCGCGAAATTGAGCGTGTTCGCCGTCGCCCCGCCCGCCGCGCCGCCCGAACCGGTAAGCGAGGTGCCGCCGGGGCCGGAACAGCAGCAGAAGGAACAGCCGCAACCCGATCCCGACCAGCCGAAGATCGAACCGCCCAGGATCGAGGTGCCGAGCCTCAACAACATGCCGCGCGCCGTCGCCACGCCGGTTCCCGACCCCGGCCCGCCGGTCAGGGAAACGACCGCACCCGAAAGCAGGCCCGCCCCCCCCGCGCCGCAACCATCGGCCGGCAAGCCCACCTGGGAAGGGCTGGTTCTGGGCGCGCTCAACAAGGTGAAGCGTTACCCGCGCGACGCACATTTCGCGCGCCAGCAGGGCGTGCCCTATATCCGCTTCGTCATGAACCGTGAAGGCAAGGTCGTTTCCGTCCGGCTCGAACGATCATCAGGTTTCCGGTCGCTCGATCAGGAGGCGATGGCGCTGCCCAAACGCGCGCAGCCGCTGCCCAAGCCGCCGGAGGACGTGAGGGGGGACACGATCGAACTGGTCGTTCCGGTCGAGTTCTTCATGCGATGATGTCCGTGGCAATGCTGCTCGCCAGCCTCGCCGTTTCGGCGGGGGTGCCGGCCGACGACCAGAAACCCGACGAGACGGCCGAACAGCCCACGCATCCCGTCGTGACGCCCTCTGGCCCCAACCCCATCTATCCCGCGGAATTCTACGCCCCTTTCCAGCCGCAGACGGCGCTCGACATGCTGGAGCGCACGCCCGGCTTCCTGCTGAGCGAAGGCAATGGCGTGCGCGGCTTCGGCGGCGCGGCGGGCAACGTACTGATCGACGGACAGCGGCCGACGGTGAAGGCCGGTGGCGTGGGCGAGGTGCTGCGCCGCATCTCTGCCGCCAGTGTGGAACGCATCGCTTTGCTGCGCGGCACCGACGCGGCCGAGGCGCAGGGCCAGACGCTGGTGGCCAACGTCATCCTGAAGGCCGACGCCGGTGGATCGGGCAACGCGTCGATCACGCTGCGCCATACGGCCGATGGCCGCATCTCTCCGTCGGGGCGGATCAGCCATGCGCGCCGTATCGCGGGCTGGCAGACCAATATCGAGCTGTCGGGCGACATGCAGCGCTTTCCCACGCGAGGCACCTACCAAGTCGAGGATGCGACCGGCGCCCTGACCCAGATTCGCAACGAGCGGATTACGGCCAAGGCACCGGAGTTGGGCCTGGCCGCTTCCACATCCGGCGCCGCCGCCGGTGGGACACTGACCGTCAATCTGCGGCTGAACAAGGACGGCTACAGTTCCGGTCGCATGATCGATATCCTTGCAGGCAACGGTGCGTTCGAGGCGCTGCGCGACATCGCCTATGAGGAAAAGGGCAAGAGCGGTGAGCTCGGGCTCGACTGGACCCGGGGGCTGGGACGGGGCTGGACGGCCAAGCTGGTCGGCCTCGGCCGGATCGAGACCGGCAACACCCGGGAGGACTATGTTGAGCCGGGCTATCGCGGCGTCTCGCACCTTCGTCAGAAACCGATGGAACTGGTCGGCCGCGCGACCCTGACGCGGGAGGGCGATCATCCGGTCCGGCCCGAACTGGGTATGGAGATCGCCTATAACCGCCTTTCCAGCAACCTCGATTATGCCGAGGATCGCGGCGGCGGATTGCTGCCGGTGTCCCTTGCCAATGCCGATACCCGCGTCGGGGAATTGCGGGGCGAAGGGTTCGTCAACCTGACGATGCGGATCGCCCCCCGCCTCAATCTCGAAAGCGGCATGGCTTTCGAGATGTCCCGCATCCGCGTGACCGGTGATATCGCCAACGAACAAAGCCTGTCCTACTGGAAGCCCTCGGCCGCATTGGTCTGGTCGCCGTCCGGCCGGACCCAGTTGCGCATCGGCGCGCGGCGCACCGTCGACCAGCTCGACTTCGGCGACTTCGCCGCATCGGTCAATCAGGCCGACGGCAGGCCGCTGGGCGGCAATGCGGGATTGCGTCCCGCGCGCATCACCCGAGCGCTCGCGCGGCTCGATCATCGCTGGGCCAGGGGAGGCGCACTGGCGGTCGAGGGCTGGTATCAATGGCACCGCGGATTGCTGGGCTACTTCGTGCTGCCTTCGGGCGATGAGGCGCTCGGTTCGATCGGCAACGCCCGGCAATGGGGGGTGAGCGCACAGGCCACGCTGCCGCTCGACGCCCTGTTACGCGGCGCGCGCCTGACCCTCGACGGAACGGTCCGGGGCTCGCGGCTGGCCGATCCCGTAACCGGCGATCATCGGCCAATGGACGACCTGTCGCCCCGCAGCCTGACGGTCGAGTTCCGCCATGACGTGCCGCATCTGCGGTCATCCTGGGGCCTGAACTACACCGCGCCGGAAAAGGGCGATGTCTATTACACCGGGGAACGGCTGGGCTGGCGCGAGGATGCACAATGGGGCGCCTATATCGAGACGACCGCGCTGGCCGGGTTCAAGACGACGCTGAAGGCCAGTGCCGTCAACGGCAACGATACGCACCGGCTGAGGCGCTTCTATAGCCCCAGCCGGGCGGGTGGCTATTCGGGGCTGGAGCGGCGCGATCAGCGGCAGGGAGCGGTGCTTTCGATCAGTTTCGCACGCGCGTTGTAGGCATGGAAACATACCCGGATGGCACGCGCCGCTCCCGGTGCCGGCCATTCACCTGCCGGCGGCCCAGGCGATCGCATCGGCGCCGGCCGGAAGGACCATCGGACAATCGGGGTCGGTCGCCGCGCGGAACACCGCCTCCGCCACGTCCCGCTCCGTCGTGAGATCGCCCGATGCGGCTGCCTGCAGGGCGGTCAGCGTCTGATTGGCAAATTCGGCATAGGGCTCCGGGAACCAGCCGCCCGCCGAGATACGTTCCTGCACTGTCGCAGCGAAGCTGGTGGACGGCGCCATGCCGGGCAGGACGACCCTCGCCCGAATACCGAATTCCGCGAACTCGAGCGCCACGGATTCCGTGAGGGCCGTCAGCGCGGCCTTGCTTGCGCGATAGACTGAAAGCAGCGGCAGGGGCTTGAGCGTCGAACTGGAGCCCACATTGACGATGACGCCCGATCGCCGCTCCCGCATGCCGGGCAGGACCGCCTGCATCGTCGCCACGCAGCCGAACAGATTGGCCTCGAAGATGTCACGCACCGTTTCCATCGGTGTGCCCTCCAGCGCGTTCAGCCAACCGATGCCTGCATTGTTCACGAGCACGTCGATCACGCCAGCTTGCGCGATCGCAGTGCTGATGCTCCGCGCATCGGTGACGTCGAGGGGCAGGACACGGAGCCCTTCCGATACCGGCAGCGTGCTGGCGGCGGGATCGCGCATCGTCGCCACGACGGACCAGCCGCGATCGAGGAAATGGCGCGCAGTTTCGCGGCCGAAGCCAGTTGAGCAGCCGGTGATGAGAACGGTCTTCATGCAATGACTCCTTGCAGGGGAAAGCGTGCGGGACCAATATATGAAGAATTATTCAGTTTTTGGATTCGCATATGAACCGGCCCGTACCCGCGCTTCTCAAACCCCGGAAAACGGCGCAGCAGGCGCGATCGGCCGCGACCATCGAGGCGATCCATATCGCGACCGTTCAGGTTTTGCTGGCCGATGGCGTGGGACGTCTGACGACGACCCGGGTCGCCGAGCGCGCAGGCGTGTCCGTCGGGACGATGTACCAATATTATCCGCACAAGCAGGCACTGCTGTTCGCGATCGTCGACCGGCAGCTTGATATCATCGTGGAGGCCATGCTGGCCGCGACAAAACGTCTGGAGGGCCAGGATCTGGCGGCCGTTGCGGAGGGGCTGGCCACGGCCTGGCTCGACGCCAAGACGGCGGACAGCCTGGTATCGCGCGCGATCTATGGCATCGCGGCCGAATTTGACCTGACCGAGGTCATGGGCCGGACGATGATACTGATGACGCAGGTGATCAGCGGACTGCTCGCCACCGTCCCCGATGCAGGCTTTGCCGACCGCGACTCGGTGTCCTTCATGCTGACGGCCATGCTCGGGGGATCGGTGCGCGTGGTCATGGAAGCGGAGGCTTCGGACGATGACCTCGCGCGCCTGCGCCGCGAGCTCCCGCGCGCCTGCCTTGCCTATCTCCGCGCGGCCGGTTGAGGCGGAACCGCTTCGTCAGGAAGCGCGCGCCGGGGCATTCCTCCGGCCGTCACTCGAGGGGGGAAAACGCGGTCAATAGACATCCCGCTTGTAGCGACCGTCCTCGGCCAGCCGTTCCAGCTCCGCTTCCCCCAATATCCGGGCAAGCGCATCATGAACGCCCTGCGCCATGCCCTCCAGACTGCCGCACACGAGAATGGTTGCGTCGCGATCCATCCAGTCGGCCAGCATATCGCCGGACGCTTCGATCAGATCCTGCACATAACGGCCGCAATCGCCATCGCGCGAGAATGCCCGGTCCAGACGCGCCAGCGTGCCGTCCACGCACCAGGCGGAAAGCTCCTCGTCAAAGAAGCACTCATGGGCACGCGTCCGCTCGCCGAACAGCAGCCAGTGCCCCCTGTTACCGGCATGGGCTGCCGCCCGCAGATGGGCTCGCAGTCCGGCAATGCCGGTACCGTTGCCGATCAGAATCATCGGTCCCGGTCGCCCCTCCTCCATGCGAAAACCCGGATTGGGGCGTGCGCGCAGAAGCGTCGTTCCGCCGACGGGCAAATGCGCGGTGAGCCATCCCGAACCGATGCCGGGGCGTCCGTCCTCGCCCCGCACCTGCCGCACCACCAGGTCCAGCGTGCCGTCCGCGGGGACCGAGGCGGCGGAATATTCGCGCATCGGCAATGCCCGTAATGCCGTCACGACATCCGTCGTGATCGGCGTGCCCGGTTCGGGCAGCATCACGCCCGACAACTGATCGCGGAACCGGTCGCGGATATCCGTCACGTCGTCCACGGTTACGCACGCACCCAATATCATCTCGACATCGGCGGGCGCGTTGCAGGGTCGCACCTCCACAATGTCTCCTGCGGCCCATTCCGCCATTGTGCCGCCCGGCGGCTCGAAGCGGAGGTGAAACGCTGTCCAGGCCATACTGCCGGGGTTCAATTCCCTGCGGGAGACGAGCGTCCACGGGGTGAAGGGAATCGCGGTCTGACCGCGCGTACCCTCTCCGGCACCCAGATTGTGCAGAGCATCGCGCCACATGGCTTCCGCGCACGCTTCCCCCTGTTCCATGGCGATCATCGGAAAGATCGACGTGGCACGGGAACCGGTCAGCCACGCGTCGATCGCACGGCCATAGCCGCAGAAATCGGCATATTCCCGGTCACCGATCGCCAGCACGCCGTAACGCAGATGCGCAAGGTCGAGCACGGGTCCACGCAGGACGCGATGGGTGAAGCCGCGCGCCATATCCGGCGGTTCACCGTCGCCATAGGTGCTGGCGACAACCAGCAATCGGTGTGCCCCGGCAAGAAGTTCCGGGGTCAGCTTGCCAACGGGCAGCAATCGCGCACGCACGCCATTGCGGTCGAGCGCCTGCGCCGCGTTGCGCGCGATGATTTCCGCCGTTCCGGTCTGGCTGGCGAAGGCGATCAGCAACCCGGTCGTATCCAGCGTCCCGGCCGTATCGGCCTTCAGCGCGCGCGCTTCCTGCTTTCGCTTGCGGCGGGACAGATAGAGAAGGAAGCCCGTCACCGTGAACAGCGGCATGGTGAGGCTGGTCAGCAGCAGCGCAATCCGGCCGAGCAGGCCGAAGAAGGCGCCGCGATGCAGTTCAAACATGCTCTGGGTGATGATGGTGCCGAGCGGCCGGCGATCGTACAGGTCGCGCTTTTTAAGGACGGCGGTCTTTGGATCGTAGCTGTAGCGATCCGTCTGGCGCAGGTGCCGGGCATCCGCGGAACGGGCGTCGAAACTGACCGTCTTCACCGGCCGGGTCGGCGCCGGTTGGGTGATCCGCACCCACACATAGCTGTTGCCGGTCGCTTGCCGGAAAGCGGTCCAGGCCGGATCGATCGGCGGGCGCGGCGCGATGCCGTCCGTCGCTTTCCGCTCCTCGCCGCGTTCCTCCGGTCCTGACTTGCCCGTCAGCGCATAAACCACGCCCTGGCGATACCAGTCGTAGCTCCACCACAGACCCGTGAGAGCGCTGAGCAGGTAGAAGACGAACACCCATGTGCCGATGACGACATGCAGCGCGCGCCAAAGGTTCCGGCCGGTCTTGCGCAGATCCGGCACCAGCCAGGCACGCCAGTTCAGCGCACGCCGGGGCCAGCGCAGATACAGGCCCGACAACGCGAAGAAGATGAGCGCGATAGCGCTGAAGCCGGTGATCTGCCGGCCAATGCCATTGCCGCCGCCAGGCAGGGCCAGCCAACGATGCAGCCCGTCCATCAGATGGAAGAAGCCCGCGCCCGCGGGTTCGCCCAGCCACGCGCCGGTCGCGCGATCAACCTGCCCCTGCTTGCGGCCGCGCCCTTCCTGCGCAGTCAGACGTACCGAATACGACCGGTCGCGGGCCATCTCCCAGTCCAGACGCGCGACATAATAGCCGGGATTGTCGGCCTGAATCCGGGCGATCAGCCGATCGGGCGAGAGATCCTGCCCGGCGGGCACACCGGGCGCGAACAGGCGCGGAGACAGAGCCTCGGTGATCTCGTCCTCAAAGCTCATCGCGGCGCCCGTGACGCCCATCAGCGCCAGCACAAGGCCGGCGGTGATGCCGAGGAACCAGTGGATCTGGAAGCAAACGCGCTTGGTCACCCGGACTCCGATGGGATGCATTGCCGCTGACCACACGCTATTGCGCAAGCGCAAAACAAATGCAATTGCGACCTATTCTCAAAATCGGTATGCGCGGCGGGTATTTCGTCACGCACAATGGGGGCGCTTGTGAGCATCTGGATAATCGCGGCATCGGCGGCGGGCATGGCGTCTGTACCGGCGCCGGCGGATCCGCAGCAGGTGGAACGCAAGCTGGACGAGGAGATCGTCGTCACCGGCCAGCGTCCGACCTTCAAGACCGAAGTGGTGCAAGTCGGCGCATTCCGCAATCAGTCGATCCTGGACACACCCGCCAGCATTGCCGTCATCCCCAAGGCCCTGCTCGACGCGCAGGGCGCGACGGGGCTGGAGGAGGCGCTGCGCAACGCGCCCGGCGTCACGCAGCAGGCGACCAGCCCGACAACCAGCAACAATTTCGTGTCGCGCGGCGTGCTGATGAACGCCCGCACGAATTATCGCCTGAACGGCGCCCTCCAGATCATCAACCTGAGCCCAGTGCCGATCGAGAACAAGCAGCGCGTGGAACTGCTGAAGGGGGTATCCGCCCTTTATTACGGCCTCGCCACGCCGTCTGGTATCGTCAACGTCGTGACCAAGCGCGCGGGCGACAGGCCGGTCAGCAATGTCTTCATCAACGGTGATGCCGAAGGCAGTCTGGGCGCGGGCTTCGACATCGGCCGGAAATTCGGTGGCAACGATCAGTTTGGCGTCCGCATCAATGGCTATTCCGCGCATGTCGAAACGCCGATCGACGGGGTCAACGGCAGTCGCTACCTCGCCAGCGGCGCATTCGACTGGCAGCTTTCCGAGCGGCTGTCGCTGAAGCTGGATGTCGAGCATTACCGGCGCGCCACCGACGAGCCGGGCGGCATCTCACTCGCCGCGTTCCAGTTGCTCGACGACGTGCCGAACCCGCACAGCCGCTACGCACCCAGCAACGCGCCCTACCGCACCTGGTCGACCAACGTGCTGGGCCGCGCCGATTACGCCCTGGGTGACGCATGGTCGATCCGCGCCGAGGCGGGGCTGGCCCAGTCGAGGAGGCAGCGCAGCCGGGCGGACTTCAGTTTCACAAACGCCACAACCGTGGCGAGCGGCGCGGGACGGATCGCGGGCAACTTCACCCCCGACCAGGAATACCGGAACGAATATGTACGGACCGAGATTGCCGGGAAGCTGCCGACCTTCGGCGTCGAGCATGAACTGCTGTTCGGCTTTGCCCGCAACCGGCAGGTGCAGGAAGGACAAAATCAGCGGAACTACACCGCCGTCGCGCAGAATTTCTATGACCCGCGTCGGATCGATTTCAACGATCTGGTCTTCACCACCACCCGCTTCCTGGCGGGCAGCGTCAACATCGACACGGGCTTCTACATGCTGGATATCGCCCATGTCGGCGAGAAGCTCCTGCTGATCGGCGGCGTGCGGCGTGTCCTCTATGATACGGAGGACAGCAGCGGCGATTACCGCATGAAGGCATGGACGCCGACCGGGGGCGTCGTGTTCAAGCCCACGGACACGTCCAGCCTCTATGCCACCTATATCGAGGGACTGGAGAGCGCGGGCACGGCGCCTACGGGCACGACCAACGAGGGAGACATCCTCCGCCCTGTGCTGAGCAAGCAGATCGAGGCAGGCGCACGGATCGAGGTGGCGGGGGCGCTTGCGAGCCTTGCCTATTTCCATATCGACCGGGGACTGGGCTATATCGACGCCGCCAACACCTATGTGGTCGATGGCCGCGCGATCCACGAAGGCGTGGAGGCTTCGCTTCAGGGCAATGTGACGCCACAGCTGTCGGTGGCGCTGGCCGGACAGTATCTGAAGGCCACACAGCGCGAAACCGGCGTCGCCGCGCAGGAAGGGAAGCGGGTGGACAATACGCCGCGCTGGTCGGCGTCGCTGTTTGCCGAATACCGGCCGGCCGCGCTGCCCGACTTTGGCGTGAACGCAGGCATGTACTACACCGGACTGCGCTATGCCGATGCGCTGAACGCCTACCGGATGCCAGCCTACACCACCTACAGCCTCGGCGCGAACTACCGGCTGAAGATGGCGGGCGACCGGTCGATGATGCTGCGGATCAACGGAGACAATCTGACGAACAAGCGCTACTGGTCGACAGGCGGAACGATCTTCTACGTCGGCCTTGCGCGACAGGTACGCTTCTCCGCCAGCGTGGATTTCTAGATGGGCGCCTGATCGACCGGCAGGTTCCGCATTGGGAGGCGATATAGATGATGCGTACCGATGCTGCGTTCGCCTTCAAGACGGCCATTGTCATTATCGTCGCCCATGCGATCGCCTACTTGGCGCATGAATATAGCCACAGCTTCGCAGCGTGGGTTTCCGGTTACATGGAGAATCCGCTGGCGCTTGATTACGGGGGAATAAACCCCGGCAACCTCGTGTTCCTGTCGGATGTCGGCGACAATGTGCAATACGACCCGATTATGGATAGCGGCCATGGTCTTACGGCTGCCGCGATCGCGCTGGCCGGTCCTTTTGTTGGCAATGCCCTTCTTTACGCCGGTCTGTATGCAACGACGGGGTTTTCCCGACCCAGAGACTCCCTCGCGTCTTCATTGCTGTTCTGGATGCTGGCCATGTGCGCCGGAAACGTCTGGAGCTATGTCCCCATGCGCGCGCTCACGACGCACGCCGACATCGCTATCGCGGCCCAAGGCCTGCGCATCAGCGTGCTTGCCCTGTTTCCTTTTCTGCTCGTTCCCTCGCTGTTCATCGCCTATCATTTCTTCGCAAAAGTCTGCCCTCTGTTCATTCCCGCGATCACGGCGGGCCGAGCCGCGCGTACGGCGCTCCTGGTCTCGATGACAGCCATATGGTTCTTCATGCTGTTCGGCGGCGTGGGGTTGTCCGGAAGCTACGGCCCGATTTCCCAGACGCTCTCGGTTGTCTCGGAGGCTTTGTGCCTGCCTCTGGCGATCACATGGCTGTGGAAAAAATGTGCGCGCGCGCACGCCTGATGAACGAGCCGGTCATTTCGCTCGCTCTGCAATACAGGCCTTTGGTCGAATAGAGATGCGACCTCCCCGCAACTCGCTCCTCAGCCCCGGCAATCCTCGACCACGCGGGCGATTTCCGGCCATGCGGGTACGACCACGCGGGGAAGCCCCGCGACCTCGATCGCGAAGCGGCCGCGGCTGAACGCGATCTGGTCGAGGGCGGCGTCGCCCGCCGCCCGGGTCGCAAGCACATGCGGCATCGACGCACCGTCCGGCGTCGTCGGCCACTGCACGGCGCCGAAGGTGGTACGCACGATCATCGGCGCATTGGCGGGCATCGATGCCCCCGTGCGGGCGACGACGACCTGTCGCGTGGCACGCGCGCAGCGCACGGAGAGCAGCGGCGCGCTGCCCGCGGGGCCGAACTGTGCGACCGGGCCGTCGGGTCCGGGGCGATAGATCCAGTCGCCCGGAGTCAGCGGGGCGTCCTGCCAGTCGGCGGTCGCCGCCGGAGCCGGCGCGGCGGGCGCAGGTGCCGGGGACGGCGCGGGAAGCGGAGCGGACGGCGCGGGCGAACGGGGAGCGACACAGGCCGCCAGCGCAAGGCTGAGCAGGCTGGGAGCGAGCAGCGGCGCGCGGGCGAACATCGACATGCCTCTCCTATGGCCCAGCCCCGCATCGGCCTCAACCGCTATTGCGCGCCGTCTGTCCCTTCCGCTTCACCACCGGCCCGATCCCCGACCATACGCCGGGGCGGTGCCGGAGCGATCGTCCAGCGGGCTCCCCCGCGCAGCAACCAGTCGCCCAGGCTCGCCTGACCGCCCGCGCGCAGCGTGGCGACGACATGATCGAGCGTGTCCCCGCGCGGCGTGGACGCGGCGGGATCGGCCAGTGCCACCATCCGCAACACCAGACGGCGCTGCACCTCCCTTGGATAATCGGTATCGGTCAGCACCCAGCCCGCTCCGGAGGCGGCGAGGTGACCGGCCGCGATCCGGTCGCTCAGCCAATCCAGCGCCTCCTCCGCCTCCGCCAGCGCGGCGGCGCTGCGGGTGGCGGCCACCGGGTCGAGCCAGTCGACGTCCCCCAGGCGCGCGCGCATCGCGGCACGGTCGAAGCGCGGGTCCGCATTGCTCGGGTCGATCGCGACCGGCATTCCGGCCCCGTCGGCCAGCGCCGCCAGTTCCGCCTTCCGCCAGTCGAGCAGCGGACGCAGCACGACCCCGGAGCGGCCGCGAACGCCCGCCATCCCGCCGACGCCCGATCCCCGATTGAGGCGCATCAGCATGGTTTCAAGCTGATCGTCGGCATGATGCGCGGTCAGCAGCCAGTCCAGTCCCCGCGCCACCCGCCATTCCTCCAGCAGCGCATAGCGCGCCGTGCGGGCCGCGGACTGGAGATTGCCGGTGATGGGACGTTCCGGACGCAAGGTCGCGTGCCTTAATCCGTGGTCCGCACACCAGCGGCCGACGGTCTCAGCCTCCGCTGCGCCGTCGGCACGCAGGCCATGGTCGACGGTGGCCGCCTCCACCATGCCGGGAAAGGCGGCATCGGCGAGCAGAAGCAGCGCCATGCTGTCCGGGCCGCCCGATACGGCGACACCCAGCCTGCCGGGCGCGTCCCGCCCGGTCAGCCTTTGCAGCGCCGCCGTGAACCGTTGAACGTCGGCGGCGTCAGGCGCCGCACTTGGCACGCGTGCGGCCCTTGTCCATCATCGTGCGCAGGCTGGTGGACAAAGTGGCGCCGTAGACCTGCTCCATCTCGCCATAGACCTTGCAGGCCTCCGACGCCTTCTTGAGCTGGATCAGCGATTCACCGAGCCAGGCGAGACTGTCGGCGGCGCGGTCACCCTTCGGCCGCTTCTGGTAGTTGTCGTAGAGGGTCTGGGCGGCGAGCGCCGGCTTGCCGTCGTCGAGATAGGCGCGGCCAAGCAGGTTCGCGGCGCGGCTGGCGACACCGGACGACGCGTATTTGTCGACGGTCGCCTTCAGCTGCTCCTGCGCCTCCGGATAGAATTTCGCATCCCACAGGCGAAAGCCGTAGCTGTAGGCGTCTGACGCCGCATCGCCGGTATTGGGCCGCTCGACGGCGGCGACCGCCGTGCGGCGCGCGTCGCTGGCACCGGCCGGAGCGGGCGGCCTGGGCGCGGAGGCCGTGCCACCCGGCGCCGGGTTGGGCGGCACGGTGACGGAGGCGGGCGCGGCGGCGCTCTGCTCGGCCTTATATTTGTTGAACGCCTCCTCCAACTGCTTGAGGCGGTAGGCGTTCTGTTCGGTCTGGCCGGTCAGGCTGGCCAGCTGCCCCTCCAGCGCGTCGACGCGTGCGGTGAGGTCGGTGAGCGGGGTCGACGCGGGCGTGCCGGGGGTTATCGGCGCGGTCGGCTGCCGGGTGATCTCCGGCTCGATCGGCGCACCGCCCGGAAATACCTTCCGCTGGACGGCGCGCATTTCCTTTTCCAGTCGATCGACGCGGGTCTCGACCGGCACGGACTGCGCATAGGCGGGAACCGCGAGCGCGACCAGCGACGCCATGGCCAGGCAGGAAGAACGGAGGGACAGGTGACGCATGAATGATCCTCGGTCGAAAGGCGACGGCCAAGCATAGCCGCTTTGAACGGCCGGTAAAGCCGATCAGCGGGCGGCGGGCGGCGAGCCGGGCTGCGGGGAAGACGCCGGGGTGGCGGGCACCGGCGCAGGCGCAGGCGGGCGGGCAAGCAGTGCGGCGGCGCTGATCGGGAAATCCGCGATCGTCCGTTCCGCCGTGCCGAGCGCGGGCACCGGACGGCCGCCCACGGTCACGGCCAGCGCATCGGGACGCCCGGTCAGGATCATCGGATTGTTGGCGTTGGCGGGCACGGTGAAGCTTTCCCCCTTCGCCATCTGCTTTTCATACAGGCGTTCGCCCGCCTGATCGTAGATGCGCAGCCAGACGGCATCGGTGGCGGTCAGGACGACCGGCCCCTCGGCCGGTGCGGGCCGTTGCGGCGCTGCCGACGCGCGGGCCGGCTGTCCGGCAGGCGCGTTCGCCGCGACCTCGGCCGCCGGTTCCTCGACCGGGGGCGTGAACATCTGCGTGCGCCAGATACCGTAGGCGGCGGCAAGGACCAGCGCGATGACGGCGGCGGTCCAGGCCAGCGCGCGCGGCGGCACGCGGGCGGGATCGGCCGGTTCGAACGTCTCGTAACGGGCGGAATGGCTGTCGGACCCGAGTTCGCGGCGCACGTCCTGCGCAATCACCGTCTCGTCCATGTCGATGGCGCGCGCGTAGGCCCGCGCGAAACCCACCGCATAGGGAATGCCCGGCAGGGCGGAGAACTCGTTGCGTTCAAGCACCTCGAGCTGGCGGATGGGCACGCGCGTACGCGTCGCCACCTCCTGCAACGTCAGGCCGAGCGCTTCCCGCCCCCTGCGGAGCTTGTCGCCCGGACGATCCATGTCCAGCGTACCTTGTTGTTCCATAACGTCTTTTTTTTCAGCCATGCCCCGACCCCGGGTGCCGCGCCTGCGACCTGCGCTGTTGTTTCATCGCTCCATGGGCCTGTCAACGCTAGAACCGGGAAAAGGGGTGCCGGCCCGCCGCCCGCACCCACGTGGGGCTCAGCTCAGGTCCACCTTGTGCGCGGCCGCCCATGCCTCCAGCACCGGGCGCGCGTTCGTGGTGCCGTCCGCCAGCAGGCGGCTCATCTCCCCCTTCAGCGGCGCAAGATCGAGCGAACGGATCATCGCCTTGACCGGACCGACCGACGCGGGCGTGATCGACAGCCGCCGCACGCCAAGGCCAAGCAGCGCCATCGCCTCCATCGTCCGGCCGCCCATCTCGCCGCAGACGCCGACAGGCACCGCATACTCGCCCGCCGCCTTCACCACGCGCGCGAGGAAGCGCAGAATGGCGATGCTGAGCCAGTCATAGCGCTCCGCCAGCTTGGGATGGGCGCGGTCGGCCGCGAACAGGAACTGGGTAAGGTCGTTGGTCCCGATCGACAGGAAATCGAGCCGGGGCAGCAGCAGGTCGAGCACCTCCGCCAGTGCCGGTACCTCCAGCATCGCGCCGTAGCGCACGGCGGCGGGCAGCTTCTTGCGCTGTCCGGCGAGCCAGGCGCGCTGGTTCTCGATCAGCTCCTTGGCCGCATCGAACTCCCAGGGTTCGGAGATCAGCGGGAACATGACATGCAGCGTCTTGCCCGCCGCCGCCTCCAGCAGCGCGCGCGCCTGCGCCTTCATCAGGCCATCACGGTCGAGCGCCAGCCGCAGGGCGCGCCAGCCCATCGCCGGATTGTCCTCCACCATGTCCTCGTCCTGCCGCATGTAGGGCAGCGCCTTGTCCCCGCCGATATCGACCGTTCGAAAGATCACCGGGCGGTCCCCCGCCGCGTCCAGAACGTCCTTGTAGAGACGCTGCTGGCGCTCGCGCTGCGGCAGGGTGGCGGAAACGAGGAACTGGAACTCCGTCCGGAACAGGCCGATGCCGTCGGCGCCGACCACGTCGAGCGCGTTCGCATCCTCCCGCAGCCCGGCGTTGACCATCAGCTCGATGCGCTCGCCGTCCTTCGTGACAGGTGGCAGGTCGCGCAGCGCGGCGAAGGCGGCGCGCCGCTTCTGGGTCAGCGCGAGCCTCGTCTCGAACGCCTCGTCCATATCGGCGCTGGGCCGGACGATCAGGTGATTTTCCGTCACGTCCATCAGGATCAGGTCGCCCTCGTTGACGAGGCGGCGGATGTCATGGACGCGGCCCAGCACAGGCACGCCCATCGCCCGCGCGACGATGGTGACATGGGCGGTCAGCGACCCTTCCTCCAGGATCACGCCCTTCAGGCGGCGGCGGTCATATTCCAGCAGTTCGGCGGGACCAAGGTTGCGGGCGATCAGGATCGTATCCTGGCGCAGGCCGAGTTGCGCGGCGGTGCCAAGCTGACCCGACACGATGCGCAGCAGCCGGTTCGCCAAATCCTCCAGATCGTGCATCCGGTCCTGAAGCAGCGGATCATCGATCTGGCGCATCCGCATGCGGGTGCGCTGCTGCACGCGCTCGATCGCCGCCTCGGCGGTGAGGCCGCTGTCGATCGCCTCGTTGATCCGGCGCGACCAGCCCTCGTCATAGGCGAACATCTTGTAGGTCTCGATCACCTCCTGATGCTCGCCATCGCCGCCGAATTCCGACGCACCCGCCATCCGCTCGATCTGCTCGCGCATGCGGGCGAAGGCGGAATAGACCCGCTGCCGTTCCGCCTCCGTATCCTCGGCCACGGTATGCTCGATGGTGATCCGCGGCTGGTGGAACACGGCATGGCCGCGCCCCATGCCCATGACGAGCTGAAGCCCGGACTGCATGCTGGGCCCGGTTTCCTGCACCCGGCTGTCCAGCGGATTCTCGTCGGCGAGGCCCGCATTGGCGATCAGTTCGGCAATGACCATGGCGACCGTCTGAAGCGCCTCGATCTCGATCTCCTCGTAGCGGCGCGGATCGACATGCTGGACGCACAGCACGCCGATCGACTGCTGCCGCCGGACGATCGGCACGCCCGCGAAGCTGTGGAACAGTTCCTCCCCGGTCTCGGGAATGTACGCGAAGTCGGGATGGGTCGCCGCCTCGTCCAGGTTCAGCGTCTCGACATTGGCCGCGATCGTGCCGACCAGACCCTGCCCCATGGCGAGCTTCGCGACATGCACCGCCTCCTGCTTCAGGCCGCGGGTGGCGAACAGTTCCAGCACCCCCTCGCGCAGAAGGTAGATCGAGCATACCTCGCTCGACAGTTCCTCGCCGATGATCTCGACGACCTTGTTCAACTTCTGTTGCGCTGCGAAACGAGACGCCATAAGCTCGTGCAGTCGGTTGAGTATCTTGCGGGCTGCTGTCGCGGGTGAGGTCATAGCCCATCGCTAACAGAAAGCCGCCACGCATTCCAACGTCGATCTCGCCCAAACGGGTAGCGGAAAAATGTAGTCCGTTCGTCCTAGTCCTTGTCGGATTGCGACGTAACCTAAGGGGATCCTAATGCTTGATGCGGACGTAACGAGCGAAGCCAGCACAGACCTGATCGGCCGGGGCTATTCCCGCAGGCAGGTGGCGCGCATCACCGCGATGCTCGGCGCGGGCGTCGCACTCGCCCAGTTCTCCGAAGCGGCATTCGCCCAGAGCCAGGCCGCCAAGGCGCTGATCGGCGGCACCCGGATCGGCGCCAACGAATGCTGGACCGGTCCGTTCGAGCCCGCAGCCCAGGCCGCGATGCAGATCGTCCGGGAGGGGAACCGCTACTGCTCCGACGAGGCCGAGAGCGCCCTGCTGAACGCCGTCTCGCAGGTCGAGGGCATCGCGCCCGACCGCGTTCAGGCGTGGCCGGGCTCCGGCGATCCGCTGGCCCGCACCGTCCTTGCCTTCTGCACGCCGACCAAGGGCGTCGTCACCGGCGACCCCACGTTCGAGACGGTGTGGGGCATGGGCGCCTATCTGGGCACGAAGGTCAGCAAGGTGCCGCTGACCGCCGACTACCGCCACGACGTGAAGGCGATGCTGGCCGCCGACCCCAATGCGGGCATGTATTATATCTGCACCCCGAACAATCCGACCGGCACGATCACGCCGCTGGAGGACATCGAATGGCTGATCGCCAACAAGCCGGCCGGTTCGGTCGTGGTGGTGGACGAGGCCTATATCCACTTCTCGACCGCCAAGTCGGCGATCCCGATCGCGGCGCAGCGGGACGACGTGGTGGTGCTGCGCACCTTCTCCAAGCTGTTCGGCATGGCGGGCATGCGCCTCGGCCTCTCGCTCGGCCATCCCGACCTCAACACGAAGCTGATGCTCTATGGACGCGGCGCCAACCTGCCGGTGACGGCGGTCGCCTGCGGCACCGTGGCGCTGACCCAGGCCGACCTGATCAAGGCCCGGCGCGAGGAGATGATGGCGAACATGGAAAAGACGCTGGCCCATCTCGACAAGCGGAAGATCAGATATCTGAAAGGCTCGCAGGCGAACATGTTCATGGTCGACTGGAAAACCAAGCCGGGCAAGGAAATGGTCGCCGCATTTCGGGAGCAGAATGTGCAGATCGGCCGGTCCTGGCCGATCTGGCCGACGGTCAGCCGCGTGTCGGTCGGCTCCGCCGAGGACATGGACAAGTTCCGGGTCGCGCTCGACAAGATATTGATCGCCTGAAGCACATAGCGCGCCGTCACGCAGGGGGAGCGGCGCCTCACGAGGGGAATGACGATGGACAGCATGACATTGAACACTATGCCGTTGGACAAGGACATCAGGGACGAGTTGATGGAGCGGGGCTATTCGCGCCGCCAGCTCGCGAAGGTCGCCGCCCTGCTCGGCGCCGGCGCGGCCGCCGCCCGCTTCTCCACCGCATCGGCGCAGCAGGCGGCGAAAGCCGTGGTCGGCGCCGTGCGCATCAGTGCCAACGAATGCTGGGTCGGACCGTTCGCACCGGCCGCCGAGGCAGCCGCGAAGATCGTCGCCGAAGGGAACCGCTACGAGCCCGACAACGAGCATGAGAAGCTGTTCCAGGCGGTCGCGCAGGTCGAGGGCGTGCCCGTCGACCATGTCGTCGCCTGGCCGGGGTCGAGCGACCCGCTCAACCGCGTCACCGTCACCTTCGCCTCGCCGACGCGCGGCATCGTGACCGCGGACCCGACCTATGAGGCGATCTGGCGCACCGGCGCATGGGTCGGCGCAAAGGTGACGAAGGTGCCGCTGACGTCCGACTATCGCCATGACGTGAAGGCGATGCTGGCGGCGGACCCCAATGCCGGCATCTATTACATCTGCTCGCCCAACAACCCGACCGGCACGCTGACGCCGATCGAGGACATCATGTGGCTGGCCGACAACAAGCCCAAGGATGCGATCCTGCTGGTCGACGAGGCCTATATCCACTGGGCCGAGACGAAGAATGCGGCCAGCCTCGCCGCGTCGCGCAGCGACATCGTCGTCCTGCGCACCTTTTCCAAGCTGTTCGGCATGGCGGGCATGCGCCTCGGCCTCACCATCACCAATCCCGAGACGATGAAGAAGATGATGCGCTATGACGGCGGGCAGGTGACCGGCATGCTGCCGATGACCGCCGTCGCCTGCGGCACCGTGTCCCTGACCCAGGCCGACCTTATCAAGGCACGCCGCGCGGAGATGGTTTCAGCCCGAGAGGAGACCATCGCCCACCTCAAGAAGCGCAAGCTGAAGGTCATTCCCGGATCGCAGGCGAACATGTTCATGGTCGACTGGGGCAAGCCCGCCAAGGGAATGATGGACGCCCTGATGGTGGAAAATGTACAGATCGGCCGCTCCTGGCCCATCTGGCCGAACGTCAGCCGCGTGTCGGTCGGCTCGGCCGAGGAGATGCAGAAGTTCTGCGTGGCGGTGGACAAGGTGCTGACCGCCTGAACCGGTTCAACCCGGGCCAATAAGGAAGGGCGCCCGGCACAGGCCGCGGCGCCCTTTCCCTTGTCGCTCGCTATCGATCGAAGCGTTACGCCGCCCGGCGTTCGAGTGCCGCTGCCGCCTCGTCCAGGAGGGTAGCGATGATCGCCGCGACCGGCTCCTCCTTCGTCACCATGCCGACCGACTGTCCCGCCATCAGCGAACCGCCCTCGACATCGCCGTCGATGACCGCGCGGCGCAGGGCGCCCGCCCAGTAATGTTCAATTTGAAGCTGCGCCTCGCCCATGTCGACCGTGCCGCTGTCCAGAAGGTTCGCGACCTCCCGCTGCTTGGCCGTGAACGCCTCCGTTCCCGCATTCTTGAGCGCGCGCACCGGGATCACCGGCAGGCGCGCGTCGATCTGGACGCTGGCGATCGCGTCACGGGCCGAGGCGCGGAAGAACGCCTTCTTGAAATTGGGATGGGCGATGCTCTCGCTCGCGCAGGCAAAGCGGGTGCCGAGTTGCACGCCGGCCGCGCCCATTTCCAGATAGGCGGCGATCGCCTCGCCTCGGCCGATGCCGCCAGCGACGAACACCGGCACCTGTCTGGCCATCTCGGGAAGGATCTCCTGCGCCAGCACGCTGGTCGCGACCGGGCCGATATGACCGCCCGCCTCCATGCCCTCGACCACCAGCGCGTCGACGCCAGAGCGCACCAGCTTCTTCGCCAGCGCCAGCGCTGGGGCGAAACAGATCAGCTTCGCGCCCTTCTCCTTGATCGCCTCGATGCTGCCCTTGGGCGGCAGGCCGCCCGCCAACACGACATGGCCGACATCGTGACGCGCGCACACCTCGATCAGGTCGAACAGCTGGGGGTGCATGGTGATCAGGTTGACGCCGAACGGCCTGTCCGTGAGCGCCTTCGTCGCCGCGATCTCGGCATCGAGCAGTTCGGGCGTCATCGCGCCGCAGGCAATCACGCCGAAGCCGCCCGCGTTCGAGATCGCCGAGACGAGGTGGCGTTCCGACACCCACGACATCGCGCCGCACATGATCGCAGTCTCGCAACCGAGAAACGCGGTGCCACGGGCCATCAGGGAAACAAGCTTGGCGTTGGTCATCACTATATCCACCAGAATGAAGCCGGATCGGAAGGAACGAGCCTTCAGAAGCCGGAGATCAGCATGTCAAGGGCATTGCCGATGGCAATGTCATGTTCGGCGAGCGAAACGACCCGCTGGGTCAACTCCGAAACGGAAATCGAGGCGGCGAACTGGGTCACCATCACATATTCGCCCCCCGCGATCACGAAGACCGGATTAAGCCGCGCGGCAGGTACAGGCGCATCCTCCACTGGCATCAGCGGCACGACCAGCCGGGTGTTGAGGACATCCAGCAGGTCCGCCTGACAGTCGAGCAGATGGAGACCGCCATCTCCCAATCGATAGACGTCGAATTTCGCCATCAGAAGCGGCGAAGACCGGAAAGCGGCAGCCCGTTGCGATCGACATGGCGATTGGACGAAGCCAGAGCGTCCGCATTGTCTTCGCGCCAGCGCGTCGCGCGCGTCTCTGAAATCTGCGCGGCGAGGCCGCGTTCGCAGGCACGCGAAATGTTGATGTCGAGCGCGCGCGCCTCGTCAAGCAGCGCGGCATCGAGCGACACGTTGGTCGCCTTGCGATGGGAGGACATCGTAGCCATCATGCAATTCCATTCTTCATACGCATCATGCATGCGCATGAAGAATGGAGCAACATCTCCGGGGCTGCAATAGCCGTCAAGCCGCCGGGGCGTCGAGGCCATAGGCGGTATGGAGGACGCGGACGGCGAGTTCGGTCTCGTCCTCGTCGATCAGCACGCTGACCTTGATCTCGCTGGTCGAGATCGCCTCGATATTGATGCCGCGCTCGGCCAGCGTCTTGAACATCGTCGCCGCGACGCCCGCATGGCTGCGCATGCCGACGCCCACGACGCTGATCTTCGCGACCTCGACGTCGGTGATGATGCGGCGGAAGCCGATCTCGTCCTTGCGCGCCTCCAGAATGTCGACGCTGCGGGCAAGGTCGGCGCGCGGCACGGTGAAGGTGACGTCCGTCTCCTCCTTCTCCTTGCTGTCGTTCTGGATAATCATGTCGACGTTGATCGCCGCGTCGGCCAGCGGACCGAAGATGCTGGCGACCGCACCCGGCTTGTCGGGCACGCGGGTCACGATGATCTTCGCCTCGTTCTTGTCGTGGGCGATGCCGGTGATGAGCTGACGTTCCATCTTGGTTTCCTTGAGCTTGGCATCCAGTTCCGCGTCGCCGACGATCAGCGTGCCGGGGAGGTCTTCCTGGGTGGGGTCATCGAAGGAGGAAAGCACCTGAACGACCACGCCTTCCTTCATGGCGAGGCCGACCGAGCGAGTCTGAAGCACCTTGGCGCCGACCGAGGCGAGCTCCAGCATCTCCTCATAGGTGACGAGATCGAGCTTGCGCGCACGGGCGACGATGCGCGGGTCAGTGGTGTAGACGCCGTCGACGTCGGTATAGATGTCGCAGCGGTCCGCCTTCACCGCCGCCGCCACCGCCACCGCAGAGGTATCCGATCCGCCACGGCCAAGGGTCGATACGCGGCCGTCCTCCATCATGCCTTGGAAACCGGGGATCACTGCGACCTGGCCCGATGCCATAGCGGCCAGCAGCGCGTCGGTCTCGATCGTCGACACGCGCGCCTTGGCATGCGCCTCCACCGTGCGGATCGGCAGCTGCCAGCCGAGCCAGCTGCGCGCGTCGACGCCCATCGCCTTCAGCGTCATGGCAAGGAGACCGCTCGTAACCTGCTCGCCCGAGGCGACGACGACGTCGTATTCGGCCGGATCGTAGAGGGCCGAAGCCTCCTTGCAGAAACCGACGAGGCGATCAGTCTCCCCCGCCATGGCGGAGACGACGACCGCGACCTCGTTCCCCTGCTCGACCACATGCCTGACCCGCGCCGCAACGTTGCGAATGCGCTCCATGCCCGCCATGGAGGTTCCGCCAAACTTCATTACGATGCGCGCCATAATTGCTGCCAACCCAGGTTTTGCGTAACAGACTGTCGGGAAAGGCCCCGCAGGCTTTGGAAAAAGCGGCGCCGTCATAGTCAGCGAGGACCCATATGGCAAGCAACGCCGCAACCACCATAGACCCGCGCGAAGCCGCGCATTTCGGCACGATGGCGGCCGAATGGTGGGACCCGAAGGGCAGCAGCGCGATGCTGCACAGGCTGAACCCCGTCCGCCTGCGCCATATCCGCGCCGCCATCGATTCGCACTGGGGGACGGACAGCCGCGCGCTGCGGCCGTTGTCGGGGAGGCGCGCGATCGATGTCGGCTGCGGCGCGGGCCTGCTCGCCGAGCCGCTGGCGCGCATGGGTGCCGACGTGACAGCGATCGACGCCGCGCCGGAAAATATCGACGCCGCCCGCGCACATGCGGCAACGCAGGGCCTGTCGATCGATTATCGCGCGGTGGGCGTCGAGACGCTGACGGACGCGCCGTTCGACCTTGTCACCTCGATGGAGGTGATCGAGCATGTCGCGGACCCGGCGCTGTTCGTGCGCGGGCTGGCCGCCATACTGGCGCCCGGGGGCCTGATGGTCCTGTCCACCCCCAACCGCACCGCCCTCTCCCACCTCGCGATGATCACCATCGGCGAGGGAATGGGACAGATTCCGAAGGGCACGCACGACTGGCACCGTTTCCTGCGGCCCGAGGAGCTGGAGGCGCTGCTGGCCGATGCGGGGCTGCGCGTGATCGACCGGACCGGCCTCTCCTTCAACCCCGCCCGTGGCTTCGTGCTGTCCGGCAACGAGGCGCTGAATTACCTGATGACCGTCGTACACGCGGACGCACAGGACTGAACGATCCATGGCGGCGACCGATCCTCGCGTCGACGCCTATATCGCCGCCGGGGCCGACTTTGCCCGGCCGATCCTCGATCACCTGCGTGCGCTGGTGCACAGACACGTGCCGGACAACGAGGAAGCGATCAAATGGGGCATGCCCTTCTTCCTCCATCGCGGACGTCCCTTGTGCCATATGGCGGCGTTCAGGGCGCATGTTGCCTTCGGTCTCTGGCGCGGCCGGGACATGATGGGCACGGATGCGGCCAGTGAGGGCATGGGACAGTTCGGCCGGATCACGCGAATGAACGACCTGCCGCCGGAGGCAATGTTCGCGGGCCTGCTGAAAGAGGGAATGGCCCGCATCGACGCCGGGCCGGCGGCGGGCGCGCCCAAGGCCCGGCGGCCGGTACGCACGCCGCCGGAAACACCCCCAGTCCTAACCGAAGCGATAGCCGCCAATCCCGATGCCGCACGCCATTGGGCCGCCTTCACACCCGCGAAAGTCCGCGACTATGTGGAATGGATCAGCGCGGCAAAGCGCCCCGAAACCCGCGACAGACGCATCGCCGAGGCGGTCGCCTGGATCACAGAGGGCAAGGATCGTAACTGGAAGTACCGGTGAAGTGGAGAGAGGGATGGGTGGGGGACCTTCCTCCCCCGCCCGGCGAGGAAGGTCGCTCATGCTCGCCAGCGGTCGTGACTAAAGATCCAGCCCCACCAGCACGCCGCTCGACACACGGTCGACGAAACGGCGGCCGTCCACCTCCACCCAGTCGGGCGTCGCCTCTATCCGGCGGCCGCGCAGGTTGGTGCGCAGATGTTCGACCGCGATGCGGTTGCGCTGGACGATGCGCAGGACCGCCAGACCGTCCCCCCGTGCCTCTGTCACGAAATAGCGGTCGCCGCGATAGGCGAACGACCAGCTGCCGTCGGTGATCAGCCATTCATTGCCGTCGATGATCTGCGCCGCCTCGCCGTTGCCGGAGCCCAGCCGCACGCTGATCCGCGTCGCCCCAACACCCTGGCGCGGCGGCGCGAACAGCAACAGCGGCTCTCCCTCCAGCGCCAGCGGGATCGGTGTGTCACGCACGGCGCGGGAACCGCCGACCGCCAGTTCGGGGAGGTCGTTGGAGAATGGAAGACGATCGCGCGAGAAATGCCGCTGACGGGCGACCGGATTGGCATGGAAGACATGCACCTGCGAAGGAGTCAGCCGCTCCTCTTCGACCAGCCGGTGGCAGGTGGGGCACATCATGGTGGGTTCGGGGGGATCGTCGGCCTTGCGGTCGCGGACGATCGGCAAGGCGAGATACTGGTAGATGGTGACGCCGCACCGTACGCAGCCAAAGCCGCATCGGTAACGCAATTCCGCCCGCGCATCGGCGGGCAGGTCCGGCATCAGGCGCATCAAGGGCGCAGGCATGGCGTCGTATTCCCCCTTTGCGGAAGACTCCGGACGCTGCGGCCCGCTTCGTCATCCCCGTTGTGATCGCCCTCTCCATCGGGGTACGTGTGCGCCGCTTTCCCTCGGGCCATCGTTGAAATAAATGACGCGAAGTCAAGGGGTCGTTGCATGTAACGGTCCCGGTCCGCAAAACTTCGCCAGCAGGACATCTATGCCGAACCTCTCATTGCTGCCCATTCCCCTGCTCATCGCGTCCAACGTGATGATGACGATCGCCTGGTACTGGCACCTGAAGGGCGGCATGGGAAAACCGCTGCTGGCGGTGATCCTGATCAGCTGGGGCATCGCCCTGTTCGAATATTGCCTGGCCGTACCGGCGAACCGGATCGGCTATGCCCATGGCTGGAGCGGGGCGCAGCTCAAGATCGCGCAGGAGGCGATCACTCTCATCGTCTTCGCAGGTTTCATGGTGATGGTGCTGGGCGAACCGCTCGGCTGGCGGCATATCGCCGCCTTCGCCTGCATCCTCGCCGCCGTGGCGCTGTTGTTCACGGGGAAATAGCGCCTGTCCGGGACTGTGTTGGTCAGGCGGTGACTGGAGCCGGTGCCGTCTTGTCGTAATCGGCGGCGCACAGGGCACGGACCCGGTCGGGGTCCGGCATCCCCCGGATCGCGATCTCCGCATAGTCGCCGGCGCTGAATATCTCGATGCTGCCGACCCCCATCATCCGCTGGAACATCGTCTGGCTGATCCGCACGGTGCGGATGGTCGACAGGTTGAACTGCGTACGCTGACGTGAAAGCAGTCCGCGTACCAGCAGCACCTCCTTGTCGCTGACCGCGAGACGCTCGCCCTTTATCCGTATCCACCAGACGCCAAGGCCCAGAATGCCGATCACCGACACGAGCAGCAGGATGAACAGCAGCGGATTGCTGCGGAACATCGCCGGATTCCTGTCATAGAGCCATGCCTCGGCCAAGCGAACCTCCCATTGCGATAATCGTACCAAGGCAACCATCCGACGGTCGAGCCAACCGGTCAAGCGCGAAGGGAACCGCGAGGGCATGGCAACCGTTCAAGCGCGGATGGCGGTGCCCCGCCAAGCAAAAGAAATACAAGGATGAATGCCATGCCCCGCGACACCGACGGCTTCGTCCCGGAACCGGAAGACAATAGCGAACAGGACGACGCCGGGCAGGCGCAGGACGTGGCGCGGGACGCACGCACGCTGGGTACCGACCTGTCGGAAGAAAGTGTGCGCGGCGGGCGGAGCGACCGGACCAGCCTGATCCCCGACGACGTGCCCGATCTCGTCGAGAAGATGAACGAGATGCAGCGCAGCGGGCGGATCGACAACGACGCCTATTATGGCGAGCCCATGATGGACGATGAAGACGGCTGGCTGGGCGATACCGAAGGCGACGACGACGAATAGGCAGCCTTGTGCAGAAGAGGCCCGCCTAACCGGTGATCGCGTCGATCCAGCCGGGCAATTCCGCCAGCCTGTCGAGTTGCCGGAAGCGGGGATGGGTGTCCGGCGGCGGCGGCGCATGTTCATGGCCCCACGCGCCCTCCTGGGGCACGAACGCGGCCCATGCGCCGGCCTCCAGCGCGGGCAGCACGTCGGAACGCATGGAATCCCCGGCCATCACCGCACGATCGGCCCGCACCTCATAACGGTCGAACAGGCGGCGGAAGGTGTCTGATGTCTTGTCGCTGACAATCTCGATGCCGGCGAAGCGATCTCCCAGGCCGGAAGCGGCAAGCTTCGCCTCCTGATGCAGCAGATCCCCCTTTGTCACGAGGACCAGACGCCCGCGATCGGCCAGCGCGTCGAGCGTATCCTCGATATCGTCGAACAGTTCGACGGGATGCGCGAGCAGGCGACGTCCGGCCTCCAGTATTTCGGCGATCAGACCAACCGGCAAAGGATCTCCGACGAGTTCGACGGCCGTCTCCACCATCGAAAGCGTGAAGCCCTTCGCGCCATAGCCATAGAGGCGCAAATTCCGCCCTTCGCACGTCGCGAGCCGCTCCCGCGTAACATCCGCGTCGGCGAACGGCCGGAGCATCGCTGCTAGCGCCTCCTCCGTAGCATTGAAATGACGCATATTGTGCCAGAGCGTATCGTCGGCATCGAGGCAGATGAGATCGAGAGCCATGCCAGCCCTTGTAGTGGAGTCGCGCATGCGCCGGAAGGGGGAGCGCGCGTCATCTGCGGCCGGCTCCGTGCTTGGTTGGTATTGGGATTGAACACCTAATGGTGCCGAGCCCCAGCCGACCAAAATTCTCGAGCGCGGCGGCGAGAAATTGCTGAGCATATGTGATCCACTGGTCATGTGCGCAGCGCCGATCGAATGGGTTGAGGATGACATCGCCGGGCTCGAAGAAGGCACTCATCGCAGCGCCGTCCGGGTCGGCGACAACCTGGCGATCGCCGCGCCGGATCGCGTCGGCCATGAGCGCCCGCAATGCCGTCGACTTGCCGGAGCCGGTCGCGCCGATAGCAGCAACGTGCATCGTCTCGTCCTCACGCGATAGCGGCACTCCCGCCAACGTCACGCTACCCATCAGCCGCGCCTTGAGCCGGCCCCCACGCTGGCCGGTGAAGGCACCCAGGCGCGTGCCGCACGGAGGGCCTTCGCCTGATCGCTGTTCGCAGGATCGGCGCTGCGGCCTGCGTGCGCCGCCTTGGCAGGTGCCGCGGTTCTTGCGCGCGTATCGCTTTGATCCTTGCCGGCATCGCGGCCGGTTCCTGCTTCGCGTGCATCGCCCGCACCATTCGGCGCCGGCTGCTGCTCCCTGAGCGGGCACGCGTTCCTCGCTGGTCCGACCATAGACGCCGCGGAAGAAGAGGTCGGGATCGCCGTTGGGCAACCGGCCCGCCTCGATCGGATGGGTATCATCGACCAGGAACAGGAAGATGTCGCGATCGCTCGCGTAGAGCGTGGTCGTATCCTTGGTCACCTCGACGAACGGGTTGTGGGTCATGGTTTACCAGTCGAGCAGGCCGGGCATCTTTCAACGCGTGTCGCCGGTGCCGTCGCCGGCGATCTTCATGACCGCAGCGACCAGTTCATGATCCCAGATGCGGCCATAGTCCGGGCCGGTGACGACGCGCAGTTCGATCCGGCCATCGTCGGTCTCAAGGGTCTTCATGAGCTCTGCGCGATGCGAGAGCAGGCCGTGCTGTATGTTGATGCCGGCAAGCGGCGCGGGCAGCTGTCGGAGATAGCCAGCGGGCGCGTCGACGAGGTTGCAGAGCTGGCCGAACGACCAATGGGTTGGCGTGATCGGTTCGTCGCGGCCGGGCACGAGCAGCGCCAGTCGTTCGGTATCGTCGCGGCTCGCTTCGACCCGGACATCGCGGGTTTCGATCGTTCGTGCGGTGGCGCGCTCGGCTCGGGCTTTGACCGCAGCGTGGAGCGAGGACAGCGAAAGGAAGCGTTCGTCGTCGGGACGCGAGAACCACTCCGAGGAAACGCGGCCGATGCGCTGTCCGCGGGAGATATCAACCTTGTAGCCCGCCGAAACCGGCCTGGACGTGTCGGATTGCGTGAGGATCGTCGCCATGGGTAATCTCCGCGACGGGCGCCGAGAGCCTCTCTCTTAAACCTTACCTGTCACGGGAATTCCGGCTTCCTCTCACTCTCTGGGGCGTTGCGGGGGCAAAGCCGCCCGCAGAAGGGGTCCGTCGCGACTGCGGCGCGACGGCAGGGGAAGGCATTCCCCTCACACAACGACGCATGTTGCACCGAACACACTACTATATGCCGGAATTACCTCCCTATTACGTCTGGTCATCGCGAGGATGAAGTAATAGGCCGCCCCCGAAGGGATAGTTAAGCCATTGATATACGGGTAAAAATGGTGCTGCCGGTGAGGATTGAACTCACGACCTCAGCCTTACCAAGGATGCGCTCTACCACTGAGCTACGGCAGCATACCATATGCCGGGGACTGCCCCCCGCGCATCGGAAGCGCGCCTATGGCCCCGACCATGGGCGATTGTCAAGGCGGCTTGCAGGCCCTTGGTACATTTGGCTAAGCGCTAAGCGATGAGCCCGCAAGAAGAGGAACGCCGTCGCCGTCTGGCGCAATCGCTGCGCGAAAATCTGCGCCGCCGCAAAAGTCAGGCGCGGGAAAGCGCGACCGTTGATAGCGATACGCCACGCCCGGCCCCGGACGAGGTCTGACACGACGGCCTGTCGCGGCATATATCTGTCGTCCGGATGCATTACCGGTTTCTGGCCTGCTCTTTTTGTTCGGTTTGCCAGACCGTGTCGCCCGACTGCCAGTCCTGGGGGCAACCGGTGCAATCCTTCATCCAGGCGTCCTGGAACACGGCGAAGCGAATGCGCACGCTTTCCATGACAGCCTGTTCCAGATTGGCCTCGTAGAATTTCGTTTCCATGAGGTCGGCATGGACGAGCTTTGCACGGCGCAGGCTTGCGCCTTTCAGCAATGCCTTCTCCAGGGTCGCGGCCGTCAGGTCGGCATCGTCGAAATTCGCATAGCCCGCACGCGCGAATGTCAGCGTGGCCCCTCTCAGATCCGCGCCGTTCAGTTGCGCGCCGTTGAGGAATGTCATCGAAAGATCGGCACCGTCCAGCTCCGCCTCACGCAGATCGGCACCGGTCAGATTCGCGTGATGCAGGTCCGCGCGAGACAGCTTGGCGCCACGCAGGTCGGCGCCGGTGAGGTCGGCATTGGCCAGATCGGCGAAACGCAGATCCGCTCCGGGACATTTCGCGCGCGGCGCGATCGTGCAATCCCCCACGATCCAGGGAGAAGGCCGTTCCTCGACATTCACGATGACCTGCTGGGCATGCGCGGGCAATGACGCAAGGAACAGGGGGGCAAGCAGATGGATGACGCGCATGGACTGATCCGATCAAGCGAGGATAGCACCGCCCGGACCGATCGACATGGGAGGCAAGCGATCGATCCGGGCGACTGGCGCGGGGTTGTGCCGACCCCGCGCGTGTTCCGTCAGACTTCCGGCAGTTCGAATACCCAGAACGAGCCGCCCTGGCTGACCGTCTTGGTGAGGTCGGCCATGTCTCCGCCCCACAATGGCACCGCGCCGCCATAGCCGGAGGCAAGCCCGATATACTGCTTGCCCTCGCTCTCCCAGGTGATCGGCACGGAGACCACGCCGGACCCCGTCTGGAACTTCCACAGTTCCTCGCCGGTCTTCGCGTTGAAGATCTTGACGTAACCGTCGCTGGTGCCCTGGATGACGATATTGCCCTTGGTGGTCACGTTGCCGCCCCACAGAGGCAGCGGTTCCTTGGCTTCCCAGGCGATCTTGCCGGTCTTCGGGTCCATCGCGCGCAGCACGCCGACATGATCGTCAAACTGCTTGCGGATGCGGAAACCCTGACCCAGATAGGCCGCGCCCTTGTTGTAGGTGACGTGCTCCGTCCAGTAATCCTCCGACCAGTCGTTGGACGGAATATAGAAGAGCCCGGTCCCCGGATTGTAGGACATGGGCATCCAGTTCGTGCCGCCCAGGAAGTTGGGCGTGACCTTGATCACTTCACCCTTGTCCTTGCCTTCTGCGGGCGGCGGCGGGCGCTGGCCCGGGTTTTCGATCGGCCGGCCGTTGGCCACATCCCAGCCGCTGGCCCAGCTGATGCCCGGCACGAACGGATAGATGCCGAGCGCCGATCCCTTCTGCTTGCTGATCTTGCCGTCGCGCTTGGTCAGCTTGTCGAGGTCGGTCAGGAAGAAATAGCCGTTGCGGTCGGCATGGGCGCCGGCGCGGATCGTCTTGCCATTCCGTTCCAGATCGAACAGCACGATCGGGTTGTTGCCGGAAAAGTCCCATGCGTCGTTGGGCGTGTGCTGGAAGAAGCCCACCGGTTCGCCCGTAGACGGTTCGATATAGACCTGTCCCGACGTGTAGAGGCTGTCGCCCGGCGAACGCTTCCACGTGTTCCAGGGTGCCGGGTTGCCGGTGCCGATGATGATCGTGTTGGTCTTTTCGTCATAGCTGGCCGACTGCCATGGTGCGCCACCGCCGTGGTTCCAGGCCTCGACCTTCTTGCCGTCCTTGTCGTTCGGCCAGCTCGGCGCCTTGGGATCGCCAGTGAACGAGGAAGGCTTGCCGTTCAGCCGTCCCTGATGCCCCTCGACCATCGGGCGCATCCAGATTTCCTCGCCGGTATCGGGATCGCGCGCGTACAATTCCCCCACCACGCCGAACTCATCGCCCGACGACCCGTGGATCAGCATGACCCGACCGGTCTTCTTGTCCTTCACGATGGTCGGCGCGCCGGTCATCGTATAGCCGGCCTTGTGATCCTGGAATTTCTTGTTCCACACGACCTTGCCGGTCTTGCGGTCCAGCGCCACCATGCCGGCGTCCAGCGTGCCGAAGAATATCTTGTCGCCGTAAATGGCCGCGCCGCGATTGACCACGTCGCAGCAGGGGCGAATGTCGTCGGGCAGACGCGCGGTGTAGGACCAGATCTTCTTGCCCGACTTCATGTCCAGCGCGAAGACGCGGCTGTAAGACCCGGTGACGTAGATGACGCCGTCATAGATCAGCGCCTGGCTTTCCTGCCCGCGCTGACGTTCGTCGCCGAAGGAGAACACCCATTTGGGTACCACCTTCTTCGCATTGTCGGCATTGATCTGATCGAGCGCGCTGTAGCGCTGCGCTTTCACGCCGAGGCCGTACATCAGCACGTTGTCGGTGCTGCTGTCGTCGTTCAGGATATCGTCCCAGGTTACGCCGGGCAGCTTGAACTCATGCTTCTGCGCCGCAGACTGACCCGTAGCCGGCCCCTGCGCGATCATCCCGACCACCGCCATCGCCGTGACCGAAACCAGCCGACGCCCCCGTCTTCCCATCATCGCATCCTCCTTTATCGGAGCGGCCTTCACCGCTTGCAGGAGGAAGAGTAAGCGAGGCTTTGTGAGATGGTCTTGAACGCTTTCTGAGAAGCTTCTCAGACTTGCTTATGCTTTGGTCCCATGACGCAGCGTGAAACCCACGCCCCGAACGGTCGCGATTTCCGGCGCTCCGGCATGCTTCGTCAAACGACGCCGCAGATAGCCGATATAGACATCGACCGCATTTTCCGTGACATCCGCCTCCCGGCCCCAGACGTCGTCCAGTATCTGGTTGCGCGTCACGACCTGCCCGTGCTGCCGGGCGAGATAGTGCAAAAGGTCGAACTCGCGTCGGCTGAGGTCCAGCCCGTTCTCGTCGATCGTCGCGCGCCGCGCCTTGCTGTCCAGCGCGAGGGTGCCGACGATCAATCGCTCCGCCCCACCCGACGCGCCACGCCGGATCATGACCGAAAGCCGCGCCAGCAATTCCTCGAATGAAAACGGCTTCGTCAGATAATCGTCCGCACCACACCGGAACCCTTCCAGCCTCTCGTCCAGGCTGGAACGGGCCGTGAGCATGCAGATTGGAATGTCGACGCCCTTCTCCCGCGCTTCCCGGCACAGATCAGCCCCATCGGCATCGGGCAACCCCAGGTCGAGAATGGCGGCATGGAACAACCCCGATGCGAGCCGGGCCTGCGCCCGCCGGCCGGACGTCTGCCACTCAACCGCATAGCCCTCCGCCATCAGGCCGCGATGCATGAAGCGGCCGATGCCGGGATCGTCTTCCACCAGCAGGATGTTCATGCCGCTGTCGGGAACGTGAGCGATACGCACAGGCCTTCTCCTTCCCCGCACTCCCCCGCCGGGCGATTGCGTGCCGAAATGACGCCGCGATGCGCCTCGGTGATCCAGCGGGCCAGCGAAAGCCCCAATCCCGTACCACCGAGGCTTCGCCCGCTCGCGGTCTGCACATAGGGGTCAAAGATGCGGTCCAGATCGTCCGGGGCGACTCCGGGGCCGTTGTCGGCGATCACGATGGCATGATGCCCTTTCCGCCTTTCCGCGCTGATGCGGATCGTCGCGCCGGGCGGAGAGAATTTGACGCCATTGTCGATGATCGCGACCAGCGCCTGCTGCAATCGGTCGGGGTCGCCCCGGAAGGGAATGGCCCTTCCAAGGCCGACAGCCTCCAGCCGAACGCCGCTGTTGCTGGCGAAGGACGCTGCCGTGCGGGCGGCCCGGCGGGCGAGTTGGGCAAGGTCGACGGGTTCGCTGCGCAGGGACAGCGCGCCATTGTCCGCCCGCGCGAGCGCCATTAGATCGTCCAGGCGCCGATGCAGGAAGATATTGCTGTCAAGAATATGCTGCAGGGAATCCCGTAAAGCCGCCTCTCCACCGTCCAACCGCAGGGCAATCTCGGCCTCGCCTCGCATGACCGTGACAGGCGTCCGCAGTTCATGGCTGACCTTCGACAGGAACAGCCGCCGTCGCTCGTCGGTCGCGGCGAGGAGGTGGTTGGCCTCCTCCAGTTCGGTTGTGCGTCTGGCTATCCGCTCCTCTATGCTGCGGACCATGCCGTTGAAATGGTGGATAAGCCGGCGCATCTCCTTCAGGCCGGTTGCTTCGACCCGCGTCGGCGCCAGTTCATCCGCCACGTCACAGGTCGCACGCACCAGCCGGTCGAGGGGCGCGACAAGACCGCGCCAGAGAAACAGGCCGATCGCCGCGAGCAAAGCGGTCAGCGCGAATATGGTGATGCAGATCAGACGCCAGCTTTGCTGCCGGACGGCCAACGCCTGGCCTTCCGCCTGTTCCGCCTCAGCATTCTCGCGCGCGGCAATGGCATGCGACAATGCACGTGCGCCTTCGACATGACCGGCCGTCGTGCCCGACTGTGTCAGCATGAGCAGGCGTTGGGCTTCGCGCAGTTCCAGCCGCTGATCGTTCTGGGCCTGCGCATCGTCACCGATCAGTGCCCGCTCTTCCTCAATACTGGCGAGATAGGCCAATGCCGTGCGTTTGATATCGTCCTGCTTGCGCATGTCGTTCGCAGACGGCCCGCGCGCAGCATAGGCGGTATCCGCCTCCAGCCGCGTGACAAGCAACGCCTGCCGGCGCGCCATGTCCGAACGGGCGGCCAACGCTTCGTTGGCATCCTGAAGCCAGAGCATGATTGCGGCGAGAAGCAGCAGACCCAATGTCATCGCGCCGAAGCCGATGAGGAAAAGGGTACGAAAGGCTATGGGATGCTTGCCCGGCACAGGCGACGTTCTTCCCCTCCCGTCGGCGATCCGACATGGGATGGGAGACTAGGGCAGCCGCTTGGCAGGCGGCATTGGCCTTTGGTACAATACCGCCTGACGCACCCTGAGCCTGGGTCACTGCGACGGACCGTCGCGCATCAGAATGCCAGCAGGTTCTCGCGGAATGTCGCTGCCTCAAGACCGTCGCGGACCAGTCCGCGGACCCGGAGCGCCGGTATCAGATGATCGGTGATCGTCGCCACATATTTCGGGCTGAGCGCACCGGCGATAAGGAAGCCGTCGCCACCCACGAAATCCATCACCTCCTCCATTTCCCGCGCGACCTGCTCGGCCGTGCCGACCATCGGCGTATCCGGCGTCATCCGGGCAAGGCGCAGGCCGATCTCCCGCACCGTCGCATTGCCGCTGCGCAGCCAGTCGAGCGTTCCGCGACTGCCCTCCGTCTGCACATGATCGGGCAGCGGCTGGTCGAGGTCATGGACCGACATGTCGATACCGGTGATGGCGCTCACCTGTGCCAGCCACGCCGTCACCACCCGGTCCGGGACATGGTTCAGGCTTTCGCGATAGGCGGCAACGGCCCCCTCGTCCGCGAACACGCGAGGAAAGGCGAGCGCCATCACCTTTACGCTATCCGGGTCGCGCCCTTCCTCGACGGCGAGCGCGCGTATCTGGTCGCGGAACCCCTTGATCGCCGGCGGATAGTTGACCGGGGTCAGCACGATATCGGCATGGCGCGCGGCGAAGCGCTGTCCGCGCGGCGACGCACCGGCCTGCGCCAGCACCGGACGGCCCTGAGGTGAGGGTGGCACGTTGAGCGGCCCCAGCACCTTATAATGGTCACCCGTGAAATTGACGGCGTGCACCTTCGCGTGGTCGGCGAAAACGCCCGTCTCGACATCGGCCAGCACCGCGCCCGGCTCCCACGAGCCCCACAGCGCCTTGCACAGCTCCAGATATTCATCGGCGATGTCATAACGGGCATCGTGCGCAGGCAGGCCGTCCATGCCGAAATTGCGCGCAGCGAGTTCGCTCGACGATGTGACGATGTTCCAGCCGAGACGTCCCCCGGACATCAGGTCCATCGTCTGCGTCTGCCGCGCGAGGATGAACGGCGGATAGAAACTGGTGGTCAGCGTCGGGATGATGCCGATCCGCGACGTCGCCGCCAGCATGTAGCCGGCCATCACCGCCGGATCGAACTTCGGGGCGTGCACCGCCTCGCGCAGGTAGGCCGCACGGCTACCGCCGTAGATGTCGGGTATGGCGCTCAGATCCTCCAGCAGGATGAAGTCGACGCCGGCGGCTTCCAGCTTTTGCGCCATGGCCTGATGCAGGTCGGGCCGATCCCACCGGCATTCGGGCGCGAAATCGTCCGATCCCCAGCCCTGAATGGCCTCGAAGGCGAACCAGCCCAAATGGAACATGCACGATATCCTTTCTACCCGCCAATCGGCCCATTGGTAGGGCCCGGCCCCGCATCGTCCATGTCCCTGATCATGCATTCTTGACTGCGATCACGCGGGCGCGGAAATATTGTGCGCCGCACAAAGCCGGACGGCGATGCTCCGTGGGATGGAAGGGTGGAAACAGATGCGTTCAAGGGCCGGGTCATGCCTAACGGCGTCTGCGAGACACACACCATGAGATTGATCACCGCCGACCATGATTTTCGCTTCCACTCCGCCTCGTCCGACATGCGGCGATATGGGGCAAGCTACAGCGACGCCCGGGTCGAGGTTTCATTGATCCTGGAAGGCGAAGTCCTTTTTATCGTCGATGGCGTCCGGCGCACCGTGCGGGCTCCGGCCGCATCCTTTCAGGCCTACCGCAATTCGCTGGAGGTGGTGACGCCCCGGCATCGGCGAACCCGGACCATGTGGTGCTACGCCTCCGCAGCGCTTCTCGATGACCGGGAATGGGCGCTTACCGCGCAACTTCCGCCACTGATCGGGATTTCCGACGCGCTGCGGACGCTGTTCGACAGCGCCCTGTCCATCCCCGATGATGATGCAACTATTCCCGGCAATCCACCGAATTATGGCAAGCACATCCGGAATGCGCTGGGCGCGGCGATATTCGCCGAGTATCTGCGATGTTCGGTCGTCGGTCAGGGAAGTCAGGCGTCATTGCCCGTGCCGGTCCAGAAGGCCAGGGCCGCGATCGACGAAAACTATCGGAAGCCCTGGGAAGCAAACGACCTTGCCGGGATCGCCGGTGTGAACCGGAACCACCTCATCCACCAGTTCAAGAAGCATCTGGGCATTTCGCCGACGCGCTATATGTGGAACCGGCGCGTTGAGGCGGGCGTCCACCTGCTGCGAACGACAGACTTGTCTGTCGAAGAAATCGCGTTCCGCAGCGGCTTCCAGAGCGGGGCGCATTTCTCGCGGATCATCAAGAAGGAAAAAGGGATGCCGCCCGGGCAGTTGCGCCGGACGGCACCGTCCCTCACGGCATGGACGCGCGACGCATCAGGAGGATGAGGGCGCTATGACCGTCGGGCGCTCCGGTCGGGGCGGACGTTCGGTTGCCCGCCCCTCCCCCAGCTATTGATCCGCGTTGGCGGCGGCCTGACGCGCTGCCTGCTGCCGCGCTGCGGTGGCGGCTGCATCGGTGGCGGTCACGATACCGTCCTTGTCATCGTCCTGCTCGGCGAAAGCCCGCGCGCCCGATGCGTCATATTCGGCCTGCGTCATCTTGCCGTCCTTGTCCTTGTCGAGGACGCCGAAACGGACATGCGCCTGACGGATCTGGCGCTGCCGTTCCTCCGTCTTCTTTTCCTCGCTGCGCTCGGACGCGGCGAGCTGCTGCTCCAGGCGACCGCCATATTCACCGACATATTCCTGTTCGGAGACCCAGCCGTCCTTGTTGACGTCGGTCGCCTTGAAGCGCGTGACACGCACCGCATCGAACTCTGCACGGGTGACCTGTCCGTCGCCATTGGTATCGTAGTCGTGGATGAAGGCCGATCCCTCATGCGGCGCGGCAATCGCCGATCCCGCAAGGGCGAGCAGCGGTGCTGCGATATAGAGCTGGATTTTCATGGTATCTCCGTTGGATCAGGAAACCGGCGCTCAGGCCGCGTCGAAGGTCAGGGTGTAGGTGTAGCTGCGATAGGGCGTCTCGGCCCCGGCGGGCGCCGCTCCGCGATGGCGAACAAGGATGATATAGGTGCCCGCGTCATCCGGCTTCAGGTTGAAACGGCCGTCTGCGCCGGTCTTGACCTGCGCGGCAACCTTGCGCCCATCGTAGAGGCCCGCACTGCGAAACAGGGTGATGTCGGCGCCCGCGAGCGGCTTGCCGTCGAACAGCAGAGCGAAGCTGGCCTCCGACCCGGCGATGATGGCGTTGGGGTGGGTAATGGCCTGGATTTCGAGCGCCTTGCCCAGCGGCTTCAACGCGGCATCCGTGGGCTGGCCGCGCGTCACATAGGCGTCGGCCAGGGTCATGCTCTGCACCTCGACCTGCTGGGCACCGGCCGGGGCTTCAGCGCCTTCCGCGCGGACTTCCCACTTGTCGCCGATCCTGAACATCTTGCCCTTCCGCCCGGCACGCTGGCCGCTGGTGACGCGATAGGTACCGTCGGAGGGGATTGCCGCCTCGAAAATGCTGAGGTCGCGCAGATGAGTGACCGGCCCGGTCGGCAGATCCTTTCCATCCGGGCCCACCAGATGGAAGGGCGCATCGCGCATCGCGACCTCCGGCAGGAAGGCGTCCTCGGCGAAGGCCGCCTGCACCGTGATATGATCGCCCTTGCCGACGTCGAACAGCGTCGGCAGCACATAGGGCATGTGGGCATTTGCGGCCGATGCGCCGGCCATGGCCAGCAGCAGGGCGGCAAAACGGAAATGCGATGGTTTCATGGAGTCCCCTTTCAACGTCGCCTGCTAAACTATAATGCGACTCACTTGCAATATCATTTATTGCTGTTAGGTGCGGCGGCGACCGGAGCGATCCACGCTCCTTCCGTACCGCCAAAGGGGGCCGCACATCATGATGAAGACCAGACTGCCGCTGCTGTTGGGAACCGCGATGATCATCGCACCGGTCCCCGCATGGGCACAGGACGACGGAGACGGGGAAGGCATGACCCGCCTGACGCTCGACCGCATGGTCATTTCCGCCGGCACGGAGAAAGTCGCGATCGACACGCCCCAAGCCGTCAGCACGCTGGATCAGGAAGATATCGACCAGACGCAGGCGACGACCATCGGCGACCTGCTGGAAGGGATGCCGGGCGTCAACGTTCAGGGCGGCGTCGGCCAGCTGGGCCAGGGCTTCAACATCCGCGGCATGGGCACGGCGATCGGCGACAGCGACAACCGCATCCTGATGACCGTCGATGGGGTCACCAAATTCTACGAACAGTATCGCATGGGCGCCTTCTTCAGCGAGCCCGAGCTTTACAAGCGGGTGGAGGTTCTGCGCGGTCCGGCTTCATCGACACTCTATGGCGCGGGCGCCCTTGCCGGCGTCATCAACTTCACCACGAAGGATGCGTCCGACTTCCTGAAGGATGGCGATCCGCTGGCCGTCCGCCTGAAGGGGGCGACCGAAACCAATGCGGAGGCGCATACCCTGTCCGGTATCGTCGCCGCCCAGCCGATCGAGGGCGTGGAACTGCTCGGCAGCTACAATTACCGCCGCAGCGACGACTACAAGAGCGGCAATGGCGATACCGTTCCCGCTTCGGCCACCGAATCCGACAGCTGGCTGGTCAAGGGTCGCGTGTCGATCGGCGGGAACAGGAAGCATGCAATCTGGGCCAGTTACCAGGACTGGATCAGCGACGCGCCGCAGGTCTACGATCAGGTGTCGGCAGCCACGGGCAGCAGCCTGATGCGCCGCCGCGTCCACGACAAGACCGCCGTGCTCGGCTACGTCAACGATTTCGACGGCAGCAAGCTGTTCAACGTGGAAGCGCAGATCGCGTACTCGCTGTCGAAGGTTCATCAGACCGAGACCACCTTCCTTGGTGCCAATCTGGAATATTCCGACTTCTCCTATGAAAGCTGGCAGGGGAAGGTCCAGAACACCAGCGAGTTCGACCTGGGTGGTGACTGGACGACTTTCCTGATCGTCGGCGGCCAGTGGAGCAGGCAGGAGCGCCGCAATCCGCGCGTGGCCTTCAGCGGGACGGTCACGCCCGGCGCGGGCACTCATCCCGAAGGAGACATGAGCCGCTATGGCCTGTTCGGGCAGTTGGAGATCGTGTGGTCGGACAAGCTGACCATCATGCCGGGCGTCCGTGTCGACTGGACCGACCTGAAGCCCGGCGACACGGTGGTCGGCGGCACCGTCCTTACCGACCGGGTGAAGGACAGCGGCGTTTCCCCCAAGCTGGCCGCGCTCTACAATCTGACACCCTGGCTCGGCCTGTTCGGGTCGGTGGCGCGCACGGTGCGCATGCCCAATATCGACGAGGTCTTCACGCGCAGCACGACCCGGCCGAACAACCCCGACCTGCGCCCGGAGAAATCGGACAATTATGAGGTCGGCTTCACGTTTTCCTTCGACGATATGCTGGGCAAAAGCGACCGGTTCAGGGCCAAGACCACCCTGTTCCAGAACAACGTCAAGGATCTGATCGTCAATGTCTCGGCAGCGGCCGGCACGCCCTATTTCCAGAACATCAACCGCTCCCGGTTCAAGGGGCTGGAGGTCGAGGCCGAATATGGGATCGGCGGCTTCTTCGCCCGCGGCAACATGTCGTTCATCGACGGCAAGAACCGGCTGACGGACGAGTATCTGAACACCATTCCCGCCAACGACTACCGCCTGACGCTGGGTTATGCCGACGCGGCGACGGGCCTGTCGGGCGGATGGACCGGTGAGTTCGCCGAACGGCAGGACAAGGTGACGACCGGCACGTTCGCTTCGGCCGGGTCGGGCCTGCCGACGCCGGGCTACACCGTCCACAACCTCTTCTTCGCCTTCAAGCCGCAGAGCGGACCGGCCAGGGGGTTCGAGTTCCGGATCGCGGTGGATAACGTCTTCGACAAGCAGTATCGCCGCCACCTCTCCTCGCTGGCGGCGGAAGGGCAGAGCTTCAAGCTTACCGTGGCCAACACGTTCTGACGCCATGGACCGGGCGGCGCGTTCCTTTCGTATCGGCGGACCGGCGGCGGCTTCGCTGCTGGTCAACGGCCTGCTGATCGCCGCGTTGCTCAACCTCGGCATGGGACATGTCAGCCGCCGCGCGGAATCGCCGTCGCTGACTGTCCTGTCGCTGACGCTTCTCAAGGGGGACGAGCGCAGTCAGGAGGAAACGGCGGCGGCGACGCCAAATACCGCCGTCGTTGCCCCGTCTCCATCCACGAAGCCGGAGCCGGTGTCACGACCATCGGCTCTCAGTCCGGTCGCTCCGCCCGTGATCCCGCCACCGCCCCGCATCACGCTGGCCGTACCGGTCCAGGCGGTCGCGGCAGTGGCGAGCTCCGTCGCGGCGGCGCCGCAGCCCACAGCGGCGTCAGCTTCGTCGTCCACATCCACCGTTGCGCCGCCGTCGCGGCACGGGGCGGTCGACGGGCTGGATATCAAGGCGCCCCCCGGCACGAGCCGCAGCTATGCCGCGAAGGTCCGCTCCTGGCTCTATGCGCACAAGATCTATCCCCGCAGGGCACGCATGCGACGCGAGGAGGGGCAGGTGCAGGTTCGCTTCGTTCTCGACCGCGCGGGCATGTTGCTTGAAGGGGTGATTGTCCGGGGATCGGGCAATGCCGTACTCGACGAGGAGGCTACCGCGATGATGCGCCGGGCATCGCCCTATCCGCGCGCGCCCGTGGAACTGCCCGGCGAGCGTATAGAATTCACGGTGCCGATCGAATTCACCATGCCGATCTGAGGGCTCGCATCCCTTCCGCTAAACGGCGAGAAAGCCCGGTAGCCGCACACTTTCTGCTCGTCGCCGTTTCATAACGGGCCAACGCTTAGATAGGGACGGCTTCACAACGACTTGGCTTTGTGGCTGCAATCATCGATGCAGCCACAAAGGAGAGGCGCTGCGATCCGCGGGATCGTGGCAGATTCATTCCCGGCACCGGGCGGGGGCCACTGGTGCGGGGTGAAGGACGTGTGTGAAACCGGCCCCGTGCATGTTCTCCATGCGCCGGGCGTTGCGCTGGAGTGTGGATGTTTCGATCCTGGTTGCCTGTCTGTGAAGAGCCCGCCGCCGCGATACGCGAGGCGCTCGCCCAACCGGATGGTGTATCCCGCGTCCGCGCCCTGAAAAGCGTGGCCCGTCACGACCTCGATTTCCCCAGCACGATGCGGCTCGACAAGTCGCTGGCACGCGAGCGCGCAGCGCTTGGCGGTGCGGCTGCCGAGGGGTTTCAGCCTGTGCGGCTCGCAATCCTCTCCACGTCCACGACCAGCCATCTCTCGCCCGGTATCCGCGTCGCCGGCCTGGGCCGCGGCCTCATGATCGACATCTATGAGCCCGACTATGGCCAGATGCGGCAGGAACTGGTCGACCGTGCCTCCGGCCTGCACCGCTTCGCGCCGACCGCCGTGCTGTTCGCGCCAGACCCCTATACGCTGTTCGGCGTGTCCGGCGCGGCAGGGATCGACAATGCGCAGGATGCAGCGGCGACAGTGTCGCACGCGGTCGAGGGGTTGCGCCGGCAATGGGCGCAGGCTCGCGACATGTTCGGCGCGACCGTGCTGCAGCAATTGCCCTTTAACATATTCGACCGGCTGATGGGTGAAAACGAGACGCGCCTCCCCGGCTCGCCGTTTTCGCTGATCCGCGCATTCCAGTCCGAACTGCGCAGCGCGGCGGATGCCGATGGCGTCGACATCGTCGACCTTCAGCACTGGACCGGCCGGCAAGGCCTCGCCGCCTGGCATTCCCATGCGCTCTGGTGCCGCGCCAAGCAGGAAGTGCACCCGACGATCACCCCGCTCTATGGCGATCTCGTCGCCCGCCTGCTCGCCGCCCGCGCGGGCAAATCGGCCAAGTGCCTGGTCCTCGACCTCGACAATACAGTCTGGGGCGGGGTGATCGGCGACGACGGCATGGAGGGGATCGTCATCGGTCAGGGATCGGCCGTGGGCGAGGGACATCTCGCCTTCCAGACCTACGCAAGGATGCTGGCGCGGCGCGGCGTCATCCTCGCGGTCTGTTCCAAAAACGACGACGCCGTCGCCCGCGAGCCGTTCAAGCGCCATCCGGACATGGTGTTGAAGCTGGACGACATCGCCTGCTTCGTCGCGAACTGGACCGACAAGGCGACCAATCTGCGCCGTATCGCCAAGGAACTGAACATCGGCATCGACACCCTCGTCTTCGCCGATGACAATCCGTTCGAGCGCAACCTTATCCGTCAGGAAATCCCCGACATCTTCGTGCCGGAACTGACCGACGAATCGTCCGACTATGCGGGGATGGTTGCGGATTCCGGTTTCTTCGAGAGCGTGGCGCTGACGAAGGACGACCTCGCCAAGACCGAGCAATATCAGTCGAACGCCCGGCGCCAGGCACTGCTCGACGAGACGACCGATCTGGACGGTTACCTCGCCGCGCTGGACATGACGCTGAAGCATCAGGCGTTCGACGATCTGGGCGTCGCGCGGGTGACACAGTTGATCAACAAGACCAACCAGTTCAACCTGACGACTCGCCGCTACACGGAACCCGAAGTGCGGGCGCTGCTCGATCATCCGGGCGCCATCACCCGGCAGATCCGCCTGACCGACAAGTTCGGCGACAACGGCATCATCTCCGTCATCATCGGCAAGCTCGACGACGAAAGCCGCGCGCTCGAGATCGAGACATGGCTGATGAGTTGCCGGGTGCTGGGGCGGCAGGTCGAGCAGGCGGCGCTGAACGTGCTGGTCGAGGCGGCCCAGGCGGCCGGCGCCGAAACGGTGATCGGCGCCTATATCCCCACCGACCGCAATTCCATGGTCAAGGACCATTACGCCAATCTCGGCTTTCAGCCCGCGGGCGAGGCCGATGGCATGTTCCGCTGGTCGCTGCAGGTCGCCGGCTACACCCCGTTTTCAACCCACATAGACATCGAGGCCATAGCGTGACCGAAGACGAAATCCTTTCCCGGCTGGACGCGATTTTCCAGGACATTCTGGACGATGACGACATCACCCTGACGCCCGAGACGACGGCCGCCGACGTCAAGGACTGGGATTCGGCGAACCACATCAACATCGTCGTGTCGGTGGAGATGCGCTTCGGTATCAAGCTCAACAATGCCGAGGTCGAACGTCTGAAGAACGTCGGCGACTTCGTCTCGCTTATCCAGCAGAAGCTGGCCGCCAAGGCATGAGGGCAGCCCGAGCCGTCACGAGCGGGGGGATGGAAGCCCAGTGATCCGCGGCTTTCTGACGAAGCCCCTCGGTCCCGCCGCGTTCTGCGCGGTGCTTCTGGCCGTGGCTCTGATCCTGTTCGCCATTCCCTATCCCCCGCCGGGGGATGCAAAGCGGCTCGTCCAGATCGAGCGGACCGACGCGCGCATCGCAATCGTCGGCCCCTCGACCATATTCTATACCTCGATCTGCGACCAGGACACACGCACGGTGCCGCAGATGCTGTCGGACTACACCGGCCTCAAGGTTCTGGACATGTCGGTCGGCGGCCAGCCGCTGATCGATTCCGTCGACCTGTCGGCCCTTGCGAGCCGGAGCGGTACGATCACTGACATCGTCCTGCCCATCGCCTATCCGCAGATCGACGACTGGAGTACGCCGCCCTATCGCAAGATGCTGTTCTTCAAGGCCGCTGTTCCCGGCTTCAGCGTTCATGCGGCACCGGACTTTGAAGCCTTCTGGTCCGGGATAACCGGCAAACCGCGGCGACTGGAGAACGGCTTCACCTTCGAAGGCACGACCTATCCCGACTATCGGGGGCTGACGGCAAAGTTCCAGACGGAAAAGGACGCGATGCGCTGTCCCGAACCCTTCACTCACGATCTTCGCTTCACGCGCGCCTATTACTGGTGGACGCATATCGCCAACGGCACCGGCGCGCAGTTCTATGACCTGATCGGCGACCTCGGCCGCGGCCTGGCGGCGAGGGGCAAGCGCCTGCATGTCGTGGTCCTGCCCACGAACCGGGATATTCTCGCGTCTCTGCAACCCGAATGGCCGGCACAAGTCGCCGCGCGGCAGAAGGCACTGGTCGACGGGCTCAGTGCGCGCGGCCTCGATGTCCTCGACCTGTCCGGCCAGTTCCGCGCAGCCGAGTTTTCCGGCCAGTGGTGCGCCTGCACCCACCTGTCGGAGAGCGGCCGCCGCCACCTGACGCAGGCGATCGCCGCACGCATCGGCGCGCCGGTCCGGTCCGGACGTGAAGAACCGCGCCGCGTCACCATGCTGACACAGACGCAGCCGCCGGAGGTCAGGCGCTAGACATGGTCTTCAGTTCCTTCCTCTTCATCTTCGGCTTCCTGCCGGTCGCGCTCATCGGCTTCTGGCTGTTGTCCCGGATCAGCCATCGCTGGTCGAAGCTGTGGCTCTGCCTCGCCTCTCTGGTCTTCTACGGCTGGTGGGAGGTGAAGTGGGTGCCCGTCCTGCTGATCTCGATCATCTTCAACTATGTGATCGGCTACACGATCATCGCGCGCGCCAACGCGGGCAAGGAGTCCGGCGGGTTGCTGCTGGTCGGCGTCGGCGCCAACCTGCTGGCGCTCGTCTATTACAAATATCTGTTCGCGACCCTGTCCTTCTTCGCGCTTCAGGGCATGATGTATCATGTGGAGGGCCTGCCGCTCGGCATATCCTTCTTCACTTTCACCCAGATCGCATTCCTCGTCGACGTGAACCAGGGGTTCAAGGGCCGGTACACACCGACCAACTACCTTCTGTTCGTTACCTTCTTCCCGCACCTGATCGCCGGTCCGATCGTCCACCACCGCGACCTGATGCCGCAGTTCGAGGAGGAAAAGAACTATCACGTACAGCCGCGCGAGATCGCCATCGGCCTTGCCATCTTCGCCATCGGCCTCGCCAAGAAGACGCTGATCGCGGACAATGCGTCGGAAATCTCGATACGGCTGCTGTCCGGGGAGAGCGGTTCCGTCACGACCGCGTGGGTTGGCGCGCTCAGCTATTCGATGCAGCTCTATTTCGATTTTTCGGGCTATTCGGACATGGCGATCGGCCTTGCCCGCCTGTTCGGCATCAAGTTCCCGATCAACTTCCATTCGCCCTACAAGGCGACGAGCATCATCGATTTCTGGCAGCGCTGGCACATCACGCTCACCCGCTTCCTGACCGCCTATCTGTACAACCCGATCGCGCTGGCACTGGTGCGCAGGCGGGCGCGAAAGGGGCTCTCGACCTCGAAGCGGGTGTCGCGATCCCTGCGCGGTTTCCTGGAACTGATCGCCCTGCCGACCTTCGTCACCATGCTGCTGGCGGGCGTCTGGCACGGCGCAGGGCTCCAGTTCGTCGTCTTCGGCGCGCTGCACGGCTTCTACATTTCCGCCAACCACGCGTGGCGGACCTTCGGACCGAAGGAAGAAAAAGCGCCGGGCCCGGTACTGCGCATCGCGCGCACGCTCGGTTATGGTGCGGTCGTCTATCTCTGTGTCCTTGTCGCCCAGATATTCTTCCGTGCGGAATCGGTGGATGGCGCCGTCCGCGTCCTGACGCACATGATCGTGCCGGGCGCCGGCGTGACAGGACCGGATACCCCGGTCGTCGGGTTGTACGACATCGCGGTACTGGCTGGCGCGATGGCGATCGCATGGTTCGCGCCCAATACGCAGCAGATCATGGCCGACTACGACCCTGCTCTCGAACTCGACAGCCGCACGGGTGACTCGCGCATCCGTGCCCGCCTGTCGCTCGGCTGGGCGATTATCTTCGGCGTTGTGCTGTTCCTTGGCCTCATCGCCATCCGCGACGGCCAGCCGTTCATTTACTTCCAGTTCTGATGCCCGCGCTGGTTGGCCGCCGTCTCACGCTTCCTTAACTCCTGCCTGCTAGAAGCGCGGCAGGAGTTGGGGGTCGCATGAGTATCGCTGACACGGTCAGACGGGCTGCAAAAATGTCGGGTGATCTCGGCATCCGGACGCTTGATCTTCAGGCGGACATTGCCGCGCTTGCCGATCGCGTGACCGCTCAGGCCCACACCATCGAGAAAATCAGCGACGAGACTCGGCACATCGCCATCAATGGCGAGAAGCTGGCGGGCGCGACGGTGCTCGCGCGGGAAAATGCCGCGGCCGCCCGGGGCGTCATCGCGGATTCCAACCGGCAGTTGTCGGAGGCGACCGTCAATGTCGTCGACCTGATCGCACAGGTCAGCCGCATCCACGCGAGCCTTGGCAGCTTCAACGAGGCGCTGTCGATCGTGTCGCAGGTAACGGCAGTGATCAGCGGCATCGCCAGCCAGACCAACATGCTCTCGCTCAACGCCACGATAGAGGCCGCGCGGGCGGGGGATGCGGGTCGTGGCTTCGCCGTCGTGGCGAGCGAGGTCAAGAAGCTGGCGGCCGAAACCGCCGCAGCGACCCGTACGATCGAACTGTCGATCGGCGCGCTGGCTGCGGAGGCGGACGGCATGCTCGGTGAAGTCGGGCAGGGCATGCATACGGCCCAATCCGCCCATCAGGGCACCCGGGACATCGAGGCACTGGTCGACCGCCTCGGCACATTGATGCACGGCCTGTCGGAAAACAGCGAGAAGGTCGCCCAATCGGTCGGGTCAATGGTCACCTCGGTCAGCGAGGTCCAGTCTGGGCTGGGTGCCCTTGCCACCACCTCGAGCGACAATGCCGATGGATTGCAACAGCTTTCCGGACGGGTATCGACGGTCAGCGACGATACCAACATCCTGCTTCAGTTCCTCGCGGAGAGCGGGATCGACATTCCTGACTCGCCCTATATCCGGTTCGGCGTCGAGGCCGCGACCCGGATCGGCGCAGCGCTGGAGGCGGCGATCGCCGATGGCCGCATCAGCTTCGATGCCATGTTCTCGAACGACTACGCGCCGGTTCCGGATACCAATCCGCTGCTGCATACGCATCCTGTCCAGACGTTCGTCACCGATGCCGCACGCCCGTTGCAGGAGGAGGCACGGTCGCTACCCGGCTTCTTCGGCATGACCTGTACGGACCGGAACACATGGGGGGCGGTCGCGATGCCGGAACGCTCGCAGCGCCAACGGCCGGACGATCCCGAATGGAACGCGGAATATGCGCGGGCCGGCCGTATCTTCGACTATCCCGACCAGCGGCAGCAGTGCGCGATCACCCAGCCCTTCTGCCTCAAGGCCTATCGCCGTCCGGTTGCGAGCGGTGAGGTCATCCTGCTCAAGCAGGTCATTGCCGCCATCAGCGTCCGCGGCCGCCACTGGGGCATCCTGCAACTCGCCTATGCGGATCAGGGCTGAACCGCCGATCGCCCTCTTGTCCCGGCCCATATCGACGCTATCTCCCCCGTTAGCGGACTGACTGCACGGGGAGACGGCGCCTGTTGAAACATCTGGGCCTGTTGAGCCATGTGGTCAGGGGCGTCGCCACGGCATTGCTGTTCCTCATCGTCGCGCTGGCGCTCGCGCTGACGATCATCCCGCCCTTCCTCGACATGCGCTATTATGACGGGCCGGTAAGCGGCCACTATGACGGGGCGCATTTCTTCAATCCGGACGGAGAAATCCAGTTCAGCGTGCCTGGAACCGGAAGCCGGCAGGGCTTCATCCTGCGCTGGCTGCTGCGTGCCGACGACCGGCCGCCCTGGCCGGACACTGTCGCGGTGACACCCACCCGGCCAGCGCCGGTGTCCGCACCACGCGCGATCACCGCGACCTGGGTGGGCCATGCGACGGTGCTGGTGCAGGCGGATGGCATCAACATCCTGACCGACCCGATCTGGTCGGATTACGCCAGCCCGTTGCCACCGTTCGGCCCCCGCCGCGTGGCGGCGCCGGGGATCGATTTCGACGCCCTGCCGAAGATCGACCTCGTCCTCATCAGCCACAATCATTATGATCACATGGACCTGCCGACGCTGCGGCGGCTCTGGCAGCGGGACAGACCGGCGATCGTCACCAGCCTGGGCAACGACGCCATCCTGAAGGCGAACGGCATTCCCGCCCGCGCGCTCGACTGGGGCCAGTCGGCGACCGGTGCCGATCTGGTGCAGGCGCCGGGGTGGAAGGTCACATGTGAAAGCCACGCCCATTGCCCCGACTATCGCGTCCACGTGCTGCGCAACCACCATTGGGGCAGCCGCTGGGGCATGGACCGCAACCGGGCGCTCTGGTCGGCCTTCGTCGTGTCGACTGGCGCCGGCAACATCTTCTTCGCGGGCGACACCGGCATGGGCGACGGGCGCTGGGTGGATCAGGCGGCGCGCATCGGCCCCATACGGCTCGCCATCATCCCGATCGGCGCGTTCCGTTTCGCACCCGGCCAGATGGAATCGGATGCGCATATCGGCCCACGCGCCGCCGTCGCCATGTTCATGCGGCTGCGCGCTTCCACGGCCATTCCCGTGCATTGGGGCACATTTCGCCTGTCCTATGAGGCACGCGACACCCCGCCCCGGATGCTGGACCTGTTCCTGGGGTGCGAGGGGATAGCGCGGCAGCGCTTCGCGCCGCTGCGGATCGGGCAAAGCATCGCAGTGCCGTCATTTACCCTTCCCGGTGCAGGAAAGCCGAGGGTCGACCCGGCGCAATGCAGGGACGGGTCGACCGCGCTCACAGCACTGAAATAGCGTCTATTTCGTGGCTTCGGTTGCCTTGCACTCGCCGAGCCGCTTGCCCCATAGGTCATGGGTGGTGCTGAGCACGGGCGAGCCGTTCACCGACTTCGTCATGGCGATGCCGAATGTCAGGCTGTCGGGCTTGTAGTTGCCCTCGACCGATATCTCCGACGTGCCTTCGCCCGCCTTGCAGGCCAGCGTTGCGATGAAACGGCCCTTGCGCACCACAACATCCTTGTAGGTGCAGTCGCTCCCTTCCGTGCCCGCGAGCGCGTCGGCATCGGGCTTCCCATCCTTGTCGACGGCAAGGCAGATCGTCTCGCTGCTCTTCTTGCCCACATGCGCTGCATATTCCTGCGCGGTGACAGTGGGCGTGTTGTAGGCGGTCTGTGTCCGGTCAAGCTGCCATTCTCCCGCCGTCAGGAGAATGGGCGCTTCCTCGACCGGAGCGGGCGCGGGCTCTTCCTTGCAGGCAGCGAGGGCAAATATCATCGCAAGCGGCACCGCCGCCGACACAGTCCTTGGCATAATCTCTCCCCTGTTCTCTGACGGAACACGGCAAGGGTCGATGCTGCGCGGGAAAAGCGCAAGCGAAAAACGCATGCTTTTCCGTTCCGGCGGGATGCGAACGGCTGATGTCCGAAGCCGAGCAATCGTCCGAATAGCGCTTGTTCTTGATTTGTTCCAATACTCGCGTTAACGTGCGGATCGTCTTTCGGAGGGGAACGCGATGAAGCGCGACGGAACGACCGGGCGGCAATCCTTGGCACGACGAAAATGACGGTCGGTTTACGTTCGTGGGTCAGGGGCGCTATTTCCCTGCCAATGGAGCAGATCGCTCTCGCCGGGGAAACTCCACCCTCGAAGGCGAAAGAACAGGCCGGATTTCCGCCACAACGCGACAAGAGCCCCGTGCTGACGGAAACGATGCTCGAAATCGCGCTCGGTCGCGGCCCGATCACCCGCTCAACTACGCGGAGTACGTCATCCGGCAGGGAGACACGCTCTCGAGAATCGCTGCGAAACGGCGAGGTCTCTCGGCACGGGATCTGGCCTGGCTGAACAGGATACCAGTCGATCAACCGCTGAAGGTGGGGCAACGCATCAAGCTACCTCATCAAGCCTATCTGGATGCGGGACGCGACGCGAAGAACCGCTTCGTCGCTCTGGCCCATTATATGGACAGGCATGGTGGAACATTGCCGCCCAACGCGACGAAGCCGCCTTCGCTGGCAAGCCAGATTCTGGAGTCGGATTGGAGGAAGGAAAGCAGGAATGGCTATGATTTCCACATCGACGCCATCGCTCGACCGCGGCGCGTGTTCGGCCAACTCACTTTTGGTCCAATTGCTGCGCGATCCCGTCGCAATCAGGCACAGGCAGGCAAGCCGGATCGTCTCACCAGCGATGATGGCGGTCATTTCATTGCTGCTCGCTTCAACGGCCCCAGCGACAGCTTCAATCATTTCGCCCAGGACGCCAGCTTCAACCGCGGGGCCTATCGCGCCATTGAAGATCGTTGGGCCGGAGAATTGCGAACGCAACATAGGGTGTTTGTTGACATTCTCCCGATTTATCACGGCACCTCGAAACGGCCCTATCAGCTCACCGTCACTTGGTATGTCGATGGAACACGGTTCAGGAAAAGCTTCCCAAACGAAGCGAAAGGCATCAACTATGGAAAAAGATAAACTCGATGTCCTAGGACCACTCCTCAACAAAATTGGTGTGGAACTGGTCCATATCGCCGGTGGCGATCCCGATGGTATCTTTCTCTATGTGGAGATTGGCGACAGATGGATCAGCGCCAATATCTTCAAGGATGAAGGGCATCAGGTTCGAAATCTGGATGACAGCGAAACGCTCTCCGATCTTCTCTGGGACGCCTGGCATGCCGAACCCGAGAGAGGCGGCATCATGCGCTGGTCGATCATGGAATATGATATCAGGGATGGGACGTTCGACGTCAGCTTCCGCTATCCCGACGAGGTGGATGTCGAAAGCTTCGACGTTGATCGACGCGAACTCGCTCTGCGCGCTCGCTACGGCGACAAGCCGGTGGTCTATCCGCCGATGCCCGGCACCGCCGTCAAACTGAAACCGTAAGGCCGATTGCGCCGTCGACCAAAGGCCCCATATTCCCGCAATGGCGATTCAGATACGCACGACCCTCGACGAGCCGGAGACCGGCGAAGGCTTCGTCCCGCACCGTCCCGCCCGTCCGGAAAAGAGCGAGGGCGGCCGCGCTTTCCGGCTGGTCAGCGATTATGAGCCGTCCGGCGACCAGCCCACCGCGATCGCCGAGCTGGTGCAGACGGCCCGCGCGGGCGAGCGGGATCAGGTGCTGCTGGGCGTCACCGGATCGGGCAAGACCTTCACCATGGCGAAGGTGATCGAGAACCTGCAGCGCCCGGCGCTGATACTCGCCCCCAACAAGATCCTCGCCGCGCAGCTCTATGGCGAGTTCAAGAGCTTCTTCCCCGAAAACGCGGTCGAATATTTCGTCAGCTATTACGATTATTACCAGCCCGAAGCCTATGTGCCGCGCTCCGACACCTATATCGAGAAGGAGTCGAGCGTGAACGAGGCGATCGACCGGATGCGCCATTCGGCCACCCGCGCTTTGCTGGAACGGGACGATGTGCTGATCGTCGCATCCGTGTCCTGCCTGTACGGCATCGGGTCGGTCGAAACCTATTCGGCGATGACCTTCGCGATGAAGAAGGGGGAGAGCGCCGACCAGCGGGAGATCATCCGCAAGCTCGTCGCGCTCCAGTACAAGCGCAACGACGCCGCTTTCGCGCGCGGCAATTTTCGCGTGAAGGGCGACAATCTGGAGATTTTCCCCTCGCACTATGAGGACACCGCGTGGCGCGTGTCCTTCTTTGGCGATGACATCGAGGAAATCAGCGAGTTCGACCCGCTGACCGGCCGGAAGGTCGCCAGCCTCGATTATGTAAAGGTCTTTCCCAACTCGCACCACGTCACGCCCGGCCCGACGCTGAAGCAGGCGATGGAGGCCATCCGCTTCGAACTGGCCGAGCGGCTGAAGGAACTGCAGGGCGAGGGCAAGCTGCTGGAGGCGCAGCGGCTGGAGCAACGCACCCATTTCGACCTGGAGATGATCGCGGCCACCGGCTCCTGCGCGGGGATCGAGAATTATTCCCGCTTCCTCACCGGACGCCTGCCAGGCGAGCCGCCGCCAACCCTGTTCGAATATCTGCCCGAGAACGCCGTCCTCTTCGTCGATGAAAGCCACCAGACCGTGCCGCAGATCGGTGCGATGGCGCGCGGCGACCACCGGCGAAAGATCACGCTCGCCGAATATGGCTTCCGCCTGCCGAGTTGCATCGACAACCGGCCGCTGCGTTTCAACGAATGGGACGCAATGCGGCCACAGACGGTGAGCGTCTCGGCGACGCCTGGCCCGTGGGAAATGGAACAGACGGGCGGCGTCTTCGCCGAACAGGTGATCCGTCCCACGGGACTCATCGACCCGCCGGTCGAGATCAAGCCGGTGGAGGATCAGGTCGACGACCTGATCCACGAGGCACGGGAGACCGCGAGGAAAGGATACCGCACCCTCGTCACCACGCTCACCAAGCGCATGGCGGAGGACCTGACCGAGTTCATGCACGAGGCGGGGATCAAGGTCCGCTACATGCACAGCGACGTCGAGACGCTGGAGCGCATCGAACTGATCCGCGACCTGCGGCTGGGCGTCTATGACGTTCTGGTCGGCATCAACCTGCTACGCGAGGGCCTCGACATCCCGGAATGCGGCCTCGTCGCCATCCTCGACGCGGACAAGGAAGGGTTCCTGCGCTCGGAAACCTCGCTCATCCAGACCATCGGCCGCGCGGCGCGCAATGTGGAGGGACGCGTCATCCTCTATGCCGACCGGATCACCGGCAGCATGGAACGCGCCCTCAACGAAACCGGCCGCCGCCGCGAGAAGCAGCAGGCCTATAATGCCGAGCACGGCATCACGCCCACGACGGTGAAGAAGAATATCGGCGACATCATCGCGCATGTCGCGAGCAAGGATCAGGTGACGGTCGACACAGGGCTGGAGGATCGCCCGCATCTGGTGGGCCACAACCTGCGTGCGTACATCGAGGAACTGGAAAAGAAGATGCGCGCCGCCGCCGCCGACCTGGAGTTCGAGGAGGCCGGCCGCATTCGCGACGAGATCAGGAAACTGGAGGCGGAGGAACTGGGGCTCCCCGCCGACGAGCAGGTCGCTGCGCCAAGGGGCCGGGCGACGGAGGGCAAGCCCGGGACGCGGAAGGGCCGGTTCGGAAAGACGACGCGAAAGTTCGGGCGGTAGGGGTGGCTACAGCTTGTGGAATGGCATTCCACAAGCTGTATCGTTAGAAAAGGCCTAATAGATCGGCCTATTGGAAACGGCGATCATCGTCCGATCGACAAACACCGTCCTTTGGAACCCGCCCATGAGCCCCTACGAAGTTGTCGCCACGATCACGGGTATTGCCATGCTCGTTCTGCTCGCTGTTCAAGTCGGGCAAGGAAAATGACCCGACCGTGCAGAACAGGCAGGATGTGCCGTCCCTTCCCCCTCAATGCGTGCGGCTGGTGACGTTCGCCGTGCCGTCGGCGCGGATCTCAATGAGGTGTTGGGTACCGTCGTCGCAATGCGCACGCCAGCCCTTCACGCCGGTTCGAATCTCCGTCCGTTCGGAAGACGTGACCGTCGGGCAGGCGGCGCCGGATGCGCGGATCGCCTTTTCCAGCACGCCGTTGCGGGCGGTTTCATCAAGCTTCGCGACCTGCGCGGCCGCGCCGCTCTCCGGCTCCGCCTGATTGACCGGAGCGCTCGTCGTCTCGCCGCCGTCTCCCCCGCAGGACGCCAGGCCGAACGCCGTCGCCAGCATTATCCATGTCCGCATCACACCTCTCCCCTTCCTAACCTGCAAAGCCGTCCGTCGCGCGGATCAGCGCGTCCAGTATGCCGGGTTCATTGAACGCGTGGCCGGCGCCCTCGATCATCTCGAAGCGGGCCTGCGGCCATGCCCTGTGCAACGCCCACGCCGTCTCCGCCGGGCAGGCCATGTCGTAGCGCCCCTGGACGATGACGCCGGGAATAGACGCGAGCTTGCCAGCATCGCGGATCAGCTGCCCGTCCGCCATCCAACCTTTATGCACGAAATAATGGTTCTCGATCCGGGCGAAGGCGATTGCGAAGTCGTCCGCATCATGACTTGCCGACAGTGCCGCGTCCGGTAGCAGACGGATCGTCTCCCCCTCCCACACGCTCCACGCCTTCGCAGCGGCGATCTGCGCCGCGCGGTCATCCCCGGTCAGCAGGCGGCGATAGGCATGGAGCAGGTCGCCACGCTCCTCCTCCGGCACGGGCGCCACGAACCGCTCCCACTTGTCGGGATAGATGCGGCTCGCGCCCTCCTGATAATACCAGTCGACCTCCCGCCGGCGCAGGGTGAAGATGCCGCGCAGCACCAGTTCGGTCACGCGCTCGACATGGGTCTGGGCGTAGGCGAGCGCCAGGGTCGAACCCCAGCTGCCGCCGAACACCAGCCATTGTTCCGCCCCCGCCATTTCGCGCAGCCGCTCGATGTCGGCGACAAGATGCCATGTCGTGTTCGCATCCAGCGCTGCATGCGGTGTCGATCGGCCGCAGCCACGCTGGTCGAACAGGGTCACGTCATAACCTGTCGGATCGAACAGGCGGCGATGCTCGGGCGAGATACCGCCGCCCGGCCCGCCGTGCAGGAAGACCGCGGGCTTGGCGCCGGGCGTACCGCATCGCTCCCAGTAAATCGCATGGCCGTCGCCAACGTCGAGATGGCCGGAGGCATAAGGTTCGATCGGGGGATAGAGGGTCCGCATGCATCCGTCATAGCCGTCTCCCTGCCCGCCTCTCAAGCTTTGACGATGCTTTGAGGGCAAGGTGCGGGAAGCCCTGCGCACGATGGCGGGCGATAGGGGCCGCACCCACAGCAACATAGGGAGGTCGAGATGGCGCGTCACATGATGCAACTTGCAGGAATAGGGACAGCGATCATGGCCTTGCTTGCCGCATTCGCCCTGCCTCCCGACCGCCCGGGACTGGTGGAGGCTTCCGTTCCCGCCTATCGGATTCCGGCATGACCATGGCCCACGACCTGTCCGGCCTCGACCGTCATGGTGCCGCGATCCTGCCCGGGCTGCTGTCGCCACAGGATTGCGCGGCGATGATCGCGCTGTGGGACGGCGCCCCGCCGGCCGCCTTTCGAAAGGAGGTGGACATGGCTCGCCATGGCTATGGCAGGGGGCGCTATCGCTATTTCGCCTATCCGCTGCCGGAACCGGTCGCGACACTGCGGACGCGGCTTTACCCGATGCTGGCGACGGTCGCGAACCGCTGGGCGGAAATGCTGGGCGCGCCGGACATCTATCCCTCCGATCACGCGACCTTTCTCACCCGCTGTCATTTGGGCGGACAGGACAAGCCGACACCGCTGCTGCTGCGCTATGGCCCGGGCGACTGGAACGCATTGCATCAGGATGTCTACGGCCCCACGCTGTTTCCGCTTCAGGTCGCCATCCTGCTTTCGCAGCCGGGCACGGACTTCACCGGCGGCAGTTTCGTGCTCACCGAACAACGGCCGCGCATGCAGTCCCGTCCGGAGGTCGTGCCTCTCGATCGCGGCGATGCCGTGATATTCCCGGTCCGCGAGCGCCCGGTGATCGGCACACGCGGCGTCCATCGCGTCCAGATGCGCCACGGCGTCAGCCGTCTGCTGGGCGGCACGCGGCACACGCTCGGCATCATCTTTCACGACGCGGCCTGACCCCGTTTCGATCAACGTCCGGTGCGGATCGACCAACGGTGCTTGAGGCGGCCCCGGTCGAGGCGCATTCTCCCGACCGTTCGAAGCCAAGGGGGATCACGCATGCGTCAGTTGCTGCTCGCCGTCGCGGGGGGCGCCGCCCTCGCTCTCAGCCTGCCCGGACCGGCGGCGCTCGCCGCGGGCAAGGACGCGGCGCTGACCACAGCCGTGGAAAAGCCGGGCCGCCCGGCCGACGCCGTCGCCCTCGACGCCAGCCGCAAGCCCGTTCAGGTGCTCGCGTTCCTGGGACTGCGCAAAGGCATGCAGGCGGCCGACATCATGGCAGGCAGCGGATATTATACGGAGATCATGGCCCGCGCGGTCGGCCCCAGGGGCCATGTCACCGCGTTCGAGCCCGAAGGCTTCTACAAGAGCGATGAAAAGGCGGCCGCGACCTGGGACGCGCTCAGGATGCGGTCCCCCAACGTCACGTTGACGGTTTACCCGTTCGATGCGTTCAGCGCGCCGGACAAGAGCCTCGACTTCACGATGCTCCATCTGGTCTATCATGACCTGTACTGGGAAAGCGCGAAATTCGGCGTGCCGCGCATCGACCCGGCGGCGTTCCTCGCCACGCTGTTCAGGGCGACGAAGCCCGGCGGCATCGTTGGCGTGGTCGATCATGTCGGGGCACCCGGCGACACCCGTACCACCGTCGACAAGCTCCACCGAATCGATCCCGAGACGGTGAAGGCCGACTTCAAGGCGGCGGGCTTCGTGCTTGAGGCGGAGAGCCCCCTGCTCCACGTCGCTGACGATGACCATGGCAAGCTGGTGTTCGACCCAGCCGTGCGCGGCAAGACCGACCGTTTCGTCATGCGCTTCCGAAAGCCGCGCTGAACGGCGGACACGGCCGGTCGTTTGGAGGACGTAACGGTGGCATGAGCGGAGTTGAGCCGCCGTCGCATTAACCATCGCCTGCAGCACGGAGCGGCGCATTCACCTTCCGGCAACCCCTTGACCTTAATCTCCTCGCCGAGCCGGGTCGGTATGCTTATTGTCATTTGCCTCCGGCGCCTTATCTTGGCCCGTGAAAGCGAGCAAAAATGAACGACGACAAGGAACCGCAGGGCAATCCCTGGATCAAGAGCGCGATGATTTGGGCGGGCGTGATCATCGCCCTGCTCCTCTTCGTGTCGATGTTCGATCGCCCGTCGGCCAGCGCGTCCGGCGCGCCCATCGCCTATTCCGATTTCCGCAAGAAGGTGCAGGACGGGCAGGTCAAGGAAGTCGCCGTCGCGCCCGACCGGATCAGCGGCACGCTGAGCAACGACCAACGGTTCCAGACGGTCCCCGTCAACGACCCGACGCTCACGACCCTGCTCGACGATTATGGTGTCAAATATAGCGGCCAGGCGGAGGAGCAGCCGAGCTTCTGGCAAATCCTGCTGTTCCAGTCGCTGCCCTTCCTGCTGATCCTCGGCATCGCCTTCTTCGTGCTCCGCCAGATGCAGAAGAGCGGCGGATCGGGTGCCATGGGCTTCGGCAAGTCCAAGGCGAAGCTGCTGACGGAAAAGCATGGCCGCGTCACTTTCGACGACGTCGCCGGCATCGACGAGGCGCGCGAGGAATTGCAGGAAATCGTCGAGTTCCTGAAGGACCCGACCAAGTTCGCGCGCCTGGGCGGCAAGATTCCGAAAGGCGCGCTGCTGGTCGGTTCGCCCGGCACCGGCAAGACCCTGCTCGCCCGCGCGATCGCGGGTGAGGCGGGCGTGCCCTTCTTCACCATCTCCGGCTCCGACTTCGTCGAGATGTTCGTCGGCGTTGGCGCCAGCCGCGTGCGCGACATGTTCGAGCAGGCGAAGAAGAACGCGCCGTGCATCGTCTTCATCGACGAAATCGACGCGGTCGGCCGCCATCGCGGCGCGGGCCTGGGCAACGGCAATGACGAACGCGAGCAGACACTGAACCAGCTTCTCGTCGAAATGGATGGCTTCGAAGCGAACGAGGGCATCATCATCGTCGCGGCGACCAATCGCCCCGACGTGCTGGACCCCGCCCTGCTGCGTCCGGGCCGTTTCGATCGTCAGGTCGTCGTCCCCCGCCCCGACATCGAGGGCCGCGAGAAAATCCTGGCGGTGCACATGAAGAAGGTGCCTCTGGCGCCCGACGTCAATGCCCGCACCATTGCGCGCGGTACGCCGGGCTTCTCCGGCGCCGACCTCGCCAACCTCGTCAATGAGGCAGCTCTGATGGCGGCCCGGCGCGGCAAGCGCCTGGTCGCGATGGACGAGTTCGAGGCGGCCAAGGACAAGGTCATGATGGGCGCGGAACGCCGCTCCATGGTGATGACGGAGGACGAGAAGAAGATGACCGCCTATCACGAGGCGGGACACGCGATCGTCGCGGTGCACGAGCCGGCGTCGGACCCGATCCACAAGGCGACGATCATCCCGCGCGGCCGTGCGCTGGGCATGGTCATGCGCCTGCCGGAGCGGGACAACTACAGCTACCACCGCGACAAGATGTACGCGAACCTTGCCGTCTCCATGGGCGGCCGTGTCGCCGAGGAAATCATCTTCGGCTACGACAAGGTCTCCTCGGGCGCTTCGGGCGACATCCAGTATGCCACGAAGCTGGCCCGCGACATGGTCACACAATGGGGCATGTCCGACAAGCTCGGCCCGCTTCAGTATGAGGAGCAGCAGGGGGAAACCTTCCTCGGCTACTCCCAGAGCCAGCGCGTCCACATGTCGGACGAGACGGCGAAGGCGATCGACCATGAAATCCGTGCGATCGTCGAGACCGGCTACAGCCGCGCCAAGACCGTGCTGACCGATCATGCCGACCAGCTTCACCTGCTCGCCAATGCGCTGCTGGAATATGAGACCCTGTCGGGTGAGGAAATCCGTACCCTGCTGGACGACGGCGAGATCACCCGCGACGACGGCACGACGATCAAGCCGAGCGTGATCCCGGCCGTGGGTTCCTCCATCCCCAAGACGCGGCGCCGCAAGGGCCCGTTCGGGGAACCGGCAGGTCAAGGCGCCTGATCGGGCACCATATCGATTGAGGAAAGGGCGCCACAAGGCGCCCTTTTTTTTCGTCGCAAGAGCATCCGGCAACGAAGAAAGGGCCCGGCCACTCCCGTGACCGGACCCTTTCATCCTCCCCTTAAGGGGTTTGCGGCGCGGCCTTTGTCAGCCGTCGTAGTCACCGCCGATATTCTGGTTGCGCGGCGGAGCCGCAGCCGTCAGGCGCAGCGCCTCGGCCGACTGGCTGAGCGAGCCGATCTCGTCCGGCGTATCGTCGTCGTCGATCTGGACCTTCTGCAGCGAACCGACGAGCGCGTCGTGCAGTTCGTCAGGCAGAACCGTCTCCTCGGCGATCTCACGCAGGGCGACAACGGGGTTCTTGTCCCGGTCGCGGTCGAGGGTCAGTTCCGCGCCGCCCGAAATCTCCCGCGCGCGCTGGGCAGCCAGCAGGACGAGATCGAAACGGTTGGTGACCTTGTCGACGCAATCTTCGACGGTAACGCGGGCCATTGGGCCTCCTGAAAACGACACTATGGAGAAAGGCGATCCGCTAACAGCAGGGACCGGAAATGTCAATGTGAACCGCCCGCATCGGCGTTCATCACGGGAAACGGACGAAAGGGGGTGGCCATCCGTGTCCAAACCCGGCATCCATCGGTCATGGCGACGCGCGATGCGCAGCATGAAGAGGGGCGGCCGGCGGACAGCGCCGCCAAAGCCATAAGCTGTACGATCGCCGGCACCCGGCTGACCGTCATCGAGCACGGTCCCGACATGCTCGCCGCACTCCTCGCCCTGATCGACGGGGCACGAGACAGCCTGAAGCTCTATTACTACATCTTCGATCCCGACCGCAGCGGGCGGCTGGTCCTCGCACGCCTGATCCGCGCGGCGCGACGGGGGGTGGACGTGACGCTGATGGTCGATGCCTTCGGCTCCAGCACCGCCGGGGCCGGATTCTTCGACGGGCTGGTCCGGGCGGGCGGACGATTCGGCCTGTTCGGCGCCAAGCGATCGACCCGCTATCTGATCCGCAATCACCAGAAGATGGCGATAGCCGACGATGCCCGGCTGCTGACCGGCGGGTTCAACGTTGCAGACGCCTATTTCGGCCCATCGGCGGAAGACTGCTGGGCTGACCTCGGCCTCATGGTCGAAGGGCCGGAGGTGATCGCGATGGTGCGCTGGTACACGCAACTGTGGCGATGGACCGCGACCAGCAAGCAGAGCTTCGGGCAATTGCGCGCGATGGTGCGGCGCTGGCATCCGGTGGTGGATCATAATCCCGACAACCCGTTCCGCTGGCTGGTCGGCGGCCCCACCCGGCGCCTCAGCCCCTGGGCCAAGGTCGTGAAGCACGATCTGGAGCGGGGACAGCACCTCGACATGATCGAGGCCTACTTCTCCCCCGGTCAGGGGATGCTGCGACGGATAGGGCGGATCGCCGGACGCAAGGGCGCACGGCTGGTCATGGCCGCCAAGTCGGACAACAGCGCGACGATCGCGGCGGCCCGCCTGCTCTACGGCCCGTTGCTGAAGCGCGGCACGCAGATCTACGAGTATCAGCCGTGCAAGCTGCATATGAAGCTGATCATCATCGACAACGCGGTCTTCATCGGCTCGGCCAATTTCGACATGCGCAGCCTGTTCATCAATCTGGAGATCATGCTGAGGATCGAAGACGCGGCGCTTGCCGGCCGTATGCGGGCTCTGGTCGACCGGCGGGTGGCTGACAGCCGGCACGTGACGCCGGAACTATACCGATCACGACGCGGCCTGCTGTCACTCGCCAAGGGCTGGATCAGCTATTTCCTGGTTGGCGTGCTCGACTACACGGTGACCCGTCGCCTCAACTTCCGCAACCTCAGCCGCAACGACTGACAAAAAGCGGCAGTCAGGCGGCTTTCGCCTGCGCCGCTGCCGCTTCCTCCGCCCGATAGGCCCGGAAGATACGGCAGGGCGGGATGTTCAGCCACTCGAAATCCCGCTCGGTCCGATCAAACGCCGCACCCAGCATCGGGCGCACATAATCGGAATATTGATAGACGAGGAACGAGCCGCCCGGGCGGAGCGCGGCGCACGTCTCCGCCATGATCGCCTCCCCCACGCCCTCCGGCAGCGTCGAAAACGGCAGGCCGGACAGGATATGGTCGGCCTCGGCCAAGCCCTGTTCGGCTATGATCCGCCGGACATCCGCCGCCGATCCGTGAATTGCGCGGAAGCGGTGATCGGCGATGTCGCCGTTCAGATACCGGATGAACCCCTCGTTCGTGTCGATCGCCAGCAGCATCGCGTCGGGGCGCAGGCGCTCCAGAACCGGACGCGTAAAGGTGCCGACGCCCGGACCATATTCGACGAACAGGCGCGTCGCGTTCCAGTCGACCCGGTCCAGCACCGACCGGACCAGCACGGGGGATGAAGGGATGATCGAGCCGATCATCGCGGGATGCTTCACGAACTCGCGAAAGAAGGCGAGCCCGGGACCGAAGGAACGGCGCAGACGGGCAAGCGGATGATTGGCTCGCCTAAGCTTCTTGAGTTCAACCGTCGCCATTCACGCCCGTCCATATTGCCCGCCCCGTCGCGGAGCGCGATGCCTCGCAAATCCTTGCGCAAGTTGCAAGCCGGGCATCGCCGCCCATGTGTGCGGGGACCAACGCACGACCGCCCGTGCCGGTCCGTCATCGAGGACGGGACGCGCAAAAGCGCGACGGAGCGGCGGCTATCATAGACCGATGCCACGCCCCGTTGCCCATTCGGCTCAGCGGGCCTTCTCGTCCTTCGTCGCGAGCATGCCCGGGGTCACGAAGCCGATCGAGCCAACCTGAAGCGCGTTCTGCTTCAGCTTGCCTTCGATCGCCTCATATTCCCGCTCCATCTCCGGCGTGACCGAGGCGCGGGTCTCATCCAGCGCCTTGTCGAAATGGACCTGCGTCACCTTCTCGACCTGCAATGTTTCGCGCAGGGCGAAAAGGCCGGCACGCCGGACCAGATCCTCCAGATCCGCGCCGGTGAAGCGATCGGTCCGGCTTGCAAGGTCGTCGAGGTCGACATCGTCGGCCAGCGGCATCTTCGCGGTGTGAATCGACAGGATATGTCGCCGTCCGGCCTCGTCCGGCACCGCGACATAGACCAGTTCGTCGAACCGGCCGGGTCGCAGCAGCGCGGGGTCGATCAGGTTTGGACGGTTGGTGGCGCCGATGACAACCACCGACTGCAACTCTTCCAGGCCGTCCATCTCGGCAAGGATGGTGTTCACCACCCGCTCCGTCACCTGCGGCTCACCCAGCCCGTTGCCACGCGCGGGCACCAGGCTGTCGAGTTCGTCGATGAAGATCACCGTCGGCGCCACCTGCCGTGCGCGGGCGAACAGGCGCGCGATCTGCTGCTCGCTCTCGCCATACCATTTGGACAGCAGATCGCTCGACTTGGTGGCGATGAAGTTCGCCTGCGCCTCGCGCGCGACCGCTTTCGCCAGCAGCGTCTTGCCGGTGCCGGGGGGACCGTAAAGCAGGAAGCCCTTGGCGGGACGAATGCCGATGCGGCGGAAGGCGTCGGGGTCCTTCAGCGGCAGTTCGACGCCCTCGCGCAGGCGCTCGCGCGCGTCGCCAAGGCCGCCGATGTCGTCCCAGCCGACATTGGGCGCCTGCACCATCACTTCGCGCATGGCCGACGGCTGGACGCGTTTGATCGCCGCGAGGAAATCTTCCCGCGTGACCATCAGCTCCTCCAGCACGTCGGGCGGGATTGTGCCGTCCTCAAGGTTCAGGCGCGGCATGAACCGCCGCACCGCCTCGATCGCCGCCTCGCGGGTCAGCGCGGCAAGGTCCGCACCCACGAAGCCGTAAGTCGTGCGGGCCAGTTCGGCCAGGTCCACCTTGTCGCCCAGCGGCATGCCGCGGGTATGGATGCCCAGGATTTCCCGACGCCCACGCTCGTCGGGGACGCCGACGATGATCTCGCGGTCGAAGCGGCCGGGTCGCCGCAACGCCTCGTCGATCGCCTCCGGCCGGTTGGTGGCGGCGATGACGACCAGATTGGTCCGCGCTTCCAGCCCGTCCATCAGGGTCAGGAGCTGCGCGACGAGGCGCTTTTCCGTTTCACCGGTGACCTGACCGCGCTTGGGCGCGATCGAATCGATCTCGTCGATGAACAGGATAGACGGCTGCGCCTTGGTCGCCTCCTCGAACAGCTCGCGCAGCTTCTTTTCCGATTCGCCATAGGCGGAGCCCATGATCTCCGGCCCGTTGATCAGGAAGAATTCCGCGTCACTCTCGTTCGCGACGGCGCGGGCAAGGCGTGTCTTGCCGGTTCCGGGCGGGCCGTGGAGCAGCACACCGCGCGGCGGATCGACGCCTAGGCGGCGGAACAGTTCGGGATAGCGCAGCGGCAGCTCCACCATTTCCCGCAGCTGGTCGATCGTCTCCGCCATGCCGCCGACATCGTCATAGGTGACGTCGGCACGGCGCGACTCCCTGGGTTCCTCATATTCGGCCCGCAGTTCGACCTCGGTTTCGTCGGAAATCTCCACGATGCCCTTGGGTACGGTCGACACGACGGCGAGCCGGATCTCCTGAAGCGCATAGGCGGGCGCCGCCAGCATCTGGCGGAGCTGCGGCGGCATGTTGCCGCTATCGACCCGCTGCTGGCCCGATGTCGCCACGACATCCCCCGCAGCCAGCGGCCGGCTGTAAAACACCCGCTTCAACGCCTCCGGGCTGCCCTGAAGGCGCAGGTTCTGCTGGGCGGGCGCAAACACCACCCGTTGGGCGACGCGCGGCTCCACCTTGCGAATCGCAACGAAGTCGCCGGAGCCGACACCGGCATTGGCGCGCTGGAGCCCGTCGAGGCGCAGCACGTCCAGCCCCTCGTCCTCCTTGTACGACAGAACGACTCGCGCGGGGGTGCTGCGCTTGCCGACGATTTCGATCGCGTCGCCCTCGGCAAGGCCCAGTTCCGTCATCGCCCCGCGCGGCAGGCGCGCAAGTCCGCGTCCCGCATCCTCCGGCCGCGCGTTGGCGACCTGTATCCTGCGTCCGGCGACTTCCTGATCGGCCATATCCATCCTCAATCCCGTCCCGGGCGACTAGACAAGACAATGCCCGCTGAAAGGGCATTGATCCCGGGTCCGGTAGATAGGGTGTAAGGGCGGCGTAGATAAGGTCCATCCAAAAGGATGATTTTTTTGCCTCGTCTCCACGCAAACGGAGGGCAAAAAAAATGGCCGACCCGAGGGCCGGCCTGAAAGTTTTAGGAGAGGATGCCTGAAAGGCACTCCCTATGTGCGCCGCAACCGTCCATTTCGCAAGTGCGAAAGCATAAGTTAGGGTTGCAAATTTTGCATCTTGATCTAACCCTTGGTTTCTGGCTTTCTTGTCGCAGGATGCTTGGATGTGGCGCCCTGCGGGTCGTCATATCGGAATGGTGCATTGCAACAGGCGTGGCCCGGATAACAGCATATGCGACGGTTACCGCCCCTTACGGCCCTTGAGGCCTTCGTTCAGGTCGCCCGGCTCGGCTCGGTGAAAGCCGCGGCCGAGGAGCTGGCCCTGTCGACACCTGCGCTGAGTCGCAGGGTGCAGGCGCTTGAGCGCTTCATCGGCAAGACCCTGTTCGACCGGAAGCATCAGGCGATGGAGATCAACGCCGACGGGCAGCGCCTGCTCGACGACATCGCACCGGCGCTGGACGCCATGTCGACGGCGCTGGAGAATATCCAGAGCGGCGGATCGCAGCTTCGCTTGCGTCTCGCCGTGCAACCCCTGTTCGCCAGCCAGCGACTGTTCCCGCAACTGCGCGAACTGCGCGAACGCTACCCGCAGCTCCATCTGGATATCGAGACGACGCCGCATGCAATCGCACGACTCGGCGAGGGGCTGGATGCCGCGATCGTCCTCGCGCGCGAGGTCGATCCGTCGCTCTACTCGCACGAGCTGGAGAAAGACGACATCTACCTGATCGCCGCCAGCACCTACTCCCAGGGGCCCAATGCCATCACCAAGCCCGAGCAGCTTGCCCAGCATACGGTACTGCTGCACCGGGAAATGTCGGCAAGCTTCGACGCATGGAAGGACGCGGTGGGGATGCCCAACCTCCAGCCCGCCGCGATCGACAATTACGATTCGGGACCGCTGATGCTGGAGGCCGCAGCGCAGGGACTTGGCGTTGCGGTGATGCAGGCCAGTCACCTGAAACAGGCGAACGATCCGCGTATCACCCGGCTGTTCTCGACCACCGTGGCCAGCCCCTACCGCTATTTCTTCGTGTGCCGCCCCCGCGCGCTCCAGAACCGCGCGGTGCGCATCTTCCACGACTGGCTGATCTCGATCGATCTGTAGAGCCCGCGACCACACCGAAGCGGTGATGATTTTTGCGGCCTTAACTAAAATCCGTTTCGGACCGACCGTTCTTTCTCGCATGGGAGACACAGCCATGCACGCCGACGTACAGAATAGTGGATTGACCGATCGTCTGGCGCGTTGGGCGCGCAAGCTGACCGCGCAGGACGAGGCGCTGGAAGAGGAAAGCGCCGAGCCTTCCCCTCGCGAGGCGGGCAACCGCCCCTTCAGCCGGGAAATCGAGCGCCGGCGTCAACTTTACGGCGAGATCGGCGACTTCCTGTTCGCCCATGATCTCGACCTTACCCCCATCAATTTCGGTCTGGTCCACGATTATCTGACCGGCGGCGACCTCGGCATCGAGAAGGCGGTCGGCGCGATCCTGCAGAACCGGGGCCGCATCACCAACGGCTGGGTCGAGAAGGTGATCGCGGAAAAGCAGAAGGACGAGATCAACATCGATTCGCTGTCCTCGATGCTGGACAAGGTCGAAACCAACCTCACCCAGTTCACCGAGTTGATGGACGAGAGCCGCACATCAGCCAAGGACTATGGCGTCGCCCTGCAGGAACAGGTGCGCGACATGGAGGATGCCGAGAAGGAACAGCCGGTCCTCGCCAAGCTGATCGGCCTCACGCGATCGATGGTGGAAAAGACCCGCCAGGTCGAAGCGCAGATGCGCGAAAGCCAGAAGCAGACCCGCGTCCTCCAACAGACGCTGGAGAACACGCGCAAGGCGGCGGAGCAGGACCATCTGACCGGCCTTCCCAATCGCCGCGCGTTCGAGGCGCGCATGCGCGAGGAAGTCGCCCAGGCGCAGGCCGATGGCGAAACCCTCGCGGTCGCCTTCTGCGACATCGACCATTTCAAGCTGGTCAACGACACCCACGGCCATGATGTCGGCGACCGGGTGCTGAAGTTCGTTTCCACCCTGCTCGCCGGGGTATCGGGCGACAAGTGCCACGTAGCACGGCACGGCGGCGAGGAATTCGTGATGCTGTTCCGGGGCAAGAGCGCTGCGGAGGCCTGCGAGATCGTGGACGCCGCCCGCGAAGACCTGTCCGGGCGCAGCCTGGTGAACCGGACCAACGGACAGCGGATGGAACGGGTCACCTTCTCCGCCGGTGTCGCCAACGTCTTTGCCTATGACGATCCCCGCACCGCGCTGAAGGCGGCAGACCGCGCGCTTTATCTGGCCAAGGAACATGGCCGCAACCGCGTCTACATGGCGACCGAGGACGTCTAACCGGGCACGGCCCGCGCCTAGGGGTCAGGACCTAGGTGTTTTGCATTTTATTTTGAGCGTTGTTGAGGAGGTCTGCGACGACGGCGGGGTCTGCGAGTGTTGATGTATCGCCCAGGGAGGCTGTGTCGCCCTCGGCGATCTTGCGCAGGATGCGGCGCATGATCTTGCCCGACCGGGTCTTGGGCAGGCCCGGCGCGAACTGGATC
>QFQF01000024.1 GCA_003248935.1 Sphingobium sp.
CGCGACACGCTACGACCGGTGCCCCAATGCCTTCTTCTCCGCCATCGCCCTCGCTACCACCGGCATCTTCTGGCTTTGATCAGTGAGTCCTGAGCCTAGTGATCGCAACTTTACCAAGGGTCGCGCCAAAAGCGCGAAAGCTGAGACGGATTGTCGGGTAAGCTCATGGACGACGAGCACCTGTGGACGCCCAGAGAGCTGGCGAATTGTCGGGTAAGCTCATGGACGACGAGCACCTGTGGACGCCCAGAGAGCTGGCGAAATTTCTCGGCTATTCTGAAAGCACCATCTGCCGGATGGTATCCCAATCTCCAGAAAAGTTGCCTCCCCGCGTCTCGGCGCTTGCTCGGCCCAGATGGCTTCCGCAGGTTGCACGAGAGTGGGCAAAAGTCAGCAGCGATTTGCCGATCGTGCGGGGTGGTCGCCCCCGCATTATACGGTAGATCGGAAGCCCAATACGGGCTTCGTTCAACCTGCATTTTAAACGCCTCACAGCATATTTAAGGCGGGCCAGTGTGCCAAACCCCTGAAATTATCCTTTGTTTTCAAAGGATATTGGTGCGGTCGAGAAGACTCGAACTTCCACGGCCTTTCGGCCACAACGACCTCAACGTTGCGCGTCTACCAGTTCCGCCACGACCGCACATTTCATGAGTGCCGACGGAGCCGGCATCCGGTAGGCGCTGGCCATTAGCAAAGCCTGTCGGCCCGTGCAAGCGCCAAGCGGGACTATTTCCCGATCGATGATTCTATAGGGAAATATCGACGAAACGGTCCGGGGAACGCGCCTTTCTATCCGCCGTCAGGCGCCCTTGTCGGCGAACGCGAGCGACAGGTTCGCTGCATTCTTCGGGATGTCGAGGCGGCTCTCGTTGATCGAGGCTTCCTCGCCCGGCTTCAGGCTGGCCTTGTCGGCCTTCGTCGTCCAGCTGAACACCAGACGATCCTGGGCGTCGCGCAGCTCGACCAAGACGGGCGGCACCGACAGCTTCTGCTCACCGCTATTCACGATTCGCGCGGAGAAGGCGAAATATTCCTCACCGCTCGGCAGCTTGCGCCGCTCCGCCGGCTTGGCGAGATAGAAGAGCAGGTCGGGGTCGCTGTCCTTGTCGGCCACCAGACCCAGATTGACGGCCCAGCTCGGCACGCCGAACAGCATGACCGCGATACCCGCCGCACTCACCATCATGAAGAAGGCGACCGCGGCCATCATCCACAGCTTCGCCGGATTGCGGCGCGGACGGACGACCGGATGGTTGGAGACCTCCGGGTCGGCCTCGCTCAGCCAGTTGCTGGTGAACGTCGGAATCGGATCGGCTTCGGCGGCCGGAGCGGTTGCCGGAGACGATGTGGTTTCCGAGGGCGCGGCGGCCGTTTCGACTGTCGCGGGGATGGCCGGTTCATCATGGTCCCGCGGCACCGGAGAAGACGGGGATTCGGCCGCTGTCTCCGCGACCGGCGCTGCCGTGACCGTTTCACGGGGCGGAAGCTCCGGCCCATCCTGGAACCAGCTATGCTTGCACGACGCGCAACGGACCTGACGTCCACCCGGCCCGATAGCGCTGTCGGGCACGATATAGCGCGTTGCGCAATTCGGGCAGACGAGGATCATTCCGCTTCATAAACGTCCAAACGACTCGAGGGCAAGACGTCATGCGCATGTCGCGAATCGGTTGAGCGTCTTTCCGTGCTTTACGGCCCGCCTCCGCCTGTGCGATGGCGGTTCCGGCAGGGTATATGGCGTCGGGGGACGGGGCGGTTTTTCGCGATGGGAACCATCGTTCAATTCGAAAATGTCGGCCTGCGCTATGGTCTGGACGCGGAAACGCTGTCCGACATAAGTTTTTCGCTCGATAGTGGAGGTTTCTACTTCCTGACCGGTGCGTCGGGCGCGGGAAAGACGTCGCTGCTGAAGCTCCTCTATCTCGCACAGCGGCCGAGCCGGGGAGTCATCCGTTTGTTCGGAGAGGATGTGGTGACGCTGGCGCGAAAGCGGCTGCCCGGATTCCGGCGGCGTATCGGGGTCGTGTTCCAGGATTTCCGGCTCGTCCCGCATCTTTCCGCCTATGACAACATCGCCCTGCCGCTGCGTGTGGCGGGGATGGAGGAAAGCGAGATCGCGGCGCCGACGAACGAGATGCTGGCGTGGGTGGGCCTGGCCGACCGTGCCCAGGCGCGTCCGGCGACGCTGTCGGGCGGCGAGCAGCAGCGCGTGGCGATTGCCCGCGCTGTGATCGGCCGGCCCGAGATACTGATCGCCGACGAACCGACCGGCAACGTCGATCCCGACATGGCCCAGCGCCTGCTGAGCCTGTTCGAGGCGCTGAACAAGCTCGGCACGACCCTGATCGTCGCCACCCACGATCTGCCGATGATCGGCAAGGTACAGGACGCGCAGATGATGCGCCTCGACAAGGGGCGCCTGTCCGATCCGACCGGCGCCTTGCGCTATCCGCCGCGCAGGCCGGGGGCATAGGATGGCCGGAAAGAAGATGGCCGGAGAAAAGACGGCGCATCCGCCCAGCGGAACGAGCGGCGGCAACGCGCGCAACCGCCTGCTGCCGGAGGGCAGGGTGGCGGGACCGATGCCCTGGGTCATCGCCATCATGATGTTCCTGACCGTCCTTGCCGGAGCCGCAGGGCTGGGGCTGGGCCATGGCATGCAGTCCCTTCGCGCCGATCTTGCCGGACGGCTGACGGTGCAGGTCGTCGAGGCAGACGCCCAGACGCGGGACGAGACCGTAAGACGGATCGTGGCGCGCCTGCGCGCGCTGCCCGGTGTCGATACCGTGGCGCCCGTGGATCAGGCACGGCTTGCAGAGCAGCTTCGCCCGTGGCTTGGTGTCGACATGGATGCCGCCGACCTTCCGATCCCCGCGCTTGTCGACGTTGCGCTGAAGCGCGGCGCCGGGGACATGGTGGCGGCCGTCACCCGGATCGCACGGCAGGTGACGCCAGATGCCCGGGTCGAACCGCATGCGGCGTTCCTCGGCCCGCTGTCCGGCCTGGTCGGGACGCTGGCCTTGCTGGCGGGCGCGCTGGTGCTGCTGATGGCGATCGCCACCGGCGCCGTCGTGGTGCTGGCGGCGCGCAGCGCCCATGCCAGTCATCGTGGCACGATCGAGATCCTGCATCAGCTGGGCGCGACGGATGTCCAGATCGCCCGTCTGTTCCAGCGGCGGATCGCCCTCGACGCGCTGCTTGGCTGCGCCGTCGGCTTCGTCTGCGCCATCATCGTGATCGTCGTGGTGGGCCACCGGCTGTCCGCCACCGGCTCCGATCTACTGCGCGCGGTGTTCCTGCCCGACTGGGCGTGGGCCGCACTCGTCGCCTTGCCGGTGGCCGGGATCATCCTTGCCATGCTGGCGGCGCGGTTCACGGTGCTGCGTGCGCTGGGGCGGGCACTGTGATTGCGCGGATCACCGCCTTCACGGGGCTGCTCTGGGCGCTTGGCTTCGCATGGTTCGCCCTGTTCCTGCCCCAGCCGCTGGACGGGCGCGCGTCGGACGCCATCGTCGTGCTGACCGGCGGCGCTGGAAGGATCGACCGGGGTCTGTCGCTGCTGCGGCAGGGCGCGGCGAAGCGGATGTTCATCTCCGGCGTCGACCGGTCGGTGCGCCCGCGCGAGCTGGCCGTCCGCTATGACGTGCCTGAACGGCTGTTCGACTGCTGCATCACCCTGGGGCGGGAGGCGATCGATACGCGTTCCAATGGGCTGGAAACCGCGCGGTGGATCGATCGCCGGGGCTATCGCACCGTCCGCCTGATCACGACGGACTGGCACATGCGGCGGGCGGGCTTCGAATTGCGGCAGGCGTTGCCGGGGCAGGTGACCCTGTTGTACGACGCCGTTCCCAGTCACCCGAGCCTGATGATGCTGATGAAGGAGTACAATAAATACATTCTTCGCCGCGCCGCCGCCCTGTTGGGTATCTGAGGGGACCGGAGCAGACATGACGGCCATCCGATCCCTGCTGTTCGCGCTCGTTTTCTACAGCCTCACCGTCGTCTGCGTTCTGATGGCGATGGTCGCGTCCCCGTTCGGCGGGGAACCGCTCCGCTGCGTGGTGGCGGCCTGGGCCCGCATTCATCGCGGCTGCGCGCGTATCCTGCTGGGCCAGCGGGTCCGGGTTGAGGGGACACTGCCCGACACGCCGATGCTGTTCGTCTTCAAGCATGAATCGATGTTCGAGACGATAGACCTGCTGTGCTTTTTCCGCGCGCCCATGATCGCCGCGAAGAAGGAGCTGGCGGATATTCCCTTATGGGGAATGATGGCGCGCCGCTACGGCATCATCGCGGTGGAACGCGGCGCCGGGGCGAGCGCCATGCGGGCGATGCGCAAGGCGGCGGTGGACGCGCTGGCCGCCGGCCGGCCGGTATGTCTGTTTCCCGAAGGAACGCGCGTACCCCACGGTGAAGCGCCGCCGATCCGTGCCGGTTTCGCGGGGCTCTACATGCTCCTTGGCGTGCCGGTGGTGCCGGTCGCGGTCGACAGCGGCAAAGTCGCGCCGCGCAACAGCTTCCTGAAACGCCGGGGTGTCATCACCTATCGCGTGGGCGAGGTTATTCCGCCGGGCCTGCCCCGCGCGGAGGCGGAGGCGCGCGCCCATGCGGCGATCAACGCCCTGAACGGCCCGGCCGGATAGCAGCGCGGCGCTCCGGCGCGCCCGGGATCAATGGCTGCGGCCGAAGTCCGCCTTCGCGTCGTCCTGCCCTTCCTCGATGATCGAGCGGCGGACCGCGCGGGTACGCGTGAACAGCGAGAATAAGGCGTCGCCGTCTCCCCAGCGGATCGCGCGCTGCAGTGCCGAGAGATCCTCGGAGAAGCGCTGGAGCATTTCCAGCACCGCTTCCCTGTTCGCCAGGAACACGTCGCGCCACATCGTCGGGTCGGACGCGGCGATGCGGGTGAAATCGCGGAAGCCGCCAGCGGAATATTTGATGACTTCCGACCGGGTCACGTCCTCCAGGTCGCTGGCGGTGCCAACGATCGTGTACGCGATCAGGTGCGGCAGGTGGCTGGTGACGGCGAGCACCAGGTCGTGATGCTGGGCATCCATCGTCTCGACATTGGCGCCCAGCCGCCGCCAGAATTCGCTGACGCGCTCCACGGCGACCGGGTCGGCCTCTGCGGGCGGCGTCACGATGCACCAGCGGCCCTTGAACAGGGTCGCGAATCCAGCCTCCGGCCCGCTGTTCTCCGTCCCGGCAACGGGATGGGCGGGGACGATCGTGGTCCGGCCGGGAAGGGCGCGGCCGAGTCCGGCCAGCACCTCTCCCTTGCAGGAGCCGACGTCGCTGATCACCGCCTCTGCGGGAAGCTCGGCGGCGATCTCGGCCGCGACCGCTTCCATCGCTTTCACGGGCACGCACAGGATGACGAGGTCGGCGTCTGTGACGGCCGCGCCGGCATTATCGGCTACGTCGTCGCACAGGCCGATCCGCCGCGCGGTCTCGCGCACCTCGGCACTGGCGTCGTGGCCGGTAATCGCGACCGTCGGCATCTCCGCCCGGATCGCGCGGGCGACGGAGGAGCCGATGAGGCCGAGGCCGATGATGGTGACCCGTGCGAACGGTAGCATCAGGCGCTTTCCGCCAGCCTGCGCAGCACCGCCGCGACCGCGCGCGTCTGTTCCTCGGTGCCGATGGTGATGCGCAGGGCGTGGGGCAGACCCTGTCCGGGCAGCCAGCGGGTGGCATAACCCTCCGCCATCAATCCCTTCAGCGCCGTTTCAGCGCTCAGCCTGCCCTCGAACAGGATCAGTAGGAAATTCGCCTTGCTTGGCACGACCTTCAGGCCGTGATTGCCGAGCGCGTCGACCTCCGCCGTCAGCCATGCGCGCCAGCGGGCGTTGTGATCCCGGCTGGCGTCGATCCAGGCATCGTCGGCGATGGCGGCGGCTGCGGCGGCCTGCCCGGCGGTGGTGACGTTGAACGGCGCGCGGATGCGGTGCAGCGCGTCGATCACCTCCGCGCTGGCATAGCCCCAGCCGATCCGTTCGGCGGCAAGACCGTATATCTTCGAGAAGGTGCGCGTGACGAAGACGTTTGGCGCCGTGCGTGCGAGGTCGAGGCCGCCGTCATCCTGCTCGGGCGACAGATATTCGGCATAGGCCTGATCGAGGACGAACAGGATGTCGGGACGCAGCCCGGCATGGAGCCGCGCGATCTCCTCACGCGACGTCATGGTGCCCGTGGGATTGTTCGGATTGGCGAGGAAGACGACGCGGGTGCGGTCAGTGACGCAGGCGAGCAGCGCGTCGACATCGGTCGCATAATCGGCGTCGGGCGCCACAACCGGCACGGCGCCCACCCGGCGGGCGGCGATGTCATAGACCGAAAAGCCGTAACGGACGTACAGAACCTCGTCGCCCGGACCGGCATAGGCGCTCGCGGCCAGATGCAGCAGCTCGTCGGAGCCGGTGCCGTAGATGACGCGGGCAGGGTCGAGGTCCAGCTTCGCGGCGATCGCCTCGCGCAGGATAGCCGCTCCGGGATCGGGATAGGTGGCAAGGTCGGCGCTTGCGGCCTGCATCGCCGCCCGTCCCGCCGGGCTGGTGCCGAGGGGATTTTCGTTCGCCGACAGCTTGATGAGCCTGCGCCCGTCGTCCGTCGCCGCCTTGCCGGGCACATAGGGCGAAATGCCCATGATCCAGTCCTTGGGCTGCGGGCGGGCGGGGGCGAGGGATGCTGCGTCTGACATGCGCCGCGCTTTAGCGCCATCCGCTCCAAAGGCAAAGGGGCGCGGGCGATCGTGCGGTGTGGATTGAGGCCACGGGATTCAGGTCGTGGGCTTCAGGCCACGGGCGTCGGCAGGGGCTGTCCGGCGAAATGCGCGTCGAGATTGGCGAGGACCAGATCGGCCATCGCGTTGCGCGTGTTGACGGTGGCGCTGCCCTGATGCGGCTGCAATACGACATTGTCGAGGCCCAGCAGCGCTTCGGGCACATGCGGCTCGTGCGCGAACACGTCGAGCCCGGCGCCGCCCAGCCGCCCGTCCACCAGCGCCGCGACCAGCGCGGATTCGTCGATCACGCCGCCCCGGCTGATGTTGATCAGCGTGCCGTTCGGTCCCAGCGCCTCGATCACGCCCGTGTCGACCAGCCCATGGGCCTCGGGCCCGCCGGACGTGGCGACGACCATGATGTCGCAGGCATGGGCGAAGGCGATGATGTCGGGCACGAAGGTGAACGGAGACTCGGGCCGCGCGCGGCGGCTGTGGTAAAGGATCTCGCCCGCCACCGGCGCCAGCCTGCCGGCGATCGCCTGACCGATCCGGCCGAGGCCCAATATGCCGATCCGGCTGCCTGTCACCCGGCCGCAGAAGGGGACGGTTCCGCCCGCCGCCCAGCGCCCTTCGCGCACGAAACGGTCGTTTACGGCGATCCGGCGGATGACGGCGTAGATCAGGCCGACGGCCAGGTCGGCGACATCGTCGGTCAGCACGTCCGGCGTGTTGCTGACCCCGATGCCCTTCTCGCGGGCATGAGCGACGTCGACGGCGTCATAGCCCACGGCCATCAGCCCGATCATCTCCAGTGCGGGCAGCGCGTCCATGACCGCCGCCGATGCGCCAACGCCGCCATGGGTGACGATGGCCCGGGCCGCCCGCATCTCCGGCGTGATCGTCGCCGGGTCATTCTCTGCGTGAAGCACATGAAAACGGTCGGCGATCCCGCTGGCAAGGCGGGGATGGAGCGTGCCGAGGGCAACGACGGTGGGGCGGGCAGCATCAGACATGGCCGGTGTCTTAGCATTCCTGCGCGATCGGGCCAGCCCCCGACCGGGGGCGGCGGCGCGATGCGCGTCATTGACACCGCCCGCCGCCCGCCCTAGCGGCCAGCGTTGTATGGCCAGCATTCCGGTTCCGGATGACAGCCGCTTCGGCCTCGGCCGGCAGGTGCGCCTCGCCGGACCTTTGCCGCTCGACTGCGGCGTGGCCTTCGGTCCGGTCGATATCGCCTATGAAACATATGGCACGCTTGATCCGGAGCGGTCCAACGCGATCCTGATCTGCCATGCGCTGACCGGCGACCAGTATGTCGCGTCGGAAAATCCGGTGACGAAGAAGCCGGGCTGGTGGTGGCGGATGGTCGGCCCGGGCAAGCCGGTCGATCCGGCCCGCCACTTCATCGTCTGCGCGAACGTGCTGGGCAGCTGCATGGGCTCGAGCGGCCCGGCGAGCATCGACCCCGCGACCGGACGTCCCTTCGCGATGCGTTTCTCGGTGATCACGATCGCCGACATGGTGCGGGCGCAGGCGCTGCTGCTCGATCATCTGGGCGTCGGCCGTCTGCGGGCGGTCATCGGCGGATCGATGGGCGGGATGCAGGCGCTGACCTGGCCGACGCTGTATCCGGACCGGACGGAATCGGTGATCGTGATCGCCTCGACCGCCCGGCACAGCGCCCAGAATATCGCGTTCCACGAAGTCGGGCGGCAGGCGATCATGGCCGATCCCCGCTGGCGCGGCGGGGACTATTATGCCGATGGCGACGTGCCCTCGGCGGGCCTCGCGGTCGCGCGCATGGCGGCGCACATCACCTATTTGTCGGAGGCCGGCCTTACCGAAAAGTTCGGACGGCGGCTGCAGGCACGCGAGACCAAGACCTTCGGCTTCGACGCCGATTTCCAGGTCGAAAGCTATTTGCGGCATCAGGGATTGAGCTTCGTCGAGCGGTTCGACGCCAACTCCTACCTCTATATCACCCGCGCGATGGACTATTACGACATCGCCGAGGATCATGGCGGCAGCCTCGCGCGGGCGTTCGCGAACACGCGGGCGCGCTTCTGCCTCGTCAGCTTCGATACCGACTGGCTGTATCCGACCGCGGAATCCCGCAGCATCGTCCACGCGCTGAACGCCGGTGGCGCGGAGGCGAGCTTCGTCGAGCTGTCCAGTCCCTTCGGCCATGACGCCTTCCTGCTGGAGGCGCCGGAACTGAATCGGGTGGTCGACGGCTTTCTGCGGGCGGGCGGGCGATGACGGAAGCGGCGCTTGCGGGCGGCTATATTCTCTCCGACGATCCCGGCCGGCTGCAGCCGGACGCTATCCATGCCTATCTGACGCGCAGCTACTGGTCGCCGGGCATCGGCCGCGCGCTGGTGGAAAAGGCGATCGGGCAATCCCATTGCGTCGGCATCTATGCGTTGGACGGGGCGCAGGTCGGCTTCGCCCGGGTCATCACCGATCATGCGACCTTCGCGCACCTCGCCGATGTGTATGTGCTGGAGGATCATCAGGGTAACGGCCTCGCCCAGGCGATGATGCGCTATTTCGACGGCCATCCCGACCTGCAGCGGCTGCGCCGGTGGAACCTCAACACGCGCGATGCCCACAGCCTCTACGAACGGTTCGGCTGGGTGCGGGTGAACGACACGATCATGCAGCGGCACGACCCAGACGCATCGCGGGAGCGCGCCTGACGTGGAGCCGCTGCGTCCCGACATCGCGCTGATCGCGCGGATGGTGCGGCAGGGGAGCCGGGTGCTCGACGTCGGCTGCGGCGACGGCGGGCTGATGGCGGCCTTGCGCGACGGACGCGGCGTGGATGCGCGCGGGCTGGAGATCGACCCCGCCAATGTCGCCTCGGCGGTCGGGCGCGGCCTCTCCGTCGTGCAGGGCGATGCCGATACCGATCTCGCTTATTATCCCGACGGCAGCTTCGACTACGCGATCCTCAGCCAGACGCTGCAGACGACACGCAGGCCCGACCTGGTGGTCGAGGAACTGCTGCGGATCGGCGCGCAGGCCTTTGTGAGCTTCCCGAACTTCGCCCACTGGCGCGGCCGCATGTCGCTGCTGTTCGGCGGCCGGATGCCGGTGACGCGGCTGCTGCCGGACACCTGGTACGATACGCTGAACATCCATCACCTGACGATCGACGATTTCCGTTCGCTGGTAAGGGATCGGGGCTGGTCGATCGACGGGCAATGGTTCCTGAAGGGCGACAAGGAAACCACCCACGCCGGCGCCAATCTTTTCGCCGAGCACGCCGTCTTCCTGCTACGCCGCTGACCCGCCCGGCTGACGCCATGTGGCCCGTGTCAGGCCAACGCAGCCGATCCGCGCGTCCATGTGTCCGCGTGGCTCTTGCTCGCAGCCCGGGCATCGAAATTCTTCCATGCCTTCTCGTGGAAGAAGAAAGCCACGGCGTTGATGCACGGCTCGATCAGTGCGATGCCGCCCGCCAGCGCGACCGATCCGGTCATCACATAGGCGACGGTGAAGCCGACGGTCAGGTGGATGGAAAGATAGGTGGCTGTCTTGACGAGGTCGCGGTTCATCGGGTGTCTCCCTGGCATGCGGCATAACTAAGAATCGTTCGCAATTGCGGCCAACAAGTTTGTTGGGACAGTCTGATCGCCTGTGCCGATCAATCGCTGCTCCAACGCGCGGGGACTCGACTCCTGGGAATAAGAACATATCATGAACATGCGACCCCCGATTCGGGAGAATGTTGATGAAACCCCAGACAGGCATATTGCACCGGTTCTTCTTCGCATTGGTGCCGGATATCGTGACCGCGCGCAGGACGGACCTGTTCGCCGAAGCCCTGGCCGGCGGCGCACGCCGTCTGCCGATCGCGCATCAGCATATGACGCTGACCATCACCAATGATTACGAGGCGCCACCGCCGGACCTGGTGACGCGGCTGCGCAAGGCGGCCGATTCGGTGATCGCGCCGCCCTTCGACCTTACCCTTGACCAGCTTGCCGTCGGCAATCGCTCCGCCGCCCTGCGGCCCGGGCGACGGGTTCCGGCGCTGTTCGCGCTCCAGGGGCGGCTGGCGTCGGCGATGCGCGCAGTCGATGTGCCGATGCGGATCGATTACCGCTTCAGTCCGCATGCCACGCTCTTCTATCGCCGGGGGCGGCCTGACAACCGCCCGGTGCCCGGCTTCCTGTGGCAGGTACGCCATTTCGTCCTGATCCACAGCGAGGTGGGACGGACGCGGCATAACCGGCTGGGCTGCTGGCCGCTGACATCGGACAGCGTGCCGGACGGCCAACTCGCCCTGAAGCTGTGACGAGGCGCCGCATCTCCCGGTTGCCAGCGCGAGTGCCCTCCTGCAACGTGCCGTCATGCTGATCGAGAATGACGCGACTCTGCGGGCTGTGCTCGCCTGCCCCGCCTGCGGACAGGGGCTGCATGACGCGGGCGATGGCCGGTGGGCCTGTCCGGGTGGCGGGTGCGCCACGGGTGGCGCCCCGTTCGACCGAGTGAACGGCAAGAGCATGCTGGTCGATTTCGGGTCGAGCGTGCTCCAGCGCGAAGCGATGCTCGCCTCGGGCGGCGCCAGCACGATCCGGCGCGGCGCCGGATGGCGGGAGCGTTTCTCGGCCCTCATCAACGGGACCAATGGCATCGCGCCGCATTTCGCCGGGGCGATGGTCGCCGAACTGGAGCGCACCGGCAAGGCGGACGGGCGGCGGCCCTCCATCCTGATCGTCGGCGGCGGCGCCGTCGGCAGTGGGTCGGATGCGCTCTACGCGTCGCCGGATGTCGATATCGTTTCCTTCGATATCTACTGGTCCCAGGACGTCACGTTTCTCGCCGACGCCCATGCCATGCCGCTGGCCGACGCATCGGTCGACGCCGTGTGGATTCAGGCGGTGCTGGAGCATGTCGCCAATCCGATCGACGTGGTGGCGGAGATCCGGCGCGTGCTGCGGCCGGGCGGGCTGGTGTTCGCGGACACCCCGTTCATGTGGCCCGTGCATGAGAAGGCCTATGACTTCACCCGCTGGACGCCGAGCGGCCATCGCTGGCTGTTCCGGGACTTCGACGTGATCGCCGCCGGTACATCGTCGGGCCCCGGCACGCTGTTCGTCCTGTCGCTGCGTTATCTGTTCGCCTCGCTGTTCCGGAACAACAAGGTCGGTCATCTTGCGGCGCTGCCGTTCTTCTGGGTGCGTTTCCTCGACCGTTTCTGCGATGCCCGGCGCGGGCTGGACGCGGCGGCCGGCATCTTCTTCTACGGGCGCAAGAGCGATACGCCGCTCGGCCTGCCCGGTCTCATCGCGTTCTATGACCAACAGGTTCCGCTGGAGCGGCAGGTGCCGGGTTTCCGGCGGTCGTCGGCAGGCGGCGGCTGACGCACGCCGCCCGTACGGAGGGAACGGATGACAGAGGGACGGATACGGGCCGGGATCGGCGGCTGGACGTTCGAACCGTGGCGCGGCGCCTTCTATCCCGAAGGCCTGAAGCAGAAGGACGAGCTTGCCTACGCATCCGCCCGTCTCGGCACGATCGAGATCAACGGTACCTATTACAGCAGCTTCAAGCCGGACAGCTTCCGCAAATGGGCGGACACCGCACCGGACGGCTTCGTCTATGCGGTCAAGGCCTCGCGTTTCTGCACCAATCGCAAGCGTCTTGCCGACGGAGCCGGATCGATCGATCGCTTCCTCAATCAGGGGCTGACCGAACTGGGGCCGAAGCTTGGGCCGATACTGTGGCAGTTCATGGCGACCAAGGCGTTCGACGCAGAGGATTTCGCCGCATTTCTCGCTCTCCTGCCCGACAGCGTTGATGGCGTGCCGCTGCGCCATGCGCTGGAGGTCCGGCATCAGAGCTTCGACGATCCCGCCTTCTACGCGCTGGCGCAGCGGGCGAACGCCGCGATCGTGTTCGCCGACCATGACGCGCATCCCCGGATCGACGAGCCGACGGCCGATTTCACCTACGCCCGGCTGATGCGCACGCAGGAGGGGGTGGCGACCGGCTACGACGCTCCGTCGCTTGACGCCTGGGCGCAAAAGGCGCGGGACTGGTCGGCGCGCGGTGACGTGTTCGTCTATTTCATTTCAGGGGATAAAGTCAGAAACCCTGCCGCAGCCATGGCGCTGGCGGAGCGCACCGTGAAGTGACCGGACGGCGGCGCACGGGTTCCACGCGAACGGGTGCGGCGGCCGGTAATCGGCCGGTCGTCATTCCTCGGCGAGACGGGCGATGATCGGGCATTCGGGCCTGTCGTCGCCGGAGCAGCCCTCCGCCAGGTCGATCAGCGTCCTGCGCATCGCTTCGAGTGCGGCGGCCTTGCGGCCGAGTTCGTCCGCCCGCGCTGTCGCCAGCGCCTTGACCTCCGCGCTGGACCGGTGGCGGTCCTGCCACAGGTTCAGGAGCGATCGGATGTCCTCGATCGGAAAGCCCAGGTCGCGCGCGTTGGCGACGAAACGCAGCCGATGCACATCGGACGTCGAATAGTCGCGATATCCGCTGTCGCGGCGCGCGGGCTGCGGGATCAGGCCGATCTTCTCGTAATGGCGGATCATCCGCTGGGAAACGCCGCTCGCGCCGGCCACCTGGCCGATATTCATGATGCCTGCCCCTCCAGCCGGACGGTGTTGAGCCGCAGCGCGTTGATGACCACGGTGAACGAGGACAGCGCCATCGCCGCCCCGGCAAACATCGGCGAGAGCAGGATACCCGCGACGGGATAGAGCACGCCCGCCGCCACCGGCACGCCGATGCCGTTGAACAGGAACGAGAAGAACAGGTTCTGGCGGATGTTCGCCATCGTCGCGCGGGCAAGGCGGCGGGCCCGGACCATCGCGGACAGGTCGCCCCGGGTCAGGGTCATCCCGGCGCTTTCGATCGCGACGTCCGTTCCCGTGCCCATCGCCACGCCGACGTCGGCGGCGGCCAGCGCGGGCGCATCGTTGATGCCGTCGCCCGCCATCGCCACGCGGGCGCCCTTGGCCTTCAGCGCGTTGACGATCCTCGCTTTGTCCTCGGGGCGAAGGTCGGCATGGACCTCGTCGATGCCGCCGATCGCCTGCGCAACCGCCTCGGCGGTGCCGCGGCTGTCGCCGGTCAGCATAACGATGCGTAACCCTTCGGCGCGAAGAGCGGCGATGGCGTCGCGCGCCGACACCTTGACCGGGTCGGCGACCGCGATCAGCCCTGCCGCCATGCCGTCGATCGCCATCAGCATCACGCCAGCACCCCGCGCGCGATGTTGCCCGGCTGCGGCCTCCAGCGCTGCCGGGTCCGCTCCGGCACGGCGCATCTGCGCGGCGTTGCCGATGACGACCGACCGGCCGTCGACATCGCCGCTGATGCCCATGCCGGTCTGGGATTCAAAGTTCCCGACCGGCTCGATGGCCAGTCCCCGTTCCCTGGCGCCGGACACGATCGCCACGGCCAGCGGATGCTCGGATCGGGCCTCCACCGCCGCGGCCATGGCCAGCACCTGATCGGCGTCGAAATCGCCCGCCGGTTCGACGGCGACCAGTTTCGGCCTGCCCTCGGTCAGCGTGCCGGTCTTGTCGATCACCAGCGTATCGACGGCGTCCAGCGCCTGCAGCGCCTCGGCATTCTTGACCAGCACGCCCGCCTGTGCGCCGCGCCCGGTGCCGACCATGATCGACATCGGCGTGGCGAGACCCAGCGCGCAGGGGCAGGCGATGATCAGGACGGCAATGGCGTTGAGCAGCGCATGGCCGAAGCGCGGCTCGGGACCGGCCATGTTCCAGATGATGAACGTCACCACCGCGATCAGGACGACCAGCGGCACGAACCAGCCAGAGATGCGATCCGCCACGGCCTGGATCGGTGCACGGCTGCGCTGCGCCTCCGCCACCATCGACACGATCCGGGCGAGTACGGTATCCGTGCCGACCGCCTTCGCCTCCATCAGCAGGCTGCCGGTGCCGTTGACGGTGCCGCCGGTCAGCGTGGCGCCCATGGCCTTCAGGACGGGGGCGGGCTCGCCGGTGAGCATCGACTCGTCGACGGACGAGCGGCCTTCGGCCACGACGCCATCCACCGGGATCGCCTCTCCGGGACGGACGCGCAGACGATCGCCGGTGACGATCTCGCTGAGGTCAACCTCCTGCTCGCTGCCGTCGGTGGCGATCCGCCGCGCCGTCTTGGGCGTCAGGTTGAGGAGGGCACGGATCGCGCGGCCGGTGGCGGCCCGGGCGCGCAGTTCCAGCACCTGGCCGAGCAGCACGAGCGCGACGACGACACCCGCCGCCTCGTAGTAGACAGGCACCATGCCGCCATGTTCGCGGAAGGTCGCGGGAAACGCGCCCGGCACGACCGTCGCCACCACGCTGTAGAGAAAGGCCGCGCCGACGCCGATCGCGATCAGCGTGAACATGTTGAAATGACGGTTGAGCAGCGACGCCCAGCCACGCTGGAAGAAGGGCAGGCCCGCCCACAGCACGATCGGGGCCGTAAGGGCGAGCTGCACCCACGGCGACCAGTGCATCGGCACGATATGCAGCCCGGCCATCTCCGCGCCCATCGAGATCAGCAGGAGCGGCACGGCCAGCACGACGCTGACCTGGAGGCGGCGGGTGAAATCGACGAGTTCCGGATTGGGGCCTTCGTCGGCCGTGGGTTGGGCCGGTTCCAGCGCCATGCCGCAGATCGGGCAGGAGCCCGGCGCATCCCGCCGGATTTCCGGATGCATCGGGCATGTCCATATCGCACCGGCCCGCGCCGGGACGGGAGCGGCCCGTTCCGGCCGGTCACCGGTATATGACGCCGGATCGGCGAGAAACCTGGTGCGGCAACCGGCGCTGCAGAAATGAAAGGTCACGCCGTCATGTTCGGCATGATGCGGGGTCGTGGCCGGGTCGACGCGCATCGCGCATACGGGATCGGTAGCCGTATCGCCCTGCGGTGCCTTCCCCGCGCAGCAATCGTGGCCATGGGTGTGCTGGTGGCTCATTTCGGGGCTCCTTCGCGCACCCAGATAAGGTCTGACACCATGTCAGGGTCAAGGGTTTTCGGTTGCCGCGCCTCCGGGCGAAAATTCTACCCATCTGGTGGAGAAATGGGGCAACAAACGAAATCTATCTCGCCTTGCCCGCCACAGCGGCTAACGTGGCGGCAAACGTCGCCCGGGGGTTACCACCATCCTTATCAATCCGCTCTATTCCATTGCCGGTGTGCTGGTGGGCACGCTGGTCGGCCTGACCGGCGTCGGCGGCGGATCGCTGATGACGCCGCTGCTCGTGCTCGCCTTCGGTTTCCATCCGGCCACGGCGGTCGGCACCGACCTGCTCTATGCCTCCGCGACGAAGACCGTCGGCACGGCCGTCCATGGCATGCATGGAACCGTCGATTGGCGGGTGGTGCGGCGGCTGGCGGCGGGCAGCGTGCCGGCGACGGCGCTGACCCTGCTCGTCCTCGCACGCGCGCAGCACCAGATGCGCGACGCCGGGCATGTGATCGCGCTGGCGCTGGGCGCTGCGCTGCTGCTCACTGCGGTCGCCATGTTCTTTCGCGGCCGTCTGGTCCGGGCGCTCGCGCCACAGTTCGCGGCGCTGGGCGACCGGCGCGTCGGGCACATCACCGTGCTGCTCGGGGCTTTGCTGGGCGTGCTGGTCTCGCTCTCGTCGGTGGGCGCGGGGGCGCTCGGCATGACGGCGCTGCTGATCCTCTATCCCCATCTGCCGGTGAACCGGCTTGTCGGGTCGGACATCGCCCATGCCGTGCCGCTGACCCTGATCGCGGGTATCGGCCACTGGGCGATGGGATCGGTGGACATGTCGCTGCTGCTTTCGCTGCTGGCCGGATCGATCCCCGGCATCATCCTGGGCAGCTTCCTGTCCTCCCGCACGTCCGATCGTGTGCTGACGCCGATCCTGGCGATCACGCTGGCGATCGTGGGCGCGAAGATGCTGTTCTGACATGGCGAAGCCGCCCATCGGCCCGCAGACCCGCCTGTGCATGTCGCTGGCCGCACGGCCCGGCACCTTCGGATCGCGCTTCCACAATGCGCTCTATGCCGCGCTCGGCCTCGATTATGTGTACAAGGCGTTCACGACCACCGACCTTGCCGGGGCGATAACCGGCATCCGGGCGCTGGGCATTCGCGGATGCGCGGTGTCGATGCCGTTCAAGGAGGACGTAATCCCGCTGCTCGACGGCCTGCGGGATTCCGCCGCCGCCATCGACAGCGTCAACACGATCGTCAACGACGACGGTGTCCTCACCGGATACAATACTGACTACAGCGCGGTCCGGTCGCTGGTGGAGGCGCTGCCGGTCGACCGGGCGAGCCCGTTCCTGCTGCGCGGCAGCGGCGGCATGGCGAAGGCGGTCGGCGCCGCGCTGGTCGACAGCGGTTTCACGAATGGGACGATCGTCGCCCGCAACGCGGAAAAAGGGCAGGCGCTCGCCCGGACGCTGCATTGCGCCTGGGCGCCGGGCATCGACGGGCTGGACGCGCCGGTCCTCATCAACGTGACGCCGATCGGCATGGAGGGCCCGGATGCCGATGCCCTGCCGTTCACGCAGGCGCAGATCGCCGCGTGCGCGGTCGCCTTCGATGTCGTCGCGAAGCCTGCCGAAACCCCCTTCCTCATCGCGGCACGGGCAATGGGGAAGCAACTGCTGACCGGGGACGCGGTCGCCGTGCTGCAGGCGCTCGAACAGTTCGTGCTCTACACGGGCGTGCGACCCGACGACGCACTGATCGCCCGCGCGGCCGCGCAGGCACGGGGCCCGGTCGCGTAAGCTTTGGGATGGCCGGGGAGGATGGTCCACTATCGGCCGAAACCCGCCGCCTAAAATGACCCTCGCGGCGTGTACGCCCTTCAGCGGAACAGATACTCGGCCAGCGCCGAGACGATTGGATCGTCGCGCATGCCCTCGCGCACGGCCTGCCGCACCTCGATATTGGGCAGATGGTCGACGAAGGGCAGGCGCCTGATCCCGTCCATCTTGCCGAAGTCGCGGGCCATCGAGCCGAAGGCGGCGAAGAAGCCGACGCCGTCGCGCACCGCGGTCATGATGTTGAACAGGTTGTCCGTCTCCATGGCCGGATGCCACAGGTCGATGCCCGCGCGCTGGAGGGCGTTATCCAGCACCGGGCGCATGCCGTTGCGCGAACCCAGCAGGATCGGGCGGGCTTGCCGAAGGTCGTCGACGGTCACGGCTTCGCGCCGCGCGAGCGGATGATCGGCACCGATGAAGATCGACAGCCGTTCGCTCCACACATAGCGGGACTCGAACCGCTCCCGCTCGCCCAGCGCGTAATAATAGACGATGTCGACCTTGCCCGTCGCCAGCAACGGTTCCGCGCGCATGGCCGTGAACGCGTCGAGTTCCAGCGTGATCGAGACGTCCGGGTTTGCCTGCTCGAAGGCTGAAAGGGCATCCTTGAAATGGGCGAACACGGCCGGATGCGCGGCAAGGATGACCTGCTGCTGCTGCGCCGCCGACAGGTCGATGACCGGGGGCGGGATGTCCGGCACGGCTTGCGCGGCTTCATCGGGCTCCGGATCGGCGGCGATGGCCCAGTCGGGCATGACACGGGCGTGCGGTTGCCGGGTACCGGCCTCCGGTTCCACCTCGGGTGCCGGCTGGTCCAGTACGAGCGGTTCGGAAGAGGCTGGCGCTTCCGGGTCGTTCGCCGGTACGGGCAGCGGCACGGACGTATAGAGCGAGACGACTGTCGGATGCTGCGCATGGATTGGCGCGGGCGCGGTGAAGGCGACGCGCGCGGCAAGCGAGCGCAGGGGAACGGCTGCCTCCATCCGCTCATAGGCCGGTGCCTCTACCGCATCGGCGAGCATGGACAGCTCCAGCTCCAACGGCTCTTCAGCCTCCGGATGCTCTTCGGGCGGATGCAGGCGCGTCAGCGGTATCTTCTCGACGATCGAGAAGGCGGGAGGCGCCGGTTGCACGGGCTCGGAAGCAATGGCCGGGGCCTCTTCCTCCAGCAGCAGGATATCGTCCGCCGCGTCGTCTTCGACCGTCTCCTCACCGCTTTCCGGGTTCGAGCTCGCGCCGGCGGTTTCCACCGGCCCAGCGAGGGGCTCGTCGGCGATGGCCGGAGTCGGCTCGGCCTCCGGCGCCGCCGATTCGGTGATCGCGCGGGGAGTATCGTCCTCGCTTCCGGCTTCCGGCTCCGTCTCAGGAGCCTCGACCTGCACCGATTCGATGACGTCATCGACGGGCGGCGCCATGACGCCGGCCTGCGTTTCCTCTTCGGTTTCCGGCTCCGGCGCGATGCCGGACAGCTGCGCCATCGCATCGATGGTCTTGAGACCGGCGGGCGTCAGGCGGACGCCGGTGCGCTCAACCACCAGTAATTGCAGGCCAAGCCGCTGTTGCAGCGCGTCGAGCGCGCTCTCCACCTCTCCGGTCGCGATGTCGAGCGCCCGCGCGCATTCGGCAATGCTGCCGGATGCGACCGTCTGCGCGAAGATTTCGAGCTGGCGGACCGTGGACGTGGACATGGGGACGCAAGATAGGGGAAAATGACGTCCCGGTTAAGTCCCCCATTATGCGGCATGACGCAGCAGCGCCATCGGCCGGCGCGTACCGGCCGGGGCCGGATTTTTCTTGACCGGGGACGCGATCTTCCCGCTAATCTGGAAGCATGCAGGGGACGTTCTCGATCGAAATCGACCGTTTCAACGGAATTCTCGAACATAAGGGAAGCGGGTTCTGGACGCTTGATACCGTCGACGCGTTTCTCGCTGCGGAGCGTGAAGCCATCGCCTCGCTGGACGTTGAGGTGCAGGACCTGCTGATATTGTTCGACGCGACCGACCTCGCTGTCCAGCAGCGGGAGGTCATCGACAGGCTGCGACAGCCCGAAAACCCTCTCTATCGCGCGCGCCGCGCGGCTTTCGTCACCCCCCGGGGCCTGGGCATGATGCAGATCAGGCGCGGCACGCCGGACGCGCACATCGGCGTTTTCGAAACCGTGTCCGAAGCGCGCCGGTACCTCACATCGGATTGACCCGTTCGCCCGTACGGCCGTTTTCAGGGACGCGTCCGCAAATCCGCATGCATTATGTTGACGATGCGGCCATCGTCGTGGCAATGGGCGTCGCCTTGCTGCTGCATCTGCACGCTCTGGAAAGCAGCGAGGCTCTGGCGTCCGGAAAACGGCAGAATGCGGGTATAGCTCAATGGTAGAGCACTAGCCTTCCAAGCTTGTGATGCGGGTTCGATCCCCGCTACCCGCTCCAGCCTTTTCCAGCATGAAGAACCCAAGATGATGCCGGGCAGGGCCGCTCCTGTCTCGCCTCAGTAATTCCCCGGCGGGTCGCTGGCCGGGAAGGATTCATCGGACTGCTCGTCGACCAGATCCCAGTCTTCGGGCGCTATGCCTTCCTGTTCGTCCGGTCCCGCATCGCGGACATGGGGGAAATGCGACGCCTTTTTCGCGTCGGCCCTGTCGCTGGCCCTGTCGCTCGCCCTGCCGAGCAGCTTGAACAGCAGGACGGAAAAAGCGGCTATTCCACCCATCCGGATAAGGTTGCGCATCGGTTCCTCCACGCGGCAGGATCGCCATCGCCGTGCGTGCACTGGTCACTTCCGCTCGGCGCCCGCTACGATCAGTTGAAGCTTCGCGCCTCGAAGCGCAGACGATGGAACAGCTGCGCCGTGCCCGCAAGGGCGGAGAGGATGGCGATCGCTCCGGCCGTGGCCGCGATCTCCCTGATGCCGATCTGTCTCATACCGGAGGAACACGGAGCGGGCGCCCTTGTTCCCCGTCCTGTGGTGTCGCGGCGCGCGCGACACGATACATATTGCGACAATTTTCCGCGCGCGCTGACATATCGTCACGACAACCGCCGCCCATAAGCATGCTCACGGGACAGCTCCCAAACTGTCCGCTGTGCGACATGAGGATCGACGTGATGAAGAAGCTTATATTGTCCGTGGCGCTCGGCGCGTTGCTGGCTGGCGGCGGCGCTGCCTTTGCCCAGCAACAGCAGCCCGCGGCACCGGCCGTGCCGGCGCCCCACCGGCTGCCCTTCGACACCAATGGCGATGGCAAGGTGACGAAGGCGGAACTGACCGCCGCGCTCGATCAGCGCTTTGCCGCGATGGACCTGAACGGCGACGGCAAGATCACGCCGGACGAGCGCAAGGCCCTGCGGGAAAAGCGCCTCGACGAGCGCTTCGCGAAGATCGACACCAATAATGACGGCCAGATCAGCAAGGCTGAGTTCAGGGCCGCGCACGATCGCAAGCCCGGCGAAGGACGCGACGGTCCCGTCGGCCCGGGTGCCGGCAAGCCGGGTCCGCACGGCATGATGCCGGGGCGCGGCGGTCCGGGCGGCTTCGGCGGCCCGCGCGGCGAAGGCCCGGGCAGGGGCGATCCCGACCGCGTGATCACCCGCGATGATTTCCTTGCCGGTCCGCTCGCGATGTTCGATCGCATGGATGCCAACCATGATGGTGTCGTCACCGCCGACGAGGCGAAGGCGGCCCGCCCCGGGCACGGCGAAGGGCCGCGTGGCGGCTGGGGCAAGCATCGCGGCGGGCGCGGGCCTGGCGGACATGGGCCTGCCGAACATGGCCGGGCAGGGCAGGGACCGGCCGGACAGGCGCCGGATACCGGTGATATGCCGCCGCCGCCTCCGGCGGATGACTGACGGCCGGGGCGCCCGCTCGCAAGACGGCGCCCTCGCATCGGGATGCGCGGGCGGTGGACCCGCGCGTCCCTGTTCCGCCTTCCGTTCCTTCCGGCTTCCTTAGGGAGGCAAAGCGTGGCTATCATGACGGAGACCATGAGCGACCGCCCCCATCTCCTCCTCGTCGATGACGAGCGTTCCATCCGCGAGCCACTGGCGCAGTATCTCTCCCGCAACGGCTTTCGCGTGACCGCGGTCGAGAATGCGGCGGAGGCACGCACGCGCCTGCACGCCAACGCCATCGACCTTGTGGTGCTCGACATCATGATGCCGGGTGAGGACGGCCTCAGCCTCTGCCGCCATATCCGGGAGACCGGCGACATTCCGGTCATCCTGCTGACGGCGAAGTCGGAGGAGACCGACCGGATCGTCGGCCTGGAGATGGGCGCAGACGACTATGTGCTGAAACCCTTTTCGCCGCGCGAACTGGTGGCGCGGATCAAGGCGATCTTCCGCCGCGTCGCCACCGGGGGCCAGCGCGTGACCGCGCCGGACGGGGCGAGCTACGCCTTCGCGGGCTGGACGCTCAGGAGCCAGGAGCGCACGCTTGTCGACAGCGACGGCGTCTCTCTGCCGCTGTCGACCGCCGAATATAATCTGATGCTCGCCTTCGCCACCCGGCCGAACCAGGTGCTCAGCCGCGACCAGTTGCTCGACATCACCCAGGGGCGGGAGGCGAACGCGTTCGACCGCGCGATCGACAACCAGATCAGCCGCCTCCGCAAGAAGATCGAGGCGGATGCGCGCAACCCGACCCTGATCAAGACGGTGTGGGGCGGCGGCTACACGCTTTCCGCAGAGGTCCGCAAACTGTGACGGGCGGCATCCTGCGCCGCCTCTGGCCGCAGAGCCTGGCCGGGCAGATCATCCTGCTCGTCGCGCTAGCGCTGCTGGTGGCGCAGGCGATCAACTTCGCGATGCTGTATCAGGAAAGGCAGCGGCAGATACTGACCGGCGCCGTTGCCCCCGCGATCGCCCGCGTCCTCGACGCGCTTGAGCCGCGCCCCTCGACCCTGCCCGGGCGCGACGCCAACAACCGGACGCGGGCGCTGTTCTCACGGGAGGCGCCGCCGATGCACGGCGTTGTGCGGCCGGATATCCAGCGGCGCGCCGCCGACATGCTGAACGACATCGGCATTCCCCCGCGTCAGGTGATCGCCCGGGTCGACGACAGGCCGATGCCCGACGATCGCTGGCAGCGGATTCGTGACCGCATTCGCGGCGAACATGGCCATATTCCACGGCGCGCCATCGACGGCCGGCTGACGCTCGCCGTCGAATATGGTCCGGGACGATGGGTGACCGTCCAGTCGCGGGTCGACGGCAATCCGCCGCGCTTCGGCGGCTGGCTCGTCATGCAGACGGCGATCCTCTACGTCATCGTCCTGCTGCCGCTGGCGTTCATCGGCCGCCGCCTCGCCCGCCCGTTGCGGGATCTGACCGGCTCGGCGCAGCAGTTCGCGGCGACCGGCGCCGCCGATCCCGTCGCCGAGCGCGGACCCGGGGACGTGCGTGAACTGACGACGGCCTTCAACGCCATGCGCGCGCGCATCTTCGCGATGCTGGACGAGAAGGACAGGATGCTGGGCGCGATCGGCCATGACCTGCGCACCCCGCTCGCCTCGCTGCGTGTCCGCACCGAATCGGTGGAGGATGAGGGCGAACGGACCCGCATGTCGGAGACGATCGCGGAAATGAGTCGGATGCTCGACGACATCCTCGCTCTCGCGCGGGCGGGCCGCAGCCTGGAACCGGTACAGAAAGTCGACCTCGCCGCGCTCGCCGATGCGGTGGTGGAGGACTTCCTCGATCTGGGCGATCCGGTGGTGCTGGCGGAATCGGACCGCATGGTCGCCTCCGTGCGGCCGCAACTGATCCGCCGGGCGCTGCGCAATCTCATCGAAAATGCGGTCAAATATGGCGACCGGGCGTATGTGTCGGTCGTCCGCGACGACGATGGTCTACGCCTCGTCGTCGCGGACGAGGGGCCGGGCATCGCCGAGGAGCGGATGGAGGAGATGACGCAGCCCTTCACCCGGCTCGAAAGCTCCCGCAACCGGGAAACCGGCGGCGCCGGCCTCGGCCTCGCCCTCGTCCGCGCGATCATGGCCGAGCATGGCGGCGCGCTGCGATTGGCGAACCGGCCTGAAGGCGGGCTGGAGGCAAGCCTCGTCCTGCCGGGGTGAAGGCCGCGGAATGTCCGCTGGCGCCCGTCACGCGACCCTTGCTGTCCTACGCTGGGGTGAGGTCGCTATCCTTGCGCAATGCCCGATCCGCTCCCCATGCCCCTGTCGCCTGCCGTTCGATTGCGGCCGCCCGGCAGTGGGCCAACAGTGACCCTGTGCAGCGCGTCCTCTCGGCACCGGTATCGGATGTGGGGAGACAGAAGAAATCGGAGTGCGGGATTACCCGGTTGATGTCGGGGATTGGTGGGCGGGAACCGCTGAAATCCGGGCTTTTTGGGGGTCGCGCCAGAAAATGGGCCACGCGGGGCTGTGTCTAGAGTGATGGTTAAAATAGACAGCAATTCGGCGAGAGCGATTGGAGTCCGGCCGACTTAGAAGGCGTTTGCGAAAACGGCCCCAGAAGCTTCTCAGAGCCTTATAAACGGGCGTTTCAGGGCTCTCAGACCGCCGCGCGGACGGCATCCGGGCCGGAAATTTCCCATAAAGAAGTGGGACCATGCGAGTCCCACTTCCATTTTACGGAAAATGCAGGAAAACCGGGGACTTGCGATACATCGGCAGTTTATGAGGCTCGCGGAAGTGGGCCGAATTTTCGACGCCTCCGGCGGCGATGACGCCCGGTTACTCGACCCTGACGAAGCTGCCCCTCACATTGTGAGGGGCAGGTCAGGCCGGAGCCTTCCGCAAGGAATGGTCATGAGCAACATACTCACAATGTGAGTATGTTGGAGTGAGGTCGAGAAGTCAGCCGCCCTGTCGCCATCATCTCCGAGAGCGGCCTGTTGCCCGCGCTTATTCAGAGGCCGCGTTGTCATCGGCCGAATGCTTGCGCATCCGCTGGCTGATCCGGTCATTCCAAAGCAGCGACGCAGTTTTCAGCAAATGTTGCCGTCCGTTGTCATCCAGGCTTCTGAACAGGCTGACCAGTTGCCCCTCACCGCTGCCGTCCACGTGAATTTCTTCCGCCGGATAGCGATGCCCCTCGCCCGTGATCAGCCAGCGTGGATTGACTTTCAGCGCGTCAGCCAAGGCAAACACGTACTTCGCTTCGGGTAAAGATTCACCCTTTCTGTATCGAGTCAAAGCGCTCCGCGGAATTCCTGCCTGCTTTGCCACATAAGAATCGTTCCTACCTAACTTATTGATAGAAAACGCAAATCGTTCGGCGAACGCCAGTTTCACATCTGCTGCTTGATCTTTACCGATATCGGCAATATTGTTCTGATATCGGTAATCATCGATTGGATCAGACATGACTGCCTTCAGCCATCCAGAGGACGTGAAGGGCGCCATCCGCAAGCGGTATGGCTCCGTCGCCGCGTTCGAACGCCATTATAACCTGCCGCCGCTGAGCGTTCGCGACATATTGCGCGGCAAGAAACGGGGCAGGATCGCCCGCGTGGTTGCACATGATCTGGGCATTCCGCTCACCGATCTCGATGTCTTTCAAGGTTGGTCCCATGATTGGGACAATAGCCCAGCGCCGAAACCGGCGCACCGTCTAAATGCGGCGGCGCGCTAGACATGGGCGGTCAGGACAGCGGCGCGCTGGTCCCCTTCGCCTATGGCGACGCGCTGGTGCGCGTGGTCGAGGTCAATGGCGCGCCGTGGTGGGTGGCGGGCGATGTCGCCAAGGTGCTGGGCTATCGTGAAGCTTACCACCTCGCGCGTCATCTCGATGATGACGAAAAGGGGCCCCACATTGTGAGTACCCTCGGTGGCGAGCAGGAGATGACCATCATCTCCGAGAGCGGGCTGTATCACGCGATCCTGAAATCGCGCCGGCCCGAGGCGAAGTCGTTTCGCAAGTGGACGACGTCCGAGGTTCTCCCCGCGATCCGGCGCAATGGCTTTTACGCGCCCGACCCGCGCGATGCCGAACTGGCCGAGCAGCGCGCCGACCATGCCCGGCTGTCCCAGCGCGGCCTGGATGAGCTGGGCCGCCGGGAAGCGACGCTGGACGTGCTGGACCATGCGGTGGCCAGCGGCTTTTCCCTGACGCAGGCCGTGGCCGAAGCGGCGGAATTCGCCGGCTGCTCCCAGTCGACGATCTGGAATTGGCGGTCGCGGGTGCGGATGGTGCCGCAAGCCGACCGGGCCGTGGCGCTCGCCCCGGGATACAAGGGTGGCGGGCGTCAGGCCGAAGTCCATCCCCTGTTCTGGGCCGATCTGTGCCAGCGGCTCGCGCGCAACGGCGCGAAGGTCGGGACATGCATCCGCCAGTCGCTGGCGCTGGCGCGGCGCAATGGCTGGCACCCCATCCCCTGCGCGAGAACCCTGAGACGCCGCGTTGCCGCGCTGCGCGCGCTGCCCTCACCCCTCAGCCAGGACAACCAGTAACATGAGTGAAACGCCCTATTTTCCCGATGAACCCACGATGTTCGGCGCGGGGCTACTGATCGGCGAAAGCATGCTCTGCATCTTCAATGTCGATCCTGTCGCCGAACAACTGATCAGACGCTTTTTCGAGAAGGCGTTGATTGAAACGCGCTTCGAAGATGATCGGGGTGCGGCGCTCGTCGCCCATGCGATCCTGACGGCGCTGGACAGGGATCTGATCAACTCGTTGGCAGACCATATCCGCTCGGAAGTGGCGGTGAACTGACATGGCTACCGCCCTCACCCCAAGTTCGCAGATCGCGCCGGAAACGCCGGCCAGACCGATGGTCGACGCGTCCCGGATCATCCTGCCGCCGTTAGGCCGCGTGCATCGCAACCCTGCTTTCTGGAGCGATCTGGAGGTCAGGCAGCTGGTTGTCGAGATGCATCGTCAAGTGACGATCAACGCGGCGCTGGAAATCATCGCCCAGCGGGTGGGCGCCGAGCGCACGCCCACCAAGTCGGCGATCGCGCGCGCCTGGAAGCGCCTCGACCTTCTCACGAAACCAAAACGCAGAGGGGGCCGATAGTCATGGCCATCGCAGAGAACGATCCGTCGCATCAGGACGCGGTCATCCTTTCCATCAACCCCGACGATATCGAGATCGGCGAGCGGCTCGGCGTGTTCTGGCCGGACAAGGCGGCGGCGCTGGGCAAGCTGATCGCGCAGGACGGTCAGAACGACCCGATCAAGGTCCGGAAGAACGGCAATCGCGCCAAAAAGCCGTGGCGCCTGGTGGTCGGCCTCCATCGCCTCGAAGGCGTGAAGATGGAGGGCCTGCGCGCGATCGACGCGATCGAGGTTTGGGGCAATGATGAGCAGCTCCGCGAGATCGAGGCTTCCGAGAACGTTCATCGCCGCGCGCTGCACCCGCTGGAGCGGGCCAGCTTCGTCCGGGCCGTGGCGGACGCGGCCGAGGCGCGTATGCGCGGCGATCATGAGGGCCTGACCCAGCAGCAGATCGCAGTTCGCGCCCGCTGGAACGACGTTTCGCGCAAGGCGGACGCGGTCGTACCGGTCGAAGCGAAGGCGGAAATCGAGGCCGGCTATACGACTGCCAAGTTGGCAGTCGTATACGGATGGTCGGCTCAGGTCGCCGAAGCGATGGGCCTTTCCGAGCGGGCGATGTTCCGCGATCTCGCTCTGCATCGCGGCATTATCGACCCGTTCCCGACGCTGTGGCGCGACCTCGCGAAGCATCCCGTCGTGGGCGAAAACGCTTCCGCGCTGCGCGAGATCGTCGCCGTCCGCAACGTCAACGACCGTGAGAAGGTGATCGCCGAGTTGCTGCGCTTCCCGGCGCTGACCGTTGGCGAGGCCAAGGAACGCTGCGGTATAGGCATCGGCGATGCGCGCCAGACGCCCCCCGCGACCGGCGCCACCAAGTTCATGAACAATGCGCTGAGCAACATCGGGCGCCTGTCGGTGGGACAGCAGCGGGACTTCCTTCCCGCGCTTCTCAAGGCGCTCAAACCATCGGTCATCGACCTGCTCGAAGCGCAAATCGCCACGTTCAAAGCGGGAGGGGCAAAATGAGCCGTAAGCACTATCAGGCCGAGCTTCGGGGCAACGTGAAGCACTGCGACACGACGGGCCACGGCTTCTGCGCCGATCTCATGGGCACGCACATCTGCTTCACCCCCAACGCCAGCTTCGCGCTTGCCACCCACGCGGCGCCTGACGGATCGGTGAAAGCCATCATGTTCATGCAGACGGCGCCCGCCGTCCCCGGAGCCCAGGCCAGCTTCGGCCTGGTGCAGTTCCTGTCACCCGA
>QFQF01000039.1 GCA_003248935.1 Sphingobium sp.
CCCTCCAAATGTGCTCGAAGGGTCCGCGATTGCTCCGCACGGGTTGCTGCACCCGCGGACCCTTCAACCCACCAGCACAGCAAGTACCCTCCCGGGCGGGAGGGTTTCTTTTTGCGCCCGTGGCGTTCCGTCTCGACGCCCCCGCCGGCGACGTGGTACAATGACCACATGCGGGGGTGTGTGGAAGCTCTCCCGCTCGCGACGGTCACCCCGTCGGCGCCTTTCGGCCGCGTCCGATGCCTTCCCTGGCGTCGGACGCGGCTTTTTTCATTGGCTTTGCTGCGGCGCATGGCTCAGAATGGTTTCACCGTCCTAAGCTCTAAGGGATGAGAAAAGAGAAAATAGGTATTAGCTAGTAGTCTATACCCTCTTGCTCAGAGTGCTCAGGGCGGTGCCGGGGGGCAGCAAAGACCCCCCCAGAAAGGTGCCGTATGGAACTTCCACAAGTCCCCCCCGGTGGGGGAGGGCATCGGAAAGAGGTTCATTGGACGTACGTCCCCACAGAGCGTGGCATGAAGCCGTGGCAAGCGTGGATCGCAGGCCCGTGCCACTGGTACTTGTGCCACAGCAAGGGGAAGACGAAACCGTGCCTGCACCACATGACGAACGGGGCGCTGAAGTGCCCGCGGTGCGAGGTGGGCGAACACGCCGAAGAGGTTGGTTATCTGCCGCTGTACAGAATGTTGGACGGGAAGCCCGTCATGGTGATCGTGCATGAAGCCAGCCGGGAACAAATCGACGGGCTCAAACTGCACGCGCCGGTGCAAGTGGGGCGCGGGGCCGAACGCTCTGATCCCGTGTGGGTCCAACCGATGTTGGTCGCGCCGCGCTACACGAGTAGCATCGCGGACCGACTCAAGCCCGCGAAGCTCACGCCGTCGCTCCTGAAAATCTGGAAGGTGCCGGGGCTGATGGAGTGGCTGTTGAAGCGCGGCGCGGCGCCGGCGATCGCCGCACCCGATGAGACCGCGGCGCCCCCGGTCAAGTCAGACGGGAAGCCGTTTGACGGTTTCCACGCGGCAGCGGCTCGCCGGTACGCGGCCCCGGCGAGCGCGGGCAGCGCGGTAGACGACGTGCTCGGGCGCGCGCTGAAGGGCAAGCAACCGAAGCCGTCCACGAACGGCGACGGTCACCACTGACGAGCGGTTCGGCGCGGCGCCCAGGTGGGCGCCGCGCCGGGTCCGGAGGGGGAGCGATGGCACCACCGCCGATACCGGGCATGGGGAACGGCTACCCGATCCCTGACGACCCGGTGAAAAGGAAGGCGAAAAACGTCCTCGGGGACGTAATCGACTTCTACGTTGGCGGGTACTTCGACCGCATGGAACGGCAACCGCAGTTGGTGCCCGATCCGCCCGTTACTCAGCCCCCGGGCGGGGCCGTGGGCGGGGGACCGCCGCCCGGGAAAAGTGGCGGTGTGCACCACCTCTATGCCGGTCCACTCGATCCTACGTTGCTCGTCCCGCTGGGCGCGGGAGTGGGGGCGGGCGTAGCAAACAACAACGCCGTGAACGGCGTGTTCCCGGGCGATCCCAAAGATCAACAAGACATCATCCGGGGCCTTCAGCGGTTCTATGAGGGCTTGGACCCCGCGAAGTTCGCCGAGCTGGCCAACGGGTACGAACAGGGAACATTCAAGCTCACCACGTCCGAGGATCGCATCGCGTTTAACAACGCGCTGGCGCGGCGCATTGGTACGGGTGACCTGCAACTCTTCCTCAACCCGGTCACCGGGAAGTTCGAGTACCGCGGCTCAATACTCGGATCGATTTTTCCCCCCGCGCTCGCCATTGGTGCGGGGCTCGTCGGGGCCGGTGCGCCGGCCCCACCGACGACACCGCAACAGGGCCGCTTGCCGTCCGGCTTCGTGACGTTGGGGCCAGATGCGGCGGTCGCCGGTGGTGCGTGGGGCATCATCGGCGGAATCATCTACGGTGGGAACCAACAGGGGACGACGCCGCCCGGGATTCCGGTTCGTCCCCCGACCCCGCCGCAGATACCCGGGCTGCCTCAAGACGGTCCGGTGCAGTTGCCCGAAGGGCTCTTCCTCGCGAACCCTGCGGACCCGTGAACCAGGAGACCAGTCAGTGAACACGATCCAAGCTCTCTCGTTGACCGGCGCGCTGATCATCGCGACGGCCAACCAAGCGCGCAACGCGCTGAGCACGTTGCACCTGTTCAAAGCCCCGTTCCTTCCGAGTCCGACGACCACGAAGGATCAGTTCCTCGCGCAAGAGGCCGACTACGACGGCTACGCGCCCATCACCTTGACCGCGTGGGGCGCGCCCGTGCTACTCGGCCAGGGGTATGCTACCGTGGGTCCACAGGCCACGTTCCGTTGGGCACTGGAAACCGATGCCGTTGGCAACTCAATCGCGGGTTGGTTCTTCCTCACCGCGGCAGGCGACCTCATCGGCTACAGCGTGTTCGGCACGCCCCAGTCCATGAGCGGACCCGGTCAGGCCATCGTGACGACCCCCATCCAAATCACTTCCGGCGGGTGATTCTTCGGCCCGTCGAGACCCTCTTTTTTGTTTCGTTTCACCGTCGGCGTGGTGTCGTCTCGGAACGTCATATCACGTCGAAAAACGCTTTCCTCAAGGTGCCTTTATGATTTACCGAATGACCTTCGGCTTCGCGGGTCAGGGTGTGGGGTGGTCAGAGACCCATGCCGTCAAAAGCATCGCGCAAAGCCCCCTCGACCTTGTGCCGGTCGCGATCCAGGTTGCACAGAAAAGGGCGTCGTTTTTGGGTCGCGAGTTCGCAATCAACGCCGTGCGGATCTCGACCTACAGCGATGACACCGGCACGAACCGGGCGAAGGGTGTGTTCCTGCTAAAACAGGAATTCCGCAACCCGGTTCAGGACGATTCGCAGAGCGCCGAACCGGCGAACGTGGCAGTCGTCGCGAGGTGCGCGACTAACGCAACGATCGCGCCGCCCGGGTTCGCGGCCAACACCGCGCGCACGTACTGCGGTGCGCCCCCGGACCCGGCTGTTTCGGATGCCGGCATCGTGGACCCGGGCGTGAGCAACCTTGGAACCAACTTCACGCAATGGGCGCTCGCGCTGCTCAACAACGGCTTTGGTTGGTTGGCCAGCGCCACCGTCACCGATCAGAAGATCAACGCCATTACGCAGAACGCCGACGGCACCGTTGAGATTCAAGTTAACGGCCCCGTACCGGGTGGCATCGTCCTCGGCAGTACGTACCCCGCGCGCGCGCGTCGCATCAACGGCGGCCAGTCGCCGCTGAACGGTCCGCTGGTGTGCAATTACACCGCGGTGGACACGTTCAACACAACCGAGATCATCGGCCTTGCGCTGGTGCAGACGGGGGGCAATCTGAAGGTGTACCGGGCCATTCAGCCCTTCATCCCCTACTCGCAAGTGTTGCTCGACCTGGAGACGGCGAAGCACTCCCGAAGCCGCCCTTTCGGTTCTGTACCTGGACGTGCGCGGAAGCGAATCAGGGGCTGACCAGGTACTCACCGTGTGGGTACGTCGTGGACATCGCCCGCCGTGCCTATAAGACCGAGTGCCGGTTCCTCCGTGACTCCGGCACCGTCTCAACGATCCGATGGGTAGAAGCACGCCCCGAAGCGCCCGCGCTGCCCTTCCCTTCGATCATTTCAAGCCTCGACCTGGACAAGCCGGATTATGACTACACCGGTCCGGGTGAGGTGCGAGGCGCTCCGCGACCCTTCACGGGTCAGAAAGCCCCAATGGGGCTCAACGGCAATCACTACTGTGGTACGCCCACCGACTTCACGCAGGGGGGGGAATACCTGCCCGATCTGCCGCCCGCCGCCTACGACGCGCAAGGGTATCTCGTGTGCTGTGCGGTGCCCGAACCGCCGCCCCCGCCCCCGCCGCCGAACGTGACTTGTGAAACAGCGCTGCCGATCGCGATCGGCGACGTGGTGCCGTTCAAAACGTTGGGGGGCGTTCAGCGGTGGTACAAGTTCGAGCAAGACGAAGTCGGGCCGCTGAAGCTGGTCACCACAAATGACCTCGGGTTAACGAACGTGCAAGCCATCCGCGGGGATTGCCCACCGGCGGGAATCGTGGCTGAGATTTTCTTCGGGGGGTGCCAGACGTTTTCCATGACCCCGATCGGTCCGTATCGCGCCGTGGTGACCGCCTTCAATCCCGGCATCAACACGGGTACTCTCTCAATCCAGCGCGGCACCTGTTGACTGGACGGTGAACGGGTTGATGGTTCCATGTCGCGCCCGCCGGTGGTGACCGGCGGGCGTGGACCAACGAAAGGCGCTCATCATGGCGATTGAAGACGTGTTGCCGACGATGCCCGATATTGAGCGGTTCCGCAACGAGCCGACGGGTGACCTCGGCACCGGTCCCGCGGTGCCCATCACCATCCCGGTAACGACGCTCGGCGACAACAGCTTTTCAGATTTGCCCGTTCCGCCGGGTGTCGATGTCATTTTAAGTTTCACCGGTGCCGGTGGTGGGGGCGGTGGGGGCGGGGACGGGGGCGAGGGGGCCAGCGGGGGCGGTGGGGGCGCGTCCGTGGTGGTGCTGATCCCGGCCGCGACCTGGGCGGCCAATGGGAACATTACGATCGTGGCCGGGGGTGCGGGCGCGACGGTCTCCGGGTTGCCCGGTTCGAGTGCCGATCTTTGCATCCTCGAAATGTCATCCGGGGAGGTGGTGTTGACCGGCGGGGGTGGGGGAGACGGCAGCGCTTCCACACCTGGGGCCGGGGGGACGGTGACCCACACCGGAACCGGGTTTACCATCCTGGCGTCCTTCCCCGGCAACCCGGGTCAGAACGCTGTCGGCACCGCTGGCGGGGCGGGCGGGGCGCCCGGGTTCGCGCCCGGGGGCGCGGGCGGCAAAGGTGGCGATGTCTCCCCCTTCGCGGGTGCCGATGGGGGCGCCGGGTTCGCGTTGGTGTCGTTCAATCTCTGACCTCGGGCGCGTGTACTTTGCACGCGCCCACACTGGGAGCAAGAACCATGTTCACGATCGGCGAGATTCGCGATTATCATGAGGCCGTGGACGAGTACCGGCGGCTACTTATTCTGCACCGACCGCCGCACAACGAACTCACAAAGAAGGTCATCAAACGGCAGGCGGAGCGGGTGGACGAGTTGACGAAGAAGATCGGTGAGAAGCTCCTGGAACTCGACACGCGCCCGGCCGTCATGTGAGGCCCACCGACTTGCCGCGGATCAACGGCGCTGGTATGTTGTTGTCGGCCCCGCAAAACCGCGGGGCCGTCAACCTTCTTCCACAGGTGACCGCATGGCAACGTTCGATTCGGGCGATCTCACCCCGCCTCATGTCCACCTTGTTCCCCTCTCACCTCCCCGGCCCCGACTCACCCCGGAACTGATCCGCGCCGCCGAGCTACTCGCACCCGCGCCCGAGGACGTGCGGAAGCTCCCCCCCATCCCGACCGTGCTCGGCGGTCCCGACCTCAGCACGGCGCGGGTCCGGGGGCGCGGGCTGACGGCCCCGGAAGTGATGTGTGACACGCAGTACGAAGCCGTCACCCTCCGGTTCGAGGACGCGAACAACCCCGCCTTCTGGCTCGAAGTGGAGTTGACCACTGCCCACGTTGCCGAGCTGCTGGCACGCACGTTGAGGATGCGGGCCATGTCCGAAGCCGCTGAGCTGGACATGCTGAAACGTATCGCTCAGTTCCCGCCGCGTTAGGCGTCGTCCTGGGGCGTGCGCGGGAATCTTCGCGCACGCTCCGGCTTCCTGGTTTGACCTACCACGTCTCACCCAACCACAGGGGAAACAAGGTGAACACGGATCAAATGGAGCAAGCAGTTCAAGCCAACTTCAAAGACAGGCTCGCGGTCCTGGCGCTCATTGACGCGATCGAAGATGACGGCCACGTGTCCCACTCGGTCGCCGTGCGGCGCGCGGTGCAGGTGCGGAGGGAAGCCAAGCGGGCCGCCCTCCGCCGGCTGGCCGCGGAGTACCTGAGCCCGCATTATGCGGGATTCTCCGAAATCCGGGACAACATCGGCGTAGTATGTTCGATCCCGCCCGGCGCGCCGTTTGCGCTCGAAATGGTGGACCGTGGGCCGCGGATCTGGTGTGAGACGTTCACTGACGAGCGCGACGAGTGGGGGTTCCCCCGGCGCGTGGTGAAGCTCCGCCCCGCCGTCGTCCTGGTGCTGGTGAAGATCATTCAAGAACTGAATGAGGACACCAGCACGCTGGAAACCATCTGGCGCAACGCGAAGGTGAAGTACCTGCACAAGAAGGGCGGCCAGCACGATCCGCCCGGCCCGTGAATCACTCCCGCCCGGAGGGGATAGCGGAATCTGCGGCGCAACGCCGCGGGTGACTCTCAGCCCTCCAAATGTGCTCGAAGGGTCCGCGATTGCTCCGCACGGGTTGCTGCACCCGCGGACCCTTCAACCCACCAGCACAGCAAGTACCCTCCCGGGCGG
>QFQF01000040.1 GCA_003248935.1 Sphingobium sp.
AAAACCACGGGTTGACCCACCCTTGACACCCGAAACATAATCCGCAGACGGGTCACTTCTCGATGGAAAACCCGGGTCACTTCTCAGTGGAAATCAACACAGGCGGTGCCGTGTCGAGCTCACGAGTCCAGTCGATCGCATCGACATAGATACCGATCGGGTTCTTACGCAGGACATCGGCCGAGGCCGGCGGGCGCACCACGGTCGTCAGGATCGCGGTCCAGTGACTGGTGCCCGCTTCCGAACCACGTTCGAACGCCGTTTCGATCCATTTGACCTGAAACGACTTATCCGACGCGCGGACGACACTGGTGACCTGCACCGACACGGTGCGCTCGCCGACATTGGCGAAGGGGGACGCCGAGCGGGCATAGTCTCCCAGAAACTGCGCCCCGCGCTTGGTCGCGAAATCATAGGCGGAAAGCCAGTCGCGGCGCATCAGCACAGGATCAAGAGAGACCGAGCGGACGTTGGTGATGAAGTGCGACAGGTGCCAGGCGATCTGCGGATCGGTCGGCTGATATCCTATCTCCGCCGGCTGCACCGACCGCGCCTCGCCGAGATGGTCGACCTCGACTACATAGGGTGTCACCCGGCTCTGCAGCGACTGCCAGGCGAGCCCAGCCGAGGTGCCGGCGGTAAGCGCTAGACAGCCGAACGCCATCAGCCGCCAGTTGCGCGCCTGGACGCGGGCCGACCCGATCCGCTCATCCCAGAGCTGGCCGGCGCGCTGGTAGGGCGTCTCGGGGAGCGGTGTGCGGCCGTATCGCTGCGTGGCTCGCTTGAAGAACATGGCTTAGTCGTTCCTTTCCTTGATGTCGGGGGTGGCGGACCCGCCGCCGCGATCGCCTTGGCTGATCGTGTGGAGGGCGATCTGGCGGCGATGACGGCTGGTCTGCTGGTCACGCATCGCCTGTGCCCATGCCGGCGTGCCGGTCTCCCCGCCGCCGCCCGATGACGGCGACGGAGAGTTCTTCTGGTTGAGCGCGTTCCAGGCGGCCTGCCGGCCGCTCGATGCGGCTTCGCCGATGCCGAGGGCACTGCTGGCTCGCGAACGCATGGCATTGCCGGCTGCTTGTGCGACGCCAGCCATGCCGGCACCGACGGTCGGCTTGGCGGCAGTCTCCTTTCCGAGCGAATAGGCAGTCGATGCGGCCGATCCCATGGCGGTTCCGGAGCGCACCGCACCGAGCGCGGCACCGCCGAGCGCGCGAGCGCCGCCGACGGCTGCGCCACCCGCGAGCATGGTGATGCCCGCCGCACCGACGGTCGTACCGAGCGCAGCGCCGGCACCGAGCTGCGGCGCGCCGGAGACGAGGCCCGATGCGATCGACGGGCCGAAGATGCCGAGCCCAAACAGCGACAGGCTGGCGAGCACGAGGCTCATCGCCTGCCCTATATCGGGTTCCTGGCCCTGGAGCGCGTCGGTGAACTCGGTGAAGAAATTGGAGCCGATCCCGACGATCACGGCGAGCACCATCACCTTGATGCCGGAGCTGACCACGTTGCCGAGCACGCGCTCGGCAAGGAAGCTGGTGCGGTTCCACAGGGCGAACGGCACAAGGATGAAGCCGGCGAGGCTGGTGAGTTTGAACTCGAGGATGCAGACGAACATCTGTACCGCGAGGATGAAGAAGGCGACGATCACCAGCGCCCAGGCGAACAGCAGGATCATGATCGTCAGGAAATTGTCGAAGAAGGTCGTGAACCCGACCATCTCGCTCGCCTGTTCGAGCAGCGGCCACGCCGCCGAAAATCCCGTCCCGGCGAGACGGCCCGGCTTGAGCAGATCTGCCGCGGTGAGCGTGCCGCCGCCAGCCGTCAGACCCGCCTGCGCGAAAGAGCGGAAGATGATGTCGGCAAGCGTCGAGAAGCTGTTCAGAATGAACGCGAAGGCGCCGACGTAGAGGATCTTCTTGAGGAACCGGCCGATGACATTGTCTTCGCCGCCCAATGCCCAGAACAGGCCGGCGAGCGTGATGTCGATGCCGATCAGGACCGAGGTCAGGAAGCCGACATCGGGGCCAAGCAGGCCGAAGCCGCTGTCGATATAGGCGATGAAGGCGGCCAGAAATCGGTCGATGACATTGAGATCGGACACGGCGGCGGGGCTTCCTGCAAGACGAGGGAAAGGGTGTCGCGGGACGCGGCTGGGGGAGCTGGGCCGCGCCCCGCGACGGCGGCGACGGGAGGCGAGACCGCCGCCGCTGGACCGGATCGGGCCTTGCGGCCCGAGGGGGCTATTCGGGCGTGTAGGCCGATCCGGAACCGAGGAACTTCTTGGTGGCGGCGCGCGCTTCGGCTGCCTGCGTCGCCTGCCGCGCCTTCTCTATGCTGTCGGAGCGGAACTGCGCCGCCATCATGTGCTGGAGCTGGAACTGCTGCTTGGCGGTGAGCGCGAGCAGCTGGTTGGTCGCCTGCTGTGCCTGAAGCGATCCTTCGGCGCCCTGGCTCTTGGCAACGATTTGCGCCAGCGCTTGCGTATCGTCGCGGACATTTTCCACGACTTGCGCCTGCACCGTCATCGTCTGACGAAAGGCGTCCATGCTGGCATCGAGCCGGCCGCGGGCATCCCGCACGCGGGCATCGGTGCGCAGCGCCGCTGAGAAGTCCTTGGGGAAGAGGTTGGCGAACTTGTCGTCGAGTTCGTCGACCTTGAAATCAATCGCAGCGGCGCGGCCCATCAGCCGGTCGATCTCGGCGAGCCTGGTCCTGATCGCATCGAGCTGCGGGAAGTCGATCCGCGACAGATTTTTGCCCATGTTAATCAGCATCTGCGCTTCGTTCTGCAGCTGCTGGATCTGCTGGTTCACCGTCTGGAGGGTCCGCGCGGCAGTCAGGATGTTCTGAGCGTAGTTGCTGGGATCGAACACGATCCCGCCGAACTGCGCTTGCGCGGGCGTCGACGCGGTCAACAGGCCCATGGTGAGCGATCCGCCGGCACCGAGGACCAGCGCCGCGGCGATCATGGTTTTGCGATTGGGGGCACGCATTAGTCTTCTCCTTCTCTGGAGGTTGGGGGAGCGAGGAAGTCGGCAGCGAGGTCGGCGGCCCAGGCGAGATCGCGGGCGCGCAGGAAGCCTTCGGCGAAGTGGTCCGCGCCATGCTCGACGAGCACAGCATCGATGGTGGTTTGGGCGGCAGGATCCGACGCGCCGCAGAGCGCCAGCGCGACGGGGCCAAGCCCGAGTTCGAACAGGCGGTTGCCGCGCGCGGACTGGAGGTAATAGTGCCGCTTCGGGGTCGCCCGTGCGATCAGCTCGATCTGGCGGTCGTTGAGCCCGAACCGCGTGTAGATGTCATGGCCCTGCGGCTCGATAGCGCGGTCGTTGGGCAGCAGGATGCGCTGCGGGCAGCTTTCGATGATAGCCGGCGCGATCGCCGAACCGGCGATGTCGGCGAGGCTCTGGGTCGCGAACAGCACCGCGACATTCTTCTTGCGCAGCACCTTCAGCCATTCGCGAATGCGCGCAGCGAACAATGGATGGTCGAGGAAGATCCAGGCTTCGTCGAGGATCAGCAGCGTCGGCCGCCCGTCGAAGCGCTCCTCCAGCCGGTGGAACAGATAAGTGAGCACCGGCGCGACGGCGCCGGACTGGCCCATCAGCGCCTCCGTCTCAAAGCACTGGACGTCGGCGAGCGCGAGATGCTGTTCGGCAGCATCCAGCAGCCGGCCATAAGGGCCTTCGAGTGTGTAAGGCTGGAGCGCCGTGCGCAGCGCGTTAGACTGGAGCAGCAGCGCGAGCCCGGTCATGGTCCGCTCTTCGCGCGGCGCGGAAGCGAGGCTGCCGAGCGCGGTCCATACCGCGTCCTTTACCTCGGGCGTGACCGGCACATTCTCGGCGCCGAGCAGCGCCGCGATCCATTCCGATGCCCAGCTGCGCTCGTCGGCGGCGTCGATCCCGGCCAGCGGCTGGAATGCCAGGGTCGCCCCGTCCGCCTCGGCGGAACCGAGCGCATGATGGGCGCCGCCCATCGCCAGCACCGCGGCGCGCGCGGAATTGCCTTTGTCGAAGATATAGACTTGGCTGTCCGGATAGCGGCGGAACTGCAGCGCAATCAGACTGAGCAGCACGGACTTGCCCGCGCCGGTCGGCCCGACCACCATCATATGGCCGACGTCGCCGACATGGGTGGAGAGCCGGAATGGCGTTGAGCCCGCGGTCTTGGCGACCAGCAGCGGCGGGCCGGAAAGATGCGCATTGCGTGCCGGCCCGGCCCAGACCGACGACAGCGGCATCAGATGCGCGAGGTTCAGAGTGTGAACCAGCGGCTGACGGACATTGGCATAGACATGGCCGGGCAGCGAGGAGAGCCAGGCCTCGACTGCGTTCACGCCTTCGCGGACGCAGGTGAAGCCCAGGCCGTTGACGATCCGCTCGACCGCGCGGACCTTGTCCTCGACGGCGGCGCGGCTCCGGTCGGTCAGCGTGATCGTGGTCGTCAGATAGCCGAACGCCACATGATCGCCGCCCAGCGCCTGAAGCGCCTGATCGGCATCGACCACCTTGTTGTCGGCATCGCTGTCGAGCAATTGCGCCGGGCTGTTGTAGAGTACCTCGCGCAGCAGCGCGGTGATCGACTTGCGCTTGTTGAACCATTGCCGACGCAGCGACGTCAGCGTCTTGTTCGCCAAGGTCTTGTCGAGCGCGATGAAGCGCGTGACCCAGCGGTAGCCGAAGTCCTGATGGTTGAGCGCATCGAGGATTCCGGGTCGGCTGAGGCTTGGGAAGCCGAGGATGGTGAGCGTCCGGATATTAAGGTCGCCGAGTTTCGGCTCCAGCCCGCCGACCAGCGGCGTGTCGGCGAGCACGCCGTCGAGATACATCGGCGTCTCTGGCGCGATCACCGGATGCCGGCGATCGGAGATCGTGCCGTGCAGGAAGGTCAGCGTCTCGTCGTCGTCGAGCGCGCGGACGTCGGGCATGAACCCGCCGAGCAAGTCGAGCATGCGATCGGTCTCGGCGATGAAGCTGGCTAGTGCCCCGCCCCAGTCACGCGTTTTGTCGGCGTCGGGTCGCTCGATGAGCGAGCTGGCCGCACGATCGGTCGCATCGGCCGGCGGCAGCCAGGTCAGCGTCAGATGATAGCGGCTCTCGAAATGCGTTCCGTCCGCCTCGAAGGCCGCGCGGCGCTCGCCATCGACCAGCCAGCTCGCCGGATCGGGGAAATCGCTGTCGGGATAGGCCAGCGCTTCGCGTCGCTCGGCATCGAAGAACATGGCCCAGCCGCTGCCGAAGCGGCGCAGGGCGTTGTTCGCACGGGCGCAGGCGCCGACCAGTTCGGCCTCGGTCGCGGATTCGAGATCGGGACCGCGAAAGACGAGCGTGCGCTGGAAGCTGCCGTCCTTGTTGAGGATGACGCCGGGCGCGACCAGCGCAGCCCAGGGCAGATGGTCGGCGAGCCGTTCGGCGCGGTCGCGATATTCCGCCAAGCTCAGCATGCGAAATAGCCCTTCTGGCGGATGTGACGGAGGAGGACGGGCGCGAAGCTCGGGTCGCGGCGCGCGGCCATGACCGCGACGCTATGCCCGACCGCCCAGAGCAGGATGCCGGCCAGCCATTGCTGGAGCCCGAGGCCGACCGCTGCGGCGAGCGTGCCGTTGACGATCGCCAATCCCCGCGGCGCGCCGCCCAGGAGCAGCGGGCTTCCGAGCGAGCCGTGGATCGGCACCTCGTATCCATCGATGTGCTGGCCGGACCCGATCACGAGATCAGCGCTCCGCCGCCGAAGCTGAAGAAGGACAGGAAGAAGCTAGACGCGGCGAAGGCGATCGACAGGCCGAACACGATCTGGATCAGCCGGCGGAACCCGCCCGCCGTTTCGCCGAACGCCAAGGTCAGGCCAGTGACGATGATGATGATCACCGCGACAATCTTGGCGACCGGACCCTGTACGGATTCCAGCACCTGCTGGAGCGGTTCTTCCCACGGCATGCCCGAGCCGGCAGCCTGGACTTGGGTGGCGACGGTGAAGAGGGACCCCCTTTCCGGGATTGAGGGGAGGGTTGTGGGGAGCGCCCTGCGCTGTGTGCGGCGGAGGTCGGGCGTAGCCCGGCCGGAGGCGCACACAGCGCAAGTCGGTTTTGAAGATGGGGTGAGAGTGGCGGCTAACTGCGGTTTTTGAAGCGCCAGCTGTCATTGCCGGTCTCGACGATATCGCAATGATGCGTAACGCGGTCGAGCAAGGCGGTGGTCATCTTGAAGGTTAGCTGGACGCCCGCAGCCGGCAGGAGCCGTCACGAAACCTCGGACGCGATTGCATCAAGTCCGAGGTTTTGTGACACCTGTCTTGCTCTCAGCCTTCGCCGTCGCTCACCTCACAGATGCTGCGGTCAGGCTCTCAATTGGCCATTATGTTGATCACGAAGCCCCTTCATGCCTATTGCGCTGGGCATTAGTTGAATTTTGTGATCTTTAGGAATAGATGTCCATTGTGGTAGTCACGAACCCCCTTCGTGATCATCGTAATGATCAAAGAGGCGCCCATGACAGAGCATCTCCGGACCTATTCCCGCACGACCCGCGAGGCCATGGCGCTGCTCGGCCGCTCAATCCGCCTCGCGCGCAAGCAGCGCAAGATGTCGGAAGTGGACCTTGCTGAGAGGATCGGCATCGCGCGCGGCACGCTTCAATCCATCGAAAAGGGCCAGCCCAAGGTCGAGATCGGCCTCGTTTTCGAAGCGGCCACCTTGCTCGGCGTGCCGTTGTTCGTGGACGAGCCATCGCGTCTCGCGCCGGAGATCGCGCGTGTCGACGACCGGTTGGCCCTGCTGCCCCAGTCCATCCGCCGTCCGCGATCGGAGCCGCGCGATGACTTCTGAGGCGCAGGCGGGCCTGCCCGCGGCCAGGGAGGCATTCGTGTGGATCTGGCTTCCCGGTGCGCTCGACCCGGTCGTTGCCGGCCGCATTGAGCGCGACGGCAACACACATGTCTTCACCTATGGCCAATCCTATCTCGGGCGCGACGACGCCATCCCGATCTACTCGCCCGAACTCGACCTCAGGCGCGGCACGATTGCACCCGAACTCCCGCTCGACATGGCCGGTTGCCTGCGCGACGGCGCGCCGGACGCCTGGGGGCGCCGGGTCATCATCAATCGCCTGACCGGCCTGCAGGGCGACGCCGCCAACGATGTCGACTTCGACGAGCTGACCTTCATGCTCAACTCAGGGTCCGATCGCATCGGCGCCCTCGACTTCCAGCGGTCGGCCGATCTCTACGAACCACGCGAGCAGGACAATGCAACGCTGGAAGAACTGCAGGACGCTGCAGGCCATGTCGAGCGCGGCGTGCCGATCCCGCCGGGCTTGGAGAAGGCGCTGTTCCACGGCAGCTCTATCGGCGGCGCGCGCCCGAAGGCGCTGATCGAAGATGGCGGCACCAAGTTCATCGCCAAATTCTCGGCCTCGAACGACACCTATGCGGTGGTTAAATCCGAATATATCGCGATGCGCCTTGCCGAACGCGTCGGCATTGCCGTCGCGCCGGTCGAGCTCGCGGAGGCGAATGGCAAGCACGTCCTCCTCGTCCAGCGCTTCGACCGGACAAGGATCGACGGCGGATGGACGCGCAAGGCGATGGTGTCCGCGCTGACGATGCAAGGGCTGACCGAGCTTCAGGCGCATTATGGGAGCTATGTCGAGCTTGCCCAGATCGTGCGTGCGCGCTTCGCCGAGCCACGCGACACGCTGCGCGAGCTGTTCGCGCGCATGACGTTCAATATCCTTGTTGGGAACACCGACGACCACGCCCGCAATCACGCGGCGCTCTGGGACGGCAAGGCACTGGTGCTGACACCCGCCTATGACATCTGCCCGCAGGCTCGGAATGGCCGCGAGGTCAATCAGGCGATGGCGGTGATCGGACAGGACCGACGCAGCCTCCTTGAGAATTGCCGCCTGTCCGCGCCCTCCTTCCTGCTGAGCGACGCGGACGCGCGCGCAATCATCAATGCGCAGGTGGCGACCATCGTCGCCGCCTGGCCCGAGGCCTGCGACGAGGCCGGGCTGGCCGAGGTCGATCGCGCCTTCCTGTGGCGGCGGCAATTCCTCAACGACTATGCGTTCGAGAGCTATATCGACGGCTCGCCGGCCGGACTCTAGGGTCAGGACCCATTGATCTGAGCGCCCCGATCTGATTCAGGCTCCGAGAGGAGACTGAGCATGAGCGACCTATATTGGCTGACGGATGAGCAGATG
>QFQF01000010.1 GCA_003248935.1 Sphingobium sp.
AGAAGCTCATTCGGTATGGCAGGTTCTTTGCGTCGTGACATAGTGGGACTCCTTGTTGCCCATTATGCCCGGCCACACACGGAAATCCTGACAGTCCCTCGCTTTTCCAAACGCGACGTTCCGCAATCGGCCTATTGTTGATGCAAGACGATGCGTAGCCTCCAGGAGCGCACCCTATAAGGCACCCACCAAAAACCCATCTGAAAGCTGGCTAGAGAAGGAAGTCCACGAACCACCGAAGCAAAACCACTCTCACGGCAGAAGCAGCGAACTGTCCCCGTAAGAATAGAAGCGGTAGCCATTTTCAATGGCATGGGCGTAAGCGGCTTTCATACGCTCCGTGCCCATCAGGGCCGATACGAGCATGAACAACGTCGATTTCGGCAAGTGGAAGTTGGTCATCAGGCCGTCGACTGCGCGGAAGCGGTAACCCGGGGTGATGAAGATGCGGGTCTCGTCCTCGAACGGGCGAATGATGCCGTCCTCACCCGCCGCGCTTTCCAGCAGGCGCAGGCTGGTGGTGCCGACCGCGATCAGGCGGCCGCCCGCCGCGCGCGCCGCGTTCAGGCGATCGGCGGTGGCGGCATCGATCCTGCCCCATTCGGCGTGCATGCGATGATCGTCGGTGTCGTCGGCCTTCACGGGAAGGAACGTACCCGCCCCGACATGGAGCGTCAGCGTTTCCGACCCGATGCCCGCCGCCGCCAGCGCGTCCATCAGGCCGGGCGTGAAATGCAGCGCGGCGGTGGGCGCGGCGACCGCCCCGTCCTTTGCCGCGAACAGCGTCTGGTAATCGGAGCGGTCCTGCTCGTCGGTTGGCCGCTTGCTGGCGATATAGGGCGGCAATGGCATCCGCCCCGCCCGCTCCAGCAGCAGTTCGACCGGCTCCGTCCCCTCGAAGGCCAGGGTCACGCCGCCATCCTCGTCGCGCGGCCCCGCGATCGCGGTGACGCCTGCGCCGAAATCGATCCGGTCGCCCGCCCGCACCCGCTTGGCATTGCGCAGGAACGCCTGCCATGTCCGCAAGCCGGTACGCTTGTGCAGGGTCGCGCCGACACGCGCCTCGCCGCGTTGCCCCTCCAGCTGGGCAGGAATGACGCGGGTGTCGTTGAACACGAGGCAATCGCCCGGCCGCAGCATCGCCGCCAGATCGCGGACCCCTCTATCCTCCAGCGGCGTATCCCCGCCGCCCACGACCAGCATCCGCGCCGCATCGCGCGGGACGGCGGGCCGAAGCGCTATACGCTCCGGCGGCAGGTCGAAATCGAAAAGGTCGACGCGCATCGCGGGGGCTCCGGCCGTTCGGCCGGTGCTACTTCTTCTTTTCCGGCGCCGGCTTCTTGCCGATCGGCGCATTGAGGTCGGCGGCAGTCGGCACGGCGACGGTCGGCGGAGGAGGCGGTGCCAGCACGGCCGGGACCGGCTTTCCGTCGCTCTCGATCGAGGCCTGGACGATCACGGCCGGGTTCGCGGGCGGCTCACCCAGCGGGATCGCGTCGACATACTGGATGCCCTCGATCACGCGGCCGAACACCGTGTATTTCTTGTCGAGCTGCATGCGCGGCAGGAACAGGATGAAGAACTGGCTGTTCGCGCTGTCCTCGCTCTGCGCGCGCGCCATCGAGACGCTGCCGCGCAGGTGGGGCAGCAGGTTGAATTCCTGCTTCAGGTCCGGCAGCGTCGAGCCGCCGGTGCCGTCACCCTTCGGATCGCCGCCCTGCGCCATGAAACCTTCAATGACGCGGTGGAACTTGAGGCCGTTATAGAAACCCTGACGCGTCAGTTCCTTGATCCGCGCGACATGGTTCGGCGCGACATCCGGGCGGAGTTGGATGCGGACGCGGCCGCCGGTCGACAGGTCCAGATCCCAGATGTTCTCCGGATCGAGCGGCAGGCTGGCCGGCGGGATCTTCGGCGCGTTCTGGGCACGGAGGAACTTGACATTCTCCTCGGCCTTGGCGGAGGACTCCTCCTTCTTCCGCTCCTCGGCCGCGCCGCCGCCACCGCCCTGCGCATGGGCGGGCGAAGCGACCATGACGGCCGCCATCAGGGCCATCGCCAGCAGGAGAATGGCTATGACGGGCCTGATGCCCCGGCTGAAGCCCCGAATGAACGTCATGATCTCGACTGTCTCCCGCGATACGTCGCGCCTAGGAACCGGTGGATGAACCGCCGATGAGCGATCAGGCCCCTTTGCGCCCGATGCGCTCTACCCGCTCCGTCACGTCCTCGCAAACCCTGGGGCTCACGAATTTGTGGATGGGTCCGCCGTACAAGGCGATTTCCTTGACCAGACGGGACGCTATCGGCTGAAGGGAGACGTCGGCCATCAGGAAAACCGTCTCTACCCGGTCGTTGATCTGCTGGTTCATCCCCGCCATCTGATACTCATATTCAAAGTCGGCGACCGCACGCAAGCCGCGCACGATGATGCTGGCCCCTTCCCTTTCGGCGAAGTCCATGAGCAGCGAGTCAAAGGCGACGACGCGAATGTCGGTATCGATGGTCGCGCACTCGCGCTTCACCATCTCCAGCCGCTCGTCGAGCGAGAACATCGGGGATTTCGACGGATTGGTGGTGACGCCGATGACCAGCCGGTCGACGAGCCGCGCGCCGCGCCGGATGATGTCCATGTGGCCCAGCGTCACGGGATCGAATGTCCCGGGATAGACCCCCACCCGAGAAGTCGCCGGTCCGGCCATGTCACCTGTCCCTTTCGATCACGAAGTCGGCGATGGCACGCAGCAGGGCGGCCTCCTCACCGAAACCTGCAAGATGCGCCTTTGCCTGATCCACCAGCATCCTGGCCTGCGCCCGCGCCCGCTCCACGCCCAGGTGCGAGACGAAGGTTTCCTTGCCCGCCGCAGCGTCCTTGCCGACGGCCTTCCCCGCGACGCTGGCGTCTCCCTCGACGTCCAGAAGATCATCGGCGATCTGGAAGGCAAGGCCGAGATCGCGGGCATAGCCGTGCAGGCTGGTGCGCGACTCCGGCGGCACCCGCGCCATGATGGCGCTGGCCGTCACGCAATAATCGATCAGCGCGCCGGTCTTGAGCTGTTGCAGCCGGGTGACTGTCGGCAGGTCGAAGCTTGCCTTCTCCGCCTCCAGATCCATCATCTGCCCACCCGCCATTCCGGCGGGTCCGCTCGCAAGGGCAAGCGCGCGGATCAGCTCGACGCGGACAAAGGCATCGGGATGCGTCGCCTCGTCCGCCAGAATCTCGAACGCCATGTCATGCAGGCAATCGCCCGCCAGGATTGCGGTCGCTTCGTCGAAGGCGATGTGCACCGTCGGCTTGCCACGCCGCAGGGCGTCATTGTCCATCGCGGGCAGGTCGTCATGGACCAGCGAATAGACATGGATGCACTCGACCGCCGCGCCGACGCGGACGACGGCGTCGCCCGATATGTTGAAAAGGTCGCCGGTCGCGCGGACGAGCAGCGGGCGCAGCCGCTTGCCGCCGCCGATCGCCGCATGCCGCATCGCTTCATAGACCGGCGCGCGCGGATCATCGGGCACCTGCAACAGGCGGTCGAACAGATCGTCGATCGCGCGCGATGTTCCCGCCGCCGCCTGGGCCAAGAGGTCCGCGCTGGTCTCTCCCGTCAGCAAGGCGCGGGATCAGTCTGCGCCGAAGGGCTGTGCACCCGTGACGGCTCCGCTGCCGTCGATCGTCAGCTTGCGGATGCGAGCCTCCGCATCCTCCAGCCGCTTCATGCACTGCACCCGCAGCTTTTCGCCCCGCGCATAGAGCGCGATCGACTCGTCCAGCGGCGCGTCGCCGCTTTCCAGGCGCCGGACGATGGTTTCCAGTTCACGCAGCGCAGCCTCGAACGACAGGCCGGAGAAATCCGCCCCCTCGTCGACACCCGCCGCTTCCTCCAACTCGCTTGCTCCGGTCATGGCCCCTGCATTGACGTCCGGCGCGCCCGGGGTCAAGCCTGCGCCCCGCGCATGCCGGGCATTATCCGGCCCGCAATATCCGCACATGCCGCGCTGTTCATTGAAATGTCATGCTGCCGCGCGACACATGGGCGAACAAAGCAGCAGTTTTTCGTTGACTGGCCATGCTGCGATTGCACATATGAGTCTCGCTATGAAACTTTATATCCCCCTCGTCCTCGCCGCGCCGATGATCCTGCTTTCGGCCTGCGGTCAATCCGAACCCGAACTCGTGGGCGGCCCCGCCGATCCCATGAAGGACAAGCTGGCCCAGGCCGCGCCGGTCGAACTGCCCCCGGCAGTGAAGGACAGCCGCACCTATCGCTGCAAGGACAACAGCCTGCTGTTCGTCGACTTCCTGGCCGACGACAAGACCGCGAACCTGCGCACCGAGAAGACCGGCGCGCCGACGAAGCTGGTCGCCGCGGAAGCGGGCAAGCCCTTCACCGCCGAGGGCGGCTTTGAAGTGGCCGGTTCGGGCGCCACGATCACGGCCAGCGTGCCGGGCAAGAGCGCTCAGAGCTGCAAGGCCTGAGCCCTTCGCTCCTTCCTCCCTTATCGGGGCCGGACGCCTAGAACGTCCGGCCTTTTTTATGTCCGGCGCGCCGTCGCCGGGAGCCGCCAGATGAAAAGGAATTCCAGACAGATGCGCACCGGATACGGGGTCGCCGCCGCGACACTCATCCTGACGGCCGGGCTCCATGCCGCACCGACACAAGCCGGACTGTATCAGGATGATCTCAGCCGGTGCCTCGTCGCGGCAGCCAAGCCCGAGGACCGAGACGCCCTGCTCCGCTGGATATTCGCCGCCATGGCGAGCAACCCCAAGATCAGGGACATGGCGAAGGTATTGCAGCAGCAGTCGGAAACGCTGAGCAAGGATGCTGCCGGACTGATGCAGCGGCTGATCCTTGAAGATTGCCGCAAGCAAACGATCGACGCCATCAAATATGAGGGCGCGGGGGCCATCCAGAATGCATTCGGCACCCTGGGCCAGATCGCCATGAGTGACCTGATGCGGGAGGAGTCGACCAACGCCTATATGGGGCAGCTCGACACCTATCTCGACCGGCCGCGCTGGGACGAACTGGGCCGGGAAGCCGGCGTCAAGGCACCGGCTTCCAAACCCTGAGGACGGCCCTTCGCCGTCCGGTTATCTGGGCGCCTGTGTATCTGGGCGCCGGTATATCTAGGCGATAGCCTGCTCCGCCGGGACATAAGGGAGATCGAGGTCGCGGGCGACGGCTTCGTAGGTCACCTTGCCGTTCCAGACATTGAGGCCCGCGCGCAGATGCGGGTCGGCGCGCAGCGCGTCCTTCCACCCCAGGTCCGCGATGCGCAGCGCGTGCGGCAGGGTGACGTTGTTCAGCGCATAGGTGCTGGTGCGGGCGACCGCGCCGGGCATGTTGGCGACGCAGTAATGGACGATACCCTCGACGACATAGGTCGGCTCGGCATGGGTCGTGGCATGGCTCGTCTCGAAACAGCCGCCCTGATCGATCGCGACGTCGACCAGCACCGCACCCTTCTTCATCGTCTTGAGCATATCGGCCGTGACCAGCTTGGGCGCGGCGGCGCCCGGAATCAACACGGCGCCGATGACCAGATCCGCCTCCGCCACGCATTCGGCAAGGTTCGCGCGATTGGAGAAACGGGTCTTGGCCCGCGCCTCGAAATAGGTGCCCAGACGCTCCAGCACCTCGGGCGAACGGTCGAGGATCGTGACGTCGGCGCCAAGGCCCGCCGCCATCTGCGCCGCGTTGAAGCCGACGACGCCGCCGCCGATGATCGCGACCTTCGCCGGCAGGACGCCCGGCACGCCGCCCAGCAGCACGCCGCGACCGCCATGCGCCTTCTCCAATGCGGTGGCGCCCGCCTGAATGGACATGCGGCCCGCGACCTGGCTCATCGGCTTCAGCAGCGGAAGCCCGCCGGATGCATCCGTTACCGTCTCATAGGCGATGCAGACCGCGCCGCTGGCGATGAGGTCGCGGGTCTGCTCCGGATCGGGGGCAAGGTGGAGGTAGGTGTAGAGGATCTGACCGGGACGCAGCATCGCGCGCTCGACCGGCTGGGGCTCCTTGACCTTCACCACCATCTCGGCGGTGGCGAACACCTCTGCGGCGGTGGAGACGATCTCCGCCCCCGCCCGCCGGTACTGGTCGTCATGCGCGCCGATGCCGTCGCCCGCACCGGTTTCGACGAGCACCCGATGCCCGTGACTTGAAAGCTCGTGCACGCTTTCGGGCGTCAGACCGACGCGATATTCGTGATTCTTGATTTCCCTGACTGTGCCAACGATCATTGCGCTTACCCCATTCCGCCTGTGACTGGCGGAACATATCCCGGCCGCATGGGATGGTCCGGCCAATCTTTATAGCTTCAACGAGCGAAATCGGGATGCTATCCCGCGGTATGGCAAACGAACGAAATATTCTCCCGACGCGCGCCGACATCACCCTTCTTCAGCTGCTGCAGGCGGATTCGAGTCGCTCGATCGCCGACCTCGCCGAGAAAGCCGGCCTTTCCACCTCCGCCTGCCATCGCCGGGTCCGCGCGCTGGAGGAGCAGGGCATCATCCGCAACTATGCGGCCCGGCTGGACCCCGAGAAGCTGGGCATCGGCATCAATGCCTTCGTCGAAATCTCGCTGACCAGCCAGAGCCGGGAAGCCATGGACCGGTTCGAGGCGGCGGTCGCGACATTCGACGACATACTGGAATGCCACCTGATGTCGGGAAACGCCGACTATATCCTGCGGATATGCGCGAACGACCTGCGCCATTTCGACAGCATCCACCGCAATTGCCTGGCACGGCTGCCCGGCGTGTCGGCGATGCGATCGAGCTTCGCGATCCGCTCGATCAAGAACTGGGCCGGCTATCCCGTAAACCGGGTCTGATCGGGCGTCAGCCCAGCATCCGGCGCAGGATACCGTCGCGCAACACGAAATGATGGCGCAAGGCAGCCGCGATGTGCAGCAGTGCCAGCGCCGCGAAGGTGATGCCAAGGACTTCATGTCCGGCCCGGGACGCACCGACGATCGCATCCCCCTTCGCCACGCCGAACTTGGGAATGTCGAACAGGCCGAACCAGTTGAGCGGCCGATCTCCGGCCGAAACCATGATCCAGCCGGTCAGCGGCACGGCGATAAGCAGCACGTAGAACAGGCCGTGGCTGAGGCGCGCTGCAAGCTTCTCCCAGCCCGGCATCTCCTGCGGTAACGGGAGCAGGGGATGGGCGAACCGCCAGCCGATCCGCACCAGCGTCAACGCGAGGACGGTGATGCCCACCGCCTTGTGCACCCGCATCACGGGAAACATCTTGCCAAGCGCGTCGTGAAACAGACCGCCGATGATGTTGCCGATGACCAGCACCGCGATGATCCAGTGCAGCCAGCGCGAAACCGCATCATAGATGGGCGTCGATCCCAGGGTAGCCATGCGCAGCGTCCTCCATCCTGTTTTCGTCAGTGTCCCCGACCCAACGATCGTTACGCCCGCATTCTCCACAGATCGCGCAAATAGTCACGTCGTCCAAAGGGGTCATGCAGTCCGCAGGCCCAGCCAGCGCGCGGGACCATCGAAGCGGCGGAGCAGCAGGCGCTCGGCAAGGACGACAAGGCCGAGGCTGAGGCCGAACAGCGGCACCACGAAGCCGAGGGCGACGACCAGCCCGACCAGCGCCCAACTGTGCCGGATCACCCCCTGCGGCACCGGCGCCCCGAGTGCGCCGTCCGGCCGCCTGCGCCACCACAATACGACGCTGGACAGGGCAAGCAGTGCCAGTCCCGTGACCGTCAGCAGCCCGAGCAACTGGTTGGCAAGGCCGAACAGCACGCCCTCATGCGCGGCCACACCGACACCGACGATGCGATCGATCAATGGCCGCTCGCCAAAATCCTTGCGAGAGAGGATGGCGCCCGTGCGACCGTCCATCACGATATCGGTGCGGAGCGGACGGTTGGCGGCGGTCGACTTGACCGGCCAGCCGCCGCCAGGCGCGGTCGGCGGGCTGATCTCCACCGGTCCGGCGAGATTGAGCGCCTGCGCGGCGGGGACGAGCCGGTCCAGCGGACCGAGCGGGCCGCTGACGTGCACCATCGTCATCCCGCCATGCTCGGCATGGGCGCCTGCCATCGCGCGCGTCGCCCGATCGAACTTTGCCCTGTCCCGCGCGTCGGCAGCGCTGCCCGCCGACCAGTCCTGCCGGGGCGCCTCGACCGCGCCGACCGAACGCACCGCCTTCAGGTAGCTGCCCCAGTTGTTCGCCCAGGGCAGGCCGCTCAGGATCAGGAACAGGGCGAGCAACGAGACCCAGACCCCGGTGACGGCGTGCATGTCCCGCCAGAACGCCGCCCTGCCCCGCCGCAGCCGGGGATAGAGCGTGCCCGCAAAGCCCGCGCCACCGCGCGGCCACCACAGGAACAGGCCGGTCAGCAGCATGATGATCGTCCAGCTCGCCGCCAGCTCGACGAGCATCGAGCCGAATGCGCCGCTCAGCAGTTCCCCGTGCAGGCGGAAGACAATCCGCATAGGACGCGCCTCCTCCCCCACGCGACGCAGGATCGCCAGCGTCTGCGGATGGACGTAGACCCGCGTTTCCCGCACGCCCACACCGACGACGACCTGCGTCGCCTGGTCCACGCGATCGGGCAGGATGAAGCGATGCAGCGCCGATCCGGGTACGGCGGCCACGGCGGCGCGCGCCTGATCCGACGGGCTGGCGAGCGGCCCGGAGTAAGCAAGGTTCGCATAGGGCCGGTCGAGCCACGCCTCGATCTGCGGGCGGAACAGATAGATGCCACCCGTCACCGACAGCCACAGAACGAAGGGCACGCAGAACAAACCGGCATAGAAATGCCAGCGCCAGATCGTGCGATAGAGCCGTTCCTCACTCACAGCGACCACCCCGCCTCGATGAGGACGCTGCGCTGCGGATAGGGGTGGAACACCCACGCCTTGTCATTGGTCAGGTTGGTGACGGCGACCGCGAGGCGAAGCCCGCCCGCGAAGCGCTTTTCCAGCTTCGCGTCGAGCGCGAACAGTTCCGACGTGTAGCCGTAGGTATCGCCGCGCTGATAGCCGTCGATGTCGCTGTTCGGGCGGCTGGCATAGCGCACGCCGATCGACGAGAGCAGCCCCGGCGCGATCGTGTAGCGCAGCGATCCGTTGAGGCGCCATCGCGGGATGCGGGGGAAGGACACACCCTGCGATGCCGGATCGGCGGCGTTGCGCACGGTGATCGCATCGATCCATGCCGCGTTCGCCTCCATCGCCAGCCCCTCGATCGGCCAGTCGCGACTCTCTACGATCAGTTCCGCGCCGTGTTGGCGGGTACGGTCGATATTCTTGAAGCTGCTGGTCGACACATTGTTCTGGTTGAAACCGATATAGCTGAAGATCGCATTCTCGACCCGCTGGTAGAACAGGCTGCCCGTCACGGTGACGCGGCCCATGGCATGGCGCAGCAGCAGGTTTGCGTCGCGGCTCCGCTCTGGCTTCAGATTGGGATCGAAGCTGTTGATATTGAAGCTGCCATCGCCATTCAGCGACCCCTGAAACAATTCGCCCACGGTCGGGAAGCGGGTGGCGGTCGCCAGGCTCAGTTCGGTGGTCCAGCCGGGTGCCAGCATGACGCGCGTGGCAAGCTTCGGGCTCCATGCGGTGTCGGTCCGGTCGGCATAGAGTTGCGTCACCGGTGCGCCGGTCTGCGCGCTGCTGGTCGCGCGGGCCGTGAGGCCGCCACCAAAGGCCCGCCAGCTTTCAAAGCGCAGCCCGGCCGTGACGCCGATCGATGGCGTCACAGCGATCTCGTCCTCCAAAAACGCACCGATGAGGCGGGTCCGTCCGAAGGTGCGGTTGCGGAAGGTCCGGCCGGTGGCGTTGCGCCAGGCCGTCGTGCCGTAGACGGTCCGGTCGGTGTCATAGCGGTTGCCCGACACCCCCCAGGCAAGCGCATGGGCGCCGATCGTCCGCGTGGCGAGGAGGTCGCCGGTGTACCATCCGGTCGGCCCCTGCCGGGTCAATTGCCCCGTCCCGTTGTCGCGCCCGGCGGCATAGCCGTTCGACTGGAGCGCGTCCTGCCGGGCGAAGCGCAGCGTGGACACGGCGAGTCGGGTATCGAAGCCGAGCAGCGGCGCCTCCACCTTCAGACCCGCCAGCCATTCGTTCTTGCGCGCGATCCCCCAGTTGAAGGTGGAGGCGGGATTGAGGGCATAGCTGTGACCATCAATACTGACGAGACCGCCCGCTGTGGCCGATCCATAGAACGGATTGCCTTCGGCATCGCGCAGATAGGTGCGCGGCGCCAGCGTACGCTCGACGTTCCACCAATAGGCGAACAGCGCCTCGACATGCAGGTCGCTGCTCTCGAAGCGGAGTTGCCCCCGCACCTGGTCCTGCCGGGTATCGACCGCCGAATAGTCGCCGACGACCGGCAGGCGGATGCAGGCGGCCGGATCGGTGCGCGCGGCGGGATCGGCCGGGCACTGCGCCGTGGCGACGGGCGCGAAGCCGGTATCGCCGATAGCGCCGGTGACCGGCGTACCGGCGGACGGGTTCGCATAGGTCGCGGCCCCGGCATAGGCGAGCTGATAGAATTGCTGGGGCTGCGCGCGGTTGCGCAGCCGCCGGGCCGAGACGCGGAGCGAGAACGGCCCGTCCTTCTGCTTCAGGGCAAAGCCGCCGTCGACCGCTCCGCCCCAATAGTCGTCATGGGTGCCGTACTGGTCGTAGGACTGAACGAAGGTCTGCGCCGATCCGAACAGCTCCGTCCGTTCCGGCGCCCGGGTCGTGATGTTCACGATGCCGCCCATCGCATTGCCCGAATAGCGCGCCGAATAGGGGCCATAGACGATGTCGAACTGTCCCACCTCGCGTGGCGAAACCATGCCCCAGGCCGGCGGGAAGGCAAAGGAATTGCCGAGGAAATTCGAAACGACGAAGCCGTCGACCATCACCAGCGCCCGGGCCGACTGCGCCGAATGGGTGCCGCGAAAGCCGGGCACACCATTGTTGTCGCCCACGAAGCGGCTGCGCACGAAGAAGTTAGGCGCATATTTCATCAGATCCTCGACGTTGATCGCGGCGACACCGGCGAACTGCTCGTCGCCCAGGCTGACCGAGAGCCCGCGCGGCGCGATGGTCATCGGCACCGTTTGCTGGCCGACGACGATGATGGGATCGGCACCCGCCTCATCGGCAGGACCGGCCTGCTGAGCCTGCACGGACGGCGACAGGACGAGGGATGTCAGGACGGAAAGGGAGGCGCCGGACAGGGCGCGTGTAAAACGGGACATGATGATACCTTCGGACAACCGCGCCTGCGCGGCCGGAAAAGGCGCAGGCATATGCGCTCCGTGCCGGACGGAGCGGCGAAGGCGGACGGTTCCGAATGTAGGGGAGCGGCCGCCGGTCAGGCGGCGGCGGGCGGTCCGAGCGAGGGCGGCGGCGGCGCGGCGAGCCGGGCGATCCATCCTGTCCGCAACGCGAAGGCGATCGGCCCGGTCGCCACTATCCATGCCGGTAACGCCGCGCTCAACGCAGCCTGAGTGAGCAGCGGCACGCTGCCGCCGCCCGCAAAGGCGCAATGTTCGCCCGGCTGGCTCTTGGGCTGCTGCGGCGCGCCCGGCGCCTTGTCGCGATCGACGATGACGCTGACGGCGCCCTGCCCGGTACACAGGGTGATGACGACACCCCGCGCCGTCTGCATCGGCATGAAGCCGGAGGGCACGAGGACGCGCATGGCGAGGACGAGCACGACCAATGCCGCGCACAGCGCCCTCATCCGTCCTCTCTGCCGCATTGCCCCCAGCATGGTCCGGGGCTTAGCGCGCCGTGGACAGGCTGTCACCTGAGCATTTCGACCCAGACGCGTCGGGGCTGGTCAGGCGTCGAGCGCTTCGGTCATCTTGAAGATGCCCTGCGCGTTGCCGCTGTCGAAACGCAGGTCGAGCCTGCCGGTCGCGGGATCGGGATCGCGGCTGATAAACTCGTAGAAGGAGCCCGGAACCGACATGGTGACATCCCGCCCCTCCGCATCTCGGAACGGCCGTTCGACCCAGTCGGCGCGGCAGGCAGTCTGCCGCACCCGGCCGCTGCCGGACACCTCGACCCGGTCCTTCATCGACCGGCCTGCGGCGCGCTGGGCATCGGCCACAGCCTCGACATCATCGACCCGGTCTGTGCCGTGGTTGAAGGCGTTGCCCTCCGTCGCGATCCACGCCGCCTCGGCGCTTGCCGCCTTCAATATCCCGTAGTCCTCAAGCCCGGGCACGGGATGATGCCGGTCGAACGCGCGCACGATGACGGGCAGCGCCGCGCGGGCAAGGTCGAGCGACACCCGGCCATCGCGCGCGAACCCATCGAGCGCCCGCCGCGCGATATCGTCCAGTACATCGACCGTGCCCGCGAAAACCCGCGCAGCAGCAGCGGCGAACGCGTCGTCGAACCGGTCGACATGCAGTTCGCTGACAAAATATTGCGCGATCCCTTCCGGATCGTCGCGATGGCAGAACGCGTAGCCGGTCATGCGCAACCGGTCGAGCGGATAGGTATCGACGATCGCATACCCCAGCGGATCGAGGATACGCGTGAACGCGCCGATTCCCGCCGGGATCGCCCCGGTCGGGGCACCATCGGGCAGCGCGATCGTACGCAGCGCGCCGTGATCGAGAAGGATCGGCCTGCCCGCCGCGCGGCAGTCCGCGACATAGGCGGCACCGGTCGGCACGCGGTTCAGAAGGTCGTGGTGCAGCGCGACCGAAAGGGCGATCGCGAACGCCGCCCGGCTGATCCCGTCACCAGCATCCGCGCCCGCATGAATCTCAGGCAGATCGAGGTCGGTGATCGCGCCGCGGGCCCCGGCACCCAGCACCGGTTCGAGCAACGAGAGCAGCGTATCTGAAGGGTGTGTCATTGCACCAATATACGCGCGTGACGCCTGTCGGACCAGAGCCTGACCGGTGCGGGGCGACGCGCCGTTTACCGGCCCTGGCTCGACATCTGGTTGTTGAGTGGCGCGGCGCCGTCCTCGGCCCCTGTCAGGCGGCTCCTGTTGTTGCAGGCGGACACCGCCGTCATGGCTGCGAACAGAAGTGTGATCCGTACCATTTTCACCATCATCCAGAAACCTTTCCCCACTACAAACGCGACATAAGCGTGGAGGATGCGGTGTCGACGGCGGTTAGCGCCAAAATGGTGCAATGCAGCGATAGCGGCGGAAGGCGTGGCAAAAACGCCGCACTATTTGCCCCGAAGCCGTCCGAATATGCTGCCGTCATGCAGCACGGCACGGGCGGCGTTGTGGCCGGGCGCGCCGGTTACGCCGCCCCCCGGATGGGTGCCCGCGCCGCACATATAGAGACCCGCCACAGGGCCCCTGTAGCTGCCGTGGCCCAGCACGGGCCGCGCCGCCCACAACTGGTCGATGCTCATATTGCCGTGCATGATGTCGCCGCCCACCAGTCCGAAAGTGCGCTCCAGCCCCTTCGGACTGAGGCGGCTCTGCGCGATGATCGACGCGCGAAAACCCGGAGCGTAGCGCTCCACCGTATCGATGATCGCTTCGGCGGCCGCGCCCTCCTCCTCGTCCCAGTCACGTCCGTCGGGCAGGACCGGCGCGAACTGCTGGCAGAACAGGCTCGCAACATGCGCGCCCGCCGGCGCGAGGCTGTCGTCGATGGTCGAGGGGATCAGCATTTCCACGATCGGCCGGCGTGACCAGCCATGTTCCCGCGCGTCCGTGAAGGCGCGATCCATATAGTCAAGCGTCGGCGCGAGGATGATGCCGGACCGGTGATGCTCGCCCGGTTCGGGATGGCAGGCAAAGCGCGGCAGCTGCGACAGCGCGACGTTCATCCGGAACGTGCCCGATCCGGTGCGAAAGGCCCGGATACGCTTCAGGAAGTCGGGCGGCAGGTCCGACGGCGCCATCATCCGTTCGTACAGCAGCCTGGGTCCGACATTGGCGATCACGCGCGTCGCGGCGATCTCCCGGCCCGAGGCAAGCCGGACCCCGCCGACCCCGTCACCGTCGACCAATACGCGCTCGACCGGGCTTTCCAGGCTGATCTCGACACCCATGGCCGTCACGGCGTCGGCCATGATCCGGGTGATCGTGCCCATGCCGCCGATCACGTGGCCCCATGCCCCCTTTTTCCCGTTCACCTCGCCGAAGACGTGATGGAGGAGGACATAGGCGCTGCCCGGCGCATCGGGCGACGCATAGTTGCCGACCACCGCGTCGAAGCCAAACGCCGCCTTGATCGCCTCGCTTTCGAACCAGCCGTCGAGCACGGCACGGGCGGACTTCGTGAACAGGTCGAGCACGTCGCGTTGCTGCTCGATCGTCAGGCGGGAAAGCGCCCGTCCCTGCAACAGCCCGTCGAGCAGCGTACGGACGCCCTCCCCCGCATTGGGCGGGGCCTTCAGCGCGAGATGCCGCAGGATCCCCGCCACCGTCTCCAGCGAGTCGTAATAGGAAGGCAACGTCCGCGAATCCTTGACCGAGAACCGGCGGAACTCGGCCTGCGTGCGTTGCAGGCCCCCGCCCAGACGCAGAAAGTCACCATCGTCCTGCGGCAGGAAGTTGGAGAAGGGCCGCTCGATCACCCGGTAGCCGTGATCGGCAAGGCGCATGTCCCGGATCACCTTGGGCTGAAGCAGGCTGACGGTGTAGCTGGCGACGGAATTGCGGAAGCCGGGATGGAACCCCTCCGTCACGGCGGCGCCGCCGACGACCGCACGCCGTTCCAGAATGCGGACCTTCAGGCCCGCACGGGCGAGGTAGAAGGCGCAGACGAGCCCGTTGTGACCGGCACCGATGATCAGCGCATCATAGGCCCTGGTCATGTGCAATCGTCCTTTCCTGTCACAGATTATGCCTCACGAGGCGGCCGGGCAAGACGCAGACATGCGCAATCCCCCTTGAACCTGCACTATCACCCCGCCTAGAAATCTTTCCACGACGCGGGGCGTTCCCCTACCCACATAGCGCTCCGCCATGCGAGCGCGCTGCATCCGGTTGCGTTCGAACCAAGGGGTCGCGTCATGCCTGTTTATTACAGGAGTTTCGGTTTTCAGGTGCTGGCCGGTATGATTGCCGGGCTCGCGCTCGGCTTTGTCGCGCGCGCCATCGGCGCCGGGCCGGACGGCGAACTCAACTGGCTGGCGCAAACGCTGAAGACTCTCGGCACGATCTTCGTCCAGATGCTGAAGGCGGTCGTCGCGCCGCTGGTGTTCGCGGCGATCGTCGCCAGCATCGCCAACCTGCGCGCGCTCGACAACGCCGCCCGCCTCGCCGGGCAGACATTGCTGTGGTTCGCGATCACCGCCCTGATCGCCGTGGTCGTCGGCCTGACCGTCGGCCTCGCGATCCAGCCGGGCGCGGGCCTGCGCGGTACGGCGCTGGCGGAGGGGCACGTCAGTTCGGTCGGCACCTGGATCGATTTTCTCAAGGGGCTGGTGCCGGAGAATGCGCTGGGACTGACCGGCACGACGAAGATCGGCGACGATGGCAAGGCCACGACGACGCTGGGCTTCAACGTGCTGCAACTGCTGGTCATCTCCATCGTCACCGGCCTCGCGACACTGAAGGTCGGCGACCGGGCCGAACCGTTCCTCGCGTTCGTCCGCTCCCTGCTGGCGGTGATCCGCGCCGTCCTGGGCTGGATCATCCGCCTGACCCCGATCGGGTCCGCAGGCCTGATCGGCACCGCCGTCGCAACCTATGGCTGGCCCGCGCTCGCGCAGCTCGGCAGCTTCGCAGGCGCCGTCTATCTCGGCCTCGCGATCATCCTGCTGGGCATCTACCCGCTGCTGCTGGTGCTGAACGGCATCAGCCCGGCCCGCTTCTTTTCCGTGGCCTGGCCCGCGATCCAGCTGGGCTTCGTCTCGCGGTCCTCGGTCGGCACCCTGCCCGTGACGGAGGCCGTCACGGAGCGAATGGGGGTCGAGCGCGGATATGCCGCCTTCGCCATCCCGCTCGCCTCGACGACGAAGATGGACGGCTGCGCCTCCATCTATCCGGCGATCGCGGCAATCTTCGTCGCGGGCTTCTACGGCATCGCGCTCCAGCCGGTCGACTATCTGCTGATCATTGTCGTCTCCGTCATCGGATCTGCGGCGACGGCGGGCCTGACCGGCGCGATCGTGATGCTGACGCTGACGCTCACCACGCTGGGCCTGCCGCTGGAAGGCGCCGGGCTGCTGCTGGCCATCGACCCCATACTCGACATGGGACGGACGGCGGTGAACGTCGCGGGTCAGGTGTTGGTCGCGACGATCGTGGCGAAGCGCGAGGGCCTGCTCGCCGATACGGGCGACGCACAGGCGCCGGAGGGCGCCGCGCTCACATGAGCGATCGTGCCGGAGAGGGACCGTCTTCCTCTTGCCCCTCGTGCCGGGCAGGCATAGATAGGCAGGATGGCGCAGCACCATCATCATGAGCCGTCAGGGCGCTCCCTCGCCGACGCCGCGAAGTCGACGCTGGAACGCAAGGGCGAGCAATGGACGCCGATGCGGGCGGCGATTTTCGACGCGCTCGCATCGGAGGAGAAGCCCGCCTCCGCCTATGACATCGCCGACAGCGTGTCGAAGGCGCGCGGCAAGCGAGTCGCGCCCAACAGCGTCTACCGCATCCTCGACCTGTTCGTGTCGAGCAACCTTGCGATGCGGGTGGAAAGCGCCAACGCCTATGTCGCCAATGCCCATCCGGGCTGCCTGCACGACTGCATCTTCCTGGTATGCCGCCAGTGCGGGGAAGCGACCCATGTCGACGACGACGCCCTGACCGGCGACGTGCGGCAGATGGCGGCGCATGAAGGGTTCACGCCCGAACGTCCGGTGATCGAGGTGCTGGGCACCTGCGCCAAGTGCGCATGACGCCCAGACCCAAGCTCCGAAGGACCACGCCAGTTTCATGAACGATCGCCCGCATACGCCGTTGCTCGATCAGGTGGATACGCCCGCCGACCTGCGTCGGCTGCAGCCCGCACAGCTTCGCCAGCTCGCCGACGAACTGCGGCAGGAAACGATCTCCGCCGTCGGCGTGACCGGCGGTCATCTGGGTTCCGGCCTTGGCGTCGTGGAGCTGACGACCGCGATCCACTATGTGTTCGACACGCCCAACGACCGGCTGATCTGGGACGTCGGGCATCAATGTTATCCGCACAAGATCCTGACCGGCCGACGCGACCGCATCCGCACCCTGCGCCAGGGCGGCGGCCTGTCCGGCTTCACGAAGCGCGCCGAAAGCGAATATGATCCGTTCGGCGCAGCGCACAGCTCGACATCGATCAGCGCCGCTCTGGGCTTTGCCATCGCCAACAAGATGGCGGGTCAGCCGGGCAAGGCGATCGCCGTGATCGGCGACGGCGCAATGTCGGCAGGCATGGCCTATGAGGCGATGAACAACGCGGCGGACGCGGGCAACCGGCTGGTCGTCATCCTGAACGACAACGACATGTCGATCGCCCCGCCGGTCGGCGGCCTGTCCTCCTATCTCGCACGGATCGTGTCCAGCCGCGAGTTCCTGTCGGTGCGCGACGTGCTCAAGCGCCTGGCCCGCAGGCTGCCCGGACCGCTGCATAAGGCGGCCAAGCGCACGGACGAATATGCGCGCGGCATGGCGATGGGCGGCACCCTGTTCGAGGAACTGGGCTTCTATTATGTCGGGCCGATCGACGGCCACAATCTCGACCAGCTGATCCCGGTGCTGGAGAATGTCCGCGATGCGGCCGAGGGGCCGTGCCTGATCCATGTCGTCACGAAGAAGGGCAAGGGCTATGCCCCGGCCGAGGCGGCGGCGGACAAATATCACGGCGTGCAGAAGTTCGACGTGATCACCGGCGCGCAGGCGAAGGCCCCGCCGGGACCGCCGAGCTACACCAGCGTCTTCGCCGCCGCGCTGATCGCCGAGGGGCAGCGCGACCCGCGGGTCTGTGCGATCACCGCCGCGATGCCGTCCGGCACCGGCCTCGACAAGTTCCAGCAGGCGTTCCCTGATCGCACGTTCGACGTGGGCATTGCCGAACAGCATGCGGTGACCTTCGCCGCCGGCCTCGCCGCGCAGGGCATGCGCCCGTTCTGCGCGATCTACTCGACATTCCTCCAGCGCGCCTATGATCAGGTCGTGCACGACGTGGCGATCCAGAACCTGCCCGTGCGCTTCGGTATCGACCGCGCGGGGCTGGTCGGCGCCGACGGCAGCACCCATGCGGGCAGCTTTGACATCGCCTATCTCGCCACCCTGCCCAATTTCGTGGTGATGGCCGCCGCCGACGAGGCGGAACTGGTCCACATGGTCCACACCTGCGCCGTCCACGACAGCAGCCCCATCGCCGTGCGCTATCCGCGCGGCAACGGCACCGGCGTCCCGCTGCCCGCAACGCCCGAGCGGCTGGAGATCGGCAAGGGCCGCATCGTGCGCGAGGGCAAGAAGGTCGCGATCCTGTCGCTCGGCACGCGGCTGGAGGAAGCGCTGAAGGCCGCCGATGCGCTCGACGCCCGTGGCCTGTCGACGACCGTCGCCGACCTGCGCTTCGCCAAGCCGCTGGACGAGGCACTGATCCGGCGCCTGCTCACCACCCATGAGGTCGCCGTGACCGTCGAGGAAGGCGCCGTGGGCGGGCTGGGCGCGCATGTGCTGACGCTCGCGAGCGATCATGGCCTGATCGACAACGGCCTGAAACTGCGGACCATGCGCCTGCCCGACATCTTCCAGGATCAGGACAAGCCGGAGAAGCAATATGCCGACGCCCGGCTGGACGCGGCGGCGATCGTCGACACGGTGCTCGCGGCCCTGCGCCACAACAGCGTGAACGCGGAAGCGCGGGCCTGACGACAAGGGGCGGCGGATCGTCCAGATGGGCGAGACGCGACCTATCAGCCGACGGACGGCCGCCAGACAAATGAACGCGCCATATTAGGCGTTGAAACGCGATGCGATCGAAACGGCGCGCGGCTGCTGGCTGGAGGAGGAGGAGCCCTGAACGGGCATCCCCTCTGCCTCCTCAACCGGCCTGAAGTCTTACTGCGCCGAGGCGCGGGCGTTCTGGCCGTCGCCTTCGGGCGCGGCGATGATGTCGCGGGTGGTGGCGCCCTTGTCGACGACGTTCGTGCCCGGATCGCCGGCGTCGGAGCGGACGCCCGGGGCTGCCCCGTCACGTCCGGCCGAACGCAGCAGGCCGCTTTCGGAGGAACTGCGCGCGACCGGGCCGCCGAACATTGCCTCCATCGCCTGACGGCTGGTTTCCGCGTTCGCCACCGGCGCGGCGCCCGGTGCGGGCGGCACCAGCGCGAAATCGGGCGGGATCACCAGCGGCGCCTGCCGCGCGACGGCGAATTCGTCCGGCCGCTGACGGTTGAACAGGCCCGACGATCCGCAACCGGACAGAACCAGGGTCAGCCCGAGCAGGCCGGTGGCGGTGAGGGAAATACGCATTGGTGTCAGGTCTCCGTCTTTACCGTCTTCTCGCGCAGCAGCAGCGCCCGTGCAAGCAGGATCAGCACGCCGATGGTGATCGCCGCGTCGGCGAGATTGAAGATGAGGAAAGGCCGCCAGTTGCCGAAATGCAGGTCGGCATAGTCGACGACAAAGCCGAGGCGCGCGCGATCCAGGATGTTGCCGAGCGCGCCGCCCAGGATGAGGCCGAGACCGACCACGTCCTGCCGCGCCTTTTCCCGCCACAGCCAGACCGCGACGAACAGCGCGATGGCGCTCGTCATCGCCACCAGCGCCCAGCGCATCAGGCCGCTGCCCGCGTGGAACAGGCCCATGGACACGCCCCGGTTCTCCAGCCAGCGCAGGTTGAAGATCGGCAGGATCGTGATCCCCTCGTCCCCCCGCGAGCGCAGCGCCAGCGGATAGGTGACGACGAACTTCACGAACTGGTCGGCCAGAAACACGATCGCGGCCACGGCCAGGCCGAGCGGACGGTGGTGCAGGCGCGTGCTCATGCCGACAGCACCGTATCGCACCGGTCGCAGAGCGTGCCGTCCTCCGTCACCTCCGGCAACAGGCGCCAGCAACGGCCGCATTTGTGCCATTCGCTCGGCTTCACGACGATGCCGTCGCCCACGCCCATCTCAACCCGCGCGACGATCGCCAGTTCGGCGAAATCGACGTCGCCGGTCGCGACCAGTTCACCCATGGTGACGTCGGCCTCCAGGCTGGAGCGGACGATCTTCTCCCGCCGCAGCGGTTCGATGGCCTCGTTCACCTGATCGCGCTGGCTGCGCAACTCCGCCCATTTCTCGCCCAGTGCCTCGTCGATCCAGCGCGGCTCGACCTCCGGCCACTCAAGGAAATGGACGCTGTCGGCCGGATCGGGATAGCGGCTCTGCCACACTTCTTCCGCCGTGAAGGGAATGATCGGCGCAGCGTAGCGGACGAGCGCGTGGAACAGGGTGTCGAGCACCGTGCGATAGGCGCGACGCTTCGGGTCCGTCTTCGCATCGCAGTACAGGCAGTCCTTGCGGATATCGAAGAAGAAGGCGGACAGGTCGCTGTTGGCGAAGTCCATCAGCGCGCGGGTGTAGCGGCTGAACTCCAACCAGCTCTCGCTGTCCGCGCCACGGTCGACCACCGCACGCATTTCAGCGTCGAGTTTGCCCAGCAGGTGGAGCATGTAGCGCTCCAGCTCCGGCATCTCGGCATAGGAGACCGCCTCGTTCTCCTCATCATAATCCGACAGCGCGCCGAGCAGGTAGCGGAAGGTATTGCGCAGCTTGCGATAGGCGTCGGACGATCCGGCCAGCACCTCCTTGCCGATGCGGACGTCGTCGAAATAGTCGGTGCTGGCGACCCACACGCGCAGGATGTCCGCGCCGCTCTCGCTCATGATCTTCAGCGGATCGACGACGTTGCCGAGCGACTTCGACATCTTCTTGCCCGATCCGTCGAGCGCGAAGCCATGGGTGAGGACGGCCTTGTACGGCGCCTGCCCCCGCGTGCCGCAGCTTTCGAGCAGGGAGGACTGGAACCAGCCCCGATGCTGGTCCGACCCCTCGATATAGAGGTCGGCGCGGGTGCCCTCGCCATAGCGTCCCTCGACCACGAAGCTGTGGGTCGACCCGGAATCGAACCAGACGTCGAGAATGTCGTTCACGACCTCATAGTCGGCAAGGTCGTGATCGGGGCCAAGCAGCGCCTGATGGTCGGCGCCGAACCATGCGTCCGCGCCGCCCGCCCGGAACGCCGCGACGATCCGGGCATTCACAGCCGGATCAACCAGATAGTCGCCGCTCTTGCGATTGACATACAGGGCGATCGGCACGCCCCAGGCCCGCTGGCGGGAGATCACCCAGTCCGGGCGCCCCTCCACCATCGAGCGGATACGGTTGGTCGAGCGCTCAGGCACCCAGCGGGTGTGGGCGATCGCGTCAAGCGCCACTTCACGCAGCGTCGGACCGTTAGTCGGCGCATCGATGGACGACTCGTCGGCCATCACGGGGAGCGTGCCCTGCTGCGGCCGGTCCATCGGGATGAACCATTGCGGCGTGCAGCGGAAGATGATCTTCGCCTTCGACCGCCAGCTGTGCGGATAGCTGTGCCTGAAGTCGTCCGACGCGGCGAGCAGTGCGCCCGCCTCGCGCAGGTCGGTGCAGATCGGGCCGTCCTTGCTCACGAATTTGGGGTTGATGACCGACCCCTGCCCGCCCAGCCACAGCCAGTCCGCGCGATACTTGCCGTCGCCCTCGACCGCGAAGACGGGGTTGATGCCGTTCGCCTTGCACAGTTCGAAATCGTCCTCGCCATGGTCGGGCGCCATGTGGACAAGGCCGGTGCCCGCGTCGGTGGTGACGAAATCGCCCGCGAGGAACGGACGCGGCTTGGCGAAGAAGCCGCCGAGGGCGTGCATCGGGTGGCGGGCTACTGCACCGGCGAGGTCTGAGCCTTTGCCACGCCAAAGCACGTCAATCAGAGCCGCACCGTCGGCACCGAAGCGTCGACCAACAACATCAACCAGCTGCTCTGCCAGCAACATGGGTCCCTGACCATTAATGGTCACCAGCCAATAGGAAATCTCCGGCCCATAGGCCAAAGCCTGGTTCACCGGGATCGTCCATGGCGTCGTCGTCCAGATCACCGCATGGGCGCCGACCAGTTCCGGCGCGTTCGGCGCCTCGACGATCTCGAACGCCACGTCGATCTGGGTCGAGGTGATGTCCTCATATTCGACTTCCGCCTCGGCCAGCGCGGTTTTTTCGACCGGGGACCACATGACGGGCTTTGCGCCGCGATAGAGCTGGCCGCTTGTCGCGAACTTCAGCAGTTCGCCAACGATCGTCGCCTCGGCATCGAACTTCATGGTGAGATAGGGATCATCCCAGTCGCCCATCACGCCCAGGCGCTTGAACTGCTCCTTCTGCACGCCCACCCATTTGTCGGCATAGGCGCGGCACTGGGCGCGGAATTCCTGCGGCGGAACCTCGTCCTTGTTCTTCTTCTGCTTCCGGTATTCCTCCTCGATCTTCCATTCGATCGGAAGGCCGTGGCAATCCCAGCCGGGCACATAGGGCGCATCCTTGCCGAGCAAGGACTGGCTGCGGACGATGATGTCCTTCAGCACCTTGTTCATCGCATGGCCCATGTGGATGTCGCCATTGGCGTAGGGCGGGCCGTCATGCAGGATGAAGCGCTCACGTCCCTTCCGCTTCGCGCGCAGCTTCCCGTACAGGTCCATCTCCGCCCAGCGCGCGGCAATCGCCGGTTCTTTCTGCGCGAGCCCCGCCTTCATCGGGAAGTCGGTTTGCGGAAGGAATACGGTGGATTTGTAGTCTGGCTGGTCGGTCATGCGGTCAATCTTGCAAACATCCGTTCGGTTCGAGCAGCTTCAGGCGATGCCGAGAAGCGAACGGTCATGGTTGGAGCGCGTTTAGCGCCCGGCCCTACGCGACGCGCGGCGTCCCCGCAAGGATTTGCCGTGCGCGGTCGCAGTCCGCGTTCATCTGCACGACCAGCGCGTCGAGATTGTCGAACTTCGCCTCCGGCCGGAGATATTCGATCAACTCGACCTCGATCACCTGATCGTAGAGATTTTCGGAGAAGTCGAAGAAATAAGGTTCCAGCAGTTCCTGCGGCGGCTGGATGGTCGGGCGAATGCCCAGATTGGCGGCGCCGTCCAGCACCCGGCCGTCGGGCAGGCGCCCGCGCGCGGCATAGACGCCATAGGCCGGGCGCAGATATTTGCCCATGTCGACGTTCGCGGTCGGAAAACCGATGGTGCGGCCCAGCTTGTTGCCGTGCTGCACCTTTCCCTCGATCGCGAAGGGTCGGGTCAGGAGGTGTGTGGCGGCGGCGCAATCGCCCGCCTCCAGCGCGCGCCGGATGCGGCTGGACGAGACGATCTCGCCATTGTCGAGAACCGGCGCCACGGCCTCCGCGCGCAGGCCCTGCGCCGCGCCTATCGCCCCCAGCCTCTCGACATTGCCGGAACGGCCGCGGCCGAAGGTGAAATCCTGTCCGGTAACGACGCCCGCAGCGCCGACATCGGCGACCAGCATGTGCACGAACGCCTCCGCGTCCATCGCCGCCATATGCGCGTCGAAATGGAAGACGAGCATCGCGTCGGCGCCTGCGGCTGCGAACAGGCGCTGCCGCTGGTCGAGGGTCGTCAGGCGGAACGGGGCGGCGTCGGGGTGGAACAGGCGGGCAGGATGCGGGTCGAACGTGGCGACGATCGCGGGCCGCCCCTCCGCCTTCGCCAGAGCCACGGCGCGGCCGACAACGGCCTGATGCCCCAGGTGAAATCCGTCGAAATTCCCGAGCGCTACGATGCCCCCCCGCAGTTCGGCGGTCACCGGCGCGCCGCTGTCCAGCCGCTGCATGGGCGGGGCTATAGGGGCCATCACAGGCGTGCGCAATCCATAAGCCGGAACATCGCGCCCGCGTTCCGTTTTACTACGCAATGGGTCGGGGGGACGATCGCGCAACCCTTTCGGCCGGCGTCAGGCGCGGACGAAACTGACATAGCTGAAGCCGGGCCGGCCGGTGTCGGCCGCATGATCCTCCCGCCAGTGTTCGCGCCACTGCGCCGGGTCCGGGTAGGGGATGACGGCGTCGCCCGGCACGTCGAGATGCACCTCGGTCAGTTCGATCCGGTGGGCGCGCGGCAGGAACAGGCGATAGATTTCCGCGCCGCCGATCACCGATATGACCGGGGCGTTGGCCCGGGCCAGCGCCGTGTCCGGATCATGGACAACCTCCGCCCCGTCCGCCTCCCATGCCCGGTCACGCGTCAGGACGATGTGCCGCCGCCCGGGCAGCAGGCCGGGCAGGCTGTCGAAGGTCCGCCGCCCCATGATCATCGGCGTGCCCATGGTCAGCGTCTTGAACCGCCGCTGCTCGCCCGGAATGTGCCAGGGAATGTCCCCGTCCGACCCGATGACGCCATTGTCGGCGCGCGCGAGGAGCAGGACGATCTGGGGCGTTGCGGTCACGGCCTCATCCAAGGCCCAGGCGCGTGACATGGCCCATCTTGCGGCCCGGTCGCGCCTCATGCTTGCCGTAGAGGTGCAGGTGATTGGCCGGATCGGCGAGGATCGCGGGCCATTCGTCGACCGCGTCGCCGATCAGGTTCCGCATCACGGCAGACGAGGCCGCAAGCCCGGTGTCGCCGAGCGGCAGGCCGCAGATCGCGCGGACATGATTCTCGAACTGGCTGGTGAGCGCGCCCTCGATCGTCCAGTGGCCGCTGTTATGCACGCGCGGCGCCATCTCGTTGAAGACCGGGCCGTCGGCAGAGGCGAAGAATTCGACGGCGAGAACGCCGACATAATCCAGCTTTTCGGCTATCGCGCGGGCGAGCGTCCGGGCCGCATCCTGCTGCGCCGCGACCAGGCCGCCGGCCGGAACCGTGGAGGTTGCGAGGATACCGGACAGATGGACGTTCTCCGCGCTGTCCCAGAAGCGGATGTCGCCATCGGTGCCCCGCACCAGGATGACGGAGAATTCCTGATCGAAGCGGACGAACCCCTCCAGGATCGACGGCACGCGATGGACCGCGTTCCACGCCCCCACGGCCTCGCCCGGATCGGTGATCCGCACCTGCCCCTTGCCGTCATAGCCCATGCGATTGGTCTTGAGGATTTGCGGCACGTCACGCGTTTCAAGCGCGATTTCGAGCATGTCGAGGCTGTCGACCGGCACGAAGGGCGCGGTCAGTCCGCCCAGACCGGTGACGAAGCGCTTTTCGGCAAGGCGGTCCTGCGCGATGCGCAGAGCGGCGATGCCCGGCCGCACGAGGCCGTGCGCCGCCAGCACGTCGAGCGCCGAGGTCTCGATATTCTCGAATTCATAGGTGACGACATCGACCGTGTCGGCAAAGCGGGCGAGCGCGTCGGCATCGGAATAGTCCGCCTGCGTCCAGCGGGGCGACACGTCGGCCGCCGGGCCGCTCGCCTCCGGCGCGAAGATGTGCGTGCGATAGCCGAGCTGCGCCGCCGCCATCGCCAGCATCCGGCCCAGCTGGCCGCCGCCCAATATACCGATGGTGGACCCGGGCGGGACGAGGGTCATCAGTCCTCCGGGCTTTCCGCGACAGCCTCGGTCTGCTGCGCGCGCCAGGCATCGAGGCGTTCGGCCAGCGCCGCGTCGGTCGTCGCCAGCATGGCGGCCGCCAGAAGCGCGGCATTGGTCGCCCCGGCCTTCCCGATGGCAAGCGTGCCGACCGGGATGCCGGCGGGCATCTGGACGATGGAGAGCAGGCTGTCCTTGCCCTTCAGCGCCTTCGATTCGACGGGCACGCCCAGCACCGGCAGGCGGGTCATCGCGGCCGTCATGCCGGGCAGATGAGCCGCGCCCCCCGCCCCCGCGATGATCACGCGCAGCCCCCTGTCCACGGCGGAATGGGCATAGTCGTACAGCCGCTGCGGCGTACGATGGGCGGACACCACCTTGCATTCGTGCGGTACGCCAAGCGCCTTCAGCGTATCCGCCGCATGGTGCATCGTGTCCCAGTCGGACCGGCTGCCCATGATGATGCCGACAAGAACCTGCTCAGCCACGGCCTGCTTCCTACCCCTTTTGAGCGCGCGGAGGCATGCCGCGTCACCCGGAAGCGTAGCCCCTTAACCGGGGGCCGCCGTTATCGCAACGCGCCAGTGCAAATTTGCGCACACGCCGCGCGCGCCGCCCTTCAGCGCTCCGACAGGTAATAGCGGTCCAGCGCCTTCAGATCGCCGTCAAGTTCGTAGACGATCGGCTGTCCGGTCGGGATTTCCAGCTCCGTGATCTCGTCGTCGGGAATGCCGGACAGATGCTTGACCAGCGCACGCAGCGAATTGCCGTGGGCAGAGATGACGACACGCTTGTCCGCCTTCAGTTCGGGTGCGATGCGTGCCTCCCAATAGGGCAGGACGCGGGCGATCGTGTCCTTCAGGCTCTCGGTCGACGGGATCGGGATGCCCGCGTAGCGGCGGTCCTGCGCCAGGTCGAATTCGCTGCCCGCCTCCAGCGGCGGCGGCGGCGTGTCGAAGCTGCGACGCCAGATCTTCACCTGATCGTCACCATGCTTGGCGGCGGTCTCCGCCTTGTTGAGGCCGGTCAGGCCGCCATAATGACGTTCGTTGAGGTGCCAGTCCTTCTCGACCGGCAGCCACAGACGGCCCATTTCCTCCAGCACCAGATTGAGCGTCTTGATCGCGCGGGTCTGAACCGAGGTGAAGCAGGTATCGAAGTCGAGCCCCTTCTCCTTCAGCAGCCTGCCCGCAGCGCGCGCCTCTTCCGCGCCTTTCTCGGTCACGTCCACGTCCCACCAGCCGGTGAAGCGGTTTTCCAGGTTCCAGGCGGACTGGCCATGGCGAATGAGGACGAGCGTGGGCATCAATGTCTCCCGGCAAGGATGGTGTCGTGTCGCGGCTTTCCATAGCGGCAAATCGCTGCGGCGCAACTTGCGGGCGGCGGCTGTTTCATGGGAGGACGCCTGCGGCAGGGGCACAAGCAAGGAGTCGATGATGGCGATCCGGCGGACTGTAACGATCTATGACGGCCCCGGCGGCCCGTTCGAGGGCCTGGCCGCGACGGATGACGGCTGGACGGGCGAGCGCCCCGGCATCCTCCTCCTCCCCAACGTACTGGGCACCAAGGAAAGCGACTTCGTGCGCGCGGAGCGGCTGGCGGCGCTGGGCTATGCGGTGCTGGTGGCGGACGTGTTCGGACAGGGCAAGCGGACAACGCGCGAGGACGCGCAGCCGGGCCGCTACATGGCGGAACTGAACGCGGACCGTGCGCTGCTGAAGGGCCGCCTGATCGCGTCGCTGGACGCGCTGAAGGCCATGGCAGCGGTGGATGCGGGCAATCTCGCCGCCATTGGCTTCTGCTTCGGCGGCAAATGTGCGCTCGACATCGTCCGCGCGGGCCTGCCGGTGAAGGGTGTCGTCAGCTTCCACGGCGTCTATGACGCGCCGCCCTTTCCCAATGTCGCGCCGATGACCGCGAAGGTCCTCGTTTGCCATGGATGGAACGACCCGATCGCACCGCCGGACGCGACGATCGCCCTGACGAAGGAACTGACGGAGGGGAAGGCCGACTGGCAGATCCATGCCTATGGCCACACCGGCCACGCCTTCACCGACGAAACGGTGCACATGCCGGAGAAGGGATTGGCCTACAGCCCCGATGCCGACCGGCGCAGTTGGAAGGCGATGGCCGATTTCCTGGAGGAAATCCTGGCCATGTGAATTTTTTCGCGCCGCCTGTCACAGCGTCCACCGCCACCTCGTCTTGAGGGCATCACCCCAATGAAAGGATGATCCCATGGAAACGAGACTGAACTACGCAAAGGCCCAACCGGCGGCATTCAAGGCGATGATGGCACTGGAGACGGCCGCCCGGGCCGGTTCCATCGACGAGACGCTGACCGAACTGATCAAGCTGCGCGTGTCGCAGATCAACGGCTGCGCCTTCTGTGTCGACATGCACAGCCAGGACCTGATCAAGGCGGGGGAAAACCCGCAGCGCCTGTTCGTCCTGTCGGCCTGGACCGATTCGCCGGCCTTCACCGATCGCGAGCGGGCGGCGCTCGCCTGGGCGGAAGCGCTGACCAACCTGCCGACCGGGCACCTTTCCGATGCGGTGTATGACGCGCTCGATCCGCACTTCACCGACGCGCAGAAGGTCGACCTCACCCTGCTGATCGTGGCGATCAACGGCTGGAACCGGTTCGGCGTCGGCTTCCGCATGGTGCATCCGGTGCGGAACTGACGGTGGCACAGGCACCCTCATCCTCGGCCGCATCGGCGGCGTTCGAAACGCACCGGTCGCACCTTCTGGGTGTCGCCTACCGGATGCTGGGTTCGCTCGCCGAGGCCGAGGATGTCGTTCAGGACGCCTGGCTGCGCTGGCAACGGGCGGAGACGGAGGGGGTCGCGAACCCGCGCGCCTTCCTCTCCCGCATCGTCACCAACCTGTGCCTCGACCAGATGAAGTCGGCGCGGGCGCGGCGGGAGGAGTATGTCGGCCCCTGGCTGCCCGAACCGGTGGCGGAGGGTGTCGGCCCGGACGTGGAAGCGGAACGCGCCGATTCCCTGTCGGTCGCGCTGCTGCTGGCGCTGGAGCGCCTCTCCCCGCTGGAGCGGGCCGCCTATCTGCTGCACGACATTTTCGACATGGACTATGGCGAGGTCGCGGCGCAGCTCGGGCGGTCGGAAGCGACCTGCCGCCAGCTTGCCACCCGTGCCCGCGCGCATGTGCAGGCCGGCCGGCCGCGCTTTCGCGTCGATCGGGACGAGGGCGAGCGGCTGGTCGACGCATTCATGGCCGCGGCCCAGAGCGGCGATGCCAGCGTGCTTGGCCGCCTCCTCGCCAGCGACGCGGCCCTCCACGCCGACGGCGGCGGCATCAAGATCGCGGTTCGCAACGTAGTGCGCGGCGCCGACCGGGTGGCGCGCTTCTTCGCCGGGTTGCAGCGCAAGTTCGGCGATGCCGAACGCCGTATCCTGTGGCGCGGCCTGATCAACGGCCTGCCCGGCTATGTGAGCCTGGAGCATGGCGAGACGCTCCAGTCGACGGCATTCGAGATCGAGGACGGAAAGATCAGCGCGATCTACATCGTCCGCAATCCCGAAAAGCTCCGCTACCTCTCCGGCCTCGCCGCGCCGCGCTGAGCGCTCACCACAGGACACCGTGGTCGGGCAGCACCGGCTTGGGCGCGTCCATGCCGATCGTCTGCTTGAGGTCGATCTCGACCGTGCGGCAGATCGCCGTGATCGGCACGTCATGGACGCTGTCCGCAAACGGATCGACCAGATCGTCGGCGATGCGCAAAACGGCCAGGAACATGAGCCCGGCGATCGTCGAACCAACCGGCGTGGCAAGGTTCAGATCACCATAGAGCCCAACCGGCAGCAGGACGCAGAACAGCCGGGTGAACAGCGACGGGAAGAAGCGGTAGCCGTTGGGCAGCGGCGTGTTCTTCAGCCTTTCCATCCCGCCCTGATGATTGGCGATGTCGACCAGCACGGCCTCCAGCTGGGTCTGCTGAATGGTGTCGATATGCCCCGCGCGCTGCGCGTCGGCGATCCTGCGTCCGGCATCGGTGAGCAGCGCGTTGGCGATATTCACCTTGCCGCCCGCATCACCGATTTCCTCGGGCGGAAGCAGACGGGACAGTTCTTCATGCGAATCCTGCCGGCGCAACTGCCGGCGCAACACGTTCACATAGGTAATCTGCCGCAGCACCATCATCTGCTTGAAGCGCACCATGTCCGGGCGGTCATCAGGGATGAAGGCGATCAGGGCACGGGCGAGCGAGCGCGACGAATTGATCATTGCCCCCCACAGGATGCGCCCTTCCCACCAGCGCTGATAGGCGGAATTGTCACGCAGCCCCAGGAACAGCGCCAGTGCCGTCCCGAAGATGGTGAGCGGCAGCGAGGGCGCCTTGTAAGGCAACAGATAGAAGAAGGCGGTGACGACGCAGTCCCATACGAACAGTATGAGCAGCGTCTTCCAGACATCCGCCAGGATGGTGCGCACGCGCGGCGCGGGAGCAATGATCATGAAAAGGTTCCGGTCAAGCGTGCAGTATAGCGAAGGGCGGAAGCGCCGTCAGCAGAGGTTGGAATCAAGCGCCGCGCCGCGCAGACCGATGAAACTCAGGATCAGCGCGCCTCTGGCGCCATGGAGTACGGCGCCTGCATTCTCCATGAACGCCGCGACGAGCGTGAAGGCGGTCGCGCAGACGACGCATCCCGCAGCGAGATAGAGCTTGATCCGCGCCGTGCGCCGGGCGGACGAGGAGGCCTGGAGATGGTGCATCCGGTCCCTTTCGGAAAAAAGATGTGAGACATGAGCGCCACCATTCCCCCCTCAAGGGGCACGGCAGCGCCGATCAGACATCCTCTCCGATTGCCGGTCCGGAAACGCGGCAGCTCGTCAAAGATCGAGATATCAAAGGGTTCCGTGAGGAAAACCCGCGTAACAAAATGTATTATGCAGGACAGTTACCGGTCGCGGCCGGTTCATCAGACGTGTCCGAATGCATCGTTCATGTCCAAAAAGGGCCCCATGTGACATGTCTTCAGCGGCGGCGCGCCTCGATCCAGAGCGTGTCGAGCAGGAAGCTGCCATCCGGTTCGACCGCGAAATGCCGCCTCGCATCTTCCGGCAGATGATCCTGAAGATAACGGATCGCCTGCGCGATGGCCGGTGGCGTATGCATGCGGGCGATCCACTGGGCGAAATCCATGCGCAATTGATGCGTGACGACCGCGACAGGTACGAACCCCGCTCCCTCCAGCGCCGCCAGCCACTCGGCCGTCGCATAGTCACGCACATGGCTGGGATCGCGCAGCAGTTCGATCGCCTGAAGGTGGGTGTCGAGGAGCGGCAGGCCGGGCGAGCGGCCGTCGACGAACAGCGCCTGCCCGCCGGGCTTCAGCACGCGCGCCGCCTCCCGCAGGCCACCGGTCAGATCGCCCCAATGATGCGCCGAAAAGCGACTGGCCACGCAATCGAACATCGCGTCGGCAAACGGCAGCCGCTCGGCGGGCGCGGCGATCGTCTCGATATTCGCGATGCCGCGCCGCCCCGCCTCCGCCTCGACCGCCGCCAGCATGGCGGGCGCCAGATCGCAGGCGACCACATGGTTGCACTGCGCCGACAGGCGATAGGCGACATGGCCCCCGCCGCAGCCGACATCGAGCAGCCGGTCGTGCCCCCTTCCCCGAACCACCGCCTCCATCCAGTCGAGGTCCGGGCCGGACGCATGCACCGGGCTGGCCACATAGGCGTCCGCCCGCGCTCCGAACTGTGCATTCACCAGCGCCTGCTGGGTAGTCCGCTGCTGCTGCCGATCAACCATCTCTGCGCCTCCTGTCTTCGGACTTGTCGCCTAGCGCCTCCATAGACTGGTACAATGATGTCATTTATACTGGTATCCATGGTATCATCCCTGACATCGATCGACACGCTTGGTAACTTCCTCCGCGCGCAGAGGGAGCGGCTGGAACCGGACGGGACCATGACGAAGGTGCGTCGCCGCACGCCGGGGCTCCGGCGGGAGGAAGTCGCGGCGCGCGCCGGGATGAGCGCCATATGGTATATGCGGATCGAGCAGGGGAAAGCCGAAGCCGTCAGCGCGCCAACGCTGGCGCGGATCGCCGAGGCGCTGGAACTGGCCCCGGCGGAGCGCGCCCACCTGTTCCATCTTGCGGGCCGCAGCGATCCGGTCGCACCACCGGAATCGGGGCGGCAGGTGCCGGATGCACTGCGCCGCTGCGTCGGGACTTTCGGCGGCCCCGCTTATGTCCTCGACCGTCTGTGGAACGTTGCGGCCGCCAACGACGATGCGATTGCCCTATTCGGCGACTGGATCGGACGCGGAGAAAACCTTCTCCGCTTCGTCTTTCTGTCGGATGAAGCGCGCGGGCTGATCGATGACTGGCCCGGTCGCGCGCAGCGCCTGCTCGCCGAATTCCGGCTCGACCATGGCCGGCGGTCGCAGGACGCCGACATGGCGGCGCTGGTCGACACGCTGCGCACGGAAAGCCCGGAATGCGCACTCTGGTGGAGGGAGCAACAGGTGTTAGACCGCGAGGGTGGACTGCGCCGGTTCAATCATCCCGGGCGGGGACTGCTGACCTTCGACCAGCTGACGCTCGTACCCGCCGGCAACAGCACGCTGAAACTCGTGCTGCTGTTCCCGGATCAGAGCGAGTCGATGATCTCCGCCAGCACCGCGAGGCAATCCTTGGCGAGCTGAACCGAACGCGCCGGAGACCAGCCGAAATCGGGATCGGGCAGGTCGACATTGTCCTTGAACGGCATTTCCAGCGTCATCGCCACCGCGCCGTAGCGCTCGGCAAGCTGGGCGGTCGACATCGACAGATTGGCCTTGCCCGGCGCGCCGACGGGATAGCCGAGACGCGTCTGGAAATCGGGCGTGCGCGCGGCGAGTGTATCGCGGTAGCGCAGATAGAGCGCCTGACGGTCGTCCTTCAGCGATGGAATACCCTCGAATCCGGCAAGGAACACGGCCGGGATCGCCTCGTCGCCGTGGACGTCCATGGCGAAATCGACGCCGGTCCGGTCCATCTCCGCGCGGACCAGGAACACTTCCGGGCTGCGCTCCATGCTGGGCGCGTGCCACTCGCGATTGAGGTTCACACCCGCCGCATTGGTGCGCAAATGGCCCCGGCGGCTGCCGTCCGGGTTCATGTTGGGGACGATATGGAAAGTCGCCCTCTGCCGCAGCAGGCGCGCAACAGGGTCTTCAAGATCGCACAGGCGCTCCAGCGCGCCCTCCATCCACCACTCCGCCATGCTCTCGCCCGGATGCTGGCGGGCATAGAGCCAGACCTGCCGCTCGCCCTCGCCCAGGGTCAGGAGGTCGAGCGGCTGCCCGTCGAGCGTCCGGCCCAGTTCCCTGGCGGCGACGCCCGGCTGGTTCGCGGCCCAGGCGATCAGGTCGTGATGGCGCTCCATCGAATAGGGCGCGAAATAGGCGAGCCAGACCGCATCGACCGTTGGCTCGATCCGGATCGTGAGGCGACCGTCGGCATAAGCCGTGTCGGCAAGCAGCCAGTTCTCCCGATCCTCGCTGACCCGCGCGCTGTAGCCGGGCCAGCCATCGGGATAGGCCGACCCCGCGCAGTTCGTGATCGCCAGCTCGACCGTCCGCCCCGCACACCCCGCGACACGGAAATGGAACCACTGGTAGAAGTCGCTCTGGTGATCATGGACGATCTCCAGTTCGGCCGTGCTGTCGGTGGTGGAAATGACGCGGATGTTGCCGCTGTCGAAGGCGCTCGTGATCGATAAGGTCATTTCACCGATATAGTCTGGCCCGACTGACCCGGATAGTCCTTGAACAGCGCGCCCGCGAGCTTTGCGGCGGCCAGGCCCGGCTGCGCGGCGGGCGTGCCTTCCCGCGCCACGGTGTTGCCGCGCGCTTCCCAGACCGCCTGATTGTCAGACCGGCGGCGGATCTGCACGAACATCTCGGTATAAACGATGTCCTTGGGCTTGCCCGACAGGTTGATGCCGATGCCGACGCCCAGCCCGCTGCCGTAGCTGCCCGTCGCGCCGCCGACCCCGACGCTGACCGGCGAGCGGCGCGTGTCCGGCCCGGTCGGGCGGAAGGTACGGCGGAAGGACACGAGCGCGCGATATTCGCTCGACGGCCCCTTGGCTTCGGAAAAGCCCAGACGCTGGAGTTCCTGCCCTACAGCAGCGGCATAGCTTTCGAACTCAAGGCCGACGTCGGGATTGCCGTCCATCTCCTCCACCGAGACCGTCCCGGTCCGCACCGGCGTACCCGCGTGGAAGCGGGTGACCTCGACCGGCGGGACCGCCGTCTGGCAGGCGGACAGGACCATCGTCATGGGAATGGCGACCAACAGGCATTTTTTCATCGCTTTCTTCTCCGCGCATCCGGCTTTCATGCGTAAGACGTCGCCATGGCACTCCGTCCGGAACGTTTCACGCAGATTTTTGCTGCATGCACGCTGAATGAGGCGGTGGTCGAGCCTTGACTTTGACGGCCATGGCCCATAGGGGCAGCGCTTCGATTTTCCGATCCACCAAGAATCATCTGGAAGCTGCGCTCATGAAGATCCGCAACTCGCTGAAGTCGCTCAAGGACCGCCACCGGGACAACCGCGTGATCCGTCGTCGCGGCCGCACCTACGTCATCAACAAGACCAACCGTCGCTTCAAAGCCCGCCAGGGCTGAGGTAAAGCGCGCCGCCGCCCCAAAAGGCGGCCGGACCGTTGCGTTCATGACGAGCGCCCGATCGAACCGCGATCGGGCGCTCGTCTGCGTTGGCATTATATCCGCTGGCATTGCGGTAACGCGCTTCAGCGCGTTACCGGCACTTTCGGAATCGCGGCGGGATCAGCGATCGCCTGCGCCGCACGCACCACGCGCAGGGCGTTGCCGCCCCATATCTTCGCCACGTCCGCGGGCGTGTAGCCGGCCTTCAGCAAAGCCGCGCTCAGCTTCGGATAGTCGGTCACATCCTCGAACCCGTCGATACCGCCGCCGCCGTCGAAATCGCCGCTGACGCCGACATGGTCGACGCCGACCAGCTTGATCGCATGCAGCATGTGCTTCATGAAATCGTCGAAATTGGCGCGCGGCGCGGGCCATTTGGCGTCGATCGCCTTCCGCTCCGCCAGCAATGCCTTCCGCTGCTCCGGCGTCGGCTCGCCCAGCGCCTGAAACCTGGCCATCAGCGCCTTCATCGCCGCATCCCGCTCGGGGATCTTCGGCGCGGCGATCATGTAGCCGTTGAAGGCATTGAGCTGGATCACCCCGCCCTTCGCCGCGATCAGCTTCGCGTCGGCATCCGACACATTGCGGGGATGATCGAAGATCGCCCGCATGCCGGAATGCGAGAGGATGATCGGCGCCTTCGACAGGGCCACCATCTGCCGCAGCGATTCGTCCGAGGAATGGGAGGCGTCGATGACGATGCCCAGCCGGTTGGCCTCGGCCACATAGTCCTTCCCCTTCGGCGACAGGCCATGCCACTCCGGCCCCTTGGGATCGGTGGCGCTGTCGGCCAGGTCGTTGTTCGCGAAATGGGCGGGACTGGCCATAACCACGCCAAGAGCGCGGAATGTCCGCATCAGGCTCAGGTCACCCTCGAACGGATAGCCGTTCTCCATACTGAGGAATACGAAGCGCTTGCCCGCCTTCGCAATCCGCTCGGCATCGTCGGCGGTCAGCGCCAGTTCGAACACATCCGAATGCCTGGCCACCATCTCGCGGATCTGGACGGCACGCACGATCGCCGCATCCCGCGCCAGCCGGTCGCCCTCCGCCGTGCGCGGCCCCTGCGGCGTGTAGACCGCGAAGAAGCCGCCGTCGACGCCACCGTCCACCATGCGGGGATAGTCGACCTGATCGCCATCCTCCTCGAAAACATGGCGATCCATGATGCTCCAGCCGGGCCGTCCGAGATTGGCGGGCGTGTCGAAATGGGTGTCGAGCACGATCGCCTGATCATGCGCGGCGCGCGCCTCTTCGGCGGTCACGGGCTTCGCCGCACCCTTGCCGGCCGCAAGCGACGGCTGGATGATCGCCATCTGGGCCAGCGCGGAGGCGCCCAGCAGGAGGCGGGAGAATTTCATGCCATGTCCCCTTTCGCTCAATAGCGGGTGGTGTCCTCAAGATGCTGCTCGACCTCCGCCCGGCTTGTCCAGAGGGTTCGGAAGGTCTTCGACGCCAGGAAGCCGAGTTGGTCACTGTTGTGGGGTGAGCCCGGCTGGCTGGAATTGCCATAGCTCATGACCCCGACCGCTTTCAGTGGCGTGCCGAACTCCACCATCGACACCCAGGTCTCGCCATGGACCGGCGTGCGTTCGCCGTTCTTCATCGGACCCCAGGTGATCGTGCGGAACACGCCCGTGTTGCCGAAGCCGCCGTTGCCCGGCAGGTTCACCCCGCCGATATGGAAGCGGGACACGTCCCCGAACGGCCGGTCGATCGCGCCGTACAGCGCTCTGGTCTTCGCCACCGCCTCCTTGAGCATTGCCACCGCCGCCGCCGGATCCCTCAGCCCGCGCGGCGTTTCCAGCGGATCGTCGAGGGTCCATTTGACAGCATAGTTGGCCTGGCTCGTGAAATTCTTCGGGGCGAACAGGCCCGCCCACGTCTCGAACAGCAGCGCCGCGCGGCTGTCCGCCTCGAACCGGTGATCCCATTGCGCGAGCAGGTCCGTCGCCGCCCGGATGTCCGGCTCTGCATTGCCCTGCGCCGCCTTCAGCAGGTCCGGCAGCAGCCGGTCGGCCATCAGCGACGTGGTCGTAAGCTTCCGGGCGACGAAATCGTCGAAGCCCATCCGGCCCGGCGCGGTCAGCAGTTTCACCGACATCTGCGCGCGCTGGCTCATCGGGCCGGGAAGGTCGGCATAAGCGGGGAAGTCCCTGGGATCGAGCTGTCGCGGCCATGTCGCGAGCCAGGCGGGATCGTTGGCGTTCTGAACGAAGCCGCTCGCTGGGTCGCGCACCTTGGGGAGGTCGTCATAGCCGTGCACACCGGTCCACAATGTCGCCGACGTGTCGCCGGGGACGAGGCCGGTCCAGTAGGCCATGTCCCCGTGCGGATGGCGCGGCAGGATGCCGTTATCGAAGTAGAGGATATGCCCGGCGCGATCGGCATAGACGATGTTGAACATCGGCACCTGCATCCGCCGCAGCGCCCTTTCGAACGCGGTCCAGTCCCGCGCCTTCCCCATGTCGAGATATTGCTGGAGCACGCCGGGGCGATCGAGACCGGCGACGCGGACGGCAATCGTCGTCTTGCCGTCAGGCAGGTCGAACACCGGCCCATGAACCGTGAAGCGCTGGGTAAAGCGCACCGTCCGCAGCGTGCCGTCGACCTGCCTCACCCGATAGCCCTTCTCCTCCGTACGGAACGGCAGCACCTTGCCGTCATAGAGGTAGCCGCTGCCAGACAGGGTCAGGCGGTAGCGGGTGAAGCCCGGAATATTATTGACCGTATTGGTAAAACCAAGATCATTGTTGAAACCAAACCGGAGTACCGGCAAGCCAACCTGCGTGGCGCCGTAGAGCGACAGGCCGGGCGTCACGATCTGCGCCTCGTAATACGTCAGCTGGCTTGTCGCCCAAGGCAGATGCGGGTTCGCGAGCAGCAGGGTCTTGCCGCTCGCCGAGCGCGACGGCGCGACTGCCCATGCGTTGGAGCCCCCCGCCTCGTTCGCGGACGGATCGGCCAGCGCGCGCCGGTCCGACGCGATGTAGACATAATTCATCAACCGATGGGCATGCGCCATCACGTCGGTGCCGGTGACCGGCAGCACCTGTCGCACGGCAGGGGCGATCCGGTCGGGATGCGCAGTGGCATAGGCGTTGATCCCGGCGGCGAAGGCGTCGAGATCCCTGCGCATCTGCGGGCTTTGCCGGCGATACCAGAGCGCCGCGCGCGCCGGGACGTCGTTGGCGACAAGCCAGCGGTCCTGGTCGGCGAACGCCTCCCCCCAATATTCGGCCGCCCGCGCCCGCGCCTCGCCGTACAGATGCAGCAACAGGTCGCCGTGGCTCTGCGCCTGCGCATAGCCGAAGCCGTAGAAGCCGCCCGCTTCCGTCCTTGCATAGATATGCGGCACGCCGAAGCTGTCCCACAATATCTCTCCATCACCCGGGGCCTGTTTCTCCGTCCCCTTTCCGGCCGGCGCAGCGGACGCGATGAACGAAAGAGGGAGTATCGCGAGCAGCAGCGCCGCAGCATGACGGACGAACGGTTTGCGAAGCATCATCCCTCCTGAACGAGCAAGCGCCCACACCCCGCCATCGAACCGTGACGCGGATGTAATCAACGGCTTTCGCCATGCCCCGCAATCAGGTTAATATCCGCCGGGCGAAACGGAATCGCCCATCCGTGCATTTGACGTATCAGTTGTTCGATCCACGCGGCGCCCTGGCGATCGCCAAGTGGACATGGTGTGCGGGACGGGCGTGCCAGACGCGCATACCGGACGCGCATGCCGGACAGGGGCCAGGAGGAGGATCGACACCATGGGGATGCTGGGAGACGCAGAGATGTCGAGGCGAGGCGTCCTGATCGGCGGCGCGGCCACGGCCGCCGCCAGCCAGATACCGATGGCGGACGCCGCCGTTGCACCCGCGCCAGCGGCGGCCCCCGCCACCGCGAAGGTCGGCTTCACCGTGAACGGCAAGGCGCAGACGCTGAGCCTCGACACGCGCACGACCCTGCTCGACGCGTTGCGCGAACATCTGCACCTGACCGGCACCAAGAAGGGGTGTGACCATGGCCAGTGCGGCGCATGTACGGTGATCGTCGACGGGCGACGCATCAACAGTTGCCTGACGCTGGCGGTCATGCATGAGGGCGACAGCATCACCACCATCGAGGGGCTGGGCACGCCGGACGCCCTGCACCCGATGCAGGCGGCGTTCGTGGTACATGACGGCTATCAATGCGGCTACTGCACGCCGGGCCAGATATGCTCGGCGGTGGCGGTGCTCGACGAAATCAAGGCGGGTATCCCCAGCCATGTGAGCGACAGCCTGACGCAGGCGCCGCGCGCCACCAACGCCGAGATGCGCGAGCGGATGAGCGGCAACATCTGCCGCTGCGGCGCTTATTCCAACATATTGGAAGCCATGGCCGACGTGGCGGGAGAGCAGGCATGAGGCCCTTCACCTACGAACGCGCCGCGTCACCCGCGGCCGCGGCGAAAGCGGTTGCGGGCACGCCGGGCGCCAAGTTCATCGCCGGGGGCACAAATCTGCTCGACCTGATGAAGCTGGAGATCGAGGCGCCATCGCACCTGATCGACGTGAACGGGCTCGGCTTCGATACGATCGCGCCGACGGCGGAGGGCGGCCTGCGGATCGGCGCGCTGGTCCGCAACACCGACCTTGCGGCGGACGCACGCGTCCGGAAGGATTACGGCCTGTTGTCGCGGGCGCTGCTCGCGGGGGCGTCCGGCCAGTTGCGCAACAAGGCGACAACGGCGGGCAACCTGCTCCAGAGGACGCGGTGCCCCTATTTCTACGACACCAACATGCCGTGCAACAAGCGCAAGCCGGGCGCCGGATGCGCGGCCATCGGCGGGTTCAGCCGCCAGCTGGGTGTGATCGGGACCAGCGACGCCTGTATCGCGACCCACCCGAGCGACATGGCGATCGCGCTGCGCGCGCTCGATGCGACCGTGGAGACGGTGAAGCCGGACGGGACTGCCCGAAAGATCGCGATCGCCGATTTCCATACGCTGCCCGGCGACACGCCCCATGTGGAGACGGCGCTGGAGAATGGCGAACTGATCACGGCGGTGACCCTGCCCCCGCCGGTCGGCGGCACCCACATCTATCACAAGGTCAGGGATCGTGCGTCCTACGCCTTCGCGCTGGTGTCGGTCGGCGTGATCGTCCAGCCCGACTGGACCGGACGGGTCGCCGTGGGTGGCGTCGCGCCCCGCCCATGGCGCGTCGAGGCGGCGGAGGCTGAACTGCCGCGCGGCGCGAAGGCCGCCACCGCCCGATTGATGGCGGATGCCAGACCCACGCACCACAACGCATTCAAGGTGAACCTCGTCGAGCGTACGCTCGGCGGCGTACTGGCTCAGGCAAAGGCATAGGGGACGGACGATGAAGTTCGACACGCCGGCGACAACCAACGCGATCGACCAGTTGAAGGTTATCGGTCGCCCCACCGACCGCATCGACGGGCCGCTGAAGACGACGGGCCACGCGCCCTATGCCTATGAACGGCATGACGCGGTTTCCAATCCCGCTTACGGCTATATCGTCGGGTCCGCCATCGCGAAGGGCCGGATCGCGGGCATGAACCTGTCCGCCGCCAAGGCAGCGCCCGGCGTACTCGCCATCGTCACGGCCGAGAATGCCGGCACGCTCGCCAAGGGGGACTTCAACACCGCGAAGCTGCTCGGCGGGCCGGATATCCAGCATTATCATCAGGCCATCGCCCTTGTCGTCGCGGAAAGCTTCGAACAGGCGCGGGCGGCGGCCGCACTCGTCCGGATCGACTACGACCGGGACAAGGGCAGCTTCGACCTCGCCGCGGCGAAGGATAGTGCGCCTGCACCCCCTGAGGGCCCGTTTTCCGGCAAGCCCGACACGGCCGTCGGCGATTTCGACGGTGCCTTTTCGACCGCAGCCGTGCAACTGGACGCGACCTACAGCACGCCAGACCATAGCCATGCCATGATGGAGCCCCATGCCTCGATCGCGCAATGGGACGGCGACGCGCTGACCATCTGGACATCCAATCAGATGATCGCCTGGGGCAAGGGAGAGGTCGCCAAGACGCTGGGCATCCCGCCGGAAAAGGTCCGGCTGGATTCACCCTATATCGGGGGCGGCTTCGGCGCGAAGCTGTTCGTGCGCGCCGACGCCATTCTTGCCGCGCTCGGTGCGAAGGCCAGCGGGCGCGCGGTCAAGGTGGCGCTCCCCCGCCCCTTCCTGATGAACAACACCACCCATCGCCCGGCGACGATCCAGCGCATCCGCATCGGTTGCGACAAGGACGGCCGGATCGGCGCGATCGGCCATGAGGGCTGGTCGGGCGACTTGCCGGGAGGCGGCCCGGAGACGGCGGTGCAGCAGACCCGCCTGTTCTACGCGGGCGCAAACCGCATGACCAAGACCCGCCTCGCGGTCCTCGACCTGCCGGAGGGGAATGCGATGCGCGCGCCGGGCGAGGCACCGGGCCTGATGGCGCTGGAGATCGCCATGGACGAGATGGCGGAGAAGCTGGGCATGGACCCGATCGCATTCCGTATCCGCAACGATACGCAGGTCGATCCGGAAACGCCCGGCCGTGCCTTCTCCCAGCGCAACCTCATCCAATGCCTGAAGCTGGGCGCGGAGCGCTTCGGCTGGGACAGGCGCAACGCGAAACCGGCAAGCGTGCGGGACGGACACTGGCTGGTCGGCATGGGCGTCGCGGCCGGCATCCGGAACAATCTGCTGATGACGTCTGCAGCGCGCGTGCGGCTGAACGCCAAAGGGATCGTGACGGTGGAAACCGACATGACCGACATCGGCACCGGCACCTACACGATCATCGCCCAGACGGCGGCGGAAACGATGGGCATCCCTCTCGATCAGGTCGTCGTGAAGCTGGGCGATTCCAGCTTTCCCGCCTCGGCCGGGTCAGGCGGCCAGTGGGGCGCCAACAATGCGACGGCGGGCGTCTACGCCGCCTGCATGAAGCTGCGCGAGACCGTAGCGCAGACGCTGGGCTTCAATGCGACCGACGCGCAGTTCGCCGACGGGAAGGTGCGCGCGGGCAACCGCAGCATGCCGCTCGGCAAGGCGGCCGAAGCCGGCGAGATCGTCGTGGAAGACGCGATCGAATATGGCGACCTCGACAAGACCTACCAGCAATCGACCTTTGCCGCCCATTTCGTCGAGGCGGCCGTCGACGGCTTCACCGGCGAAGTCCGCATCCGCCGCATGCTGGCGGTGGCGGCCGCCGGACGCATCCTGAACCCCAAGGCGGCGCGCAGCCAGATGATCGGCGCGATGACCATGGGCGTCGGCGCGGCGCTGATGGAAGAACTGGCGGTCGACAAGCGCTTCGGCTTCTTCGTCAATCATGACCTCGCCGGTTACGAGGTTCCGGTCCATGCCGACATCCCGCATCAGGAGGTCATCTTCCTCGACGAGACGGACCCCATATCCTCACCGATGAAGGCGAAGGGCGTGGGCGAACTCGGCCTGTGCGGGGTCGGCGCGGCCGTCGCCAACGCCATCTACAATGCGACGGGCGTGCGCGTGCGCGAATACCCGATCACCCTCGACAAATATCTCGACCGGCTGCCCGTAATCGCCTGAGCGCCAGCGGTTGGCCGGATGGTAGCGACTGGATGACGGGCGGCGACCGTTGATCGCCGCCCAGGCACCTGATCAGTCGACCGTCACCTCGACGCGGCGGGCGGCGGCATTGCTGCCCGACGTGTCGGTGGTGTCTGCGGGCTTCTCCAGCGCGACCGATGCGTCGGGAATGCCGGACGCCACGAGCGCCGCCTTCACCGCCTTCGCCCGTTCCTTCGACAGTTCGGCATTGGCGGCGGCATTGCCGGTCTTGTCGTTATATCCCGATACCGCGAGCGTGCTGCCGGAATGCGCGGCGAGCCACGCCTTCAGCCCGTCGGCCGTCCCGGTGAATGCAGGCGCGACGTCGGTCTTGCCGGTATCGAAATAGACCTTCACTACCGGCTTGCCGTCGCGGGTCTCAGCCGTGACGCCAGCCCCGGCGGGGATCGTGGCCGTCCCTTCGGCGGGTGCGGCGGACAGGTCGGCTGCACGGACGCCGCCGCCTGACGTTAGGCCGCCTCCACCGGTCTCGTCGGCCGTCACATTCCCGCCGGGCACGACGCCTCCGCCGGCCGTCACGCCGCCGCCTTCATTGCCCGCCGATACCGTGCCGGAGGGCTGGCTCGGCCAGCGGAAGAACAGCCACCACAGCAATGCCAGCGCGAGCAGCGCGAGCAGCAGCCAGGGCCACCAGCCGAAGCCGCCCGCCTTGCTATCGTCCTCATCCTGCGCCCCGTACAGGCCGGACGCGGCGGCGGTCGCACCGGGCCCTACAGGATCAGGCGCGGCGACGGAGGGCGCCACGGGTTCAGGCGGCACGAGCGGTTCGGCGGCGGCGGCGGATGGTGCGGCTGCCGCGACACCCGCGGCTCCAAGCCCGGCGATCCCGATCGCAGCGGCCCCGCCCCCGGCGGCCCCCGCCTCCGCGGCTGTCGCCCCGGCACCCTTCCCGAAAAGATGGAACAGGCCGAAATGTTCGAGCAGCAGATAATAGACCGTCACGCGGTTCCGGAAGTTCACGCCCTTCATGCGCTCGCCGACCGCCGCTATGGCCTGATCGAGGATCTCGTCGCCATGGGTAAGGCCCAGCTTCTTCTTCAGGAAATTCTCGCGCACCCGTCCGGTTTCGACGGGATCGGTGAAGGAGACGAGAGACGAATCGCGATTTTGCAGCGCTATGCCGCAATAGCGGACGATCGCCGCAATCACGGTGTCGTCGGCATCGGGAACGAACTTCTTGACGTCGGCAGCCCAGTCTTCAGCCATAACAGACCTCCATCCATGGGCCGGACGAGGACACGAGCGCGTCCTGCGCACCCCGGCCCCGCGTGGTTAATAGCGGAACTGAAGGCCTTTGGATATTTCCAATCGCATGTCCGCCCGGAGAAAGCGTCCGATCAGGGCGCAACCGGCCCTGGCCGCCGAGAACGGTCACCCATCCATCCATCGGCTGATACCGGCATGCAGGAGTCAGTACGCACCGTTTTCCAGAGCGACCTCATAGTGCCTGAGCGTCGATTCCAGCACCTCACCGGACGTGACGGGCGGATAATGCGCGACATCGCCGGGGACGATGCAGCTCTCCAGGCAGGAAACCGGAGTGTGATAGTCGAGGTTGATGAAGGACGGGATCGAGTATCGCTGCCTGCCCGAGCGGTTCACGACCCGATGATAGGTCGAGGAATAAATGTCGTTGCTGACCCGCTTGAACAGGTCGCCCAGATTGACCACGAACGTCCCGTCCAGATGCGGCGCTGACACCCACTCGCCGTCCTTCTTCTGAAGCTCCAGCCCGCCGATCGGATCCTGTGCCAGGATCGTGATGAAGCCGATGTCGACGTGCGGCGCCGTGCCGAACACATCATCCTGCGTCAGCGAGGATTGCGGTGGATAATGCATCAGCCGCGTCTGCATCATCGGCTTGTTGAGATGCCGGGTAAAATAGTCCTCCGGCGCGTCGAGGCTGATGGCGAACAACCGGAACAGGGTTTTCGCCTCGCCCAGGACAGCATCGATGTAGGGGGCGATCCGTTTCTGGAAATCGGGAAAATGATCCGGCCATTTGTTCGGCCCATGGCCGAAGAGCCCGGCCACCACATCGGGATCATCGGCCGGCAGGTCGTAACCGAAATCGTAGCTTTCCTTGAGGTCGGGATGGAACCCGTCCTGCTGGCTGGCCGACATCGGCGAATAGCCCCGGCGCGTGACGTTATCGACCAGGTCGCCCATCCTTGCCTCAAGCGGCAGCGCGAAGTAGCGCCGGGACGCATCGAACACGCCCTCCAGTTGCCCGGCGGAAATACCGTGATTGCGGATGTAGAAGAACCCCGTGTCGACCGCCGCCTTTCGAAGAATGCACGCGAGATTCCTGCGCCCTTCGAATGTCGCGGCTTCGGAGAGATCAAGGACAGGAACCTCTTCGAGAGTAGCGTCCCGGGGCTTCGACAACATGTTGAATATCCTGCATAAGTGATGGAATAACGCTGCCATTCCATCCGTTTATATTGCTCCGATGCACATTATCGCGGCCCCGGCCGCAAGGATATTTCGATTGTGACCGAGATGCGTTCTTGAAATGAGAACGGATGTCCGGAACGGACGCATGCGCGCTCTCCGCGCGAACACACAAAGATATGGACTCGCGTTCGTGGCGCAATCTAGGAAAGCGGCATGACATCGTCGCGCCACGGCTTCCTGCCCCTCCTCTCCTCGCTCCTGCTTGCCGGCTGTTCGGGGAGCGGCGAAGCGACACGCAACGAGACGACAGCCGCCTCCGTAACGCCGGCTCCCGACAATGGCGTGCCGCTGGAGGTGCGCGAAAGCGGCAAGACCCACCGTTTCACGGTCGAGGTCGCGGCAACGCCGCAGCAGCAGGAACGGGGCCTGATGTTCCGCAAGGAACTGGCCGACGATCGCGGCATGATCTTCCCGATGCAGCCGCCGCGCACCGCCAGCTTCTGGATGAAGGATACCTTCATTCCCCTCGACATGCTGTTCATCCGCACGGACGGCAGCGTCGCGTTCGTCGCGGCGAACGTACCGCCCTATTCGCGTGAACCGGTGTCGGCCGGAATCCCTGTCGCCGCCGTGCTGGAACTGCGCGGCGGCCGGGCGGCGGAACTCGGTATCGGCGAGGGCGCAAAGGTGCAATGGGGCGACTGCTCCACGTCCGCCGCGCCGGACACGCCCCCCTCACCCGACCGCTTCTGCCCCGGCTGACCATAGCCCGCAGGATCTGCCCTAGGCATTTGCCGGACGCGCGATACAGTCTCTGGCGGGCAGGATTCGCGGGGGACGGGCGAGCATGGACAAGCGGACATTCCTGAAGGCAACCGGCGGCGCACTCGCCGGGATGGCGCTTCAGAACTGGCTGGCGGCGGCGCAGGCGGCCGAACCCGCCACGCTGGCGCAGGACGACGCATTCTGGTCCGCGCTTCGTCCCCGCTATCGGACGGACAACCGCTTCATCAACCTGGAGAACGGCTTCTACTGCTTCCAGCCCGACGACGTGCTGGACGCATTCATCGACCATGTCCGCGCCATCAACGGCGAAGCGTCGCACTACATGCGCACGAAGCTGGACGCCGACATGCTGAAGGTCCGGCAGAATCTGGCCCGATTCGCAGGGTGCAGGACAGAGGAACTGGTCGTCACCCGCAACACGACCGAGGCGCTAGATACCGTCATCGCCGGTTTCGACTGGAGGCCCGGCGACGAGGCAGTGATGGCGACGCAGGACTATGGCTCCATGCTCGACATGTTCGCGCTTCAGGCACGGCGGTACGGCATGACGAACCGCATCGTCGAAGTGCCGCTCCATCCGAAAAGCGATGCGGAAATCGTACAACTATACGCCAACGCGATCACGCCGCGCACGAAGATGCTGATGGTGTCGCATATCGTCGGCGGCACCGGGCAGGTTCTGCCCGTGGCCGCGATCTGCGCGATGGCGAAGGCACGCGGTGTACCGGTGATGGTCGACGGCGCGCACAGCTTCGCGCATCTCGACTTCCGCATTCCGGACCTTGGCTGCGACTATTTCGGCAGTTCGCTTCACAAATGGCTGTCGGCGCCGCTGGGCGTCGGTCTGCTCTATGTGCGGCAGGACAATATCCCGAAGATATGGCCGATCTACGGCGATGCCGGAATGGCGGACGACGACATCCGCAAGCTGAACCATCGTGGCACCCACCCGGTCCACACCGACCTGACGATCGCACGAGCAGTCGCCTTCCACGAGGGGATCGGCAGCGCCCGGAAGCTCGCTCGGCTGAGGCACCTCAAGGCCTATTGGACGGATCGTGTCGCGACGTTGCCGGGCATCATCCTCAATACCCCCACAGAACCGGCACGCGGCTGCGCGATCGCCAATGTAGGTATCGCGGCGATCCGGCCGTCGAAGCTCGCCCCGCTGCTGCTCGAACGCCACGGCATCTATACCGTGGCGATCGAGCGCGGTTCGGTGCAGGGCGTCCGCATCACGCCGCAACTCTATACCTCCACCGCCGAACTGGACGTGCTGGTGAAGGCTCTGACGGAGTTGTCGCGGGACGGCGCGCCCGGCTCAGCGTAGCTGACGCTTCTCCAGTTTCCGTGCAAGCGTGCGGCGATGCATGCCGAGGCGGCGGGCGGCCTCCGATATGTTGAAGTCGGTTTCCACCAGCGTCTGGTGGATATGCTCCCACTCCACCGTCTTGATCGAGGACTGACGCCCGTCGACCGGCGCGGTGGGATCGCCCTCGTCCCGGCCGAAGGCTGCCTCTATGTCGTCCGTGTTCGACGGCTTGGCGAGATAATAGGAGGCGCCCAGCTTGATTGCCTCCACCGCCGTCGCGATGCTGGCGAAGCCGGTCAGCACGACGATGCGCATGGCGGCGTCGTGCGCGCGCAGTGTCTGCACGCAGGCAAGGCCCGACGCCCCGCCCAGCTTCAGGTCGACGACGGCATAGCCCGGACGGTGCCGGGAAAGCAGCGTCGCAAGTTCGTCATGGCTGGCGGCAGACAGCACCGTGTAGCCGCGCCGCTCGAACGAGCGGCCCAGCGTCCGCGCGAAGGCGGCATCATCCTCGACAATGACAAGCAGGCGTTCCCCGCTCATTTCCCCGGCTCCTCATGGGCGATGGCGCTGATCGGCAGGATGACGCGGACCAGCGCGCCGCCCTCGTCCCGGTTCATGGCCTGGGCGTCGCCGCCCAGCTTACGCACGACATTGACCAGCAGGAACAGGCCCAGGCCCCCGCCCGGCCTCCCCTTCGTCGAACTGTACGGCTGGCCGAAGGCGGCCAGCGTGGCGGGTGCGAAGCCGGGGCCACGATCGGCGATCTCCAGCACCAGCGATTCGCGTTCCCGGCTGGCGCTGATCCCGATCCATTCGGGCGAGAACTCCACCGCATTATCGACGACGTTGGCGATCACCTGCCGCAGGGCGGGATCGGACACGATCGCCACATCGTCCCCGAAGCGGTCGGTGAAGGCCAGCGTGCCGGGCATCCGGCTGGACCGCCATTCGGCGACGATCCCCTCCAGGAACGTGCGCATGGTGGTGAATTCCGGCGCCACGCCGCGCGCCTCCCCGGCGGACATCAGGATGCCGCTGACGATCGTCTTGCAGCGGCCGACCTCCGCCTGCATTTCGGCGATGTCCTGCGCCAGCGCGGTATCCTTCGTCAGTTTCGGCATCCGCTGCCAGTCGCCAAGGATCACCGACAGCGACGACAGCGGCGTACCCAGTTCATGCGCCGCGCCGGAGGCAAGCAGGCCCATGCGGACGATGTGGTTTTCCTCCGCCGCCTGCTGGCGAATGGCGGCCAGCGCGGCATCCCGCTGCCGCAGGTTGCGGGTAATGCGGGCGACGAACAGGACGAGCAGCACTGCGATCAGCGCGAAGCAGACCATCATGCCCTGAAGATAGAGGCCGAAGGGATCGTCCTGATAGTCCGGCGGCAGCGCCAGCGGCACGGGATGAAGTGCGGCGAGGCACAGCGCGAGCGCGGCCGCGCCGACGATCGTCCAACTCGAAGCGGGCGGGAGCAGCATCGCACCGATCACCACCTGCAGCAGGAACAGCCACGCGAACGGATTGGCGAGGCCGCCGCTCTGATGCAGTTGCCAGGCGAGCGCGCCGACATCGATCAGCAGAGCACCCGTCAGTTCCGCATTGGTGACGGCCGCGCGGCGGCGCAGCAGCGGGCGGCTGGCGATGTTCAGCAACACCAGCATCATCGGCACCGGCAAAAGGGTCGGGAGCGGCACGCGAATGTCCATCAGGCCGTGGACGATGCCGATGGTGAGCAACTGTCCGCCCACGGCGATCCAGCGCAACTGCATCAGCAGCAGCATGTTGCGGCGGCCGGCGTCGGCGTCCGCAAGCGCACGGATGGCAGGCCGCCCTACCGTCACGCCTCGCTCCGCGCCGGTCGCAGCACGCGCCATGCCGCCCATGCCGTCATCAGCGCGAGCACGAACCATGTGAGCGCATAGACCATGTGATTGTCGGGAAAGCGGATGACCGTAAGGCCGCCGACCGGATAGCCGCCGGGGTTCGGGGTCGCATCCGCGTCGATGAAATAGGGAGCGACCGCGCCGAGGCCGAGACGGCCCGAGATGGCGGCCACGTCGCGGGAATACCAGCGATCCTGCGCCGGATCATTGGCGCGCAGAAAGCCGCCGCCCGGCTCGCTGACCCGCAGCAGCCCGGTGACGCGTACCTCGCCTGCCGGCAGGGCGGCCGCGCGCGCCGTCCGCGCCTTCCACTCCGGCGGCACGAAGCCGCGATTGACGAGGACGGTCCAGCCCCCATCCGTCCGCAGCGGCGTCATCACCCAATAACCGCTGCCGCGCTCCGTCGTGGCGCGTACCAGCGTCTCGCGATCATTGAGGAAGCGCCCGGTCATCGTGACATGACGATAGGCCGCATTGCCGGCGCGTACATCCGTCCATTCGGCCGGGGGTGGCGCAGCCACCGCCGGAGCATGGACCCGGGCATCGACCGCCGCGATCAGCGCGTGCTTCCATGCCCGCCGTTCGACCTGCCAGACACACAGCGCAAGCAGGATCACCGTCAGCCCCACCGCGCCCGCGCCGATCAGGATCGACGCCGGGCGCCGGGACGTCATGGCATCTGGCTCATGTCGTGCACGGGCATCATGTTGGTGTTGAGGTGGTACATCACCCACATCGAACCCGTCATCGTGATCGCCACGACGATGATCGTGAAGATCAGCGCCAGCATCGTCCATCCGCCTTCGGAACGGCCGTTCATGTGGAGGAAGTATATCATGTGGACGAGAATCTGCACGACCGCAAAAACGACGATGACGATCGCCGTCGTGCCCGCGTCGAACGCGCCGCTCATCACCAGCCAGAAGGGGATGGCGGTCAGGATGACGGAGAGGCCGAAGCCGATCAGATAGTCCTTGAGGGAGCCGTGTCCCTCGGCGTCACCGTGGTGGTGGTGGCCGTGGTGCGTATCCTGGCTCATCGCAGCATTCCCATCAGATAGACGAAGGTGAAGACGCCGATCCAGATGACGTCGAGGAAGTGCCAGAACAGGCTGAGGCACATCAGGCGGCGCTGGTTTGCGGCGATCAGGCCATAACGCCCGACCTGAACCATCAGCGTCACCAGCCAGATCAGGCCGAAAGTGACGTGAAGACCGTGCGTGCCGACCAGCGTGAAGAAAGCAGACAGGAAGGCGCTGCGCTGCGGCCCCGCGCCCTCATGGATCAGGTGGCTGAACTCATAGAGCTCGATCGACAGGAAGGCCGCACCGAAGAGTCCGGTGATCGCCAGCCAGACGAGCGTCGGCGTCTTCTTCCCCTTCGCCATCTCCAGCATGGCAAAGCCATAAGTGATGGAGGAGAAGAGCAGCATCGCGGTGTTGAGCGCGACCAGCGGCAGGTCGAACAGCGCCCGTGGCCCCGGCCCCGCCGCATAGTTGCCGCCCAGCACGGCGTAGGTGGCGAACAGGATCGCGAAGATGAGGCAGTCGCTCATCAGGTAGATCCAGAAGCCCAGCATCGTGCTGCCGCCTTCGGGATGATCATGTTCGTCGAGGTCGTAGAAGCGGACGGCCGCTTCGGCTCCGTTCGGCATCGTCGTGGTGCCCATGCTTATGCTCCCGCCGCCAGAGCGCGCGTCCGCTCGCCCTCGGTGGCGATCACCGTTTCGGCGGGGATGTGATAGTCGCGCTTGTAGTTGAAGGTGTGGCCGATCGCCGTCGCCAGCAGGCCGACGAAGGACAGGCCGGCCAGCCACCAGATATGCCAGATCAACGCGAAGCCGCCGACCGTGGCGATCCCGGCCAGGATCACGCCTGTCCCTGTGCCAGACGGCATGTGGATCGGCCGGTAGCCGTCCAGCGGACGCTGTGCGCCGCGGTTCTTCATATCGTACCAGGCATCGAGGTCATGGACCACGGGCGTGAAGGCGAAGTTATATTCCGGCGGCGGCGAGGAGGTCGACCATTCGAGGGTACGGCCGTTCCACGGATCGCCGGTCGTGTCCTTCAGTTCCTCGCGCTTCCAGATGGAAACCGCGAACTGGACCAGCATGGCGCCGATGCCGCAGGCGATGATCGCCGCGCCGATACCCGCGATGATGAACCATATCTGCAGCGAGGGATCGTCGAACACCCGCATGCGCCGGGTCACGCCCATCAGGCCCAGGACGTAAAGCGGCATGAAGGCGAGCCAGAAACCGACGACCCAGCACCAGAAGCTGATCTTGCCCCAGAATTCGTTCAGCTTGAAACCAAACGCCTTGGGCCACCAGTAGTTGATCGCCGCGAAGATGCCGAACAGCACGCCGCCGATGATAACATTGTGGAAGTGCGCGATCAGGAACAGCGAATTGTGCAGCACGAAGTCGGCGGGGGGGACGGCGAGCAACACGCCGGTCATGCCGCCGACAGTAAAGGTCAGCATAAACGCGACCGTCCACATCATCGGCAGTTCGAAGCGAATGCGGCCCCGGTACATCGTGAACAGCCAGTTGAAGAGCTTTGCGCCCGTCGGGATCGAGATCACCATCGTGGTGATGCCGAAGAAGCTGTTGACGCTGGCGCCCGACCCCATGGTGAAGAAGTGGTGCAGCCACACGACGTAGCTGAGGATCATGATGACGCAGGTCGCGTAGACCATGGACGTGTAGCCGAACAGGCGCTTGCCCGAGAAGGTCGAGGTGACTTCGGAGAACACGCCGAACAGCGGTAGGATGAGAATGTAGACCTCCGGGTGGCCCCAGATCCAGATCAGGTTCACATACATCATCGGGCTGCCGCCGAAGTCGTTCGTGAAGAAGTTGGTGCCGGCGTAGCGGTCAAGCGTCAGCAGCGCGAGCACCGCGGTCAGCACCGGGAACGACGCGACAATCAGGATGTTGGTGCACAGCGACGTCCAGGTGAAGACCGGCATCTTCATCAGGGTCATGCCCGGGGCGCGCATCTTCACGATCGTCGCGATCAGGTTGATGCCCGACAATGTGGTGCCCACGCCCGCGATCTGCAGCGCCCAGATATAATAATCGACGCCCACGTCCGGACTGTAGGCCAGCCCCGACAGCGGCGGATAGGCAAGCCAGCCGGTTCGCGCGAACTCCCCGATGAACAGCGAGGCCATGACCAGCACGGCGCCCGATGTCGTCATCCAGAAGCTGAAATTGTTGAGGAACGGGAAGCTGACGTCGCGCGCGCCGATCTGAAGCGGGACGACATAGTTCATCAGGCCCGTGACGAACGGCATCGCCACGAAGAAGATCATGATGACGCCGTGGGCGGTGAACACCTGATCATAATGATGGGCGTTCAGATACCCTTCCGACCCGTTGAAAGCCAGCGCCTGCTGCAGGCGCATCATGACCGCGTCGGCGAAACCGCGCAGGAACATGACGAGGCCCAGCACCATGTACATAATGCCGATCTTCTTGTGATCGACGCTGGTGAACCACTCCTTCCAGAGATAACTCCAGAGGCGAAAATAGGTGAGCGCGGCGAGCAGCGCGATGCCGCCCAGTGCCACGGCGCCGAACGTCGCGACCACGATCGGTTCGTGCAACGGCAGCGACGCCAGGGAAAGACGCCCGAAGATCGGGCTGTATTGGGTGACGGGATCGGACGTCATGGGCGTTACTCGGGTCTGGGATCAGGAGAGCGGACGGGGCGCGGCGGGCGCCTGCGCGGACGCGGACAGCATCGGCGGCCGCGCCGCCTCCGGGCGGGCAAGTCCGGCGCCAAGCAGCGGAGCGAGGTTGACCGGCGCGCCATCGGCGCGCTCGGGCAGCTTGGCCGGAACGGCACAGGCCGACAGCACATAGCCCTTGTGCGGGATCAGGCCGGTGCCGCGCCCGGCATATTTGTCGTAGGCCAGATGCTTGACGTTCCAGACGCCAGCCATGCCCAGACCACCACGCGCGTCTATCTTCATCATGTCGCCCATGCACATCTTGCCGGGCTCCACGCACATGTTGACGATCGCATCGAACAGGCCCGGCGCGACGTTGGCGTAGCGGGTCGCGGGCACGTTCTCGCTCGGGCGCTCCAGTTCCAGATAGGCGGGGCGGTCGAGCGTCTTGCCGCTAACCCGTGCCTGCGCCACCCACTTGGCGAAATCGGCGTCAGCAAGGCCATGGAAGCGGAAACGCATGTGGGAGAAGCCTGCGCCGCTATAGTTGGCGGAGAAGCCCTGATAGTCGCCCGGCTTGTTGACGACCGCGTGCAGCTTCGTCTCCATCCCCGGCATTGCGTAGATCTGTCCGGCGAGCGCGGGCACGTAGAAGGAGTTCATGACCGACGAGGATGAGATGCGGAAGCGGATCGGCCGGTCGACCGGCGCCGCCAGTTCGTTGACGGTCGCGATCCCGTATTCAGGATAGATGAACAGCCATTTCCAGTCGAGCGCGACGACGTCGACCTCAAGCGGCTCGGCGGCCTGCTCCACCGCCTTGCCGGGCGCCGTGCGGGCGAGCGGACGGTAAGGATCGAGAAGGTGCGTGCCGACCCAGGTCAGCGCGCCGAGGCAGATAATGATCAGCAGCGGCGCGGCCCAGATGACGAGTTCCAGGCCGGTCGAATGGTCCCAATCCGGATCGTAGCGCGCGTCCTGATTGGTCGAGCGATAGCGCCATGCGAACAGAGCCGTCAGCGCCATGACCGGCAGGATGATCAGCAGCATCAGCGCCGTCGAGATCAGCACCAGATCGCCCTGCTGCTGCGCAACATCACCCGCAGGATGCAGCACGACCATGTCGCAGCCGCCCAGCAGGAAGGGAACGCTACCAATGGCTGAGAACCGGACGAGCCGGGATAAATGACGGCGAAGGTCTACTGGCATGGTCATGCGGCGCGCCTACTGCTGCACTGCAACTTGCGACATAGGACATTTTGTCCAATGCCCTTTTAGACTATCAATGGCCAAGGGCGAAACCCTGTTCGCGAACCATTGCGCGCGTCCGGTGTTTTATGCTGCGGAAATGCAGCCCGCCGGATGCCGGGAGCCTGAGAAGACATGAGTGCACAGTCCGTCACCGCCACGACGCTGGAACAGGACGCCCGCGCGCTGCACGCGCACGGCCACCACAAAATCGCGCCCGGAGAGATCGCCATCGGCGTCATCATCGGCCGAACGTCGGAATTCTTCGACTTCTTCGTCTACGCCATCGCGTCCGTGCTGGTCTTTCCGAAGCTGGTCTTCCCCTATGTCGACGCGTTGACAGGCACGCTCTACTCGTTCGCGATCTTTGCGCTGGCGTTCCTCGCCCGCCCGGTCGGCACGCTGATCTTTATGGCCGTCGACCGCGCCTATGGCCGCGGGTCGAAGCTGACCATCGCCCTGTTCCTGCTCGGCGGATCGACCGCAGCCATCGCCTTCCTGCCGGGCTATGCCACGATCGGCCACTGGTCGGCCGTGCTGCTCGCGCTGTTCCGCATGGGCCAGGGCGTGGCGCTGGGCGGATCATGGGACGGCCTCGCCTCGCTGCTCGCGCTCAACGCGCCGGAAAAGCGGAGAGGATGGTACGCGATGGTGCCGCAGCTCGGCGCTCCGCTCGGCCTTATCGTCGCGAGCCTGCTGTTCGCCTTCTTCATCATGGCGCTGCCCGCGCAGGACTTCCTCGACTGGGGCTGGCGCTATCCGTTCTTCGTGGCCTTCGCGATCAACGTCGTCGCTCTCTTCGCGCGCCTGCGCATCGTCGTGACCCCGGAATATACGGCGCTGTTCGAACACAAGGAGCTTCAGGCGGCGCCCGTGTCCGAAACGGTCGGTTCGGAATGGCGCACGATCGCAATGGGTGCCTTCGCCCCGCTCGCCAGCTTCGCCATGTTCCACATGGTGACGGTGTTCCCGCTGTCCTGGGTGTTCCTGTTCACCCGCGAGGGACCGGCCCGCTTCCTGGTGATCGAGGCCGTCGCGGGCGCGCTGGGCGTCCTGGCCATCATTCTGTCCGGCCGCATCGCCGACCGCGTCGGCCGCCGCACCCTGCTCGGCAGCTCGGCCGTCGCCATCGCCGCGTTCAGCGGATTCGCGCCGCAGTTCCTCGATGCGGGCGAAGTGGGTGAAACGGTGTTCATGCTGCTCGGCTTCATCCTGCTCGGTATTTCCTTTGGACAATCCTCCGGCGCGCTCTCCTCGCGCTTCTCGCCCCGCCACCGCTATACCGGTTCGGCGCTGACCTCCGACCTAGCCTGGCTGTTCGGCGCGGGCTTCGCGCCGCTCGCCGCACTGCTGCTGTCGGCGAATTTCGGGCTGATCTCGGCCGGTGCCTATCTGCTGTCCGGTGCGATCGGCACGCTTCTGGCGCTGTGGTTCAACCGCGAACTCGCAGAGACCATCGAATAAGCCGGCGAACCCGCCAGCGAATGGGCCGGAAACACGGCCCATCCGTCCCGGACGGGAATGGCCCGAGGGCCATTCCCGCCTTGCCTTCCACCCTCAGCTCGGGCTAAGCGCATCGCTCATGGGCATCCTTGCGAAGATCTTCACCTGGTGGGACGGCGCCACCATCGGCACCAGCCTCTACACGTCCCGCAAGGGTACGAAAGTCGGCGAGGATCACGCCGGCAACGTCTATTACGAAGGGGGAACCGACGTGATGGGCCGCCCGCGCCGCTGGGTGATTTATGCCGGCGCCAATGATGCTAGCAACGTGCCGGCCGAATGGCACGGCTGGCTGCACCATTCGATCGAGGGTACGCCCGAAAGCTTCCTGCCGCCGCCGCGCATCTGGGAGAAGGATTTCACCCCGAACCTGACCGGCACCGAGCAGGCCTATCGCCCCGGCGGCGCGATCGAGATGGGCGGTCGTCGCCAGATGGCGACCGGCGATTACGAGGCATGGAGCCCGGACGCATCATGATCCGCTTGCCGGCGGGAGCGATCCTGCCGCTCTTGCTGGCCGTTACCGGATGCGGCGGCGGGGACGACCTTCCCGTACAGAATCAATCGGGCCCGGTACGGGTGGAGGGATCACGCGTCGACCCGCGTGGCGCGGAGGCGCTGCCCGGCACGCCGATGAAGGAACGCATCGCGGTCATCGGCCTTCTCAACAAGCGCAACGGCCTGACCCGCGACCTGCCGATGAAGCCCAGTGAAGCGCTGCGCGTCGGCGACGCCATCGTGCGCCTTCAGGCCTGTGAACAGACGGCTCCGTGGGAAAATGTCGCGGAAACCGGCGCTTTCGTGCAACTCGACGTGCGCAGCCCGGCCGACAACAAATGGCGCCGGGTCTTTTCCGGCTGGCTGTTCAAGAACCGGCCGGAACGCAACGTCGTCCAGCACCCGGTTTATGACGTGTGGGTCAAAAGCTGCACGATGGAATGGCCGGAGACCGGCCCCGACACGATCAAGCTCGGCGGAAAATCGGGTGCCCTGCCGACCGAACGCGGCCCATCGGGTGGCAGCGATTCGGCGGCGCCCTCGGAAGGCGGCAATGCGGCTGCGGAAGCTGCGCCGGTCGCGAGGACCGCACGCCCCGCGCCCAGCGGAACACCGGCCACCGCGTCGCCCAGCAGCGTCAGGTAGTCGCGCTGGTCGATCTCGACCGCACCGAGCGATCGCAGGTGATCGGTCATGAACTGGCAGTCGAGCAGGGTAAAACCGGCCTCCCGCATCCGCGCGACGAGCCAGGCGAGCGCGACCTTCGACGCATCCGTCCGGCGGGAGAACATGCTCTCCCCGAAAAAGGCGCGACCAAGCGCCACGCCATAGAGGCCACCCACCAGTTCCCCATCCTCCCGGCATTCCACGGAATGCGCGAAGCCGAGCCTGTGCAAATTGCCGTAAGCATCCTCGATCTGCCGGTTGATCCAGGTCGAAGGGCGATCGGGCGCCGCCTCCGCACACTTGCCGACGACGGCCGCGAAGTCCGTGTCGAAACTGACCGCGAAGCGCTCGCGCCGGATGGTCTTGGCCAGCGAATGGGACAGCCGGAAACCGTCCAGCGGCAGGATCGCGCGCTTCTTGGGCTCGACCCAGTAGATATCGCACGCATTGCGCCCGTCCGACATCGGGAAGACGCCAATGGCATAGGCCTGAAGCAGCAACAGCGGATCGATCGTCATCAGGGCCATACCCTCTGCCATAGCAAAAACAACCGCTTGCAACAGAGCGTTTAGATCCGTTCGCGCGATCTGCTCGCCCAATATACCCCTGCAAAGCTACCTTGCCCGATAACGCAAGATTGGATCGATTCCGAAACGACCGTCAAGTCCATCTCTTTGCCGGCGCGGCCACTCTCCGCTTGCCCTCTCTCCGCCGCCAAGCTAAAGCGCGCCTCTTCGCGGGGCACAGGAGTGTAGCTCAGCTGGTAGAGCGTCGGTCTCCAAAACCGAATGCCGGGGGTTCGAGTCCCTCCACTCCTGCCACGAACCTTGCGCCCCGGCGGCGCCAGGTTTATGGAGCCGCGTGAAAATAGGTCGCGAAGCAGTGGCCGCATCCGGGACGCCGATACGGCGGGGCCCGGAGGGCGGCGTATTGCTTCGCGGTTTGTCGTTGTTTTTAAACAAGTTGAGCGAGTAGAGATGGCCAAGACCTCTCCGGGCGAATTCGTGAACCAGGTGCGAGCCGAAGCCAGGAAGATCGTGTGGCCCTCGGGCCGGGAAACGATGATGACAACCGTGATGGTGATCATCATGACGTCCATCCTGGGCATCTTCTTCTTCGGCGTCGACACGCTGTTCGGTGCGGTTGTGCGCTGGCTGCTCAGCTTTGCGGCCGGTGAAGCCTGAAATCAGGCCTGAATACGAGACGGAACAGTTTTGAAGGGATAGCATGGCGCGCTGGTACATCATCCACGCCTATTCGGGCTTCGAGAACAAGGTTCGCGATTCGATCGTGTCGGAGGCCGAGCGCATGGGCCTGTCCAGCCTGGTCGAATCCGTCGAGGTGCCCACCGAGACCGTGACGGAAGTGCGTCGCGGTAAGAAGGTCCAGTCGGAACGCAAGTTCTTCCCCGGCTACGTCCTCGCCAAGCTGGCGATGAACGACGATGTCTACCACCTCGTCAAGAACACGCCAAAGGTGACGGGCTTCCTCGGCTCCTCCGGCAAGCCGCAGCCGATCAGCGAGGCGGAGGCCGCGCGCATCCTCAACACCAAGGAGGAAGCCGCCGCAGCACCCAAGCACAAGATCAACGTCAACTACGAGATCGGCGACAGCGTCAAGGTGCTCGACGGCCCGTTCGCGAGCTTCAATGGCACCGTGGAGGAACTGGACTTCGAGAAGAGCCGCGTGAAGGTCTCGGTCTCGATTTTCGGCCGTGCCACGCCGGTGGAACTCGACTTCGAGCAGGTCGAACTGTCCAAATAAGCGCTCTCGCCGCGTCATTTGAAAAGGCCGCCAGTCCCCGGACCGGCGGCCTTTTTCGTGCCCAGCCAGACTGTAAGCAGGTCACGCCTCAATAGTTAGGTATTGACCTAACTATTATTCCCTGTCAGCTTTCCGGCATGACACCGATCCAGCCGCCAGCCCCGACTCCGCCAGCCGCCGCGACGATCGACGCCGTGTTCCGCGCACTGGCCGATCCGACCCGACGGGCCGTTCTCGAACGGCTCGGCGCGCGCCCATATGCCGCGACGGACCTTGCCGCCCATCACCAGATGGCGCTGCCATCTTTCCTCCAGCACCTGCGGCTGCTGGAGGGCGCGGGCCTCGTCCAGTCGAAGAAGGTCGGGCGGGTGCGTACCTACGAACTGGCGCCCGAGCGCCTGAGGATGGCGGAAGACTGGCTCAACCAGCAGCGTTCGCTGTGGGAGGGCCGCCTCGATCGCCTCGACGCCTATCTGTTGTCGATGAAGAAGGAGAAGCCTGAATGACATTCCCCTCCCCCCTCGGTCCGGTCAATCCGGCGCTCGACCTTGTGCTGGAACGCGAGATCGACGTGCCGGTCGAACTGGTCTGGCACGCCTGGACGACGCCCGAGAGCCTCAAGCACTGGTTCTGCCCCGTGCCCTGGAGCGTAACCGCTTGCGAAATCGACCTGCGGCCGGGCGGCATCTTCAGCACGACGATGCGGTCGCCAGACGGCGACGAGTTTCCCAATCTCGGCTGCTATCTGGACGTCATTCCCAACGAGCGGCTCGTCTTCACCGACGCACTTCTGCCCGGCTTCCGTCCGGCACCCAAGCCGTTCTTCACCGCGGCATTGGTCCTGGCGCCCACCGCCACGGGCACGCGCTACACCGCCTATGCCATCCATGCCGACGAGGCGGGACGCAAGAGCCACGAGGATATGGGCTTCCACGACGGCTGGAGCACCGTGGTCGACCAGATGGTCGCGCACATCAAGGCATCGCGGAACTGAAAGCCGCCAATATCGGCCGGAAGGGACAGCCCCCTTCCCTTCCGGCGTGAAGCCCGCTATAGAGCCGCGCTTCCCTGCCGTCTTCGGATAGCCGGGGTGCTGCGGGAGGCGCCTTCGAACGGCGCCGTCAGAACCGCTAAACTTGAACCGGAAGACGCGGTCCGCCGCCCTTCCAGCAACAGAGTGAGTGCAACATGGCCAAGAAAATTACGGGCTATATCAAGCTCCAGGTGCCCGCTGGATCCGCCACCCCCTCGCCGCCGATCGGTCCGGCGCTGGGTCAGCGCGGCGTCAACATCATGGAGTTCTGCAAGGCGTTCAACGCGCAGACCGGCGACGTGGACAAGGGCACGCCCCTTCCGACCGTCATCACCGTCTTTGCCGACCGCTCCTTCTCCTTCATCACGAAGACGCCCCCGGCGACCTATCTGATCAAGAAGGCCGCCAACCTCAAGTCCGGCTCGAAGGAGCCCGGCAAGGTCTCCGCCGGCAAGATCAAGCGCTCGCAGCTCAGCGAAATCGCCCAGGTCAAGATGAAGGACCTGAACGCGAACGACATCGACGCTGCGACGAAGATCATCGAAGGCTCCGCTCGCGCGATGGGCCTCGAAGTGGTGGAGGGCTAAGACCATGGCGAAGATCACGAAGAAGGCGAAGGCTCTCGCGGCCGCCATCGACAAGGAAAAGCTGCACGGCGTCGACGAGGCGCTGGCGCTGATCAAGACCCATGCGACCGCGAAGTTCGACGAAAGCGTCGAGATCGCGATCAACCTGGGCGTCGACCCGCGTCACGCCGACCAAATGGTCCGTGGCGTCGTCACCCTGCCCGCAGGCACCGGCAAGACCGTACGCGTCGCCGTGTTCGCCCGTGGTGACAAGGCCGATGCGGCGACCGCCGCCGGCGCCGACGTCGTGGGTGCGGAAGACCTGCTGGAGAGCATCCAGGCCGGCAATATCGATTTCCAGCGCGTCATCGCGACGCCGGACATGATGGGCCTGGTCGGCCGTCTCGGCAAGGTGCTGGGCCCCAAGGGCCTGATGCCGAACCCGAAGCTGGGCACCGTGACCCCGAACGTCGCCGAAGCCGTGAAAGCCGCCAAGGGTGGCCAGATCGAGTTCCGCGTCGAGAAGGCGGGCATCATCCACGCCGGTCTGGGCAAGGCGAGCTTCAGCCAGTCCGACCTGCGCAAGAACTTCGACGCGTTCGTCGATGCGATCGTCAAGGCGAAGCCCTCGGGCTCCAAGGGCAAGTATGTCCGCAAGATCGCCCTGTCCTCGTCGATGGGCCCGGGCGTGAAGGTCGACGTGGCGGAAGTCGCCTCGGCCTGATCCGGCTGCGATAAAGCTGATAATGAAAAGGCCCCGTTCCAGCGCTGGAACGGGGCCTTTTCAATGTGCGTGAAAGTCCCGGCGCGGGCTATTTACACTTAACCTGCTTCTTGTCCCGGTCGATCTTGCGGCCCAGCAGCGCACCACCGCCCGCGCCGAGCAGGGTGCCGAGCGTGCCGCCCGCGATCACATTGCCCAGCACGCCACCTGCCAGACCGCCGATGACAAGGCCGGTCGTACCGTCGTTCCGCTTGCAGTAATAGCGCCCGTCGCTGCCGCGATAGACGCGGTCTTTCTCCGACAGGCGACGCTCGCGCGTGCGGCGGCGGTCGTCATAATGCTCGGCCGGATCCCAGTCATGATCGCGGTCGCCATCCCAGCGATGGTCGCTCTGGGCCATTGCCGGCGCAGGCGCGACGGCGATCGGTGCTGCCATGACCGCAACCATGATTGCGGCTGTCGTTCGTTTCATCACGGGATTGTCTCCTTCGCTCCACGTGTTTCGAGCTATGTGTCTCAAGCTACGTGCCTCAAACTCCGGCCTGAAAAACGATGTGGAGGCGAAATGTTTCCCGCCGCGCCATCGTTATCCGTCCCGTCCAACCCGGCTGCGGTGCAACCCGACGAGTGTTCGGTCGTTGCCCCGGAAGCAAAAGCCACAACCGAAACTATGCCCGCCCGCGTGTCGCCATGATGAACGCCCACCCCTCTCCCGGAGACCGGATCAAGGCCGGAGCCGCCGTGCTGCTGATCCACGCGATCATGGGCTATGCGCTGCTCACCGGGCTGGGCGTTGCTCCCGTGCCCCTGACGCGCGACGCGGCATTGACGCTCTTCACCGTGCTTCCGGAACCGCCCAGGCCCGAACCCAAGCCCGTCGCCCCTGCCCCCCGGCAGCAGAGCCCGCGCAAGGAGGGCGCTGCGGCGCCGCCCAACATCCGATCGAAACCGAGAGATATCGCAGCGCCGCCGCCGATCGTGCGTACGCCGGTACCGCCACCCCTCATATTGCCTCCGCGCGCCGCGAACGGCCCCGACCTGACGCAAGGCGCCGCGCAACGCCCCGGGCCCGGAACGGGCGCGGGCGGCTCCGGCGACGGCACCGGAAGCGGCGATGCGGGTGATGGGGACGGCGGCGGTGGAGGCACGCCTCCGCGCCTGATTTCCGGCCGGATCAGGGATTCGGACTTTCCCCGCTCGCTTGCGGAGGCGGGGGTCGGCGGTACGGTGGGCGTGCGCTATGTGGTGGAGGTGAACGGCCGCGTCACCCGATGCGCGGTCACGCGGTCAAGCGGCAACATGGAACTGGATGCCATTACCTGCCGCCTTATCGAGCAGCGTTTCCGCTACCGCCCGTCGCGCGACGACTATGGCGACCCGGTGCCATCCGTCATCGTGGAGAACCACAGCTGGATCGTGGAGGACATGCCGACGCCTCACCCCGGTGACGACAGGTGACGATGGCGCGCCCTCAGGCCTGCGCCGATTGTCCGACCACGCGGTTCCGTCCGCCGTCCTTCGCCGCATAGAGTGCCGCGTCGGCGCTGGCCACCAGCATATCCGCCGCGCTGTCGTCCACCTGATCGACATGGCCGACACCGATACTGACGGTGACGAAGCCCGCCGGTGCCGGTGAAGCCAGCGTGAGATTTTGCACCGCCGCGCGCATCGCCTCCGCAAGGGATTGCGCCTGCACCAGGCTGGTCGCGGGGAGGATCGCGGCAAACTCCTCGCCGCCATAGCGCGCCACCAGATCGCCGCCGCGCGACACGGTCGCGGCCAGCGCGCCGCCAACCGCGCGCAGGCGCTGATCACCGACCGGGTGCCCGTAGCTGTCGTTCAGCATCTTGAAGTGATCGATGTCGATCATCAGCAGTGCAAGCCCGTCCCCGTTCCGGCGGGCACGTGCCCATTCACGGCGCAGGCCATCGTCGAACCTGCGGCGATTGGGCAGTCCGGTCAGCGCATCGACGAGGGAGAGCTCCGCCAGCCGGTCCTGCTCATCATAGCTGTGCATCTGCACCAGCACATTGCGCGCGCCGTATCCCAGCGTCGCTGTGACGAACCCGGCGATCGCCAGCGCCGGGTCGATCCGAACCAGCAATGCAGAGACCATCATCAGCGTCGCGGGCAACATCAGCGGGCTCCCGGCACGCACCGCCCGCTCCATACGGGTCGTCGCCGTGACCTGAACCGGAACCGGCGCGGGCCGGCGAAGTGCCGACACGGCCAGCAGGATGAACGGGAGGCCGATCACGGCATCGGACAGGCCACCATACGCGGCGTCGCCAGCGTAATGATTGATAACGAACGCCGTCAGCAGATAGGCCGAGGCATAGAACAGCAGTGTGCCGAAATAGTCCGCCCGGTCGCCGCCGCGCCCGGCCAGAAAGCGAACGCCTGCGAACAGGGCGATGAAGCCGTTCTCCACATCGAACATCAATTGCATGGCCGGGACGCCGCCGTCGGGCCGAACCGCGACGGTCCAGGTGAAGACGAAGAACAGGACGCCCAGCAATCCGGCGAGCGCACCATCCACCAGCCGCACCGGCCACCCCTCGCCCGCGGGACTGGCGACGGTGAAGATCAGCGGCACGCCGTACAGGACGAACAACAGCATCGTCACGCGGGTCGCCATATCCTCGTGCACGGCCTGCGAGAGGAGAAGGAAATTGCCGGCCATACCCCCGGCCCAGAGCAGCATCGCGCCGCCGAGCGCGATCCATTCTCCCCTGTCCGCTGCACCCTGCGCACGCACAAGGCACGCACCACCGGCCAGCAGCGGCGCGGCCGTCAGCAAAAGGAGAGAGACAACCTCCCGGGCGAACGACGGTGAGAAGGCCAGGGCGAGCAGATGCGCGGCCGGGTACAGCAGGAGAACACCGACACTGTACGAGTGCGCGAGCCCGGACCGCCCGCCTCTGTCCGTATCATCTCTTCCCGACACAAGCGCATGCAACGCCTTCGCCATGTCCACACCATCCACAGCCCAGTGGATCGATCATCGCACGGGAATGGTTAGGAAAAAGTAGATCATGCGGGGCGCCCGCCGCAAAACCGGGCGTTGTATCAGATTATCCGGACGTTGCTCAGATCACCACGCCGGTCGCCGTCAGGCAGGCGAAACTGGCACAGGCGATCAGGCTGGCGACTGTACGGACATGGTTCCATTGCAGCCACGGCCGGGCGTAGGCGGCCCAGTCGTCCGACGGATCGGCGTGCGACGTCGCGATCGCCGCGAGCCGGTTGTTAAGCGGCACGTTGTACCGCATCGTCACCACCACCACGCCCCCGACATAGAGCGCCGCGCCAAGGACGGAAAGCCAGACGGCCGCGTCACCGCGACTGGACAGCGACAGTGCCGCAGCGGCCACGGCGATTACCGCGGTGCCAAAGAATATCCCGAGGAACAGCGGATTAAGGACGGTCGCGTTGATCCGCTGCATGGCCATGATCGCCTGCGCCGCAGGCAGGCGGTCCAGCGCATGCAGCACGAAATTGGAGAAGGCAAAGAACAGGCCGCCGATCAGGCCCGTGCCGATCGTCGCCGCGATTATCAGGGTCGCCTCCAATGCCGTCATGCATTCCCCCGCCCGTGCGGCGTCATGAAGCCGCGGGCAAGCGATAGCATGCCACCACCGGATGAAAAGCGCGAATATTCCGCATCCGGCACGAAGCGATCCGAAAAATGGCGGCGGGCACAACCACCCGCCACCGGAGGACGATCAGAAGCCGAGCGTCACGGTGCCGAACCACTGGCGCGGCGCAATCGGGAACGCGTTGAAGGTGCCGCTCGCCGCGCCGATGCTCAGCGTCGAGGCCCCCTTCTTGTTGGTGATGTTCGTGACATTGAGGGCGACGCTCGCCTTCTTCACGAACATGCCGTCGGACAGCGGGATATCGACGGCCACGCGGCCGGACATGGTGAAGACGCTCGGCACCGACAGGTCGTTGGTGTAGGTGGCGTAGCGCTTGCCCATATAGTCACCGATCAACTGGACATCGACGATGCTGTAGCTGGCGGTGGCGACGAACTTGTACAGCCAGTCGGGCGATCCCGGTACTTTCTTCCCCGCCGTCGCGATCGTTGCCGTACCGCTCGTATAGTCGTCCTGATATTTCGAGTTGTTGTATGACAGGGCGTTGTAGAGCGAGAAGTGCTGGCCAAAGCGCAGCGTACCGGCAATGTCGACGCCATCCGTCTTCACGCTGCCGACGTTCTGGAGCAGCGCCGCGCCCGACACGATCGCGTTGATCGCCGGATTGGGGCTGATCGCCAGCAAACGGTTAGAGAAGTCGACATGATAATAGGAGACCTGGCCGTCGAAACCGGTCAAGAAGCCGCTGTCGATCGGAAGCTGGAAGCGGACGCCGCCTTCATAGGTCCAGCTGGTTTCGGGATCGACATTCTCCTTGAACAGCTCGAATGCCGCCTGGCTGCCCAAAGCGAACGGCGACAGGCCGCTGGCCGCGCTGGTCTGGAACTGGCGGACGTTCTTCTGCGCGTTGGCGAACAGCTGGACCTGGCTGCTCGGCTCCCAGAGGACACCGATCTGCGGGAGAAAGCCCTTGCTGGTCTTGATGCGGCCGTTGGGCAGCGCCGTCGAACCGGTGAAGGAGCCCGGTATCGGCTGCACCCGCACCATCTGGCGCGCGTTCTGCCAGGTGCTCTTGAAGCCCGCGAGGATGGTCAGCGTCGGCATCACGTGCCAGCTGTCCTGCAGGTGCGTCTGCACCTCCGTCACGCGGACCTGGCTGCCATATTGGGTGATCAGCGGATCGGCGATGTCGCGCGGCCGGGTATAGGGAGAGGTCGGGTTGTTCACGTCCAGCGCGTACCAGCGGCGATAGGCAGACGAGCTTTGCCGTTCGTACCAGCCGCCCGCCTCAATCTCGTGATTGCCGATCTCCGCCCGGATCTTCGACACGAGCCCGCCCCGGTCGATACGATATTCGGTCGTGCGGGTGGCAAGGCCGGAACCGCCGAACTGGGTGCTGAGCCGCGCGAGGTTCGCGGCGCTCGTCGGCGAACCACCGGCGCCGGGGAAATAATAGGAGAAGAGCTGCGGCAGGCCCGCGACGTCGATCGGCCCCGCAACGACGCCCACGCCGTCATTGTGGTGGTAATAGGCCTGGTTGGACCAGTCGATGCCCTCGGCGATCTTCCAGTCGTACTTGATGTAGCCGAGATAGTCGGTGCGCTGCGCATCGCTGTAGTAGTTGCGATAGTTGGAGCCCGCGGCCTTGTAGGCGCCCGACGACAGATAGGTCTGCATCCCCTGGAAATCAGGGTAGAAGAAGGGCCGCGTATAGGGTGCGGTGGCGCGGTTCGCGACGGTGATGACGGTCGCGTCCTCGTTCGGCTCCGTCTTGTCGGAATAGGCGGCGTAAACCGTCAGCGTGCCGGTCGAATCGTCGTGAACGAACTTGCCGTTCGCCTGATAGCCGCCCTGCTTGCCGTTGAAGTCCCATGCCCGCGCCTTGTGACGCAGACCCGAGATATAAAGGGCGTTGCCGTTGCCGAACGTGCCCGTGTCAAAACGGCCATAGGTACGCAGCGCGTCATGGCTTCCCACCGTCTGCGCGACGGTAGCGCCCATCTCATCCTTCGGATCACTGGAGAAGGTGTCGATCGTGCCGCCCAGGTTGCTGGTCGACGGCGTGCCGAGATCGCCCGCGCCCGACGCCAGCGTGACGCGTCCGACATTCTCCGAGATGATCGCGCGCTGCGGCGAGAGGCCGTTATAGTTGCCGTAGGTCTGGTCGCCGAGCGGAATGCCGTCGAGCGTATAGCCGAGTTGCTGCGCGCTGAAGCCGTGCACGAACATCGAGATGTTCTGCTCGTTGTTGCCCCAGGGGTCGGCCGTCAGGAAGGTGACGCCGGGCAACGTCTGGATCGCCTTCAGCGGGCTGACGCCGGGCAGCACCTTCTGGATGTCCACCGACTGCACCTGCGTGACGGAACGCGTGGTGCGGCCGGTGACGACGATCGTCTCGGTCGAAGCATCGCCCGCCGCATCGGCAGGAGCGACATCCGCCGCCGGTGCGGGAGACACCGCGTCGTTCGCATATGCGGAAGATCCCGCTGCGAGCGCGAAAGCGGCGGCGCCGCTCAGCAAAAGATGGTGAAGTGCGCGAATCTGCATGATGATCCCTTTGCCCCGCTATTGGGTGTGCCGGCGGGCCCTAGAGCGGGAGGGAGACGATCCGTTGACGGATCGATGACAGAATTATTCCACGCCGCGCCGCAGCATGACGCTTTTGTTTCCGCGCGTGCGTTCGGACCGCGAACAGCCGCGCCTGTCTTCAGAAAGGCCGTGACAATCCGGGAGAATTGCTGTAACGGCGCGCCACCGGACCACTTTGGTCCGTCCGTCCGAGACAGTTGGTGAAGGGGTCCGCCCTTCTTAATACCCAGCCTAGACGGGGAAAAGTTCCTGCCGGACATGCCTTTGCGCTGCCCGGGTCTGCCCAACCGTTCCTGCTGGGAACGAACGGCCGTCAACCTCTCCCCTCGGACTACTGCCCCGCTTGCCGGCCCGTGCCTGCATGCGGGTTTTGCCGCCTTCCGGGCTGTTCCGGAAGGCACGATGTGGAGAATGGCATGGATCGTAATCAGAAAGCTGAGGTCGTTTCCGCGCTGAACGCCAATCTGGGCGAGATGGGTGTCGTCGTCGTGACGCGCAATCTCGGCATGACCGTCGCTCAGTCGACGGACCTGCGCCAGAAGATGCGGGATGCGGGCGCGTCCTACAAGGTTACGAAGAACCGCCTCGCCAAGATCGCGATCGAGGGCACTGCCTACGCCGGTATCAGCTCCATGCTGACCGGTCCCGTGGGCCTTGCCTCCTCGGCCGATCCGGTCGCCGCCGCCAAGGTCGCGATCGATTTCGCCAAGACCAACGACAAGCTTGAGATCGTTGGCGGCGCGATGGGCGAAGTGCTGCTCGATGCGGAGGGCGTGAAGGCCCTCGCCTCGATGCCGTCGCTGGATGAACTGCGTGCAAAGCTCGTCGGCCTTATTCAGGCCCCGGCAGCCAAGCTCGCCACCGTCACCCAGGCGCCGGCTGCGCAGCTCGCGCGTGTCTTCGGTGCCTACGCGGCCAAGGAAGCCGCATAAGCACAATCCGAACGTTCGTTTTGCAACTCTAGTTTAAGGGGCCCTCAAGGCTCCGCCCAGAAAGGTAATGTGAGTAACATGGCAGATATCAATGCTCTGGTCGATCAGCTGTCGGCCCTGACCGTCCTCGAAGCCGCCGAGCTTTCCAAGGCCCTCGAAGAGAAGTGGGGCGTTTCCGCCGCCGCTGCCGTCGCGGTTGCCGCTCCTGCCGGTGGCGGCGCTGCCGCTGCTCCGGCCGCTGAAGAGAAGACCGAATTCGACGTCATCCTGACCGGCGACGGCGGCAAGAAGATCAACGTCATCAAGGAAGTCCGCGCCATCACCGGCCTGGGTCTGACCGAAGCCAAGACGCTGGTCGAGTCCGCTCCGAAGGCGATCAAGGAAGGCGTCAACAAGGACGAGGCCGAGAAGATCAAGAAGCAGCTCGAGGAAGCTGGCGCGACCGTCGAGCTCAAGTAAGCTTCGCGATGGCGTGCCGCTCCCCTGGGAGCGGCCGGAAAAGAGGGCGGTCCCGCAAGGGGCCGCCTTTTTTCTCGCCAGCGATGGACGCCCCCACTTCGCAATCGGCCGGTGCCCGGCCGCAGTCAGGCCAGACAGGTCTGCCGGTCGGTCAGCCAGGCGAGCGCCGGTTCGGCCCGGTCGAAAACCCGCAAATAGGGCTGCGTCATAACGCGCTGAACCTGCATGCGGGCCAGACGGCTGGGCGTGACGATGGCGATCCGGCTGGCCTTCGGGAAACCATCGAACATCTCGCCGAACGCCACGACGGCATCCTGCGGCTGCACGGCGCTCTCGCTCATGTCGATCCGCAACAGATATCCCGGCGAGAATTTGTGGCTGGTAAATCCGGCATAGACCTCCCGCGCATAGGTCGCGACGATGTCCGGCGAAAAGGCACCGCTCCACTTGATGTCGATCAGGTCGATGGCCGGTCGAAAAGTGATCTCGTACATGCGCGACAGCTACCCGCCAGGCCTTGCCAAGACCTTACCAGTCCTTCGCCTTCGGACCCAAATTCGGTCAATAATCCTTTGAATATCGGAGATTTGCGGACGATCCGGCATTGGTTCCGGTCTTCGACAGCAGGCTGAGCGCCTTGGACAGGGCAATCTCCAGCTGCGTCGCCGTGAAGCCCTTCGTATCGGTCACCACCTCCACATAGATATTGTTGGAGATGTGTTGGCCGACGGAGAGCGAGGTGCCGCGTCCGCTCGCCTCATCCCCGCCGACGATGCCGATGCGGTCGACGCCGGACGCGCCCTGCAACTTGCCCATCGGGTTCAGCCCCCCGCCGCCACCGCGCAAGCCATTAAGCGCAGCCGCGAGCTGGATCGCCTGCGTGGCGGACAGGTTCGCGACGCTGGAACCGAAGAGGATGCGGGACAGTATTTCGTCCTGCGGCAGCGTCGGCGTCGAGATGAAGCTGATGTCGGGATTCTGGGCCGTGCCGTTGACGGCGATACCCGCGCGCACCGTGTCGACCTGGGTCTGCGCCTGGACCGAAAGGCCGGGATTCATCATCGGCCCGTTGAACGAGATGATCCCCCGCTCGAGGTCGAACTGATGCCCGGAAAAGCTGTAGCGGCCGCGTATGGACTGAAGCTTGCCCACGACCTTCGGCGCGGCACTGGTGCCGGTCACGCGCATGTCCGTCTTCCATTCGGAATCGAGGCCCATGCCGGTTACATAAATCTCGTTATCGGCGCGAATGCGCACGTCGATCTTCCAGCCGGCGGGCGCCGCTGCCGCCTGACGGGCGGCGACGCGTTCTGCGAGTATGTCATTCCCCGCACTCTTGCGCCGCACGCCCTGCAATTGCCGGATATCGGCGCCCCCCTCCCACGCGATGCGATAGCGTGTTTCAGGAAGGGAAAGATCGCCCTTGATCAGGCCGCCGGTCGCCGGATCGTTGACGATGCCGAGCGTGCCGCTGACCACGCTGGTGATCGCCTCGCTGCGGGCAAGGCGCGCATGATCCAGCTTCACGGCGATGTTCATCGGGAAGCCGCTGTCCGCCGCAAGGCCCACCGTGCCGGTCGCCTGAATGGTCCCGTCGCCTGCGCGCCCCGAAAAGTCCCTGATCTCCAGCCGGTCGTTCGTGAAACGTCCGTCGAGCCGCATCTGCGAGACACGCGTCCCGAACGTCTCGTTCTCATAGGTCAGCGCATTGGCGCGCACGAGCCCGTTGATCTGTGGCGCCTTCAGATGGCCGCTGAAATCGGCGGCGAGCGCGATCCCGCCCGTCAGGTGCTGGTCGGCCTGCCCCGCGAACGAGAAGAGCACGTCGGCGGGCCCGGCATAGCGGATGCCGCCACCCAGCGGCGCGGCCATAAGCCGTTCGCTCCAGCCTGCCCCCGGCCCGGGCGGCGCGAGCGTTGCAACAAAACGGCCAAGCGTCGCATTGTCGCGGCGGATAAGGCCCCGCACATCGCCACCAGCCTGCGACAGCTTGCCTTCAATGGTCATGCCGACCGGGTCCGACACGGCCGCGAGGCTCGACCGTCGGAAATCCGCGATCGCGATCCGCGTCTCAGCGCTCGGCATGGCGTCGCCCTGCTGGCTGTAGTCCAGCGTGCCGGTCGCCCGGCCACCGACCCCGGCGCCCGCGCTCACCATGTTGACGATGGCGAGGTCAAGATCCTTGAAACGGGCCTGGAACGTCGTGCGTTCGCCGAAATGCCCGGCAAGGTCGACCTTGCCCTGCGGCAGCACGAGGCTGGCCGGTTCCAGCCGATATCCGTCCTTCTCCACCCGGATGATAGCGGGATTGGCCAGGCGGAAATCGACGTTGCTCGCCCGCCCCTGCAACGCGATGGCATAGAGCGTGGGACGCAGAGCCGCGTTCACGGCGACCGAGAAGGGAACCCCGCTGGAACCGTCCGCAACCAGTTGTGCGGTTCCACGCCCGCCGCGATAATCAAGCCTGGCCCGTGCCTTGCGCACCACATAGTCACCATAGGCGGCGTTGGCGACCTGCACGTCCGCCTGCACCTGCGGCTGATCGGCCAGAAGCATCGATGCATCGACCACGGCACGACCGATCACGACTTCGGCCTCGCCCGGGAGCTTCGCATTGTCGGCGGTGGCGCCGACATGGGCTGCCTGCGTCGCTCCGTTCGCGCTCAATTGCACCGCGCCGTTGATCCCGGAACCGTTCATGGTCAGGCGGCCAGCGAATGGCCCCGCCTGCGTCTGCTGGACGGTACCCGCCATATCGACACCGGCAAAGCGGGCCTTCGCCACGTCGATGGTCAGCGGACCGCTGGCCGAGCGGATCAGCACATTTGCGAAGAACGGTCCGTAAGGGGAACCACCGTCGGCCTGAAGCCGGTAACCCGCAGGCTCCCCGGTCAGGCGCGCGACGACATTGCTCAACTGAACGCCGACATTGGGCCGCTCGGCCTTCAGCACGGCTTCTGGCCGTTCCATCGTCCCGCGCACATTGAGCGCAAGCGGGCCGTACTGGCGCGACGTGGCACGCGTGTCGAACCGTATGGCGCCGTCCGCGGCATAGCTGCCCTCGCCCGAGTGCACCGTGAAGTTCGGCGCCGCGCCGCGCAGGTTGGACAGGGTGAACATACCCTGCGGCGTCATGCCGATCCGCCCGGCGATCACCGCATTGCCGCCCAGGAAGTCGCGCACCGACGCATTGTCCCAGCGCGCCGTCTTCACGCCGAAGCGGCCGGACAGGCCGAAACCGGTCGGCTTGCCGGGAGTCAGGTCAATGTCCGTCGTCAGGTTGACGATGCCGACGCCATCGATCCGGTAGTCGTTGACCCGCCCCTTCAGCGCACCCCGGTAGAGCGCATGGTCGAGGTCGGCGAGGATGACGGCGGTCGCGTGCACCTTGTTGCTGTCGATGCGCATGTTGTCACTGATCAGCTTGCCCCCGGCATAGGCGAAGTCGCCCTGCGCGCGCAGGTTTTCGAGCAGGCCCCCGGCCGCCGCATTGAGGCCGGTCACGCGCCGGGCGGACAGCCTGACGGGTACGCGAATGCGATCGGCATCGATGACGGCGCGTCCGCTCGCCTTCAGATCCTCGATCCCCGTCGCCTCGAATGCGAGGCGGGCGGCGCTGATGTCATAATCGATGAACGGCGTGGCCATCGGCCCGTCGAGCGTCACCGATGCCCGCACGTCCTTGCCGCTTACCTGTTCCATGATCGCCCCGGCCTTGAGCAAGGCAGCGTCGAGGCGCAGCGCACCGAAACGGCTCTGCGCGAGGTCGATCGTGCCCTGTGCGCGTGCGTCGATGGCCGGCGAGCGCACCGCTCCCTTGAGATCGACGCGACGCTTTTCGAGCGCGGCGACAAGGTCGACGTCAAGCGCCGGACCGGTCAGCCGGTTGACGATGTCGCCGTAGACGAGGCCCGGACGGACCAGCCCCTTGACGGTGAATGTCCCGTCGCGTGCGGCAAGCGCGATATCGGCCAGTTGCCCCTTCGACGAGGAAGCGAGCAACCGGCCGTCCCACACCTGCCACGTCCCCTTCCCGTCGAGACTCGCGGTCATGCCGTCAGGCAGCCCCGCCATCGCCGCGATCACGCCACCGGCAGGCGCGGTCAGCGTCCCCTTCATCGCCAGCCGGTTCTGCGCGGGAACGGCATCAAGGCTGGCCTGCAGCCGGTCTCCGCTGTCGACCACCGCCAGCGTGCTGATCTGCGCACGGCCGTCGGCGACATGGGTGACGCCGTCGATCGCAATCTCCCGCATCTGCCCGATCACCGGCCTGGCGAGCAGCAACTTCGCGATCTTCAGCCGGTCGATGTCGATATCGAGATCGGGCAGGATCGGCGCATTGGGGTCGGTAGGCGTCTCGTTGAACTGCGGACTGCGCGCCAGGACGATCAACGGGCTTTCGACCAGCCGCACGGAGATATGGTTGCTGATGTAGCGGAACGGGTTCCATACCAGATGGACCTGCGGGCTGACGGCGAAGACGCCCCTGGGATCGCGCAGGATCAGGTCGTGAATGACGAGGTCGCTGTAGATCGAACCCTCGATCCGGCCGATGCCGATCTGCATGCCGGATTCGAGCTTCGTCGCCGCGATCTGCCGGATCAGGAAATGCTTGCCCGGCCCGGTATTGAGGAACAGCAGCAGGCCGCCGAGCAACAGGCCAAGCGCCACGACAAGGCCGACGGCTCCAAGCACGATCTTTTGCCAGAGCGGACGGCGTGCACGAGCGGCGACGTCGCCCTCCAGGGTTTCCTCTGGAATATCCTGCGCCATCAGAATGCCTGCCCTATGCCGATATAAAGGGCGAATTTGGACTCACCGGGCTGCCGATTGATCGGCATGGCGATGTCGGCACGGAACGGCCCGAAGTTCGTGTAGAAGCGCCCGCCGATACCGGCACCATAGCGAATGTCGGAGAAGCGCGGGATCGCGCTTTCATAGACCTGCCCCGCATCGACAAAGGCGACAACGCCGTAATTGCCGAAGCGGTAGCGCCCCTCCACCGCGAACTCGTTGACTGACCGGCCGCCCACCGGATCGTTGTTCGCGTCTTTCGGCCCCAGTTCCTGATAGCCATAGCCGCGCACGGACCCGCCGCCGCCTGCGTATATCCGCCGCGAGGGTGCAACGTCATCCCGCTCGACGCCCGAGATGGTGCCGACACGCGTGCGCGCGGCGATCACGAAGCTGTCGGATACGGGATAATAACCCGACAGGTCGAAGGTCGCACGGACATAGGGTGACAGGCTGCCCTGCAGGGACGCCTCCGGCGACACACGCAGGTTGGCGCGCATGCCACGCGTCGGATTGAGAAGGTCGTTCGACCGGTCGTAACCGACCTGAACCGGCAGCGCGGCGATGAAATAGGTCAGGCGCTTGCTGTCCGCCGTATTCTCGTCGACCGTCGTCTTTTCATTCGAGAGCAGCACTTCGGCGCCATAGGTGTAGGTCCAGCGCTTCTGGAAGATCGGTGTGGACTGACGCGCGATGCTGGCGTTGAGGCCGAGCGTAAATGCCTCGTAGCTGGCATAATTCTGGTGATTGACGCTTACGCCCGCCTGGAACGTCCGGTCACGCTTGCCCGCGTTCGACCGGCGGAACGTGCCCGAAAGTCCCTGTTCCTGCGTGCCGGCGACGACACCGCCGATCAGCGCACCCTCCGGCGGGAACATGTTGCGATGCGTCCAGCTTCCCTCGGCGCGAAAACCCTGCCCGGTGCCGTAGCCGAGTTCCCCCGCCAGTGTTCGGGGCGGGCCCGCCTGCTGCTCGACGGCCAGGTCGACATATTCGGTTCCATCCGGTCCCGCCTCCCCGGTGCGGACCGGGTCGACCGACACGCTGGAGAACAGGCCGGTCGCCACCAGTGCCTTGCGCAGGTCGTCGACCTTCCGGCTGTCGTACAGTTGCCCGGCGTCAAAGCGGCTGATCACCTCCATATGGTCCGCATCGAAGACCGGATGCTCGCCCGTCGGCACGATATGCCGGAAGCTGCCGCGGGGACCGGTCTCGACCGGCAGGCTGTAGTCGCCGGTCGCCGTCGCGGCGTCGAGCAGGATATCGCGGGTACCGATGCTGGCGAACGGATAGCCGTTTTCGGGCAGGGCAAGCGCCATCGTCGCCTCCGCCGATTCCACGTCGAGAGCAACGATATGATCGCCGGTCTTGAGTGGCAGCGAATGGCGCAACAGGCCCGGTGGCACGGTCGGCGCGGCGTCGACGGCGATGGTGCCGAACCGGTAGCGATTGCCGGGCGTCACCGACAGGACCGCCTTCAGCGGGGCGCCCGCACCGGACTGGTCGAGAGAGGACAAGGCCGATGCGTCATAGTAGCCTTCCGACTGGAGGAGGCGAACGGCCAATGCCTCGTCCTCCTTTGCCCGCGCCTGCACCATGGCGGCGGTGTCGGCTTCCCCCTTCCCCCCCACCAATGCGGACGAGGCGCGGAAGATATCCTCAAGCCCGGTCCTGCCGAAGCCGTCGATCTCCACGCTGTACCGGATCGCCGGGAGCATCTCCTCCGCATCCGGAGACGCCGCGACCTGCGCGGGCACCGTCACGCTGTCGAGCGGCGGGAGCGGCTGCGCCAGTTCCGGATCGGCGGGCGGCTCGGTCGCGGGCGGCAGGTCCGGTTCCGCTCCCGATTTCGGCATTTCCGCATCGAGATAGGAATCGATCGCAGGCAGCGGCGCGGAGAGCCCTCCGTCCTGACCCTGCGCCGCGGCTGGCTTGCCGTCCTGCGTCAACGGGGGCAGTCGCGCCTCGAACTGGTCGTCCGGAAGGATCGGTTCCTCCTGCGCGGAGGACGGGGTATCGGACGGAGCCGGCACGCCCTCCTGAGCGCGTGCGGCGATCGGGCAGTCTGCGAGAATGGCAAAGGCCAGCAACCGGCTCACGCCCTTCACCCATACCGACTGCATTACGAAAAAAGCCCCTTGCTCCGACCCATTGCAAACACCCTAGGGTCCGGCTGGTTCCGTTGGCAAGGTCATTGGCGCTGCTGATCCAGCCGCTTTCAAAGATCCGGGGTCAGGACCTGGCGAAGCCAGGTAGCGTTCGAGCCGCGCCGCGACATCGGGGGATGCAGGGTTGTACACCATCATCACAAGATCAGGCCGCCCCTCCACCGCGAATGTCGAAAATTCCAATTCTATCGGGCCGATCTCGGGATGCTGGAGGCGTTTGACACCTTCGCCATGGCCAACCACCTCATTGTCCCGCCACAGCATGTCGAATTCCGGACTCATGCGTGAGAGTTCCTCGACAAGCTCGGCGATCTCCGCGCCCGCGCCCGCCCGCACGGCGTCGGCACGAAAAGTCGCCACCACGAACCGGGCCACGGCCAGCCAGTCCTCCTGCGCCGCCTTCACGCGGGAATCGGAGAACATCAGCCGCAGGATGTTGCGGTCGCGCCGGTCGAGTTGCGCATAGTCGGTCAGGATCGCGGCAGCCGCCCGGTTCCATGCGACCACATCCCAGGTCGCCGTCCTGATCATGGCGGGACTGACCGGGATCGCATCGAGCACCCGTTGCAACCGGGGCGTCATGCCCTCCGGCGGACGATAGCGTATTTCCGGCGGATGACCGAAGGCCAGAATATGCAGATGCTCACGCTCCGGTTCTGTCAGCATCAATCCGGAGGCGATGCGGTCAATGACACCGGCGGATGGCGCACCGCCACGCCCCTGCTCAAGCCAGGTGTACCAGGTCGGGCTGATGTTCGACCGCTGCGCGACTTCCTCGCGCCGCAATCCCGGCGTGCGCCGCCGGCTGTCGGAGAACCCGAACGTCGCGGGGTCGAGACGTCTGCGCCGATCCCGCAGGAACCTGCCAAGCGCATTATCGGCCTCAGGCGGCATGGCTGTTGAACCTTATAACAGGATAATGTCACTACTTTAACAGGAAGTGATCGGGACCGAAATAGGGGCAGAACACAATCGGAGACTTTCCATGCATATCCTTCTGACGGGCGCCACCGGCTTCATCGGCTCGCGCATCCTGCCCGAACTCCTGGGCGCCGGGCATCGGGTGACCGGGCTGACCCGGTCCGAGCGGGGCGCTGCGGCACTGATCGAGGCGGGAGCCGAGCCGTGCTTCGGCACGCTGGAAGAACCTGCCGGGATCGCCGCTGCCGCCACCGGCGTCGACGCGGTGATCCACGCTGCATTCGACCATGATTTCTCGAACTTCCTCGCCAATTGCGAAAAGGACCGGCGCGTAATCGAGGCGCTCGGCGCGCAACTGAAAGGTTCCGGCCGGCCGCTGCTCATCACGTCAGGCGTCGGCATCGGCGACCCGGCCGACGGACAACCGGCGCGTGAGGATGTGTTCAATTCCCATCACCCCAATCCCCGCATCGCCACGGAACAGGCTGGCCAGGCATTGCTGGATGCTGGCGTGAATGTTTCGGTCATGCGGCTGCCGCAGGTTCACGACACCGTCCGTCAGGGGCTGATTTCTCCCTATATCGAAATGGCGGCCCGGAAAGGAACGGTCGCCTATGTCGGAGAGGGCCGTAATCGCTGGCCCGCTGCTCATGTGTCCGACGTCGCCAGGCTGTACGCTCTCGCTATCGGGAGGGGCGAACCGGGCGCACGATATCACGCCGTTGCGGAGGAAGGCGTAACCGCTCGTGCAATCGCCGAAACGGTCGCGGCCGGACTTGGCATGCCGACAGTTTCCCTGTCCGCGGATGAGGCAGGCGATCACTTCGGATGGTTCGCCATGTTCGCCGGTCTCGACATGCCCGCCTCAAGCGCGCGCACCCGCGCCGACCTTGGATGGCAGCCGAGCGGCCCCGGCCTGATCGCGGACCTGCAAGCCATGGACTATACCGCTGTTCCGCGCGGATAGACCTCCGCCGCTATCGCTCGACACGAGCCCTTGAAATGCATGGCTTTCAAGGGCTCGTGTGCAAATCACTCCCACTCGATCGTGCCCGGGGGCTTGCTCGTGTAGTCGTAGACGACACGGTTGATGCCCTTCACCTCGTTGATGATCCGGGTGGCGACGCGGCTCAGGAAGGCGGCGTCGAAGGGATAGATGTCCGCGGTCATGCCGTCGGTCGAGGTTACGGCGCGCAGGGCGCAGACGCTGTCATAGGTGCGATGGTCGCCCATCACGCCGACGGTGCGGACCGGCAGCAGGACGGCGAAGGCCTGCCAGATCGCGTCGTAGAGGCCGGCGTTGCGGATCTCCTCCAGATAGACGGCATCGGCCTTGCGCAGGATATCGCAGCGCTCCTTCGTCACCTCGCCCGGAATACGGATGGCAAGGCCCGGTCCCGGGAACGGATGGCGGCCGACGAAGACATCGGGCAGGCCAAGCTCGCGGCCAAGCGCGCGCACCTCATCCTTGAACAGTTCGCGCAGCGGCTCCACCAGCTTCATGTTCATCCGCTCGGGCAGGCCGCCGACATTGTGATGGCTCTTGATCGTGACCGAAGGGCCGCCGGTGAAGCTGACGCTCTCGATCACGTCGGGATAAAGCGTACCCTGTGCCAGGAACTGCGCGCCGCCGATCTTGCGCGCCTCCTCCTCGAACACGTCGATGAAGGTCTTGCCGATGAACTTGCGCTTCGCCTCCGGGTCGGTGACGCCAGCCAGCCCCGCCAGGAACAGCGTCTCCGCGTTCACGTGGACGAGCGGGATGTTGTAGTGGCCGCGGAACAGCGAGACGACCTGATCGGCTTCTCCCGCCCGCATCAGGCCATGGTCGACGAACACGCAGGTCAACTGATCCCCGATCGCCTCATGGATCAGGACGGCGGCGACAGCGCTGTCGACGCCGCCGGACAGGCCACAGATCACCTTGCCGTCACCCACCTGCGCGCGGATTTCGGCGATCTTGGTCTCGCGGAATTCCGCCATCGTCCAGTCGCCCGCGAGACCGCAGACGTGGCGGGCGAAATTGGCGATCAGCTTGCCTCCGTCGGGCGTGTGCGCCACCTCCGGGTGGAACTGCATCGCGTAGAATCGCTTCGCCTCGTTGGCGACGATGGCGCAGGGCGCGCCTTCGCTCTGCGCCACGACCTCGAAACCCTCGGCCAGGCGCGTGACCTTGTCGCCGTGGCTCATCCACACCTGATGGTTCTCGCCCGGCGTCCAGAGACCGTCGAACAGGGCACAGCGCTTCGTCACCTCGATGAAGGCACGGCCGAACTCGCCGCTCTCTCCGCCTTCGACGTTGCCGCCAAGCTGCTGCATCATCGTCTGCTGGCCATAGCAGATGCCGAGGATCGGGATGCCAGCGTCAAAGAAATGCTGCGGCGCGCGCGGGCTGTCGTCCCACATGACCGACGAGGGGCCGCCGGAGAGGATGATGCCCTTCGGCTTCAGCCGCTCGAACGCCTCTGCCGCGCTGTTGAAGGGCGCGATCTCGCTGTAGACGCCCGCCTCACGGACGCGGCGGGCGATGAGCTGCGTCACCTGACTGCCGAAATCGACGATGAGGATGGAATCCTGAACGGGAACGGTCATCGAATCGCCTTTTCCTGACAGCGCGGTGGAGGGATGCGGGCGCGGTTAATCCCCCTCCCCCGCAAAGTCCAGCAACGGAGCGCCGCTCGGCTCCGTCAGGCAGGCGAGGCCGACCCTCCGGCCCCTTGTTCTCGCGCGCCAAGCAGCGCGCCGGTGCCCAGGACCAACGCCGCGATCAGGAACGGCATGCCGAGCGTCGGAAACAGCGCGCCATCCCCTACCGAAGCGGAATAGACCGCGCCGAAAAACAGCGGCGACGCGACGCCCGCGATACTGCCGACGCTGTTGTTTGCCCCCTGCAACTGGCCCTGTTCGGATTCGGAGACGCGCTGCGACATCAGCGACTGGATGGTCGGCATCGCCAGTCCCCAGAGGGCGTTGGGGAACATCGCCGCGACGAAAAGCCAGCCCGTGGGTGCAAGCCCCATGCAGGCGAGGCCTACCGCGCCTGCCGCCAGCCCCAGGATCATCGTGCGCCGGTCCCCGATCCGCTTCGTCACCTGCCCCACGAGCAGCCCCTGCACCAGCATGTCGAGCGCGCCGACCATCGCCAGTAGGACACCGACCTGCCACGCGCTCCAGCCATAGCGATCGCCCGCATAGAGCACGAACACGGCGGAGAAGACGTGGTGGGAGAAATAGAGCAGGAAATTGACGCCGGCGAGGCTGGTCAGGTCAGGGTGCGACCGCAGCAGGCGGAGCGCGCCCAACGGATTGGCCCGCGACCATGAGAAGGCCATGCGCTTTTCGGGCGCGAGGGATTCGGGCAGCACGAACAGGCCATAGAGGAACGCGATGCCGGTTAGCCCGGCGGCGGCCCAGAACGGCGCACGGGGCGAAATCTCGCCCATCGCGCCGCCGATGAGCGGCCCGGCCACGAAACCCGCGCTAAACGCCGCGCCGATCAGGCCATAACGCGCCGCGCGCTCCTCCGGCGGGGTGATATCGGCCATATAGGCGTAGGTGGTCGTGAAGTTCGACGCGGTGATGCCGCCGATCATGCGACCGAGCGCCAGCCACCACAGGTCAGGCGCTACCGCCATCAGCACGAAATCCAGCGCCAGCCCGCCTACCGACAGCAAGATGATCGGCCGGCGTCCAAACCGGTCGGACAGTGAACCGATGACCGGCGAGCAGAGGAACTGCATCGCGGCCCACAGTGCGACGAACAGGCCGTTCCACAGACCGGCATATTGCTTCGACCCTGCAAGCTGCTCGATCAACGGCGCAAGCACGGGAATGACGATGCCGAGCGACATGATGTCGAGCAGCGCAGTCACGAGAATGAAGGCGACGGCCGCCCTGGGGCGGCCTCGGGCCGGCGAGGACATCGGAAGCTCCCTGTCGACCCGTCAGGCATGCACGGGCCATCCGTCGCCTACAAAGGCGGCCCGGCCGATGCAAGCGGACAGGTCGGATGGGCAGGTCAGTCCGACAGGCCAGCCCGGAAGATCAGATGGTCGCAGGTTCCCGGCTGAGATAGACCTCCGCCACGCGCCCGCCACGGATGCTGCAGGTAAAGCGCCGCACCTTGCCTGCACTGTCGCGATAGCCCGTGCGTTGCTCGACCGTACCGTCGACGTCCCAGCCGTCACTGACCGCCTTGGGCTCGCCCATGTCGCGCACTTCGGCATAGCCGCCGCCCGAGGCGGCCTCATCCCGCGCAGCGACAGCACAGGCGTCGACCGCCCTGTCGGCGCTGGCGAGGTCGCCTGCGCCGCTACCCTCGCCATCACGATAGTCCCGCGAGTCCATATAGTCCTTGCCCGCGCCATCCTTTTCCGGCGGCAGGCCAGCGGCGGAGCCCTCCCGGGCTTTCTTGTCCTTGTTCATCGAGTTCATGACGATCACGGCCGCGCCGATCAGCGCCGCGATGCCCACAGCGTCCCCGAAATCGAAATTGTCCCTGTGGCGCCCCCGGTCCCATCCGCGATCCCAGCCGCCCTGGCCCCATCTATCACGGCCCCAGCCGTCCCGGGCCATGGCGGGCGTCACGCTGCCCACGAGGAGAGCCGCGCTCACCAGCGCACCCATGGCGACCCGACCAACACGCATGATCACGATATCCTTCGTCAAGACCGCCGATATGCCCGGCGAGCAAAGGCCCTTCTACGACCGACCGGCTGTCCGGTGGCTGAACGCACGGCAGAGGGCCGGATCGGACGCTATTTGATCTCGCCGATATGCAGCCCCGTCCAGTGGGCCGCGAACGCGTACATGTCGGCATATTCGTCGATGATCTTGTCGACCGGCTTGCCCGATCCATGGCCGCTCTGCCCCTCCACGCGGATAAGGTGCGGCTTGTCTCCGATCGCACTGGCCTGAAGCGCGGCGGCATATTTGAAGCTGTGCGCAGGCACGACGCGATCGTCGCTGTCCCCGGTGGTCACCAGGATGGCCGGATAGTCACGGCCCGGCACGACATTGTGATAGGGCGAGTAGCTGTAGAGCAGGCGAAAGTCCTCCTCCCGCCCCGGATCGCCATAGTCGTTGACCCAGTAGCGCCCGGCCGTGAAACGGTCAAAGCGTACCATGTCCATGACGCCCACGACCGGCAGGGCGGCGGCAAACAGGTCCGGCCGCTGGTTCACCACAGCGCCGACCAGCAGGCCGCCGTTAGAGCGCCCTTCGATCGCAAGCTGGCCCGGCCCCGTGTAACCGTTAGCGCGCAGGAACTCGGCCGCCGCGATGAAGTCGTCAAAGACGTTCTGCTTGTTCTCCAGCCTACCCGCATCATGCCAGGCACGGCCGAACTCGCCCCCGCCCCGCAGGTTGGCGATGGCGATCGCGCCACCCTGCTCAAGCCAGGCCAGCCGCGTGGGCGAAAAGCCTGGCGTCAGCGAGATGTTGAATCCGCCATAGCCATAGAGCAGCGTCGGCACCGCCTTCCCCGCCTTCACCACGTCCATGCGGCGGATGAGGTACATGGGAATGCGCGTACCGTCCTTGGACGGGAAATAGACCTGCTCGGTCAGGAAATCCTCGGGATTAAACGCGAGCCGGGGCCGCGCGAACAGGGCCGTCTGCCCGGTTGCCGTATCGTACCGGTAGATGGAGGGCGGCGTCGTATAGCCCGAGAAGCTGAAGAAGGTTTCCGGGTCGTCGGCCCGACCCGCAAAGCCGGCGGCGGTCCCCGGTCCGGGCAGCGGAACGTCGCCCACCCGGCGCCCATCCCGTTCGACCAGTTCCGCGACCGTGCCCGAGCCGTCCTGATAGGCCAGCACGATCCGTGTCCCGACCATCGATCCGCCGAGCAATTCCTGCTGGCGTTCGCTCACTACCTGCACCGGCGGCATGCCCGGGCGCCGCGCGTCCAGGGTGACGATCCGACTGTTCTGCGCGCCGTTGTCCGTCACGAACCAGAGCCGGTCGGCGGCACTGCCGATCATCCGCCAGCTGTTGTCCAGGCCCCTTACCATCGGCCGGACGCGGAGCTTTGTCCTGTCCATGCCGCCATCCAGCGGAAGGACGCTGATCTCCTGCCTGTCCTCCGTACCGCGCGCCGACGTGATGACCAGCCAGCGCCCGTCATCGGTTACGCGCGCCCGGTGATTGAGGCCCGGACGGTCCGCGGTCTGGTAGATCAGCCGGTCGTCGGCCTGGAGCGTGCCGACCCGGTGATAATATACTTTCTGCCCGACACTGACGTCGCGTTCCCCGCCCCGTGTCGGCGCGTCGTAGCGGGAATAAAAGAAACCGCGATTGTCCCGGCTCCAGGACAATCCGGAAAACTTCACCCATTCGACCTGATCGTCGAGGATCCGCCCCCTATCCACATCAAGGATACGCAGCGTGCGCCAGTCGCTGCCGCTGTCCTGCACGGCATAGAGCAGCATCCGGCCATCGGGCGAAGGCTCCCACTCCGCCAGCGCCAGCGCGCCGTCCCCGCCGAGCGTCGCGGGATCGAGCAACATGCGCTGCGCGCCCGAGAGCCCCTCGCGCACATAAAGCGGCGACTGGCTCTGAAGGCCGCTGTTATAGGTGTAGAAATAGCGCGAACCGGCCTTGCGCGGCGTGGAGAAGCGCCCGAAATCATAGAGCTTCGCCATCCGGGCGCGAAGCTGGTCCCGTCCCGGCAACTGGCTGAGATAATCGTTCGTCAGCGCATTTTCCTGCGCGACCCAGTCACGAACTGCCCTGTCCGCGCGAACGTCCTTTTCCAGCCAGCGGAACGGATCGCGGACCTTTACGCCGAAATGATCCTCGACCAGGTCCAGGCTCGGCGCGTCGGGATAGCGCAGCGCGCGTTCCGCGCCCTTGCCACCGATGCCGAGATCCAGCTTCGCGCTCGGTTCGGCATGCGCCGTGCCCAGGAGCAGCGCGCACGCGACCGACAGCGGCGCCATCAGCCGGACGATCCTCATCCCATCCTCTCCGTAACGAACAGGCCGCCAATCTACACGATTGGCGGCCTGCTTGCATCTGTCGTCATCCATCCCGGACCAAAGTCCGGACGGGCTGATGGATCAGGCCTCTTCGAGCTCGTCCTCGTCGGCGCCCTGCACCGGACCGGAGTCCTGGCCCTTGGCGGACACGTCGCGGTCGACCAGCTCGATGATGGCGATCGGCGCCGCGTCGGACGCGCGGAAACCGGCCTTGATCACGCGGGTATAACCGCCGTCACGATCCTTGTAGCGCTCGGCCAGCACATCGAACAGCTTCACCAGCTGTGTGTCGTCCTGCAGGCGGCTGAGCGCCAGACGGCGGTTCGAAAGGCCGCCCTTCTTGGCGAGCGTTATCAGCTTCTCGACATAGGGACGCAGTTCCTTCGCCTTCGGCGTGGTGGTGAGGATCTGCTCGTGCTTGATGAGCGAGGCAGCGAGGTTGCGGAGCAGCGCGTTGCGATGCCCGGCGCTGCGCTGCAGCTTGCGATGACCAACCTTGTGACGCATTGTCTCTTCCTTCGTTCGTTAAGGGCCCGTGTGAGGTAGCCCAGACCAGGCGGTGTTACGGGCCACCGCCCAACAGCCCGATCATCATCCCGGCGCGCCGGGATGATGCAATCGTTCTTAACCCAGCAGCTCCTGCTCGAGCTTCTTGGCCATTTCCTCGATGTTCTCCGGCGGCCAGCCGGGGATGTCCATGCCTAGGCGCAGGCCCATCGAGGAAAGCACTTCCTTGATCTCGTTGAGCGACTTGCGACCGAAGTTCGGCGTGCGGAGCATCTCGGCTTCGGTCTTCTGAACGAGGTCGCCGATATAGATGATGTTGTCGTTCTTCAGGCAGTTCGCCGAACGCACCGACAGTTCCAGCTCGTCCACCTTCTTGAGGAGGTAGCGGTTGATCGTGTTGGTGTCGCTCTCGCCTTCCGAAGCGGCCGCCGAAGTACCCGAGCCGGCAGTCGGCGCGGCAACGCTCAGCGCATCCTCGAAATGGACGAACAGCTGCAGCTGGTCCTGCAGGATGCGGGCGGCATAAGCCACCGCGTCCTCGGGCGTGACGGTCCCGTCGGTCTCGACGGTCAACGACAGCTTGTCATAGTCCAGTTCCTGGCCGACGCGGGTGTTGTCGACCTTGTAGGCGACCTGGCGGACAGGCGAGTAGAGCGCATCGATGGGGATCAGGCCGATAGGGGCGTCGGCCGGACGGTTCGACACGGCGGGGACATACCCCTTTCCGATGTCGGCGATCAACTCCATGTTGAGCGTCGCGCCCTCGTCGAGGTGACAGATCACCAGGTCGGGGTTCATCACCTCGATGTCGCCGGACACGGCGATGTCGCCGGCCTTCACCTCGGCCGGGCCAGTTGCCGCAAGCTGAAGACGCTTGGGGCCTTCGCCTTCCATCTTCAGCGCGATCTGCTTCACGTTGAGGACGATATCGGTCACGTCCTCACGCACGCCGGCAAGGCTCGAGAATTCGTGCAGCACGTTCTCGATCTTGATCGAGGTGACCGCCGCGCCCTGGAGCGAGGAAAGAAGAACCCGGCGCAGCGCGTTGCCCAGCGTCAGGCCGAAGCCGCGCTCCAGAGGCTCGGCAACGAAGGTCGCCTTGCGCTTGCCTTCGCCGGCGACCTTGATCTCAAGGGCGTTCGGCTTCTTCAATTCCTGCCAGTTCTTCATGTTGACAGTCATGTAATTCCCCTGGGAATGTGGCCGGAACCCTGTCGGAAGATCCTTCGTGACGCCGGCCGATGAAATATGGGACGAGCGGCGCGTCCGCCGCCCGCCAGTCGGGCCGAAGCCTTTTTAAACGCGCCGACGCTTGGACGGACGCACACCGTTGTGCGGGATCGGGGTCACGTCACGGATCGAGGTGATCGTGAAACCCACCGCCTGAAGTGCACGCAGAGCCGATTCACGGCCCGAACCGGGGCCCTTGACCTCGACCTCAAGGGTGCGGACGCCATGCTCTGCCGCCTTGCGGCCCGCGTCCTCGGCACAGACCTGCGCCGCATACGGGGTCGACTTGCGCGAGCCCTTGAAGCCCATCATGCCGGCGGACGACCAGCTGATCGCATTGCCCTGCGCGTCGGTGATGGTGATCATGGTGTTGTTGAAGCTGGCGTTCACATGCGCGACGCCGCTGGAGATGTTCTTGCGCTCACGCCGCTTAATGCGCTGAGGTTCCCGTGCCATTTTTCTATCCTACTCGAAACTTGTTCTGACCGTGGCGTCTCCCCTGGGGAGAGCGGCCTCCGGCGGAGAAGAAGACGAATGCGTCCCCCGGACGCTTTCTTACTTCTTCTTACCTGCGATCGGCTTCGCCTTGCCCTTACGGGTGCGCGCATTGGTGTGCGTGCGCTGGCCGCGAACGGGAAGGCCCTTGCGGTGACGCAGGCCGCGATAGCAGGCCAGGTCCATCAGGCGCTTGATGTTCATCGCCGTTTCGCGACGCAGGTCGCCTTCGACGGTATAGCTCGCATCGATCGCCTCGCGAATCTGAAGCACCTCTGCATCCGACAGGTCCTGGACCCGGCGGCTCTGATCGATGCCCAGCTTGTCGGCGATGTCAACGGCGGTCTTGCGGCCGATGCCATGGATGTAGGTGAGCGCGATGATAACGCGCTTGTTGGTCGGGATGTTAACGCCCGCGATACGTGCCATGTGGTAAAGTCTCCTGCTCCACGGGGCATCTGGCATAGCCCCATCTCAAAGCGTCGCGCCGGAACTTGATGGGCCCGGCAAACCATTGACCCGGACGCAAAAAAGACGGCAGGCGCCTAGCGCCGCCGGTACCAAACGTGTCGGGATTGGTGGCCCATACTGAGTCGGACGTGCGCTGTCAACCTGACGGCCGGATCAAAGCCATGTTTCAACGGCTCTCTTTGCCGCTTCGCCACCCGCCTGTTGTACAAGTACGCGCTCGCGGCTACACGCGCGCCCATGTCGACAGCAAGCCCCGCCATCACGCCGCAGACCGTTGCCGAGCACGGCCTTTCCCCGGAAGAATATGATCGCGTCCTGAACGCGCTGGGGCGGGAGCCGAACCTCACCGAACTCGGCATCTTCTCGGTCATGTGGTCCGAGCATTGCAGCTACAAGTCGAGCCGCATCCACCTGAAGAAGCTGCCCACCGAAGGCCCCCAGGTCATCTGTGGCCCGGGCGAGAATGCGGGCGTCGTCGACATCGGAGACGGGCAGGCGGCGATCTTCAAGATGGAGAGCCACAACCACCCGTCCTATATCGAACCCTATCAGGGCGCGGCGACGGGCGTGGGCGGCATCCTGCGCGACGTGTTCACGATGGGCGCGCGTCCGGTCGCGAACATGAACGCGCTGCGCTTCGGCCGGCCCGACCATCCGAAGATGCGCCACCTGATCAGCGGCGTCGTGCGCGGCATTGGCGGCTACGGAAATTGCGTGGGCGTTCCGACGGTCGGCGGAGAGGTGAACTTCCACCCGGCCTATGACGGCAACATCCTGGTCAACGCGATGACGGTGGGCGTCGCCGACACGGACAAGATCTTCTACTCCGCCGCCAGCGGTGTCGGCAACCCGATCGTCTATGTGGGGTCGAAGACCGGCCGTGACGGCATCCATGGCGCGACGATGGCCAGCGCCGACTTCGGTGAGGATGCGGACGCCAAGCGCCCGACCGTTCAGGTTGGTGACCCGTTCACCGAAAAGCTGCTGATCGAGGCGTGCCTGGAACTGATGGCCTCCGACGCGATCGTCGCCATTCAGGACATGGGCGCGGCCGGCCTCACCTCCTCTTCGGTCGAAATGGCGTCGAAGGGTGGCGTCGGCCTGCTGCTGAACATGGACGCCGTGCCGCAGCGCGAAACCGGCATGACCGCCTATGAGATGATGCTCTCCGAATCGCAGGAGCGCATGTTGATGGTCCTGAAGCCCGGCCGGGAGGCCTTTGCCGAGGCGATCTTCCACAAATGGGAGTTGGACTTCGCGATCATCGGCGAAGTCACCGACACCGGCCGCATGGTCCTGGTCCATCATGGCGAGACGGTGTGCGACATCCCGCTCGCCCCGCTGGCCGACGACGCGCCGCTCTACGACCGCCCCGCCGCCAGCAAGGAAGACTATAAGGCATGGGCGGGCATCAAGCCGCTGGGAGATATCCCGGAAAGCGCGAACATCGCTACCGATCTGCTCAAGCTCATGGCCTCGCCGGACATCGCCAGCCGCCGCTGGATCTGGGAGCAATATGATCACATGGTCGGCGCCGACACGGTGCAGCGCCCGGGCGGCGATGCCGCCGTTGTGCGCGTCCATGGCACGCAGAAGGGGATTGCGATCAGCACCGACTGCACGCCGCGCTATTGCTATGCCGACCCCTATGAGGGCGGCAAGCAGGCGATCGCCGAATGCTATCGCAACCTGTCGGCGGTCGGCGCGACGCCGCTCGCCGTCACCAACTGCCTGAACTTCGCCAACCCGCAGCGGCCCGAGATCATGGCGCAGTTCACCGGCTGCCTCGAGGGCATGGGCGACGCCTGCCGCGCGCTCGACTTCCCGATCGTGTCGGGCAACGTCTCGCTCTACAACGAATCGAAGGCGACCGGCGGCGGCTCGGCGATCCTCCCCACGCCCGCGATCGGCGGCATCGGCCTGCTCTCGGACGTCGATACCATGGCGACCGTCGCGTTCAAGACTGCGGGCCAGGCCATCTGGCTGATCGGCGGGGACGGCACGCATCTTGGCCAGTCGATCTGGCTGCGCGAAATCGCCGGCCGGGAGGACGGCGGCGCTCCCACCGTTGATTTGACCGCTGAAAAGGCGAATGCCGCGCTGGTTCGCGACCTCATTCTTTCCGGTAAGGCAACGGCGGCACACGACATCGCCGACGGCGGCCTGCTCGTGACGGTCGCGGAAATGGCGCTGGCGAGCGGCATCGGCGCCGAGCTTGCCGTCGTCCTTGATACAGCGGCTGCATTCGGTGAGGATCAGGGCCGCTACGTCGTCACGACGGCGGCCGACGCAGACATTCCCGGGGCGATACGGATCGGCACAACCGGCGGCGACAGCGTCGCGGGCGTCGCCATCGCAGACCTGCGCAAGGCCCATGAGGGCTTCTTCCCCGCCCTGATGGACGGCGCGAACTAGGTTTCGATCCGGGTCACGCGCGCGAACACCACATGATAGGCGTCGCGCGCGCCGGCATCGTCGAACACCCGCATGACCCGGCGCAGATCGCCGGGTGACAGCGGCGCGCGCCCCTCGGCCGGGATAGCGGCACCAATGCCTTTCAGATGCCGCAGCAGGCCCCGCGCATCGCCGCATTCGAGCGGATAGTCCTCGTCGAACGCGAACGCGTCGGCATATCCGCCGATCATCGCGCGCACCGCGTCCAGCGACGGATAGGCTGGCGTCCCACCGACCAGCCCGCACGCGGCATGGGCGGCGCGCCAGCTTGCAAAGCTGCGCTCCGCCATGGTCGAGAACAGCAGGCTGCCTCCGGGGCGGAGCAACGCCACCTGACGCCCGATCGCCTCTCCCAGATCGTCGAACCACTGGAATGTCAGGCTGGAGAGGATGAGGTCGAACCACGCCCCTTCAAACCACGGCCTTTCCCCGTCCATCGGCAGGAAGGTGCCAGCGACCATCCCCCCTTCCGCCGCCTTTCCGACCATGGCGGGCGACAGGTCCGTCACGAGAAGGTCGGCGTCGGGCCAGCGCGCCTGTATCTCGCGTGTCAGGAGACCGGTTCCGCAACCGATCTCCAGGATACGCGGGCGGGGCGGCAGAGCGAGCAGTCCCGCCAGATCGGCCAGCGTGATCGCAGCAGTCCGCTGGACGCCCGCATGGCGTTCATAGCCGTCAGCGGCCGCGCCGAAGGCGGCGCCGATCCTGTCCTTGCGCACGGCGTTCATGGTGCATGCCGTGACAGAAGCCGCCGTGATTTTCCAGAGGGCGCGGATCGGCGCATCCGCCTTGCGTACGGACAGCAACGCTTATAGCGCTCGCCCCATGCATACTGGCGACCGTATCCTTTCGCTCGACGCGCTGCGCGGCTTTGCCGTCATGGGCATCCTGCTGATGAACATCACCGCCTTCGCCCTCCCGGACTCCGCCTATTTCAACCCCCGCGCCTGGGGCGGCACGGGGCCGGCCGATCTGCTGGCATGGACAGCCGCGTTCGTTCTGGTCGACGGAAAGATGCGGGGCCTGTTCTCACTGCTGTTCGGCGCGTCGATGCTGCTGATCATCGATCGGGCGGAAATGAGCGGACGCGACGGACGGCGGGTGCATCTGGTCCGGTCGGCCTGGCTGTTCCTTATCGGCCTCGCCCACTATCTGCTGCTCTGGTGGGGCGACATATTGATGCTCTACGCGATCATCGGCTGCATCGCGTTGCTGTTCGTCGGTCACGATCCGATGGGCCTGGTCAAATGGGCGTTCGGCTGCTTCGCGGCGCATTTCCTGCTGATGCTGATGATCGTGGCCTCCCTTCACGGAATGCGGCACGCGGCCATGCAGCCCGATGCCGGCGCCGACGTCATCACCGCCTTTCGCGAGACCCTGGCAACGCTGGGCGAACCGGGCACGCCGCAGATTGCCCATTCCCTCGCCACCTATCGCGCAGGGTTCGGCACCGTGATCGGCCACCATGCCGCCACGCTCATGGATCATCTTCACCTGCTGCTCTACTTCGGACTGGATACGCTGGGCTTCATGCTGCTCGGCATGGCGATGCTGAAGGGCGGGTTCCTGACCGGCGGCTGGGACGCGGATCAGTATCGCCGGACCGCCCGCCACTGCCTTGTCATCGGCCTTGTCCCCATGATCCTGATCGCGGCATGGCTGCTATGGCAGGGTTTTCCGACGCTCGCGACGTTCGACGCGGTGATGACCTGGTCCTTCCCGTTCCGTATCCCCCTGACCGTCGGATATGCCGCACTGTTCCTGACCGTCATCCTGCGGCGGCGGGGCAGCGCGTTGATCGATCGCGTCGCCGCAACGGGCCGCATGGCGCTCAGCAACTATCTCGGCACCAGCCTGCTGATGTGTGCGCTGTTCTACGGATGGGGCCTCGGCCTGTTCGGCCATGTCGGGCGAGCCGCGATTTACCTCTTCGTTCCGGCGGTCTGGGCTGTCATGCTGCTCTGGTCGAAGCCGTGGCTCGACCGATTCGCCTATGGCCCTGTCGAGTGGTTGTGGCGCAGCCTGTCGCGCGGCGAGATGCAAAAGATGCGCAAAAGCGTCCCGTCCTGATCCGCAATCGCAGACGCCGATCATTTACTATTGCGACCTATTATCACTATCGCTATCTGAGGATTCTCAGGAGAAGCTGATGGTCGTCTGCGTCTGTAATGCCATTCGGGAAAAGGACTTGAGGGAAGCCGTTCGCGACGGAGCAGACAGCCCGTGCAGCGCCTATGCCCGCTTCGGACGCCGCCCCAAATGCGGCCAGTGCGTATCTTTCGCGCGAACCATTATCGCTGCAGAGCGTGCGACTGCCTAGCAATCTCACGCCAGAAAACGGCTGATTTCTGCGGTTTTCAGGCTTAACAAGAGCCCCGCCTGCCCCTATACTCGCGCCACTTTCATACAGCACGAGGAGGCAGGCGCCATGAAGGGCGACCCCAAGGTTATCGATTTCCTGAACGAGGCGCTCAAGAATGAGCTGACCGCGATCAACCAGTATTTCCTGCACTACCGGATGCTGAATCACTGGGGCATCAGCAAGCTCGCCAAGTTCGAATATGAAGAATCGATCGACGAGATGAAGCACGCCGACAAGCTGGCGGAGCGCATCCTGTTCCTCGACGGCCTGCCCAATTTCCAGCTTCTGGGTCGCCTGAAGATCGGCGAGACGGTGGAGGAAATCCTCAAGGCCGACCTCGAACTCGAATATGAGGCGCTGCCCCTGCTCAAGGACGCGATCGCCCATTGCGAGAGCGTGCGCGACTATGTCAGCCGCGACCTATTCCAGAAAATCCTCGACAGCGAGGAAGAGCATGTCGACACGCTGGAAACCCAGTTCGAGATGATCGAACGCATGGGCATCCAGAACTATATCCAGCTTCAGTCGGAAGCGGCGGAAGACTGACAGATTACCTGCCCGGGCGGTTTATCCGTGCCGGGCATGACCATCCGCAAGGATATCGGGCGAGGCGCAACCTCGCCCTTTTTGTTTCAGCCGTTGGAGCTCAGGCGGCCAAAGCCGGGGCCTGCATCGGCCTTCCGGCCAAAAGTGGCGCGGCGCTGGACCAGCGGGCTCGAATCCGATTCCAGGGTCGCGATCGTCTCGCTGAAGCAGCCGCGCAATGCGACCACCGTTTCGATCAGTTCCTCTGGGCTCTCGCGATATTCGACACAGCGCCGGGCGACCATTTCGATCTCCTCGGCCATCTGGCCGAGGCGCTGGGCACCGAACTGGTAGGATTCGCCCTTCAGCGTGTGGGCAGGAATGACCAGGGCTGCCGGGTTGCGCTGGCGCATGGCATCCTCGATCGCACGGACCGACTTGATGCCATCTTCCTTGAAATAGCCGAGAATGCGGACAAATCCGGACCCCATCTCCGCCCGCGCCTGCGAAACGCGCGTCGCGTCGATCAGCCTGACATCCATATGCCCCACGTGCCTGCGCTCCATCACCTTGTCGTGCCGCGCAGGTTTAAACCAGATTGGGTAAATAGGGCGTTAAAGCAGGCCCTTACCGATCGCTCCGCTCAAGAGCGAAACATGCTGCCCCTTCCCCGGCCTCACGGGAAAAGCGCCAGCCCGCCGACAGCGCCAGCGCTTCCAGTTCTTTCGCCGCTGCAGGATCGTCAGCCAGCACCGTCACCGCCCCGGCTTCCCGCATCGCACGCGCCGCACGCAAAGCCGGCCACGGACACCGCATCCCCCGCGCATCGATCCGAACCGGATCATTTTTCATAGGGGCTGCGTGAATTCCGCAAGGTGAGGCGCACCGGCACAGCGCCGAAGCCCAGTTCCCGCCGGATGCCGTTCACCAGATAGCGCCGGTAGCTTTCCGGCAGAATATCCAGCCGCGAACCAAACAGGATGAAGCCGGGCGGCCGCGTCTTCGCCTGGGTGATGTAGCGCAGCTTGATCCGCTTGCCGCCGGGCGCGGGCGGCGGGTTCGCTTCCAGCGCACGTTCAAACCAGCGGTTGAGGACGCCGGTCGACACGCGCTGGGACCAGGTCGTCCGCGTCTCGAACGCGACCCGGATCAACTCATCCAGCCCCTTCCCCGTGGCTGCTGATGCCGTGAGGATCGGCAAGCCTTTCACCTGCGCCAACCCGTCCTCGAGCGCCTTCTTTATGCCCTGGTACAAGGCGGAGCCGTGCTCGACCGTGTCCCATTTGTTGAGGGCGATGATCAGCGCACGCCCCTCCTCGATCACCTTGTCGGCGATACGCAGGTCCTGCGCCTCCAGCCCGCGCGTAGCATCGAGCAGGAGGACGACAACCTCTGCGAAGTTGACGGCGTTGAGTCCGTCGGAAACGGCGAGCTTCTCCAGCTTGTCCTGCACCTTCGCACGCTTGCGCATGCCCGCCGTGTCGATCAGGCGCACCGGCCGTTCCCGGCCGTCGGCGTCGGTCCATTGCCAGTCGACCGCGATGCTGTCACGCGTGATACCCGCTTCAGGCCCGGTCAGCAGGCGATTCTCGCCCAGGATACGGTTGATGAGGGTGGACTTGCCTGCGTTTGGCCGCCCGACGATCGCCAGCTTGAGCGGGGCGCTTTCGTCGGCCTCCTCATCATCTTCAACGACTTCATCATCGGGAAGCTCTCCCGCCGCCGCTTCTACGAGAGGCAGAAGCGCCTGGAACAGGTCGGACAGCCCCTGTCCATGTTCGGCCGAGAAAGGCACCGGATCGCCCAGGCCAAGGCTGAATGCCTCCAGCACACCGGCATCGGCGGCCTTCCCCTCCGCCTTGTTCGCGAGCACGACCACAGGCACATCGCCGCCACGCAGCCAGCGTGCAATCTCCTCGTCGAGGGGCGTGAGACCAGCGCGGGCATCGACGACGAACAGGGCAACGTCGGCGCTCGCAACGGCGGCCTCCGTCTGCATCCGCATCCGGCCCGGCAGCGACTGCGGGTCTTCATCCTCATAACCGGCGGTATCGATCAGGCGGAAATCGAGCCCCAACATGGAGACGTCACCCTCCCGCCGGTCGCGCGTGACACCGGGCTGGTCATCGACCAGCGCCAGCTTCTTTCCGATCAACCTGTTGAACAGCGTGGACTTGCCGACATTGGGCCGCCCGACGATCGCAACTACGGGCAGCATGTCGTGCCTTGTCCTTCCGTTTTGTTACCCCCGGCCCTGTTATTTCAGGGCCGTCAGCTTGCCGTCGTCGGCGAGGATGTAGAGCGTCTTGCCCGCCACGACCGGCGACAGCGACATGGAACGCCCCAGGTCATCCGGCTTCTGCGACACGCCGGTGGCGGGATCAACATAGATGAGTTCACCGGCGGTGGACACCAGTATCAGGTGATTGCCCGCCAGCACGGGGCCGGTCCAGCGAATGGCCCCCTTCTTTTTCTTTTCGCTGCGCCAGCGGTCAAGCTGGCTGATCCAGCGGATCTTGCCGGTCGCACGCGCGACGCAGAGCAGCTTCGCGTCGGATGTGACGACGAAAACCCACTCGCCGACCACGGCGGGCGTTGCAATGCCGGCGATGTTGATTTCCCACAGACGCTGGCCGCTGACCAGTTCGTAAGACGCCATGCGCCCGCCCTGACCGATCGCGAACACGCGGCCGCGATCGATCACGGGATCGGCATCGATATCGGTCAGCGTCGCGACGGACGTGGAAATGCTGGTGCGCGAAAGCGCGTCGCCCCAGAGCGAACGGCCGTTCTCATAGCGATAGGCGGACAGTTCGCCCGAACTGTAACCCGCGATCACGGTGCCCTGGGCAGCGGCCGGCGCCGCAACGCCGAACACGCCGGTCGCCTCCAGCGTACCGCTGTCGGTCCACTGGGTCGCGCCATCGCTCTGGTTCAGCGCGAAAATCTGGTTGTCCTGGCTCATGACATAGACATGGCCGTTGGCAAGGGTCGGCGCTCCGCGCAACGGCCCGCCCGGACGCATCTTCCACACGACAGCGCCGTCGGCGGCATTCATGGCCACCACGTCGCCGACGCCGGTGCTGGCATAGAGGCGGTCGCCAAGAACGCTGACGCCGCCGCCGAACAGCGCACGGCCGTTGCCTTCCGACGGCAGCGCCGTCTGCCACAACCGCGCACCGCTGTTCGCATCAAGGGCGATGACGCGCGCCGACGCATCGATCACATAAATCTTGCCGTTCGCAACCACCGGCGCGGACGCAAGACGCGCCTGAGGGGTCGAGCCCTCGATCGACACGTCCCAGACACGACGGGGGTTCGCGGCAAGGGCCAGATGGCCCATCGTCTTTGCCGGACTGCCGCCCGGCTGCGCCCATTCGGCATTCTCATACTGCTCGGGCAGGGTCACCGACACGTCGGCGATCGTCGGATCGACCTCCACGCCACGCTCGGCCGTCAGGATGGACGTCCGCTTGCCGACCACGGGGGTCTTCTTGCTGTCACGTCCCTTACCACCGAACACCGCACAGGAGGCGAGCAGGCTCATACAGCCCACCATCAGCCCTATCTTCGCTATCTTGCCGAACGCCTGCATGCCCATCCCCGCCTTCGTCGTCATCCGCGTCACATCGCCTCCACGGCATCGATACCCAATAGTCCGGCCATCTGTCGCGCGCGTGAACGAACCGTCTGCGGCACCTGCGCATCCTTCGCCATGGCGGCAAAAATCGGGCCCGCCAGCGTCGGCTTGCCCATCTTCATGTAGGCGAGCGCCGTCATTTCCCCGGCCGAACCGAACCAGGGATCACCGGCCACTGCCAGCGGCTTCAACCGGGCGACAACGTCCTCAGGCTTCAACTGGTCGAATTCCAGCGCGGTCTGCCGTACAAGCGCCAGATCGCGATAGGGCTGCGGCAGGCTGTCGTTCGCGGCGATCTCCTTGAAGGTCGCGGCCGCGCCCTTCGTATCCCCCTTGCGTGCCGCCAGCGCAGCCTTGGCGATCAGCGCGGTCGCGCGATAGCCCGGCTGGCTGCCGTCCTCCAGCGCCTCCAGGGTCTTCGCGTCAGGTGTGCCCCCGCCGGACACAGCATCCATCACGCTGGCCATCTGCTCCCCGGCCTCGCCCGCACGGATGCCGGAATGATGCTGCCAGTAGAGCCAGCCCGCCAGCGCGACGAGCCCCAGCACCACGGCCGCCGCGATCCAGCGACCGAATCTCTTCCAGAAGCCGACAAGCTGATCCTGCCGGACGGCATCGTCGACCTCTCGCATGAAGGCTTCGTTCGATTGCGGCGTGAGGGCCAAAACTGGTCTCCGAAGTGCTGGGTCGTTCAGTGGCCGCGGACCTTAGCGGCGCACGGGCCAAGAGCAAATGAGTTTTTTGGCCGCCCCGCGGCCATTCCCAAGTACGGAAAAGGGCGCCCGAAGGCGCCCTCCCCGGTTCAGATCATGCCCGCGTTTATTCGACGCGCTCACGATTATATTTCGGCGCGGCCTCATTGAGGATGCGCAGGATCTTCTTGAGCGCCGAAGGCTCGTCGGTTTCTTCCATCGCGGCCAGTTCGCGCGCGAGGCGGCTCGACGCGGCTTCGAAGATTTGACGTTCCGAATAGCTCTGCTCGGGCTGGTCGTCCGCGCGGAACAGGTCGCGGGTCACCTCGGCGATCGACACGAGGTCACCCGAGTTGATCTTCGCCTCATATTCCTGCGCGCGGCGCGACCACATGGTCCGCTTCACCTTGGGCTTGCCCTTCAGCGTTTCGAGCGCCTCGCCCAGGGTCTTGTCCGACGACAGCTTACGCATGCCGACGCCCTCGGCCTTGTTGGTGGGCACGCGGAGCGTCATGCGCTCCTTCTCGAACCGCAGGACATAGAGCTCCAGCTCCATACCCGCGATCTGCTCCTTCTGAAGCTCGATTACACGGCCAACGCCATGCTTGGGGTAAACGACATAATCACCGACATCAAAGGACAGCGCCTTGGCAGCCATTTGGTACCTTCCTTCAGTACTGGGGACGGGTGTCGGCGGACAGCATGCAAGGGGGCATACATGCGGCCAAGTCCGCGCGTCACCGTAGGATCATGGGACGATATTCTCTCCATGCGGACGCGACCTCCTGTCCGCTATTGGAGGCCCATGTAGCAGATTCGTAATAAAATTACCAGCCCGCGCAGTATCGGGCCGGATGATTGCGGTTAATTTCCCGGCAACACACCGTACCAGTATGGGACAAAAGGCGCGGTTTCCTTACGCCTTGTGCTCAGCCGCCGGTACCGGGCTCAGGGGAGAAATATTTCTCCAGCTTGTCCTTAACGTCCTTGAATTCGTCCGCGTCGGCTGGGGCTTCACCCTTCGTGCTGATGTTCGGCCACTCTGCGGAATATTTGGTGTTCAGCTCAAGCCATTGCTCGAGGCCGTTCTCGGTATCGGGCAGGATCGCCTCGGCCGGGCACTCCGGCTCGCACACGCCGCAGTCGATGCACTCGTTCGGGTTGATGACCAGCATGTTCTCACCCTCGTAGAAGCAATCCACGGGACACACCTCGACGCAATCCATATATTTGCAGCGGATGCAGGCGTCGGTCACGACGTAGGTCATGGTCTGGGCACTCTTTGTTGGGTTTGCGCCCTGCTATTCCCGGCCCGTCGCCGCGTCAATATGGCGACGCCAGCCGCGCGAGAAAGGAATTCTATCATTCGCCAATGACGATGTCCTCATAGCATTGCTGCGCTTCCGCCACCGGCCCGCGTCGGGCGGGAAGCGCGACGACCCGGACGACACGGACGCGATCCCCCTGCGGCAACGTCAGCAGATCGCCCGCGCGCACCGCTGCATGAGCCCGCTCCACCCTGCGGCCATTGAGACGGATATGCCCGGTCTCCGCCAGCCCCTGCGCCATCGAACGGCTGCGCGCCAGGCGCACGAACCAGAGAAACTTGTCGATGCGCAGCGACGGGCCATGCGCGATCGACACCCCCGTCTCGCCCGTCATACGGGGGTCAGCCACCGCGCCCCAGCAATGCGGCGAGACCAGCAAATGCCTGCCCGGCGGCGGGCGAGGCGACGGCAGGGACCTCCTGCCTCGGCCGCCCCTTCCGCCTGCCCTTGAACGCCCAGTTGGGACCAACAACGGCCTCCGCGCCTTCGGTTTCCACGGCGGGGGCCGCAACCGGCCGGAAACCGGCCGCGCGCATCAACTGAAGGAATGCGGGCTCCTGCAGCCCCAGCGACACGATCTGCGGATCAGTGGCGCCAAACGCCTGCCCCTTGCTGATCGCCTCGTGCGCGGCGCGGGCAAGCCGCTCCGCGATATCGATGCGTAGCTGCTGCGGTCCGAACGCACGAAAGCCGGCGATGCGCGCGCCCATTTCCGCATGGCGATCACCTGTGGGGATCAGCACCGCGCCAGCCGCAGGCAAAGGCAGCATGCCCTTGCCCCGCCGCGCCGACAGCAGCGCCATGCGCCACAACGCCGCGCCGGGCTTCAGCAGACCGGGATGGAAGATGTCGAGGACGCCGACCGTTATGCCCGCACGCCGGACGATCGACCGCTGCTCCTTGTCCAAATGGCCGAGCGCCGTGTCCATGTCGAGACGCGGGGCAATCCCGCCCATATCCGCAAGTTGCGCGAAGAAGGCACGCACGACGGGCGGCACGGTCGGATCGGCGGCGCCGGAACTCATCCGCAGCAGCGGCAACAGGTGCTTTTCCTTCTGCGCGGCGACCCATGTGCCGAGCCGCTCCGTGACACGCTTCTGCACGTCCTGCCCCAGGCCGAGCAGCGCACGGTCGAGCCGGAGTGACGGCGCGAGCAGGGTCTGCCCGCCCACGAACGTCGCCACGACCTGCCCGTCCCAGAGGATCGCCGGCACCTCGCCAGGCCGCGCTTCGAGCGCGAACGCCTGATCAGCCGCCGCCAGCAGTTCTTCCGCCTTCATCACCAAAATCCTTCCAAGCCGCCTCTCTGCGGCCGCCAACAGCATCCTGCGGTCTTCGCCGCGCGCATCGGGATCGACCGAGAAACGAAATCCGTCAAGTCGCCCGATATGTTCTCCATCGACGGAAACTTTCCCGTCGGCCGCGATATCGACGGGAAGCTCGCCCGCGCCGCGCCCGATATCGCGCAGCAGAACCGCCGTGCGCCGGTTGACGAAACGCTGCGCCAGCGCCGCGTGCAGGGCGTCGGACAGCTTCTCCTCCAGTTGCCGCGTCCGTTCCGCCATTTCCGCCGGATGGGCGAGCCAGTCGGGGCGGTGCGCGACATACGCCCATGTCCGCGCCGCCGCGATCCTGCCGGACAAGGTATCGATATCGCCCTGAACCGTGTCCAGACGCGCCAGCTGCTGCGCGAACCAGTCGCGCGGGATATGGCCACTCCCCTCCGAGAGGAAGCGCCAGATACGCGACACCAGCCGCGCATGATGGTCCGCGCCCAGTTTCTGGAAATCCGGCAGGCCGCATGCCGTCCAGAGGCGGGCGACCTGCCGCTGTCCCCGCGCCCGCTCCTGCACCACCGGATCATCCGCCATCCGCCGCAGCACGGCAAGGTCGGCCGCTTCGGGTGCAGCGCGCAGTTCCGGCCGGTCCGGCCGCGCCTCCAGATCCGCGAGCAGCATCGCCATGCTGTCGAGGCGCGGTGCGCTCTCGCGCCAGTACAACGTTTCGAGCCGGGGGAAGCGATGGGCCTCTATCGCTGCGACCTCCTCGGGAGTAAAGGCCGCGTCGCCGTCCTCGCCGCCCAGGCTGCCGAACGTGCCGTCCTTGTGATGGCGCCCCGCCCGCCCGGCGATCTGCGCCATTTCGGCAATCGTGAGACGACGCGTGCGCTTTCCGTCGAACTTGCGCAAGGACGCGAACGCGACATGCGCGACGTCGAGGTTGAGCCCCATGCCGATCGCGTCCGTCGCGACCAGATAGTCAACCTCCCCGTCCATGAACATGCGCACCTGCGCGTTGCGGGTTCGGGGGGACAGCGCCCCCATGACCACGGCCGCCCCGCCCCGGAAGCGGCGCAGCATCTCCGCCACGGCATAGACCTCCTCGACGGAGAAGGCGACGATGGCCGAGCGGCGCGGCAGGCGGGAGAGTTTCTTCGCTCCGGCATAGGACAGGGTGGAAAAGCGCGGGCGGCCGATGATTTCCACGTCCGGCACCAGCGCCCTGACCAGCGGCGCGACGGCCGAGGAGCCGAGGATCATCGTCTCCTCTCGCCCGCGTGCGTGCAGCAAGCGATCAGTGAACACATGACCGCGCTCGGGATCGGCACCGATCTGCACCTCGTCGAGCGCGACGAAGGCATAGTCGCCGCTCACCGGCATCGATTCCGCCGTGCACAGGAAATAGCGCGCGCCGGGCGGCACGATCTTCTCCTCGCCCGTGACCAGCGCAACACTGTCCTTGCCCTTCAGCGCGACGACACGATCATAGACCTCGCGCGCGAGCAGGCGCAGCGGGAAGCCCATCATGCCACTGGAATGCGCGCAGAGCCGCTCGACGGCGAGGTGGGTCTTGCCCGTATTGGTCGGGCCGAGCACGGCGGTGACGGGAGAGCGGACAAAGGACGCCATGACAGGATCAATGTCGGGCAAGCGGACGCGGTGCGCAAGGGTGAGGCTTTGCGATCGGGCGCCTCAATGCTGAACATCAGGGATTTCGGGAGAAATCGGACGCACGCGATCCCCCTGGCAGAACGCTTTATCGCAGGATTCACCGTTGAATCCGTGCGTTAAGTTGACTTTAACCGTCCTGCTGCACAAACCCGCTCAGCATAAGGAGCGGCGGGGGTCGCTCGATACGGCTCTGTCCGGGGGATGCCGGTTTGTTTCAGAAGAGCGATTTCGGACCTGTTCAAGGCGGCGCGGCAGCGTCGCTCTGGTTGTCCGACGCGATGCCGGTACCGCCCGTCGATCGCCGCAACTGGCGCGAGAAACTGCGCGACTGGGCGGATGACGTCGTCCTTGTCCCCGACCTCGGCCAGAATATCGGCAGCCTCCAGTGGTTTCGCGGTCTCGCCACCTGCATGGCGCTATGCGCGTGTGCAATAGCGCTGTCGCCCAGTTTCGACCCGATACCCGCTGCGCCGGAAGCGCAGCTTGGCCAGCGGCAATATCAGGAAATCCGCAGCCAGATGATCACGCCGCTCGCCCTGGGCGGAGACAGCGGCCGCCACATGGCGCCGACCGACGCGGTCGTTCCGCTCGCCGAAAGCCCGGAGCGCCCACGCATCGAACTCAGCACCCAGATCGGCAGCGGCGACGGCTTCGCCCGCGCGATGTCCCGTGCCGGCGTCAGCAGCAATGACGCCTCCGCCGTCACCGCGCTGGTCGGTGGCGACGTCCGCCCCGGCAGTCTGAAACCCGGCACGCGCCTCGACATCATCCTTGGCCGCCGCGCCACGCGCGACGTGCCGCGCCCGCTCGACGCCCTCGCCTTCCGCGCCCGGCTCGACCTCGCCATCGAGATCGCCCGCGTCAACGGCGTGCTCCAGATCAAGCGCGTCCCGATCAGGGTCGATACCACCCCCCTCCGCATCAAGGGCGTCGTGGGCAACAGCCTCTATCGCTCGGCCCGTGCCGCAGGCGCGCCGCCCAGCGCGATCCAGAGCTTCCTGCGCGTCATCGCGGGCCAGATGCCGGTCGAGAACATCGGCGCGGGCGACCGCTACGACATCATCCTTGATTATCGCAAAGCAGAGACTGGCGACGTTGAGGTCGGCGAACTGCTCTATGCCGGGCTTGCAAGAACACGCGGCAAGGCACTGGAAATGCTCAAGTGGACCAAGGACGGCCGTGCCGAATGGTTCGAGGCGTCGGGCGTCGGTGAGCGGCGCGGCGTTCTGACCGCGCCCGTGGCCGGACGCACGTCGTCGGGCTATGGCATGCGCCGCCACCCGATCCTGGGTTACACCCGCATGCATGCGGGCATCGACTTCGCCGCCCCCTATGGCTCGCCGATCTACGCCGCCACGGACGGCATCGTGGAATATGCGGGCCGTCACGGCGGGCACGGCAACTATGTGAAACTGCGCCATGGCGGCGGCATCGCGACCGGCTATGCGCATATGAGCCGCATTGTCGCCTCGGTCGGACAGCGCGTACGGCGCGGACAGGTGATCGGCTATGTCGGCTCGACCGGCCTCTCCACCGGCCCGCACCTCCACTACGAACTCTACCGCAACGGCCAGACGATCAATCCCGCGTCGATCAAGTTCACGGCGGCGGCACAACTCGCCGGTCGCGAACTCGCCGCCTTCCGCGCCCGGCTTGCCCAGTTGAAGACGCTGCGTCTCGGCCCGCACATGGCGGAGACGCCCGCTCCCATCGAAACCGCGAATGCGGCGCCTTTAGGTCAGGCGGCTGGCAGCAAATAACGGCCCTTACCGGCCCGCCGCATCTCCGGCCGGGTTGCGCGCGGGTGCCGCCAGGCCTAAATCCGCCGCCATGTCCCATGCCTCCTATCCAGCTCTTCGCCTTCGCCGTCCCCGCGCCACCGCATGGAGCCGCGCGCTCCATGCCGAAAACCGCCTCACGCCGCAGGACCTGATCTGGCCGCTGTTCGTGACCGAGGGGAGCGGCGTCGAGGAACCGATCACCAGCCTGCCCGGCGTATCGCGCTGGTCGGTGGACCTGATGGTGGCGCGGGCGAAGGAAGCGCGTGACGCCGGCATCCCGTGCCTCGCCCTCTTCCCCAACACCCAACCCGATCGGCGCAGCGACGACGGGAAAGAGGCGCTGAACCCCGACAACCTGATGTGCCGGGCGATCCGGGCGATCAAGGAAGCGGTGCCGGACATTGGCATTCTGACCGACGTGGCGCTCGACCCCTATACCGCGCATGGCCAGGACGGCCTGCTCGACAACAGCGGCTATGTCCTCAACGACGCGACGATCGAGGTGCTGATCGGCCAGTCGCTCAACCAGGCGGCGGCGGGCGCCGACATCATCGCCCCCAGCGACATGATGGACGGACGGGTCGGCGCGATCCGGAACGCGCTGGAGCAGGACGGTCATGTCAACGTCCAGATCATGGCCTATGCCGCCAAATATGCCAGCGCCTTCTACGGCCCGTTCCGCGATGCGGTGGGCTCACGCGGGCTGCTGAAAGGCGACAAGAAGAACTATCAGATGGACCCCGCCAACAGCGAGGAAGCGCTGCGCGAGGTCGCGCTCGACCTCGCGGAGGGCGCCGACAGCGTGATGGTGAAGCCGGGCCTGCCTTATCTCGACATCATCGCGCGGGTGAAGGATGCCTTTGCCGTTCCGGTTTTCGCCTATCAGGTGTCGGGCGAGTATGCGATGATCGAGGCGGCGGTGGCGGCCGGAGCGGGTGACCGCGACGCGCTGGTGCTGGAAACGCTGCTGGCGTTCAAGCGGGCAGGCTGTTCGGGCGTGCTGACCTATCACGCCCTGCACGCCGCCCGGCTGCTGGCGAGATGAGAGGAGAGACCGTGGGGCAGGATTATCCGGACGTTTCGATCATCCCGTTCGGGGGCATGACTCCCCGCATCCACCCCAGCGCCTTCATCGCGCCCGGATGCCGGATCATCGGCGACGTCGAAATCGGCGCTGATGCCAGCATCTGGTACAATTGCGTGGTCCGGGCGGACGTCAACCATATCCGGATCGGGGCGCGCACCAATATCCAGGACGGCACCGTCATCCACTGCGACAGCGACAAGGACGGCGCACGCGGATTTCCCACGATCATCGGCGAGGATGTGCTGATCGGCCATATGGCGATGATCCACGGCTGCACGTTGAAGGACCGGGCCTTCGTCGGCCTGGGATCGATCGTGATGGATGGCTGCATCATCGAGGGTGACGCGATGCTGGCGGCGGGCGCGCTCTTGTCCCCCGGGAAAATCGTGCCGCACCGGCAGCTCTGGGCCGGGCGCCCGGCGAAATATATGCGCGACCTGACCGATGAGGCCGTCACCGGCATGCGCACGGGTGTCGAGCATTATGTCCACAACGCAAAGGCGCACAAAGGCTCCGTCCGCGCGCTCGCGGACTGATCCGGCGGCCGGTCACGGCTGCGGGAGCATGGCCTTCAACGCATCCAACCGGTCGTTCTGCGCATCGACCAGCGCCAGCGCGTCGCGCCGCGCCATATCAATCGCATCCTGCCCGCCGCCCGTCACCTTGCCGTCGGCTTCCGCGCCCGCGCGATCGGCATAGAGGACGTCGAGGGCAGCCAGCGCGGACATGCTGTCGTTGCGCGACGATTCGAGCCCGCTGATCGCGACCTGCGCGGACACCCACGCATCACTCGACACCGATGAACGGGAGGCCGCCCTTGCCAGGCGCTCCGCATCGCCATAGGCGGCGCCAAAAGCCGCATCCCCGTCGCGCGCCTGCTTCGAAAGCCGGTCGATATCGGCGCCGAGGGCAGGATCGGCGACGGCCGAAGGCGCCTCCGGCACCGGCTCCGGACTGGAAGGCAGGCCACTTTCTATGGGCCGCTTCGCCAGCGAGGGATAGGTTCCGGAGCCCGGCGCACCGGCACATCCGGCCAGCAGCAGGGCCAGAGACGAGATCAGGGGACTGCGCGTAATCATGTTCGCGCATCTAGGGCTGCGAACGCGCCGCTTCAACTCGCAAAAGGATGCGATCCCTCCATGCTCGACCTCGCTGGCCATGTTCCGCCGCACGGCTGGCTTGCCACGGCCCCGAAAACCGCTACCGCCGCATCATGCTGACAACCGTCATCACCATCCTTCCGGTCTTCCTGATCGTCGCTGCGGGTTATGCCGCAGGGCGCCTGAAACTCCTTGGGCCGGACGCCACAAGCATACTCAACCGCTTCGTCATATGGCTGGCCCTGCCCTGCCTGCTGTTCGAGATTGTGGCGACCACCGACTGGGATAGGCTGTGGAACACGCGATTCGTCCTCGTGTCGGTCGTCGGCTCGCTGCTCGTCTTCGGGCTTGGGCTGATCGTCGGCCGCCTGCGTGGCCTTGAACTCCAGGACAGCGTTATCGACGGCCTGAACGCCGGATACGCCAATGCGTCCTATGCCGGCTTCCCGCTGCTGCTGCTGGTCATCGGTCCGGTGACGAAGCCCTACGTCACGATCGTCGGCACGCTGACGCTGATGACCCTCTTCGGCGTCGCCATCGTGCTGATGGAGATGGCACGGCATCAGGGGCACGGCCTGGGCCGAGGCCTGCGAAGGGCGGGCATCGGCATCCTGCGCAACCCTGTCCTGATCGGCCCGCTGCTCGGCACGCTCTGGTGGCTGACCGGCGTGCCGCTGCCGCATCCCGTCGAAAGCGCGGTAAGCCTGCTTGGCAACGCCGCGAGTCCCGCCGCGCTTGTTGCCATCGGCCTGTTTCTCGCCCAGCGCCCACTGGTGCAGACCGCCGCGAACCGGTTCGTCGGCGCGCTTACCGTGCTCAAGCTGATCGTGCATCCCGCCATTACGGCGGTGCTTGCATGGTATGTGTTCGTCCTCCCGCCGCAGATCGCGACGATCGCGATCGCGCTTGCCGCCCTGCCCACCGGCACCGGACCGTTCATGATCACCGAGTTCTACGCGCGCGACGGAAAGGTGACCGCCGGAACCATCCTGGCCACCACGCTCGCGTCCGTCATCACCCTTGCCGCCATTCTCTCCTTGCTCGGAATCGGGGTGGGGATGACGGCGAAGTCCGGTTGACAGACCGGGGGAAATCCCTTACCGGGCCACTTTCCCGCGCGGGTGCCACGTGCTCTTCGCGCCAAGCAGTTTTGGACGAAAAGAGATATAGCCATGTTCGCAGTCGTGCGCACGGGCGGCAAGCAGTATCGCGTCGCCGCCGGAGACAAGATCGTCGTCGAGAAGCTGGCCGGTGAGGCTGGTGACAAGGTGACCCTGGACGACGTCCTGTTCGCTGGCGAAGGCAGCGACCTGAAGGACACGAAGGGCCTGACCGTGGCCGCCGAGATCATCGCGCAGGCGAAGGGCGAGAAGGTCATCGTCTTCAAGAAGCGCCGCCGCCATAACTATCGCCGCAAGAACGGCCATCGCCAGAACCACACGATCCTGAAGATCGTGGCGATCGGCGCCGAAGAGAAGAAGGCGAAGAAGGCCGCCGCCAAGGCAGACGACGCGGCGCCCGCCGCCGCCGAAGCCTGAGCCGCTTAGAGATCTGAGGAGTTTAGACAATGGCACACAAGAAAGCAGGCGGTTCCTCGCGCAACGGTCGCGATTCGGAGTCGAAGCGCCTTGGCGTGAAGAAGTTCGGCGGTCAGGAAGTGATCGGCGGCAACATCATCATCCGTCAGCGCGGCACCCGCGTTTACCCGGGCCGTAACGTCGGCATGGGCAAGGACCACACCCTGTTCGCGCTCGACGCGGGCCGCGTGGTGTTCCACGACGGTAAGCTCGGCCGCAAATATGTATCGGTCGACATGCCGGCGGAAGCCGCGGAATAACCGGACGATCCATGACAGGAGGATCGTCCGATGGGCGATCCCCCCGATAGGGCCCTTCACCAAGGTGCCCGATCGAATTCGAGGGAGGCGGGGCGCCCATAAGAGGCTGCCCCGTCTCTCTTTTTTTTGCCTCCCTCACCCACCGGGCCGGAACCACGGACCGTCGCAAGCGTCAGGCAAGCGGGGCCTATCCGGACCATATTGTCGCCAAGCCGTCACGTTCCGACGGCAATGAGTGCGCCTGTAGAATTGAGAGGAGGCGAACGCATGTTCGCGAGAACAAAAAGACTGTTGTTGCGTCCAGGCTGGCTGGAGGATGCGCCCGCGCTGGCGGCCGCCATCGGAGACGAGGCGGTGCTGCGCAACCTGGCGCGTGCCCCGTCCCCCTATCATGTCGAGGATGCCGAGAGCTTCCTGTCAATGGCGGCCGATCCGCTGCTGCCCCTTTTCCTCATCTTCTCCCGCACGCGCGGGGCACCGCGCCTCGTTGGCGGTTGCGGCCTGCTGCGCGACGATGCCGGCCGTCCGGAACTGGGATACTGGATCGCCCGCCCCTATTGGGGGCTGGGCTTTGCGACGGAGGCTGCGCGGGCGGTGATGGGCATCGCCCGCGCAACCGGGATCAAGGGCGTGGTCTCCAGCCACATGCTGGACAATCCGGCCTCGGGCAATGTGCTGCGCAAGGTCGGCTTCCGCCCGACCGGGCGGATCCTTCAGCGCCACAGCGCCGGCCGGAACGGCGTTGTTGCATGCGCGGAGTTCGAGCAGGGCGAAGAGATCGCCATGCCAAGCCCGCTGCATGAGGATCTCTACACCGACACCCGCCCGCTGGCGGCGTGAGGCACAGGTTCTGACGCGATCCCGCCCCCCGGCGGGCCGCGTCAGAACCGCAGCCTTTCCAGAACGAGAATTTCAACACCACCCAGCATATTGCGCCCGATCGGCTGATAGCCCGCTTTCTCCGCGACCCGCAGTGAGGGGGCGTTGGCCGGATCGATGATACAGCGGGTGACAGGCGCACCCAATTTTTTGTCCGCCCATGCCGTGATCCCCGCCACGGCCTCGGTGGCGAGCCCCCTGCCGGCTGCGACCGGCGAGAGCACCCACCCGATCTCCGGCATGCCGTTCAGGAAGGCGAGACCGCGCCGGAAGTTGGCAAGGCCTGCGTCGCCCAGATAGGCGCCGCCCTGCCTGTCTTCCACTGCCCAATAGCCATAGCCGAGCAAGGGCCAGAGCCCGGCGTAGCGCAGCATACGGAACCAGACCGCCTGATCGTCGAGCGGCTGTCCGCCTATGAAGCGCACCGTCCGCGGATCGCCCCACAGTGCCTGCATATCCTGAAAATCATCTGCGCGGTGCGGCCGCAGCCGCAACCGCTCCGTCTCGATAACGGGAATGTCAGTCATCGGTCGAATGATGGCGCCTGACCTCCGTCAGGGTCAAGCACCTGCTGCCGGCTTGCCTGGCAAAGGCACGGCGACAAGCTTATACCTTTGCCGATTCGCGCACCCAAAGGGAAAGGCCATGATCAGTGGCGGGCATGTAGTGCTCTATTCACGCGATGCGGAGGCCGACCGCGCCTTTTTTCGCGACGTGCTCGGCTTTCCCCATGTCGACGCGGGCCACGGCTGGCTGATCTTTGCACTCCCGCCCAGCGAGGTTGCGGTGCATCCAGCGGAAACCGGCGGCCGTCACGAATTCTTCCTGATGTGCGACGATCTTGACGCTGCAATGGCCGCGCTGGCGAACACCGGCGTGCCGCTGGGTACGGTCGAAACGCCGCGCTGGGGACGGCTCGTTCGCCTTACCTTGCCGGGTGGCGGCGGCATCGGCCTGTACGAACCGCGCCATACCCGTCCCTCACCGGTTTAACTTTCGCGCCGATACCGCTATGGGCGCGCGATGCATTTTCTAGATCAGGCAAAGATATACATCCGTTCGGGCTGGGGCGGCCCCGGAGCCGTCAGCTTCCGGCGGGAGAAGTATGTCGAATATGGCGGCCCGGACGGCGGCAACGGCGGCAAGGGCGGAGACATCATCTTCGAATGCGTCGATGGCCTCAACACGCTCATCGATTTCCGCTACACCCAGCACTTCAAGGCGCAGCGCGGCCAGCCCGGCATGGGCAAGAACCGCTATGGCGCGGGTGGCGAGGATCTCGTCATCCACGTGCCGCTCGGCACCCAGATCCTGTCCGACCCCAAGCCCATAGAAGGCAGCGAGGACGAGGACGGCATTCCCGACTATGAGGATCAGGACATCCTTGCCGACTTCACCAAGGTCGGACAGCGCATCGTCCTGCTGAAAGGCGGCGATGGCGGCCGGGGCAACATGTCCTACAAGACATCGACGAACCGCGCCCCGCGCCAGCACGGCACCGGCTGGCCGGGCGAGGAAATGTGGGTATGGCTGCGCCTTAAGCTGCTCGCCGACGTCGGCCTCGTCGGCCTGCCCAACGCGGGCAAGTCGACCTTCATCAATCAGGTGACGAATACCAAGGCTAAGGTCGGCGACTATCCGTTCACCACGACGCAGCCGCAACTGGGCGTCGTCAGCCACAAGGGCCGCGAGTTCGTCCTCGCCGATATCCCCGGCCTGATCGAGGGCGCGGCGGAGGGCGCCGGCATTGGCGACCGGTTCCTGGGCCATATCGAGCGGTGCCGCGTGCTGCTGCACCTCGTAGACGCCAGCGGTGACGACCCTGTGGAGGCCGTCCGCATCGTTCAGGATGAACTCTCGGCCTATGGCGAGGGGCTCGACGACAAGCCGCAGATCATCGCCCTCAACAAGGGCGATCTGCTCGGCGAGGAACTGATGCAGGACATCGCCGGGCAGTTGCGTGAGGCTGGCGCCGATGAGGTGTTCATCATCTCCGGCGCGACCGGCGAAGGCGTCGGCGCGCTGCTCGACCATGTCGTGCCGATGCTCGATCAGGCGATCGACGACGATCAGGACGACGACGATGAGGACGGGGAAGACCAGAGGGATGGCGAATGGTCCCCGCTCTGAACCGCTTGCCCTTATACGGCAGGAGGTTCAGGGACCGCGCATGACATCCCTGTCGGGCTTCCCCGCTCCCCACTGCCGCCGCCTCATCGTCAAGATCGGCTCAGCATTGCTGGTCGATCCGTCGGGTCATGTGCGTGAAGACTGGCTGCGCACGGTCGCGGCGGAGATCGCCACGCGCCGCGCCGCCGGACAGCAGATCGTGATCGTCTCCTCCGGCGCGATCGCGCTCGGCGCACGTCGCCTGTCGCTGCCCAAGGGCGGACGCGGCACGCTGGAAGATGCGCAGGCGTCGGCCGCCGTCGGCCAGATTGCACTGTCGCAGACCTGGGCGACCGTGCTCGGCGAACAGGGCATCACCGCAGCTCAGATGCTCGTGACCCTCGACGACCTCGAACACCGGCGGCGGTATCTGAACGCGTCGGCGACGCTGGAACGCCTGCTGTCGCTCGGCACCGTGCCGGTCGTGAACGAGAATGACAGCGTCGCCACTGCCGAAATCCGCTTCGGCGACAACGACCGTCTGGCCGCCCGCATCGGGCAGGCGGCGCGGGCTGACGCGGTTGTGCTGCTGTCCGACGTGGATGGGCTTTACACCGCCAACCCGCACGTCGATGCCAGCGCCATGCTGGTGGAACAGGTGGACAGGATCGACGCCGCGATCATGGCGATGGCCGATGGCGGATCGGGATCGGGCATGGGATCGGGCGGCATGCGCTCGAAGATCGAGGCCGCGAAGATCGCGACGGGCGCGGGCGCGCATCTGGCGATCATTTCCGGCCATGTCGACGCGCCGCTTTCCGCCTGGGAAGCGCACGGGCGCGGCACGATCTTCGCGGCGACCCCCGGCAAGCGCGCGCGCAAGAGTTGGCTCGCCGGCCGGCTGACTGTCCGTGGCCATATCACCGTCGACGCGGGCGCCGAACAGGCGCTGGCGCGCGGCAACAGCCTGCTCCCGGCGGGCGTGCGGCAGGTCGCGGGCAGTTTTGCGCGCGGCGACGTCGTCGACATCGTGACGGAGGACGGCCGCGCCATCGCCCGTGGCCTGTCGGAATATGATGCCCAGGATGCCATGCGCATCGCAGGACGGCGCAGCGAGGAGATCGGCACGATCCTTGGTGGCGTCCACCGTTCGGCCCTGGTTCATCGCGATCACCTGGTAATGCTCTGAAGATGACGCCGATACGTATTGCAATGACAGGCGCGACGGGTTTCGTCGGCGCCGCGACACTCGACCTCGCCCTGAAGGAAGGGATGAGCGTCAACGCCCTCACCCGCCGTCCGCAGCCCGCGCGCGCGGGCGTACGGTGGGTGCCCGGCGCCCTCGACGATCCGGACAGCCTGGACAGCCTGCTGCGGGATGCCGACGTTGTGCTGCACATCGCCGGGGTCGTGAACGCACCCGATCGACAGGGCTTCATCGACGGAAACGCAAAGGGCACGATGTTCCTGGTCGACGCCATGCGCCGGAGCGCCGTGCGCCGCATCGTCAACGTCTCCTCACTCGCCGCGCGCGAACCGGACCTGTCCATCTACGGCTGGTCGAAGGAACTGGCCGAACGTCATGTGATGGCGAGCGGGCTGGACTGGACGATCGTGCGCCCGCCCGCGATCTATGGGCCCGGCGACAGGGAACTGCTGGCGTTGTTCCGCATGGCGGCGCGCGGCTTCATGGTGCTGCCGCCCAACGGCCGGCTTTCGATCGTCGAGGTGTCCGATCTCGCCCATCTGCTGCTCGCGCTGTGCGAAGACCGGGCGACGAGCATCGCCCGTATCTATGAGGTGGACGACGGACAGGCAGGCGGACGGACCTATGGCGAGTTCGCGGCGGCGATCGGCAAGGCTGTCGGGCGCCCCACGTTGCGCACCGTCTTCACCCCGCCCTGGCTGCTGCGCGGCGCGGCGCATGCGGACCGCCTGATCCGGCGCGGCAACGCAAAGCTGACACCGGACCGTGCCCGCTATTTCTGTCATCCCGACTGGGTGTCGAACCCGGAGATGACCGTGCCGGTCGCGCTGTGGCGTCCGAGCGTATCCGCCGCGACGGGCCTGACGAGAACCGCCGCCGCCTATCGCGCGCAACGCCTGCTTTAAACCGGCCGCCGGAGCGGAATGAGGGCACAGTGGCGGCAAGAAGATGCCCGATTGCCGCCTTATTCCCTTGCCAAAGGACAGGCTGCAGGCGCACAGATCGCCGCTTCACCCACGGGACAGAATAATGACGGATCGCCAGCAGATTTTCGACACGGTTGCCGCGCAGATCGCGCCCTTCAACAAGAAGGACGTGCCGCTTGCCGAGACGACCACCTTCGCGGGCGATCTCGAATGGGACAGCCTGACCGTCATGGATTTCGTCGCGGCGATCGAGGACGAGTTCGACATCATCATCACGATGAACATGCAGGCGGAGATCGAGACGGTCGGCCAACTCGTCGACGCCGTCGCGAAGCTGAAGGGTTGATCCGATGAGCCAGAGCGCCGCCGCAACCGCCACGCCCGCCATCGCGAACGACCGCGACCTGTTCTCCAAGTTCGATCCGCTGATCGCCGAGCGCGAGGCGCTGCTGGCGACCGGTGTGCGCGACCCCTTCGCGATCGTCATGGATGAGGTGAAGTCGCCGACCCTTGCCGTCATCAAGGGCAAGGAGACCATCCTGCTCGGCACCTATAATTATATGGGCATGACCTTCGATCCAGACGTGGTCGCGGCGGGCAAGAAGGCGCTCGACGAATTCGGCGCCGGTACCACGGGCAGCCGCGTCCTCAACGGCACCTATCAGGGGCACAAGGAAGTCGAGGACGCGCTCAAGGACTTCTACGGCACGTCATCCGCCATGGTGTTCTCGACCGGCTATCAGGCCAATCTGGGCATGATCTCCACGCTGGCGGGCAAGGGCGACTATGTCATCCTCGATGCCGACAGCCACGCCTCCATCTATGACGGCTGCTTCCTGGGCGATGCGGAGATCGTCCGCTTCCGCCACAACAGCGTCGAGGATCTCGACAAGCGCCTTGGCCGCCTGCCCGCCGACGCGCTGAAGCTGGTCGTGCTGGAGGGCGTCTATTCGATGCTCGGCGACGTCGCTCCGCTGCCCGACATGGTTGCGGCGGTGCGCAAGCACGCCAACTGCATGATCCTGGTCGACGAGGCGCACGGCATGGGCTTTTTCGGCCCCAACGGACGCGGCGTTTATGAGGAGCAGGGCGTCGAGAAGGACGTCGATTTTATCGTCGGCACCTTCTCCAAGTCGGTCGGCACGGTCGGCGGCTTCTGCGTGTCCAACCACCCGAAGTTTGAGGTCATGCGCCTCGTCTGCCGTCCCTATGTCTTCACCGCCTCGCTGCCGCCCAGCGTCGTCGCGACCGCCGCGACCAGCATCCGCAAGCTGATGCACGCGGGCGAGAAGCGCGCGCACCTGTGGAAGAACAGCCAGCGGCTGCACAAGGGCCTCACCGATCTCGGCTTCACGCTCGGCACCAAGACGCCGCAGTCGGCGATCATCGCCGTCATCCTGACCGACCAGACACAGGCGGTCGCGATATGGCAGGCGCTGCTCGAACTCGGCCTCTATGTGAACATGGCCCGCCCCCCGGCGACTCCGGCGGGCACGTTCCTGCTGCGCTGTTCGCTATGCGCTGAGCACTCCGACGAGCAAGTGACTCAAATCATTGGGATGTTCGAGACGGCCGGAAAGGCCGTCGGCGCCATCGCCTGATCGTTGCAATCACGACGGAACGAGGCTGGGCAACGACCAATCGGTGCCCGGCCTTTTCCCTTTCGGCGTTCTGGACTAGACTGGCGACATGGAAGGCGTCTCCATCTTCGGCGAAGAGGACGTACCGGCCTGGCGTGAGAGCCTGCGCCGGGCCTTGCCGTTCCTGCTCGGCATCCCGCTGGTCTGCGCGTTGCTGGGCCTGCTGTATCTCGCCAGCACCGCTTCGGGGGAGCGCGAACATGCGCTGGACGAACAGCGGCACAGCTATGAGGTGATCACCCTCGCCCGCCGCCTCGACGGGTCGATGTCGAAAGCGGAAACGAGCCTCGCCCGCTACGTGATCAGCCTGGAGCCCGACGCCGGGCGCCTGTTCCAGTCGCAATGGCGCGGCGCGGGCGCGGAACTCGACGCGCTGGTCTTTTCGGCCCGCAAGGATCCCGAGCAGCGCAGGCTGACCCGCCAGTTGAAGGACGCCTATGCCGACCGCGGCAAGACGCTGAGCGAGATCGGCCTGCGCACCACCTATGATCAGAAGATGGGCGCCCTCGCCCAGTTCTATGCGGCGGGCAAGGCGGAGAACCTGACCCGCATCAACGACCTGTTGCGGATGATCATCGCGACGGAAGAACAACGCCTGCGTGAACGCAGCCTCGCCGTCAGCGAGACCGCGAACCTGACCGAGAAGCTGGCCGATACCTACCGGCTGGTGGGCCTTGTCCTGCTGGTCGGGGCGCTGTTCGCGGCCTGGGCGGCCAACGCCGCCGCCAATGACCGGCGCTTCGCCCGGCGCCTCGCCGACACCGAGGCGCAGCGCGCATCGGCACTGGAAGCGGCCGTTGCCTCACGCACCGTCGAACTGCGCGAGGCGAACAGCCAGTTGCACCGCGAGGCGATCGAGCGTGCGGCGGCGGAAGAAAGCTTGCGCCAGATGCAGAAGATGGAAGCCGTCGGCCAGCTGACCGGCGGCATTGCCCATGATTTCAATAATATGCTGGCGGTCGTGGTCGGCGGCCTTGAACTCGCGCGCCGCAAGTTGCGCGAGGAGCCCGCCAATGCCGAACGCCATCTGGACAACGCGATGGAGGGCGCGAACCGGGCATCGGCCCTCACCCGCCGCCTGCTCGCCTTTGCCCGGTCTGAACCCCTGCTGCCGTCGGCACTGGAGGCGGACAGGCTGATCACCGGCATGGTCGACCTGATCGACCGGACGATCGGCGACCAGATCCGGGTCGAACTGCACAAGGATGCTGGCGGCTGGTCGATCTTCGTCGACCGGCACCAGATGGAAAACGCCATCCTCAACCTGTGCGTCAACGCCCGCGACGCGATGCAGGGGCGCGGCGTCCTCACCATCTCGACCAGCCGCGCCACGCTGGCCGAAGGCGAGATCAGCGAATGCCCGGCGGGCGACTATGTGATGCTGTCGGTCGCCGACACCGGTTGCGGCATGGCGCCGGAAGTCCTGGCGCGCGTGTTCGAGCCGTTCTTCACCACCAAGCCGGTCGGCAAGGGCACCGGCCTTGGCCTGTCGCAGATATTCGGCTTCGTCCGTCAGTGTCAGGGCGAGATCAGGATATTGTCGCAGACGGGACAGGGCACGCAGGTGCAACTGTTCCTGCCCCGCCGCATCGTGGAGGGCGAAGGCAGCGCGCCGGTCACCCTCGCTCCGGCGGAGGCCGAGCGGGCGGACCAGCCGCCCACGCGCATCCTGGTGGTGGAGGACGACCCGCGCGTGCTGGCCCAGACCATCGACGCGCTCGCCGAACTCGGCCACCTGCCGATCGCCTGCGACAGGCCTGCGAACGCAGCGTCGATGCTCTCCAAGCACAAGGATATCGGCCTTGTCATCACCGACGTGCTGATGCCCGAGATGACGGGGCCGGAAATGGTCCGGCAACTGCCAGACGAATTCCATGCAGTGCCGATCCTGTTCGTCACGGGCTATGCCGGGGACGTGGAGGACAGCGCGATGTTCAAGGGGCATCCGGTGCTGCGCAAGCCCTTCACGCTCGGCGGACTGTCCGCCGCGATCAATCAGGCGATCAACGGATCGCCCCGCTCGCAAGCAGCCGCGGCAGCAGAGTGAGTGCGCCCAGCAGCGGCCAGCGCCGCTGCCATGGCCTGATGACGATCTTCGTCCCCGCGTGCCGGTTGATCTTCCACGCGAGATAGTCGATCCCGCCCGCGAAGGTGAAGCTCGCCTTGGCAAGGCGCAGAAGCACCGTGCGCTTCCCCCGTCGCTGCATCGCTCGCCAACCGGCCCTGGCCGCTTCCCGCGCCTCCGCCGTATCGGGAAGCGGCGATACCCCTGTCGCCTCCAGTGCCGCCGCGCCGACCCGTGCATAGCGGTCGGGATCGGCATCGACGATGCTGCCCGGCCGCGCAGCGCGCTCGGCCCGCAGTTCCGCGCCATAGGTGAGCGCGAAGCCGGCGCGCCACACCGCCAGCGGATCGGCCCCGGCTTCCCGCGCCTCCATGGTCGGCAGGGTCAGCGCCACCAGCGTCGGTGCCGCCTGCGCGACGGCGGCGACGGCCTTGTCCCCCGCTGCGTCATCCGCCGCCCACACCAGCCGCGCGGGCTGGGCGAACCGTGCCCAGACCGAGGGGTCGGGTGCCCCCACACCGCACAGCCGCGCGAAATCCGCCTCGCTCAGCACAGCATATTTGCTGATCAGTCCGTCATGCTCGAACGGGAAGACATTGGGTGGGATCAACCGATTGGCGGCCGCGAGCCAGCCCTTGCCATAGGCGGCGCGATAGTCGGACACGATCAGGTAGAAGTCGAGCATCAGCCCGTCGAGGTTCTTCTCCCGCAGACAGGAACCATAGAACAGTACGGCGCGCGCCGCGCCGGGATAGCGTGCGGCAAGCGCAGCCGCCATCGCCACGGCACGCGGATCGGCGGCTTCCGCGAGTTCGGCGGCAACCATGATTTCCAGAGGCGACGGGTCGGCGGATGACATCGGGCTGCTTCTATCCGGTGGCCGGGCGATGGCAAGCCATCGTCCGGTCGCGCCCGATCAGGCCGCGAGACGCAGGAAAGGCACCGGCGTCGTCGAGCGCAGCACGATCGGCCTGCCCTCGTTCGCCTCGAACAGTTCGCCGTCCAGAATGACGCTGGAGCCGTTGCCCTCGATCCGGATCGTATCGCCCTGCTCCAGATGGATGCCCTGCATCTTGCGCGTGCCGAACCGGCCCGAGAGGATGGCGAAGACCGCACGCAGCAGCGCCGGTCCGCTCTGGTCCACCGCCATCAGCTTCATGCTGCCGCGCGCCTCCTCGCTCGTCCGGGCGCCCAGCAGCAGCCGTTCGAGCGTGGTGACGATCAGGACGGTGAAGCGCCCGCGCAACTGCCCGTCGCGGATCAGGGAAATCGACACCGGCCGGGTCGCAGGCGGCATGTACTTGCCGCGAATCCCGAACAGCAGCGAAAGCACGACGGCGATCGCCGTCAGCACATGGCTGAGGCTGTTGGAGAGACCCAGCGGATAGATCTTGTTACGGCAATAGAGGATGTAGTCGGCCAGCCCCGCGCCGCCCAGGAACATGCCCAGCACCGGGCGGCTGTCCGCCTGCCCGTTGGTCAGCGCGATCAGTTCACGGGCAACGACATGGCCGTCGACGCCGTTCTTGGCAATCTGGACGATCCGCTCCAGCGCCTTGATCGGGTCGCCGTGGATGCCAAGGTCGAGCGCGATCAGGTTGGTCTTGCCGTTGGGCAGCACCGCGATCGGCGGCACCTTCCCCTTGAAATGCTCGCCCTGGTACAATTCCGTCAGCGCCGCCTGAACCGTGCCATCGCCGCCGTTGATGACGATCACGGCCGGATCGACGCGGGCGATGGTCTGCAATGCCCGGCCGATCTGGTCCACATGCTCCACTTCATAGTGGAAAATATCGGGATTGTTGGCGCAATAGGTCCGCACGCGCGGCAGCGACTGCCGGTTGCCCGTCGACTTGGGGTTGGACAGAAGTGCGACGCTGACCATCTTGCCTACCGTTTCTCCCTAGGCGCCGATCGGCCGAAAGCTCATGCCCTGAACATAGTTCAGGATCACCTTGATCTGGGCGGTTGATCCACCGACGGCGAAACGGGTCTTCTCAAGATCCGGCTTCCGCTTGAACGCCAGGTCCATCAGGCTGACCTTCGGATTGCCCGAAAAGCCGCCACCGTCGCTCCGGTCGCTCTTGCCGCTGCCATTCACATCATGGCGGACATAGAGCGCGTAATTGCCGGGCTTGGGCACCGCGACGCAGACGTTCATCTCGCCTGCACGCGTGACCGGAAGCTCGATACGCTCAAGATACTGCTTCTTTTCGAGGAATGTCCTCGGATTCGCTTCATACAGCTGCACACGCAGGATGCCCGTGCGCGCCTTGAAGCCCTCGACATGCACGAGGACGGCCGATTCGTTCCGGTCGCACGCCGCCGCCTGCGGCCCGAGTGCCGCCGCAGCTTCGGCAGAAGTTCCCGCGGCGGCCAGAGCCAGAGGCACCGTCAGCTTCGCGAGAGCTGAAAAATTCGACATGACCAACACTCTCCTGGCAGCTATAGCCCGGCCGGCGGCGGTGTTGCCCACCGGCACAAGCTGCCCCTGTTCGCCCGTCAGGGTGATATGGGCAGGGTTTGCGGCCAAAACATGGTGATGGGACGACCACATATTGAAAATGCTGACCGCCATAGACCGCTACATCGCCCGACTGATCGCCGTACCGCTCATCGGCACGCTGGTGATCGCGTCGATGCTGTTCGTCCTCGACAAGATGCTGCGCCTGTTCGATTTCGTCGCGGCGGAGGGTGGACCGATCAACGTCGTGTGGCGGATGCTGGCCAACATGATCCCCGAATATCTGTCGCTGGCGATCCCGATCGGCCTGATGCTCGGCATCCTCATGGCCTTCCGCAAGCTTGCAATGTCCTCGGAACTCGACGTGCTGCGTGCCGTCGGCCTCTCCTACGGCCGGCTGCTGCGCGTGCCTTATATGTACGCCATCGGCCTGGCGGCGGTGAACCTCGCCATCGTCGGCTTCGTCCAGCCCTATGCCCGCTATGCCTATGAAGGGTTGCGCTTCGAGCTGCGCTCGGGCGCGCTGGGCGCATCGATCAAGGTCGGGGAATTCACCACCCTGGGCAAGAAGATGACGATGCGTATCGAGGAAAGCCGCAATGATGGCCGCGACCTCCACGGCATCTTCGTGCGGGTCCAGGGCCAGAACGGGCAGACGCTGGCCGTGACCGCGGCGCAGGGCACCTTCCTCGCCACCGACGATCCCGACACGATCATCTTCCGCCTGCGCAACGGTGTGCTGGTCCATAACGCGCCCAAGTTCGAGGCGCCTCGTATCCTCAGCTTTTCCAGCCACGACCTGCCGATCGACCTGCCCAAGATCGAGAATTTCCGTGGCCGTGGCGACGCGGACCGCGAACTGACGCTGCCGGAGCTGGTTCGCGTAGGGAAAGCGCCATCATCGAGCCAGACCCTGCGCAACGAGGTACGCGCGAACTTCCATTTCCGCATGGTCGAAGTGGCGATGATGCTGCTGCTGCCGCTTGCCGCGCTCGCATTCGCCGTGCCGCCCAAGCGCTCGACCTCGGCGCTGGGCGTCTTCCTCTCGGTGATCTTCATCGTCACCTATCACAAGATCAACGAATATGGCGAAGCCGTGGGCGCGCTGGGCCGCATCCATCCGGTCATCGCCCTGTGGGTGCCGTTCCTGCTCGTCGCCGGCCTGATCCTCTGGATGTACCACGTCCTTGCCCATCGCCCCGGCGGGCAGCCCATCGGTGCGCTGGAATACGGCTTTGCGAAGATCGGCAAGTGGGTCGCCAAATGGTTCCGCTTCGGCCGCAAGCCACAGACGCGCTAGGGAACGGATACGTCATGCATCTTCAGTTCTTTCCGTCCCGCACCGTAGCCATCTACATGGGCAAGTCGTTCCTTGTCCGCAGTTTCGCGGTGCTCGCCCTGCTCGTCATCGTGCTCCAGACGCTCGACCTTCTCGGCGAATCAGGCAATATCCTTGCTTACAAGGGTAACGGTCAGGCGCAGCTGTGGCACTATATTGCCCTGCGCACGCCGCAGATCATTGCCCGCTTCCTTCCCTTCGCGGTGCTGCTCGGCACGCTGATCACCCTCGCCACGCTGAACCAGAACAGCGAGGTGATCGCGATGAAGGCGGCGGGCCTGTCCGCGCACCAGATCCTCGCGCCGCTGGTGGTGGTCGCGCTGACCATTGCGGGTGTCAGCTTCGTCTTCAACGACCGGCTGGTCGCGCCGGCCACGGCCGAACTCGACGCCTGGCAGGGCGTGGACTACGGCCCGCTGCCACGCGACAGCGGCGTCAAGACCAACGCCTGGGTGCGGGACGGCAACAACCTCGTCAACGCCGCGATCATCAGCGGCCGGGGTACGTCCACGCAGCTGCGCAACATCGTCATCTTCAACCGCGTCAACAATGCGTTGACCAACATCGTGCAGGCGCCCCGCGCCCATTACGCGTCGGGCGGCGGCTGGGTACTGGAGGATGCGCGCCGCTTCGACGTGGCGCGCGGGCGCGGCAGCGACCTTGGCACCATCACCTTCGGCAAGGACATACGCCCCGATCAGTTCACGCTGGCGAAAGTGGACGCCGACGGCCTGTCGATGAACCAGCTCCGCCTCGCCATCGGCGACCTCAAGGATGCCGGGCGGCCGACCGCCGCGCTGGAGGGGAGCCTCTGGCACAAGCTGTCCGGGCCGCTCTCTGCCGTACTTATGCCCCTGCTGGGCTCCGTCGCGGCCTTCGGCCTCGCCCGCTCAGGCAAGCTGTTCATCCGCGCGGTGATCGGCATGGCTTTGGGCTTCACCTATTTCGTCGCTGACAATTTCGCCCTGGCGATGGGCAATCTGGGCGCCTATCCGCCGCTCCTTGCCGCCTGGGCGCCGTTCGTCCTGTTCCTGCTGCTGGGCGAGACGGTACTCATCCGCACCGAGGAATAGGACGCCGGGCGCTGCCGCCCCTTTCCTTTCCCGGGGAAGAGAGTAGAGGCGGCCGACTGGCCAGTGGCAGAGGAGCGGATATGCCGGCAGCATCGAACGTCAGCGTCACCCCGGTTTCAGGCAAGGCGGACCTCAAGGCCTTTGTAGAGCTGCCGTGGATCATCTACGCCGACGATCCCAACTGGGTCGCGCCACTGAAGGCAGAGGCTCACGCCCTCGTCACCCCCGGCAAGAACCCGTTCTTCTCCCATGCCGAGGCCCAATATTTCCTCGCCCGGCGCGACGGCGAGATTACCGGCCGCATTTCCGCCCATATCGACCAGCTCGCACTCACCATCTCTCCTGAACAGGGCATGGGGCCCGGCACGGGCAATTTCGGCCTGTTCGATGCCAAGGACGCGGAGACCGCCGCCGCCCTGATCGCTGCGGCCGAAATGTGGTTGAAGGCCAAGGGCATGACCCGCGTCCTCGGCCCCATCTCGCTCTCCATCTGGGAGGAGCCCGGCCTGCTGATCGAAGGGCATGACCATCCGCCCACGGTGATGATGGGCCACGACCTGCCCATCTATCAGGGCTGGATCGAGGCGGCTGGCTATACGCCCGCCAAGCAGTTGAAGACCTGGGAACTCGACATCACGAAGGAGTTTCCGCCGCTGATCCAGCGGATCGTCCAGTCGGGCGAGAAGAACCCCCGCATCGCCATCCGCAAGGTCGACAAGTCCCGGTTCGACCAGGAAGCCGCGATCATCATGTCCATCCTCAACGAGGCATGGGGCAAGAACTGGGGATTCGTTCCGATCACCGACGAGGAGGTCACCTTCACCGGCAAGAAGCTGAAGCCCATCGTGTTCGAGGATCTGATCATGATCGCCGAACTCGATGGCGAGCCGGTCGCCTTCATGATGACGCTGCCCGACCTTAACGAGCCGCTGAAGCCGATGAAGGGATCGCTGCTGCCATTCGGCTGGGCGAAACTGCTGCTGTGGCTGAGGAAGCCGAAGGTGCGCACGATGCGCGTGCCGCTGATGGGCGTGGTGCAGAAGCTTCAGTCCTCCCGCATGGCGAGCCAGCTTGCCTTCATGATGATCGAAACCATCCGCCGCGCCTCCGTTGCCCGCTATGGCGCGACGCGGAGCGAGATCGGCTGGATCCTCGATGACAATCAGGGGATGAACGCCATTGCCGAGGCGATCGAGAGCCGCGTGAACAAGGTCTACCAGATCTACGAGAAGACGCTCTGAAAGCTGCGGTCGGCGACCGGCGACCGGCGGGGCAGCCTTATCTCTATGCCCTTGCCCTGGGGTCGAACCGTCCCCGCTCGGCGACGCTCACGCCGCCCGCATTGCTGATGGCGGCGGCCAGTGCGCTGGACGAACCGCCGCTGCGTCTCGTCCGCCTGTCGCCGGTAATCGCATCGGCACCCGTCGGTCCATCGCTGCGGCGCTATGCCAATGCCGCAGCCCTCGTCGAGACGGACCTGCCGCCTCCTGCCCTGCTGACGCATCTGAAGCGGATCGAACGCGGCTTCGGCCGGCGCGGTGGCCGTCGATGGGGGACACGAGTCCTCGACCTCGACATCATCCTCTGGTCGGGCGGCGCATGGCGGGAACGCCGCCTGACTGTCCCGCACCGCGCATTTGCAACCCGCGCATTCGTCCTCGTCCCGCTCGCCACGATCACGCCGCTGTGGCGCGACGCTATATCCGGGCACAGCGTCCGCCAGCATCTCGCCCGCCTTCGCAAAGCAAAGCCGGTTGACCCCCCGGCCAACGCCCTCTAGGTGACCCAGACCGTGACGCCGTCGGCCGGCATCGTGGGCCCTTAGCTCAGTCGGTAGAGCAACTGACTTTTAATCAGTAGGTCGCTGGTTCGAATCCAGCAGGGCTCACCAAGGTTTTTAGCCTTCATAGCAACTTCAAATTTATGAAAAGTACCCACCGGGTACCCACGGCGTTGATGCCATCTGTCATGCCGCCTCCCGTGCGATCGGAAGCGCCTCAAGATAGGCACGCAGTTCGTCGACCAGAATGATCGTTGTCCGCCAAACCGGCAGCAGGCCAAGCCAGAGACTCTAACCGGCATGTGCGCGTGACGGGTGTGCCAACGAAATCGCCGGTACGCTGTCGATCTCCGCAAGGGATGGCAACATATCCGCCTGCGCGACCGCCTCGCCGATCAGGATCAATGTGGGGCGGTCTGTCGCGAACCCCTGAACCACCAGCGGCAACAGGTCGAGCCGCGTGCGCAACTGCTGCTCCTGCGGCAGCGATGCGTCACAGGTGATAAGGGCCGGGGTTGCACCCGGCAGGCCCGCGGCGATCAACGCGCGGCTGAGTTCGGGTGCTGCATCCCGCCCCATATAGACGGCCAGCGTGCAGGCCGGATCGGCCAGAGCCTTCCAGTCCAGATCGAGTGCCTGCCCCCTGCGGCTGTGTGCCGTGACGAACTGAACCCGGCGTGCCATGCCACGCAGCGACAGGGATACGCCCGCCGAAGCGGCGACCGCGCTCGCGGCGGTAATGCCCGGGCATATCCTTACCGTCGCGCCCGCCCCGCGCAACGCCACCAGTTCCTCGGCCGCGCGCGCGAACAGCGCAGGATCGCCGCCCTTCAGCCGCACAACCCGCCTGCCCGCCAGTGCGGCCGCCACCAGCATCTGGTCGATCGCCTGCTGATCCTTCGAATGACGGCCGGATCGCTTGCCGACGCTCACCCGTTCGACGCCTTCGGGTATAAGGTCGAGCACCCCCGGCCCGACCAGCGCGTCGTGGAACACGATATCCGCTGCCGCGATCAGCTTCTCGGCCTTGCGGGTCAGCAGATCGGGATCGCCGGGGCCTGCGCCGACCAGCCAGACTTCGCCCGGGGCGATCAACTCACTCGGCGGCATGGACGGTCTCCTGCTGGGTCTGGGCCAGAATATTGGCAAGGGCGGGACGGCACGATCCGCAATTGGTGCCGGCGCCCAGCGCCTTGCCGATGGCGGGGACGTCGACCAACTGCTGTTCGCGGATGGCCGCGACGATCTGGTTGAGGCCGATGTCGAAGCAGACGCAGACGGTCGCGCCCTTGTCGGGCTGACTGCCCGGGCCGCGCGCCGCAAGAACGGAACCACCGACGGCTTCGGCCTCAAGCTGCCGGATCAGCCAGTCGCGCGAGGGCAGGAGGCCAGTGCGGGTCACGAACAATATGCCGCAGAGCCTGCCCCCGCTGATCGTCGCGATACGGCGGGTACCGCGCGAGACGTCCATCGCTTCCACGCGATCGCCGACAGGCAGAAAGGCGTCCAGCCGGGCAGGATCGCCATTGCCCGCAACCTCATAGAGTGCGCCGCCGGGGACCGTGATCCGGGTCGACCACAGACACGGCAACTGCACCGGCGTCTCGCCGCGCAGGATCAGGAAGCCCCTCCATTCAGTGACGACTTTCGCGATCGCCGCGGGCGTGGACTTGAAACCGGGCTGCCCCGAATGCGGATCGACCAGCGGACGGGGCAACAGGCCGGTACGGCCGCCGCTCGACGTCTGGTCGGTCCAGTGAATCGGCGTGAAGATTTCGCCGGGACGCTGCCCTTCGCTCAGGGCCACGCGAAAGATGCTGCTGCCCTGTGGCGTCTCCACCCGCGCCAAATCGCGATCGACCAGCCCCAGGGCCTCGGCATCCTGCGGGTGAATTTCGACCAGCGGCTCCTCGCGATGGCGCGCGAGCTTGGGCGCAAGGCCGGTGCGCGTCATCGTGTGCCACTGGTCCCGGTAGCGCCCGGTATTGAGCGTCATCGGCCAGTCCCTGAGCGGCGCCTGCATCTCCATCTGTTTCGTGAGCACGAGGCGCGCCTTGCCGTCCGGCGTGGAGAATTGCCCGTCGGCGAAGGGCGTGCCACCCCAGCGAAACGGCTCCATCGCCTCATAGGCGTCATTGCCGATCGTCGCATGGCCGCGCAGGTTCAGCAGCCGCTGCCCGTCATTCTGATAGGCGGTAAGCCGGGCATGTTCGCGCCAGATGTCGGCAGGCCGGTCATAGGCGAACGCGTTGCGCCAGCCCATGCGGCGCGCGACTTCCTTGACGATCCACCAGTCCGGCTTCGCTTCACCCGGAAGCGTCAGGAAGGGGCGCTGGCGGCTGACGGTGCGATCGGAATTGGTGACGGTGCCGTCCTTCTCACCCCACCCGGCGGCAGGCAGGCGGACATGGGCATGAACGCCGGTGTCGGTATCGGCCATGATGTCTGACACGACGACGAAGGGGCAGGCCGCCAGCGCCTCTCGCACGCGGTTCGCGTCGGGCAGCGAGACGGCAGGGTTCGTGGCCATGACCCACAGCGCCTTGATCCGTCCCTCCCCCACGGCCCGGAACAGATCGACGGCCTTCAGCCCCGGCTTCGTCGCCATGCGCGGCGCCGCCCAGAAGCGGCCCACCCGACCGACATTCTCCGGTGCGAAATCCATGTGCGCCGCCAGCGTCGAGGCAAGGCCGCCGACCTCTCGCCCGCCCATCGCATTGGGCTGGCCGGTGATGGAGAAAGGCGCGGCGCCGGGCTTGCCGATACGGCCCGTCGCGAGATGGACGTTGATGATCGCGTTGACCTGATCGGTGCCGCGGATCGACTGGTTGATACCCTGGCTGAACAGGGTAACGGCGCGCGGCGTGGCAGCGAACAGCCGATAGAACTGTTCCAGCAGTGCGGGCGCTATGTCGCAGGTCTTCGCCGTGCTCCAGAGATCATGCCCGGTACGGATATGATCCCAGTAGCCCTCTGGCACGGTCACGTGATTCTGGATGTAGAAGGAATCTATGCCACCCTGCTGGTCACACCAGGCGAGCAGGCCGTTGAACAGCGCGACGTCGGTGCCCGGCCTTACCGGCAGATGCAGGTCGGCCCCCTCGCACGTTTCGGTCCGGCGCGGGTCGATGACGACCAGCTTCGTGCCCCGCGCAGCACGCGCCGCCTGGATACGCTGATAGACGATCGGGTGGCACCAGGCGGTATTGGAGCCGACCAGCACGATCAGGTCCGCCTCCTCCAGATCGCCGTAGGTGGCGGGTACGATGTCCTCGCCAAAGGCCCGGTTGTGCCCGGCAACCGCGCTCGACATGCACAGGCGCGAATTGGTGTCGATATTGGCCGAGCCGATGAAGCCCTTCATCAGCTTGTTGGCGACGTAATAATCCTCGGTCAGCAACTGGCCGGAGACATAGAAAGCGACGCTGTCCGGGCCATGTCGGTCAATCGCTTCGCGAAAGCGCCGTGCGACAAGATCGAGCGCCCTGTCCCACCCCACGCGCCGTTTGCCGATCATCGGATGCAGCAGGCGACCGGTCAGGCCGACCGTTTCGCCCAGATGCGTGCCCTTCGAACACAGCCGCCCGGCATTGGCAGGATGTGCTTCGTCGCCCTTGATCGCAACCGATCGCGGCCCCGTCGGCGTCGCGGAGATGCCGCAACCGACGCCGCAATAGGCGCAGGTGGTGCGGATCGCCGCCTCGTTCACGCCGCCCGCTTTCCGATCACGGCGTCGCGCAGCAGGAATATCCGCCCCGCATCGATCTTGAGCGGGATGACCGGTACGCACCCTTTGTCTTCGCCCAGAGCCTCTCCGGTCTTCAGCGAGATGTTCCAGTTGTGCAGCGGACAACTCACCACCCCGCCATGGACGATCCCCTGCGAGAGTGGCCCATGCTTGTGCGGACACCGGTTTACGAGCGCATGGAACTCGCCCGCCTTGGTACGGAATATAGCGATTTCCTCGCCCCCTTGCACGGGCAGGGTACGGGCGTTGCCGGGCGTGATCTGGTCCACCGGACCGATGTCGAGCCAGTCTCCGGTCATCATGCAATCTCCATCGGGCGCACGTGCGCGATATGCTGGTGCAGCTCGGCATGGGCGCCGGCCGCGCGATCGGCCCAGGGGTCGTCCTGGCTGAAGCTCTGCGAATAAAGGAAGCGCGCGCGCAGCGCTTCGCGGCCCGCGTCATCCTCGACGATCCGCGCCTTCACATAGTCGACGCCGACGCGCTCGATCCACGGCGCGGTCCGCTCCAGATAGCGCGTGAGAACGGCGGAGCAATATTCGACCACGCTAGCGGCGGGATAGTCCCGCTGCGGGCGGCGTAAAAGTCGTCCACCTTGAAGCCTTTCTGCCAAGTCA
>QFQF01000025.1 GCA_003248935.1 Sphingobium sp.
CTATGTTGGCGACCAGCCAGAACCCTGTCCAATCAGGCAGCGCCCCGTCCGGTGAGAGGGGCCTCTAAGGGGCTCTTCCGAAACCGTCAAGCGCTTTTTCTCAAATAGTTCACACGATGTCGTCAGGCGCCCGGAAACCGGGCATTCCTCCGCCAGCGCCCCGACAACTGTGCCCTCACCCCGCCGGTCGCATGCTCATCAAGGACAGATATCGGCCGACTCACCCCTGCCCCAACACATGAGCAGGACAGCCGCAAACAGGCCCAGCATGGCCGTCATCACAAGCGCACCGGTGGTGCCAGCCCCACCCGTAGCGAGCGACACACAAACCAGGAATGCGAGCGATGCCGACGCGAAGCGGACAGACCACAGCCTTACCCGCTCCCCAGACCCCAGACATGCCATGCCTGCCGTCGTCAGCGCCACGACCAGCCAGTAGGATGCCAGAGGGGCCAGCAGGGCAAGGCGCGCACTGGCCGCTGCCAGAGCGAAAGCGGGTATCTGCCCCCAGACAAACGCCACCCACAGGCACTCCCGCACGGGAACCGGCCGCCCCTGCTCCCGCCGCCGGATCAGCCATATCCGGACGCCGGTCGCGATCACCGTGCAGAGCCCCGTTCCCAGAACGACATAGATCAGCTTGATCCAAATCCCGCCATAGGTGCCGAAATGCAGCGGCTGAACCATGCCGTATATGCGCATCCCCACGCTGCCGTCGGTGAAACCCGCCTTGGCGAGCAGGCGCCCGTCGGGTGCGAAGGTCCAGGCTTCCATTCGGGACAGATGACCGGGCACAGCTGCCGCGATCTGCACGATCTGGCCGGCGGTCCCGGCGTGGTCGAAGCGCACATAGGTGATCGGCGATCCGGGCGCCCCGGCCTCGATCGCCCGGATCATCGGTGCGATGTCGGGCAAGGGGGCTGGACGGTGATCGTCACTGGCCATCGGCCCCAGCAGCGCGCCGATCGCTTTCTCCTGATCTCCCTGATAGGCGATCAGGGCAAGCACGCCGATGATGAGCCCCGCAAGGCCGAGCAGAGAGCCCGTCAGGCTGACGATCAGGTGGAACGGCAGCGCCCAGACGCCGATGCGGTTGTGCAGGTCGGCATTGGCCAGCCGGCGCGACCCGCCCCAGCGGAGGCGGAACGCATCCCGGATGATCCGGCGATGGGCAAGCACGCCGGAAATCAGGCTCGCCAGCAATATCGTGCCGATGATCCCGACCAGATACGCTCCATAGGGCGCGGGCAGGTGGAGATTATAGTGATGGTCCCGGACGAAGTCGGTCCAGGGCGTCTCGGGGCGATTTCGCAGCCGCCCGCTCGCGTCGGCAGCCCACGACGCCCGCCGCCCTTCGTCATAGGCGAAGACGATCAGTTGCGGCAATGTCGGACTGGGCGTGATGATCGAGAGGTCGTGATCGAAACCGGCCGCCCGCGCCCTGGCATATCCGGCAGTGGCGACGGCAGCGAGCCGTTCGGGCGTGACGCTCTCGACGCGGGGTGCCTCGGGGCGTTCCCACACGGTCAGTTCGTCGATCAGCACGGCGAGCGTACCACTGACGCAGACGAGGTAAATCGCCGCGCAGAACAGCAGGCCGATAAGACCATGCGCACGCAGCAGGGCCGCGGAAAAGATGCGGGACGGCGTCATCGGGCGATCACAGTTGCGGAGCGAAGGCGATCGCGAAGCCGAGACCGCCTGCCCCGGCCAGCCACACTGCGGTACGCCCCGGCCGCTGGACCGAAAGCGTCCAGACGATGAACGCGGCCCAAAGCGAGGGAACGATCAGCCCCGCCAGGATCAGGCGCGTCTGCTCAACCATCGGCGCGCACAGAGCGACGGCGACGCCGACACCGAGGGCGGCGATGAGGCCCAGCGGTCCCGCGACGAGCCCCCGGACAAGGCCGCGCAGCCTGTAGCCGAACGCCTGTGCCGGCGCTTGGGCGATGCGCGCCCGTGCCTTCGCTTCGCGCGGCTCACGGCGCTCGATGCGCGTCAGGATGAAGCCGAAAGCCAGCAGTGCCGCGCTTTCGAGCGCCAGTGCGGTGCCGATCTCCGGCCCGTAACCCCATATCCAGACGGTTGTAGATACGGCCCACAACGCGCACGCGGCGACGCTGTAGATGCGCGATCGCCCCTGCCAACCACGATGCGCCGCCACAATCCCGGCCAGCGACAACACCGGTCCCAACACAACAGCCGTCATCCGGATACCCCCTTTATCCGGACGGTATTGGAATTGATATTGTCTCGCAATAGCCAATTAATAGCGCGGCGTGCACGACCCATTCCGGGGGAAATCGGGTCATGCCCCCCATGCTGGCCCCCCGCCCCTCTAGAGGCGCCCCGCCTTGACCGCGTTGTCGATATACTCCGCCTGCCGCAGCACCAGCGCGACGATCGTCAGCGTCGGATTGCAGCCGCCCGAGGTCGGAAACAGGCTGCCGTCCGAGATGAACAGATTGTCGATGTCGTGCGTCTGCCCATATGGCGTGCAGACGCTGGCCTTCGGATCGGTCCCCATGCGCGCGGTGCCCATGTTGTGGGTTGCGGGGATATAATCCCCCATCTCGACCACCTGCTCGGCACCCAGCGCCTCATAGATCTTGCGCCCCTTCGCCCAGGCATAGGTCTTCATCGCGATGGTGTTCGGATGGTCTTCATAATGGATCACCGGCACAGGCAGGCCATAGCCGTCCCGCTCTGTCGGATGGAGCGTGATGCCGTTGGAAAGCTGCGGCGGATCTTCGCCGGTCAGCAGCATGCCGGCGAGCTGGTCATATTTGTCCAGCACCGACGTGAGTTCCTGCCCCCAGCCGCCGATCATCATGTTCTTCGCCAGTATCTCCGGGGTGAAGGGTACCGTGCTGATCAGGAAGCCGCCGGCAAAGCCGCGCTCTGGCCGGTGGCGACGCTCGTCCCGCACGACGCCCGCCAGGTGGGTCTGCCGATAGAAATGCACCTTGCCCGGCATCACGCCCATCACCTGGATGGTGAAGTGGCGCATATAGTTGCGCCCGACGAGGCCGCTGCTGTTCGCCAGTCCGTTGGCGAACCGCGCGCTCCTGGTATTGAGCAGCAGGCGGGTCGTCTCGACGACGTTTCCGGCGACGGAAACGGCCCGTGCCTTTTGCGTGACGGTCTTGCCCTTGTGCAGATAGGTGACGCTCTCCACCCGGCCCGCATCGTTGAGGGCGATGGACGTGACCATCGATTCCGGCCGCAACTCGAAACGGCCCGTCGCCTCGGCCCGGGGAATTTCGGTGTAAAGGGTCGACCATTTGGCACCGACCGCGCAGCCGGACGTACAGAAACCGAGTTGCTGGCAGGACGGCCGGTCATCGCGATCGATCGAATTGATCGCCATGTTGTGGGTGTCGATGTCGGTATAGCCGCATTTGCGCGCGCCCGCCTCCAGCACCTTGAAGTTGTTGCCGCCGGGCAGGAACGGCATGCCGTGCTTCCCGGTCACGCCCATGCGGATTTCCGCCTTGTCATACCAGGGCGCGATCTCCTCCGGTGTCACCGGCCAGTCGACCAGGGTCGTGTCGGGCAACGCGCCATAAGTCGACAGCGCCCGCATCTCGCTCTGTTCGAACCGGGGGCAGGCGCCGGTCCAGTGCATCGTGGTGCCGCCGACTGTCTTGCATCCCCAGACCGGGAAATTGGGGTCGGGCTTGCCCGTCGCCATGCGCCGGTCGAGCCAGGTCAGCTTGTCGAACATGACCGCCTCGTCATTGACGACATCGGACAGTTCGAGCCGGGGCCCGGCCTCCAGACAGACGACCTTGTGCCCCATCTGCGCGAGTTCGTTCGACAGGGTGCCGCCCGCGGCACCCGAACCGATCACGACGAAGACGGAGGAGTCATCGAGCGCGAAGCTGGTCATGCCGTTGCTCCCGCCGCCGTCGCCGCGACCGCCTTGGGCAGCCAGTCGATGTCGTTGAAACCGCGATCGTGATAGCCGCCATATTCGACCGATGACCCTTCATAGCCGACCATCTTCCACACCTCGGCATTGCGATAGATAAGCTCCGCGCCGCGCCACTGGATCGCCTTGAAGAACGGTTCCTGATCGATCTTGTCGACCAGGCTCTTGCGGATCACGGACGGCAATTCGAAGAACGGCGCGATGTGCGAGCCATCCAGCAAAGCAAGGCCCCGGTCATGCTCGGCGACGGCGGCGGACTTGGCCTTGATCTCCGCCAGATAGCTGTTGGCGACGCCAAGATAGAAATCGTCCGCCAGCCGGGCGTGCGGAAAGATCGTCCTGAGCAGCACTGCCGTCGACCGGGCCCGGCGATCGGGCACCGTAGTGGCGGCGAAGGCCCCGGCGGGAAGCGCAATGAGGGAGGCCGCGAGGGCGATGCCGCGCACCGCCCCCCGCCGTGTCAACGGAGTACTGATCATATTATCTGGACCTCAGAAGGAGAAACCGGCCTTCACATAATATTGGCGGCCCCGGTCATAGCTCTGCATGTAGAAGCCGAACGAGGGCTGGTAGTCGCCGAACGTACGGAACTTCTTGTTGCCGATATTATCGACCCCGACCGTCAGCGAGTAGGTCTTGCTGGTGTCCTGCCACCGCAGGTTGCCGTTGAAGATGCTGTAGCCGGGCTGGTACAGTTCCGGCGTGTTGATGCCGTTCGCGTTGGTGAAGAAGCCGGAGCGATAGGACCAGTCGACGTGAGGCGTGAGCGAACCCATGCCGGCGAGGTCGGCCTCCTTCTCCGCCGAAGCGCTGACGGTCCATTTGGACACGAACACAAAGCGGGAGTCGAGCGTCAGGCCCTGCACGCCATCATCCAGTTCCTTGAACTTGGCGTCGGTCAGGCCCACGGCGGCGTTGAACCGCCATCCGTCCGCCGGGACGAAGTTGGTTTCCAGTTCGAAACCCTGGATGCGTGCCTTACCCGCGTTGGTGATGAACGGGCCGACCCGCGTCGCGTCCGCCACCAGCAACTGCATGTTGTTGTAGTCGGTATAGAAGGCCGAGCCGTTCAGACGCAGACGATTGTCGAGCGCCATCAGCTTGAAGCCCGCCTCGTAGGAATCCACCGTCTCCGGCTTGAAGCTGGGCAGGTTGGGCTCCGGCGGGAAGATGCGCTGGGTATAGCCACCGCCCTTGAAGCCCTGCGAATAGGTCGCGTAGAGCATGAAGTCCCGGGTCGCCTGATAGGACAGGTTGACCATCGGCGTCCACTTCTTGACGTTCGCCTTGACCGTTTCATAGGGCACGATCCGGGTGCCCGTCGGAATGCTCAGGAACGGTTCCAGCGTCGAGATGACGTACTGGTCGGGAAGATAGTCCTTCCGGTCGTCCGTGTAGCGGATACCGCCCGTCAGGGTCAGCTGGTCGGTGATCTTGTAGCCGAGCTGGGCAAAGGCGGCCCAGTTCTTGTAGTTGTAATAGCCGCCCGACTGCGCCTCCACGACCAGGAACTGCAGCGGATTGATGTCCCTGCCCTTCTCCTTGAAGAAATAGAGGCCGGTGACCCAGTTCAGCCGGTCGTCGAGCGCCTTGCCGACGACCTGAAACTCCTGGCTGAACTGCTTCTGGGTGAAGTCGTCGTAGACATAGTTGATCGAGAGGTTCGATCCGTCGCGATCCTGCGCGAACGTGCCGTTGATCCGGCGAATGGCCGTGATCGACTTGAACTCGATGTCATCGGCCAGTTCGTAGGACGCCGTAAGCGAGGCCGACCATAGTTCAAGGTCCGAGAAGGTCTCGCCCGTCGCGTAATTGGTATCCTTGCTGAACAGCCGCTGGTTGTAGCAGGCGGTGTTGGACGCGGCAGCGGCGGTCAGGCAGTCGCCCGGGTTCGTCATGCCGCTGGCAATGAAGTTGTTGAGCGTGACGAAGCTGCCGCTCGCCGTCGGGTCGATGCCGGTCACCACGACCGGAGCGCCATTGCTCTTGTCGCGGGTGTAGTCTGCGGCGATCGTCGCCTCGAACCGGCTGCCGACTGGAGCGAAGCGCAGCGCACCGCGCACCATTTTCGTATCCTGATTGCCGAACTTCTTGCCCAGCGCAGGGGCGTCGACATAGCCGTCCTGGGAGAAGATGCCGCCGCTGATCTTCGCATAGAGCCCCTCGGTCAGCGGACCGCTGACCATGGCGCGGACGTTGATGCGATCGTCCGTGCCGTACTTGACGTCGCCCTTCGCCCTGAACGTGTCATCCGGCTGGATGGTCGTCAGGTTTATCGCGCCGCCGATCGTGTTGCGGCCGAACAGCGTACCCTGCGGACCACGCAGCACCTCGACGGAATTCACGTCGATCAGGTCGAACACGCCGCCGGCCGTACGGCCCAGATAGACGCCATCGATGTAGATGCCGACACCGGGCTCGACCGTCGGCGCAAAGTCGTTCTGGCCGATGCCGCGAATATAGACGGCGGCGTTGGATGCGATGCCGCTGTTCGACGGAATGTTCGCGAACGTCAGGTTCGGCGTGAAGTCCTGAATCCGGTTGACCTGCGTGATGCCCTGCGCCTCAAGCCGCTCGGCGCTGAACGCCGTGATCGAAATCGGCGTATTCTGAAGGTTCTCACTCTGCTTGCGCGCGGTGACGGTGATGGTCTCCAGACCGTCGGCAGCGCCCTCCGCCTGATCCTGCGCCAGCGCGGACAGGCTGGTGCCGGACAAGGCACCGGTGATGATGGCTGCGACCAAAGCGCGGCGTTTCCGCCCGAACATCGGTATCATATGGATAAACCCCTTTCGCATTCTGTTTTGTAAGGCCCTGCGAATTGCGTCGGTCTTTGCGCCGATCGTCCTGCACAGCCTCTCAATTCAGCGCGCGGGCTGCTATCCAGTATCCGCAACGGTTGTGCGTCATGGGAACGAAACGTGCGGCGCGACGGTCTGCGGCATCCCCGGCAGTTCCAGCACCCCGCGCGCGAAGGCCAGCACCAGCCGGTCGGCGTTGCGCGGCCCCACCAGCATCATGCCGATCGGTAACCCCTCCCTGTCTACGCCATACGGCAGGCTGATCGACGGCAGGCCCGCCATGGAGTCGGGCCGGGTGAAGCGCGTGATCGTCGGAAACGCCGGCACATCCTGCCCGTCGAGGGTCAGCGTTTCACCCGTGTCCAGCGGCGGCGCCACGACCGGTGTTGTCGGCAGCAGCAACAGGTCGACCGCATCCGCGAACAGGCGCGCATAGGCCTGCTGCAACGCTGGCCAATGATGCCCGATCGCCCCGGCATAGGCGGCGGGCGGAACGGCCTGTCCGTCCGAGGCAAGGTGCAGCAGATGGGCAACGTCCGGCGTCGCCACGGACGCGAGCAGGTCGTCGAACGAGCGGCCGGTCAACGCCGGTGCGGAGGCAAGCAGCGACTGGTGCGATTCGTACAGCGCAATGGCAAAGCCGCATGCCTCATCCAGCGCGAAGATCGGCGCCAGATCGACCGGCACGACCGCGTGCCCGCCACCGGCCAGCCTGTCGGCAAGCTCGGCATAGGCCTCTGCGACCGCAGGCTCCAGCACGCCCAGCGCCTCGCCCTGCGCGATCCCGATGCGCAGCGGCCGCGACGGCAGCATCGCGCGTCCGGCTGGCTCATCGGCCAGGATGGTGTCCGCCCATGCGATCCAGCGCAGGTCTCGCGCCATCAGGCCGATCGTGTCGCGACTGGGCGTGAGGGCGATCATGCCGTCGGCCGGATAGCGGCCGGTTGTCGGCCGGAAACCCGTCACGCCGCAGAATGCCGCCGGGACACGCGCGGACCCGCCGGTGTCCGTGACCAGCGACAGATCGCCCAGCCCCAGCGCCAGCGCGGCGGCCGACCCGCCACTCGATCCACCGGCCACACGCGCGCGGTCATGCGGATTGACGATCGCGCCAGTCCATCCGTTCGCGCCCGTCACACCGAAGGCAAGCTCGTGTAGGGTCGTCTTGACCGGGAAACACCCGCCCTCCATCCGCAACAGGCGCACGGCGGCGGCGTCCCGCGACGCAACCACATCGGCAAAGAATGGCGAGCCCGCCGTCCACGGCATGCCCGCGACCGCGATATTGTCCTTCACAAGCACCAAGGGCGCGCTTCCTTCCGGAAACGCGCCCTCGTCCGTGGCTGCGATGGCGTTCAGTCGCCGCGCCTGACCGAGCAGGCGGGCCAATGGTGCCGAAGCGGTCATGCGATCATCCCAGCGCAAAGGTCACGGACTTGCTCTCGGTATAGAGCTCCTTGACCGCATGGCCCAGCTCCCGGCCGTATCCGGACATCTTGTAGCCGCCGAACGGCACCGCCGGGTCAAGCAGGTTGTGGCAGTTCACCCACACATTGCCCGCCTTCAGCTTGCGCACCATGCGGTTCGCGATCGCCAGATTGTTGGTCCATACGCTGGCACCCAGGCCATAGGCGCTGTCGTTGGCCATCGCCGTCGCCGTCTCCAGATCGTCGAACGGCGTCGCGGCGAGGATCGGACCGAAGATTTCCTCGCGGTAGATCGTCATGTCCGGCCGCACATCGGCGAACACGGCAGGCTTGAAGAAATAGCCCGGCCCGTCGACGGCCGTCCCGCCGCCGACCAGCCGCGCGCCCTGCTCCTGTCCAAGGTCGAGGAACTGCTGCACCCGCTCACGCTGCTTGGCGGACACCAGCGGCCCCATCTGCGACGTGGCGTCAAAGCCCGACCCCAGCACGAAGCCATCCGCGACCTGCGCCAGGCCATCCATCACCGCGTCATAGATCGGGCGCTCAACAAACAGGCGCGATCCTGCGGTGCAGACCTGTCCATGGTTGAAGAACACCGCCTGCGCGGCGCCCTGAACGGCCATGCCGATGTCGGCATCCTTCAGGATCACGACCGGCGACTTGCCGCCCAGTTCGAGCGACAGCCGCTTCATCGTCCCCGCCGCCTGGCGCTGGATGATCTGCCCCACTTCCGTCGAACCGGTAAAGGCAATCTTGTCGACATCGGGATGGTCGACCAGCGCCGCGCCCGGCTCCGCATCGCCGGTAACGATGTTGACCACGCCATCGGGGAATCCCGCCTCGCAGATCAGCTGGCCAAGGCGCAGCGCGGTGAGCGGCGTATCCTCCGCCGGCTTCAGGACGACGGTGCAACCGGCGGCCAGCGCCGGCGCGATCTTCCACACGGCCATCACCAGCGGGAAGTTCCACGGAATGATCTGCCCGACGACGCCGACCGGCTCGCGCAGCGTCTGCGACGCGAACTGGACGTCCGGGATATAGGCGAAGGACGGCGTGATCGTCGTACCCTCGATCTTCGTCGCCCAGCCGGCCATGTAGCGCAGGGAGTCGATGGCGATGTTCAGGTCGCCATGGCGCGCCATCATCAGCAGCTTGCCGTTGTCGAGGGTTTCCAGCTCCGCGAACTCGTCGGCATGGGCCTCCAGAAGGTCCGCCAGCTTCAGGAGCAGACGCTCACGCTGCACGGGACGGAAGGCGGCCCAGCTTCCCTCGAACGCCTTGCGGGCGGCCTTGACCGCGCGATCCACATCCGCCGCGTTACCGGCCGGAACCGTGGTGATCGCCGCACCCGTCGCGGGATCGGTGATGGTGATCGTACGGCCGGACTGGGACGCGATCCACTGGCCGTCGACCAGCATCTGCCCCGGCGACGACACAAAGGCGCGCGCGGCCTCCCCCAGCCTGTTCTTCTGATCGACCACGTCCGACATCACTTGCTCCTTAGGGCATTCATAAAAGTCGCGCGGAGCTAATCATCCGCCTCCCTCGCCCGCTATCCGGAACACGAAGCCACCGTCCGCTTACGGCATCGGATATCGGGCGGCGGCGCCGTCCCAATACCTGCTTGACAATTCAACTAAAGTGGATTGTCCTTGGCGTCGGCGGGGGACGGCCATGGTATCGGTTTGGGCGCACCCGGCCAATGCCTGCATCAGGCAGGCAGGGAGCTTGCCATGCTTTCCACCGCACTGAACACCAACCGCCCGGCCACCCGCAATTTTCAGTCCAGCGACCCTGGCGAAGTCGTCGACTATGTCGGCCGCACATTGGCGCCGCATCGCATGGACATGGACGATCCCAAGCAGATGACGGCCAAGCTCCGCTGCTTCGAGGTCGCGCCTGCCCATATCGTGGACATCCAGTACGGCACGGATGTCTGGATCGATCCGGGCGAACTGGAATCGCACTTCCTCATCCATGCCGCACTTCAGGGGGTCAGCGCCGTCTGGGCCGGTGGCGTCGAGTGCGAAATGCGCACCGACAATGTCCATATCAGCTCGCCGGGCGCGGCTATGAAGATTCACATGACGCCGGAGTGCCGCCACCTGACCGTGCGGATCGCCGCCGCGACGTTCGAGGATTATCTGGCGCGGGTGATGAACATTCCGGTCAACCGCCCGGTGGTCTTCTATCCGGAGCAGGAGAAGGGGCAGGACTTGCCGGTCGTGTGGCGCAACCTCGTCCGCCATCTGGTCGACCAGATCGTGACTGCGCCCACGCTGATGGCCAATTCGCGCACACAGCGACAATATGCGGTCACGATGGTGGAGATGCTGCTCAGCAACTATCGCAACAGCTACTCGGACCAGATCGCGCTGTACGGCAACGACATCTCACCCTGGCATGTGCGCAAGGCCCGCGACATCATCCATGATTCTTTCGACGATGCCGTGTCGGTCACTGATCTGGCGCGGCGCGTGGGCGTCAGCGTGCGCAGCCTGCAGAACGGTTTCCGCCAGTTCCTTGGCATGACCCCGGTCGAATATGTCCGCCGACACCGGCTCGAAAAGCTGCACCGCGCTCTGATGGAAGGCGATCCGGACAGCAGCGTGACCGAACTGATGCTGGAATGCGGCATCATGAACTTCGGCCGCTACGCCCAGTATTATCGCCAGCAATATGGCTGCCGTCCGTCGGAGACGCTGCGCAACCGCCGGGTTATTTGACGGGGTTCGTCTTCAGATAGGCGATGATGGCGGCGCGATCGTCGGCCGACGCAACCTTCGTCGCCATCTTCGTGCCGGGAACGAGGGCGCGGGGATCGGACAGCCAGGCGTCGAGGCGCTTGGCATCCCAGTTGCCTTTCGCGGCGGCAAGACCCGCCGAATAGCGATATCCCTGCACCTTGCCGGCAGCGCGGCCGAACACGCCGGCGAGCGACGGCCCGTTCATGTTCTTGCCGGGCGTCAGCGAATGGCACACGGCACAGGTCCGCGTGCGGAACAGCGTCTCACCGCTTGCGGCGTCCGGCGCTGCCTGTGCCGGTGCGCAGACGGACAATGCGGCAAGGGTCATGAGGGAAATACGACGCATGGCAGGCGACCTTCTTTTTCAGAAAATGCGATTGGGATTGAGGATGGCCTTCGGATCGAATGTCGCGCGGATACGGCGCATCAACGCGATCTCGTCCGCGCTGCGGCTGTGGGCCAGCCAGCGACGCTTCAGCATGCCGATGCCGTGCTCGGCAGAGACGGACCCGTGCGCATCCCGGATCGCGTCATAGACGATCGCCTCGGCCTCCCCGCGCTGCGCCTCTGACGCGAGTTCGAGGACAAGGTGCAGGTTGCCGTCGGCGATATGACCGAAAAACAGGGATCTGCTGCCGGGCAGATGCGCGCAGAGATCGGCCCGCACCGTCTCGACGAGCGCGCCGATCGCCTGGATCGGCGCACTGACATCGAAGGGCTCGACGATCGCCATCGCGGAAACCAGTTCGCCCACGGCGTCGCGAAAGCTCCACAAGCGGTGATGATCGCGTTCCGATTGCGCAAGGATGGCATCGCGCAGCAGGCCGTCCTCGAAACAGGCCTCCAGTGTTTCCGCCAGGCCACCTTCCCGCACGCTCTCCGCCTCGACAAGGACGGCAAGCGGCGGTGCCCCCGTATCGAACGGCATCCCCTCACCCAGCCGGTCGCATGCCGCCTCCAGGAAATCGCGCCACATCAGTTCGAATGCTGCGACCTGTCCGGCCATCCGCCGCTCAAGCGTCGCCAGCAGGCGCAACGCGTCGTCATAGCTCGCCAGCGCGCAAAGGGCCGTTTCCCGGCCGATGGCGGGCGGACGCAGGCGCAACACCGCACGCGTAACCACGCCCAGCGTCCCCTCCGAGCCGATGAACATCTGCTTGAGGTCATAGCCCGTATTGTTCTTCAGCATCTGGTTCATCGCGGACAGGACCGTGCCGTCAGCCAGCACCACCTCAAGCCCCAGCACCTGATCGCGCATCATCCCGTGCCGCAGCACCTGATGGCCGCCCGCATTGGTCGCGATCATGCCGCCGATCGTGCAACTGCCCCGCGCGCCGATGTCGACGGCGAGGCGCCAACCGGCGTCCAGTGCGGCCTGCTGCGCGACTTCGAGGACGCATCCGGCCCCGACCGTCATGGTCCCCGCCAACGTATCGATCTCCTCGATCGCCGAAAGCCGTTCGAGGGACAGGATCAGTTCGCCCGCCTGCGGCAGGCCCCCGCGCGTCATGCCGGTCCGTCCACCCTGCACGACCACGGCCTGCCCCTGTTCATTGCAGCAAGCCAGCACCGCCGAGACCTCGGGCACGGTGCCCGGCTTCACCAGACCTATGGGACGGCCAGCATCCCCGCCGGTCTCGTCGTCCAGATAGCGGGGCTCGACGGCGTCCGCCTCCAGCGCATGGCGCGCGCCGACGATGGAAACGAACGGCGCCATGCTCATTGCGCGTCATCCTCCACGAAATGCGGCATTAACTGGCGCTGCCGCAACATGGCGACGAAGTCGGTCAGCCGTGCCGCGCGATAGGCCGCCACGTCGACGCCCGCATAGTCATAGAAGCCCGCGCCGTCGCGCAGTCCGCGACGGCCCTGCGCCATATTGTCGCCGACGATGGCGGGCGCGGCGAATCGGTGCGGATCGAGCGTGCCGGACAGGAAGGCACTGGCGTGATGCAGAATATCGCCGCCGCCCCAGTCGATGAACTCGAGCAGACCCAGCACCGCGAAGCGAAGGCCGAAGCCGACGCGGACGGCGGTGTCGATGTCTTCCGCCGTGGCGACCCCTTCCTCCACCATGCGCGCGGCCTCGTTCATTGCCATCGCCTGGATGCGTGGCACGATATACCCGGGCGATCCCTTGCACGTCACCGGCACCTTGCCGATGGCGGTCAGGATCGCGCGTACCCGCGCAACCGTCTCCGGCGCGGTTGCGCTCGCCGGGGCGACTTCGACCAGTGGCATCAGGTGCGCGGGATTGAGCCAGTGCGCGTTCAGGAAACGCGCGGGCAACGACACAAGCGGCGCCAGCGTTTCGGGATCGATCGTCGACGTGGTGGAGGCGATGATGCAGTCGGCGGTGGCGTGCGCGCACAGGAAGGCAAAGCATTCTGCCTTCGCCGCGACCGTCTCCGGCACGCCCTCGAACAGCAACTCGCTCTGTGCGATCGCGACCGGGGCGTCGTCACGTCCAACGAAACGGACGCGGCCGATCGCAGCCTGCGCGCCTGCCTCGCCCAGAGCGCCCACGCTGACCAGAAAAGCCAGATCGCGTTCGATCTCCTCGATCGCCTCGCGTCCAAGCAGGTTGGTCTGCTCCGCCGATCGCGGTTTGATGTCGATCAGCGTCACCGGATGACCGGCGGCGGCGAAGGCGAGCGCGATGCCGCGCCCCATCCTGCCCGCGCCGACCGCCCCGACCCTGATCGGCTCAATAGCCATTGTGCAGAAAATCCTTCATCGTCTGCTTGTCGAACTGCGCCACGCCCAGATTTTCCAGCGTTCGCCCATCCGCATACAGGTCTTCCCCGACGATCGATGAGGCGAGCGCCAGCAGGCCCGAAGCGACCGGTGTCGGCTGCCCGGCCCATTTGCCGATCGATACGATCATCGAAAGGCCAAGCGCGGTATCCTCTCGCATGTAGCGATGGGTGCGAAGGTCGATCTTTTCGCGCCAGTCGCCGCTGTCGGTCAGCTTCTCATGTGCGCCGTTGCCATACATCCACTCCTCGCCGTCACGCGAATAATGGTCGGCGAGCGGAAAGTGCGGCGCGCCATAGCCCAGCGCCTCCCGCACCGCGATCCGCTCATGATCGAGGGCCGTCGTCACGGCGCGGATCGACGGCTGCGTCCCCTCATTGTGAATGTCCCATGCAGGGAAATGCTCGAGCGGACCGGCGTTCATCATGATCAGCGGCGGATGGATCACCGGCCCGGCATTCATCAGGCCACCGGCCAGCGCATCCTCGATCGGCTCGACCGACGGATAGATCTGCGCGAGAACCTTGAACGCATGCTCGGCATTCTTCGCGGGGAAGACACCGGTCGGCAGGCGCGTGGCATAGACGCTGACAACGATTTCAGCCGGGCCATGCTTGCGGACGAGATAGGGGAGCGTTCCCGTCTCCGCGAACGTCACGTCGGCGGTGTTGCCCGCATCGCGTGCAGCCTTGGCGAACAGCAGCGAACCCAGCGTGCCGGGCGGCAGGAACACGACCTGCCCGTCTTTCCAGAACGGCGCGCAGGCGGCGGCCAGATCGTCATGGGTCGTGGCGGGCAACGGGATGATGACCGCCTCGGCCGAGGCAATCGCCTCCTCCAGCGAAAGGGTGGGGTGCGCGATTGGGACATCGCGCTCCCCCTTCGCATCGCGGACCCGGATGATGCCGTTTTCGAGCACGGGCGCGAAAGCCTCCGCGCCGCGCCGCCAGAACCAGACCTCGTGCCCCCTTTCGGTCTGCTCGACAGCGGCCGCGTAGCAACCATGCCCACCACCCAATACCGCAACACGCATTCGGATACTCTCCCGATCAACCAAGTCGGGCTGCTTCTGTGGCAGCGGCCGGAAAGAATCTATACGCTATCGGAAGGTATGATCCGCTATCTGCAACTATGTCCGCGCGGGCCCGTCGGCTTGCCGATCCGCCCCGGCATGGCCCGACACAGGCATGTTTACGCTATCACCGCTTGCACCCGCCTGCCCATTATCGGCGGAAATCAGGGGATACGTGGGATGTGACCGCCATCATGTCCGCTTGACACAGGCCCTGCAGCGCATAACGTCCTCAAATCATTCTCCTCGCCGCCGCGCGAGCGGTGCTCGGCGCTGACCGAAGCGCCCCGCGTCGACAGCGAAGCCGAACCAAGCCACGGAATTGCGTCCATTCCATGCCCTTCCTGCGATCACCTCTGCCATGAACGACGGAAAGCTGCCAACCATCCGGGACGTCGCAGCACGGGCCGGCGTTTCGCTGATGACCGTATCGCGGGTCATCAACAAACAGAGCTGGGTCAGCCCGCAGACACGCGCGAAGGTCGAGAAGGCGATCGTCGAGCTGAACTATGCGCCAAACGCCGTCGCGCGCGCGCTGGCGGGCAGCGACGACCGCCGTGTCGCCCTGCTTTACCGCAACAGCACGACGTCGGCCTATCTCGGCGAACTGCTGCTGGGCGGACTGGACGAGGCGGCCAGCCATCACCTGCATCTTGTGGTCGAACAATGCGCGGCCGACGCCACGGTCGAGGATGTGATCGCCCAGATTTCCTATGCCCGGGTATCGGGCGTGATCGTGCCGCCGCCATTGTGCGACTGGGACGAACTGGCCGAGGCACTGGCGCGCAACGGCATCCCGGCCGTCGCCATCGCCCCCGATAGCGGCCAGGCGGACCTGATGGTCGTGGCGATCGACGACCGTCACGCGGCGCAGGAGATGACCCGGCACCTCATTGACCTCGGGCATCGCCGTATCGCCTTCATTCAGGGGAACGCGCAGCATCGGGCGAGCGCGCGGCGGCTGGAGGGTTATCGCGCGGCGATGGCCGGTCATGGTCTTCCGGTCGACGAAGCGTGGATCGTTGAGGGCGACTTCAGCTATCGCTCGGGGCTCGAAGCGGCCGAAAGGCTGCTCGCCCTGCCGGTGCCACCGACCGCGATCTTCGCCTGTAACGACGACATGGCGGCGGCCGCGATCACGATCGCGCACCAGCAGCAGATCAACGTGCCAGCCGACCTCACCGTCTGCGGCTTCGACGACACGCCGCTGGCGGCGGCGATCTGGCCGACCCTGACCACCATTCGCCAGCCCATCCGGGACATGAGCCGGACCGCCATGGCCCTGCTGGCCAGCGCCATTCGTGGCGGTGAAGGGCGCGCGGGGAAGGCGCCGCGCCGGACGAAGCTGGAGTACAGCCTGATCCGGCGGCAGTCCGACGCGATCCCGCCGCTGCACCAGCGGCGGAGCTGAACCGGCGGCGGAGCTGAGCCGGATCAGCCTTCGGTCAGGGCCGCGACACCGCCATTTCGAACGGCCCCACGGGCAGCGGCGCCTCGTCATAGAGGTTGACGACGGCATAATCGGCCCAGGCATAGCGCACCTTCGCGACCGGCTGTCCGTCACCGGACAGCGTCACGCTGTTCCCGTCAACGCGAGCCGCCGCATAGCGGCATGTTCCCGGCGCGTCGCCGCACAGTTCGAACGCGACCGGACGATCGCCGCTGCGCACCCGCAATCCGCCGGTCAATCCCACGAAGCGGACGGTCACGTCGCCGCCCGGGTCCGCCATCGCCGAAACGGCCTGCGGTCCGTTTGCGGGGATGGAGTCGCCATAGGCGACCGCGCGCATCGCCCGCGCCAGACGGCGGCCCAGCTCCTGCTTTTCGCCGGGGTGAATGTCGAACGGATCGCCAAGATCGATCGCGCTCGCCAGTCCGGCATGCGCATCGGCGGCCACGGCCTGATGCTGCGCGTGACGCAGATACCCCCATCCGCTTTCCTCCGGCGCGGTGGCGGGCTTTCCGTAACCGGCGAGCTGGACGATGACGAAGGACAGGTCCGGCGATGCAAACTGCCGGCGCCAGTCAGCCATCATCGCCGCCATGCGACCGGCATAGCCGGGAATGTCCGTGTCCGATTCCCCCTGATACCAGGCCACGCCTTTCAGGCCGATGGAACCGAACGGCGCGATCATCGCATGATAGGCGGTGCCGGCACCGGCGAGATCGCTCCACGGCACACGCGGCGCATCGAACGGCGACTGACGGGCGATCGCATACGTCCACCCTTCACCCAGCGGCATCGTATCGGCTTCCGCGAAGGTCAGCTTCATGTCGTCCGCAGGGCCCTCCATGCCGCCATTGGCATAGCTGTCCTGAACGTTGACGATGATCACATTGGCCCCGGCGCGCAGCACGCCGGCGGGAATGTCGAACATGTTCGGTTGCCAGGCGCGCGGGCTCATGCCCACGCCCTTCCCGTTGATCCACACCCGTCCGACATCGTCGAGCGTGCCGAGCGCGATGCGTGCGGCCGCTTTCGCCTGCGCCGCCGTCAGCACCACTTCCCGTCGGAACCAGACCATGCCGTTATAGTCGGCAAGCGCAGGCACGCCCCATTGTTCCCATGGCCCCACCGACGGAACCGGCGCCCAGTCTTGCGGACTGGCCGGCTGCCAGGGTTCCTGCCCGGCCTTGTCGCCGGTCGCCTTGCGCCACCACGCTTCCCACGCCGCGCCTGCCGCCCGTTCACCGGCCGCCGCATCCCGGGCGTGAAGCTTCAGCAGCGCGGATCTGTCCGCCCAGCCGACGGCCGCCTGCGCCCCTTCGCCCATCCATGTGCTGATCTGCGACCCGCCCCAGCTTGACGCAATCGCGCCGATCGGCACGCCCTTCTCCTTCCGGAGATCCCTGACCATGTAATAGCAGGCCGCCGAAAAGGTGCGGACCGTATCGGGGCTCGCCACCTGCCACGCAGGAGCGTCGGCGAACGTCGCCCGCGGTTCGTCGGCCGTCTGCTTGGCGACCGTCATCAGGCGCAACTGGTCATCGCCGCCCGCCCTGCTCTGCCCCGCGCCGTCCTGCGCTGACCGGACCTCCATTTCCATGTTCGACTGTCCGGAACACAGGAAGACGTCCCCGACCAGAACGTCCCGGGCCACGACGCGCCCCGACGGGCTTTCGGCCGACAGCGGGACCGGTCCAGTCGTCGTGACCGGATCGAACCGGGCAAGGAATCGTCCCTTGGTGTCGGCCTTCACACGCTGGCTCCGGTCGCCAAGGGTGACCGTCACCATCTCTCCCGGGGCCGCACTGCCGCTGACCGGCACCGGCCGGTCACGCTGGATGACGGCATGGTCGCCAAACGCCGGGTCAAGGACGGGGGCCGCGACGGCCGCCGACGACGCCGACAGCAAGAATGCGCATATCGCGCGCGCCAGAGGTCGCGTTGCATTGCGGGCATTGACCATGGACTGTCCCCTCCATCTGATGGCCCACCCGGCTGCGGGGCGTGACCGTGGGGCACGATAATGCGATTATCGATGGCCGGGCAAGCAGGAATGTTATCGCTACCGTAACGGCATATTGCCATGAGGGATCGCACTTTTGAAGATGTTTCAACGGCGATTGACAAGAAACGCAGCATCCGAAATGAGTAAGGTAGCGCTCCCATTCGTGCAGATCGTGCGTTTTGGCGAAGGCTGGGGAGGATATAACCGTGACTGATTGCCTGGGGTCCACGCCCCTTCGACCGCGCCGGACGGGCCTGAAGGCCGCCCTTTTCCTTTCGCTTGCCGGTTTCACGGCAGCGGCTCAGGCTGGAGAGCCGCGCTTCGAGCGTTTCTCCTACGACGGGCATGCGCAGGAACAGGTCGTGGCCGGCGCGGGGGAATATCGCAATCCCATCCTGTCCGGCTATTACCCCGACCCCTCCATCACGCGGGTCGGCGAAGACTATTATCTCGTCAACTCCAGCTTCTCGCATTTTCCTGGCCTGCCGATCTTCCATTCGAAGGATCTGGTGAACTGGACGCAGGTGGGTAACGCCATCGACCGGCCGGGGCAGCTCGATTTCACCGGCCGCCGCGTTTCGGAGGGCGTGTTCGCGCCGGACATCTCCTGGCACGACGGCCTCTTCTACATCGTCAACACCTGCGTCGCCTGCGGCGGCAACTATGTGATCACCGCGCGCGATCCCGCCGGGCCATGGTCAGACCCCGTCTGGTTCGATTTCGAGGGAATCGATCCCTCCATCTTCTGGGAAGGCGACAAGGCCTGGATCGTCAACAACGGCGCGCCCGACGAGCCGCCCCGCTATGACGGACATCGCGCCATCTGGGTACAGGAATTCGACTGGCGCGCGATGAAGCTGGTCGGTCCGCGTACCCAGATCGTCAACGGCGGCGTCGATATCAACGCCAGGCCGAGCTGGATCGAGGGGCCGCACCTGCTGAAAAAAGACGGCTTTTATTACCTGATCGCGGCCGAGGGCGGCACCGGCGACAACCATTCCGAAGTGGTCTTCCGCTCAAAGTCCGTGCGCGGCCCGTTCAAGCCCTATCCGGGCAATCCGATCCTCAGCCAGCGCTCCCTTCCCGCTGATCGCGCGCATCCCGTCACCTCGGCCGGCCATGCGAAATTCGTGGAAACGCCGGACGGCCAGTGGTGGGCGACCTTCCTCGCCACCCGCCCCTATGGCCCGGACCTCTACAATATCGGGCGCGAAACATTCCTGCTGCCGGTGACCTGGCGCGACGGGTGGCCGCATATCCTGCCCTCGGGCAAGAGCATCCCCTTCGTGGCGCCCAAGCCGGCTTTGCCCGCCCAGCCTCCGGCACTGTCGCCGACCACCGGAGATTTCGCCTACACCGACGAATTCGACACGCCAAAGCTCGACCAGCGCTGGATCGGCGTCCGCACCCCGAAGGCGCCCTTCTACCGGATAGAAAATGGCGCGCTCGTGATGGGCAGCGGTGCGCCGTTCGGCGACCTTCAGGGCACACCGGCATTTGTCGGCAGGCGCCAGCAGCAGCATGTCGCCACCGTTTCCACCGTCCTCGACTATGCACCGGACAAGGATGGCGATCGCGCGGGCCTCGCCGCCGTGCAGAACGACAAGTCGCTGCTGTTCTTCGGCATAACGCGGATATCCGGGCAGCCGGTGGTCGCGCTCTACACCCGTGCCGGGGCGGACACCGACAGTCTGGTGGCGTCCGCCCCGCTGAAGAATGGCGGTCCGGTGACGCTCACCCTGCGCGCGAACGCGGGGCAGATGACGGCCGAATATACAGCTGGCGGCCAGACCCATATCGTCGCGACCGACGTCGACATCCGTTTTCTCAGCACCCATGAGGCTGGCGGGTTCGTCGGAACGATCATCGGCCCCTACGCCTACCGGCCCTGACGGAGAGCTTCGTCCATGACCAGAACCTATCGCCGCACCGCCGCCGCCCTCATTGGACCGTTTCTGCTGCTCGCGTCGGCCGGCCTGTCGGCCCAGGCGTGGAAATCGGACCAGGGGGACGGCACCTATCGCAATCCGCCGCTCAATGCCGACTATCCCGATCCCGACATCATCCGCGTCGGCGGGGACTTCTATTTCGCGACGACCACATTCGCGAACGTGCCCGGCCTCACCATCCTGAAATCCCGCGACCTCATCAACTGGCGGATCGCGACGCATGTCGTGCCGAAACTGACCGGCAGCGATCGATACGATCTTGCTGACGGTGGCGCCTATCGCAAGGGGATCTACGCGCCGAGCCTGCGCTATCATCAAGGGCGCTTCTACGCCGTCTACACCCCGGTCGGACAGAACAGCCGGATATATTCCGCCCCCGCGATCGAAGGGCCGTGGACGATGGCGGAGCTTGATCGCGAGGCGTTCGATCCCGGCCTGTTCTTCGACACGGATGGAAAGGGGTATATCGTCACGGCCTATAGCGGTGGGACCGGCGACATAACGCTGCTGTCCCTCGACGACAGCTACAGCCGCGTGACGGGCGCGCAGACGATCCATCATATCAAGGGGGGCGAGGGCTCCAAGCTGGTGCGGCGCGGAGACTGGTACTATCTGTTCAACGCCATCCCCTCGCGCCTCGGCCTCACCGTCTCCCGTGCGAAAAGCCTCACCGGCCCATGGGAAACCCGCAACCAGATCGACGACACCACCGGCGGACATCAGGGGGCGATCGTCGACCTGCCCGACGGCACCGATGTCGGGTTCGTGATGCTTGACGCCGGCGCCATCGGCCGCGTCACCAACATCAGCCCGATATTCTGGCAGGACGGATGGCCCGTCTGGGGCACGAAGGATGCGCCGGGCAGGGTGCCCGCCAGCGCCCGCAAGCCGGTTCAGGGGCAGTCGTTCGTGGAGCCGCCGACGTCCGACGAGTTCACGGAAACGACGCTCGGCCTGCAATGGCAATGGAACCACAATCCGGATGACACGCGCTGGTCGCTCAGCGAGCGGCCCGGCTACCTCCGCCTGAAGGCCACGCGCGCGGACGAGTTCTGGCTGGCGAAGAATACGCTGATACAGAAGGGGCAGGCGCCGCGCAGCGAGGCCGTGGTGAAACTCGACACACGCGGACTGCGCGCGGGCGATCAGTGCGGCTTCGGCACGCTGGGCAAGTTCAACGGACAGATCGCGATCGTGCCGGAGGGATCGGGCAGGCAACGGCTCGCGATGCGACTGGTCGAGGACGGGAGGGACGGTCGCGTGACGCATGACGGGGCATCCGGTCCGCTGATGCCGGCCGGTATGCTATGGCTGCGGACCCGGATGGATTTCACGAACGACAAGGCCCAGCTTGCCTACAGCCGGAACGGCCGGACATGGACCGATCTCGGCGCACCCTTCCCGCTCGCCTATGACTGGCGGACGGGCACGTTCCAGGGGCCGCAATATGCGCTTTCGTGCTATAACGCGGCCCCGAACGGCGGCTACCTCGACGTCGACTGGTTCCACTTCAGCGGCTGGCAGCCCTGATCATTTCGCCTGCGGGAAGGCAAGGTGCTCACTGAAGAACGGCAGCACCTTGTCCTGGAACCGCATGGCGACATGGCTGGTGTGGTCGCCGTCGTAGATTTCGAAGCTGTTGGTGATGCCATAGCTGTCGAGCACCTCGTGCAGCTTGCGGGCGTCGTTCTTCAACCCGTCCTTGTCGCCCACGTCGATCGCGATCGCGCGATAGCCGCGAAGCGTGCCGACATACTGGTCGACGAACGCCAGCGGCGCATTCGCCGCCCATTTCGCCAGCACATCGGGCTGCACCACGCCATCCTTCACCGGAAGGTCGAGGTACAAGGGCGGCTTCTTCGGATTGGGTGACCATGCGGCGGCGGTCGCCAGTTGTGCGCGGAGCAGGAAGGGAAGGCTGGCCGATTGAGCAGGCGAACCGATCGCCTCCAGCCCCTTGAGCGCGGCGGGGTCCATCTGCGCCGCATCGCGCGGCGACAGGCAGCATGGGCTCAGCATATAAAGCGCGCCGAACACGCCGCCATGCTTCATGCCGATCCGGCTCGTGCCATATCCCCCCATCGAATGGCCTGCCAGCCCCCGGCTCTCCGGCCGGGCGATCGTGCGATAGTGGCTGTCGATATAGCGGACGAGGTCACGGGCGATGAAGGTTTCGAAATCGCCCGTGGTGACGGATGCGGAATACATCGAGCCGTTGTGCACGGTCTTTGAGTCGGGCAGCACGATGATCATTTCATGCGCGCCGTTCGCAAAGGCGCCTTCCACGGTTTGCGGCACATGGATTTCCCGGGTCCATTGCTCGGCCCCGATCGAATAGCCGTGGAGCGCATAGACGACCGGATAGCGCCGCTGCGGCATCTTGGCGTAGCTGGGCGGAAGCACGACCAGAACGTCGCGATCGGCCGCCTCCCCTTCCAGATTGCCTGCGATGGTCGGCGCATGGACCTTGATCCGTTCGATCGTCACCGGCTTCGCACCTGCCACGACCGGCGGAGCGCCCGTCGTCATCTGCGCCGCGCCCGGCTGGGCTGCCGTCGTCACCAGCAGCGCCAGGCACAGGGCGGTGGCGCGGGATATGGCTTTCATCTGTTCTCCTCTCCTTCAAATCCGACCGGATGCGGTCATTCAATGCTCAACCGCCGCGCAGCAGCCGCATGACCAGCGTGCGTATGCGACCGTAATTTCCCCGCCCCAATGGCCCCAGTATCCCGCGCTTTTCCTCCGGCAAGTGCGCCAGCGGGTGGCCGCCGCCGGGCCGGAAGACATAATGATCGAAGAAGGCCCGCCATGCCGCCCGCTCGGCCTCGGGCCGCTCTGCGATGGCGATCATCGCGAGCAGCATCGTGGCATAGGGGGCGTCGGGCCCGGCGCTGAACCCGTCCCACCAGTAGTTGACGAGCAAGTTGAAGGGGTCCGTCGCCTCCACCTGATGCCACCACAGCTTGGGCAGGTACAGCGCGTCGCCCGGCGCCAGATCGACCACCAGCGCACGCTCGCGTGCCGCCCCGAAGCGTGGATAACGCGCATCGTCAACGGCTGCGCCAACCGCCAGCGCGACGGGCTGGCCGGCCATCGTATGGTCGACCGGGCCGACATAGAGGTCACCGATCGCATCCGGCGGGAACAGCGTGAAGCGGCGATGCCCCGCGACGACACAGGCCAGATTGTCGAACATGTCGTAATGACACGCTATCGTCGATGCATTGCCCAGCCATATCCGGGGCATTACCGTCCCGGGCAGCACGGGATTGGGATTGGCCTCCGCAAAGCCGGGGAAATAATGCTCCCCCGGCAGCGATCCCAGATACACCGTCGGGCCACCGGGCACGGCCGCATTCGCCACTATCCGTCGCAGAGCCTCTTTGACCGTCATGCCTTCGCGCAGGAAGTTGAAGCCCTCCAGATCGTCGCCATAGTGGTAGCGTCCACCCAGCGAAGCCGTGCCGACGAACGCTTCCGCGCTCAGACCCGCGTCGAACCCATCGAGATGGCTGGCACATGCCTGCGCCGACTCCGCCGCCGCCCGAGCAACCGGCCAGTCCACGCACAGGCCCCGTATCACAACGGGTCGGCAGAGCGCGGCGACCTGCTTCAGCGCATCGGCGTCCGCCATGTCGCGCGCATCGATTTCCCCCAGGGGCGCGCTCATCTCGCGGCCGGGCTCAGCCCGCCTCCGCCAAGCGCTCGTTCCGCCTGCGCGCCAGAACAGATATCTGCTGAAGCGAACCGATCATGGTGTAGGCGAGTTGCAGATGACCGTCGCGGAACAGCCCGAGCACCGCCGCGTCGTCCAGTTCGCCCAGCGCATCGAGGCTGACCGTATACAGCCCTACCAGGGTCAGCCTTTCCCCGTCGTCGAAGCTGAGCGCGATATCGATGGGTTCGATCAGCCGATGTCTGAGAAGTGCCTGGATGAAGGCATCCGTCGGCCCCACGCCCGCCATCAGCCGCCCGAGCGCGCCCTGGGCACGCCGCAAAGCTGCGCCCGGAGCGCCATCGCCCTCGAACAGCGGTTCACCGTCCGTCGCGCTGAAACGCACATGGGCGGTATCGATCGCGATATGTTCGTCGGATGCGAAAAATCCGTCGCGTTCCCCCTCCAGCGACCGGAAGGCAAGCGTGCCGTCCGGCGAATCGATCAGGCATTCGCCGGGCTTCAGACCCATCACGGCCCCTGCGTAGAATGCCCCGGTATCGGGATGCTTGGAAAACAGGATCGGACAAGCCGTAGCCGCCGCCGCAAACTCGCTGGCGACGATCCGCACGAAATGAGTCGGCGTTCCATAACGCTTCCTCATGCGCACGGCCGCATGTTTCCGGCTGTTCAGAAGTTCCAGTGATTCCATCAGTCCCCACCCTCTCCATCCCGCCGCATGCTGCGGTCGGGCATCGTTCACCCTGTTCTCTTTCCGGCCTTTTCTGGCGAATTTCACTGCCGAAATAAACTCGGACAATTTCGCTTGATCAGCCCGAGAGATAGCGCTACCATTTCCGAAGATAAAAAGGAAGTACAGGGTGAGGAACGTATCCGTCGACTTGGGCGGAGCAGAAAGCACCCAGTAAAAAATAAGAAGTGATCGCCACGGCGAGGGCGTCGTGGCGTTCGGGCGAGATATTGTCTGAACAAGGGGAGGGTCATGAAGACAATCGACATCGTTACCCGCAATGCGCGGAACGTTCGCGCTGCGATGCTGGAAAGGTCCATGCTGGCCGGTACGGTCAGCCTGTTGGCGATGGCGATTGCCGTCCCGGCCTATGCGCAGCAGTCAACCGAGGCCGCCGACCAGAGCGCGGTCGCCGCTGATTCCAGCGATGCGGACATCATCGTCACCGGCATCCGCGGATCGTTGCAGCGCAACCTCGACATCAAGCGGTCATCGGCAGGCGTCGTCGACGTCATTTCGTCGGAAGACATCGGCAAGTTCCCGGATTCCAACGTGGCTGCCTCGCTGCAGCGCCTGCCCGGCGTGTCGATCCAGCGCTCCGGTGCGCGCGGCGAGCCGCAGGGCATCACCGTTCGCGGCTTCGGCGGCGACTTCAACGAAACGCTGATCGACGGGCGTCGCATCTCGACCGCCAGCGGCGGCCGTTCGGTCGACTTCAGCACCGTCGGCGCCGACTTCGTCGGCCAGCTTGCCGTCATGAAGACGCCCGACGTCTCCCTGTCGAGCAGCTCGATCGGCGCGACCGTCAACATTTCCTATCCCAAGCCGTTCGACAGCCCGGGCACCCGCGTCGCGGTCAGCGCGTCGGGATCGGTACAGGATGAGGCCGGAAAGATCGTGCCGACGGTCGGCGCACTGTTCAGCACCACCTTCGCCGACGATACCATGGGCATCCTCGTCGACGGCATCTATACCCGCCGCGACACGCAGACCAACCGCGTGTTCGTTTCCGGCTGGCAGGGCGGCTATTATGCACCGTGTCAGCTGACTGCCACCTGCACTTCCGCCCAGCTGGCGGACAAGTCGGTTCTTGGCTGGTATCAGCAGCAATATGGCGCCGACCAGCGCTATACCAAGGACGAGCGGATCGACGGACGTATCGCGTTCCAGTGGCAGCCGTCCGACAGCGTCGTCCTGACGCTCGACGACAACTACTCCCGGCAGAAGGTCGTCACCGACATCTCGGGGACTGTCAGGATTTCCGTGTGTGGCCGGGCATAATGGGCAACAAGGAGTCCCACTATGTCACGACGCAAAGAACCTGCCATACCGAATGAGCTTC
>QFQF01000011.1 GCA_003248935.1 Sphingobium sp.
AGTGTCACCCGACAACAAGACCAGAAACTGACGGATATCTGCCAAAAAATGCTTCGAAGGACAGTTGACACATGACCTAAGCAATGGACGAGGTGACGCAATGGGAGACTTTCACGCGCCTTGTCCGCGAGGGCCGCAAGGTGGAAGACATCGCCGCGACGTTCGGATTGCCCGACCTCACCGTCAAGCGCGTGCTGGCGCTCGGCAATCTGCTCCCCGCCATCCGCGATCTCTATCGCAAGGAACAGATCGACGCGGCGACCGTGCGCCATCTGACGATGGCGTCCAAGAGCCAGCAAAAAGCATGGCTGGCACTTGCCGACGACGAGAATGCCTATCTGCCGACCGGCCACCAGTTGAAATCATGGCTGCTGGGCGGGCAGTCAATTCCGGTGAAACATGCGCTGTTCGACGTGGAGGCAAGCGGCCTTGCGACCATCGCCGACCTGTTCGGCGAGGACCGTTATGTCGCCGATGCCGATGCTTTCTGGATGGCGCAGAATGCGGAGATCGAGGCACGCCGCGCCGCCTATGTCGAGCAAGGCTGGGCCGACGCGATCATCGTGCCACCCACGACACATTTCTCGACATGGGAATATGAGAAGGCGGGCAAGCGCAAGGGCGGGCGCGTCTATATCGACGTGCGCGCGACCGGCGAGGTGATCGTCCATGAAGGCTATGTCTCCGGCAAGGAAGCCCGCCGGATCGCCAAGGCCGAGGGGTCCGAGAACGGGACCGGCCAGAAAGCGGCGCGGCCCGAAATGACATCGACGATGCAGACCTATGTCGACCTGCATCGCCACGCCGCCGTCCGGTCCGCGCTCACCGGCCATCCGGCCATCGCGCTGCGCTTGATGGTGGCCCATGCCATCGGCGGTTCGCATCTGTGGCGCGTCACGCCCGAGCCGCAATCCACCCGCAACGATGAGGTGCGCGACAGCCTCGACAACAGCCAAGCCGAGGCGGATTTCGACGAGCGCCGCCGCGCCGTGCTGGCGGTTCTCGGCTTTTCGCCTGAGGAACCGACCGTGACCGGGGGCAATGGCGACGACTATGGCGTCGTTGGCATCTTCCACCGGCTACTCGACCTTCCCGATGCGGTCGTCATGGAGGTGATCGCCATCGTCATGGGCGAAACGCTGGCATCGGGCAGCGCCGCCGTCGAGGCAGTGGGCATGGAGATCGGCGTCGATATGGCCCGCTGTTGGCAGGCCGACGACGCCTTTTTCTCGCTTGTCCGCGACCGGGAAGTGTTGACCCGGATCGTCGCCGAGGTGGCGGGCGAAACCGTAGCCAGCGCCAACCGGCAAGAAAAGACCAAGACCCTGAAACGCATCGTCCGCGATCATCTGGACGGCACCAACGGGCGCGACCAGCGCGAAAGCTGGGTGCCGCGCTGGATGGCGTTCCCGCCCGCCGCCTATACGGCGCGTGGCGGCGTCGGCACCGTCGCGGCCCATGCCAAGGCGCAGGCGGCGCGCGAGATCGAGCGACGGACGCCGGGCGACGACGAGCCTGATCCGACCGCACCCGGCGCGGTAATGGCCCTGCCGGTCGAAGGGAGTCCCGTGCCTCCCTTCAACGAAGACGAGGCCGACCGCCTCGCCGCCTGATCCCCTGCGGGCGGCGGAAAAGCCGCCGCCCGCATCCTTTTCGTTCACGAAAATTTGGCCGCGCGCCCTCGCCCTGATGGGCTCGGGCGCGCGGGAAAGGAGACCATCATGGCCGACCGCGTATCCGCGAGCATCACCATCGGCGGCACCCTGCCGCTATCCCTGCTGCCCGACCTTACCACTCTCGTTCAGGCAGAAGGACTGTCCACCGAATGGGACGGCGAACCCTTCACGCTCACGATGTTTCGCGAGGGCGTGCCGCTCGAACTCATGGCGCATGAAGTGGCCTGGGGCCGGTTCGCGCACCTCGAAACATGGTGCGTCGAGCATGGCCTGCCATTTACACGCTGGTCGGGCGCCTATTGCGGTCAATGGGGCGCCGAGCGCGTCGTGTTCACCGGCGCGGGCGAGGTGCAGTCCTATGCCGCCGACGAGGACGATTATCTCCTGATTGGCCGTTGCACCGTCGAACGTCTCGGCAGCTACGAGACGATCCTCGCCCACTTCGCGGCGGGCGATTTCGCGGTTCCGCCGCTGCGGCTGATGCCCTGAATATCGGCCGCGCCCCGGCCTGCTGGCGCGGGCAGGGGCGCGGCTATTCCATCATCCTCATAAGCGTGCGCGCGCACCAGTCGGGCTTGCGCTGCCAGCGCGGCCACCAGCGCGCCCGGTCGCCACCTGTTCGGACGCGACATCGCGATCGGCCAGCGTCAACCGTGCAACCGTGCGATTATAGCTGCGCCCGACCCGCATGATGGTGACAGTCCGGCCGTCGAGCAGCATCCGCGCGCGCGCCTTCGCGACCCGGCCTAGCGCAATTTTAGCCCTGCATCTGGCCTGTCCCGTGTGTGCTGCCAGCGCGTCGATCCCCGCGATGCGAGCGCCAAGCCACACTCCAGCCGGAAGGTGTCATCATCTGTGCCTAGCCGACGCGCCCTTGGCCCGGCGGCGCGGCGGCAATCCGAATGAGCGTGGCGCAGCCTGTCGGAAGGCGGAGGATCGTCATCGACATGTCACTCACCTCTATCGCCTTTTACCCCGGACGCGAAGCTCTGACCGGCCGTCATCGGCCACACCGACGATAATGGCGGCAGCCTTGTCGTGCGTGCGTTTGGACGGTCGATCCGATGGCGGTGGTGCGTCCGCGCAGTCCAAGACCAATCCATCGCGAGGGATGAACCGGCGGCATTGTCGTCGTCACCACTGCCGTGTCCTGCACCGTTTCCGGCTCCTCGGGCGCATGACCTGGGACGGCCGCAGTCCCGCGAAACCATCGCCATGCGGCTTATTTCCCCGCCCGCGCCCACCCCACGCGGCATGCCGCGTGGGGTGGGCGCGGGCTCCTCGCGGTCGCTACGCTCTCAAATAAGCCTTCGGCTCCGGTCCTCCGCTGCCGCTCCGGCCTGCCGGTTCGCGGGCCTGCTGTGACCGTCCCTCCGGTCCGCCCATCGCCCGGAAACGGTTTGGGGCGACTTTTTAAGGAGACGAACAATGCCAGCCATCGGTTATGTCACCCGCGACGGAAACGGCTTCAAGGGTCAGCTCAAGACGCTCTCTATCCGCACCGACATTGAGATCATTCCCAACACCCGCAAGTCCGGCGACACCCAGCCCGACTATCGCGTGTCGGCAGCCGGCGTCGAGGTCGGAGCGGGATGGATCCGGCGCGGCGAAATGAGCGGCAAAGACTATGTGTCGCTGTCGCTCTCCGCCCCCGAATTCGGCCCGCGCCGACTCTACGCCAATCTCGGCCGCGCTGCGGGCCAAGACGATGACGACGCCTTCGCGATCATCTGGAACCCGGCCGACTGAGCGAACTGCCCCGCGCCCGAAATGGGCGCGGGGCATCGTCGCCAGACCAAAACAGGGAGGTCGCAATCGCATGGGTCGATTTGCGACCCTGCCTGAGAGGACCGGATCGATCCAATCCGCACCTCTCAGCCGACGCAGGGTGCATCGGCGCAGATGGACCTTCATCATGGACGATACCGCGACACGTGCGCAGGCCGCGCGCGAAACCTGCCCCTTCCTCACCGCCAAGCAGGCGGCCTTTCATCTTGGCCTTGCCTACTCGACGCTCAAGCGCCTGCGCCAGACAGGCAAGGGGCCGACGTGCCGCCTGCATGGGCGCACCTGGCGCTATCATATCGACGATATCGAGACGTGGTCGGCAGCCCGCGCGCGCGGAGGCGATCATGGTTGAGCCCCGGATTCGTGATCGACCGCTGCCACTCTTCGCCTGGTTGGAGGTCCGGCGCGCCGCCCATGTCCGCCGCCTGCGGCTGCGCCGCCGCGCTGCGCTGATCGCCGCTGGCATCGCCTGTCTCGGCCTCACGATCGCGCTGCCGCCTGTGCCCCGGCTCGTCTGGAACGCCAGCGCCAGCGCGCCCATCGGACTCTATGCCGTGTCGCCCGGTGCAGCGCTCCAACGCGGCGACATGGTGATTGCCTGGCTGCCTGTAGAAGCGCGGCAATTGGCTGCACGCCGCCACTATCTGCCGTCCAACGTGCCGCTGGTGAAGCGCGTCGTCGGCGTGGCCGGGGATCGAATCTGCGCGGTCGATCGCGTGGTGACGCTGAACGGAAGGGCGGTAGCCATCCGCCGCGCCGCCGATGCGGAAGGCCGCGATTTGCCCGCGTGGCAGGGGTGCATCCGGCTGGGACCGGGGATGGTCTTCCTGCTCATGACCGAGACCCCGGACTCGTTCGACGGGCGCTATTTCGGGCCGACGCTGGCGCAGGATGTCATTGGCAAGGCGACCCCGCTGTGGCTGCGCTGAGGACGCTCGCGCTCGCCGTCGCGCTGTTCGTCGCGACCCCTGCCGCTGCCGATCCACTTGATCGCTGGCGGGTGGAGATCGCCGAGGCGTCCGCGCGGTTCGGCGTGCCGGTAGCGTGGATCGAACGGGTCATGCGTGCCGAAAGCGGTGGCCAGACCATGCTTGGCGGGCGACCGATCACATCCCGCGCTGGCGCTATGGGCCTTATGCAACTGATGCCAGCGACATGGACGGCGATGCAGGCGGCGCACGGCCTGGGCGGCAATCCCCATGATCCACGCGACAATATTCTCGCAGGCACCGCCTATCTACGCGCGATGTATGACCGCTTCGGCTATCCCGGCCTGTTCGCCGCATACAATGCCGGTCCCGGCCGTTATGCCGCGCATCTTGCATCAGGCCGTGCGTTGCCGGCCGAGACGCGCGCCTATCTAGCACAAGTGTCGGGGACGCCCTCGAGGCCGCCGCAATCCCTTCCGCAACAGCCGCCACCAGCACTGTTCATCGCCCTTCGCACCAGCAGCGCATCCGTCACTCCATCACCATCACGCGCGCCAGACGAGCCGCCAGATATGCTGTTCGCGATCCGCGCACCCCGTTGAGCTTGCATAGGCGGGAGCGTCGAAGTGTGTGGGCTGCGAGGGCATCGCGCGATCTCGGACGTTGGAGGGGCTCGTCTCGGCAAGGCCTAGCATAACGGGCGGCGAAGCGGCTGTGCAAGGCCGGCGGCCCCTCCAATTTTGCCGCGAGCCGGAGGCTGCTGCGCAGCCGAGTCTGTTTGTTCCTTTGCAACAAAATCGGTTCCTCCGCCGCCGCTGCGCGGCGCTTCCGGCTGCGCCTCCGCGGCCCTGACAGCCGCTTCGCCACCCGTCTTCGGAGGTCTGTCCTCAATGAGGAGGATTTCAAGCGAAGGAGGCGATCATGACCATGTTTCAACCCATCGGTGCGGCGTCGGACCGCGTGGTGGCAACGCTGGTAGCGGGACTCGAAATCGAGTTCGGACGGGGCGCAGGCGAGGCGCTGGCACAGCGGTTCCTAGAGGCCGAGGAGAGCGATTTCCTTTGGGACGCAAGGGTGTCGGAACGGTGGCTCGGTGCGTATCAAGCACAAGACGAGGAGGATTTCGAACTCGATCGGGTGGCGATTATCGGGCGGCTGGACGGTCGCTGGTTCGTGGCGGTGAGCATCGTCGATGGCGATGGCAACGCGCAAGGATTGATGGGGCGGCGCAGCTTCAGGAGCGAAGCGCGGGCACGCGCAGCATTCGCAATCATGCACTGATCGGTGGCTCGGAAACGCCGGGACAGGGTGCCGGACAGGCATCGTGTCCCGGCTTCTTTTTTGCCTCGGCTCGGCGAAATGGGCGAGCATCAGGAAAGCGGAAATGGGCGACAGGAGCGGTTCAAGCGGAAGGGTGGCGTAAGGCAAGATAAAGCTATGGCACTGGCGCGCCATAAACCCTTGTCTGCACATCGCTTTTTGGACCCGTGACCGGCACTGCCCACTGGGCACCAGTGCCGTTCCGCGCCAAAGGGGCGGCATTACGCCATCTGCGGCGGCACCGGTTTTCATATCACCGGCTGCGCGGCATGCTTGCCCTTCCCCGCCCTTGGAATCAGCAAAATGGACGACGACGACAGCTTTTTGCCCACTCTCGGGCGCCAACGCCAGCAGGGTGGCAAGCGCGCCCGGCGCTATCTCGGCCGCGTCCTCGCCGCCGCCAATCTAGCTCGCGGTAGCGCGGCTGCACCGGGCGTCGCGCGGGGAGCGTTCTCGGGCACCCGGATCGGGCGCGGCGCGGGGGTCGGACGGCTGCTCGCCAGCCGCGGCGGTCATGCGTCGTCGAACCGCCGCCGCGTCATCGTCAAGGCAAGCATTGTCAGGCTCGCCGGAAAGGGCGCATCGGCTGCTGCCGCGCACCTGCGCTATCTCCAACGCGACGGTACGACGCGCGAGGGCGAACGCGGCACGCTCTACGGGCGCGATGCCGATACCGTGGACGGCAAAGCATTCGGCGAGCGCGGGTCTGGTGATCGCCACCAGTTCCGCTTCATCGTCTCGCCCGAGGACGGCGATCAATATGACGATCTGAAACCCCTGACCCGGCGGCTGATGGACCGGATGGAAGAGGATCTCGGGACCAGGCTGGACTGGGTGGCCGTCGATCATTTCAACACCGGCCATCCACACACCCATATCGTGGTGCGCGGGAAGGACGGTCGTGGCGCCGATCTCGTCATCGCCCGTGACTATATGACGACCGGCATCCGCGAGCGCGCCGCAGAGCTGGTCGATCTTGATCTTGGCCCGCGCACGGACCGTGAGATCGCGCAGGCGCTGCGCGCCGAAGTCGAGCAAGAGCGCCTGACATCGATCGACCGGGTCTTGCTCAAGGGGGCAGACGCCGATCTGGTGGTGGCGACCAACGGTTGCGACGCTTTCGACCAGACACTGCGCGCCGGTCGGCTGGCGAAGTTGTCGCGCCTGGGCCTGGCCGAGCCACTCGGCGCCGGACGTTTCCGGCTCGCGCCCGACATTGCTGAGACACTGCGCGCATTGGGCGAACGCGGCGACATCGTCCGCACGATGCAGCGCGAATTTTCGCGCGCCGCGACCGAACGAGCGGTGGTCGACCAAGTGATTTACGATCCGGGCGCACCCGGTGCCCGACCGATTGTCGGCCGCGTGCTGGCGCACGGGCTCGCCGACGAGCATGCCGATCGCCACTATCTGATCGTCGATGGCGTGGACGGGCGCAGCCACTATGTGGCGATCGGCAGGCCTGTCCTTAGCTTCGCCGACGGAGGCACGGAAACCGATGCCAGCTTGCCGCATGGCGCGATCGTGCGGATCGATCCGGTCAGCCCGACAGTGCGTGAGGTCGATCGGACCATCGCCACTGTCGCCAACGCCAATGGCGGCCGCTACGACATGGATGCCCATCTGCGCCACGATCCGACCGCTACCCAAGCCTTTGCCGAGACCCATGTACGTCGGCTGGAGGCGATGCGACGATTATCGGGCATCGTCGAGCGCGAGCCGTCGGGCCGCTGGATCATAGCACCCGACCATCTTGAGCGGGTTGCGGCCTGTGAGGCAGCGAGGCTGCAGGACCGTCCGGTCGCGCTCACCATGCTGTCGGCACAGCCGCTCGATCGGCTGGTCGGTGCCGAGGCCGCGACCTGGATCGATCGAGAACTTGTTTCGGCCACGCCCGAGCCTGTTCGCGATGCCGGATTCGGCCACGACCTGCGAGATGCCCAAGCGCGTCGGCGGCAGTGGCTGGTGGCGCAGGGTTTTGCTGAGGAAACCGGGGCCAGCACTAAATTTTCGAACGGCATGATCGCGGCGCTCCGGCGCCGTGAGTTGCTTCGGGTTGCAGGCCAGTTCGCCGACGAGGTGAAAATGCCATTCCGGGAAGCTGCCGAGGGCGCGCGGATCGAGGGCGTCTATCGCCGTTCGGTCGATCTCGTCAGCGGGCGCTTCGCCGTCATCGAGCGCGCCCGGGATTTCACACTCGTACCTTGGCGTCCGGCGCTGGAACGGCAGGTCGGAAAGTCGGTCTCGGGATTGATGCGCGGCGACGGCATTAGCTGGTCGATCGGGCGCGGCCGGAGCGGGCCGACGATTTCCTAGACCGGCAGCGCTGAGGCCGCTAGCGCAAGGACGAATTCGGCCAGTTCTGCATATTCGTCTGCGGAACTCACGGGGATCACGCGGATCTTGAAATCCTTGAACCATCGCTCCTTCTCGACCTCGTTGATCTTTTCTTTGGTCAGAAGCGCATAGTGCGTCGGACCGGAGTCAGGAGCAAATGTGCTGGCGACGTAGTTCAACATCAAATTGACTTCAGGATCCGTCATTGACGCGCCAGCGAAGATGACCGTGTACATGGAAAACATGGTCGCCAGCATGTGCTGGTACGCCGGCTCCTTGAACAGGATGTTGCGATAATCCTGCTCAGTTAGGATGATCCCGTCGCCGCTCTTCGTCGCGTCGCCATGCGCCTTTAGGATGAAGAATTCTCGGCTCGACAGACTACGTCGGACCTCACCAGCATCCTTGAACGTACACACGGTAACATCCGGATCGTTCTTGCGGAACGTCCGTTCGATCAAAGTGTCATAGTTGGTGGTCAAAACAAATTGGAGCTGAGCTAGCTTGGCCATAGCCTCGTGCAACTCGGTCGGAGCGGGCTTCGAGTCGACAAAGACGCGCCGAATGAAGCCGGCAAAAAAGCTGCCGAGATCGGTCTTGAGGCCGGATGCCGCCATCAAGTAGCGGCCCTGATCAATCAGGGACTCATAGTCGGAAACTTTCTCATCGGAGATACCGACATTGTCTTTTGCTTCCGCGACCATTTGACGAAGAAGGTCGCCCCATTGCGGCAAGCCCGCTCCGACTGACGCGCCAGCACCGACGAGCAGGCCGCAACGCCCCTTGGCATATTCCTGCAGGAGTGAGCCGGGGATAGTGCCAGGGTCGAAAGCCACTATCGCACCTCCACACGTCGGAAGAACTTCGCGAGCGCCTTGTTCCGCTTTTGAAGGCTGGCGGCCTTGGCGCCTTCGGTTCGGAAGGCGTAAAGATAGTCATAGAGCGCACGATCGTTGGGCGCAGCGTCGCGCCTCCGACCGTTCAGAAGCAGATCGGGTTCGGACGTATATTGCTGCCGCCGCTCCTCGAATGCGTCATAGGCAATCGTAAATCGAGTGATGTCGATCGCCTTGCCGGCCGCCTGATACTGCATGATCAGCAAGAGCAGATCGACGAAGATCCATTTTCTGATGATTCGATAACCGGTCTCCTGATCGACTTCGGCCAAGATGTTGAGCGCCGCGCCCACCTTGGCCGACAGTGCCGTGATCTCGTCCATCGGCTTGGCGTTATATTCGCGCTGTAGTTCGCGCAGATCAGGCGATTTCATGTCGCGGGTACCATTGCTGGCGCCGATCGCAAATGCGTAGGTCGCGAAATCGAAGTGGCGGGTTCGATCGTCCTTGATCCTGGTGCCAGTGAAGAATTCGTGAGAGGTCGCCATTAGCTGGATCACGTTGCGCATTGGACCCAGATCGGCATTGCGCAGCTCGGCTGGGTTGAGCGGCATACCCATTTGCAAACGTGCGAACAGTACCGTGATCTCGTCATTTGTGGATTCGACGATCTCTCCGACACCGATCTTGAACGCCTTGAACCGATCGCTCAGTGGCTTCTCGAGCTTGGCGAGTGTCTTTCCAGCGATCGCGCATCCGCCAACCGGTGGCAATGCGTCGGGACTATTCAGCGCGAAAGCCTTGGACTTGTCCGCTGCTATTGGCGCGGCAGCGAAGTCCCAAATGGCACGGAGGCGCTGCTGGCCATCGACGGCCTCATATTTGAAAAGTCCGCCTGCTGGGAGCTTGCGGAGATAAATTTTCGGGACGTCCATGTCTCGCAGGATCGAGTCGATAAGCAGGACGCGGCGTGCATCCTTCCACGCAGGGCCACGCTGCCATGCCGGATTCAAATTGATCTCCGCCTTCAGGCCTATCAGCTTTTCAATAGTCCATAGCCGCTGTTCGACTTTCATCGTCAGGCAGCTTTCTTGGTACGAAGCATGCCTTCGATTGATTCGCTGAGATAATCCAATGCGGTGTCACCTTCTCGTTCGTTGAGCAGCGCCAACAGTTCAGGCAGGCCCGCCATTGCGTATCCGCTGGCAATGCGCAGCATTTCTCCTGGCCGATCGACGATCGACACGTCACCTGTTTCACCGATCGCAAGCAGCGTCAGTGCCGTTGGCCTCCAGGGATCGGCGTTGAGAACGACGCCCTCTGCGGCTTTGTAGGACTTGCCGGCATGCGTGGTCGGTGTGAGGCCTTTCTTTACCGCTAGACAGATCGCGAAAAACCACATGTCGATATTTCGACCGAATGGCTGATGGATCGGCTGTGCGCTTTTTCCCTCTTTCTTTTGGACGAACGAGTCAAAATGCTCGCGGAAATCGTCGGGAATCATGATATCGCTGCCGGCGAATGGGTTGTGCATTACGCAGCCTCCAGCTCGGCTGCGCCGGCCGGTAGGCGCTCGCATTCGTCGCACACGGACCGATGATCGCAGGCACATTGGATCGCTCGCGCGTCCGTCGTGCCAGGGTCATTCTTGAGCATACGCGGGTAGTGCATTGGGTTAGTGATCGTGAGCACCTTTCCTGCGCGTGCGTCTAGGATCGCTTCGCAGCCGTTGATCTCGTCATGAGTGAGAAAGAGGATCAATTGGGAGCTGGCTTCTGAGGCGACGCGCACGACCTCGGTTTTGACGAACCCGCTCATCATGCCTAGCGGCGTATCGATGACATTGGGCGCTTCGACGCCACTTACTTCCGTGAGAGCCAGCACAAACGCGATAGTCAGCGCGCGGCGCGAAGCGCCGTTCAAGTCCATCGAAGGATCAAGCTTCTTATCGTTGCTTCCGTGCACGACGATGTGAAATTCAGGAGTAATCTCGGCGCGCTGGATCAGGGCATTGTCGGGATGGGCGCCGATCATTCGCCGGAAATACTGGTTCATCTTCTGCGAGACCGCCTCGACCTCGCGGGTCTTCATGATCTCCAGCGCACGCTCGACGACGCCACGAATATCGCGCGCGACGACCAACTCGCAAGTGAAGCGGCGGGCCTTATCCTCACGGGCGGACAGGGCCTGAAACTTTCGATCGAGTTCGACACGCCTTTCCCGGCGATCGCGGATTTGGTGATCAAGGCGCGCCGCGAGCGGTATTTTCTCGTCGAGACGCTGACGATAGGTATCGCGCATATCCCGTGCGCGCTGGACGTTGTCATCCTTGACCTTATCGAGGCGTGCCTCAAGGTCGGCCTCTGCTTGGCCGAGCTCTTCATAGGTCCGCTGTTCGTTGTTCCGGTCACCAAAGGCAGCTGTATACTCGTCTATCCAGGTCGATGCGGCCGGAATGAACAGCTCGCGGCCTTCGAAATACAGATCCGACACCTTGGATTTCAGCGCGTCGGCGTCCCGACTGTCCTCGATCAGCTGCTGGATATGCGCGCGACGCCGGGCACCGTCGGTCTGAGCCGCATCGAGACTCTCGCCACATATGCAATCGCTATGCTGCAGTCGGTCCTCAAGAATCGGAATGGTCTTGTTGGGGATCGCGCCCTTTTTCCGAAGATCATCCAACAGCGCACCGGCGGCTCTGAACTTGTCACCGAGCATTTCGCGCGCGAACCCTTTGCTCGAAAGAAGTGCGGCCTGGCGAAGTTCTGCCGCCCTGATTCGACCTTCGGAAGCAATCCGCTGCTTCTGAGCGCGCGCCAGTTCGATGGCGATCTCCTCGCGATTGCCGCGCTTCAACGCCTCCTGCAACTCCCGGTCGGCCTTGGTGTGAAGGTCAGTGAGATTGGCGATCTCTTCCTGCGCTTCCTTCAGCTTGCCTTCGAGTTCCGGGATCGATTGATCGATCGACTCAAGCTCGACGCGGATACGTCGCAGTTCGTCGCTCCCGGCGGCGGCGTCGGCCTTGGCGCGGACGTCACGTTCGACCTTCTTTACGTGATCGACCGCTTCTTCAAGCATCGGCAAGCCCATCAACTGCTCGATGGCCTTCTTCACTCGACGCTGCTGCTCGGTGCGAAGCCCTTCGATGAAGCTGAGCGCCCGGTCCCCGTCGGTGAAAAATACTTCGCGCAGCTCCCCGGGCATATGCACCGCAAGGTGGGCTTCGACATTCGGTACTTCCTTGGCGCCGCTGGGCAGGATTTCGTAAAGTTGCGGCACGGATCGGCTTCGGACAGCCGATCCGACATGCTCCGTCAGGCTTCGGATCAGGCGAAAGCGCTTGGCTCCAGTCTTGCCGCTTACCTCGTATATTACTTCGCAAACGGTATCAGACAGCTCGCCCGGCTTCTTGTCCATCGAGTGGGGGCTGTATCCCGATGGGAGCGCGTCCTCGCCAAACAGGCACCATTGAAGGGCGGTCAGCATCGTCGTCTTGCCGCTTTCATTCGCGGCGCGGATGACGGTAATGTTCTTGTCTGGATCGTTCGAGAATTCGAAGTCGATACCGTCGAGCAAGCGAAAGCCTTCGAAACGAGCGCGGATCAACCTCATAGCTTATCCCTCACTCGGCAGTGTGTCGCGATCGAGAAAGGTGCCGACGCGACCCACCAGGTCCCCGATCTTGGACACGATGTTCGTTCGGGCAAACTGATGCTGGCGCTCAGCTTGGAGAATCTCGGCTAGGGCTTGTTGCACCTCATCACGATAGCCCGGGCAGCGCTCTTCGACACTGCCAAGCTGCTCCATTATGATCGTGACGATCTTTTCGTCCTTATATGCCATCCTGCCTCACCCCTTCAAAAGCGCACGAAGCTCCTCGACCTTTGCGAATGGTCCCCCGGTTGCCGCCCCGTTTCGACTGAGCCGCGCGAACTCCCAGGCGCGATCCAGTTCGGAGTTAACAATCTTTTTCGCCTCCGAGTCCAGGGTTCCGCCTTCATAAGCTTCCGGCGGCAGCGCCACGAGATCGTGAATTACCGCATGTGTCTTGCCAATGGCTTTACAGGTGCGAAGCAATCGCCCGCGCCTCTGAACCCACTGGCGCCTGACTGTTGTGCTCGCGAGGATGAAGGCGCGCTCGATCTGCGGTACGTTGACCCCTTCATCGAGAACGCGCTTGGCTGTCAAAACTTGAAGATCACCACTTTGGAAGCGGCTGAGGATTCGCTGCGTCCTGACCTTGTCACCACTCTCTTCGGCAGTCAGTTGATGGAAAAGGATGCGCCGTTCATTGAGGGCAGCATTTACTTGATCGAGCTGCGCGGGATCTTTGTCGGTCGCATAGATGAGCGTGTATCGCAACGCCCTCGCATTCTCTTCGTCCAGTAATTCTCCGAGTTTGTCGAGCTTGGAGCGCGCGGTCTCCAGCACGCGCCGTCGTTTCAGAAACAAATTGTTGAGCCGATCGTCCTTTATGCCCGCCTGAATCTTCCAGGCTAGCTTCGCGATCTGTTCGCTCAGGTCACGCCAATCGGCCATTTCATCGGCACTGAGGGGGACAAAGTGGACGTGATAGTCATAAGGCGTGAGACAACGCCCGATCGCCTGCTCGAGTAGAAAGCTAAAGCAGGGATCACCGAAGAAATCGAACAGAGCTGCAGTGCCCACGTCGTCATATTGCCGGACAGGCGTCGCCGACAGTCCGAGCCGATAGTCGAAGAAGGTCGGTGGATTAGCCATAAAGCCAGCAGCGCCAAGGTTGTGACACTCGTCGGCGATCAACAGCTTTGGCCCATCATGTTTGGCGATTTGCGCGGCAAACTCGTGTGTGCAGAGGGTGTCGTTGGAGACCACGAGCGCTTCTGAAGGGCTGAGGCCCAGCCTAAGTCGTCGGCGGGCGTTGGCGATCACGCGTTCTCTGCCCTTGGCGCCGGCCTCGGCCGTGAGATCGACCGCTTTCAAGCCGAACAGGCCGATCTCGCCGCACCATTGTTGGACAAGAACCTTGTACGGGGCTGCTACCACGATCAACAACGGCCCGACTTCGGCATGAAGTTGATGCGCCCCGATCATCGCTGTCAGCGTCTTACCCGACCCTGTGCACATTTCGAGGACGCCGCGCCACCCGGTTGCGCGCCAGGCATCGACCGCTTCTCCCTGGTGGGCATATTCGCCTACGCGATATTCAAGCCACTCAGGGATCGCGAAGCGCAGAGGTTCGCGCGAGTCACTGGCCGCCAGCTCGGCCACAGACTCCTCGGGTAGTCCATGGGCCTTTCTCCAGAGCCGCCGACAATCATCTTCATCTGGCAGACGCTCGGATTTGTAATCACGCAGTAGCTGCTCTTCGAGCGCTTTGGGCAGATCTACGATCACGCAATCATTATCGCCGCCGCGCCAGAGCATTTCGAATTCTTCGGACAGGCGAGCGCAGGTTCGCGCGCCGTCGTCGCTCATCCAAGAGCGCGAAAGGCTGAGCTGCTCCCGATTTTTTCCTAAACCGGCTCCCGTCATATTGGCCGAGCCATGAAGGGCGGGTAAGCGTCCGGTGAGCCGCGTGTTGTCGCGCGCGGCATAGCCGTTGATGTCCAGACCTGTGGTGGTCTCCTTCTGGAGTCCAGAAGGAGGTCAGGAGATGGAGCGGATGGAGGTCATCACTCGGACGGAGCGCCGGCGAACCTACAGCGACGCCGAGAAGGCAGCGGTGGTTGCCAAGGCGTCGATGCCGGGCGTGACAGTGCGGGAGCTGTCGCGGCAGCTCGGCATTGCCGAGAGCCTCATCTACAACTGGCGGTCGGCGCAGCGGAAGGCGGAGAGCATCGCCAGCGAGCCGTTGCAGTTCATCCCCTATGGCGTGGTAACGGACGCCGCTCGCCCCGAGCCTGTTATAGCGCTGTCGCCGGTGCCGACCGTACACGCGCCACCGCCTGCTAAGCCGTCGCTGCCTGCCGCGCCGGCGGAGGACCTGGTCCGGCCGCATCCGGGAACCCGACCGGGCAGCATCGACATCGACCTGCCGACCGGTGTGCGGCTGTCGGTCGACAGCTACGTCAACGAGAAGGCGCTCGCCCGTGTGCTGCGGGCGCTGGGGCATGCGTCGTGATAGCGCTGGCGCCGGGCACCAAGGTATATCTCGCCTGCAAGCCGGTCAGCATGCAGAAGGGCTTCGACGGGCTGAGCGCGCTCGCCCATCAGGTTCTCAACGGCGACCCGTATTCGGGCCACCTGTTCCTGTTCCGGGGCAAGCGCGGCGACTATTTCAAGGCGCTGTATTGGGACGGCTCGGGCATGTGCCTGTTCGCCAAGCGGTTGGAGAAGGGCCGTTTTGTGTGGCCGCCGCTGGTCGACGGCGGCATCGTTCTCAGCCCCGCGCAGCTGGCGCTGCTCATCGAGGGCATCGACTGGCGGCGGACCGTGGCGCCGGCCCCGGTGACCGCGCCGACCCTCGTGTAAGCGGCGCTTTTTCGTTCTTTTCGCTTGGCGTGAGTCGGGCCGGTGGTAGGATGTGCCATGTCGCTGGCGATGGTCGATCTTCCCTCCGACCCGAACGAGCTGCGCGCCTTCGCACAGGCGTTGCAGGACCAGCTGGCGACCATCGAGCAGGCCCGCGTTACCACCGCTGCGGAGCTGGCCAGCACCGTTGCCGAGCTGCGCGCGGCCAAGGCGACCATCCAGCTGACCGCGCTGGAGATCGAGAAGCTCAAGGTTCAGCTGGCACGGCTCCGGCGCATGCAGTTCGGCCAGTCGTCCGAGCGGCTCTCCCGCGAGATCGAGCAGCTGGAGCTGCGGCTGGAAGAGCTGGAGACGGTCGAGGCCGAGGCGACCAGTGCGTCTGCCGACGCCGGCGTGCCGCCACCCGCCCGCGAGAAGCGCAAGCCTAAGCGCCTGCCGTTGCCCGACCATCTGCCGCGTCACGAGGTCGTCCATGCCGCCCCGCAGGCAGACGGCTGCGGCGCGTGCGGCGGGAACATGTCAGCGCTGGGCGAGGACGTGACCGAGGTGCTGGAGTATGTGCCTGGCCGCTTCCAGGTCGTGCGCCACGTCCGCCCCAAGCTCGCCTGCCAACGTTGCGACGCCATTACCCAGGCACCCGCACCGGCGCTGCCCATCCCGCGCGGCAAGGCAGGTCCTGGCCTGCTCGCGCACGTGTTGGTGTCGAAGTATGCAGACCACCTTCCGCTCTACCGGCAGGCGGAGATCTACGCTCGCGAGGGCGTCGACCTCGACCGCTCGACCATGGCGGACTGGGTAGGCCAGGTCAGCTGGCTGCTTCAGCCGCTTGTCGACCACATTCGCGCCCACGTGTTCGCGGCCGACAAGATCCACACCGACGACACGCCGGTTCCTGTGCTGGCGCCGGGCACCGGCAAGACCAAGACCGGCAGGTTATGGGTCTACGCCCGCGACGATCGGGGTTGGCAAGGCATCGGCCCACCGGCAGCGGCGTATTTCTACACGCCCGACCGCAAGGGTGAGCGACCGCGCGCGCATCTCGCCGGGTTCAGCGGCTTCCTGCAAGCCGACGGCTATACGGGCTACGACCAGCTGTACGATGGACGCCGGCAGCCCGGCCCCATCGTCGAGGTGGCGTGCTGGGCGCATGTCCGGCGCAAGATCTACGACGTGTGGAAGGCGACCGGCTCGACCACGGCGCGCACCGGCGTCAGCATGATCGACCTGATGTACGAGGCGGAGGAGCTCGGGCGCGGGCTGCCGCGGGAGGACCGGCTCGACCGCCGCCAGGTCGTCAGGGTGGGCGTGGACGGCTTCTTCAACTGGGCCGAGGACACCATGCGCCGCATATCGGGCAAGGGCGCGCTGGCAGACGCCATCCGCTATGCGGTCAAGCGGCGCGCGGCGCTGACCCGCTTCTGCGACGACGCGCGGCTGGAGGCGGACAACAACCGGGCCGAGAACTGCCTCCGTCCCGTCGCGCTCGGCCGCAAGAACTACCTGTTCGCCGGCTCGGATAAGGGCGGTGAGCGCGCAGCGGGGATCTACACGCTCATCCAGACCGCACGGCTCAACTTCGTTGACCCCGAAGCCTGGCTGCACGACGTGCTCACCCGCATCGCCGACGGACATCCTGCAAACCGCATCAGCGAACTCACACCGTGGACCTGGAGCAACAAAGACGTATGAGCAACTCCCGCGGCAACCGACTATTCCCCGTACTCATCGGAGTCTTTGCCGTGACCGTGAGTTGCTCGCCTAACGCGCCCCAAGTGCCTCAACAGCGCCCTGACAAGCTCTTCATCGGCTGCAAATCACCGTTGTCCGTTCCAGGCGGGCGAACCATCACCAACTTCTTCCATCAGGAAGATCAAGTCGGCAGGCTTCGCGGGTTGTTCTTCGAGGTTTCTGACCCCAGCGTGGTACCGGCCATCAACGGCAATCCTTCCACCAGCTATCGAGCCGAGCCCATCAGCGAGGCTGGTGCGGAACTGGTCCGCGGAAACGCCAAACAGCCAGGCAAACCGTCTTATTACCGCGGCATGAGTGAAGCCGATCAGATGTCGATGAACCTCGCTGTATTCGGCGGGAGGGCCATCCAGTTTGATTCTCAAGCTGGGTACGGTAAGCTTTCCGAGGAAAACATCCTTCCAACCGACAACCTGCTCTTCCTCGAACCAGGTTGGGCTATCGGTGTCATTGTGCCGAAGGAAAAGGTCGCGCTCGCACCGGCGTTCAGGGCTGCGGCTTCGGCAGCTTTGAACGCTCTGCTCTCGATCCAAAGCGGATGCTCGTCGCCACCCCATAAGCAGTGAGGAACGGGGCTCGCCGGACGCTTACAAGGGCGGCGACGTCGTCGCCATCGCGGAATAACCAGACCTTTGGATGGAAGAGAGCGTCCCGCATCAGCGCGATCTGCATCTGGAGACGCCCTTGCGCGACCAACCAAGCTAGGCAGGACAATGTATGGCGGCTCAAAGCATCGGCGTCGGGCAGGCTGTCGATAATCTTCGCGCTCGCCAAACTTTCTGACGGCATCGTGCCAGCGGCTAATGCCAATTGGTCGGCGGCGGTCAGATAGGGGCTGACGATCAGCCGGAGCGGCGCCTGGGTCGAACGGAGATAGGTTGCAAGGCCCGGCGCGATTTCCGCCAGCGATTGACTTGCGAAAAAGCCGATCATTACGTCGGCACTATTGCACGAGGACAAGGCCGGCGAGATGACCCCGTTCGCCACGTCGTCTTTTGGGAGAAGATAGATGGGTTCACCGGCGCGTAGCGCATCACTCAGTCCGCGCGAGGCTGGCGTTTCATCGGTGAGTGGAAGGACGCTCACTTGTGACAAATCACGCAGCCCGCACTGACCTCGTCCACACCATAGACGTCGTCAATCGATACTTCGAGGCCATCCCGCAGGGGATTGAGCCGGCGCTTGCGACGCAATCGCTCAAGACGCTTGTCATAATCGCTTTCGATCTGCGCGACGCGTTCGGGCTGCGATAGTTCTTCAAGACTCTCGGCATCGGACCAGGTGAACGGTGATCCATGTTCGACCGCATTTTTCTCATAGGCCTTCGCTTCGGCAAATGAGTCTGGATGTTCTCGCATGAGGCGAACCCATTCGATCTTCTGCTGGAAGAAGCAGAAGGTGCATCCCGAGCGCGAGCGCCAGCTATAATAAGCGGGCTCGCCCACGCCAGACGAATCGAGCAACTCGATGACACCGGTCTTGTCGATCCCCGCCTCCCGAAGCGGGAAATGGACAACCATGTTCGCGTGCGTGGCCTGATATCCGGCTCGGTCTTCGTCCGCGCGGATGGCAACATAAGAATGGACCTTGACGCCAGCATCGAGGCTTGGGCGCAGCCATTGCTCCAGCGGCCGCAATTTCAACTGGCGTGTACACCAGCGCGTACGCGGCGAAGGCAGAAAGCTCTTATACTCGCGAAGCCAAAAGTCGAAGTCGCGGTCGGGATTGAGACGCAGAATCGGACGGCCGAGATAACCTTCGAGCCGGTCGAGGAATTCATGGACTTCCGGAAGTTCCTTACCGGTATCGGTAAAGAAATATTCTAGTTCCACCTCGGGGCGGTTCTCACGCATCCAGATCGCAAGCGAAGCAGAATCGCGCCCACCGGAGAGGCCGAGAATATGGCGTTCTATGGTCATTCAGCGGCCTCGCAATCGCCAGGCTGCGCCAGCTCAAGCCGCCTGAACGCCTCGGCAAGTGCTGCGAACTGGACACGGTAGTCGATATCATCGAGGCGAGACATAAGGTCGTCTGCCAACGCTTTTGCTTGGATGGATTCGTCGGCATTGATGTCGAAGCTGTGCACGACGGGCTCACCGCCCCGTCCCGCCACAACTAAGCTCAGCGCTTCGGCACCGGTCGAACGGCCGCGTGCGACCGCCATGGCTTCAGCTTCACGCATGCGGCGGGCAAAGCGCACGAGTTCGGCATGCGCCTTGTCGACATCCTGATCAGTCCATTGCTGGGCGGGCTTGTGTATTAGAAAGCTGCCCAGCCCCTCGACTTCCGCATAGGGATCCTGCCCGATTTCAAGCGCACCCACACGCTGGGCAAAGGCATCGAGGCGCAAGTCGCCTGACACACCTTGGACGGCTGCAGCGCGGCGCTGCAATCCCGCGAAGGATGCGATATCACAACCCAAGGCGACGGCTAGCGCTCGGCGCAATCCGTCAAGCATCGCATGATAGCCGACATCGAGTTCCAGCAGGGCTGCATGCACTGCCGCGACGCGTGCAGTAGGCGTTTTGCCCAAGAAGGTGAGGTCTTTGAAAAGCAGGCGGTGGGGGTCGTCGGCATGGAGGAGAAAGTCACGCAGTTTACGCGTATTCGCCTCGATCGAACGCGTCCGCTGCGTCCATTTCGGCAGGCTGGCAACGATGCGGACTAAGCCCTTCGCGACAAGAAGCGGGCTAGCCTCTGCGGTCGCGAGCCCGCGCTGCCTCAGAATGGACGCAAGGCCGTTCAACAACACATCCTTTTCACGGCCCATTTCGATGCGCCGCACCGTCAGTGCTTCGGGCGTCTGCAGGAGACGATCCGCCACCAATTCGTCGATCACCGGCACGAAATAGCCGTCAAGATAGACAGCAGTGCTGGATTCATTAGCCAACATCCAAGCGAATGCGAGCAGAGGCATGGCCCCTGCGCGCATGCCGATCGGCGCCTTGCTCCAGATCTCGTACAAGTCGGCGATCGTCGCATCCATCGGGAGTGCCTGCGCGGCTTCCCATACGGGCACGTAGCTTCGGCCCACTTCACTTTCATCGGGCGCGCAGAACACCCATTCATCATTATTCCCGATCCGGTGCAGTCCCGCCTGCTCCAACACTGTCGCATAAAGAGCATATTCTGGTGGGAAATTTACGAGCCCAAGCCGCGCGACGTCACGCTGATTGGTCATGGCGTGAAGCAGGGCACGAACTGCAGCCATCGCATTTGACGATGGGCGCTCGCGGTTGATCAGCTCGTTTCGGATAAGCGGAGTCTCGATGAACAGGGCGTCCGCCTCTGCTGACGCGATCGCGCTGAGTGGTGCGCCATCATATTGCCTAGCGCGGGAGCCCTGTGCATACCATTTGGCGCGATCGAAGGCGCGATGCACTTCCTGTTCGAGCGCGCTCCCGACTTCGGAGACCCGAGCAGCTACTTCGCGGCGGGCAATCATATCTCCTTCGAGCTGCGGGTTCTGCCGCGCGACACGTTCAAGTGCATCAAGCTCTGCGGCCAGTTCTCGGATCATATAGCTCGATTTGGGCAATCCGATTGTGACGCTGGCATGCTCGTCACGTCGGGCAAGCGCGATGGCGATGGCCTCAGCTTCGGCCTCCGACATCTCAGGCGGCTTAACGCCGAGGACGAGCGTTGGGTTTTTGCGCCGTGACCCGCGCCATTCCGCAAAGGCCGCAATATGGGCGCTGGCGAACGCCGCCACACGATCGCCGCGACTGGCCTCGACTGTCAATTCAATCTCGGGCAGCGGATAAATCGCCACGTCGGACCAGCGCAAATTTCCGGTGCGGTAATAATGGCGTTTAGCGACAATCGCGGGCAGGGCGAGCCGGTCGGCTAAGTCCGCGCGGCCTGATTGTGTTCTCTCAGCGGAAACGGCGGCATCGAGATCGAAATCTGATCCAGAGTATATGACAAATGCGCCCTGGTGCCGACGGTGGATCAGCACCGACCAGGCAACGAGATCCTCAAGTGCGCCTGCTACCTCACGTTCCGACATGGCGGGAACGCATGCCGCAAGCAGCAGATCGCTTCCGATTAGCCCAGTACCGGCGCCGAACAGCTCTATGACCGCAGCAGATTTTGCGACCGCGATGTGCAATGGCCCACCGCGTGCGGCCGCCCTATCGACCGCGTCCAGACTGGTCGAGAAGCGGTGGCCTTCGCTTGAGGCAAGAATGGCCGGTCCGAGATTGGAGACGAGATAATCAAAGAGCATTGCGGGATCGTAGACGCCGCCACGCGGCTGCTCATCTGCCCCAAGAAATTCCTGAAAACCAAACGGCTCTGCTGATCCAAGAAAGCCGAATACGCTCCGTTCATTCTGCCCAAAACGATGGCGCGCCAGTTGTCCGAGGAGCAACGCGACGACCGGGTGAAGCGGCCAGCATTGCTCAAGCGTGGTGGCAAGATTGGGGGACGCACTGCCACGACGCTGGAGCACTTCATGGGCGACGCGCGAAGCTAAGGGCGCCGCCGCAACGGGCGGAGCCTTGGCTGTAATCGCCTTGGAAATGAGATCGAGGGTCTCATCGGTGGCGCTTGCCAGCGGAATGTCCTGGAACCGGCCTTGGATTTTAGCCCACTCGTCTCGGGCCATGCGCGAGAGCTTGGCGGCGTAACGCTCAAATGATTGATGCAATATGCCGACGATCAAGAGGCGGCCTTGGCTGCGAGCCGAAAGTTCCGCTAGATCTTGAAGTATATGCGCGTCGCCACCGTCCAAAGCGGCGTGCTCAAGATACTTGCCAAGCTCGTCGATTATAATGACGAGACCATCAGCATCCTTGCTTAGGGCAGCTACACCGATCTGACTGACCAACCTGTCGCCATTAGGGAGATCAAACGCCTGCGCTATATCCTCGGCAAGGGCTGCGCGCCGTCCTGAGAGCGCAACGACGCGCCACCCGCGCTTTGTTCTGGGCAGGCAGGCGCCAACAATCTCAAGCGCGTCATTGTCAAATAGCGCGACCGCCGATGCCTGCGCCGCCGGGCTCTTTCCTAACAAGCCGGCGAGAACGAGCGCCGCTGACGATTTGCCACCGCCATAGGGGCCCGTCCATGTAAATGCCCCTTGGCCCGCCTGCTTAAAGGATTGCGCAAGCGTGATGAATGCTTGTCGAACAGAGGGCTGCAGGACATAGCCGTCGAGTGCCTCCGCTTTGCCGATATCAGCATCGACCCGCGCCGAGCGTGCAAAGCGGCGGGTGACGCCAACGGTTTCGGCAAGCTTCATGCCGCGCGCCTCCGGATTCCAAAGGCGTGCTGAAGTACCGCCACCTCATCGATGGCGCGGTGTCGGACGACCTGCTTCAATCCAGCGGTTTCCGACCATGCTAACGCACCGCCGGTTGTCTCACCGATACGGATCATTCGCTCGATCACACTGTCTTCGTCGAGTTTAAAGACACGCCCGGGCGAGCCGCGCCCATAACACGCAGCTTCCGCCGAGAGCGTTGCTGCCTCGCGATGGGCATCACGCCAGAAGCGATCAAGGGCGATCACGAAGACTGCGTCGGGCAGGCTAGCTTTTGGGCCGCGCACGAATTCAAAGGCATCTCCGATGGGCGATGGACGGATCAGACCAAGCTCAACGAGGATAGGTTCGATCGCATCCTCGGTCGCTCCGCCGCGTGAACGGGCGACATAGGAGCGAATAAAACAATCAACATCACGTTTGATCGTGACGGGCGCGACACGTTTCCAACCGCGTTCTTGGGCAATATCAAGAAGACCGCGCGTCAGTGCCTCGCGGTCGAATGCGAGGCTCCCGAAGACGTTGAATGCCCAATACCATGTTGTGGACATTTCAGGCGATCCGGCGAGCGCCAAATGGATCAGCCATAACGTGGCCGGATGCTCGAGATAGGGATCAAGACCGCCGTCATTAGCAAAGATTGCTGATCCGAGCGGTGATGGGAGGCATCGCATCTCCACTTCCTCAATAATACCAGTCGCCACGCTCCAATGACGCATCGCTTGCGCCATGTTTTTACCCACACCAAATCGAACGATTGCGTCAGCTGCAACGAAGATATTACGATCGGCGCCGTCTTTTACCGCCTCAAACGCCTTTTTTAGCCAGAGCGTTCTGAGAGGAAAGGTTTCATGTCCCGCAAATTGCGGGCGAAAATCCTTCGCCGTGAACCTTTCCACCGTCGCTACCCCGCTGCTGGACGCCTCCTCCAGTGGGCTTCTCGCATGAGGCTACTGCTTCTGCAAGCAATTTGGCGGCATCAATCGCGTCTGATTCGGTATGGCCTCGTCCAAAACATATGCGGAACGAAGAGGCAACATCTTGATCCGACAGGCCGAGCGCCCGCAACACATGGGATCCCTGAAGCTCGCCCGATTGACAGGCCGATCCGGTCGACAGGTGCAGATCATCGCCAAGACGCAGAACAACATCGTCAGCGTCGACGCCGTCAATCAGCAGGTTCAGACTTCCTGGCAAACGGGGCGAAGGAGCCCCATTGAGGCGCGCCGTGATCCCCAACAATCTGAGATTACTCACAAAAAGATGAGCGATTTCGGTAAGATGCCTGGCATCTGCCTCCATCCGTTCCGCCGCGATCGCTGCAGCTTTACCAAAGCCGACGATCAACGGGACGGCCAGCGTACCCGGTCGCAGCCCTTGCTCCTGTCCCCCTCCAAACATGATCGGTCGAGGCTTTAGCTCGGCTGCGGATGACACAAACAGCGCTCCGATCCCATTGGGACCGTACATTTTGTGACCAGAGAAACTCGCGAGATCGCAGCGGAGGGCAAATACGTCAAACGACACGCGTCCCACCGCCTGCGCGGCATCGACATGGAAAATTGCTCCATAATCCGCAGCTAGTTCGCCAATTTGAGCCAGCGGCTGGATGACACCGATTTCGTTGCTCGCCGCCATAACACTAATGAGGAGGACTTCTTCATCGAGCATTTCGCTCAGGACGGCGAGGTCGATAAGCCCATCTGCGGTTACGGGTATCAGTTCGTGTACGAAGCCGGCACTCGACAAGTGGCCAGCCGCTTCGAGAACGCATTTGTGTTCGATTGTCGAAGTGAGGATGCGCCGCCGAATAGACCCGGAATGGGTCGCGGCCGCTGCCGTACCAAGGATGGCGATATTATTTGCTTCGGTGGCACCAGAGGTGAAGATGATTTCGCTTGGAGCACTTCCAACCAGGTCTGCCACCCGCGCGCGGGCGACGGCCACGGCGCTCGCAGCGATCGCGCCGCCGGCATGTGCAGAATGGGCGTTCCAAGAGGTGTCCGAAAAGAATGGGATCATCGCGGCGACGACCTCAGGCGCGACCGGCGTCGTGGCATGGTAATCCAGCGAGATTGGTCCAACACGGTCTTTGCTGGAATCGCCGCGTATTACACCCATTGCCGCCCTCTTTTTCGAATGCTGTCAGGTAACACAGAGTCGCATGTTTCGCGAGATGAGGTACAATTGCGTTGGCCTGCGATTATCCAATGGCCGGCCGATCAGCCGACGGCCGGGAGGGGCGCGGTGCCCTCGCTCAATATAGCCAAATACCTTCGATAGCCGAAGACGCGGCCTCGCTTTTTGCCCGTGATCTCTTCGACCACACCCAGCCGTTCAAGATCAGCAAGGACAGCATTGACGGTGGGGGCGGATAGGCCAGTCCGCTGAACCAACTGATTGGCGCTGAGAAAGGGATTCTGTTGGAAAAGTTCGTGAACCCGCAGCGCTGAGCTGGCGCGATCGCTGTTCGCAGTGACGTTTTCCCGGTCGTCCTTGAAGAGCTCGACGATGCGCGTGGCCGCATCGAAGGCCTGGTTGGCAGTGTCGGCGACGCCGGCGAGGAAGAAGTCGAGCCAAGCCTCCCAGGCGCCGTTCTCCCGCACTTCTTGCAGCAGTCGATAATATTCGGCGCGGTGTGATTTCAAATAGAGGCTGAGGTAGAGCAGCGGCTTGCGCAGGACGCCGTTGACGCAAAGGTACAGCGTCACCAGCAGACGGCCGATGCGGCCATTGCCATCAAGGAACGGGTGAATTGTCTCGAACTGGACGTGGAGGAGGCCCGCCTTGATCAGTGCGGGCAGGCGAGATTCACTCTCGTGCATGAAGCGTTCGAGAGCATCCAGGCAGCCATCGAGTTCCGTAATCGGCGGTGGCACAAACAGCGCGTTTCCTGGGCGCGTGCCGCCGATCCAGTTCTGCGATCGGCGGAATTCGCCGGGGCTCTTGGTGCCGCCCCGGCCGCTTTGCAGCAGGCGCTCATGCATCTCTCGGATGAGACGGAGCGACAGCGGCAATTCTTCCAGCCGATCGAGCCCGTACATCATAGCGTCGACGTAGTTCGAGACCTCGCGGATATCGTCGATCGGCTGGCCAGCCTGCGCCTCGGTTTCGAAGCGGAGCAGGTCCGACAAGGTCGATTGCGTGCCCTCGATCTGAGAGGACAGCACAGCTTCCTTTCGCACGTACATGTAGAGGAAGAGTTCCTGGCGCGGCAGCAGCATGGTGATGCCGTCGAGGCGCCCCAAGGCGCGCTCGGCCAGACTGAGACGGTCGAGGAGGCCCAGCACGTCGATGGGTGGCGCAGGTGGAAGCGGTGGTGGCACGAAGGCTCGCACAACCTCGTCCGCAACGGGGGTCTCGACGAAGCGGCCCAGCCGCAGATTCGGTTCAGGATCGACCATGCGGACCCAATATGCGGAAAAGCTCTTATTTAAGCAACTGGCACTTGGCTTAATTAGCAAACAAGCTAAGGTAAGCGGGCTTAAATAAGGGAGACGAGGGGGCGATGCGCTGGCGTGTACGATATCTACGAGGATGCGCTCGTGCGTGAGGCGGGACCATCGGCGCGCCCATGCGCGCGGTCAAGGCTTGCCAAGCGCCTGGTCTCTCGCGAGAATCGCCGCCGTGCGCTCTGATGTTGATCATCTGCCCTCGGTCCAGCAAAGCGAACTGGATCGGGTGAAGCAATTGCTGATGGGCGAGTTCGCTGAGGCGACGGCCCGCGCGAACCAGCCTTGGAAAAAGAACGGGCGCATCCTCAAGGTCATCCTGTTCGGCAGCTATGCGCGTGACGATTGGGTCGACGAGCCAGAGAATGGCTATCAGTCCGACTACGACCTGCTGATCATCGTCAGCCATCCCGACCTTACCGACATTGCCGACTACTGGTACGTCGCCGAGGACAAGATCCTACGCGATACCGCGATCGCGCGGCCGGTGAACATCATCGTCCATACCCTGCAGGAGGTGAATCAGGCGCTGAGCCGTGGCGAATATTTCTGGGTCGATATCGCGCGCGACGGGATCGTTCTCTACGAGTTGCCCGGAAGTGCGCTTGCCACGCCTCAACCGCTGACCGCTGCTGATGCCTACGAGATGGCAGGCATATACCTGACAGAATGGCTACCGAGTACTGATCGGGCGTTGGCCACGGCAAAAGAACAGGCGCTGAAAGGGATTGAGGATCTCGGGTGGCGCAAAGAGGCGGCATTCTCACTTCACCAAGCGACGGAGCGGGCCTACATATGCTTCCTGCTCGTCCGCACCCTCTACTTTCCTCGCTCCCACAACATCAAATTCCTGCGGTCACTGGCGGAGTGCAGCGAGGCACGGCTGATCGAAGCATGGCCGCGCGCTACCCGGATTGACCGCCGCCGCTTCGAGCTGCTGAAGCGCGCCTATGTCGAGGCCCGCTATTCGGCGAACTACGAGATCGGCAACGACGACCTCGATGCTCTGGCACAGTCCATTCGCGCCCTTCGCGACATGATCGAGGCCGTTTCGCTCGAGCGCATCGAAACGCTCCGGATAGACGCCGGCCTCTAACAGTCGGACGACGCCTGCCAGATTGGCTCCGGTTCCGGTATCTGACCGGAACGGGCCGACGCGAGCCCATCTGCGCCCATCAGCTCCGTTCCGTTTTTCAGGCCCGTCCCCGAGTCTGAAACCGCCCCAGCCGATCCTGTTCGGCGGGCGGGAGCCTCGACGTGACACCCACCAAATTGCTCATCGGTCAGATCCTTGTCGTCTTCGCGATCGTGATCGCGGGGGTCTGGGCCGCGACGCAGTGGGCAGCGGCGATGCTCGCCTATCAGCCCGAACTGGGCCTGCCGTGGTTCCGGCTCGGCAAAATGCCAATCTACCATCCTTGGGCGCTGTTCGGCTGGTGGTATCACTATGATGCCTATGCCCCCATCGTCTTCGACAAGGCGGGCATGCTCGCCGGCGCCAGCGGCTTTATCGGCTGCGCGGCAGCGATCTTCGGCTCGATATGGCGCGCGCGCCAATCGAGCAACGTCACCACCTATGGTTCGGCGCGCTGGGCAAGCCCCCGCGAGATCGAGCGCGCCGGGTTGCATCGCGACGCCGGCGTCATGCTCGGCATGCTTGGCGGCCGCTATCTCCGCCACGACGGCCCCGAGCACATCATGGCGTTCGCGCCGACGCGGAGCGGCAAGGGCGTGGGCCTCGTCGTTCCGACCTTGCTGTCTTGGACCGGCTCAACCGTTGTCCACGATATAAAGGGTGAAAACTGGACGCTGACCGCGGGCTGGCGCGCACGTTTCTCGCACTGCTTGCTCTTCAATCCGACCGACGCCGCATCGGCGCATTACAATCCACTGCTCGAAGTCCGGCGCGGCATCGACGAAGTGCGCGACGTCCAGAATATCGCGGACGTTCTCGTCGATCCAGAAGGCGCGCTCGAACGCCGCAACCATTGGGAAAAGACCAGCCATTCGCTGCTCGTCGGCGCGATCCTGCACGTGCTGTATGCCGAGGAGGAAAAGACACTGGCCCGCGTCGCGACCTTCCTGTCCGATCCGCAGCGCAGCTTCGTCGCCACGCTCCGCCGGATGATGACCACCAATCATATCGGCGACGACAACAACCCCAGGGTCCATCCGGTCGTCGCCTCGGCCGCGCGGGAGCTGCTCAACAAGAGTGAGAATGAGCGGTCCGGCGTGCTGTCGACCGCCATGTCCTTCCTTGGCCTGTATCGTGATCCAACAGTCGCCGAGGTCACCTCGCGATGCGACTGGCGGATCGTCGACCTGATCGAGGCCGACCAACCGCTGTCACTCTATCTCGTCATTCCGCCGTCGGACATCAGCCGTACCAAGCCGCTGATCCGCCTTGTGCTCAACCAGATTGGCCGCCGTCTCACCGAGCGACTGGACCAGCCCGGTACATCCTCGCGCCGGCACCAACTCCTGATGATGCTCGACGAGTTCCCGGCGCTGGGGCGTCTCGATTTCTTCGAGACCAGCCTTGCCTTCATGGCGGGCTACGGCATTCGTGCCTTCCTGATCGCGCAGAGCCTCAACCAGATCGAGAAGGCGTATGGCGACCACAACGCCATCCTCGACAACTGTCATGTCCGTGTCGCTTTCGCGACCAATGACGAACGCACCGCCAAGCGCATTTCCGATGCGCTCGGCACCGCGACCGAGCAGCGCGCCATGCGCAACTATGCCGGGCACCGGCTTGCCCCCTGGCTCGCGCACGTCATGGTCAGCCGCCAGGAAACCGCCCGCCAACTCCTGACGCCTGGTGAGGTGATGCAGCTTTCGCCCGATGACGAGATTGTTCTCGTCTCCGGGCTCGCGCCAATCCGCGCGCGCAAGCTACGCTATTTCCGCGATCGCAACTTCGCTGCGCGCGTCGCACCCGCGCCGGTGCTGGCATCGGGCCAATATGTCGACCGCCCGAAATCGCGCAGCAACGACTGGTCCGACCAGGTGCGCGGCATCGACGCCCGCCTGCACCAGGCCGAGGATGCCGCAGGGGGCGAGGACGATGGCGGCATGCAGCAGCAACGCCATCCCGGACTTCCTGAACAAGTTTCCAAATCAACCGACGCCGCTGAAACGCGCGATCCCGAGATCGTGCCCGACGACGACGATGTCGCCGCCGACAAGCGCGCCATGGACCAGGCGCAAGGGCAGAACGCCATCGTGCGGGGCCATGCCATCAACGAGGGCGCCAAGCGCGACCTCATACCGGATTTCTGAGGCTGCGATGAAGATCCGCCAGAACCTCTATATCGACCGCGAACTCAGCGACGCGCTGGAGGCGCTCGCCGCCGGTCCGCGCGGCAACAAGAGCCACCTCGTTAATGACGCACTGAAGGACTGGCTGGCGCGCCGGGGGACCAAGGAAGTCGACGACCTCCTGAAGGTTCGCCTCGACCGTCTGACACGCGAACTCGCAGGCGCGCGGCGCGATATTGATGTGCTACTTGAAAGCCTGTCGCTGTTCGTCCGCTACCAGCTGATGGTGACGGCACCGTTGCCCGAAGCTGATGCCGCTGCCCGCGCCATCGGCCGCGACCGGTTCGAGGCGTTCGTCTCGCAGGTCGGCCGCCACATCGCTGGCGGCAAGCGCACACTCGCACCCGTCGAACCCGACGGAGGCGCATCATGATGTCCGCCCAGACGACAAGCGTCTCGGCGGAACGCCGTCGCGCCATGCTACGCACCGCGGTGGGGCCCGCTATTGCCGCCGCGCTCGCCGACCCGCGCGTCATCGAGATCATGGTCAATCCCGACGGCTCGTTGCGCGTCGATATCCTCGGCGAGGGTCGTGTCGATACCGACGTGAAGCTCGATGCGCCCCAGGTCGAGCGGATCATCCGGCTGGTGGCATCCCATGTCCGATCCGAAGTCCATGGCGACAAGCCCATCGTGTCGGCCGAACTGCCTCCCCTCGGCTCCGGCGCCGGGGAGCGGTTCGAGGGAATCCTCCCCCCGGTTTCGACCGCCCCGTGCTTTTCGATCCGCAAGCCGGCGGCCCGCATCTACACGCTGATGGACTATGTGACCGACGGCATCATGTCGGCGGAGGCAGCGCGCCTCCTCTCGCTCGCCGTCGTCGATCGCCGCAACATCCTCGTCGCGGGCGGGACCAGCTCGGGCAAGACGACGCTCGCCAACGCGCTGCTCGCCGAAATGGCGCATCTCGACGAACGGGTGATCCTGATCGAGGATACCCGCGAGCTGCAATCGCCGGCGCGCGACACCGTCGCGCTCAGGACCCGGCCAAGCTCATCCGACAAGAACACCGCCGTCACCATGGGCGATCTCGTGCGCTCGACGCTGCGCCTTCGACCCGATCGCATCATCGTCGGCGAGGTGCGTGGGGGCGAAGCATTGGACATGCTGAAGGCCTGGAACACCGGTCATCCCGGCGGGATCGCCACCGTCCACGCCAACAGTGCGGCGTCCGCGCTCTACCGGATCGAGCAGCTCATCCAGGAAGCCGTGGTCACCGTGCCACGCCACCTGGTCGCAGACGCCATCGACATCATCGTCTTCATCGCGGGCCGCGGCACCGCGCGGCGCATCGAGACGATCGCCCGCGTCGCCGGGCTCGACCCCGATGGCGGCTACGCCGTCGTCGATCTCACCCCAACCCCAACCCCCAACAATGAAGGAGACTGACATGACCATCGTTCGTATTTCCAACCGCGACCGCTTCTTCCTCACCGGGCTGGTGCTCGGCCTGTCGATCACCATGACCAGCCGCGTCTATGCCAGCGGCGCGGGTATGCCGTGGGAAGAGCCACTCCAGCAGGTGCTGGAGTCGGTCCAGGGACCAGTTGCCAAGATCGTCGCGGTACTGATCATCATTTCCACGGGGCTTGCTCTCGCATTCGGCGAGACCTCCGGCGGCTTCCGCAAGCTCATCCAGATCGTCTTCGGCCTGTCGATTGCGTTCGCGGCGTCGAGCTTCTTCCTGTCCTTCTTCAGCTTCGGCGGCGGGGCGCTCGTCGCGTGAGCCACATCGAGGGATTCGAGGCGCCCATCCACGCCAGCCTAGGGCAAGCCATCCTGCTGGGTGGCGCGCCCCGTGGCATCGCGATCGTCAACGGCACGATCGCCGCCGCGGTCGGGCTGGGCCTGCAGCAATGGCTGGTCGGGATCGGCATCTGGGCGATTGGCCACAGTATCGCTGTGTTCGCGGCCCGTCGCGACCCGGACTTCGTGCCGGTGCTGCTCCGCCATCTGCGCCAGAAAGGATATCTGGCATGCTGAACCTAGCGGAATACCGGTCGCGCGCCGACCGGCTTGCCGACCATCTGCCATGGGCCGCGCTGGTCGCCCCCGGCGTCATCCTCAACAAGGACGGCAGCTTCATGCGGTCCTTCGCCTTTCGCGGTCCCGATCTCGAAAGCGCGACCGAAGCAGAACTGGTTTCGGCCTGCGCACGGGCGAACAATGTGCTCAAGCGGCTCGGCTCGGGCTGGGCGCTGTTTTTCGAGGCCGAGCGGCGGGATGCGCTTGGCTATCCCGAGAGCGCCTTTCCCGACGCAGCGTCCGGGCTCGTCGAGCGGGAGCGGCGCGCCGGGTTCGAAGCCGAGGGCCAGCATTTCGAGAGTGTCTATCACGGCACGCTGGTTTGGTTGCCACCCGCCGACAGCAGCGATGCGGCGGGACGGACGCTGGTCGAGCGGCCCGACGACGCGAAGGGTCGGGACTGGCACGCCAGCCTCGTCGGCTTTATCGCCGAGACCGATCGTGTGCTCGACCTCCTGTCGGGCTTCATGCCCGAGGTGCGGCCCTTAAGCGACGCCGAGACGCTGACCTATCTCCACGGCACCGTTTCCAGCCGCCGCCATCCGGTCGCCGTGCCGGAGACACCGATCTATCTTGATGCGCTGCTAGCCGACACGCCGCTGGTGGGTGGGCTGGAGCCCATGCTCGGCGACCGCCATCTGCGCACGCTGACGGTGCTGGGATTCCCGAACCTCAGCCGGCCCGGCATCCTCGACGTGCTCAACTTGTCAGATTTCGGCTACCGCTGGGTTACGCGCTTTATCGCGCTCGACAAGACAGACGCTACAAGCGCGCTGACGAAGATCAGGCGGCAATGGTTCAACAAGCGCAAATCGATCACCGCGCTGCTGCGCGAGGTTATGTACAACCAGCCCGTCCAGCTTCTCGACACCGACGCCGACAACAAGGTGGTCGATGCCGATCTTGCGCTGCAGGCGCTCGGCGGCGATCACGTCGCTTTCGGCTATCTGACGACGACAATCACGGTGTCGGACGTCGACCGCACCCGCGCCGAGGACAAGGTCCGCGCGGTCGAGCGGATCATCAACGGCCTTGGTTTCACAGCGAAGCGCGAGGGCGTCAACGCGGTCGAGGCGTGGCTGTCGTCGCTGCCCGGCCAGGCCTATGCCAATGTGCGCCAGCCGCTGGTCCATACCCTCAACCTCGCTCATCTCATGCCACTGTCGTCAGTCTGGGCAGGTCCGACGGAAAACAGGCATCTCGGCGGGCCACCGCTGCTCTATGCCCAGACCAGCGGATCGACCCCGTTTCGCCTCTCGACCCATGTCGGCGATGTCGGGCATATGCTCGTCGTCGGCCCGACTGGCGCGGGCAAGTCGGTGTTGCTGGCGCTTATCGCGCTCCAATTCCGGCGCTATCCCGGCTCCCAGCTCTATATCTTCGACAAGGGCTATTCAGCGCGAGCGGCCGTGCTGGCGATGGGCGGTGCGCATCATGCGCTGGGCCTCGGAGCGGACAGCGGCGACACCCTGGCATTCCAGCCGCTGCGCCGAATCGACGATGCCAGCGAACGCAGTTGGGCGGCGGAATGGATCGCGGCGCTGCTGGCCCACGAGAAGGTTATGGTCACCCCCGAGGTGAAGGACGCCGTCTGGTCGGCCTTGGGCAGTCTCGCATCGGCACCCCCGGAGGAGCGCACGCTGACCGGGTTCGCCATGCTGCTCCAATCGAATGCGCTGCGCACTGCGCTCACCGCCTATACGCTCGACGGCCCCTATGGCCGACTTCTCGACGCGGCGGAACAGCATCTCGCACTCGCAGACGTCCAGTGCTTCGAGACCGAGGCGCTGATGGGACAGGCTGGCGTGGTCGCCCCGGTGCTGACCTATCTCTTCCACCGGCTCGAGGAGCGTTTCGACGGTCGGCCAACGCTGCTGGTGCTCGACGAGGCCTGGATCTTCCTCGACCATCCGCTTTTCGCCGCGCGCATCCGCGAATGGTTGAAGACGCTCCGCAAAAAGAATGTCGCGGTGCTGTTCGCGACGCAGAGTCTGGCGGACATCGCCGACAGCAGCATCGCGCCCGCCATCATCGAGAGCTGCCCGCAGCGCATATTGCTGCCGAACGACCGGGCGATCGAACCGCAGTCGCGCGCCGCCTATGAGCGGTTTGGCCTCAACGACCGGCAGATCGAGCTGATCAGCCGCGCCACGCCCAAGCGGCATTATTATCTGCAATCCGCACGCGGCAACCGCCTGTTCGAACTCGGCCTTGGCCCGATTGCGCTCGCGTTGTGCGGCGCGTCCGATCCCGCGACGCAGGTACGAATCGACGCTCTGCTGGCTGAGCACGGCCCCGAGGATTTCGCGGCCCGCTTCCTTGAAGGAGCCGGCCTCGACTGGGCCGCCGAGCTCCTCCCCGACTTTCCCGTCCCCCAAGCCAAGGAGTAAAAGCCATGCCCGCATTTCCCCTCCGCAAATACATCACAGCCGGTGCGCTCGGTATCGCTGCCGCGGGTGCTGGCCTTGTCGGCACCCTGTTGCCGAGTACGCCCGCGCGTGCGATCGTCGTGTTCGATCCCAGCAACTACAGCCAGAACCTGCTCACCGCCGCGCGGACCCTCCAGCAGGTCAACAACCAGATCCGCAGCTTGCAGAACCAGGCACAGAGCCTGATCAACCAAGCGAAGAATCTCACAACGATCAGTTTTCCCGAGATCCAGGCGATCACCCAGACGCTTCAGCAGATCGACCAGCTGATGGGACAGGCGCAGGGCATCCAGTTCCGCGTCGACGGTCTCGACCAGCAGTTCCGTGCATTATTTCCGCAGGGCTTCAACCAAGCGATGACCATGAACGGCCAGGTTGCAGCCGCGCGGACACGGCTCGACACCGAGATGGTAGCCTACAGACAGACGATGGGCGTGCAGGCGCAGGTCGTCGAGAATGTCCAGGATGATGCACAGACCCTAAGCGGCATCGTATCGCGAAGTCAGGGCGCCGAAGGCGCGCTGCAAGTCAGCCAAGCCACCAACCAGCTGCTCGCGCTGACCGCCAAGCAGCAGTTCCAGATCCAGAACCTGATGGCGGCACAATATCGGGCGCAGGCAATCGAGCAGGCGCGCCGCGCACAGGCCGAGATCGACGCGCGCGCCGCAACCACCAAGTTCCTCGGTTCCGGCTCGGCCTACACCCCCCAATAGGCCCGAGCCGGTGCGCGGGCAGCGGCGAATTCGCCTCTTCGCCGCTGCCGCCGCGGGGTTCGGTCCCGCTCCCCAGATCGGACCCCGCGGCTTCATTTCCAGGATTTCCTTATGAACGACCTGAACGTCATCGACCGGTTCCTGCAGACCTTCATCCGCTACATCGACAGCGGGTTTGGGCTGCTGGGCGGCGACGTCGCCTTCCTGACCACGACCCTGATCGGCATCGACATCACGCTTGCCGGGCTATTCTGGGCGATGGGCGGCGAGCAGGATGTGATCGGGCGTTTCCTGCGCAAAATCCTCTATGTCGGCGCGTTCGCCTTCATCCTGAACCGCTTCTCGACCCTGGCCGACATCATCTTCAACTCCTTTGCGGCGGCCGGCCTGACCGCGGGCGGCGGCACGCTCTCGGCGGACGATCTCCTGAAACCCGGCCGCCTTGCTGGCACAGGTTTCTCGGCAGCCTGGCCGCTCCTCGAACAGGTGTCGAAACTGATGGGTTTCACCAGCTTCTTCGACAATTTCCTGACCATCATCGTGCTGCTGTTTGCCTGGGCGATCGTGATCATCGCCTTCTTCATACTCGCCGTGCAGATGTTCGTGTGCATCGTCGAGTTCAAGCTGACGACGCTTGCGGGCTTCGTGCTGGTGCCCTTCGCGCTCTGGAACCGGACCAGCTTCCTCGCCGAGCGCGTGCTGGGCAACGTGGTGAGTTCCGGCATCAAGGTGATGGTTCTCGCCGTCATCGTCGGCATCGGCTCGAATTTCTTCAATGAGTTCACCGCTGCCCTGCAGGGCCAGGAACCCGACATCGGGCAGGCCATGAGCCTCGTGCTGGCGTCGCTCACGCTGTTCGGCCTCGGTATCTTCGGTCCCGGCATCGCCTCGGGCCTTGTCGCCGGTGCCCCGCAGCTCGGCGCGGGTGCAGCGGTCGGCACGACGGTCGGCGCAGCCGGTATCGTCGCGCTGGGCGGCGGCGCCGCCATGGGGGCAGCTCGCGCCGCTGGTGGCGCAGCACTCGGTGCAATCCGGGCCGGCACGACGATGGGGTCGGCGGCCTCCACCTCCTACCAGCTTGGCCAGACCGCGGCCGGATCTTCGAGCGTCGGCGCCGGCATCGGCGGCATGGCACAGGCGGCCGGCAACGCTGCCCGCCAGAAAGCATCGACGGCGCTGGGCTTGGGCCAGGCCGCCGAGCGCGGTCGTGACGCCGCCTGGGCCGCCCTCAACGGCGGAGCCAATTCGAACGGATCATCTTCGGGCACTGCCGCCGACGGCGCTCCCTCCTGGGCGCAGTCGCTGCGCCGCCAACAGGACTCCCGCCACCACCGCCACGTCGCGCTTCAGACGCTGAAGGAAGGCGATCGTGGCGGCGCATCCGCCACTCCAGACATCAAGGAAAGGGAAGATTGAGCCATGATCTTCATACCGCATGTTTTTTAAGCGCGCCGTCCAGCGCTACGCGCAGACGCCTGAACCCGAGACGCCCTATCAACGCGCCGGCCAGGTCTGGGATGACCGTATCGGGTCCGCCCGCGTCCAGGCCCGCAACTGGCGGATGATGGCATTCGGCACACTGTCGTTGTCGACCGCCATGTCAGGTGCCCTCATCTGGCAGTCGCTGCAGAGCCGGGTCACGCCCTATGTCGTCGAGGTCAATCGCCTGGGCGAGGCCCGGGCGGTGACTGAGGCCGAAGCGGGCTATCGCCCCACCGATCCCCAGATCGCCTGGCATCTGGCGAAGTTCATCGAGAATGTCCGTGGAGTCTCGCTCGATCCAGTGCTGATGCGCCGCGACTGGCTCTCGGCCTATGACTTCACCACGACGCGGGGGAGCCAGTTCCTTGGCGACTATGCCCGCGCCGCAGACCCCTTCGCCAGAATCGGCGAGCGCACTGTGTCAGTCCAGGTAACCAGCGTCGTCCGCGCATCCGAACGGTCGTTTCAAGTGAAATGGACCGAGACGGCCTATGAGCGTGGGAGTGAGGCGGGTTCCTCGCACTGGACCGGCATCTTGACGATCCTGACTAAGCCGCCGGTATCGGCCGATACGCTCCGCAGGAACCCGCTTGGCATCTACATCGACGCGATCGACTGGAGCCGCGAACTCGAGCCCGCGGCGTCGACTGCTGCCGCGCGTACCGCGCAACCGCCCAGCAACGTGCCGCTCGGCTCGCCGCTCGACCCGAACCTTGCCGCTCAACCTACCGTCAATACGGAGACCCAGCCATGACCCGAACTCTCACAACCACGTTGCTGTCGCCTTGCTTCATCCTTCTCGCCGGCAGCGCAGGGGCGAGTCCGCCGATCCGCAACGCGTCGCGCGAAGTCGCGCCGGTCGCCATCGCCAACCGCGCGGCGACGATCGAGCCGACCGCGCAGGGGTTCATCAACGCCGTCCAGGTCTATCCTTTCACCGACGGCGCGATCTATCGAGTCATCACCGCACCGGAGAGGGTGACCGACATCGCGCTGCAACCAGGCGAGACGTTGGTCGCTGTGGCAAGCGGAGACACGGTGCGCTGGGTGATCGGCGATACCACCAGCGGGTCGAGCACGGAGAAGCGGACCCATATACTGGTGAAGCCATTCAGTGCCGGCCTGTCCACCAATCTCGTCATCACCACGGACCGGCGCAGCTATCATATCGCGCTTACAACCACGGCGAAGACGGCGATGGCCGCGCTATCCTGGACCTATCCCCAGGATGCGCTGATCGCATTGAAGCGGGCCACCATTGCGGCCGAAGCGGCCGCGCCGGTCGCAGCCGGGATCGAGGTCGAACAGCTTCATTTCAACTATGCCGTATCGGGCGATCGACCGGCCTGGCGGCCGCTTCGTGCTTTCGACGACGGCCGCCAGACCTTCATCGAATTTCCCGCGACGCTGGCCGTCGGCGAGGCGCCGCCGATTTTCCTGGTGGACGGGAAAGGCGAGGCCCAACTCGTCAACTATCGCGTGAAGGGCCACTTTTACGTCGTCGATCGCATCTTCGACGTCGCCGAGCTTCGTCTCGGCACGAAGCACCAGCAGATTGTCCGGATCAGCCGGGTTGCGGACGGCGCGCCCAAGCGGAGGGGATCATGACCGTCGAGGCGGCAGCCCCAACGGCGACCGAGACCCCCGCCGTACCTGGCAAGGTGGACCCGGAAACGCTCGCGCTACGCGCCCAGCCTGCGCGGGCGATCCGCTTCAAGCGGGGCACCGTGGTGGTGATCGCGGCGCTCGGCTCGATCAGCCTGATCGCGACAGCCTGGGTCGCGCTGCGGCCGTCGGCATTGCACCTCGCTGGACAAGCCGACGACCAGACGGTCGTGGCGAAAGCGCCGACCGATACATTGAGCCGCTTGCCGGGCAGCTATGGCGACGTGCCCAAACTCGGACCGCCCCTGCCGGGCGATCTCGGCCGACCCATCCTCAATCATCAGCGTGCGATGGGCATTGAGCCGACGAACGGCGAAGCTGGTCGCGCGGACCAGGCCGCCGCGACCGAACGCGATCGACGGGCTGCGGAGTTAAGGGCGGCGCGGGAATCTGGATTACTGGTGCAATCTGGCATTCGCAACGATCCGACCCGCGTCGCTGATGCGACACTATCTTCTCCCCCGGCAGCGGCAGCGGCTGCGGAGCAGGCGCGGCTCGCGATCGATCCTGATCGTGATCCTAATGCGCAGCAGCGCAAGGCCGACTTTGTCGCGGCGCGCGACACTGGCGGCGATGTTAACGAGCATCGGCTGAGCCCGTCGGCGTCGCCGGACCTGCTGTCCGCTGGTAGTGTCATCGCGGCAAGCCTGATCACCGGGCTCAGGTCCGACCTTCCCGGCCTCGTCACCGCCCAGGTCACAGAGCGGGTTTTCGACAGCGCGACGGGCAGCATTCTTCTCATTCCGCAGGGCGCGCGGCTGATCGGCAATTACGACAGCGTGGTCGCTTTTGGGCAGAAGCGCGCACTGATCGTGTGGCAGCGGATCATCCTGCCGGACGGCAGTTCGATCCGGCTCGACAACGTGCCCGCAACTGACCCTTCAGGCTATGCAGGGCTTGCCGATAAAGTCGATTTCCACACCTGGACGCTACTCAAGGGCGTCGCGATTTCGACATTACTTGGCGTGGGGGCGAATGTCACTTTCTCGGGAGAGAGCGATCTCGTCCAGGCGATCCGTCAATCCACGCAGCAGAATGTGTCCCGCGCAGGAGACCAGATCACATCCCGCAACCTGCAAATCCAACCGACCATCACGGTCCGGCCCGGCGCGGCCGTTCGGCTAGTTGTGCACAAGGATCTCATTCTCGCACCTTGGCGAGAGAAGGAGCGCTGAAATGACCGACCTCAAATTGCCCAAGCTTCCCGATCGCAATCCGGTCAAACTCAGCATTGCTGTCATGCCGGACCTCCATCAGGCCTTGATCGACTATGCCGCGCTCTACGCAAAGACCTATGGTCGTGACGAGCCGGTTGCCGAGCTGATCCCTGCCATGCTCGCGGCCTTCCTCGAAAGTGACAGGAGCTTTGCGCGAAACAGGACGAAGCGGTGATCTATGATGCACAGTAACAATCCCCAAGAAGGGGCTGTCCTCATAGAGCCTCTGACGGTCCGCATCTCTACGGCGGTCCAGCTCACCGGTATCAGCCGCTCACGTCTTTACGAGCTGATCCAGTCTGGTGAGTTGGAAACCGTCAAGGTAGGGCGATCCACGCTGATCCCATATAAGAGCCTGAAAGCCCTGACCGGCGTCTAGCCTGGCGTGCCTCTGCCTTTACCAAAGTTCGGCCGCAGGATTCTCGCGCCGTCCCTCAGCTGGTCGAGATAGTCGGACCAGTGCTGCATCATGCGCACCCGTTCATCCCAATATTCACCGCGAGTGTAAGCACGGCGCACCATCGAAGTGTCGAGGTGGGCCAACTGCTTCTCGATGGCGTCCGGGTTCCAGATGCCCATCTCGTTGAGCAGGGTCGCAGCCATCGCGCGAAAGCCGTGCGCCGTCATTTCTTCCTGGCTATAGCCCAGTCGACGCAGTGCCGCGTTGATGGTGTTTTCCGACATGCACTGGCGTGGTGACCGGAACGACGGAAAAAGATACCTTCCGTCGCCTGTCAGCGGACGGAGTTCTTCCAGTAGCGCCATCGCCTGTTGCGACAGCGATACACGGTGCGGACGGCGCATTTTCATCTTTTCCGCCGGGAGCGACCAGACGGCGTCGTGCGTATTGATTTCCTCCCACTCTGCCTTGCGCAACTCGCCCGGCCGGACGAACAGATGGGGTGATAACCGCAAAGCGATCGCGGTGATTTCGTGACCTGTGTAACCGTCGATCGCGCGCAGGAGCGCGCCAGCCTCCTTGGGCGTCGTGATCGCGGCGAGATGCCGGACCTTCGGGGTGATGAGCGCGCCACGCAGGTCGGCCGCGACATCGCGATCCGCCCGAGCGGTCGCGATTGCATAGCGAAAAACCCGACTGAGCACGCTGCGCATCCGGCGTGCACTTTCGTAGCGGCCGGTCGCTTCTACCTTGCGCAGGACGGCCAGGACTTCCTGCGGTGATATCTTTGAGACAGGAAAGCTGCCGATCATGGGATAGGCCATGCCGAGCAGCCAGCGAATCTTGTCGAGCGTGATCGGCGCGCGACCCTCCCGCTCATTCTTCGCCACCCATTCTTCGGCGATCGTCTTGAATGTGTTGTCTGCGGCCACCTTGCGCGCAAGTGTGTCGCTCCGCTTCTCGGCGGCGGGGTCGAGCCCGGCGGCGATCTGCTCCCTTGCTACGGCGCGCTGCTGACGCGCCATAGCTATCCCTACCTCGGGCCACGCGCCAAAATAGAGCGTCTTCTGTCGACCGAGGTGCCGGTAGTTCATGCGCCAGAGTTTCGTACCGTTCGTCTGGACGATGAGATACAGCCCATCGGAATCGGCCAGTTTATAGGCCTTGTCCCGGGGCTTGGCGTTGGTGATCTGGATATGATTCAGTGCCATGATGGTGCCAGCTCCAAAGGGCTCTCCGGCACCATCAAAAACACCATCATTCTGATGGTGCTGTTGACGGATTCGGGTGGATGAGCCCGGATTCCATTTGGCGATTTTCACTGAAAAAATGCTGTAAAACCAGCTGCTTGCTGGACCTTCCCGGACGTCGCCGGAAAGGCCTCTGGTGCCCAGAAGAGGACTCGAACCTCCACGACCTTGCGATCGCCAGCACCTGAAGCTGGTGCGTCTACCAATTCCGCCATCTGGGCACGGGGTAGGTCGGCGCGATTAGCCGCTGGGGTGTCGGCTTGTCAATCACCGTATCGCCAAATATTTGCGGTATAAATTCCGGCTTCGTCGCGCGGGCCGGTTGTCTCGCGGGCGCGGCTGTTGCAAGGGGAGGGGGAGATATCGGACGAACGGCCGCACCCCATGGGTGCGACGACACGCGGAGTTCCAGATGACGGACAGGCTGGTTACGGTTTTTGGCGGGGGCGGCTTCGTCGGCCGCTACGTGGTGCAGGAACTGCTCTCACGCGGGGCGCGGGTGCGTGTGGCGGGGCGCAATCCGTCGGGCGCGATGCGGCTGAAGCCGCTCGCTGGCCTTGGTCAGGTGCAGCTTGTTAGCGCCGACATCACGAAGCCTAGCAGTGTCGCGAATGCGGTGGCCGGCGCCGACGTGGTCATCAATCTTGTGGGTATCCTTTCCGGCAATTTCGATGCCGTTCATGTCGCGGGTGCGCAGACGGTGGCGCGGGCCGCGACCGCAGCGGGCGCGACTGCTCTGGTCCATATGTCCGCGATCGGCGCGGATGCTCAGAGCGAATCGGCCTATGGCCGCAGCAAGGGCGAGGGTGAGGCGGCGGTCCGCGCAGCATTCCCCGACGCCACGATCATCCGTCCGTCGATCATCTTCGGCCGGGAGGACGGGTTTACCAACCGCTTCGCGCAACTCGTCCGCATGGCCCCCGTCGTGCCGGTGATCAGCGGGCAGACGAAATTCCAGCCGGTCTATGTCGTCGACGTCGCCCGCGCCATCGCGGCAGCGGCGCTGGAGGATGGCCATGCCGCCCGGACCTATGAGCTTGGCGGTCCGGCGATCCTGTCCATGGCGCAGGTAAATGCGTTTATCGCGAAGGCGATCGGCCGTGAACGCGCGTTTCTGCCTGTGCCGGCGCCGCTCGCGTCCGTGCTCACACTGCTGCCCGGCGGTCCCATCACCCGTGATCAGCTCAAGATGCTGGCGAAGGACAATGTCGTCGCGTCGGGCGCATCCGGCCTCGATGCGCTCGGCATCGTGCCGACGCCGCTTGCCGCCGTCGCCGAGCGCTGGCTGGTCGCCTATCGCCGCCACGGCCGTTTTGCCGGGCGGGCGCAGGCCTGACCCTTTTCGCGAATGCAAAGCCGGGCGTGCCATGGGCACGCCCATCCGGCCAGTCATGAACCGCCGGGGCAATCGCCCCGCCGCAACGGAGCGCTAGCACGGCATGGACATGCACTATATCACCGTCATCCTGCTCGGCATTGTCGAGGGCCTGACGGAATTCCTTCCGGTGTCCTCGACCGGGCATCTGATCCTGGCAAGCGAACTGCTCGGCTACAATGCGTCCGAATGGGCGATGTTCAACGTCGTCATCCAACTGGGCGCGATCCTGGCGGTCGTCGTGCTCTACTGGCGCACCTTCTGGGCGGTGGCGATGGGCCTTATCCAGGGCAACGCGGTGTCGTGGCGGTTCCTGCGCAATCTCGTCATCGCATTCATTCCGGCAGCGGTGATCGGCCTTGCCCTGCACAATTATATCGAGGTGCTTCTAGGGGAACCGATCGTCGTCGCGATTGCGCTGATCGTGGGCGGCATCGCCATTCTGATCATTGAGCGACTGATCGGGGCAACGACCATCGTGGGCATCGCCGATATCCCGCTTGTGCGGGTCATCGGCATCGGCTTCATCCAGTGCCTTGCCATGATCCCGGGCGTCAGCCGCTCCGGCGCGACGATCATGGGCGCACTCACGCTGGGCGTCGAGCGGCGCACGGCGGCGGAGTTCAGCTTCTTCCTCGCGATTCCGACCATGTTGGGCGCAACCGCCCTGGAACTGGTCAAGAACCATGACAAGCTGACCTCCGCCAGCGTCGGCTGGACGGAAATCGGTCTCGGTTTCCTGGTGTCGTTCGTGGTGGCGATCCTCGTCATCAAATGGTTCGTCGGCATCGTGTCGAAGCACGGCTTTGCGCCATTCGCCTGGTACCGAATCGTCGCCGGAACCGCCGCATCGTTCTGGCTTCTGAGTTTTTAGGACCGAATCGGCCGTAAATTGGGCAAGATTATTTCGGTGAAATGAATGAATAGGAAGGTTGAGGGGCATTATAGGTCAATATAGCTTACCTTAATGCGATTATTTCCGTGACTCCCGGGCTTTTCCGCGCTAACCGCGCGGCAGAGAGAAGGGACGCACGTATGGCTGATACTCCAATGTTGAAATTCGTGGGCACCGGGCAGGCCTATCCCGAGAAGCGCGCCGCCGCTGATCGTGCCGCGGACTTCAACGAGATCAGCCGCACATTCGTGACCGACAAGGCGACGGAGCAGGCGTCGCGCTGTTCGCAATGCGGCGTGCCCTATTGCTCGACCCATTGCCCGCTTCACAACCACATTCCCGACTGGCTGCGGCTGACGGCGGAGGGGCGGTTGCGGGAGGCCTATGAGCTGAGCAACCAGACCTCGACGATGCCGGAGATCTGCGGCCGGATCTGCCCGCAGGATCGTCTGTGCGAGGGCAATTGCGTCATCGAGTTCTCCGGCCACGGCGCTGTCACCATCGGCAGCGTCGAGAAATACATCACCGACACCGCCTGGAAGGAAGGCTGGGTCGAGCCGCTGGTCGCGGGCCCCGATCGCGGCCAGTCCGTCGGCGTCATCGGTGCTGGCCCGGCCGGCCTCACCACCGCCGAATATCTGCGCGCCGCGGGTTATGAGGTGCACGTCTACGACCGGCACGACCGCGCGGGCGGCCTGCTGACCTACGGCATCCCCGGCTTCAAGCTGGAGAAGGACGTGGTCATGCGCCGCATCCAGCGCCTGAAAGACGGCGGCATCGTCTTCCACGAGGGCTTTGAGGTCGGTCGTGACGCAACCCTTGAGGAGTTGCGGGAGCGGCACGACGCGATCCTGATCGCGACCGGTGTCTACAAGGCGCGTGACATCCGAGCGCCCGGCGTCGGCGCGCCGGGTGTCGTGAAGGCGCTCGACTTCCTCACCGCTTCCAACAAGGCGAGCTTTGGCGACCATGTGCCGGAGCATGAGGATGGCTCTCTGTTCGCGAAGGACAAGGATGTCGTCGTCATTGGCGGCGGCGACACCGCGATGGATTGCGTACGCACGTCCATCCGCCAGGGCGCGCGCTCTGTGAAGTGCCTGTATCGCCGCGACCGGGAGAATATGCCCGGCTCGCAGCGCGAGGTCGCCAACGCGGAGGAGGAGGGCGTCGAGTTCGTCTGGCTCTCGGCCCCCATCGCCTTCGAGGGCACCGACAAGGTGACCGGCGTCAAGGTAACGAAGATGCGCCTCGGCCAGCCCGACGCATCCGGCCGTCGCGCGCCGGAGCCGGATCCGGGCAGCGAATATTCGATTCCGGCCGATCTGGTGATCAAGGCGCTGGGTTTCGATCCGGAGGAACTGCCCAAGCTGTTCGGCGCGGATGATCTGTCCGTCACCCGTTGGGGCACGCTGCGCGTCGACCATCGCACGATGATGACCAGCATGGATGGCGTGTTCGCCGCCGGCGACATCGTCCGTGGCGCTTCGCTGGTGGTCTGGGCGATCCGCGACGGTCGCGACGTGACCGACCACATGCACGCCTATCTGAAGGCGAAGAAGGTCGCGAAGGCGAGCGAGAAGGTCGCCGCCTGACCTGATCATATTCCCACCGTTCGGTTCGAGCTTGTCGAGAACGGGGGAGAGGAAACGCGACAGGCTCGAACCGAACGGATTAAAGAGGAGGCGTTGATGGCCCACACTCCCTTCATGGCGAACACCGAGGAACGCGCGCGCATCGCCCGCGAAGGCATGTACCACCCGGAATCGGAAGGCGATGCCTGCGGCGTCGGCCTGGTTGCGGCGACGGACGGCAAGGCATCCCGCCGTGTGGTGGTGAGCGCCATCGACGCGCTGAAGGCGGTCTGGCACCGTGGCGCCGTCGATGCCGACGGCAAGACCGGCGACGGCGCGGGTATTCACGTCGACCTGCCCGTCCGTTTCTTCGACGACGCGATCGCCGATGCCGGACACAAGCCGCTGCCCAACCGCCTCGCCGTCGGCATGGTGTTCCTGCCGCGCACCGACCTTGGCGCGCAGGAAACCTGCCGCACCATCGTCGAGGCGGAGATCATCGAGGCGGGCTACAAGATCTATGGCTGGCGCCAGGTGCCGGTCGACGTTTCCGTCATCGGTGAGAAGGCGCAGCGTACCCGGCCGGAGATCGAGCAGATCATGATCGCCGGGCCGATGCCCGAGGAACGCGACACGACCGAGTTCGAAAAGGACCTCTACCTCATCCGCCGCCGGATCGAGAAGAAGGTGATCGCCGCGCAGATCAACGATTTCTACATCTGCTCGCTGTCCTGCCGCTCGATCATCTACAAGGGGCTGTTCCTCGCGGAGTCGCTGTCGGTCTTCTATCCGGACCTTCAGGACGACCGGTTCGAGAGCCGCGTCGCGATCTTCCACCAGCGCTATTCGACCAACACCTTCCCGCAATGGTGGCTGGCTCAGCCGTTCCGCACGCTCGCCCACAATGGCGAGATCAACACGATCCGCGGCAACAAGAACTGGATGAAGAGCCACGAGATCAAGATGGCGGCTCTGGCCTTCGGCGAGCAGTCGGAGGATATCAAGCCGGTGATCCCGGCAGGCGCGTCCGACACCGCCGCGCTGGACGCCGTGTTCGAGGCGATCTGCCGCGCGGGGCGCGACGCGCCGACCGCGAAGATCATGCTGGTGCCGGAGGCGTGGCAGCAGGAGGGTTCCGCCAACGGCACGCCCGACGCGCATCTCCACATGTACAATTACCTCGCGTCCGTGATGGAACCGTGGGACGGCCCCGCCGCGCTGGCGATGACCGACGGCCGCTGGGTCGTGGCCGGTGTCGACCGCAACGCGCTGCGTCCGCTGCGCTATACCCAGACCGCCGACAATCTGCTGATCGTCGGATCGGAGACCGGGATGGTGGTGGTTCCGGAGGCGACCGTGCTGCGCAAGGGCCGCATGGGCCCGGGCGAGATGATCGCCGTCGACCTGATGGAAGGCGAGATCTACGACGATCGCGCGATCAAGGATCGTATCGCGGCCGAGCGGCCCTATGCGGACCTCGTCAGTGCGTTCCTGGCGGTCGATGACCTGCCCCCGGCCGCGCCCGATGCGCTGCCGTACTGGGAGCGGGCGGAACTGATGCGGCGGCAGGTCGCCGCCAACCTGACGCTCGAGGATCTGGAACTGATCCTCAGCCCGATGGTCGAGGACGCGAAGGAGGCCGTCGGCTCGATGGGCGACGACACGCCGCTTGCCGTCATCTCGGACAAGCCGCGCACGATCAGCCATTTCTTCCGCCAGAACTTCAGTCAGGTCACGAACCCGCCGATCGACTCCCTGCGCGAGCGGCACGTGATGAGCCTGAAGACGCGCTTCTCCAACCTCGCCAACATCCTGGAAGAGGACGCGCAGAACGCGAACGTTCTGGTGCTCGATTCGCCGGTCCTGACCTCGGGCGAGTGGACGCGGCTGAAGGCGCATTTCGGTCCGGCGGTTGCCGATATCGACTGCACCTTCGCCGCGCACGGCACGCATGAGGAATTGCGCAAGGCGATTGCCCGCATTCGTGAGGAGGCGGAGCAGGCGGTGCGTGAAGGGCGGACCGAACTGTTCCTGACGGACGAGCATTCGGGGCCGGATCGCGTCGGCATCGCGATGGTGCTGGCGGCCGCCGCCGTCCACACGCATCTGGTGCGCAAGGGGCTGCGGTCCTACGCCTCGATCAACGTGCGCTCGGCCGAATGCCTCGACACCCATTATTTCGCGGTGCTGATCGGCGTCGGCGCGACGACGGTGAACGCCTATCTGGCGGAGGCCTGCATCGCCGATCGTCAGGCGCGCGGCCTGTTCGGCGGCATGGACATCGACAGCTGCATCGGCCGCTATCGGACGGCGATCAACGAGGGTCTCCTCAAGATCATGTCGAAGATGGGCATTGCCGTCGTCAGCTCCTATCGCGGCGGCTATAATTTCGAGGCGGTCGGCCTGTCCCGTGCACTGGTCAACGACCTGTTCCCGGGCATGCCATCGAAGATTTCGGGGGAGGGCTATACCTCGCTCCACTACAGCGCGACGCTGCGCCACACGGCCGCCTATGACGAGGCGGTGACGAAGCTGCCGATCGGCGGCTTCTATCGCCAGCGCAACGGAGGGGAGAGCCATGCCTATTCGGCGCAGCTCATGCATCTCCTCCAGACGGCGGTCGCGACCGACAGCTTCTCGACCTACCTCCAGTTCTCGCGCGGCGTCCGCGACCTGCCGCCGGTCTATCTGCGCGATCTCCTCGAGTTCAACTTCGCGCGGGAGGCGGTGCCGATCGACGAGGTCGAGGCGATCACCGAAATCCGCAAGCGGTTCGTGACCCCGGGCATGTCGCTGGGCGCCCTCTCCCCGGAGGCGCACGAGACGCTGGCGATCGCCATGAACCGTATCGGCGCCAAGGCGGTGTCGGGTGAGGGCGGTGAGGATGCGATCCGCTTCAAGCCTTATGAGAATGGCGACAACGCGAACTCGGTGATCAAGCAGATCGCGTCGGGCCGCTTCGGCGTTCATGCGGAATATCTGGGCTCCGCCGAGGAGATCGAGATCAAGGTCGCGCAGGGCGCCAAGCCCGGTGAGGGTGGCCAGCTTCCCGGCTTCAAGGTGACCGAGTTCATCGCCCGGCTGCGCCATTCGACGCCCGGCGTGATGCTGATCTCGCCGCCGCCGCACCACGACATCTACTCGATCGAGGATCTGGCGCAGCTCATCTACGACTGCAAGCAGATCAACCCGCGCGCGCGCGTTTGCGTAAAGCTGGTCAGCCAGGCTGGCATCGGCACGGTCGCGGCGGGCGTGGCGAAGGCGCATGCGGACGTCATCCTGATCGCCGGCCATGTCGGCGGTACCGGCGCGTCCCCGCAGACCAGCATCAAATATGCCGGTACGCCATGGGAAATGGGCCTTTCCGAAGCCAATCAGGTCCTGACACTCAACGGCTTGCGCCACCGGGTGAAACTGCGCACCGACGGCGGGCTCAAGACCGGCCGCGATATCGTGATCGCGGCGATCCTGGGCGCGGAGGAGTTCGGCATCGGCACCCTGTCCCTCGTCGCCATGGGCTGCATCATGGTGCGCCAGTGTCATTCCAACACATGCCCCGTAGGCGTGTGCGTGCAGGACGAGAGGCTGCGCGCCAAGTTCACCGGCACGCCGGAGAAGGTCATCAACCTGATGACCTTCATCGCGGAGGAAGTGCGGGAGATTCTGGCGCGTCTGGGCTTCCGCAGCCTCGACGAGGTGGTCGGACGCACCGAACTGCTGCGTCAGGTCAGTCGTGGCGCCGAGCATCTCGATGACCTCGACCTCAACCCGATCCTGGCAAAGGTGGATGCGCCCGACCATGAGCGCCGGTTCACGCTCGATACCTGGCGGAACGAGGTGCCCGACAGCCTCGATGCGCAGATGATCGCAGACGCGAAGGCTGTGTTCGAGCGCGGCGAGAAGATGCAGCTCACCTATACGGTGCGCAACACGCATCGCGCCGTGGGCACGCGCCTGTCGGCCCGGATCACCGAGAAGTTCGGCATGTCGGCGCTCGCTGACGGTCATGTCACCGTGCGTCTGCGGGGTTCGGCGGGCCAGTCGCTCGGCGCCTTCCTGTGCAAGGGTATCAAGCTCGAGGTGTTCGGCGATTCGAACGACTATGTCGGCAAGGGCCTGTCCGGCGGCATCATCTCGGTGCGGCCGATGGTCTCCTCACCGCTCGACAGCCGCAACAACACGATTATCGGCAACACCGTCCTCTATGGCGCGACCAGCGGCAAGCTGTTCGCGGCGGGGCAGGCGGGTGAGCGCTTCGCCGTCCGCAACTCGGGTGCCGAAGTGGTCGTCGAGGGCTGCGGCGCCAACGGTTGCGAATATATGACCGGCGGTACAGCGGTTATCCTGGGCGAGACGGGCGCGAACTTCGGCGCTGGCATGACCGGCGGCATGGCTTTCGTTCTGGACGAGCACGGCACCTTCCCGAGCCGCGCCAATCCGGAGAGCATCGTGTGGCAGCGGCTCGACAGCGATTATTGGGAGGCGCGTCTGAAGTCGCTGATCGCCGAGCATGCGGTGACGACCGACAGCCGCTGGTCGAACACTGTCCTCGATGACTGGGATCGCTGGCGCGACCATATCTGGCAGGTATGTCCGAAGGAGATGGTCAGCCGCCTCGAATATCCGCTGAGCGACAGCCGGGCGGCGGTCGCCGCCGAATAACGGCCGACTACTGGAGCGTCGTTTCCGCCGCTGCGATCACCGACCCTCCGCTTCCGCCGCTCATTGGCGCGGACGCGGGCGGCAGGGTGGGCCGTACAGGTGGCGGAGACGAAATGCCGTGGGGCGGCAGCGTTTCGGGCAGCGCGATCGCGGCCGGTTCGCCCGCCGGTTCGCGCTGTGTTTCGTAGTCGCGCAGCCACGGATCGTCGGTACTGGTGACAAAGGCGTCGGCGCTCATCTGCCGTTCCGCCAATGTCGGCCCGCATCCCTTGCAGACGACCGGCTCGGTCGGCCCGTCGGTGAATGGAGAGGGCGGGTTCTCTATCAATTGCACGCCCAGGCTGGTGTCCGATATGGAGGCATCGTCCGCAGCGTAGCCGGGTCGCTCACGCCATGCGCCGCCCGCGTCATGGCCGCTCGCAAAGCCGCCAAGGCTGACGCCGGTGGCAATGCTTCCCGCCATCACGAAGGCCGAAGCGATCCAGAAGCGCGAGGACATGGCCCGTCTCATCCTCTTCCCATTCGCTCAAAACCCGGTTCCATGGCCTGCGGTTCCCTTTGCGCCGAAGCGGACATGCTTTCCCGGCATCGCGAGCAAAACGGTTCGATAACCGGCTCGTCCGCTCCCACGCCTTTCGCCAGCATCGCGCCCGCACAGCCGGGGGGCAAGGGCGATGACCAATCATCTCTATTATGGCGACAATCTCGACGTGATGCGCGCGCATATCGATGACGCGAGCGTCGACCTGATCTACCTCGACCCGCCGTTCAACTCGAACGCGAACTACAATATCCTCTTCAAGTCCCCGGCCGGGCAGGACAGCAACGCCCAGATCCAGGCGTTCGAGGATACCTGGCACTGGAACGGAAAGGCGGAGGATGCCTTCGATCAGGTCGCGCGCTCCGGAAACACGCGCGCATTCGATCTTCTTCGGGCGATGCGCAGCTTCCTGGGCGACAACGACATGATGGCGTATCTGTCGATGATGGCGATCCGCCTGATCGAGATGCATCGCCTGCTCAAGCCGACCGGCAGCCTCTATCTCCACTGCGATCCGACGGCGAGCCACTATCTGAAGCTGCTGCTCGATGCGGTGTTCGGGTCCGATCGCTTCGTCAACGAGATCACATGGAAACGAACAAGCGCCCACAATGATTCCGGTCGTTTCGGACGAAATACCGATATCATTCTTTTCTACGCCCGTGGGCAGCGACGCGTATGGAATGATGTTTTTTTGCCTTACACCGACGATTATGTCGCGCGCTTTCGGAACCTTGATCCCGATGGCCGACGCTGGATGGATGACAACCTCACGGCAAAGGGGTTGTCCGGGGGTGGTTATGATTATGAGTATAAGGGGTGCAGGTCTCTCTGGCGCTTGCCTCCGGAAAGCATGGAACGACTCGATTGGGAGGGGCGGCTACATTTCACACGGAATGGCGGCATCCGTCTGAAGCGCTTTCTTGACGAAGCAAAGGGCATGCCGGCTCAGGCGTTATGGGAAGACATTCGGGCACTCAACTCGCAGGCGCAAGAACGTCTTGGCTATCCAACTCAAAAGCCGCTTGGCCTACTCGAACGCATCATCGCCGCCTCTTCGAACGAGGGCGATGTGGTGCTGGACCCGTTCTGCGGTTGCGGCACGGCCATTCACGCGGCGCAGCGGCTTGACCGGCGATGGGTCGGCATCGACATCACCCATCTGGCCATCAGCCTGATCGAGAAGCGTATGCGCGACGCGTTTCCCGGTATCATGTTCACCGTCGAGGGGACGCCCAAGGATTTGTCCGCCGCGCTCGATCTGGCCGAGCGGGACAAGTACCAGTTCCAGTGGTGGGCGGTCTCGATGGTCGATGCGCTCCCTTATGGTGGTAGGCGCAAGGGGGCTGACGGGGGCATAGACGGGATCATCTATTTCAAGCCGGATGGCCGCAGGACGGAAAAGGCGTTGGTGTCGGTGAAGGGCGGCCGTCATGTCGGCGTCCACATGATCCGCGATCTTCACAGTGCGATGGAGCGGGAGAAGGCGCCGATTGGCGTGTTCATCAGCGCGGCGATGCCGTCCCGGCCGATGGAGACGGAGGCCGCGGCGGTCGGCCGCTTTCACGCCGAAGCCACGGGCAAGAGCTATCCGCGCCTCCAGATACTGACGCTCGCCGAACTGTTCCAGCACAGGAAGCCGGATATTCCGTGGATCGATGGCTCCGTTCTGCCCCGCGCCGGACGGGAGGCCCCCCGGCAGGACCGGTTGCTGTAGCGTGCGGGGCATCCATCGCTTCACGGACAAGTTTTCCCGCTCGCCCCCTTTCCCCTTTTGTCGCCCGCGCCTACACGGGAGCTTCCATGTGGCAGCTCTACCAGTTCCCCCTCTGTCCCTTTTCCCGCAAGGTCCGGTTGCTGCTGGGCGAGAAGGGCGTCGCCTACGACCTGGTGCGCGAATCGCCCTGGCTTGGGCGTGACGAATTCCTCGATCTCAATCCCGCCGGGACGACGCCTGTCATGGTTGAAGAGGGGACGAACGTCACCCTGATCGACAGTCAGGCGATCTGCGAATATTTCGAGGAGACGGTGGAGCGCGTGCCGCTGATCGCCGGCGCTGCCGCCGGCCGGGCGGAGGTGCGGCGTCTGGTCGCCTTCTTCGATCAGGTCTTCTACGGCGATGTCGTCGCGCCGCTGCTGCACGAGCGGATGAAGAAGCGCCTTGTCCATCGCATGGCGCCGGACGGCGGTGTGTTGCGGGAGGCGATGAAGCGCGCGAACGCCCATATGGACTATATGGACTATCTGCTCGACCACCGCGCCTGGATGGCGGGCGGGACGCTCAGCCTTGCCGACATCGCGGCGGCCGCTCACCTGTCGGTTGCCGATTATCTGGGCGGTGTCGACTGGATGGGCCACGATCCGGTCCGGCGCTGGTATGCGGGGTTCAAGTCACGCCCGTCCTTCCGCCCGCTGCTTTCGGAACGGATGGAGGTGATCACGCCGCCTGCCCACTACGAAAAGCCGGATTTCTAGCGGTTTAGTCCCACGGAGTGGTGATACGCGTCGATTTTGAAGCGTTCGGGTTCTTCTGTCCGGATGCGTGCGACATAGCGACAGCAGCGTATGGCCCCGGAAGGTCACGATCATCGCTTCCTCCTCAGGCGTGAGCACGGTGGAATGAACGGCCTTCGGCCCCATGGCGCTTCGCCCGCGCCCTTATGCTTTCTTCACCCCGCAGTATCCCTCGACGGACCACCTCTGTCGTGCGGGCGCTGCCGTGCAAAACCTGCCCTATAGCGCCTCCCGCCAAATAGGATGATCATCCGTATCATCACTCCGCGGGACTAAACACCTAGGTCAGGACCTGAGCGAACTGCCCATCTGTTCTCTCTATGTTCATCTCCTTCGGTCTGCTAGAGGGAAGCGGACATGGACGAGTCCGCCGATCCGCCGCCGGTCCGCAAGATCATCCATATCGACATGGATGCCTTCTATGCGTCGGTCGAGCAACGGGACCACCCCGAACTGCGCGGCAAACCGGTCGCCGTGGGCGGGGCGGGACCGCGCGGCGTGGTCGCCGCCGCCAGCTATGAGGCGCGCACCTTCGGCGTCCGGTCGGCGATGCCGGGCGCGCGGGCGCGGCGGCTGTGCCCCGACCTCATCTTCGCGCCCGCCCGTTTTGACGTCTATCGCGCGGTATCGGGCCAGATCCGCGCGATATTCGAGCGGTTCACCGATATCATCCAGCCGCTCTCGCTCGACGAGGCCTATCTGGACGTCACGCAGAACATCCCCGGCATCGCGTCCGCGACAGAGGTGGCGGAGACCATCCGCCGGATGATCCGTGCGGAAACCGGCCTCACCGCGTCGGCCGGGGTTTCCTACAACAAGCTGATCGCCAAGCTGGCGTCGGACCAGAACAAGCCCGATGGCCTGTGCGTCGTCCGACCATCCGAAGGTGCGGCGTTCATCGCGGCGATGCCGGTGAAGCGCATCCACGGCATCGGCCCGGTGACGGCGCGGCGGATGCAGGCACTGGGCATCGAGAGCGGCGCCGACCTGCGCGCCCGGCCGCTCCCCTTCCTCCAGCAGCATTTCGGCAAGGCGGCGCAATTCTATTACTGGGCAGCGCGCGGACGGGACGACCGGCCGGTCCACGCGCGCGAGAACCGCAAGTCAGTGAGCGTCGAGGACACATTCTTCACCGACCTGACCGGCGAAGCCGAACTGATCGCCGAACTGGACCGGATCGCGGCCCGCCTGTGGGACCGGATCGGGAAGAGCCGCTCCTATGGCCGCACCGTAACCCTGAAGATCAAGTTCGCCGATTTTGCGATCATCACCCGATCGCGTTCCTTTGCAGGAAGCGTGCGCGACCCTGCGTTGCTGACGGAAACCGGTCGGGCGCTGCTGCGCGCGCAATTGCCGCTGCGCATGGGCGCGCGCCTGCTGGGCCTGGGCATCCACAATCTGGAGGATGAGCCCGATGGTACCGGCAATGGCGAGGGCAATGGCGGCGAGCAGCTTGCGCTCGCGATCTGATCCGGCACCGCCCGCGATACGGGAAATTAGGCAGCCGGTCCTAGAATGAGGGCACTGACGGAAAAGAGAGTCGCGTGGCCGCGCTGGGTTGGATCTTGAGCTTTATCGCCTTGTTCGGCGGCCTTGCCCTGCGGCAGGACCAGCCGTTCGCCCATGCCGCAGCGATCGCCGTCATGCTGTTCGTGATCGCCTTCCTCGCCTTTCCACCGGTGTGGGCGGACAGGCCACTGGGCATCACGAAGGGCCAGCGGATAACCGCCGCGGTCGCGATGTTGCTGGCGATGCCGGCACTCTATCTCAGCTTCGCCTGACAACCAGGGAAACCGATCGGGAGAAGTCGCGCGGCGCGACTGCAGGCGCGTCCGGCCAGCCGAGGAACGGCTCAGTCGAAAAGGCTGGAAACCGAGCTTTCGTCCGCGATCCGCTTGATCGCCTCGCCCAGCAGCGGCGCGATCGGCAGCTGCCGGATGTGCTTGCTGGCGCCCACGGCCTCCGTCGCCAGGATCGAATCGGTGATCACCAGTTCGGTGAGTTGCGACGCATCGACGCGGGCCACCGCGCCGCCGGACAGGACACCATGCGTTACATAGGCGACGACGCCCTCCGCCCCGGCATCCTTGAGCGCGGCCGCCGCGTTGCACAGCGTGCCGGCCGAATCGACGATGTCGTCGATCAGGATGCAGAAGCGGCCCTTCACGTCGCCGATGATGTTCATCACCTCCGACTCGCCCGCGCGCTCGCGGCGCTTGTCGACGATGGCGAGGGGGGCGTTGTCGAGTCGCTTGGCCAGTGCGCGGGCGCGCACCACGCCGCCGACATCCGGCGAGACGACCGTGATGTTGCGATCGCCAAAGCGCGCCTGGATATCGGCCGACATCACCGGCGCACCGAACAGGTTATCGGTAGGAATGTCGAAGAAGCCCTGGATCTGACCGGCGTGGAGGTCGACTGACAGCACGCGGTTGGCGCCCGCCGTGGTGATAATGTTCGCCACCAGCTTGGCCGAAATCGGCGTGCGCGGACCCGGCTTCCGGTCCTGCCGCGCATAGCCGAAATAGGGGAGGACCGCCGTGATCCGCTTGGCCGACGCGCGCTTGAGCGCATCGATCATGATCAGCAGTTCCATCAGATTGTCGTTGGTGGGGTAGCTGGTCGACTGGATCAGGAACACGTCCTCGCCGCGTACATTCTCATGCACCTCGACGAACACTTCCTCATCGGCGAAGCGGCGGACGCTGGCGTTCGTGAGCGGCAGCTCGACATAGTCGGCGATCGCGCGGGCGAGCGGCAGGTTCGAGTTGCCGGTCATCAATTTCATGGAAAATGTCCCCGGTGACGGTTCTGTGACGGTGATCCGGCGCCCCTTTAGCCGCGTCGTCGCCCGCTGCAAAGCCGCTTTTGCCCGCCCGGTGAAAATGCCCGGACCAGCGCCGGTCGCGACGGTTTGATGCGCGCGTCGACATGCCAGTCGAACGCGCAAAGCGCTTCCACCTCAAACGATCAGGCTCTAAGGCCCGATCATGACCGATCGCCTGACGATAGCCCTTGCCCAGATGACGCAGTCCGTGGGCGACCTCACCGCCAATGCCGACGCGATGCTCGCCTGGCGCGCGCGGGCGATGGAGGCCGATCTGATCGTCTATCCCGAGCTCCAGCTGATCGGCTATCCGCCCGAAGACCTGGTGCTGAAGCCCGCGCTGGTCGAGCGGGCGGGCGAGGAGTTGCTGCGCCTTGCCCGCGCGACTGCGGACGGCGGCCCGGCGATGCTGGTCGGCACGGTCGTGCCCGCGCAGGGCGTGCTGTTCAACGTCGTCGCGTTGCTCGACGGCGGCGAGATCGTTGCGGTACGGCAGAAACGCGAGCTGCCCAATTACGGCACGTTCGACGAGAAACGCCTGTTCGCCCCCGGCCCGCTGCCCAAGCCCGTCGAATTCCGCGGCGTGAAGCTGGGCCTGCCGATCTGCGAGGACATCTGGTTCCCGTTCGTCACCGCCCATTTGAAGGCGGAGGGCGCGGAAATCCTGATCAGCCCGAACGGCAGCCCCTATGAGATCAACAAGGACGACCACCGGCTGAAGGGCGTCTGTTCCGCGCGGGTGCAGGAAACGGGCCTGCCGATCATCTACCTCAACCGCGTCGGCGGGCAGGACGAGCTGGTGTTCGACGGCTCCTCCTTCATCCTTGCCGCCGACCTTTCCGTTCCGCACCAGCTGCCCGACTGGGAAGAGGCGCTGGTGCTGACGCGCTGGGAGAAGCGCAGCGGCGCCTGGCACTGTGTGCCGGGGGAATGCCATGTGCTCGATCCCTATCCGGCCGACATCTACAATGCGATGGTGCTGGGCCTGCGCGACTATGTGAACCGCAACCGCTTCCCGGGTGTGGTGCTGGGCCTGTCCGGCGGCATCGACAGCGCCCTGTCCGCCGCCGTCGCGGTCGATGCGCTGGGCGCCGAGCGGGTGTGGTGCGTGATGATGCCGTCGCGCTTCACCAGCCAGGACAGCCTGGACGACGCGGCGGAATGCGCGCGGCTGCTGGGCGTGCGGCTCGACACCGTGCCGATCGAGCCCGCCGTCGGCGCGTTCGACGCGATGCTGGCAGGGGTCTTTTCCGGCCGCAACCGCGACCTGACCGAGGAGAATATCCAGTCGCGTATCCGGGGGGTCACCTTGATGGCGCTCAGCAACAAGTTCGGCCACATGCTGCTGACCACCGGCAACAAGAGCGAGATGTCGGTCGGCTACGCCACCATCTACGGCGACATGGCCGGCGGCTATTCGGTGTTGAAGGACGCGTACAAGACGACGGTGTTCGACCTGTCGCGCTGGCGCAACGGGAACGTGCCGAGCCTGGCGCTGGGCCCGTCCGGCCCGGTGATGCCCGAGCGGGTGATCACGAAGCCGCCGAGCGCCGAACTGCGCGAGGACCAGAAGGACGAGGACAGCCTGCCGCCCTATGAAGTGCTCGACCCGCTGCTGCACGGGCTGGTCGAGGAGGAGCTGTCGGTGGACCAGCTGGTCGCGCGCGGCTTTGACCGCGATACGGTCGTACGGATCGAGCGCCTGCTCTACATCGCCGAATACAAGCGCCGCCAGTCGCCCCCGGGCGTGAAGCTGGGCACGCGCAATTTCGGCCGCGACCGCCGCTATCCGATCACCAACGCCTTCCGCACATCTTGATCCGGACATCCAGGCTGACGTCATGACCGTTACCCGCTTCGCGCCATCGCCCACCGGGCATCTGCATGTCGGCAACATCCGCGCCGCGCTCCACAACTGGATGTGGGCGCGGAAGAATGGCGGGCGGTTCCTGCTGCGTCTCGACGATACCGATGCCGAGCGTTCGCGGGCGGAATATGCCGCATCGATCCGCGCCGACCTCGGCTGGCTCGGCCTGATACCCGACGCGGAAGTGAAGCAGTCGGAGCGCTTCGCGCTTTATGAGGCGCGGTTCACGGCACTCCGTGTGGCCGGGCGCATCTACCCCGCCTATGAGACGGCGCAGGAACTGGACCTGCGGCGCAAGGTGCTGCTGGGGCGCGGAATGCCGCCGGTCTACGATCGCGCCGCGCTGGCGCTGACCGATGGCGAGCGGGCAGCGCTGGAGGCGGAGGGCCGCAAGCCGCACTGGCGCTTCCGGCTGGATCATGACACGCCGATCGCCTGGACCGACCTGATCCGCGGCGACCAGCATTTCGACCCGAAGCTGCTGTCGGATCCGGTCGTGCGGCGGGAGGACGGCAGCTGGCTCTACATGCTGCCTTCCGTCATCGACGACATCGACATGGGCATCACCCATGTCGTGCGCGGTGAGGATCATGTGTCGAACACCGCCGTGCAACTGCAGATGTTCGCCGCACTGGGGGCCGCCCCGCCGGCCTTCGCGCACGAGGCGTTGCTGACCGGCGCGGAGGGGAAGCTGTCCAAGCGGCTGGGGTCGCTTGGCGTCTCCGCCTTCCGCGAACAGGGGCTGGAGCCGATGGCCGTCGTCTCCCTGCTCGCGCGTCTGGGCACCAGCGATCCGGTCGAGCCGTTCACCGACGCAGCCCCGCTGACCGCCGCCCTCGACTTCAGCCGGTTCGGCCGCGCGCCCGCGCGGTTCGACGAGGCGGAACTAGCGACCCTGAACGAGAAGATCGTCCACGCCTTGTCCTTCGACGCGGTCCGTGACCGGTTGCCGGGGGGCATGGACGCAGCCGGATGGGACGCGATCCGCCCCAATTGCCGGACCGTTACCGAAGCGGCCGACTGGTGGTCGGTGGTGACCGGCCCGGTCACGGCACCCGGGATGGAGGACGAGGATCGCGCCTTCCTGATGCAGGCGGCGGCGGTCCTGACAGCACTGCCGTTCGACGAGACGGTGTGGAAGGCGCTGACCGACGCACTGAAGGCGGACACCGGCCGGAAGGGACGCGCATTGTTTCACCCGCTGCGCCTCGCGCTGACCGGCCGGGATCAGGGGCCGGACATGAGCCGGCTGCTCCCGATCATCGGCCGGGATGCTGCGATCGCCCGCCTGAACGCCGTCGCCTGAGCGCCCGCACAGCGCGGAAAGCATACCGTGCGCAACGCGCTTGCACGCGAAACGTTATGATGTATCATTTCCTTGCCACTGCCGCGTCCGGTTGCGCGTGCAGGGTCGCACCAAGGGAGTGATGCCATGCAGTCTGTCCGTCAGTCGCCTGTCCATTCGCTGCACACAGGCTATCAGGGAAGTCGCCGATCCCCGTTCGGCATCGGCGGCGCCATCGCCGTCCATGCCGTGGTGATCGGCGCCATCATGCTGATGCCGAAGGAACTGGTCGACAGCGTGAAGACCGGGATCATGCAGACCTATCCGGTGCCCGCCGATCCCCCGCCGCCACCCCCGACGATCGACGAAACACCGCCGCCCCGCACCATCGACCATCCGGTAGCGACGATCACCCTGCCCAAGCTGCCGGACCAGCCGACCTTTGACCTGCCGAAGCTGCCGGACATTCCGGTCACACCATCCTCGGGCACCGGCCAGACGGGAACCGGTACGCAGACCGTCGACCCGCCGCGCACCCCGGTCTTCGTCGATGCCGGTACCGACCCGCGTTATGCCCGCGCGTTCCAGCCCGATTATCCCCCGGCGATGCAGCGCGCGCAGGCGGAAGGGAAGGTCACCGTCCGCGTCCATATCGGCGCCGACGGACGGGTGATGACGATCGAGAGGCTGTTCGCATCCGACCCCGCCTTCTGGGAGGTGACGCAGCGGCAGGCGCTGCGCCACTGGCGCTTCCGCCCGGCGACGCGGGACGGCGTGCCGGTGGAGAGCGACCGGGTCATGACCGTCCACTTCCGCCTCGACGCCTGACGGGACAGCGACGGGAAAAAGACGTACGGCGGCGGCGGCCGTTCCGGCATGCGTGCCGACAGGGGCGCCGCCGCCTCTTCGCAGCTTTGCATTGCGGGCCAAGCCCCTCTATATTCCGCTGATGGCCATCTTCCCCCGTCCTGTGTCCCCCAAGAGCGCGCTCGGCGACTTCTGGAGCTATTTCCTGGAGCAGCGCTCCCACAAATGGCCGCTGCTCGGCCTGTCGGCGGCGATGACCTGGGTGATCATCTGGGCGTTCGTGATCGACGGCCAGACGAATACCGCGCCGCGCCAGAACAAGATCATCTACGTCCAGAGCTGGGACGCGAACCGGTCCGACGCCGCCATCATCCTTCAGCAGAAGATGGACCTTGCGAAGAGCGAGGTCGCCCTGCGCAAGAAGCAGAAGGAAATGCAGCATATCGCCGACGTCTTCGGCATCGACTGGCGCGAGGATGAGGCCCGCAACACCGCCCGCCGCAAGGAAGCGCTGAAATATATCAACGCGCAGCTGGACGATCGCCTCGCCAAGGCGGAGGCCAAGGAGACCAAGGGGAGCGCGCAGCCATAAGTTCCGGCGGCCCCGTGATCGCGACAGACCCGGAGGCTGACCGGCGGTTCATGGCGGCGGCGATCGCGCTGTCGCTGCGCGGCCGGGGCCGCAGCACCCCCAATCCCAGCGTCGGCTGCATCATCGTCAGGGACGGCCGGGTCGTCGGGCGCGGCTGGACGCAGGCGGGCGGGCGCCCCCATGCCGAGGCCCGCGCCATCGCAGAGGCAATGGAACGGGCACGGGGCGCCACCGCCTATGTGACGCTGGAGCCCTGCTATCATCTGTCACCACGCGGACCGCGCTGCACCGACGTACTGGTGCGGTCGGGCATCGCGCGGGTGGTGGTCGCCACCGCCGACCCCGATCCGCGCACTGACGGGCAGGGCGTCGCTTTCCTGCGCGCGCACGGGATCGCGGTCGAAACGGGCGTCCTCGCAGCCGAAGCGCAAGCGGCGATGGCCGGTTTCTTCCTGCGGCAGACGATCGGCCGACCGCATGTCACGCTGAAGCTCGGCCTGTCGCTCGACGGGCGGATCGCCCGGCCCGATGGCGAGAGCCGCTGGATCACCGGCCCGGCCGCGCGGGCGCACGCGCATCTCCTGCGTGCGATCAGCGACGCGATCCTGGTCGGATCGGGGACGCTGGCGGCCGATTCGCCGCGCCTCGACGTCCGCCTCCCCGGCCTCAGCGATCGCTCGCCGCGCCGCGTCCTTCTCGGCGCGGGCACGCCGCCGGACGGCTGGACCGCGATCCGCGCGCCGGAGGATATCGCAACGCTCGCCGCCGTCGATCATCTGCTGGTCGAAGGGGGAGCCGGGGCCGCCGCCACATTCCTCCGCGCCGATCTGGTCGACCGCCTGATCCTCTATCGCGCGCCGATAGTGATCGGCGAGGGACGGGCCGCGATCGGCGAGATCGGCCTCGATCGCCTGGCGGACGCGCACGGCCGCTGGCGCACCGTCGACGGCCGGATGCTGGGCCCGGACCGGTTGGAGGTTTACGACCGCGTCCGGAACCCATAGGGAAAGCGCATGTTCACCGGCATCATCACCGACATCGGCACCATCCGCAGCGTCGAGAAACGGGGCGACCTGCGCCTCGTCATCGGGTGCGGATACGATATGGACGGAGTCGCGATCGGCGCCTCGATCGCCTGTTCGGGCGCGTGCCTGACCGTGGTGGAGAAGGGCAACGACTGGTTCGCGGTCGACATATCGGCCGAAAGCGTGGCGCGGACCGCGCCGGACCTTTGGAAAGAAGGCGGCCGCCTGAACCTGGAGCGCGCGCTGAAGGTCGGCGACGAGCTGGGCGGCCATATCGTCACCGGCCATGTCGATGCGGTCGGCCGGGTCGCGGACCTGCGCGAGGAGGGCGGTTCGATCCGCCTGACCATCGCCGCCGGGCCGGAGATCGCGCGGCACATCGCATCCAAGGGATCGGTCGCGCTCGACGGCATATCGCTGACCGTCAACGAAGTCGCCGACACGGCCGAGGGCGTCCGCTTCGGCATCAACATCATTCCGCACACGGCGGAGGTGACGACGTTCGACACGCTCGCGATCGGGCGGCCGATCAACATCGAGATCGACGTGCTGGCGCGCTACCTCGACCGGATGCAGGGCGTCCGTGCCGCCAGTGCATGAGATTTACCGCAACGATGTGAATTGCATCTTGCAATAATCACATTGCAGTGTGATATGCGCGGTCCAAGGCGACCAACGCCATGAGAGGCTGCCATGTCAAAGTCACTGATCGAATCGCTGCGCTCCCTCGTTACCGAAGGGGGCATGTCCCGGTCGGGCCTCGCCCGCGCGGCGGGCCTGCACGCCAACAGCCTGCGCCGCCTGGGCGAGGCGGACTGGAACCCGACGGCGGACACGCTGGTGAAGCTGGAAACCTATCTCGACCGGCGCGAGGGCGGGACGGCGCTCGCCTCGCCGGAGGAAATCATCAACGAGGCGCGCAACGGGCGCATGTTCATCCTGGTCGACGACGAGGACCGGGAGAATGAAGGCGACCTCGTCATCCCGGCCCAGATGGCGACGCCCGACGCGATCAACTTCATGGCGACGCACGGACGCGGCCTCATATGCCTCGCCCTCACCAAGGAGCGGGTCGACCAGCTGGGCCTCGACCTGATGAGCCGGCACAACGGCACGCGGCACGAAACCGCGTTCACCGTGTCGATCGAGGCGCGCGAGGGCGTGACCACCGGGATCAGCGCCGCCGACCGGGCGCGCACCGTGTCGGTGGCGATCGACGGCGCGCGGGCCGCCGCCGACATCGTCACCCCCGGCCATGTGTTTCCGCTGGTCGCGCGGCCCGGTGGCGTGCTGGTGCGTACCGGCCATACCGAGGCGGCGGTCGATGTCGCGCGCCTCGCTGGTCTGAACCCGTCGGGCGTGATCTGCGAGATCATGAACGACGACGGCACGATGGCGCGGCTCGACGACCTCATCCCGCTCGCGCAGCGCCACCGGCTGAAGATCGGCACGATCCGCGACCTGATCGCCTATCGCCGGCGACACGACCATCTGGTGGAGCGCCGCGCCGAGGCCCGTTTCGTCAGCCGCGCGGGCGGCGAGTGGACCGCGATCACCTATTTCAACAAGGCCACCCGGACCGAGCAGATCGTCCTGCAGAAAGGGCATATCGATCCGGAGGTGCCGACGCTGGTGCGGATGCACCATGTCGACCCGTTCACCGACCTGTTCGGCCAGGAAGGGCGCCGCAGCGGCCTGCTGGAAAAGGCGATGGAGATCATCAGCGAGGAAGGAACCGGCCTGATCGTCGTGCTCGGCATCAATTCGGCGGTATCCGACGCGTTCAGCCGCAGGCTCGGCAAGCGGACCGACGGCGGCGGGAGCGACATGGACGAACTGCGCGACTATGGCGTTGGCGCGCAGGTCCTTGCCGAAATGGGCGTGCATGACATGGTGCTGTTGACGAACAGCCATCCCAGCCTCATTGCCCTCGACGGCTATGATCTGGCCGTCGTCGGCACGCGGCGCATCGACCTCTAGAATTACCGGAAGGACATCCCATGGCGAAATTCCTGATCGTCGAAGCGCGCTTCTACGACCAACTGAACGACCTGCTGATCGAGGGCGCACAGGCGGCGCTCGATGACGCCGGGCACAAATATGAAGTGCTGACCGTACCCGGCGCGCTCGAGATTCCGGGCGCGATCGCCATGGCGGCGGAAACCGGCCGCTATGACGGCTTCGTCGCGATCGGCGTGGTGATCCGCGGCGAGACCTATCATTTCGAGGTGGTGTCGAACGAGAGCGCGCGCGGCCTGATGGCGCTGTCGATGGACAGCATCGCCATCGGCAACGGCATCCTCACGGTCGAGAACGAGGCGCAGGCCCTGACCCGCGCCCGTCCAAACGAAAAGGACAAGGGCGGCGAGGCGGCCAAGGCCGCCATCGCCATGCTCGCCCTGCGCGAGCGCTTCGCCTGAAACGAGGCGGGTAAACCGTTCAGGCGGCGAGCGCGGGATAGTCGCTATAGCCCTCCGGCCCGTTGCTGTACCAGTGGGTCATGTCGGTCTCGACCAGCGGCGCGCCGTTCGCGAGACGCAAGGGCAAATCGGGATTGCCGATGAACGGGCGGCCGAAGCTGATCGCGTCGGCATGGCCGCTTGCGATCTCGGCTTCCGCTTCTGCCTTGTCATAATCGCTGTTGAGGACCAGCGGCCCACCGAAGCGCTGGCGGATCAGCGGCGACTGACGGGGCACATCGCTGGCGCCGAACGTGCCATGGGGCTTTTGCTCGCGCAGTTCGAGGAACGCGATGCCGAGCGCGTCGAGCGCGTCAGCCGCCAGCCCGAACACCTCGGCCGGGTTGCTGTCGTCGACACCCTGCGTGTCGCCATTGGGTGACAGCCGCACCGCCGTCCGGCCCGCGCCGATTTCCTCCACCAGCGTCCGGGTGACCTCCTTCAGCAGGCGCACGCGATTTTCTGCGCTGCCGCCATAATCGTCGTCGCGGCGGTTGCTGCCGTCGCGCAGGAACTGGTCGATCAGATAGCCGTTGGCCGCGTGCAGCTGAACCCCGTCGAAACCGGCCGCGACCGCGTTGCGCGCGCCCCGCGCATAATCATCCAGCAGTGCAGGGATCTCCGCGATTTCCAACGGGCGGGCCTCGGCATAGGGCTGTTTGCCGTCATAGGTGTGGGCAAGGCCGGGCGCCGTCGTCGCGCTGGCCGACACCGGCTGCGCGCCGTTCAGGAAGCTCGGATGCACGACGCGGCCCATGTGCCAGAGCTGGACGAATATCCGTCCGCCCGCCGCGTGAACGGCCTCCGTCACCGGCTTCCATGCCTCTACCTGCTCGGGCGACCAGATGCCCGGGGCGAACGGCCAGCCAAGCCCCTGCTGCGAAATGCCGGTGGCTTCCGTGATGATGAGGCCCGCGCCGGCACGCTGGCGGTAATAGTCGGCCATGATCGCGGTCGGCACATGCTGCCGGGTCGCACGGGCGCGGGTCAGCGGCGCCATGATGATGCGGTTGGGCGCCTCGACCGCGCCGAGGCGGACGGGATCAAACAAAGTGGGCATGAAATCGGTCTCCCCAGGTGCAACGGCATTCAGCCTGCACATTAAATTGCAAAACGCAACTGATTTGCGATCCGCTAGCTGGTGATGCGCGAGGCCCTTGTCAACCACCGGGCCAGCCTCCCCCAAAGGCAGCCCTGCGAACGGGCCGCAACGATTGTCGCGGACGACCGATGCCTGTAGGACGGGGGCATGACGAGCGCCCTTCCACCCGATCCCACCCTCGACGAAATCCGCGCGGCAGCGGCGCCGCTGCTGCCCCGGCATGCGGCGTTCGACGGCTGGCGACCCGCGGCGGTGGATGGCGCGGCACGCGACATCGGCGTCGACCCGGCGATCGCCCGGCTGGCCTTCGCCGATGGCCCGGCGGCGATGATCGACGCCTGGTTCGCCAGCATCGACGATCGGATGGTACAGGCGCACACGTCGGACGCGCTGGCGGCGATGGGCGTGCGGGCGCGGATCACCGCCCTTGTCGAGTGTCGTCTCGCATTGCTGGAACGCGACCGCGAGGCGCTGCGCCGGGCACTCTCGATCCTGGCCATGCCCGCTAATATTGCCCTGTCGGCCCGGCTCGGCTGGCGCGCGGCTGACGCGATGTGGCGCCTCGCTGGCGATACCGCCGCCGACTATAATCATTACACCAAGCGCGCGATGCTGGCAGCGGTCTATGGCGCGACGCTGATGGCGTTCCTCAACGACGAGAGCGAGGGTCATGCCGAGACCCGCGCGTTCCTCGCCCGCCGGATCGACGGGATCATGCGGTTCGAAAAGGCCAAGGCCCGGTTGTCGGAACGCCGCGACAGGCATTTCAGCATGACCCGCCTGATCGGCCGTCTGCGCTACCCGGCCGTCTGACGAGCCGCGATTAGGTCTGGCGCTGACAGGCTTATATTGATAATCACTCGCATCCCGATCGCCGAGACCATCCCACGTTGCGCCTGACCGTCCTTCCCCTCCGCAAGCCCGCCTATGTCGACACCATCGATTGGGACCGCCTGACCCCGGCGGAAGGACAGCGATTGCGTGAATTCGGCCTGTGCGAGGGCGCCAGCATAGAGGCGCTGCACCGGGGCGGCCTGCTCGGCCACGGCCCCATCGCCTGCCGCATCGGCAGGATGACGATCGCCATGCGGCGCCACCATGCGCAGGCCATCGAAGTGCGTACCGGACCGGAGGGCACGGCATGAGCGGCCTGCCGCTCGTCGCGCTGGTCGGCAACCCCAATGCCGGCAAGAGCGCCCTGTTCAACGCGCTGACGGGCGCGCGACAGAAGCTGGGCAACTATCCCGGCGTCACGGTCGAGAGGAAGGCGGGCCGCCTGTCCCTCGACGGCGGACGGCCGCTGGAACTGGTCGATCTGCCCGGCACCTACAGCCTCGACCCGACCAGCCCGGACGAGCAGGTGACGCGCGACGTCATACTGGGCCGTCAGGAGGGGGAGCGCGTCCCCGACGCGCTGGTGATCGTCGTCGACGCCGCCAATCTCGAAAACCATCTGCGCTTCGCGCTCGAACTGATCGCGCTCGGCCGTCCCACCATCCTCGCGCTCAACATGGTCGACCTCGCCGCGCGCGACGGGCTGGAGCTGGACGCCACAATCCTGTCCCGCGACCTGGGCGTGCCGGTGATCCCGACGGTCGCCGTCCGCAAGCGCGGCCTCGATCATCTGCGCGCGGAACTCGAGGCCATGCTGGGCGGAGACGCCGCCCGCCCCGATGCGCAGGCGATCGCCGACTTCGACGACCGCCGCCGCGCCGCGCACCGGATCGCCCGCGCCGCCATCGTCCGCGAGACGCCCTCGCGCCGCCTGACCGCAGCCGTCGACCGGATCGCCCTTCACCCGGTCTTCGGCATGATCCTGCTGCTGGCGCTGCTGTTCGTCATGTTCCAGGCCGTGTTCGCCTGGTCGGAGGCGCCGATCGCGATGATCGAGGGATGGGTCGAGGCGCTGAGCAATTTCGTGTCCGGCGCCCTGCCCGACGGCATCGTCCGCTCCTTCCTGGTCGACGGCGTCATCAACGGCGTCGGATCGGTGATCGTCTTCCTGCCGCAGATCCTGATCCTGTTCTTCTTCATCCTGATGCTAGAGGCGACGGGCTACATGGTCCGCGCCGCGTTCATGATGGATGCGCTGATGGCCCGCGTGGGCCTGTCCGGACGGGCGTTCATCCCGCTCCTGTCCTCCTTCGCCTGCGCCGTGCCCGGCATCATGGCGACGCGGACGATCAGCGACCCCAAGGACCGGCTGACGACCATCCTGATAGCGCCGCTGATGACCTGTTCGGCGCGCCTGCCCGTCTATGCGATGATCATCGGCGCGTTCATCCCGGCGCGCACGATCGGCTGGGGCATCGGGCTTCAGGGCCTCGTCCTCTTCTGCCTCTACGTATCCGGGATCGTCGGCGCGTTCATTGCCGCCCTGCTGCTGCGCCTGACGGTGACGAAGGGGCAGAGCAGCGGTTTCCTGATGGAAATGCCGAAATATCAGTGGCCGCGCGTCCGCGACATCGCGCTCGGCCTGTGGCAGCGCGCGATCATCTTCCTGAAGCGCGCGGGCACGATCATCTTCACCTCGACGGTGATCCTGTGGCTGCTGCTCAGCTATCCCAAGCCGCCCGCCGGGTACGACCAGCCCGCCATAGACTATTCGATCGCCGGGCGGATCGCAGGCGGCCTGAACGTCATCATGGAGCCGGTCGGGTTCAACCGCGACATCTCCCTCGCGCTCATCCCCGCGATGGCCGCGCGTGAGGTCGCCGTGTCGGCGCTCGCCACCGTCTATTCGCTGGAGGCGACGGACGACGAGGCGCAGCTGGAACACAGCCTGGGCGACCGGCTGAAGGGCCGCTGGTCACTGGCGACCGCCCTCGCCTTCCTCGCCTGGTTCGTGTTCGCGCCGCAGTGCATATCGACGATCGCCGTCACCCGGCGGGAAACCAACGGCTGGCGCTGGCCGCTGTTCATGGTCGGCTATCTGTTCGCGCTTGCCTATGTGGCCGCGGGCCTCACCTACTGGACGGCAAGCGCCTTCGGCCTGGGCTGACGCCCCTTTCCCCTTCCGGGATCAGAATGGCAGCCAGGTCTGCTTCTCGGTGAACTTCATGTAGCCCGCGTTGACGCCCAGGCGGTAGCCGACACCGAGCCGGATCGGGATCAGCACGATGTCGCCGCGCCGCAGGTAGCTGGCGTTGAAGCCGCCGACCAGATAGGCCGCCCCCTCGCCCGCCGGGAAGCGCTTGTAGATGTCCTGCGTGTCATAGAGATTGTAGACGAGGACGAAGGTGTTGCCAGCGTTGCCGCCCGCGTCGAAGCCGATCGACGGGCCGGTCCAGTAGATGTCGCGCTTGCCCTCGATCTTGTGGGTCAGCGTGCCCGAGCCGTAGCGCAGCCCGACGACGAACGCGCCGGACGCCTCCCGCCCGGCGATATAGGCGTTGGGTTCGCCCTGTTCCTTCAGGATCTTCTCGATGATACCGGCAAGACCCTTGGCCCCCTTCCCGAACACACCCTCGGCCGCGCCGATCAGGTCGTCTTCCTTGTAGGTGGTGGAGGGATTGGGCGCGGCGGGCGGAGAGTTGGCCGTGACCGGCGCCCCGGTGGCCGTGCGCCCGGCATCGTAGACATAGGGGTCCGAACCCTGCTGCACCGGCGCGGACGGGGCGGGCGCGGGTTCCGGGGCGGGCGTGACGGTCTGGCTGTCGCCACCCGAAACGGGGGCGAGATCGGAATCGATCGCGGTGTTCGGGTCGACCGTGCGAATCTGTGCGCTGGCGGGGCTGAGCGCCACCCCGGCGAGGGCGACCGAAAGCGAAGCCGTGCGCACGGTGCGCCCGACGATCCAACCTGCACTCCGGCGCATGCCCGGCACTCCCCAACCCGCTTGAAAACAAGGGGCGGATTATCGGCCGGCCACATGAAACGGCAATGAACGACACGCCGACCCGAGTCGATTCCGCGCCAGTCCGAATCGGAAACGGCCTCTGCCCCGACCCGCGCCATCGCGACGAAGACGGCGATCGCAAAAAAGCCGCCAGATCGCCCATGCTGTCCGTTGCCATGCGCGATACGTGTCGCTATAGCCCCCCTTCACAAAGCCTCCGCCCGCCCGTCGGGCCGACGCCATGTGGAGACGTGGGTGAGTGGCTGAAACCAGCGGTTTGCTAAACCGTCGAGCCCTTAAGGGGGCTCCCCGGGTTCGAATCCCGGCGTCTCCGCCAATTTTTTCTTGTCATACGCGTCGTCAGTAACCGGAGATATTCCCGAACACCGGACTTCAACCTAGAACACGCGTTCCTTGCCTTTATCCTTGTCCGGTCGAAACGTGTCTACCAAGTCCTCGATCTCGGATACGGACATATTCTGAGTTTCGACGATGTTTCTCATGCGCTCAAATTCGATGATATTGGGCACATATTCGGAATTGTCGTGATCGACCCGCAGAAGCCTGGAACTTCTCATTTTTGAGATCAGATCGACAGCAACAGCGTTGGACGGATCGCTCCTGATCGCACGCTGAACCGCATCGCTCGCTTCCTCCAAGTTCCCGATCATCAGTTGATAGGACGCTTTCTTGGCAAAGAGCTGGGATTGCTCTCCGGCGGTAGGAATATTGCTCGATATCATCCCATCAATGGCATTTATCGCCAACACCTTATCGTCATTTGCCGCCGCGAACTGGGCAAGCGCAGAGGACAGGGCATACTGGTCCGCCGCCGTGTTCATCGTCTTCACCGCGTTGGTGAGTTCCGGCAGAGAGGCGCTCTCCAATGAAGAGAGGATGGCATCCAGCGCCTTCTGGAAAGCGGGTGTGATCTTTTTGTCCGCCTCGGACAGCAGCCGGCGCGTGTTCTTGATCGCCATTTCTGTCCAGCGCGGGCCGAAATAATATACGCCCAGATACATCAGGGCCGCCTTCTTCTCCTCAACGCCCGATGCGATCATCCCTTCGTAGAACATGTGATGGACGGCTCGCCACCGCTCGGTCCGCACATCACAATACCAGTCATGAATGACAGATGCGTTCCGATACTTGTCGTCGAAAGGTCCGCCGACAAGGGACCACAATATGGAAGGAATGGACGCTCCATCCACAACAGCTCTGTCGGGCACCTTCCATTCTTTACAGGAGCTGTCACGAAAGCCGTAGGGCTTCATCAGTGACATCGTCCGTCCGTCCTTCTCGGCCTTGACGACAAGATCTCCTATATACTGCGCCCTGCACGTCGTTGCGGCGGATTTCCCATCTTTCGCCAGAGCCCGAGCGGGAGCGAGCATAACGAAAGCGCTCCCCATTATCGCGATCATCGCAGCATATTTCATGTGCCCCCCCGGCGCCCTTTCCTGTCGAAGCTCATCCCGCTGTTCGACAAGCGGTAGGCAGCCCGCCCCGGACAGCCAGTTTCCCGATCGAACCAAACAGAAGATTGTCTTTCAATCATCCGACCGCCAATTTTTTCTCCATGTCGGACCTATATGGCGTCGGCCCGTCGAAAGCCGACCATCGTGCCGGGCGCGGCGAGGAGCGTCAGACGCTGGCTGGCGAGACTTCACCCATCACGCGACCTATCTCAATCCCTCGCCAGCGCTGCGGCGACATAGAGTTCGCGCAGCCGCGTTGCGACCGGGCCGGGGGTGCCAGGGCCGACCGGGCTGTCGTCGATCCGTACGACCGGATGCACGAAGGTCGAGGCGCTGGTGATGAACGCCTCCTTCGCTGCCTGCGCCTCCGCGATGGAGAACAGGCGGCGCTCGACCTTCAGCGACTGTTCGCGCGCCAGCGCCTCGATCGCGGCGCCGGTGCAGCCGGGGAGGATCGCGTGCGAATTCGGGCGGGTCACGAGGACGTCGTCGGCGGTGAGGATGAAGGCGGTCGAGGACGCGCCCTCCGTCACCATGCCGTCCTCGACCATCCATGCCTCCTGACAGCCCGCTGCGGCGGCCTCCCGCTTCGCCAGCACCTGCGCCAGCAGCGCGACGCTCTTGATGTCCCGGCGGGCCCAGCGGATGTCGGCGACCGAGCGGACGGCGATGCCGTTGCGGGCGGCGGCCGAATCCCGGATCGCCTTGGGCTGGCAGAACAGCACCAGCGTCGGCGCGATCCCGGCCGACGGCAGGAAATCGCGCGCAGCGTCCGCGCCGCGCGTCAGCTGGAGATAGACGAGCCCCTCCCGCATGGCGTTGCGGCGGATGAGTTCCTGCTGAACCGCGGTGATCCCGTCGGGCGACAACGGCAGCGGCAGGTCAAGCTCCCCGGCCGAGCGCCGCAACCGGGCCTGATGCGCGGCATTGTCGACCAGCCGCCCCTCGATCACGGCCGCGACCTCGTAGACACCGTCCGCAAACAGGAAGCCCCGGTCGAGCACCGACACGCGCGCCTCCTCCAGCGGGAGATAGGCTCCGTTCACATAGGCAATGGCGGTCATCTGTCGGTCCCTTTCGCTGGCGGCGCTTTTGCCGGGTTGCTGGGACAAGTCAAACCGGCATGTCCCGGCCGGCGGACGTTCACGCGGCGCGGCTGCCCAGCATCTTCTGCCGTCGCCGCTGGACGGAGGAGCCGATGCCGATTGCCTCCCGATATTTGGCGACGGTGCGCCGGGCGATGTCGAACCCCTTGTCGCGCAACAGGTCGACAAGAGTGTCGTCGGAGAGGATCTTGCGCGGGTCCTCCGCCGCGATCAGCGCCTTGATGTGGCTCTTCACCGCCTCCGCCGATACCGCCTCACCGCCATCGGCCGACTGGATCGAGCTGGTGAAGAAATATTTCAGCTCATAGAGGCCGCGCGGGCAGGACAGATATTTGTTGGAAGTGACGCGGCTGACGGTGGATTCGTGCATCTCCACCGCGTCGGCGACCATCCGCAGGGTCAGCGGGCGCAGATGGGCGACCCCTTCGCGGAAGAACTTCTCCTGCTGCCGGACGATCTCGCCCGCGACCTTGAGGATCGTCTTCTGCCGCTGGTCGAGCGCCTTCACCAGCCAGTTGGCGCTGGTCAGGCAATCGGCCAGCCACGCCTTCGACGCCTTGTCCTGCGCGCCGCCCGCCAGTTCGACATAATAGCTGCGGTTGACCAGCACCCGGGGTAAGGTCGCTGTATTGATCTCGATCGCCCAGCCCTCGCCGCGCGGCGCCACGAACAGGTCGGGAATGACGGCAGGCGCGCTGTCACCGGAAAAGCGTAGGCCGGGCTTGGGATCATAGCCGCGCAGCTCCCGGATCATGTCGGCCATGTCCTCCTCATCCACGCCGCAGATACGGCGCAGATGCGGCAGCGCGCCCTTCGCCAGCAGGTCGAGATTGGCGATCAGCTTCGCCATGCAGGGGTCGTAGCGATCCGCCTCCCGCGCCTGGATCGCGAGACATTCGGCGAGGGTACGCGCGCCGACGCCGGACGGGTCGAAGGTCTGGATGACAGCCAGCACCGCCTCCACCTGGGCCAGCGGCACGCCAAGGTCATAGGCAAGGCGCAGCAGGTCCGCCTCCAGATAGCCCGCCTCGCCGATCTGGCCGATCAACTGGCCCGCGACCACGAGGTCGGCGCCGGACAGGCATGCGCCTGCCTGCGCCATCAGATGTTCGTGGAGGCCCGCGTCGGGATTGGCGAAACTGTCGAAATCCGGACCGTCCTCGCCGAAGCCGCCGCCCTCGCCGATCATGTCGCCGCCCAGCCCCGGACCGGACGCCGCCGGTTGCGCAGGGCCCTCCGCGCGGTCGCCGGGACCATCGTCGATGAAGGTTTCGGCCGCGTAGTCGACGTCGAGCGGGCTGTCGGCCTCCCCCTGCCCCTGCGCCATCAGCATGTCGGACCCCGCATCCGCATCGACAGGGGCGCCGCCGTCCGGCGTTTCCGGCGCCTGTGCGTCCGCGCCAAGGGCGCCCGGCGCGTCGAGCAGCGGGTTCTTCTCGACCTCCGATGCGACGAACGCCTCGATCTCCAGATTGGACAGCGCCAGCAGGCGGATCGCCTGCTGCAACTGCGGCGTCATCACCAGCGACTGGCTTTGCCGCAGGTCGAGGCGAGGCCCCAGCGCCATCCCGGTCAGCCCGCCGCCCGGCCCGGGAGTGGTCCCCGGGCGCCATCATCGGCAAAGGCGGCGTGCCCGGCCATGGTCATGTCAAAGCGAGAAGCTCTCGCCCAGATAGAGGCGGCGCACGTCGGCATTGGCGACGAGTTCGGTGGGGCTACCCGCAAACAGCACGCGGCCGTCATAGATGATGCAGGCGCGATCGACGATCTCCAGCGTCTCGCGGACATTGTGATCGGTGATGAGGACGCCGATGCCACGCGTCTTCAGTTGCTTCACCAGATCACGGATGTCGGCGATCGACAACGGGTCGATACCGGCGAACGGCTCGTCGAGCAGCACGATCGAAGGATTCGCGGCCAGCGCGCGGGCGATCTCGCAACGGCGGCGTTCGCCGCCCGACAGCGCCATGGCCGAGGAACCGCGCAGGCGGGTGAGGCCGAATTCGTCGAGCAGCTGTTCCAGCCGATCGGCCCGCGCCGAGGCGTCGGGTTCCGCCAGCTCCAGCACGGCACGGATATTCTGCTCGACCGTCAGACCCCGGAAGATCGATGTTTCCTGCGGCAGATAGCCGATGCCCAGGATCGCGCGGCGGTACATGGGCAGGCTGGTGATGTCGTGCCCGTCGAGCAGGATGCGGCCGCTGTCCGGCTTTACGAGGCCCATGATCGAATAGAAGCAGGTCGTCTTGCCCGCGCCATTGGGGCCGAGGAGGCCGACAACCTCCCCCTTCGCGACGGTCAGCGACACGTCGGCAAGGACCGAGCGGCGCTCATAGCTCTTCGCGATCGAGATGACCGAGAGCCCGTCGCCAAGCTCCTGCGGGCTCATCGGCCGGTCATAATCCACGGTTGCGACGTCGCTCATTCCCGTTCCTCGTCGTTCAATGGCCTGCCGGGTCCGACGCGGGACCAATTTGGCAAGGTTCATGCATGGGTTCGCGCGCGGGCGAAAGCCCCCAGCCGATTAATTTTCCGCCATGTGTGTGCAAAAGCGCCCGATCCTGGCTTGTTCCGGTCGGTCCGCCACGCGAAGCCGGTGCGTCAGGGATTGCCCTGGGCCGGCGGACTGGTCCGTTGCGGCACGCTGAAGGTGCCCGACACACGCCCGCCCGAGCCGGAGCCGGTGACGCCTGGCGCAGCGGAACGGCCATCGACGGTGGAACGCCCGCTGGTCAGGTCCATCACCAGCCGCCCGCCGGTCAGGCGATTGCTCCCCTGGTTCAGCTCGACATTGCCGAGCATCGTGATCAGCCGCTTGTTGAGGTCGTAGATGGCGACGTTGCCCTTCGCCTTCTGGTTGCCCTTCACGATGACGACATTGCCCGAGGCGTCGATGCGGTCGATGGCGATGTTGCTGCCGTCCGCGTCGCCGGCGGGCTGCGGCTGGCCGTTGTTGCGATAGGCGACGGTCATCCGCGCGGCGTCGAGCGTCATGCCCGCCTGCGTCACATGGACGTTGCCGGACACGACGACCCGGTCGGTCCGGTCCTGCACCTCTATGCGGTCGGCGGTGAAGTTCACCGGCGCGTTGCTGTCGTGATTCCTGAGCGCCTGCGCATGCGCGCTTCCCGCAACGGCCAGCAACAGGGCGGACAGGATCAGGGCGGGGGCCGGACGCGTCATTGTTTGCGCCCTTTGAGGCCATTTTGTTCGATACGCAAGCGGGCACGGCCATTGAGGGTCACGGTTCGTCCCGCCATGTCGGCCTCCAGATGATCCGCGGTGAACGTGCCGATGGGCATGCGGCCGTCGACGCGGCCGTTGCTGTGCATCCTGCGCTGGCGCAGGTCCACGTCCACGTCGCGCGTCGTCAGCCGGTATCCGCCCGCCGACTGGAACTGGACCGCGCCGTCGATCGCCACCTTCTCCGTATCCATGTCGTACCGCCCCTTGCCGGCGTCGATGACCGCCGGGCCATCGGAGAGCAGGATGCGGGCGGACAGGTTGTTGAGGTCGACGATCGGCACCGCAGACGTCTTCTGCACGGCCGATCCCGCGCGCAGGGAGAAGGGCTGCCCCTTGCTGTCCTCGCCCCGGTACAGCGCCTCCGACACGCGCATGCGCTCCTTCGCCACCTCGACCTTGTTCTTGTCGAGGACGAAGCTGACCTCTCCGCCGGTCGTGAAGGGGGCGGTGGCGAGGAACGCCGTCAATATGCCTACGCCCACCGGCAAGATCGACTTGAGAACGCCGATCAGGCGGTCATGGCTGCCGCCCGGAAGCGCCCAGTGTTGGAGCGCGCTGCGTTGCTGTTCGGCCTGAAGCGACATCGGAGAGGCGGCCTTTTACATATGCGCGAAGATGTCGATCTCCGGCCAGCCCGCGAGATCGAGCTTCGCGCGATGCGGCAGGAAATCGAAACAGGCCTGTGCAAGGTCCATGCGTCCCTCACGCTCAAGCCGCCGGTCGAGTTCTTCCTTGAGCAGGTGAAGGAAACGCACGTCGGATGCGGCATAGTCCTTCTGCGCGTCCGACAGGACCGGCGCGCCCCAGTCGGAACTCTGCTGCTGCTTGCTGATGTCCTGGCCCAGAAGCTCGCGCACCAGTTCCTTCAGGCCATGGCGGTCGGTGTAGGTGCGCACCAGCCGGGACGCGATCTTCGTGCAGTAGACCGGCGCCGCCAGCACGCCCAGATAATGCTGCAGCGCCGCGATATCGAATCGGCCGAAGTGAAACAGCTTGAGGCGAGCAGGGTCGGCCAGGACGGCTTTCAGGCGGGGCGCGTCATAGCGGCTGCCCGGCGCGAATCGGACGAGGTGCTCGTCACCGCGACCATCGCTGATCTGTACCACGCAGAGCCGGTCGCGCGGCGTTATCAGCCCCATCGTCTCCGTATCGACGGCGACGGAGCCCTCCGTCAGCACGCCTTCGGGCAGGTCTTCTTCATGAAAATGAACGGTCATTACTCCCCCTTAGAGGCGGCGGCGTGACAACTCAATCGGCGGTTTTGCGCGCATGCAGCGCGATTCGGAGGATATGGGACACCACCCCGGCGGGAAGCCGCCGATTTCGTCCGCATGCCCTATCAACATGCCTCGTGAAAAAATGGCTGAAAATCGTTCGCGCTTGCAGGAAATATTGTTATAGTGAGTCCCAAACCGTAAGTGTTCTACGGCGGATTCTGCATGTCCTTCGTCCGGCATGTTTGTCCGAATGGTGCGCGGGGCGAAGCGAAAGTGACTAACAGGGCATGAGTTTTGATAGAGGTCGCCGCGGACGCGGCAAGGACAAGCGGGACGGTTTCGGCGACGAGAATTTTTATTCCGATCAGGGTGGCGGCAGCCGTTTCGGTGGCGGCTTCGGTGACCGGGGTGGTTTCGGCGGCGGCTTTGGTGATCGCGGCGGCGGCGGCGGTTTCGGCGGTGGCGATCGCGGCGGCTTCGGCGGCGGCGGCGGTGGCGGCGGCTTCCGTGGCGGTGGCGGCGGCGGCGGTGGTCGCGGCATGCCGGCCCAGGTCGTTGGCGAAGGCAATGGCGTCGTAAAATTCTTCAACGGGCAGAAGGGCTTCGGCTTTATCGTGCGCGACGATGGCGGTGAGGACGTGTTCGTCCACATCAGCGCTGTCGAGCAGGCTGGTCTGACCGGCCTCGCCGAGGGACAGCCGCTTGGCTTCACCCTCGTCGATCGTGGCGGCAAGGTGTCGGCGACCGACCTCAAGATCGACGGTGAGCCGCTCCCGGTCGAAGAGCGCGCCCCCCGTCCGGCCCAGGCCGGCGGCTTCGGCGGCGGCGCCGAGCGTGGCGGGCCCCAGCGTCAGCTGACCGGCGAGCGCGCGAGCGGAACGGTGAAATTCTTCAACGCGATGAAGGGCTTCGGCTTCATTCAGCGCGACGATGGCCAGCCGGACGCGTTCGTGCACATCAGTGCGGTCGAGCGTGCGGGCATGTCGGCCCTCAACGAAGGCGATCGCCTTGACTTCGAGCTGGAGGTCGACCGTCGCGGCAAGTACGCCGCCGTCAACCTGCAGTCGAAGGCCGACTGACACACCGCGCCCGAAAGGGCGACGTGATCCAAAAGAAAAGGGCCGCCAGCAATGGCGGCCCTTTTCGTTGCGATGCGGAGCCTGTTCAGGCCCCGAACCCGGTCCGCATCAGGCGTTGCGACTCGCCTCGAACAGGAACCAGGCGCGCTGCTCGGCCTCATCGGTCCAGTCGTCGATAATGCCCTCCGTCGCGTTGTCGCCCGCTTCCGTCGCCGCCGCCTTCGCCGCGCGCAACGCCGTCACCAGGTTCAGGTTATCCTGACGCAGTTCGGCCAGCATGTCGCCGGGGCTCACGAAATCGGCATCGTTGTCGGCCACCGTCTGATGCCGGGCGATGTCGCCGATCGACCGCAGCGTTGTGTTGCCGGTCTTGCGCACACGCTCCGCGATCAGGTCCGTCGTCGCCAGAATCTGCGCCGCCTGCTCGTCGAACATCAGGTGATAGTCCCGGAAATGCGGCCCCGACACGTGCCAGTGGAAATTCTTGGTCTTGAAATAGAGCGCATAGCTGTCGGCCAGAACGCCGTTCAGCGCCTCGGCCACCGACTTGGTGGCGTTGCTCTTCAGGTCCGTGGGCGTCTTGAGCTCCTGGGCCGTCATATGTTCCTCCTGGGAGATGGGAAAAGGTTTCGCATATATAATGATCGACCTGCCGGTTGGTGCCATCCTTTCGGACAAAATCGTAGAGGGAATCTTACGTAATACTGATCGTCAGGATCGATCACAGAAGGCCGATCGCCCCCAGACCGACGATCAGACCGATGCCGGTCAGAATCACGCCGCCGCTGCGCCGGATCCGGCGCAGCGGGAGGACGGTGAAGAAACGCTGGCGCAGCACCATGACCGGCAGCCAGGCCGCGATGGTGCCCAGCCCGGCCCCGCACGCGGTCAGCACCGGATCGGCCGTCCGCGTGGCGATGGCGAGCGTCAGGAACTGGGCGCCGTTGCCGAACGCGAGGATGAAGAGGCCGAGGGTCGCCGTCGCGAACGCACCGATTCGCCATCCGGAGAGCAGGTCGGGGCGACCGGCGGGAAACAGCATGCCGATGCCGGCGAACAGCAGCGCCAGAGCCAGGAACAAGGCGCGCGCGTCAGCCGACAGCAGCGGGGCAAGAAGATCACCGGCGAGAGCAGAGATCGTCGCGTTGGCAACGGCGGCGACAGCGACGCCCGCGATGAGCGGTGCAATCCGCCGGAACCGCACGGCGAGCGCCAGCGACAGAAGCTGGCCCTTGTCCCCCGTCTCGACGAGAAGACAGGCCAGAAAGGCCGTCAGCAACGCGTCCATGGCCGATGCCGGGCGTCAGGCGCCCATGCGCACCGACATCGCCGCCAGATAGGCGGCGTTGACGTCCGGCCCCTTCGCCTCGCACGCGGCGGCGTCGCGGATCATGTCGAGATAGGAAAGGACGACCGGACCATGGCCGTCGAGGGCGAGCGCCGATTCGAGCATGGAGGCAAGACGCTCGACCGGTTCCAGCCCGTAGGTGCGGGCGATATGCCGGATGCGGTCGACCTCCTCACAGGTCCGCGCGAGGCTGAGATGCCCCCGCTGGGCCGCGAGCGAATCAACGCGGTTGAGAATCTCCGTCCGAACCATCAGCATGGCATCATATTTCATTGCCCGCTCCTGCTTGTCCCTTCCGGGATCATGCGGGAAGATGGTTAAACGATCGTAAAGCAGCGGAATTTCCATCCGTTTTCTGCCGATCGCCGCACCGATGCTTGACAGGTCGGGGAATCTACCCCATGGACCCGCGCTGAAACGGGGCGGTCCCAGCGGGCCGCCTTTATTTTTCGACAGATCATTTTTGCAAGGATTGGGCAATGGCCAAGCCAGCGACCGTCAAGATCAGGCTCGTCAGCAGCGCGGATACGGGCTTCTTCTACGTCACCAAGAAGAACCCGCGTACCCAGACGGAGAAGCTGAGCTTCCGGAAATACGACCCGGTTGCGCGCAAGCACGTCGAGTTCAAGGAAGCCAAGATCAAGTAATGCGTCGGCGGCCCCGTGCCGCCTGACCGTTGCTGAACAGCGATCGTCACGGTCGCCGGACTTTGGAAAAAAGGCCCGCCGGATGATCCGTGCGGGCCTTTTCCTGTTGGTGGCATTCCCTGGGCGTTCCCTGCCCCCGTTACCGACGGGAGGCAGGGAACAGCGCCGTTACGCGCCGACCGGCTTGGCGTCGGTACGGGTGATGACGATGGTCGAGGAGCGCGGCTCCTCACCCGAAATCGGCCAGTTCTCGGTCGGATGCTGGATGTTGACGAAGAAGGTCTTGAGGTCCGGCGTATAGGCGATGCCGGTGATCTCGCAGCCGACAGGGCCGACCAGAAAGCGCTTCGACTGCTTCGTCGTCTGGTCGATATAGTACATCGAGTTGTTGCCGAACACGTCGACCAGCGCCTTGCCGGTGACACCGGACGCACTGGTGATGCTGTGGTCGGTCTGCACCCACAGACGGCCCTTCGGGTCGATACGCAGACCATCGGGGCTGGAGAAGGTGTCACCGTTGATGTTGCCGACCAGATTGTCGCTGCCGCCATTGGCCGCGCTTTCCGACGGATCACCGGCCAGCAGGAAGATTTCCCACTTGAAGGTCGTCGCGAGCGGCGAGTTGCCGGTCTCGACGAACTTGATGATGTGCCCGTTGCGATTGACCGTGCGCGGATTGGCGGCGTCGGTCACCCGGCGGCTGCTATTGTTGGTGAGCGTGCAGTAGACGGCGCTGTTGTCCGGCGCGACGGTCAGCCACTCGGGGCGGTCCATGATGGTGCCGCCCGCGACGCGAGCAGCCGCCTGGGTCTTCACCAGAACGTCGGCCTGCGTCGCGAAATTGACGGTGACCGGCGCGGGCGGAGTCGTGCTCTGGCTGACATTGCCCGGATCCTGCGCACCGACGACGAGGCCGTTGGCGCCCTGCGCGAGCACCCGCCATTCGCCCGAACCGTCGGCGTTGAAACGCGCGACATAGAGCGTGCCGTAGTCGAGCAGATCGATGTTCGCAGCGCGGCTCGCCGTGCTGTAGGCGCGGTCGGGAATGAACTTGTAGATACAGCCCGGGGTGGTGTCGTCACCCATGTAGAAGGCGACGCGGTTGTTGCTGTCGGCCATGTAGGCGACGTTCTCATGGCTGAAACGGCCCATCGCGGTGCGCTTCGTCGGCTGGGCGAGTTCGCCATAGGGATCGATCTCGACCACCCACCCATAATCCTCGTCCTTCGTCGCCGGAGCGGGATTCAGGTAGTTGTTCGTCGTTTCCTCACAGGTGAGGTACGTGCCCCAAGGGGTACGGCCGCTCGAGCAGTTGTTGAGCGTGCCCTTGATCGACGGGGAGAGAAGGCCGGCGGCCGGGCCGCCCGCGCGATAGAGCGTGTTGCCGGTGTAACGCTTGTTGAAGCGCGAGCCGGACTTCACCGCCCATTTGCCGTCGGCGCCCTTGGCGATCTCGATCACGGAAACGCCGACCGCCGAAAGGGCGAGCGCCTTCTGCTCAGCCGTCGCCGTCGCCGGATTGTAGCTGCCGTCGAACAGGATGTTGGTGTCGGGCACCTCATGGTTGATCGCGAGCAGACCACCGCTGTTGGGATCGACACCGGCGATCTCGAAGAACTCCATGCCGTCATGGTTGCCGCCGGCCTGCTTCTCCGTCTCCGACGACGGCTGGAAGCTGCCCTTGTAGCCAGGGGCGCCGGCCTCGACCGGGTCGCCGGCCTTGAACATCACATCGACCGTGTAGCCTGTCGGGACCGTCACCTTGTCATCGCGGTTGGCGGCGACCGACGTGAAGGCGATCGCATAACTGGCCGTGGGCGTCGGGGTCGGCGCCGGGGTCGGTGTGGGCGTGCCGCCGACCGCACCGTTATCCTCGCTGCAGGCGGCGAGCGCGCCGAGCATCGGCAGGACGGAAAGGCCGAGCAGGCCGTTCTTCAGGACCGTGCGGCGCGCAGGATTGGCGGCGACGATCGCTTCAAGGCTCTGCTCGGGCAGATCGATGGTCGGCTCGAGCGCGCGGTAAGGCGCCCGGAAGGCGTCGGTATATTCTGACATGATTGTCCCCTGTCCTCGGTTCGGCACCGGCGCGGGTCGCGTTCCGGAGCGTGCAAGGGCCATGGCAGGGGCTGTTTACGGCGGCGGGTCGAAACGATGGCCGTTTGCTGAAGATATCGTGACAGTTCCGCGACAATGGCGGGCAACCGTCAGAGGAGACCGTTCACCACCTCGATGAACTTCATCACGGATATCGGCTTCGATACATAGGCTTCGGCGCCGGCGGCACGGATGCGATCCTCGTCCCCCTTGCCCGCATAGGCGGTGACGGCCATGACCGGCACCGTACACAGCGACGCGTCCGCCTTCAGCGAGGTGATGAGGTCAAGGCCGCTGACATTGGGCAGGTGAATGTCCATGATGATGAGGTCGGGCGTGAAGGCGCGCGCCTGGTCGAGCGCAACGAGGCCGTCCGATACGCCCAGTGCTTCATGGCCATGTACGCGCAGCAGATCACAGAAAAGTTTGAGATTGAGTGCGTTGTCCTCGACAACGAGCACGCGCTTTGCCACCAGATACTCCGGAAAATCGTCCTCGCTCAAGGCCGTAACGAATGCTCCGCGACAAGACAAATGACAAGATGGCCGATCCGCAGACACTGGCCCTGCTCGCGCTCGGCTGGACCCTGTCGGACGAGAAGCGCGCCGAGCGGCTGTTGAGCCTGACCGGCATGGATGCAGGCGACCTGCGCGATCGCGTGGGAGAGCCCGCCGTGCTCGACGCAGTACTCGGCTTTCTGGAAGGATATGAGCCCGACCTGGTCGCCTGCGCCGGGGACATCGGCTGCACGCCGGCCCAGCTCGTCGCGGCGCGGGCCGCGCTGTGAGCCGCCCGCTGATCATCACCGACTGCGACGAGGTGCTGCTGCACATGGTCGTGCCGTTCCGCGAATGGCTGTCGGAGGCGCACAATGTGCATTTTGACATGCGCGGGCAGGATTTCGCCCATGCGCTGCGGCACAAGGACAGCGGCCTGCCGGTCGAACGCGAACTGATCTGGACCCTGCTGAGCGGCTTTTTCGCGACCGAGATGCACCGGCAATATCCCTGCCCGGGCGCGGTAGATGCGATCACCCGCCTGTCCGGCGTCGCGGACATAGAGGTGCTGACCAATATCGGCGAAAGCGCGCATCAGGGCCGGATCGCGCAGTTGCAGGCCATCGGCATCGACCATCCGGTCCACTGGAACCAGGGCGGGAAGGGAGAGGCGCTGGCCGCGATCATCGCCCGGCGGCAACCGAGCGTCGCGGTGTTCATCGATGACCTGGGCATCCATCACCGCTCCGTCGCCGAACATGCGCCCAACGTCTGGCGGCTGCACATGATCGGCGAGCAGGAAATTGCACGCGCCGTGCCGCCCGCACCCGCCGCCCACGCCCGCATCGACGACTGGCCGAGCGCGGAGGCGTGGATCCTCGACCGCTTTGCGCAGGGGCAGCCAGAAGCCGCTTGACCGCCCCCTGCGGCGGCGCGCATGGACGGGCCATGAGCATCGACACCCGCATCGCCGAACTCGGCCTCACCCTCCCGCAGCCCGCCGCACCGGTCGCGTCCTACGTCCCGACGGTGGAGATCGGCGGCCTGCTTCACATTTCGGGGCAGGTCTCGTTCAAGGACGGCGCCCTGATGACCGGCCGCCTGGGCGAGGACCGTGACCTGGATTACGGGGTGGACGCCGCCCGCCAGTGCGGCCTGATGCTGATCGCGCAGATGAAGGCGGCGCTCGGCTCGCTCGACCGGGTAGAGCGGATCGTGAAACTGGGCGCCTTCATCAATAGCGCCGCCGGTTTTACCGACCAGCCCAAGGTCGCCAACGGCGCGTCGGACCTGATGGTCGCGGTGTTTGGCGACGCGGGCAAGCATGCCCGCAGCGCCGTGGGCGTGCCGGTGCTGCCGCTCGGCGCGGCGGTCGAGGTGGATGCGATCGTCGCCGTCCGCCCGGCTTGAGGCCAGACTGGCGCCCGCACCGCCGCCGGAACGGGTCGCCTTCCTGATCGGACGGCCGTTCGCCCATCGCGGGCTGCACGGCGGGCCGATCGTTGAAAACAGCATGGCGGCCTTCGACGCCGCCATTGCCCATGGTTATGGCATCGAGTGCGATGTCCATGCGAGCAGCGACGGCGTCGCCCATGTCTTCCATGACGGCACGCTCGACCGGCTGACGGGCGCGACCGGCCCGATCGCGGCACGCACCGCGGCAGAGCTGGCGGCCATCCAGCTGAACCATAATGCCGGAACGATCCCGCGCCTCGACCAGTTGCTCGCGCATGTGGGCGGACGCGTGCCGCTGCTGATCGAACTGAAGGCCCCGACACGGCGCGTCGGCTTTCTCTGCCGCGCGGTGCGGCGCGCGCTGGAGGGCTATCGCGGCTCCGTTGCGGTGATGTCCTTCAACCCGCTGGCCGGGGCGTGGTTCGCTGCCCGGGCGCCGCGCATCGTGCGCGGGCTGACGGTCATGGACGGCGGAAAGCCACGATGGCGCCTGCCCGTCGAACATGCCCTTGCCCTTTGGCGCGCGAAACCCGATTTTCTCGCCTATGACGTGCGCGACCTGCCCTCCCCCTTCGCTGCCCGCTGCCGTGCGCGGGGCCTGCCTGTGCTGAGCTGGACGGTGCGCGACGACGCGGCAAGGTCGCTGGCGGCAGCCCATGCCGACCAGCCGATTTTCGAGGGATCGATTTTCGGGAAACCCGCAGACGCCGGAACGCATCATGGCTGACTGCGGGGTCACGGCACGGGTCGCCGGAAGCGTGGCGGAGCTGCCGCGGGATCAGTGGGATGCCTGTGCCGGGGCCGGCAATCCATTCGTGTCCCACGCCTTCCTGTCCATATTGGAGGAATCGGGCAGCGTCGGGCCGGGAACGGGCTGGCAGCCTTTGCCGGTGCTGATCGATGGACCCGACGGGGGCATCGCGGCCGCCCTCCCCGCTTATGCGAAGACGCACAGCCAGGGCGAATATGTGTTCGACCATAATTGGGCCGATGCCTGGGAACGGGCGGGCGGCGCCTATTATCCGAAAATCCAGATCGCCTCCCCTTTCTCGCCCGTGCCCGGCCCCCGGCTGCTGCTGCGCGATAGGGAACTGGCACCGGCGCTGATCGCCGCCGCCGAGACGCTGGTCGCGCGCAACGGGCTGTCGTCGGCCCACGCCAGTTTCGTCACGCCGGAACAGGTGCCCCTGTTCGAGGCGGCCGGCTGGCTGATCCGGGAGGACAGCCAGTTCCACTGGGAAAACCGGGGCTATCGCACGTTCGACGATTTCCTGGGCGAACTCGCCAGCGCCAAGCGGAAGAACGTCCGCAAGGAACGCGCTCGCGCGGTCGAGGGGCTGGAAATCCTGCACCTGACCGGCGGCGCGCTGACCCAGGCGCACTGGGACATATTCTGGCGCTTCTATCAGGATACCGGATCACGCAAATGGGGTCGCCCCTATCTGACCCGGTCCTTCTTCTCCCTGCTCGGGGAACGGATGGGTGATCAGGTCTTGCTGATCCTCGCGCTGCGGGACGGGCAGCCGGTCGCGGGCGCGTTGAACCTGATCGGCGCGGACACGCTCTACGGCCGATACTGGGGCTGCACGCAGGACGTGCCGTTCCTGCATTTCGAGCTGTGCTATTATCAGGCGATCGACGCTGCGATCGCCCGCAACCTCGCGCGAGTGGAGGCGGGCGCGCAGGGCAGCCACAAGCTCGCCCGGGGCTATGGCCCGGTGCCGACATGGTCGGCGCATTTCATCCCGGACCCGAATTTCCGCCGCGCCATCGCCGACTTCATCGTCCGCGAACGGGCGGGCGTGCAGCAGGACCGGCTGTGGCTGGAGGAGCGCGCGCCGTTCAGGAAGGGATAGGCCGGATCAGGCCGTTCCGACCGAGGACGCGATCCAGGCACGCGCCATGCGCTGGGCCTCCGCAATCTCCCGCGAGGACATTTCATGGGCGATCTCGGCGCGCAGCGCCTGTCCCGCCTCATTGCCGCCAAGCGCGGCCAGGTTGAACCATTTATGGGCCTGAATCAGGTCGACGGTCACGCCGCCGGTGCCACAGCTATAAGCCATGCCCAGTTCGAAGCACGCATCGGCGGAACCGCCCGCCGCGTCCCTCAGACGGCTTTCGACCAGAAATTCCGCATTCTTGTAGCTGATACCCATGATTCATCTGACCCCTGTCTGACCTTGTCCTGGCGTGTGGTGCGACCCCTTTGTTTTTCGCTCGGACCGAATCTGGTTCGGACGAAATAAAAAATGGTTAACGCTGCGGCAGGCCGTGTAGCGCAGAGTCCCGCGCCCTGCGGGAAAGGAGAGTTAACGGGGCCTTCCGCCATCGCGTCAGGGGACGATTGCGCACCGCCCGCCCCTCCGATAAGGGCAAGGCAAGGGCATTGTCCGGCACGTTGCCGGGCCGGTAATCGCACGGCGCATCTATTGGGGAACGGACGTCCATGACGACACCGCATGTCATCACTTTCGCCAATGAAAAGGGCGGCACCGGCAAGTCCACGACGGCCGTGCACACGGCCGTCGCGCTGTCCGCTCTGGGCTTTGCGGTCGGCATGATCGACCTCGACCACCGGCAGCGCACCGTCACCCGCTACATGGAAAACCGCGCCGAGACCGCCCGCCGCCGCGAGATCGACCTGCCGATGCCGGCCTTCACCGTGTATGACGGCGAGAGCCTGGAGGGGCTGGAGGACGTGGTGAGCAGGATCGGGGAGGGCACCGACTTCCTGATCGTCGACACGCCCGGCCGCGACGACCCGCTGGCCCGCGCCATGGCCGCCCGCGCAAACACGCTGGTCACGCCCATCAACGACAGCTTCGTCGACTTCGACCTGATCGGACAGGTCGATCCCGAAACCTTCAAGGTCCGCCGCCTCAGCTTCTATTCCGAGCTGATCTTCGAGGCGCGCAAGGCGCGGGCGAAGAGCGACGGCGTGTCGATCGACTGGGTGGTGCTGCGCAACCGCGTCCAGCACCATGACGCCCGCAACAAGAAACGCGTGGGCGACGCCCTGATCGAACTCTCCCGCCGGGTCGGTTTCCGGGTGATTCCCGGCCTGTCGGAACGCGTGATCTTCCGCGAACTGTTCCCCTCCGGCCTCACCCTGCTCGACAAGGGCCATCTGGGCGAACTGGGCGTCAGCCACATCGCGGCGCGGCAGGAACTGCGCGAGATGGTCGCAGGCCTCGCCCTGCCCACCGTCGCCGAGCGCGAGGAGCGAGGCGCCGCCGCCTGATGGGCCTGCTCGCGATCCTGCTGATCGCGCTCGCCGGATGGCTGATGTGGACCGGACGGCTGCAGCGCATGAAGGCCGGGGACGGCGTGGCACTCGGCCTCGCCATCGTCGGCACATTGCTGGCGGCCAAGGGCCAACCGGTGCTGGGCGCCCTGCCCCTGCTCGGCGCCGTCGGCTATCTGCTCTGGCGCCAGCGCGCGCCGCGCCCCGGCCAGCGCGCGTCCCGCCGCGGGAAAACGCCATCGCCGCCACCCGTCGATGATGCTGTCGCGGAGGCGAGCGCCTTGCTAGGCATAGCGGCGGATGCAGGCCCGGAGGCGATTCGGGCCGCGCATCGTCGCCTGATTGCCTCCGTTCATCCCGACCGGGGTGGCACGGAAGCGCTGGCTGCCAAGATCAACGCCGCGCGGGACCTTCTGCTGCGACGTCATGAATACGCCAAAGGGTCGCGCCACGGTGTAGAACCACATTCCCCGGATTGAAGGACTATCGATGACCCACAACTTTCATCCCACTTCCCTGCGCGAGTACGACATCCGCGGCATCATCGGCGAAACCCTGGGCGAAGCGGACGCCTATGCCATCGGTCGCGGCTTCGGCACGCTGATCGGGCGCGCCGGCGGGAGCAAGGTCGCGGTGGGCTATGACGGCCGCACCAGTTCCCCGGTGCTGGAGGCGGCGCTGGTCAAGGGGCTGAACGAGAGCGGCATCCATGCCGTGCGGATCGGCGAGGGCCCGACCCCGATGCTCTATTATGCCGAAGCCGTGCTGGATGTGGACGGCGGCATCGAGATAACCGGCAGCCATAATCCCGCCAATTACAACGGCTTCAAGATGGTGTTCCAGCACCGCCCGTTTTTCGGCCAGGACATCCAGAAGCTGGGCCAGATGGCGTCGCAGGGCGACTGGGATACGGGGACGGCGGGCAGCGAGAGCGTCGACATCATGGATCGCTATGTCGCGCGGCTGGTGGAGAATTTCGACGGCGCGGCCTATCGCATCGGCTGGGATGCGGGCAACGGCGTCGCCGGACCGATCGTCGAGAAGCTGATCAAGCTGATCCCGGGCGAGCACTACACGCTGTTCACCGACGTAGACGGTAATTTCCCCAACCATCATCCCGATCCCACCGAAGAGAAGAATCTGGCCGATCTGAAGGCGCTTGTCGCGGAGAAGAAGCTCGATTTCGGCGTGGCTTTCGACGGAGATGGCGACCGGATCGGAGCAATCGACGGCGAGGGCCGGGTGATCTGGGGCGACCAACTGCTGTCGATCTATGCCGAGCCGGTGCTGAAGGAACTGCCCGGCTCGACCATCATCGCGGACGTGAAGGCCAGCCAGGCGCTCTATGACCGGATCGCGGAACTGGGCGGCAAGCCGCTGATGTGGAAGACCGGCCACAGCCTGATCAAGTCGAAGATGAAGGAAACCGACAGTCCGCTCGCCGGCGAGATGAGCGGCCACATCTTCTTCAAGCATCAATATTACGGCTTCGACGATGCGCTGTACGGCGCGATCCGCCTGATTCGCGCGGCGACCTCGCTGGGCAAGAGCGTGACCGAACTGCGCGGCGCGATGCCGAACATGGTCAACACCCCCGAAATGCGGTTCCAGGTCGACGAGAGCCGCAAGTTCGCGGTCATCGACGAGGTTCTGGCTCGGCTGAAGGCCGCTGGCGCGACCGTCAACGACACCGACGGCGCCCGCGTGAACACGGCCGACGGCTGGTGGCTGCTGCGCGCATCGAACACGCAGGACGTGCTGGTCGCCCGCGCCGAGGCGAAGGACGAGGCCGGACTCGCCCGCCTGATGGAGCAGATCGATTCGCAACTCGCCGAGTCGGGCCTTCGGCGCGGACCGCAGGCCGCCCACTAAAAGCGATTTTGTAGAGAAAATGACCGGCGGAGCAGCTTGCCGCTTCGCCGGTTTCCGTTACGGAACGCAAGCTTCGGAAATTAGTTGCAATATTTGCAACCATGATTTCGTCATTCGCAGTTGCGGCAAAACCTGCTGCGGTGCACAAGGATAAGGCCTTTCAGGCATCCTCTCCTAAAACTTTCCAGCCGCCCCTTGGGGCGGCTTTTTTTTGCCTGTGGACCCTGCGGCCGTGCCGGTGCTTTACCGTGAACAGATGTCGCCGCTTCCCGCCGCCCTCGCTGACTGGTTCACCCGACGCGGATGGACCCCCCGCCGTCATCAGGCGGCGATGGTCGATGCCGCGCGCAGGGGCCACCATGCATTGCTGGTCGCGCCGACAGGCGCGGGCAAGACGCTGGCGGGTTTCCTCCCCAGCCTCGCCGACCTGATCGACGCGCCGGCCGAGGGGCTCCACACCCTCTATGTCTCGCCCCTGAAAGCGCTGGCCGTCGATGTGCAGCGCAACCTGCTGACCCCCATCGCCGAGATGGACCTGCAGATCCGGGTCGAGACCCGCACCGGCGATACGCCGTCCGACCGCAAGGCGCGGCAACGCACGCGGCCGCCGCAGATCCTGCTGACCACCCCCGAATCGCTGTCGCTGCTGCTCTCCTATCCCGACAGCATGCTGCTGTTCGCCAATCTGCGCACCGTCATCGTCGACGAGGTGCACGCCTTCGCCACACAGAAGCGCGGCGACCTGCTCAGCCTGTGTCTGGCGCGGCTCCAGCACATCAATCCCGCGCTGCGGCGCGTCGCCCTCTCCGCCACCGTCGCCGATATCGATGCCTATCGCGCGTGGCTGGCACCCGATGGCGACATCGGCGCGGTCGAGGCGGTGATCGGCGACCCGGGCGCCGATCCCGATATCTCCATCCTCATTCCCGAAGGACGCGTGCCCTGGTCCGGGCACAGCGGCAGATATGCGGCGACACAGGTGATGGCGGAGATCGAGCGGCGCCGGACCACCCTGGTCTTCTGCAACACGCGCGGGCTTGCCGAGCTGATTTTCCAGGAGCTGTGGGCGGTCAACGATAAGACCCTGCCGATCGGCATCCATCATGGCAGCCTGTCGCGCGAGGCGCGGCGCAAGGTCGAGAACGCCATGGCGCAGGGGCGGCTGCGCGCCCTCGTCGCCACCGCCAGCCTCGACCTCGGCGTCGACTGGGGCGATGTCGATTGCGTGATCCAGATGGGAGCGCCCAAGGGCAGCTCGCGCCTGCTCCAGCGGATCGGCCGCGCCAACCACCGACTCGACGAGCCGAGCGAGGCGATCCTGATCCCGGGCAACCGCTTTGAATATCTGGAGGCGCGCGCCGCGCTCGACGCGGTGGAGGCGGGCGAGCGCGACGCCGACGATTTCCGCCCCGGCGGCCTCGACGTGCTGGCCCAGCATGTGATGGGCCTCGCGTGCGCCGCGCCGTTTACGGAGGAGGTACTGTTGCAGGAGGTGCGATCCGCCCTACCCTACAGTGCGCTCACCGCCGATGCCTTCGCCCGCGTCCTCTCCTTCATCGAAGGCGGCGGCTATGCGCTGCGGGCCTATGACCGCTTCAAGCGGCTTGTGCGCGAGGCCGACGGCACATGGCGGGTCGCACATCCCCGCTTCGTCCAGCAGCACCGGATGAACGCGGGCATCATCGTCGACCAGCCTGTGCTGGACGTGCGCTTCGCCAACGGCCGCAAGCTGGGCACGGTCGAGGAGGGGTTTGCCGCCACCCTTTCGCCCGGCGACTGCTTCTTCTTCGCCGGCGTCTCACTGGAGGTCGTGCGGCTCGACACCACCGACCTTGTCGTCCGGGCGACCAGCCGGCCAGCGCGTATCCCGAGCTGGGGCGGCACCCGCATGGCGATGTCGACCCGCCTCGCCGAACGCGTACGCCGCTTCCTCGCAAGCCCGGGCGAGTGGCATCGCTTCCCGCAGGACGTGCGCGAATGGCTGGAAATGCAGGCGTTGCGCTCCTCCCTGCCCCGGCCCGGCCAGCTGCTGGTCGAAACCTTCCCGCATGAGGGGCGGCACTACATGCTCGTATACAGCTTCGAGGGGTGGAACGCGCACCAGTCGCTCGGCATGCTGCTGACCCGGCGCATGGACGCGCAGGGCCTGATGCCGGTCGGGTTCGTCTCGAACGACTATGCCCTCGCCGTCTACAGCCTGAAACCCGTCACCGACCCCGCCGGCCTGTTCACGCCCGACATCCTCGACCACGAGTTCGTCGCGTGGGTCGAGCAATCGAGCCTGCTGAAGCGCGCCTTCCGCGACGTGGCGGTGATCAGTGGCCTGATCGAGCGGCAGCATCCGGGCAAGCGCAAGACCGGGCGGCAGGTGACCTTTTCCACCGACCTCATCTACGACGTGCTGCGCAAATATGAGCCCGACCATATGCTGTTGACGGCCGCGTGGGCGGACGCACGGGCCCGCATGACGGACGTGGGACGGCTGGGCGACCTGATCGACCGGGCGGCGGGCACGATGCTGCACGTCGCGCTCGACCGGGTAAGCCCGCTTGCCGTCCCGGTCCTGATCCTGATCGGGCGGGAGAGCGTGGCGCAACATGATGTCGACGACGCCCTGCTGATCGAGGCGGAGGCTCTGGTCGAGGACGCGATGCGGATCGATTGAGACCCGGGTGGCTTCGTGATATTCTCCTCTCAACAGAGATGGGAGGGTGCCATGGTCCTTCGCGGCTGTATCGCAGGCTGTCTGGGCGCCCTTCTGTTGCCATTTGCCGCCGCCGCGCAGCAGGCGCCCGCACCCGACCCGGACGATCCCCCGGCGGTGGTCCGCTCCGGCGTCGACAAGGCCGACCGCATCACCATCCCGATCCAGATTGCAGGCACCGGCCCGTTCGATTTCATCATCGACACCGGATCGCAGCGCACCGTCATTTCCCGCGAACTCGCCGACCGGCTGGCGCTGGCCCCCGCGACTGACGTCAAGGTGCTCAGCATCGCCGGGATGTCGGACGCCCGGACCGTCACCGTGCCGCAACTCTCGTTCGGGTCGAGCGTCATGGCACCGGTACAGGCCCCCGTATTTGCCGCCGATCATCTGGGCGGCGCGGGGCTGCTCGGCCTCGACGGCCTTCACCGCAAGCGGCTGGTGCTCGATTTCCGCACCGGGCGCATGCAGATCACACCCAGCAGCAAATCGCGCCCGGCCATCCCGCCGGGCGATCATACGGTTGTGGTGGAGGGCCGGATGAAGGAAGGGCAGCTGATCCTGATGGACTCGAACGCGGACAAGGTCCGCGTCCGGATCATGCTCGACACCGGGTCGGAATACAGCATCGGCAACTACGCCCTGCTCCGCGCGCTGCAGAAGCGCGATCCCGGTACCATCGTCCACGACACGGTCATCACCGGCGTCACCGGCGAGGAAATCAGCGGTCAGTGGGGACGTCTCCGCATTGTCCGCATGGGCGGCATGACGATGCGCAACCTGCCCGTCGTGTTCGCCGACGCCGCCCCGTTCGCCCTGCTCGGCCTTCAGGACAAGCCCGCGCTGATGCTGGGCGTCAACGCGCTGCGCGGGTTCGACCGGGTGGCGATCGACTTCGGCCGTAAGCGGGTGGACTTTCTGATGCCCGACCAGAGTTCACTGGCCGGAGCGCGGTTCGCGAGTCTCGACTAGTCGACGCCGTCAGGGGCGGACGCGGAACAATGGTGGTCGGCGAATGCGCTGCGCGCCACCGGCACCCCGCATGCCTCGCAGGAGACATAAGTGCCGAGCGCGAGCCCCGGTCCGACCGCCACGCGCTCGTCGAAGACGAAGCATTCGCCCCGCCACAGGCTCTCGTCCTCCGCCACTTCCTCCAGATAGCGCAGGATGCCGCCCTCAAGGTGATAGACCTCCCCAAAGCCCCGGCTGCGGGCATAGGCGGTCGACTTCTCGCAGCGTATGCCGCCGGTGCAGAACATGGCGATCCGGGGCGTGCGCCCCTCCTGCGCCCATTGCGCCGCCATGGCGTCAAACCGCGCGGGAAAGTCGCGGAAACCCTGGGTATCCGGATCGATCGCCCCTTCGAAGCTGCCAATGTCGACCTCGTAGCTGTTCCGCGTGTCGATCACGACCGTCTCGGGGTCGGCGATCAGCGCGTTCCAGTTGCGCGGCGCAACATGCGTGCCGGCGTTCGCCGCCGGATCGAGGTCGCCCACGCCCAGCGTCACGATCTCCGCCTTCACTTTCACCTTCAGACGGCCGAAGGGGATGGCAGGCGCGGACGCATATTTGACGTCGAGACCAGAGCAGCCTGGAAGAGCACGGATGTGGGCGATAACGGCGGCGATCCCCGCCTCCGGTCCCGCGATCGTGCCGTTGATGCCCTCCGTCGCCAGCAACAGCGTGCCCCTGACTCCCTGCACAGCGCACAGATCATGCAGCGGCGCCCGCAACCCCTCCGGATCGTCGAAACGGGCGAAGCGATAAAGCGCGGCAACAAGGGCAGGCGCGGGCGGAAAATCCGCAGGCGAGGGGGCCGGGACGGTCATGCCGTCCCTATAGGCGTGCGGCGCGGCGCTTGAAACCCCGGCGGCTTGCGCGCATAGACGGGGCATGGTTCCCCTTTCGTTCGCAGGACAGGATTTCCTCGCGCTGCCGCAGGCGGCGCTGTTCTGGCCGTCGCGACGCGCACTGCTGGTCGCCGACCTGCATTTCGAGAAGGCCAGTTGGTTCGCGCGCCGGGGCCAGATGCTGCCCCCCTATGACAGCGCGGAGACGCTGGCCCTGATCGAGGGGCTGGTCGCCACCACCGGCGCGCGGGAACTGTGGTGCCTGGGCGACAGCTTCCATGACGGGGACGGCGCCGCGCGCCTGCCAGGCGATGTCCGCGCGCGGCTGGACGCGCTGACCCGGCGGATCGACTGGAGCTGGGTCGTGGGCAACCATGATGCGGGACTGGATATGACACTGGGCGGCCGGATCGTTGCGGAGGCGGAGGTAGACGGCATCATCCTGCGGCACGAAGCCGAAGCGGATGACCCCAGGGCGGAAATTTCGGGCCATTTCCACCCGAAGCTGCGCCTGTCCCTGCGCGGCCGCCATGTCTCGCGGCGCTGCTTCGTGCGCGCGCCGGGCAAGCTGGTCATGCCGGCCTTTGGCGTACTGACCGGCGGACTGGACGCCGGGCATGATGCGATCCGCGAGGCGGTGGGAGTGCGGGCCGAGGCGCTGGTCCCCGTCGCGGACAAGCTGCTGCGCTTTCCGCTCGGTTCACGGAACGGCTGATTCAGCCTGCCGCAGGTGGCGACGGACGGGCGCCGAACAGGGCGGTGCCGACCCGGACATGGGTCGCGCCCAGCATGATCGCCGTTTCATAGTCGCCCGACATGCCCATCGACAGGCCGGAGAGGCCGTTGTCCCGCGCCATCTTTGCCAGCAGCGCGAAATAGGGCGCGGGCTCGCCCTCGGCCGGCGGCACGCACATGAGGCCGAGCAGCGGGATCTCCGCATTCCGGGCCGATGCGATCAGGGAGGGCACTTCCGCGATCGGGCAACCGCCCTTCTGCGCCTCCGCACCGATATTCACCTGGATGAAGCAGGGGACACGGCGCCCGGCCGCATCCATCGCGCGGGCGAGCGCGGTCAGCAGCGAAGGGCGATCGAGACTGTGAATCGCATCGAACATCGCCACGGCGTCAGCCGCCTTGTTCGATTGCAGCTGACCGACGAGATGCAGCGCGATATCCGGCGTCTCCGCGCGTAACTCCGGCCATTTTGCCTGTGCTTCCTGAACGCGATTCTCGCCGAACAGGCGCTGTCCGGCCGCGATCAGCGGGCGGATGGCACCGGCCTCCTGCGTTTTCGATACCGCGATCAGCGCGACGTCGGACGGCGACCGTCCAGCACGCACTGCAGTGCGTGCCATGCGATCGGTGACGGCCGACAGGCGCGCACCGGCATCGTCAGGCGTGGCAGGATCGGAACGGGTGACGGGACCGCTATACGCTTTCATGCCGGTCGCTATAAGCATGGCCATGCCATCCCGCCACCGCAAAACCCGGCCCGCGCCGCCGCATCTGTGGCTGATGACCGACGAACGGGTGCCCGATGTCCGGCTGATCGCCGCCGTCCGCCGCCTGCCGCGCGGCGCGGGGATCGTCTTTCGGCACTATGCGCTGGCGGAGGATCGGCGGCGGGCGCTGTTCGATCGGCTGGCGAGACTCGCAAGGGTACGTGATGTTACGCTGCTACTGGCGGACACGCCTGCCCGGGCACGGCAATGGGGTGCGGACGGCTGGCACGGACCGGCGGCATCCGCGCGGGGAAAGGAATACCGGCTGCACAGCATGGCCGTCCACGACGCTCGCGAACTGCGCGCTGCCCGGCGGGCGAACGCCGACCTGCTGTTCATTTCGCCGGTCCATCCCACGCATTCGCATCCGGACGCGGCGACACTTGGCCCGCGAGGTCTGTTGCGGCTGGCGCGGAAAGCGCAGGCGCCGGTGATCGCGCTGGGCGGGATGACGGCGCTGCGCGCGCGGCCGCCGATGCGCGCGGGAATCCACGGCTGGGCCGCGATCGACGCACTTACGCGCGTTTAATACCTCTCCGGATTCGGGGAGACATCATCAATGTTGGAGAAGACGACCAGCCGCGCCGGCCGGATCAGAACTTGAAGACGGTGCCGAGATAGACGGCCTGGCTGTCCTGCCGGTCGTCGGTCAGCGGCGCCAGACGGGCATTGGCCCCGCTGTAGCGCACACCTGCGGTCACGTTCAGGTTGCGGGTCAGCGAATAGGAGCTGCCCACGTCGATCGAGTAATTGCGATCCGCCAGCGACGAAGTCGAGGCGCTCAGGTCATGATGCCCCTCGCTCGCCTGCACCGTGGTGCTGAAGCGGGTCTTCTTCGGCTTTTCAAGCGAGAAGCCCTTGGCGCTGTTCAGCGTGTCGGCGGCGATCGGGTCCAGTTCCTTCCGGCCGACCGATTCGGCTAGGGCGAACTTGCGCCAGCTCGGCGCGACGTCGAGGCTGAAAGCCACCGGCGTGATGCCGACCGCCGGGATCGTCCGGTCGGTACGGACCGTGCCGACCTTCCCGTCGGCGCGGACGAGGACGGTGACCGAACGCTGCCCGATCAACGAGCCGCTGGTCGGCGTGAAGCGGAAATTGGTGTGCCCCGCGCCAAGTGCAGCCTTCGCATAAGCGGCGGCGAGGCGGGGATCCTTGGTGGTCGGAGTGAAGGACGAGATGCTGCCGAGCGCGACGAGCGACACCGGATTGTTCGCCCGCATCTCCGGCAGGTTCGCGCGCGATCCGATCGCCGGGGACAAAGCGAGGCCGACCGCGGCAATCGCCGCGCCCGTCAAAGCAATATGTCCCAACCATCTGGCCATCGCCGCGCCCCGAGTCTCTTCCCTGCTTATATGCTTGCGCATGCATATATCATTGCGGGCAAGCAAAAGGCCATAGGCCGGGGGCCGATTTCGACACGATTGTTGCACAGTTCCCACAGATTTCTTGCGTCGCGGCGGCGAACGGTCGATTCGCCCGCGCCGGGCGGTCAAAACACGCACTTGCCCAACGCTCCATGCGGACTATAGATGCGGCTTCCGCTCCCATGTACGGGAGCCCCATGATCCAGGCTCCATATCTAAGGATTGCCATGCCGCGCCGCTTCCGTCTCCACCATGCCGCCGCCGCGATCGCCCTGTCGGGCGCCCTGATGCTCGGCGCATGCGCATCCTCGAAGAAGGAGCGGCCCAAGGCCGACCTCGCCGCGTCGAAGATCACGCAGATCGGCGTCAACAGCTATCTGTGGCGCGCGACGCTCGACACCCTCTCCTTCATGCCGCTGGTGCAGACCGACTCCAACGGCGGCGTGATCGTCACCGACTGGTACGCCAACCCCAATACACCGACTGAGCGGATGAAGCTGACGGTGTCCATCCTCGATCAGGATCTGCGCGCGGATGCGCTGCGCGTCGCCGCCAGCCGACAGGTGAACCAGAACGGCCAGTGGGTCGACGCCCCGGTTCAGGCCGCGACGGTGCAGAAGCTGGAGGAGATCATCCTGACCAAGGCGCGCGACCTGCGCCGCTCCGCCATCGGCGAGGGCTGACACCCAATCCTTCGTTCCGCCCGGGTGCCCGGCGTGCCCGAAACCCGTGGCCCGAAACCCGTGGCCCGCACTCCCGGGGCTCCACCGGGCGAACGGATAAAGAAGGACGTTGCATGCAAAGGCGCTTCAACCCGCTCGAGGCCGATGCCCGCTGGCAGAAGGTCTGGGACGAGAAGCAGACATTTCGCGCGTCGGACGACAGCGCGAAGCCCCGCTCCTATGTGCTGGAGATGTTCCCCTATCCGTCCGGGCGCATCCATATCGGCCATGTCCGCAATTATTCGATGGGCGACGTGCTGGCACGCTTCCGCCGGATGACGGGGCATGAGGTGCTGCATCCGATGGGCTGGGACGCCTTCGGCATGCCGGCCGAGAATGCGGCGATGGAGAAGAAGGTCCATCCGGGCAAATGGACCTACGAGAATATCGCCAACATGAAGGCGCAGCTCAAGAAACTGGGCTTTGCGCTGGACTGGAGCCGCGAACTCGCGACCTGCCATCCCGATTATTACGGCCATGAGCAGGCGCTGTTCCTCGACCTCTATGCGGCGAGCCTCGTCTATCGCAAGGAAAGCGCGGTCAACTGGGATCCGGTCGACATGACCGTGCTCGCCAACGAGCAGGTGATCGACGGACGCGGCTGGCGATCCGGCGCGCTGGTCGAAAAGCGCAAGCTGTCCCAGTGGTTCCTGAAGATCACCGACTTTGCCGATGAGCTGGTCGAGGGGCTGGGCACGCTCGACCACTGGCCCGACAAGGTCCGCCTGATGCAGGAGAACTGGATCGGCAAGTCGGTCGGCCTGCAATTCCGGTTCAGCCCGGTCGCGCCGTTCGACAGCGACATCGAGGTCTATTCGACCCGGCCCGACACGATCTTCGGCGCCAGCTTCGTCGCCATCGCCGCCGACCATCCGGTCGCACAGAGAGTCGCGGCCGGCAATGCCGACGCCGACGCCTTCATCGAGCTGTGCAAGGCCGGCGGCACCACCGCAGCCGAACTGGAAACCGCCGAAAAGCTGGGCTTTGATACCGGCCTGTCGGTCGCGCATCCGTTCGACCCGGACTGGCACCTGCCCGTCTTCATCGCCAATTTCGTGCTGATGGACTATGGCACCGGCGCGGTCATGGGCGTGCCTGCCCACGATCAGCGCGACCTTGATTTCGCCCGCAAGTACATGCTGCCCGTCGAGCGCGTCGTCGCGCCGGAAGGCGATGTCGCGCCGATCCAGAACGAGGCCTATACCGGTCCCGGCAGACTGGTGAACAGCCGCTTCCTGGACGGCATGACCGTGGAGGACGCCAAGGCGGCCGTCATCGCGCGGGCAGAGGGCAAAGGCTGGGGTGCGGGCAAGACGGTGTTCCGCCTGCGCGACTGGGGTGTTTCCCGCCAGCGCTACTGGGGCACGCCGATCCCGATCATCCACTGCGAGGGCTGCGGCCCGGTGGGCGTTCCGAAGGACCAGCTTCCGGTCATCCTGCCCGAGGACGTCAGCTTCGACATTCCCGGCAACCCGCTCGACCGGCACCCGACCTGGAAGCATGTCGACTGCCCGTCCTGCGGCAAGCCCGCCCGGCGCGAGACCGACACGCTCGACACCTTCGTCGATTCAAGCTGGTACTTCATCCGCTTCGCCAGCCAGCCCAAGGACAAGCCGTTCGACCGCGAGACGGTCGAGAAGTGGATGCCCGTCGGCCAGTATATCGGCGGCGTAGAGCATGCGATCCTGCACCTGCTCTATGCCCGCTTCTGGACCCGCGCGCTGACCCGCATCGGCAAACTCGACATTGCCGAGCCGTTCACCGGCCTGTTCACGCAGGGCATGGTGACGCACGAAACCTACAAGGCCGGTGACGGCAGCTGGCTCTCGCCGCAGGAGGTCCGCAAGAACGGCGACGACTGGATTCACATCGAAAGCGGCGCGCCGGTCACCACCGGCCGCGTCGAGAAGATGTCGAAGTCCAAGAAGAACGTCGTCGATCCCGACGATATCATCGCCCAGTACGGTGCCGACGCCGTCCGCTGGTTCATGCTGTCGGACTCGCCGCCCGAACGCGACCTGCCCTGGACCGAGGCGGGCATCGAGGGAAGCTGGCGCTTCGTTAACCGCGTCTGGCGCCTGTTCGGCGACGCCGATGCGGGCGCACAGGGCGAGGACAAGGCGCTCGACCGCAAGCTGGCCCAGACCATCGACGGCGTTGCGAAGGACATCGAGGCGCTCGGCTTCAACAAGGCCGTCGCGAAGATCTACGAACTGACCAACGCAATCGAGAAGGCGAAGCCGTCGGCCAGCCGCACGGCGGCGATCCGCACGCTTGCCCTGCTGGTCGCGCCGATGACGCCGCACCTGGCCGAGGAAGGCTGGTCCGAAATGGGCGGCGAGGGCCTGATCGCCGAGGCCGCCTGGCCCGCCGTCGACCCCGCGCTGCTGGTCGAGGACGAGGTGACGATCGCCGTTCAGGTGATGGGCAAGCTGCGCGACACGATCACCGTGCCGAAGGGAACGGCGAAGGACCAGCTGGAGAAGCTGGCGCTGGAAGCGCCCAACGTGCTGCGGACACTGGATGGCGCGACCCCGAAGAAAGTGATTGTGGTGCCCGACCGTTTGGTCAATCTGGTGATATGATGCGCAAGGCCGCCTCCATCCTGCCGCTGTCCGCCATACTTGCCGGAGCGCTTGCGCTGTCGGGCTGCGGCCTGCGACCGGTCTATGGCGGCGGCACGCATGGCGCGGTGTCCCGGAACATCGGCCATGTCGAAGTGGCGGATATCGAGGGCAAGGCCGGGTGGCTGATGCGCAATGCGCTCAATGACCGTCTGGCGGCGGTCGGCAACGGTGATGGCCCCCGCTATCGGCTGGTGGTGAAGCTGGACGACCAGATTCAGGGGTTCGGCGTGCGTGCGGACGACACGGTGACGCGCGAGCGGCGCACGCTGCGCGCCCGTTACCAGCTGATCGACGACGCGACCGGCACGCAGGTCATCGACGACACCGCCGGGTCCGACGCGGGCATCGACGTGGTCAGCAGCGAATATGCGACGATCGCGGCCGAGGATACGGCGCTCGAACGCCTGTCACAGATCGTCGCCGACCAGATCGTTTCGCGCCTCGCCCTCTTCGCCCGACAGGGAGATGCGCCGGGCGTCAACCGGAGTGACAGGGCGCAGCCGTGAAGGCCAACCGCGCGCAGGCGGAAAAGGCGCTGGACGCGCCATCTGCCGACATCCGCTTCTACCTGCTCTACGGCCCCGACGAGGCGGGCAGCGCGGCGCTCGCCAAGCGGCTGGAACGGGCAATGGGACAGAATGCCGAGCGCATCGACCTCGACATCGGCACACTGCGCGCCGACCCCGCCCGCCTTGCCGACGAGGCCGCGGCGCTGTCCATGTTCGGCGACAAGCGCTGGATCCGGATCATGCCCGCCACCGACGAGGCGCTTGCCGCATGCGAGGCGCTGCTGGAGGCGCCCCAGGCGGGCAATCCCGTCGTCCTGATCGCCGGGGCGCTCAAGAGCAGTTCGAAGCTGGTCAAGCTGGCGCTGGACAGCAAGGCGGCCATGGCCTGCATCAACTATGTGCCCGACGGGCGCGACGCGGAACAGATCGCCGTGGCGATCGCCCGCGACGTCGGCCTGCGTCTGCCGCCCGAACTGGCCCGGCGGATTTCGGAAGGCTGCGGCGGCGACCGGGCGGTCATGGCGCAGGAGATCGAAAAGCTCTGCCTCTATCTCGACGCCGGCCCGGACCGGCCGATGGAGGTCGACGCCGAGGCGCTGAACGCCATATCCGCCGGGGGCGGGGAGGACGATATGGGCGCGCTGGTCAACGCGGTGCTCGGCGGCGACCTGAAGGGCATGCGGCGGCAACTGGCCGCGATCGAGGCGAACGCCACCAACATGGGTTCCGTCCTGCGACCGCTTCAGGGCCGGGCGGTGCTGCTGGCGCAGATACGCGCCGATTTCGACCGGTCCGGACGGCTGGAGGCGGCGATGGATTCCGCCGGCAAGGCCGTGTTCTGGAAGGACAAGGGCGCGGTGCAGCGGCAGGTGAGCCTGTGGGATGCGCCCTCGATCGCGCGGGTCATCCGGCGCCTGGGCGCAGCCGAACGGGCCAGCCGTTCCAGCCGCAATGCGGGCGACGTGCTGGTGACGCAGGAGCTGTTCACGATCACGCGGCAGGCCGCGCGCGGCCGCCAGCGCGCCTGATTTCCGCCCGCGTGCCTGCCCGGCACCGGCTGCCCCGCCAAACTGCTCATTCAGCCCCCGTAAAGCGCCGTTCCGCTTGTAGGAGCACGCGTTAGCGCGTATCCGGCGGCGAGCATGGCAAAAGCGGGCAAGAAGAAATCCTCATCGGGTGGCGGCGGTACGTCTGCGGCGCGTCGCTGGTTCATCCGCCTCCTCAAGATCGGCGGCCTCGCCATCGCGGGCGGCCTGATCGCGGTGGTCGTGGCGGTGGTCATCGCCATGCAGTCCCTCCCAAACTACGACGCGCTCAAATCGTCCCCCAACGGCCAGATGATCCGCATCCACGCGGCCGACGGATCGGTCATCGTGTCTATGGGCCCCAGTTTCGGCCGCTGGGTATCCTACAGACAGATCCCGCAGGTCATGGTCGACGCCATGGTCTCGACCGAGGACAAGCGCTTCTACCTCCACCCCGGCGTCGACCCGATCGGCCTCGCCCGCGCCACATGGTTCGCGCTGGAGAATCGCGGCACGGGGCGCCGGATGCAGGGCGCGTCGACGATCACGCAGCAGGTCACGCGCAACATCTTCCTGAACAACAGCTACACCTTCGGCCGGAAGATACGGGAAATGGTGCTCGCGCTGGCGCTGGAGCGCAAGTTCAGCAAGGAGCAGATCCTCGAGCTCTACCTCAACAAGGTGTATTTCGGCGGCGGCGCATACGGCATCGACGCCGCCAGCCGCAAATTCTTCGGCCATCCGGCGAACACGCTGGACCTGCCCGAAGCCGCGATCATCGCCGGGCTGGTCAAGGCACCATCGAGCTATTCGCCGACAGCCGACGCGGACGCCGCGATCGGCCGCGCGGGCGTCGTCCTCGACCTGATGCGCGAGAACGGCAAGATCACCGATGCACAGAAGGCAAGCGCCAACGTGCGCGCGGTCAAGCTGGCGCCGGAGCCGCCGCAGAACAGCGTTCGCTACTTCACCGACTGGGCCCTGCCGCAGCTCGAGACGCTGATCGACGAGCCCAACGAGCCGCTGGAAGTCTACACGACCATCGACCTGCCGATGCAGCGGGCCGCCACCGCCGCGATCAAGGCGAACGCGCCCGGCGGCACGCAGGGCGCGCTCGTCTCGCTGGATCGCGACGGCGCGGTGCGCGCGATGGTCGGCGGCCTTGACTACGTCACCTCCAACTACAACCGCGCGACGCAGGCGACGCGCCAGCCGGGTTCCGCCTTCAAGCTGTTCGTCTACATGGCCGCGCTGGAGGGCGGATATACGCCGGAGACAGCCGTCACCGACGAGCCGGTGACGATCAACGGCTGGTCGCCGCGCAACAGCTCCCGCCGCTATTCCGGGCAGATCGATGTCCGCACCGCCTTCGCCTATTCGATCAACACCATCGCAGCGAAGCTGGGCGTCGAGGTCGGCTTTGCGACGGTCGCCGACATGGCCCGCCGCTTCGGCATCACGACGCCGGTCTCCACCCATCCGTCGATGGTGCTGGGCACCAGTGACGTGCGCCTGATCGACATGACCCGCGCCTTCGCCTCCGTCGCGCGCAAGGGCGTGGCGGTGACCCCCTATGGCATCACCAAGGTGACGACCGCTGACGGCCGCCTGCTTTACCAGCACAAGGACGACACCAGCCGCGTGCTGGTCGCCCCGTGGGTCGCGGCGGGCATCACTGACCTGCTCCAGACCGCGGTCAACACCGGCACGGGCAAGGCGGCGCAGATCGGCCGTCCGGTGGCGGGCAAGACCGGCACCACCAGCAGCAACAAGGATGGCTGGTTCCTGGGCTTCTCCAGCGGCCTGACCACCGGCGTCTGGATGGGACGCGACGACGCCCGTACCGTCGGCGGCCTCCAGGGCGGCCGCGCACCGGCGCAGGCCTTCTCCCAGTTCATGCGCATCGCCGTCGCCAAGCGGCCGGTCGAGCAGTTCGAAACGGAGGTCACGCTCCCCGAATATGAGCTGGAACCGGACGACGAAGCCTATTTCAATCAGCCCGATAACGGCCAGTTCGTCGACGAGAACGGCATGCCGATCGAGCGCGATACGCCGCCGTCACGCGACGATTCCCGGCAGGACAGCAGCGACCCGGCCGACAGCACGGATGGCCGCGCCTATGAGGCACCGGCGCGGATCGACCAGAGGTGGATCGACAACGTGCTGGGCCGGGAAACGAAGAAGCCGGCCAACCAGCGGCCGAGCCAGAACAACCCGAACTGAACCAGCGCGCACTGAACCAGCCCGCACTGGGCCAGCCTGAACTGTGCCATCGAAGGCCCGATGCGTTCAGGCCGTGATCCGGTGCAGTCCCGCGCCATGTTCGCGCAGCCACTGGCGGGCAGGGGCGGGGTCCGTACCCAGCAGGCGGGCATGTTCGGCATGGAAGGCCGGGCTGTGGTCCATATGGATCAGATGGGCGAGTTCGTGCGCGACCGTCGCCAGCCGTACCTCGGGCGGGGCAAGGATCAGCCGCCAGCTGTAGCGGATCATCCCCGATGACGAGCAACTGCCCCAGCGCGAGCGCGGATCGCCGATACCGACCGCGCGCAGGGGCAGGGCGAACCGATCCGCCAGCATACGGCTTTCGGAATCCAGTGTCCCCCGCGCCTCGGCCTTCAGCCAGCGGAGCACCCGGGCGCCAACCGATTCCGCCGCGCCGCCCACCCGCAGGATGTCACCGTCGAGCCGGATGCGGCGCGACGCCGTGGCGCTCCAGGCGATGGTGACGGGGCGCCCGGCAAAGGGAAAGACCGCCCCGTTGGTCAGCAGGATCAGCGGCGGCGTGGTATCGAGCCGGGCGCGAATCCACGCCTCCTGCCCCTGCGCCCAGCCCAGCGCCTTGCGCAGGCTGGCACGCGCGGGCATCGACAGGCGTACCGCACCCGTCGTGTCCACCGTCAGCCGGTAGTTACGCGCGCGGGGCGACCGCAGGATGCGCACCGGGACGGCGCGATCGCCGACCTGCAGCTCCGCATCAAAGTTCGCGTTCGACAAGATGATGCTCCAGGTCGCCCGCCTCGACCTCGGCCACGGTCCAGCCGCGCACCGACTCGCCCGCGCGGTGGACGGCCTCCCGGTCGCCGGAAATCAGATAGTGCCAGTCCGGCAGCGGCTTGCCGTCGGCACGCAGCCGGTATGCGCAGGTACGCGGCAGCCAGGTGATCCTCTCCAGCGCCGCCGCCGTCAGACGCAGGCAATCGGGCACGTAGGCGCGGCGGCCGCGATAGTTGGAGCAGCGGCCGCTGTCCCGGTCGAGCAGGCGGCAGGCGACGTTCGTCGGATAGATGCGACCGGTATCCTCGTCCTCCACCTTGTGGAGGCAGCATTTGCCGCATCCGTCGCACAGCGCTTCCCACTCCGTGCGGTTCAGCTCGCCGAGTGGCTTTTCCCAGAAGTCCACTTCATTTCACCCAGTGGTCGAGCGCCGCGAGGACGGCGTCGGGCCCGCCTTCGTCCTTGTCGGCCGTGCCCGGGTCGTCGACGGGCACCAGCGCGATCGGCGCGCCGTCCGGACCGAAGAGATAGGGGGTGCGGCTGTGGCTGACCAGATAGTCCTTCGGCCCCTTCTCATCCGCCTTGCCATAGATGACGACGAAATCCCGCGCGACCTTCGCGATCTCGTCCGGCGTGCCGGTGAGGCCGATGAGGCGCGGATGGAAGGCCGCGACATAGGTCTTGAGCACCGGCGGCGCGTCACGCTCCGGGTCCAGCGTGATGAAGATCGGCTGCACCTTCGCGGCCAGCGCGGGCGACTGCTTCTCGAACCGCGCAAATGCCTGCATGATGTGCTGCAGGTCGACCGGGCAGACGTCCGGACAATAGGTGTAACCGAAATAGACCAGGCGATACTGGCCCCTGAAGCTGTCCCACGACCGCTTTCGCCCATCCTGATCGGTGAGGGTGAACGGGCCGCCGATCCGGGCACCGGCAAGGGCACCCTGTTCCGCCTGCTGGCCGCCGCCGCACGCCGCAAGCCCCAGAAGGAGAGGGGAGAGCAGGAAAATCAGCGCTTTGTTCATGACATTGCCAGCCATGCCCTGCTACAGGGCCTTTGGCAATTCCCAACAGGCGGGTCACATTCATGCACGGGTACAAGGGCTTTCGGACGGGTGCGCGCACGACGGTTGCGGCCTTTGCAGCGTTCTGCGCGCTGGCCGCGCCGATCACCGCGCACGCCCAGTTTTCCGACAGCTACAACTTCCTGAAAGCCGTGAAGGATCGGGACGGCAACAAGGCCACAGAACTGATGAGCAAGCCGGGTTCGACGATCGTCAACACCCGCGACGTATCAAGCGGGGAAACCGCGCTGCACATCGTTGTCCAGCGGCGCGACAATACCTGGCTTGGCTTCCTGCTGGCCAAGGGCGCCAATGCCAACGCGACCGACAACCGGGGCGAGACGCCGCTGCTGGAGGCTGTACAACTGCGCTTCGTCGACGGTGTCAGTACGCTGCTCACCTATGGCGCCAGCGTCGACAAGCCCAACGACAATGGCGAGACGGCGCTGATCCGCGCGGTGCAGATGCGTGACCTGGGCATCGTGCGCATGCTGGTCGCGCAGGGCGCCAACCCGGACAAGCGCGACGCCATCGCCGGTATGTCGGCCCGCGACTATGCCGAACGAGACGGTCGCACCCCCGGGCTGATCGACGCGCTGAAGGCCGCCAAGCCGAGCACGTCCGCCGATCCGGCAAAGGTGCAGGGCCCCAGCCTCTGACGCCCCTCTGATCGCCCGAATCGATCTCCTGAATCGAGGCGTTACGCCCTGACGGCGATTTCCGCATTATAGTCGGGGTCAGCCATGCCGGTGAGTCGGCGGGCGGCGCGGCGGGCAAAGCGCAGGGTCTCGGCCTTTCGCCGGGCGCCGGCCAGCGGCTCTGACGGTGCTGCCCGCAGGATATCCGCATCATACTGGTCCGCGACGATAAGGCCGGTCCTGCCGGGCCACAGCGCCTCCCCTTCGAACGGCGCCAGGTCGAAACCCATGGGCACCGCCCAGAAATAGCGGTCGCAATAGTCGAAATAGTCCGGCCACTTCATGTCGCCGAGGAGGTCAGCACGGCTGCACTTGATCTCCACGATGACCAGATGACCTGCGCCGTCGATCGCCATGATGTCGGCGCGGCGGCCATTGGGCAACGGCACCTCGACCATGCCAAAGATGTCGTGCCGCTGGAACAGCCGCAATATGCCGCGCGACACCGCCAGCGCCGTGCCGTCAGTCAGCGGCGAACAATCCTGAGGAAGCGAAGCCATCGCGCGAGGTTAGAACACATCATGAACAAAGGAAAGGGCCGAATCCGCTTCCGCGAATCCGGCCCTTTCTACAGCATTCGGGTGCGCGTACCCGTGCCGGCAGCGCGCGAGCGATCAGCGATAAAAGACGTGATTGTCGATCCGGGCGATGCGCGCCCGGTTCCAGCCCGGCGATACGCTGCGGGCATGGAAGAAGAGGGCGCCTTCGGCCGGGTTCTTCCAGGCGTCGGCCAGCGCGATCTGCGAGATCGCGACGGCTTCGCTCCAGGCATGGCCCTGAGTGGCGATCGCCGGCATCGCACCGCCGCGAACGAAGCTGAACTGGCCGCGCTGATAGACGACCCCGCACAGCGTCGGGGCGAAACGGCCCGACTGCATACGGTTGACGATCACCCGTGCAACGGCGAGCTGTCCGGCGAGGCTTTCGCCCTTCGCCTCGAAATAGACCGCTCCGGCAAGGCAGCGGGTCTGCTCGTCAAGCTCCTCGGGGGCGCCATGGGCGTCGACGAGGGCGGCAAGCGAGGGGGCCGTTTCGGCGGAAATCTGATCCTCGACAATGGCCGGCTTCACGCTCTGCGTGGTGGCACTGTTATCGATGGAGGCGGTGTCGGCGGAGGCCGGGCTGGCATCATCCTGCGGCGCGCGGATCACGGCGGGGATGGTATCGGTCGACGATCCTGCTCCGGCGAGGGATACGTCGCTGGCCATGGCCGAAGCAACAGCCGTCATGGAAAAGGCAGCCAGAATGGCAGCCCGAACGGGAAAACGCATTACAGTCCAAGTTCGTGCGGTTGGTCGACCACTGGACATCACGTCAAAACCAGAAACTTCGGACGTCCGGCCGCCCCCCGTCTGCGTGTTTGCCATCTGTCCCCCCTTGGACGTCAATCGGCAACCTGCGCGTGAGCGATAGCGCTGGCCATTGGCGGCGCGACACGGCGCTGTCAACGATCAGCAGATCGTTTCAGCGGCGAACCGTTGCGCATCCGGGACGTTAAGTTCGATTAACCAAAGATCGGGATCGGCACGCATCCGGCGATCGAGATAGGCGGTCGTCTCCGCCTCGTCCGAGTCCATGCCGGGGCCGCAGGGGGCAAGCGTATAGCCACCCTTGGCATAGTCCGGGACTCGCTCAAAAAGCCCGCAATTCCGTCCCTTTTCGAGACATTGGATCAGGATGGAGCCGCTGATCCCGTCGCCCTTGCGCAGGACGACGGCGGAACCGCCCAAGCGGTCCGCACCCCGTATCAGGGCACCGATCAGCATATGGCTGGCGAGCCGGTCGGTCATCGCCGATACAGGCCCGGGCGGCCGTCAGGCGGCGTCACGCGCCTCGGCGCCGGAGAGCAGGGCGAACAGCGCCTCGGTCGACCCGACACCGCGAACACGGGCGATCTGCGCATCGTTGCGCAGGTAGCGCGAGACACGCGCCAGCGTCTTCAGATGCTCAGCGCCGCTGTCGAGCGGCGAAAGCAGGGCGAACACGACGTCGACCGGAGCCTCGTCGATCGCGTCGAAAGACAGTGGCGGGTCGAGGAGCACCACCATGCCACACAGACGATCGAGCCTGTCCAGCTTCGCATGCGGTATCGCGATACCGCCGCCAAAGCCGGTCGATCCCAGGCGTTCGCGCTCGGTCAGCCGCTCGAATACCTCCCCGGCATCGAGGCCGTAGGCGGAAGCCGCCATCTCGCTCAGCTTCTGAAAGAGCTGCTTCTTGCTGGTGACCGACACACCGGTGGCCAGCGCCTTGGCATTCAGGAGATCGTCGAACTGATTCATGGTGCACTCGGGGACCAGGCGCCCGCGTTTCCAGCCCTGTCGGCCGGGTCAAGCGGAACGCATCAAAGCACGGCCCCTTAGTCTTTGGGCCGGTTGAGGTCAACCGCAACTCCGGGCATTGTGGGAACCCGTCCGCATTTCGGACGGGTTCCCACGCAGCAGGGCTTCAACCAAAGGCCGGGTTCAGATCCGCGCGGGCTCGACCCAACCGATCGTTCCGTCATGCCGACGGTACACCATGTTGTAGGCGGATGTGCCCGCGTTCACGAACAGCAACGCGTTCGTATTGCGCAGATCCAGCATCATCACAGCGTCCGACACCGACGCCTGCGGGATATCGACCCGGGTTTCCGCGACGATCAGGGGCGCTTCAGCCGGCTCCTCTTCCTCGTCCTCGCTCGTGGCGAACACGGTATAGGCTGCGCCGTCGAGCATATCAAAACCGTTGAACGCATCGACGCGGGTTGCCTCCGCCGCGGCGGCCTGGACATGCCGGTCCTTCAGCCGCCGCATATAACGGCGAAGCTGCTTCTCGATCCGGTCGGCGGCGATGTCGAAGGCGGGATGCGCCTCCTGCGCCTCGCCCGCGCCCTTCAGGATGAGGCCGGTCATGACGTGGCAGACGATGTCGCAATGGAACGCGCCATGCGGCGCCTTTCGGAACGTGACCTGGGCGGAGATGGCCCGCGAGAAATATTTCTCGGCCACCGCTTCAAGCCGGGTCCAGACATGCTGCTTGAGCGCGTCGCCCGTTTCCACCTGATGACCGGAAACACGAATATCCATCTTGCCTTCTCCTTGCTCTTGCCGGGCAGGTGCCCGGTGGACCATCGCCCGGCGCTCCCCGGAGGGAGCGGACGGACGGGGTGCTTGGCCGGCGATGCTCCGGTCGGAGCAGACGCCGGAAGGCTGCGGGCCGTCAGGCCGGGGCAGCCTCGTCGTGCCAGAGCGGCTTGTCGAATGTCGCGAGGAACGCGGCATGCCGCTCCAGCTCCGCCGCGCTGGCCGCATGCGGCCTGGCGGGGCGAAGGGGACGGGCAACAGGTGCGATGGCCGTTGTCGCCCGCTTGTCCTGATCCTCCTCCTCATGTGATGCCAGCGTCAGGCCGATCTGCCGTCCGCCGGTGAGTTCGATATAGACCTGCGCCAACAGCTCCGCGTCGAGCAGAGCGCCGTGCTTGACGCGATGGGTGCGGTCGATCCCGTAGCGGCTGCACAGCGCATCCAAACTGTGCTTGGCGCCGGGATGAAGCGTACGGGCGATGGCGACCGTGTCGACCATGCGGTCGAGCAGCACCTCGGCAAGACCGCAGAGGCGCAGTTCGTTGTTGAGGAAGCCGAAGTCGAACCGGGCGTTATGCGCCACCAGAGGGCTGTCGCCCAGGAAGGCGAGCAGCGCCTCCGCGCCGTCGCGGAACAGCGGCTTGTCGGACAGGAAAGCCTCCGACAACCCGTGCACCGCTTCCGCCTGCGCCGGCATCGAGCGCTGGGGATTGAAATAGGCGTGATGGGTCGCGCCGGTGGGGACTCTGTTGACGAGTTCTATGCAGCCGATTTCGACGAGGCGATCGCCGCTCGCGGGATCAAGGCCAGTGGTTTCGGTGTCGAAGATTATTTCCCGCATCGACTCTGCTGCAACTGGTTCAACACCGATTATCTGCCTGCTTTTGCCCGAAGGCAAGTGACGAGCCTGCGCACCTGCATCCGTGTCCGGTCGAAGGTGCCGCCCGTATCCACGACATAGTCGGCCCGGCGCCGCTTTTCCATATCCGGCGTCTGCAAAGCTTTGATCCGGTTGAATTTTGCGACGGTCATACCCGGACGTGCAAGGACCCGCGCCCGCTGTTTCCATGCCGGTGCCGAAACGACGATGACCCCGCGCATCCGACGCTCCCCGCGAGTCTCGAACAACAGGGGGATGTCGAGCACGACGATCCGCCGCGAGCGGTGAGCCCGCAGGAAGGCTGTCCGCGCGATCTTCACCGCCGGATGGACGATCGCCTCGAGCGCCTTCAACTCGGCCGGCTGGTTGAACACCGCCGCGCCCAGTTTCTGCCGGTCGACGCCCGATGGACCGGTTGTACCGGGAAACCGCATTTCTATGGCCTCGACAAGACGGCCGCCGGGCCCCTGCATCCGGTGTACTTCGGCATCGGCATCGAAAACCGGCACGCCCTCCCGCCGGAGCATCCCGGCCACCGCCGACTTCCCCATGCCGATCGAACCGGTGAGCGCCCACACCTCCACGGCGATCAGGCCGTCAGCAGCGCGCGTAACTCTTCGTCATGCTCGCGCGGAGCCTGCGCGTCGAAGAATATGTCAAAGGCCAGCACCGCCTGCCCGATCAGCATTTCCAGCCCGTCGATCGTTGCAAGCCCGCGGGCGCGCGCCGCCGCCAGCAGGCCGGTCTCCAGCGGCGCGTAGACGATATCATAGACCGTGGCGGTATCGGGCAGCGGCGAAAGGTCGAGATCGAGCGGCGGCTGGCCGGTCATGCCAAGCGAACTGGTGTTGACCAGCAGATCGGCGGCGGGAAGTGGACTGTCGAAGGTGTTCACGGTGCCCTCGACGCCACCCCGGTCGAGCAGCGCCCGTCCCTTTTCCGCATCCCGCACCATCACGGTGATATCGGGCACGCCAAGGGTCGCCAGCGCGTAGAGGATCGCGCGGGCCGCGCCGCCGGCACCCACCAGAACGGCACGGCGCCCCCGCCATTTCCGCGCGATCAGCGGCTGGAGGAAGCCGCCCGCGTCGGTGTTCGTGCCGATCAGCGGCCCGCCGGTCTCGCAGGCGATGGTGTTCATCGCGCCGATCCGGTCCCGCACGCCGCCTGGATCGTCGGTATAGTCCATCACCGCCAGCTTGTGCGGAATGGTGACGTTGCACCCCAGCCAGTCGGGATCGGCCCGGCGGCTGAGGAAATAGGCGGCAAGCCCGTCGGCGGTGACGTGGGTCTTGCGATACTCCGCCTCGATATCCAGCTTTTCCAGCCAGAAATTGTGGATGAGCGGGGATTTGGAGTGGGCGATGGGATCGCCGATCACCTCTGCGTAGGGAAGGGTCATGCGGGCAGAAGTCCTCTGATGCGCAGGAAGTCAAGCAAGGGGAGGAGCGGCAGGCCCTGGACGGCGAACTGACTGCCCTCAACCCTGGCGAACAATTGCGCGCCCGGTCCTTCGATCCGGTAGCAGCCCACGCACCAGCGGCATTCGTCCCAGTCGCCGTCCAGATAGCTGGCGATGAATACGGGGCTGAGGGTACGCACCGTCATCCGCACACGCTCGACATGGCGCCAGACGGGTACGCCGTTGTGGACGATCACCGCCGCGCTGTTCAGATGATGGACCCGGCCGGACAGCATATGGAGAATCCGTTCGGCATCGGCGCGGTCGACGGCCTTGTCGATCATCGTCCCGTCATCGAGCGCCAGCGTCTGGTCACAACCGAGCACCAGCGCGCCGGGCACGCGGCGCGATACGCGCAGCGCCTTCAGTTCCGCCAGCGCGTCGGCCAGCGCGCGGGCATCGAGCCCGTCGGCCCGCAGGGCGAGCTTCGCCGCATCCTCGTCCACGCCGGACGACAGGGGCTCGAACGGCACCGCGGCGGCGGTGAGGAGCGCGGCCCGGCTGACGCTTTGCGACGCGAGTACGAGAACGGGTGTTTCATCGGTCATTCGGCAAGTACGCGATCGTTGAACAGGTTAATGACGGCGGCGGCCGCCTCCTCGATGGAGCGGCGCGTCATGTCAATCACCGGCCAGCCGTTGTCGGCGAACATGCGCCGGGCGAAGGCGACCTCCGCCTGCACCCTTTCCATGTCGACATAGGCGGTTTCCGGCGCCTGGTTCAGCGACAGCAGGCGATTGCGCCGTACCTGGATCAGCCGCTCGGGACTGATCGTAAGGCCGACCACCATCGGATGATGGAGATGAAACAGCGTGTCGGGCGGCGGCGATTCCGGCACCAGCGGGATGTTCGCGGTCTTGTATCCACGATTGGCGAGATAGATCGACGTCGGCGTTTTCGACGCGCGGGACACGCCGGCAAGCACGATGTCGGCTTCCTCCCAGTTCTCATGACCAACGCCGTCGTCATGTGCAATGGTGAACTGGATCGCCTCGATCCGGGCGAAATAGGCCTCGTCCAGTATATGCTTGCGTCCCGGCCGGTTGCGGGTTTCCTGCCCCAATATGTTGGACAGGGCGTCGGTCACGACATCGAGCGGGGCGATATGAGGCAGGCCGAGCGCGCGGCACCGGTTTTCCAGCTTTCGCCGCAGCTGCGGATTGGCGAGCGTGAACAGCACCAGACCCGGATTGAGCGAAATCTCCTCCATGATCCGGTCGAGATGCAGGTCGGACCGGACCATCGGCCAGAAATGACGGATCGCCTCCACATTCTCGAACTGGGCGACGCCGGCCTTGGCGATGTTTTCCAGCGTCTCGCCGGTCGAGTCCGACAGCAGGTGAAGGTGAAGGCGGGTCATGTCGACAACTGTGTTGGGGTCCTGTGGATAAGGCAAGGGACAGTTTTGGTGATTGTTTCGATCCTGCGATCTGTCCACCCTATCCGATGATTCCCCCTCACCTTACCCACAGGGGGATGATTTCACCCACATGCTGTGGATAGCAGGGATGGTTTTGATGACTCGCCGGTTGTTGGCCCGACTCCTTGCGTCAAGCTGTTGGCAAATGTGAGCACAGGACATAAACCCCACTGCCAACCGCCCTACTATCTCCATCATCCTTTTAACTCTTAATTAAGAATATAGTGTATGAGCGCTTGCGAAACGGACCGGACAACCGGGACCGCGATGACGAAACCCTTGCTCACCGTCCTGCGCGGTGAACGCCCTGACGGCGCGCCGCCCATGTGGCTGATGCGCCAGGCTGGCCGCTATCTTCCCGAATACCGGGCCTTGCGTGCGCAGAAGGGCGGTTTCCTGGAACTGGTGTACGACAGTGCGGCCGCAGCGGAGGTCACGCTTCAGCCGTTGCGCCGCTTCGCGTTCGACGGCGCGATCCTGTTTTCCGACATTCTGATCGTTCCCTATGCGCTGGGACAGTATCTGTGGTTCGAGGCAGGGGAGGGGCCGCGCATGGCGCCACCGCTGGCCGACGCGTCGCTCGACAGCCTCACCCCCGATTATTCCCGCTTCGACGCGGTCTATGAAACGGTACGGCAGGTGAAGGCTGCCCTGACGCCGGATATCACCTTCCTTGGCTTTGCAGGCAGCCCGTGGACGGTCGCGACCTACATGGTCGCGGGGCAGGGGAGCAAGGACCAGGGACCGGCGCGCAGACTGGCTTATGGCGATCCTGTACGGTTCGGCGCCATCATCGATGCTATTATCGATGCCACCGTCCAGTATCTGTCCGGGCAGATCGTGGCGGGTGTGGACGCGGTTCAACTGTTCGACAGTTGGGCAGGAAGTCTGTCGCCGCTGGAGTTCGATCGCTGGGTCATCGCGCCCAACGCGGAAATCGTGCGGCGGTTGCGCGTGCTGCATCCCGACGTGCCGATCATCGGCTTTCCAAAAGGCGCGGGCGCCAAGCTGCCGGCCTATGCGGCGGGGACCGGTGTGGACGCCGTCGGCCTCGACGAGACCGTCGATCCATATTGGGCGGACGCGGTTTTGCCGCCCGGCTTGCCGGTGCAGGGCAATCTCGATCCTCTGGCCCTGATCACCGGGGGCGAGGCGCTGGAACGGGCGGTGGAGAATATCCGCTCGGCCTTTCCGACGCGGCCGCATGTCTTCAACCTTGGCCATGGTATTCTGCCCGACACGCCCATTGACCATGTCGAGCGGCTTCTTACCTTGGTGCGTGGGACGAGGGAGCGTGACGCGTGACGGGGTTTCTGGGCAACGCCTATCTGTGGGTGAAGGCGGCACATATCATCTTCGTCATCTTCCTGATGGCGGGCCTGTTCATGATGCCGCGCATGTTCGTCTATCATCAGGAATGCCCGGTGGGGTCCGACGAGGACGCGAAGTGGATCGTCCGCGAGCGCAAGCTGCTGAAGATCATCCTCAATCCCTCGCTGGTGCTGGTCTGGCTCTTCGGTCTGATGCTCGCGTTCGACATCGGCGCGTGGAGTATGGGCTGGTTCCACCTGAAGCTCCTGTTCGTGCTCGCCTTGTCGGGCTATCACGGCTGGGTCGCGGGCTATGCGAAGAAGCTTGCAAGGGGGGAACGGCCGCTCAGTGACCGCCGCCTGCGGCTCGTGAACGAGATCCCCGGCGTGATCGTCGCGTTCGTCGTCATTCTGGCGATCGTGAAACCCTTCTGAACCGGGGGTTTTCGGTCCCCGCGATCCGCCGCAGCTTGCTTGACTTGGGCAGCGCCGCCGCCTAACGCTTTGCCGAGCATTCCCCGGCCGTTCGTGCCGGGTGGCTTTCCTTCACATCGGCGCGGACCTTCTTCCTTTCCCGCCGGCCCACCATCATCAATATTATCTGCCGGATCTCAGTCGGATGCACCTCAAGGACCTCAAGAAAAAAACCCCCGCCGAACTGGTCTCCATGGCCGAGGAACTCGGTGTCGAGGGCGCGTCGACGCTGCGCAAGCAGGATCTGATGTTCGCGATCCTGAAGGTCGAGGCAGAGAATGGCGAGCAGATCATGGGTCTGGGCACGGTGGAGGTGCTCCAGGACGGCTTTGGTTTTCTGCGTAGCCCGGAAGCGAATTATCTCGCCGGTCCGGACGATATCTACGTCTCCCCCAACCAGGTCCGCAAGTTCGGCCTGCGCACCGGCGACACGGTGGAAGGCGAGATTCGTGCGCCCAAGGACGGCGAGCGCTATTTTGCCCTGACCAAGCTGGTTTCCGTCAATTTCGATGATCCGGATGCGGTCCGTCATCGCGTCAATTTCGACAATCTGACGCCGCTCTATCCGGATGAAAAGCTGCGGCTCGACACGCTCGACCCGACGGTCAAGGACAAGTCGGCACGCGTCATCGACATCGTCTCGCCGCAGGGCAAGGGCCAGCGCGCCCTGATCGTCGCGCCGCCGCGCGTGGGTAAGACGGTGCTGCTTCAGAACATCGCCAAGGCGATCACCGACAATCATCCCGAAGTCTTCCTGATCGTGCTGCTGATCGACGAGCGGCCGGAGGAAGTCACCGACATGCAGCGCAGCGTGAAGGGTGAAGTGATCAGTTCGACCTTCGACGAGCCCGCACAGCGGCACGTCCAGGTTTCTGAAATGGTTATCGAAAAAGCCAAGCGTCTGGTCGAGCACAAGAAGGATGTTGTCATCCTGCTCGACTCGATCACCCGTCTCGGCCGGGCCTACAACACGGTCGTTCCATCTTCTGGCAAGGTGCTGACCGGCGGTGTCGATGCCAACGCGCTCCAGCGCCCCAAGCGCTTCTTCGGCGCCGCGCGCAACATCGAGGAGGGCGGTTCACTGTCGATCATCGCGACTGCGCTGATCGATACCGGCAGCCGCATGGACGAGGTCATCTTCGAGGAGTTCAAGGGCACCGGCAACTCCGAGATCGTGCTCGACCGCAAGGTTGCCGACAAGCGCATCTTCCCGGCCCTCGATGTCGGCAAGTCCGGCACCCGCAAGGAAGAGTTGCTGGTCGACAAGGCGAAACTCAGCAAGATGTGGGTGCTTCGCCGTATCCTCATGCAGATGGGCACCGTCGATGCGATGGAGTTCCTGCTCGACAAGATGAAGGATTCGAAGACCAACGAGGATTTCTTCGACTCGATGAACCAGTAAGCGTTAGCGGGGTTTTCCAGTCATGATGATTCAGCTCCTCGCCGCCGCGGCCTCGGCCTTTCCGGCCCTCGCTCCGGATGAGATCTGGAGCCATATCGTCGCCGATTTCTCCAACATCACGTCGCCCAGCGCGCTTGCCGCGTTCGGGCAGGTGCTGATGATCGATATCCTGCTCGCGGGTGACAATGCGATCGTCGTCGGCGCGCTTGCTGCGGGTCTTCCGGCCGCTCAGCGCAAGCGCGTGATCATGATCGGCATCATCGCCGCGCTGGTGCTGCGTATCGGCTTCGCGCTGGTAGTCAGCCAGCTGATGCAGATCGTTGGTCTGATCCTTGCCGGTGGCCTGCTCCTCCTCTGGGTATCATGGAAGATGTGGCGCGAACTGCACCCCGGTGCGGGCGGTGGTTCGGAAGAGATCGAGGGCGACGAGGCGAGCGGTGTCCGGCCGGCGAAGAGCTTTGCGGCGGCCGCCTGGGCGGTTGCCGTGGCCGATGTCAGCATGAGCTTGGACAATGTGCTGGCGGTTGCCGGTGCGGCGCGGGATCACCCCGGCATCCTCATCATCGGCCTGATCCTCTCGGTCGCCTTGATGGGCGTGGCGGCAAACGTGATCGCCAAATATATCGAGCGTTTCCGCTGGATTGCCTATCTGGGCCTGGCCGTCATCATCTACGTGGCGCTGAAGATGATCTACGAGGGCATTGTCGATCACAATGTCGGCTTGCTGACATTGTTCTAAAATCGCCGCTGGGGCTTGCGCGCCCCTGACCGGTTTCCGGAAGATTGTTGTGGGAGGCGGCCTCATGGTGGCTGCCTCCCACATGTCGTATCAGGGGATGAGCAGGGTCGAGCCGGTCGTGGCGCGGGATTCGAGCGCGCGATGCGCGTCGGCCGCATCCGACAGGGCAAAGCGCTGGCCGATCGCCACCGGTACGATGGCGCGGCGCATCCGGTCAAACAGGCGGTCCGCCGTATGGAACAGTTCCTCCGGCGTGGCGATATAGTCGTACAGGGTCGGCCGGGTCACATAGAGTGATCCGCCACGGCTGAGGTCCAGCAGGCTGACCGGGGGGACGGCGCCGGAGGCATTGCCATAGCTGACCATGAGCCCGCGGCGCTTCAATGCGGCGAGCGATACCGACCAGCTGTCCTTGCCGATACCGTCATAGACGACGTCGACGCCTTTCCCGCCCGTGATCTCGCGAACCGTGGCGGCCAGCGTATCCAGGGGACCGTGCAGGCTGTGATCGGCGGCAACGCGCGCCGCCTTCTCCGCCGAACCGCTGTGCGCGATGACGGTGATCCCCTTGTCCTTCAGCCACGGCACCAGGATGGAACCGACCCCACCCGCAGCAGCGTGAACCAGTGCTGCCTGCCCGGACGTAAGCGAAACGATGTCTTCCGCCAGATAGCAGGCCGTCATGCCCTTCAGCATCGTCGCGGCGGCCGCTTCGGCGGAGATGTCGTCGGGCAGATGGATGGCGCGGTCCACCGGAATGATCCGATGGGTTGCGTAGGCTCCAAGGCCACTGGCGCAGCCGACCCGGTCACCCGCGGCGAACCCTTCGACTCCGGCACCGACGGCGGTGACGACACCCGCGCTTTCCGAACCGAGCGTGAGGGGCAGGGGCGCCGGATAGAGACCGGCCCGGTAATAGGTGTCGATGAAATTGAGGCCGATCACCTCCTGCGCGATCAGGATCTCGCCGGGCCCCGGTTGCCCGGGATCGAAATCCTCCCGCTCGATCGCTTCGGCTCCGCCATGCTGGCGGACGAGCATGCGCCATGGCGTGCTCATGTTCAGAGATTCTCGGCGAAGAAGGCGGCGGTGCGACCGTCGGCGAGGACGGCGCCATCCTCATCACGGCGAAGGCCCATCTGCGCGGCAAAGCCGTGATCGAGCCCGTCATAGTCGAGCAGCGTCACATGACGATTGCCGGCGAGCCCGTCATGCATCGCTTTCTGCGCATCCGGGGGAACGAGATGGTCGGCGGTAGGGATATGCAAAAGCACCGGCTTGCCGATTGCATGCTGTTCGGACAGCAGGCCATCGATACCGACGCCGTAATAGCCGACGAAGGCGTCGCCGTCCGTACGGCAGGCGGACATGAATGCGAGCCGCCCGCCAAGGCAGTAGCCGACCAGACCAACCTTGCCGCTCTCGCCCAGTGCGGTGCGGGCCGCCTTGATCGTTGCTTCCAGATCAGCGATTCCCTTATCCTGATCGAATTTCCCGAACAGGCGGAAGGCGGTCTGAAGCTCTTCCGGAATATCGGGGTCGAGTTCGATATGCGGTTCGATGCGCCAGAAGAGATCGGGCGCATAGGCCAGATAGCCGTCGGCCGCGAGCAGGTCGCACTTGGTGCGAATGCCCGGATTGATGCCGAAGATTTCCTGAATCACGATGATCGCGGCTCTGGCTGTTCCCGTCGGGCGCGCGACATAGGCGTCGAAGCTTCCGCTGCCGTCCAATGCTGTGATCGATGCCGTCTCGCCCATGAATCAATCCTTTTCCGTTTGCCGAAGCATGCAAGGCATATCTATCCGCTGGCAGCGCATGCGCCAAGCATAGGAACTGGCAATCGTCCCGGCGATGCGGCATGACGGGGGAGGGCGGCGTTGCAGGGTGTGCGTCGCGACGGAGGCGGTCCGATGAAAGTTCATGTCGATGTGGAATGCACGCCGGAAGAAGCGCGTACCTTTCTGGGTCTTCCCGACGTGTCTCCCATCCATGAGAAATATGTGAAGTCGATGCTGGACACGATGGACGGCGTCACCAACGTCGAGCAGATGGAAAATCTGTTCCGAAGCTTCTCGCCACTGGGTGACGCCGGCGTGCGTCTGTTCAAGCAGATGATCGACCTCGGCCTGGCAACGGCAGGGGGCAAGAAGAGCGGCGATTGAGTGTTTCGCCGATAGCCCGGCGTGAAGGCATATGAGCGGTCGCGACACGATTTTCGCGCTGTCCAGCGGACAGCCTCCAGCCGGGATCGGCATCATCCGGATCAGCGGTGCGGCGGCAGGAGACGTCCTGCGGACCCTGTCCGGACGCATGCCGCCACCGCGTCGTGCCACACTGGCGCTGCTGAGAAATCCCGTCGACAGCGATCTGCTGGACCAGACGATCATGCTGTGGTTCCCCGGTCCGGGCAGCGTCACCGGAGAGGATCTGGCGGAACTGCACTGTCACGGCGGACGGGCCGTCATTCAGTCCATTATGGGCGTGCTGGGCACCTTGCCGGGATTGCGGATGGCCGAGCCCGGAGAATTCACCCGCCGGGCCTTCGAAAACGGGCGCATCGACCTCAGCGAAGCGGAAGGGCTCGGCGACCTGCTGCTGGCCGAAACCGAAAGCCAGCGGCGCGGGGCGATGGCCATGGCGGACGGACATTTTTCCCGGCGGATCGAGGGATGGCGGGATACGCTGCTTGCCCTGTCCGCACAGGTGGAGGCGGCGCTCGATTTCTCCGATGAGGACGACGTGCCCGACGCCGGGATTGAGGAACGGATCGGCGCTGGTATCGCAGACCTTGCCCAGGACGTGCGCGGTGAGCTGGCGCGGCCGCATGCCGAGCGATTGCGGGACGGTGTCCGGGTGGCGATCGCCGGGCCGCCCAATGCAGGCAAGTCGACCTTGCTGAACGCGCTGGTCGGCCGTGATGCCGCGATCGTGTCCGACATCGCCGGTACGACCCGTGACCGGATCGAGGTGCCTGCAGCGATTGGCGGCATAGCATTCCTGTTCACGGACACGGCCGGGCTCCGTCCGACCGAAGATGTAGTGGAGGCGATCGGCATCGATCGCGCGCGTCAGGCAATGGCCGCGGCGGACATTCTGCTCTGGCTCGGCGACATCGAGAATGTGCCCGAGGATGCTGTTGTCGTGGCGGCGCAGTCCGACCGGTCGGATCGTCGTCGGACGGCTCAGGCCGATATCGCTGTGTCTGCACATACCGGTGAAGGGATGGAAGCGCTCGTCCAGCTACTGATCAAGAGGGCACGGAAGCTTTTGCCGAGAGAAGGGGAGTATGCCCTGCACGCCCGCCAGCGGCAGGGTGTCGCAGCCTTGCTCGATGCGCTTTCTGACGGGGATATGCGTCGCGATATGCTTGTCACGGCGGAGCAGCTGCGGCTCGCCAGGACGGCCATCGATACGCTGATCGGGCGCACGGGCACGGAGGATATGCTCGATGCCTTGTTCGGACGCTTCTGCATCGGCAAGTGATGTTTCACGTGGAACACCACCCCGCACTGTCTGTGTCTTTTGACGCCCCCCCTGCTTTCCGGTAGAGGCATCGTCATGCGAACAAGCTATGATGTGATCGTGGTCGGCGGCGGCCATGCGGGCTGTGAGGCGGCCGCCGCAGCCGCCCGGCGCGGCGCGCGGGTTGCGCTGGTGACGTTCGATGCTGCGACCGTCGGCGCGATGTCCTGCAACCCGGCGATCGGCGGACTGGGCAAGGGGCATCTCGTTCGCGAGGTGGACGCGCTGGACGGATTGATCGGACGCGCCGCCGATGCGGCCGCCATCCATTATCGCATGCTGAACGCCAGCAAGGGTACGGCGGTTCAGGGGCCGAGGGTCCAGGCGGACCGCAAGCGCTACAAGGCGGCGATCCAGTCGATGCTCGCTGCGCTACCCAACCTCACGATCATCGAGGGAGAGGCGGAGGAACTGCTGCTGACCTCCGGAGTCGTCAGCGGCTTGCGACTGGCCGATGGTACGACCGTCCCGGCGGGAGCGATCGTTCTTGCCACCGGCACCTTCCTTGGCGGCAAACTCTTCCGTGGTGAGGAGCGGATGGTCGGCGGCCGTGTGGACGAGCGGGCGGCGACGATCCTCGGCGTGCAGTTGCGCGCACTCGGCCTGCCGGTCGCGCGCCTGAAGACGGGGACGCCGCCGCGCATCGACGGGCGGACGATCGACTGGTGCCGGCTGGAGGAACAACCGTCGGACGGCGGCAACTGGACGATGTCGCCGTTGTCGTCCGGCCGACCGTTGCCGCAACTCTTCTGTGCGATCACGCGGACCAATGCGGAGACCCATGCGATCATCCGCGCGGGGCTGGATCGGTCGCCCTTGTTCAGCGGCGCGATTGAAGGGCAGGGGCCGCGCTACTGTCCGTCTATCGAGGACAAGATTTTCCGCTTCGGTGATCGCGATGGGCATCAGGTATTTCTGGAGCCGGAGGGGCTCGACTCTCCGCTCGTCTATCCGAACGGTATCAGCACCTCCCTGCCGACCGATGTTCAGCTGGCTATGGTCAGGTCGATGCCCGGTCTGGAGCAGGCGACGATCACGGTGCCGGGCTATGCTGTCGAATATGATCATGTCGATCCGCGCGCGTTGAACGGCGATCTGGGTCTTGCCGCCGTCCCTGGTCTTTTCCTCGCCGGCCAGATCAACGGCACGACCGGATATGAGGAGGCGGCGGCGCAGGGACTGGTCGCCGGTGCCAACGCGGTGGCCTTTGCGCTCGGACGCGCGCCGCTGATCCTTGATCGCGCCAGCAGCTATATCGGGGTGATGATCGACGATCTGGTGTTGCAGGGGGTGACCGAACCCTATCGGATGCTGACTGCTCGGGCCGAGTATCGGCTGCGGTTGCGGGCGGATAACGCGTCGACGCGGCTCACGCCCATTGGCCTTGATCGCGATCTTATTGGGGAGGAAAGGCGCGGGTGGTTCGAGCGTAGGACAGCGGCGCGGGCCGAAGTGACAGAACAGATGAGCGCTGTTGTCACCTCCGCTGAAATGGCGCGGCGGGGTGCAGCGGTGCGGCAAGATGGCGCGCGCAGGAGTATCGCCGAATGGGCGCGCTTCGCGGAGGTGCCCTTATCCATGCTTGAAGGGATGGCGTCCGCACTGGCTGCGTTGCCAGCCGACCATAAGGAAGAGTTGCTGGAGGACGCACGCTATGCACCCTATCTTGAGCGGCAGGACGAAGAGGTGCGCCGCATGCGGGAAGGGGAGGCGGTGGCCATCCCTGTGGATTTCGATTTTGGTCTGATCGGGGGCCTTTCCAACGAAATGCGCGAGCGACTGGAAAGCGCCCGCCCGGAGACGCTCGCCGCCGCCGGACGCATAAGGGGCGTTACCCCGGCCGCGCTCGCCGCGATTCTCATTCATGTACGGCGCAGGGCGGCGTGACCGAAGACGAGGCACGAAGCTGGCTGGCGAGCACGTTCGATGTTTCACGTGGAACATGGGAGATGCTGGAGCGCTATATCGCGCTGCTTTTCGACGAGATGAGCCGCCAGAACCTGATCGCGGAATCGACCCGGGATCAGGTGTGGGCACGGCATATCGTCGACTCGGCCCAGTTGATTCCCATGGCGGATGGCGCGGCGGCGGGCGAGTGGGTCGATTTGGGATCGGGGGCCGGGTTGCCGGGAATAGTCGTTGCTGTCCTTCTGGGCCGCCCGGTGGTGTTGGTGGAATCCCGGCGGAAGCGCATCGACTTTCTTCAGTCCGTCGTGGACGCGCTAGCGCTCAGGGTGACGGTCGAGGGCCGTCGGGTGGAGATGTGCAAACAGCCGCATCCGGCGGCGGTGATCAGCGCGCGCGCGTTCGCGCCGCTCGACCGGCTGCTCGCCGTTGCCGAACATCTGGCCGATGAAAATACCATTTGGACGCTGCCGAAGGGGCGCCAGGCGCAGAATGAATTGGCATCCGTTAGCCATACGTGGCAGGGTGAGTTTCACGTGGAACGCAGCATCACCGATCCGGACAGCGCCATCATCGTTGCCCGGAACGTGAAGAGGAAGGGGCGCAGATGATCCGCATCGCGATCGCCAATCAGAAGGGTGGCGTGGGCAAGACCACCACCGCCATCAATGTCGCAACGGCGCTTGCGGCGACCGGACATCGGACGCTGCTGATCGATCTCGACCCGCAGGGCAATGCGTCGACCGGACTGGGCATCTCCCATACCAGCCGTGAACGATCGAGCTACGATCTGCTGCTCGGAGAGTGTGAGGTCGAGGATGCGGTCATCGCGACCAAGGTGCCGAAGCTCGACATCGTGACCGCGACGCAGGATCTGTCCGGCGCCGAGATCGAACTGATCGACTATGAGGAGCGAACTCACCGCCTCGACATGGCGCTCAACCGGATCACGCCGGGCAAATGGGATATCTGCCTGATCGATTGCCCGCCTTCGCTCGGCCTGCTGACAGTGAATGCGATGGTGGCTGCGCGGTCGTTGCTGGTGCCGCTCCAGTGTGAATTCTTCGCGCTCGAAGGGCTGAGCCAGCTTCTCCAGACGGTCGATCGTATTCGCGGCCGCTTCAATCCGTCGCTGAGCATCATGGGTGTCGCGCTGACCATGTATGACCGTCGCAACCGGCTGACGGACCAGGTGGCGGACGACGTGCGTGCGTGCCTGGGCGACATTGTGTTCAAGACGGTGATTCCACGCAACGTGCGCCTGTCCGAGGCACCGAGCCATGGCATGCCGGCCCTGATCTACGATTATCGCTGCAGCGGGTCGGAGGCCTATATGGGCCTCGCGCGTGAGCTCATCATGCGGCTGCCGCAGCGCGATATGGCTGCATGAGCGGCGAAACGACCGACAAACCTGCGGCCAAGGCCATGCGCCGTCCGCACGGGCTTGGGCGGGGCCTGTCTGCTCTGCTGGGGGACGCTGCGCAGGAGGAGCCGGTCGGCACCGGTCCCGGCGCACCGCCGCCGAACGGCAAATCGGTCCAGAGTATAGAGATCGCGGCGATCCGGCCGCACCCCGGACAGCCCCGTCGCCACTTCGACGAGGAAGCGCTGACGGAACTGGCCGAGAGTATTTCCAAGCGCGGCGTCATTCAGCCGATCATCGTCCGGCCTTATGAGGGCGGATATCAGATTGTCGCCGGTGAGCGGCGGTGGCGTGCGGCACAGCGCGCGCAGCTCCATCGCATTCCGGCGATCGTGCGCGCGTTTGACGAGGCCGAAACGCTCGAGATCGCGCTGATCGAGAATATTCAGCGGCAGGATCTCAACGCCATCGATGAGGCGGAGGCCTATCGCAAGCTGATCGCCGAATATGGCCACAGCCAGGAAGCGCTGGGCAAGCTGGTCGGCAAGTCGCGCAGCCATATCGCCAACCTGATGCGTCTGCTGGACCTTCCGGCAATCGTGCAGCAGTCGGTGGTCGAACAGCGGCTGACCATGGGGCATGCGCGCGCTCTGATCGGCGTCGACAATTGCGAGGAACTGGCGCGCACCGTCGAGAAGAAGGGGCTCTCCGTTCGCGACACGGAGAAGCTGGTGCGCAAGGCGAAGACCAGTGCCGAGGCTCAGGCGACCGGCGACGTGGCGACTGCGCGCGCGCGGAGCGGCAAGGGTAAGGACGCGGACATCGTGGCGCTGGAAGGGCATCTGGCGGACATGCTCGGCCTGAAGGTCGAAATCGGCCATGAGGAAGGGAAGGGCGGTACGCTGTCCCTGCGCTATTCCACGCTGGATCAACTGGACATGCTGTGCCAGCGGTTGTCAGGAGAGCGGATATAGTTGCACGCTGCGCGCCGTGTAGTCTCAATACTACGTCGGATGAAGACAGATGGACGTCGAGGCGAACAACCCGACATCCATCCATGTCATCAGACTCTAAAGAATAAAACCGGCCAGGCGAGCACTCGCATGGTGCTTCGCCGTCAATTGCCATAGTCGATATGGAAAGAAATGGTGCGGGCGAGAACTTTTCTTGGCCCTTGGATTTAAGCTAAATATATGAAATCCATATATTTCTTCTGAAGAATCCTCACTCAGGATTACGTGTTCTGACCCCCCTTGTGCCAGCGAGTAGGCCGTTCGTGCATCAAAAATCGGTACGAAAGGTATGTGCGATGGCGACGATCCAGAAGCGAAAAAACTCGTGGCGGGTTCAGGTGCGCCGGCACGGCAAAGCGGTTTCGGCGACATTCGATACGAAGACGGAAGCGGAGATCTGGGCGATCAAGGCGGAGGGTAAAATCCTCGAAGGGGTTTCGCCGGCTACGATCCTCAACATCCCCGTCCCGCAGGTGGGAAAGATAGCGGCCGATATTTTCAAACGCTATGCTGACGAGGTCTCGCCCCTGAAGCGCGGTGGCCGGTGGGAAAAAGATCAGGCTCAAGGGCATGGCCAGTCGCTTTCCTGTTTTTGACCAACCGATCACGGCGATTACCGGGCCGGACATCGCGGAATGGAGAGACGCCCGATTGCTGTCGATCTCGGCTTCGTCGGTAAACCGTGAGCTTTCCCTGATTTCCACCGTATTCACCCATGCGATGAAAGAGTGGCGCCTTGAATTGACGTCGAACCCCTGCATGCTCGTCGCCAAGCCGCGGAAGGCTCGGCCGCGTAAGCAGCGCATCTCTATTGCCGAACGCAAGGAAATCATCGGCAAACTGGGATGGCACGGTATCAATGAGCCGGAAACGTCAGGGCAATGGGTCGCGTTCGCATTCTACCTCGCGCTCGAAACCGCGATGCGAAAGGGCGAGATCCTCTCGCTGCGATGGGCAGACATCGATTTCACTGCCCGGCACGCTCACCTGGATATGACGAAGAATGGTGATGAGCGGTTCGTACCTTTGTCCAAGGCTGCGATGAAACTGCTGAAGATCGTGAAGCACCGATCCCCTTCTGCGCCGGTGGTGCCCGTCCAGGCGAGGAATTTCGACAAGCTGTTCCGAGCGGCCCGACGTGATGCCGGACTGATGCACATCCATTTTCACGACAGCCGGCGAGAAGCGGCATCGACCATGGCGCCGAAGCTATCCAACGTGCTGGAGTTGGCAGCAATCACCGGCCACAAGTCGCTTTCGATGCTTCAAATTTACTACAAGCCGAGAGTGGCCGATCTAGCAGCAAGGCTCGACGCTTAACCTCAAGTTCGAACAATAGCGAATAGGAGAGCATGGAGTTACGGAGGCGCTCACTACATCTGGACGGATCGAAGAACCCGTTATCGGCGCGCGGAGCGGCACACTGAGCGTTGAACGGGCTTCGCGACGGTGCATTTTTCCGCCTTGTCGGCGCCGAAGTCCGTCTTTGCGGTCTTCTCAGGCGGCGTTGATGCGCTCAAGGTACAAGAAGCGCCTGATGTTGTAGACGAGGTTGGCGAGACCGATCTTCATTTCGGCCCTCTTGATACCGATAGTGCGCACGAACAGGCCCATGCGGGATTTCTGATCGGCGAAGACATGCTCGACCCGGGACCGGATCACGGATTTGCCAGCGTTGGATCGTCGAATGCGAGTTGGCATGTCCCGATGCGGCGGCTTCTTGTGGTGAACCCTGGAGACGAAGCCATAGCGCTCCATGAAGCGCTCGTTCGCTCTCGATCGATACGCGGTATCGGCCCAGACATCCGAACCGGTGTTGCTGCGATCAAGCAGACCCTCACGTAGCCGGGCACCGTCATGGGCGCTGGCATCGGTTGCGTTACCG
>QFQF01000012.1 GCA_003248935.1 Sphingobium sp.
ACCATAAAATCCGCAACGGCCATGCTCTATGCCGCCGCTGCCATCGTACTCATACGCCGCATCGCTCGTTACGCATGAGATTCAAGACAGCCTCTTAGTATTCAAGTAATTTTCATCCATTGCCCAGCTTGTGCGCCCCCTCTCCAGCCGATAGGCAGGACGCATAGGGGGCCATGTTTCAATCGCGCGTGAGCCCCATGATCGGGGGTTAATACAATGACGCAACAAACTGGCATGCCAGCATATGCGGAGAACGGCACGCCTTTCAACATGGAGGAGTGGCCGTTTTACTGGCTGACGCGGTTTACCGGCCGCTATCTTCTGCAGATGGAAATGGCGCTGAAGCCGATCGGGCTCGATATCCCGCGCTGGCGGGTACTCATGACGCTGCGCAACAAGCAAATGCTGAGCGTGAGCGAGATCGCGGACCATGCGATCGTCAAGCTGCCGACCATGACCAAGATCGTAAAGCGGATGCAGTCCGACAATCTGGTCGAATGCCGCCAGAGTGCCGTCGATGGCCGTGTTACGGAAGTGTCGCTGACCCCGCAGGGTATAGCGGCGGGACGTAAGGCCTGGGACGCTGCCAACAAGATCTACGACCGTGCGTTCGAGGATCTGTCAGATAGGGATATTGCGAAGCTCAACAAGCTTCTGCGCGTGATCACCCGCAGCCTGGCAGGCTGACTGGCAGACATAATTGAGAGCGGGGAAATGGCGTGCAGCTCCATTTCCCCGCTCTCCCGAGGCGAAGGATGCGTCACCGGGCAGGGCGACGCATCCCGCCGCATCAGAAGTTGTAGGTCAGCCTGGCGCCATAGGTGCGCGGCGGCGCCATGCCGTAGCTGTAGGTGCCGAAGCGAGTGCTCGCCACGGCGCTTGTGATGATCGTTTCATCCTCGATGTTGCGGATGAAGCCCTGCAGGCTCCACTTCTTGTCCGCTTCGGTGAACGTCACGACCAGATCGCTGCGGGAATAGCTGTCCTGCTTCTGATAGGCGAAATTCTCGATGCCGTAGAAGGACGAGGTTTCGATGTGCGTCTGGACACGCGGCGTCAGCGTACCGCCGAACAGCGGGAACGTGTGCTCGTAACCCAGGTTGAACGACCAGCGCGGCGCCTGAGCCGAGCGGTTGCCCGAATAGTCGGTGACGCAGGTGCCGTCAGTCGCAACGTTGATGCACAGGCTGGTATATTCCGAATTCAGGTACACCACACTGCCGTCGAAACGGTCGGCGTCGGTCGGCTGGAAGATGGTCTCCGCCTCGATGCCCCAGATGCGCGACTTGCCCGCGTTGAACACCGCGGAAAGGCCGACGGTCTGGTCACGTACCGAAATCTGCTGGTCCTTGTAGTCATACAGGAACGCGGACAGGTTCAGCTGGAGCGTGTTGTCGAGGAAGCGGTTCTTCGAACCGATTTCCCAGGCGCTGATCGTCTCAGGCGCGTAGGGCAGCGTGTTCTGGCCCGGCACGGTGTTGAAGCCGCCGGCCTTGTAGCCCGTGTCGAACTTCGCATAGACCATGTTGCGCGGCGTGTATTCATAGGTCACGCCGGCGTGGAAGGTGGTCTTCTCGCTCGCCGCATCGTCGTTCTGCGCGACATTGCCGCTGCCCGTGTTGCTGTAACCCACGCGGCTCTTGTAGTCGTCGGAGTAGCGGACACCGAATTCCGCCTTCAGGCCGTCGATCAACTCATAGCTTGCCTGACCGAACACCGCCTTCGACTTCGCCTTCACGTTATAGGAGAAGGTGAAGATGTTCGTGGGCGGATTGGCCGTCGCATAGGTCTGGAACAGGCTGAACAGATCAGACGTCTCGCGGAACAGATAACCGCCGATCTGCCACTTGAACCGGCCATTGCCGTTCGAAACGAGCCGAACCTCATGCGACCAGTCATGCACCTTCTCGGTCGGCAGGATGTAGGCTGCCTGGCTGGTCGTGCCATCGAGGTCGCGCAACTGCGCATAATCGGTGTCACGGAAACCACCGAGATAGACAAGGCTGGCGAAGCCCAGATCATATTCGCCGTTCCACTGCAGCGTGCGCAGCGTGGTGTCGATATACTGGTTGGGCAGGCTGTGCGGCGTGCCGTCACCATCGACGTCCGGGCGGTAGCTGGTATCGATCGCGGTGCCATTGAAGCGCAGCGGCGTGCCCCACATCGTCGGACCTACGCCGCCGATCTTGGTCAGCTGGCCGCTCAGCAGCAGCTTCAGGCGGTCGGTCGGCTTCCACTGGACGTGCAGGCGGACCGACTGCGAATCCGCATCATCGCCTGCGCGCGCCGGTGCCTCGTTGACGCGATAGCCGTCATGCTTGATCGTCGAGAAAGCGGCACGGACGGCCAGCGTATCGGTGACCGGCACGTTGATCATGCCTTCGGTCGTGACCTGATCGTAATTGCCGACGCCGACCGCGACCTTGCCCTCGAACTTGTCCTTGGGCTTTGCGGTGATCACGTTGATCGCGCCGCCAGTAGCGTTGCGGCCATAGAGGGTGCCCTGCGGCCCGCGCAGAACCTCGACGCGCTCCAGGTCGAACATCGAGTCGCCGAAGCCGAACGGACGCTGGATGTAGAAACCGTCCTGCGCGATCGAGATCGCCGGATCGCCGATTTCATTGGTATTCTGGCTGGACACACCGCGCACCGAGATGACCACGTTGGCCGAGTTCTTCGAGATGCCGACGCCCGGGGCGATGGCAGCAAGGTTCTCGAGGGTCGAAACGCCGTTTTCTTCCAGCGCCTTCTGATCAAAGGCAGTGATGGCAATCGCCGTCTTCTGCACCGAAGTCTCACGCTTTTCGGCTGTGACAACGATTTCATTTATGCCGCCAGAAGAAGCCTGCTCGGCTTCCTGAGCCACCGCCATGCTGGCATGGAAGCCAACCAGCGCTGCGAGACTCACCCCGCACAAACGACCAAACTTGTTCATCGCTTACCCCTTTCCGTTCATTTTATATGACCGATATATGACGGATTTTTATGTTCGTTTATCATACTTTTCAAGTATTTTTCCTGCAGTTCACCGCGATTGTACGATTTACGCAACTGCAAGGCTCTACGGCTCAGCGTGCAACAGGATATTGCAGCGTCTCGGTTTTCTCGGCGTTGTCTTTGATTTCCTTGTCGGAAAACAGCATCGACTTGTACTGGAACTCACGGAACAGGCCGACCTGATCGCGCGTATGCGGCCCCTCCTCCTCTGACTGGCCAGGCGCCACAACATTGCGTCCGACCGCCCCGCCCGGGCGCAGTTCGATCAGGTGATTCTGGGTTCCGCGCTCGGCCAATGGCACGACAACCGGCTCACGAGCGCCCTGCGGCACCATGTGCGCGTTGGCGGTGGCGAATCGGGTATGCTGGATCGGGTCGGTCCAGCGCGCCATATCCACCCCCCTTTCGGTCGCGAGTCGCGCCAGCACCGCGCGCAGCACGTCGACCTCCACCGCCTGCGCGCTGCGTCCGCCCAGATAGTCCGCCTTCACCGGCAGCGAGGCGCCCTGACCGGCCAGGACACGGGCAAGCAGCTTTGGTCCCCGACCGATGTCGTAGGTCTCATCACGCGTATAGGCGAGCATGGCGGACGCGGTCTTGCCGACCGTCGCGGGGTCGAACACGCGCTGCGTCATTGCGGTCAGCCATGCGTCGTAGATCACCAGAGCCGGGCTGTCGTAACGGCCGTCGCCATCCGCATCGACACGGCGATGATCCCAACCGGCCAGCAGGTCACGCGCCTGCCGCAGCGCCGGGTCGGTGGGTGCCTCGCGCTCAATGGCCGCGATCAGGCCGGGAATGAAATAGGACGCGGTCTGGCTGGTCGTGCTCGCCAGCCGGTTCAGCGCCTCCATGTCGGCAACCGAAACCTTGTCGCGGGATTCCATGAAATCCTGCAGCAGCTTCGCACGCTCCACCGAGCTCCATCCGGTATCGGGGAAATACCAGCCCTTGATCGGCTGCTGGTTCCAGTTGGTGAAGAAGCCGCGTGACGGGTTGAGGCGATAGGGTTGCTCCGAGGTCGGCAGGAACCCGCGCCAGTCGCTCGGCCCCGTACCCTCCGTCGGCAGGCGCGGGTCCTGATCCGCCCGACGGATGGGAAAGCGGCCCGGATAGACCATACCGATATTGCCGCGCCTGTCGGCATACCACCAGTTGATGCTGATCGCGGAGCGCAGCGCGGCCTTGCGAAAGCCGGTGAAATCGGTGGCGAGGGTCGAATCGAACCATGCCATTTCCGTTTCCAGTTCCCGCCCCTCCCAGGCACGGGCGCGACTGTAGGCGCGATAGTTCGCTTCGTCGACCTGAAGCACCGGGCCATGCACCGTGCGATAGAAGGTCGCGGTGACGGGGGCAGCCCCCTTCACTTTGATGGTCTCTGTCCGGGCAGCCATCGCCTGCCATCGACCATCGTGAAAATATCGGGTCGGATCCTTCGGATCGAGGCGTTCGACAAAGGTGTCGACGGCATCGCCGCGGCCGACCGTGCTGGACCACGCGGTATCGCGATTGTGACCGAAGAATATGGGGATGAAACCGATCGGCGTCGCGCCTATGATGTCCATGCCACCGCCGTGCAATCCCGCCTCGTAGAGGAAGCCGGGCATGGTGAAGCCCATTTGCGGCCCGCCCATCAGCAACGGATATCCGGTCGCAGACTTGTCCTTGCCCACGACCCACACGTTGCTGCCGCCATGATCGTTGATGGCGAGCGAGGCCATGGTCGCGCCCAGCATATGATCGGCGCGGCCAATGGCCGCCGCTGCGTCCGCGATGCCGGGCGCTGGAACCGCCGCCGCCGGTTGCCCGACGACGGACAAGGCGCGCAGGCTCTTCCCTTTCCAGTCACCCGCCGCCATCGTGGTGATGGCCGCCGGATCCTCGTCCAGCGGCACCAGATCGTCGAAGATCGCCCGGGCGCGCGTATCGCCGAACTGCGCCGTCAGTTCTTCGAGCAGCTTTGCATTATCGAGCTCCTGGGTCTTGTCGGTGAAACGTACGGCGACGTTGCCAATAAAGATCTGTGCCAGATCCTCCGCGCTCCAGGGGGCGGGTTCGAAGCCTGCCTCGGTAAAGGCATGGGGCAACTTTCCGGTCGCCCGCGCCTTCGCAATCCAGGCGTTGAGGCCCTCGGCATAGGCTTCGAACAGCGCACGTTCCACAGGCTTCAGGGCGGAAAGACGCTGTGTCACCTCAGCGCGTGTATATCCCCGCCGCCGCGTCTCCCGGTCGAACGCGACGAAGGATGGCCCCAATATCTCGGATACCTCGCCCCAGACCGAACGGCGCATCATCTCCAGTTGGAACAGCCGATCCTGCCCGATCGCATAGCCAAGTCCATAATAGAGCGCACGCTGGCTGTCGGCGTGGATATGGGGTACGCCGTAATGATCGCGCTCGATCCTGATTGCATCACCCGGCGCAGTTCCACCTGCCTGCCCCGCCGTTCCCGTCATCGCGAATGCAACGAGCAGAAGGCCGGTTGAGCTGTGCAGGACGCGTTTCATGGGAAACCTCAGGATAGTTGAATATTACACTATAGAGCAGTCGAGCCACAATGCGAATCGATTTCATTGCTCCGGCAGACCGATTGTCTCGATTTTTATCCGGCCATGCATCCCAAATGGAGAAAGTCACTTTTGCTCCCGCCGAGAATGCGGGATGAGATATTTTTATATAACGTCATGATATATAATTATTTTTCTGAATCCACATATGCACAAGCGACCGCGGCGACAGGCGGTTGAAATCGGCGATTGGTTGACATTTCAATTAAATAGATTTTGTTGCGGTCAACCTTGGAGGCATCGTTGATCACACAATCGCAGAAACCGGCCGATCGTTCTCATTCTCTCGACGCGCGGCATCTCCGCGTCGGGCTGCTTTATTCGACGGCCCTCCTCCTGACTGCAACCGCGCATGGCCGGGCAGCGCAGGCGCAAGCGATTTCGCCGGATGCCGCTCCCAAATCCGAAATCGCCGATGATGCCCGCGCCCGTGATCTGGTGTCGAAGATGACGCTGGATGAGAAAATCGACATGATCCGCGGCGTGCAGGAAGATGCGAAGACGGATCAGGCGACGGCCGGTTATCTTGCCGGCGTCCCGCGCCTCGGCATTCCGTCGATGCGTTTCGCCGACGGTCCTCCGGGCATCCTGACGCGCGCACCGTCCGTCGCGCTCCCCGCAACCATGGCGCTCGCCGCAACCTTCAGTCGCGAGGATGCGGAACAGAACGGCGCCGTCGTCGGGCTGGAGGCGCGGCGCCTGGGCGTCGACGTGGCGCTGGAGCCGTTCGTCAACATCATGCGCGACCTGAACTTCAGCCGCGGCTGGAACACCTATGGCGAGGACCCCTATCTGTCCGGCATCATGGGCGCGGCGCAGGTGCGCGGCATTCAGGGCCAGGGGATCATGGCCCAGGCCAAGCATTATCTCGGCTACGACCTGCGCGGCTACAAGACCGTGATGGACGAGCAGACCATGCACGAGGTCTATCTCGCGCCGTTCGAGGCGGTGATCGACGCGGGCGTCTCCTCCCTGATGTGCGCCTACAACTATGTGAACGGCAAATATGCCTGCGCGAACGACGACCTCTTGAACGTCACCCTGCGCAAGGAATTGGGTTTCAAGGGTTTCGTCACGTCCGACTGGGGCGCGGTGCACAAGCCGACCGACATCAACACCGGCATGGACATGGAAATGCCGGGCCTGATGCCGAAGGGCAGTCCATGGCTGACGATTACCCGGTCCTATTATGACAATGACGCCCAGCCGGTGGAACCGCTGAAGATGAGCATGGACGTGCTCGGCCGCGTCTTCGGCCGTGCCGTGCCGGAGGAAACCGCCGAGCGCGCTCCGATCAAGTCGGTCGTCTTCCGTGGCCAGTTCCCCGACGATCCCGATCCCAGGAACATGGCGTCGGCGCTCAAGAACGGCTCCGTCACGATCGCGACCATCGATGAGGCCGCCTATCGCGTGGTGCACGAGATGAACCGCTTCGGCCTGCTGGACAAGGGCAACCACCAGCCGACCGGCGATGCTGTCGATTCGCGTATCGCCGGGATCATCCGCAAGACGGCATCCGACTCGGCCGTGCTGCTGAAGAACGACGGCGCGGTGCTGCCGCTCGGTCCGTCCGACCTTGAAGACATCGCCCTGATCGGGCCCGGCGCCGGACAGGTCGTGGCGCTTGGCATCAATGCCGAACATTCGCTTGGCCTGCCCGAGACCCAGAACGGCGTCGCCGCACTGCTCCAGCGGGAAGCCGGTGGCCGCGCGGGCGCGAACGTCCATTATGCCGTCGCCAACGACATGACCGGCACACCGGTCCCCGCCGACCGCTTCAGTGCCGATGACGCGCCGGGTCTCGCGCGTTATGTCGACGGCAAGAAGGTCGCGCAGGACAGCGCGCTCAACTTCACCGACAGCAACGCCAATCCCCTGCCCGCTGGCGCCTTCCCGGGCTGGAAGGGCGAGATCGACATCCCGTCGGACGGCACCTACGGCATTTATCTCCAGATGATGGGCGCCCATGCAGAACTGATGATCGACGGGAAACTCGTCGGCCGCAGCAGCGGCATGACCGGCGCCCGCCACGGCGACACTGTCCAGCCGGGCCAGGACGCATTGCTTTCCACCACTGACAATCTGAACAATGTCCGCCGCGACGTGCATCTGACGCGCGGCCGGCACAGCATCGCAGTCAACACAAGCGACGACACGTCCCGCGCACCGGTGCAGGTACGCCTGAACTGGGTGACGCCGGAGCAGAAGGAAGCCAACTACCGCCACGCCGTCGAGACTGCGGCGAAGGCGAAGAAGGCCATCGTCTTCGCCTGGGCTCGGCAGAGCCCGATCTTTGGCCTGACACCGGAGCAGGACAGGCTGATCGCGGACGTAAGCGCCGCCAACCCCAATACGATCGTCGTGCTGAACACCAGCTATCCGGTCGCGATGCCCTGGCTCGACAAGGTCAAGGCAGTGGTCAACATGTGGTGGGGCGGCGACAAGGGCGGCGAGGCGACCGTCGACATCCTGACCGGTCGTGTCAGTCCTGCTGGCCGCCTGCCCTTCACCTGGGCCAAGGCGCTGACCGATTATCCCGCGACCGATCCCCGTTATCCGGAGCGTGGCGCGCGGGAGGATGGCGAAGTGACCTATTCCGAAGGGATCGATGTCGGCTACCGCTGGTTCGACCGTCAGGGAACGGAGCCGCTCTATGCGTTCGGCCATGGCCTCAGCTACACCAGTTTCGCCTATTCCGGCCTGTCCGTGAAGCGGGCGATGGACGGCGGCATCGACGTGCGCTTCACCGTCGCGAATACCGGCAAGCGCGCTTCGGACGAAGTGCCGCAAGTCTATCTCGGCGCACCGGCCAACCCGCCTAAGGGCATCGCCTTCCCGGTCCGCGCGCTCGCGGGCTTCGACCGGATCCATCTGGATCCCGCCGAGCGGAAAGCGGTGTCGATCCATGTCGCGCCGCGCAGCCTGCAATATTGGGATGAGAAAGCGGGCAAGTGGATAACGCCGGCCGGCACCCGTACCGTCTATGTCGGCAGCTCGTCCCGCGACCTGCCGCTGACAGCCAGGAGCCGGTAAGACGAACCACGACGATCTTGGGGAACGAACACCATGGGGGTAAGCGCAGTGCAGGGTAAGGCCATGACGATCGGCAGACGGCATCTTCTGGGCGGAACGCTCGCCGGGATTATCGCCTATGCCCTGTCCGGGCCTCGGCTTCTGGCGCAGGGCAGCCGCTTTGCCCCCGCGATCGCTGGCGAACCCAATGCCGAATGGGCGCGCAGGGCCGAGGCACTGATGCCGGTGCTGCACAGCATCGAACAACCGCCCCTCTCGGTCGTGAAGATGGTACCCGATGCGGCGCAGGTGCTGCGCTTCCGCGCGGAGCAGGCAGCGTCGATCCCGGATTTCTCGACCCAGAGCTTCCGCAAGGGCGACAGCTTCATCCTCGATTTCGGCGGGCACAGGACCGGCTATCTGTCGTTCGACCTCCGGACCGTCGGGCGCGAACCGGATGCGCCCGCACGCCTGAAGCTGACCTTCGGCGAGGTTCCGCCGGATGTCGCCGAACCGCTGCATCCCTATGACGGGAAGATCAGCGAGGCCTGGCTGCCCGAGGAGATCATCACCGTCGACTATCTGCCCCAATCGGTGCGGATGCCGCGACGCTATGCCTTTCGCTACGTGCGGGTGGACGTGATCGACACCTCGCCGGGCTTCTCCGTGCGCTTTGCGAACGTGCGTGCCCATGCGGTCACTTCGGCAGGACCGATGCCTGCGCCGATCGGAGCGACGCCTCGCCGCAAACGCATGGACGAGGTCGCGATGGCGACCTTGCACGACTGCATGCAGACCAGTTTCGAGGACGGTCCGCGTCGCGACCAGCGGCTGTGGGTGGGCGACCTGCGGCTTCAGGCGCTGGCGAATTATGCGAGCTTTCGTAGCAACGACCTGGTCAAGCGCTGCCTCTATCTGTTCGCCGCCTATTGCGACAAGGACGGGCTTGTCGCCGCCTGCGTCTATGAAAAGCCGTATCCGCGCTACGGCGGCATGCATATCATCGACTATGCCGCCCTCTTCAACGTGACGCTGCGCGACTATGTCGTGGCGACCGGTGATATCGAGACGGGGCGCGATCTCTGGCCGGTCGCGCAGCGCCAGTTGGAGCTGCTTTCCCGCTGGATCAGCCCCGATGGGCTGTTCCTCGATCCGGGCAATATGTGGATCTTCATCGACTGGGCCAGCAAGCTGCACAAGGCCGCTGCGATCCAGGGACTGCTGGCCTTCGCCTGGGATGCAACGGCTGATCTCGCCGCACGAATCGGCAAGGATGCTGAGGCCGGGCCGATCCGCGCGCGGACAAAGGCGATGCGGCAGGCCGGACGCGCGGCCTATTGGGACGCCGCGAGGGGTGTGGTGACGAGCGGGCCGGACAAGCAGGTCAGCTGGGCCAGCGCGGCCTGGGCGGTGCTGGGTGGCATGCTGTCCCCGCCGGAGGGGCGACGTGCCATGCGGGGAGCGCTTGACGATCCGCAGGCGCTGAAGCCGTTCACGCCCTATCTCTACCATTATGTGGTGGAGGCGCTCGTCACCTGCGGGGAGAAGAAGCGCGCCGGACAGATGCTGGACGACTATTGGGGCGCGATGCTGGACGCAGGGGCCGACACGTTCTGGGAGGTGTTCGATCCGGCCAACCCGCTCAGTTCCCCATATGGCGACATCCACGTCAACAGTTACTGCCACGCATGGAGCTGCACGCCATCCTACTTCCTGAGGAACGGCATCCTCTGATCCGGCGCCGGGTCAGCCCGCGCGCCGCATCGTGCAGACCTGAATGGCCGTCGCCGTCAGCGAGAGGGCGGTGCCGAACAGGACAACCCCGGCCCAGCCATGACCGCTCCATGCGACGGTCGCGCCGGCCGATCCTGCCGCGCCGCCCAGAAACATCGCGCCCATGAAGATGGTGTTGAGCCGCGCCCGCGCCTCCGGCCGCAGCGCATAGACGATGTGCTGGTTGGAGACGAGCGCGCTCTGCACCGCGAAGTCGAGCAGGACGACGCCGACGACCAGCCCCGCCAGCGCCTGCCACAGACCGAAGATGATCCATGACGAAAGCGTCAGCGCGGCACCCAGCGCGATCACCCGATGCGGCCCGCGCCTGTCCGCGATACGTCCGGCAACGGGGGCGGCAAGGATGCCGACGGCCCCGACGATGCCGAACAGGCCCGCGACCTGCGCGCTCAAGCCATAACGCGGCTGTTGCAGGCGAAACGCAAGGATCGTCCAGAAGGCGGTGAAGGCCGCGAACAGCAGCGCCTGGGTGATGGCGGCCACGCGCAACTCCCGGAACTCACCCCACAGATGGACGAGCGAGTGCAGCAGCCTGCCATAGCCGAGACGGGTATCCGGCGCGGCACGCGGCAGCTTCACCGCCATCCAGCCTCCTGCCGCAAGCGCCATGGGCACCGCCAGCAGGAACATCTCGCGCCAGCCCGCATGCGTGGCGACGAAGCCCGCCAGCGTCCGGCTGAACAATATACCGCATAGCAGGCCGGACATGACCATGCCCACCGTCGCACCACGCCGTTCCGGGGAGGATAGATGCGCGGCAAAGGGAACGATCTGTTGTACGACAGTCGATGTGACGCCGACCACCAGCGACGCCGCCAACAGCAGCAAGGCGCCCGGTGCTGCGGACATGGCGGCCAGGGCCAGGGCCAGTATCAGGAACTGGCCGACGATCAGCCGCTTGCGCTCAACGATGTCGCCCAGCGGCACCAGCAGGAACAGTCCCGCCGCATAGCCGAGTTGCGTGACGGTGGGTACCAGACCCGTCGTCCAGCCGGGCATGTCTCGCTCCATCACGCCCAGCATCGGCTGGTTGTAATAGATATTCGCGACGGCGATGCCCGCCGCCGTCGCGAGGGCGAAGATCACACCGCGTCCAACGCCGTCCTCCTTCCCCGTGCCATTCTCTGATCCGTGTGCGTGTCGCGCTATCGCCGTCATGTCATGCTCCCGGGACAAGCCGTGGTTCGGTACGCATCCTATCTGGATTACCACCGATTTGTGCAGTAGTGTGCCATAATGACCTATCCGTATATCATATCTTGATATGATTAACCTCGGCGACCTGCGGATTCTGCTCGAGGCGGTACAGGCCGGCAGCCTGGCGGCGGCTGCACGTCGTATCGGCATTCCACCCATGGCTGCGTCGCGGCGGCTCGCCGCGCTGGAGACGGAACTGGGCGTTCGTCTGGTCCATCGCACCACCCGCTCGCTGTCCCTGACGCCGGAGGGCGAAGCTTATTTCCCCCATGCGCAGGCCATGCTGGACGAGGATGCCAGCGGCCGCGATGCGATCCGGGCGGATGAGGGGGCAGCGTCCGGCCTGCTGAGGATAACGGCATCCGCTCCTGTCGGCCGGAAGATCGTGACACCGATGCTGTCCCGCTTCCTGCGCGACCATCCGGCCTTGCGGGTTGAGCTGATCCTCAACGATGGCCTGCTGGATCTCGCGGCACTGGGGATCGATCTTGCGCTGCGGATCGCGACCCCGCGCGACAGCACCCTGATCGCCCGTCGGCTGGCCGATAATCCACGCGGTCTCTACGCGTCTCCCGCCTATCTCTCGGCGCATGGCACGCCGCGCGCGCTCGCGAACCTTGTGTCGCACCAGTGTCTCGCCCGGCCAGGCGACACCCACTGGGGTTTCGAACGCAGTGGCGGCTTTGTGCGTCAACGGATTGGCGGCCGCTTCAGCACCGACAGTGTCGATGCCATGCGAGAGGCCAGCGTCGAGGGGCTCGGCATAGCGCGCCTTTCCGCATGGTATGCCGCCGAAGACGTGGCGTCGGGCAGGCTCGTTCCCCTTCCGCTGTCCGACGCCGATGTGCCGGCGCAGGCGATCTGGGCCGTCTATCCGACCGCGCGCCTGGTCCCGCCCAAGGTCAGGCTGTTCATAACGGCGATGCAGGCCCATCTGCGCGCCCGATAGGTTCGTCACACTCCGCTTTCCCGTCGGCAACGCCGTTTATTCGGCGGTGTTCTCCACCTAGCCCGAACGTCAGCCCGTCCCCATCATATGGGAGTATGGGCAAACCTTGGTGTGGGTTGGATCATACGATCCGTGGCCTATCTCCTGCCCATCCGGCGGCAGCGTGCCGCCCCGAGTGGAGGAGACGACGATGGCCGAGCAACCGAACCGCAGGAAGCTGAGCGAACATTTCCTGGGCACCCCGACGGATCTGGGCGCAGACGCAAGCCGCGACATTTCGGGCGGTCTGGGCGGCCTGCTGGCGGACGTGTTCGCCCTCTACCTCAAGACCAAGAATTTCCACTGGCACATGAGTGGACCGAACTTCCGGGACTATCACCTGCTCCTCGACGAGCAGAGCGACCAGATCTTCGCAATGACCGATCCGATCGCCGAACGCGCGCGGAAGATCGGCGGTACCACCATCCGGTCGATTTCCGACATCGCCGGACGCCAGCGCATCCTCGACAACAATGCCGATTATGTCGATCCGCAGGACATGCTTGCCGAACTGCACAGCGACAACAAACAACTGGTGGCGGAAATGCGCCGCGTGCACGAATTGTGCGACTCCTATGGCGACGTCGCGACCGCCAGCCTGCTGGAGGTCTGGATCGACGAGACCGAGCGTCGCAGCTGGTTCCTTTATGAGAGTTGCCGACCCTCGGCCATCCGCTGAGGCAAGGCCGCGGCGACGCCCAGGCCTTCCCCCACCCGGCCGGCGTCGCCGCGAAATTTCATGACAGACGAAAAGACGGGCGTCCTCCATCCGAGGACGCCCGTTCTCGTATCCGGCCAGGATATCGTCAGGGCATCACCGCCTCGATCGCGTCGAGCAGGCTGTCCGGATCAATCGGCTTGGCCAGGAAGGCGGCTGCTCCCGCGTCGAGTGCATGTGTCCGCGCCGCATCGGTGGGGAAGGCGGTCATCACGATCAGCGGCTGACGCCAGCCGCGCCGCCCGATCTCCGCCTGCAAATCAAGGCCGCTCATGCCGGGCATGTGAAGGTCGGTGACGATGCAGCCGAACCGGTCCTGCGCGTTCGACGCCAGCAGTTCCTCGGCATTGCCGAAGACAAGCGTCCCCATCCCGGCCGAGCGGATCAGGCTGTCGAGGCTTCCCCGCACGCCGGGATCGTCATCAACGATTGCGACAATGGACGCTGGGCGTGCCATGATACTCCAAAATCCTGTGGCACCCGTCCAGCCCGCGATAGGGATCGCCAGCCGTCATGCGGATGCGTTGAACCGATGGATGCTCTCGTCGCGCACGCCGAGAAGTTCGGCCATGCGCACCAGATCCGCGAGCGATTGCGCCTCCATCTTACGCATCACATTACCGCGGTGAATCTTGACGGTGATCTCCGAAAGCGAGAGGCGTGCGGCGACCTGCTTGTTCATCAGGCCGGTGACGACCAGCGCCATCACGTCCCGCTCGCGCGGGGTCAATCGCTCATACAATGCTTGCAGTGCCCGAATTCCGGCGGTTTGGGTACGCCGCGCACTATCACGCGCGATGGCGGCCGCGACCGCCGCCAGCATCTGATCGTCACTGAACGGCTTGGGCAGAAAGTCGATGGCGCCCGCACGCATACCGCGCACGGTCATCGGGATGTCGCCATGTCCGGTCATCAGGATCACCGGGATCTCCATGCCGGTCGCCACGAGCCGCTCCTGAAAGTCGAGCCCGCTTTCCCCGCGCAGGCGCACGTCAAGCAACAGGCAGGCGGGCTCGGACGGCAGCCCCGTGGCCAGGAAATCGTCGCTCGTCTCGTACAGCGCGACCGAAAAGCCGCTCGACCGCATCAGGCTGCCGAGCGATCCCCGGATATCGGCGTCGTCGTCGATGACGCACACGCACCCTGCCACATCTGTCTCCGTCATACCGCTGCCCCCTGCCCCGTTTCTGCCGTGGGAAGGTGAAAGCGGAAGATCGCCCCTCCTTCCGGATGGTTGGCGGCGCTCAGCGTGCCGCCATGCTGTTCTATGATCGAGCGACAGATCGACAGACCCATGCCCATGCCGTCCGCCTTCGTACTGAAGAACGGCCGGAATATGTCCTCCGGATCGCCCGCGATGCCGGTGCCGTGGTCGCGCAGCTCGACGACGACGCGATCATCCTCGCCGTGTGCGGCGAGATGAAGCCCGCGCCGATCGGCGGCTGTGCGCGCCATCGCCTGCTCCGCGTTCAGCATCAGGTTCATCAGCACCTGCTGGATCTGGACCCGATCGCCCGCGACCGCCGCTAGGTCATCGGGAACGCTGACGCGCAGCACCACCTGATGCGCCTGCATGACGCGATCGAGCAAGGCGACGGTTTCCTCGAACAGTTGCGGCAACTCGATGCGCGTCTGTTTGGGATCTGCCTTGCGCGCGAGGTTACGAACCCGGTCGATCACGTCCGCCGCCCGGACGCCGTTCGCGGCGATATGCTCCAGGCAATCGGCGACCTCGGGCGCGTCGGGCGCCTCCCGCGCCAGCCAGCGGCGCCCCGATTTCGCATAGGTGATGATGGCGGAGAGCGGCTGGTTCACCTCATGCGCAATGGACGCAGCAAGCTGACCAAGCGTCGTGATCCGCGCCATGTGTGTAAGGTCCGCCTGCGCCCGGACCAGCCGCGCCTGTGTACGGCTGCGTTCGGTCACATCGACTGCCATCACCAATACGCGCCTCCATTCCGCATCGCCCGGCGGCAGGGTGACGCGCAGCACGACATCGATGATCTCGCCCGTCAGAGTACGAAACTGGGTTTCTTCCTCGATCTCCGTCTCCCCCTGCCGCAGCGCGGCGAGGATACGGCCCAGCGTCACCTCCGCCATCGGCGTATGATAGGCGACGATCGTCCCGCCGATCAGCGCGCCTCGACTGTCGAGGCCAAAGAGCTGCGCCGCCGCCATATTGGCGTCCCGTATGCGGGCAGCGCCGGCCACATCGGCGATCACCTGCGGATCGACGGCGCGTTCCTGCATCATGAGAGCATGCGCGCGCGACCAGTCCGCTTCCCAGATCGGCAGGCCCGCCGTGTTGAATATCGTCCGATACCGTTCCTCAGACTGGCGCCGTGCCTCCGCCGCGCGGCGCTGCTCGGTCAGGTCCGCGCTGGTCTCTATGATGCCGGTCGCGCCCCGGTGGTGATCGCGCCTGGTCAGCCATCGGCTGGCAAGCACGATCCGCTCGCCATTCTTGCGGACGCGGCTTACCTCTCCTGACCACAGCCCCTGCTGTTCCATCTGCGCGAAGGCGGCCTCCTCGACATGGGTCGCGAGCAGGGCGCGCGACTTGCGGCCCAAAGCCTCCGCCCGGGTCCAGCCGTAAAGCTGCTCGGCGCCCTCGTTCCAGTAGAGGATGGTGTCGTCGGCGGCCCGGATGATCACCGTGTCATGCGTCAGTTCCAGCATCCGCGCCTGCTCGGCCAGCGTATCGCGGGCCGTCCGGTGGCGGGCGGACAACACCGTGGTGATGCCGATCGCGACCAGGCTGACCGCCAGCCGCATCGCGGGCGAGCCCAGGGGTTCGTTCCAGTGACTGGCGCAATAGCCGACGAACGCGAGAACCGCGCAGACGAACCCGGCGATGATAACCATGTTGCGGCGATTGGTGCGTGCGGCAACCAGGATGACAGTCGTGTAAAGGACGGCGACCGCACCCTGCAGCGGGCTGAGCACGTCGAGCGCCAGAATGCACAGGGCAATGAACAGCGCACCGGCCGTCTGCACCCTGTCCCTATGCATTGCCGGCATTGCCGCTTCCGTCATGTCCACCCTGCGCCATGGCCTGTTCCACGACAGCCAGACCGGTTCCGGGCTGGACGGCTGGCGGCGGGATCGCGCCAGCGTAGCGCTTCGCGTTACCATGGTCGACGGATATTCGGGCATTCAGGCCCCGCGCCCGACCAGCACGAAACGCGTTCCCGGCCGTGCATCCTCCCAGGCATATACAGCGCCCAGACGATCGGCGATGCTCTCGATCAGGCGAGTGCCAAACTGTGTGCCTCGAACGGTCATACCGTCCCGGCCGAGGCCGCGATCCTCCACCTCCAGCCGATAGCCGCCACGCTCTGCCGGGGTCAGGCGCACATGCACGTTGCCGCGCGCATCGGAGGCATAGGCATATTTGCAGGCATTGCCGACCAGTTCGCAGACCAGTACGCCCAGCAGGCTCGCATCCTCCGGCGAAACAGCAACGTCACCTGCTTCGACAAGGATGTGCCGATCCGTCCGCGCGTGACCGAAACTGTCCTCCAGATCGCAGCCCAGTTCCCGAAGGTAGGTGGCCAGCCGGACCCGGCCGAAACCCTGCGCCTGATAAAGCTGGCGATGGACGCGGGCGATCGCACCGATTCGCCGCTGCGCCATTTCCAGCGTGGCGAGCGCGACCGGATCACCGACCTGCCGTGCGTCTGCGGACACCATTGCGCACAGCAGTTGCAGACTGTTGGCGATCCGGTGATTCATCTCGTCGACCATGTCCGGCCCGGCCAGCGGCGGCAGCACCGCCACCGCGATTTCGTTTCCCCCTGCGCATGTCATTGCCGTGGCGGTCATTGGATCGGCCTCCCGTCCCGAGCGATTGTCGATGCACCACTGATCACCGATCGGGAACGCGCAGGGAATTATACGCAGGTTTGGGACGGAACGGCGGAGTGTGACGCCGCACCCCAAATCTCCGTATGATGGCCGCGCGGCGAAACTCCACCGATGTTCCCGGCATCGACGGGCACGGCGCCCGTCCGTTCAGGAGGACATCATGCCCTATTTCGCGACCGCTGACGGCACCAACATCTTCTACAAGGATTGGGGTCGGGGTGAGCCTGTCCTGTTCAGCCATGGCTGGCCGCTGAGCGGCGACGCATGGGATTCGCAAATGCAGTTCCTCGGCTCGAACGGCTATCGCGTCATCGCCCACGACCGGCGCAGTCACGGCCGCTCCGACCAGACATGGACGGGCAATGACATGGCCCATTACGCCGCCGACCTTGCGGGCCTGATCGAACATCTCGACCTGCATGGCGTCACCCTCATCGGTCATTCAACTGGTGGCGGGGAAATCGCACATTATGTGGGCACTCATGGCTCGGCGCGGGTCGCGCGCTTGGTGCTGGTAAGCGCGGTGCCGCCGCTGATGCTCAAGACCGCCCGCAATCCGGCCGGTACGCCGATCGAGGCGTTCGACGGTATCCGCAAGGGGGTGCTCGACAATCGCTCGCAATTCTACATCGACCTCGCCACTCCCTTCTTCGGCTACAATCGCGATGGCGCGGCCGTATCGGAGGGAACACGCCGCGAATTCTGGCGGCAGGGCATGATGGGCGGGATCAAGGGGCAGTATGACTGCATCCACGAATTTTCCGAGGTCGACTATACCGACGACCTTCGAAAGGTCGACGTGCCGACCCTCGTCGTCCATGGCGACGACGACCAGATCGTACCGATCGATGCCGCCGGCCGCCGCTCTGCGGAGATCGTCCCCAACGCGCAGTTGAAGGTCTATGCCGGGGCGCCACACGGCCTTCCGATCACCCACCAGGATCAGTTGAACGCCGACCTGCTGGCTTTCCTGCGCGGATAAGACAATCCTGCCGACTCGATAACAGGGGGAAAGAGTTCGATGGACGGTTCGACAACAGCTGATCCGACATCGCACGGCCTTGGCACCCGGGAACATCAGATGTTCCCGGTGCTGAGCGCGGCGCAGATCGACACCATACGCCGCTTCGCGAGCGGCCCGGCACGTACGTTCGCGCCCGGTGAGACCGTCTACGGGATCGGCGACCTGCACGTACCCGCATGGCTGGTGCTGGAGGGTACGATCGACGTGCGGCGGCGGGACGGGCTCAATCATGATGCGCCGCTCACCACCCACGGCGCGGGTCAGTTCAGCGGAGAGGTCAACCAGCTCGCGGGCCGTGCTTCGATCGCCGCGGGGCATGCGGGTGCCGACGGCTGCACCGCGCTGCCGTTCGACGCCGCGCACCTGCGCGCACTGATGATCGGCTCGGCCGATGTGGGGGAGATCGTGATGCGCGCGCTCATCCTCCGCCGGGTTGGCCTCATTCAGGAAGGCGGCGCGGGCACCATCCTGATCGGCACGCCGGGCAGCCCGGACATAGTGCGGCTGCAAGGGTTCCTGACGCGCAGCGGCTATCCCAATCTGGTGCTCGATGCCGCGAGCGACACGGAAGGGCGCGCCCTTGTCGAGCGCATTGCCGTCCAGCCGCAAGACCTTCCGCTGGTGGTCTGTCCCAGCGGCAAGCTGCTCCGGCGCCCGACCGAGGCGGAGCTTGCCGCCTGCCTCGGCATGACCCCGGACATAGCGCTCGACGCCGCCTATGACGTTGCCATCGTCGGAGCGGGACCGGCCGGTCTCGCCGCCGCCGTCTATGGCGCGTCCGAAGGGTTATCGGTCATCGTGCTGGACGGCAGGGCGATGGGCGGCCAGGCGGGCGCCTCTGCGCGGATCGAAAATTATCTCGGTTTCCCGACCGGCATATCCGGTCAGGCGCTTGCCGGGCGGGCCTTCAATCAGGCGCTGAAGTTCGGTGCCGAAATCGCCATGCCGGTCCAGGTCGAACGGCTCGACTGCGGCGGAGGCAAGCTGGCGCTCACCCTCTCCGGCGATCGTCGCATCCGTGCCCGCGCCGTGGTCGTGGCGTCGGGTGCGCAGTATCGCCGCCCCGACATTCCCGATCTCGCGACGTTCGAGGGCGCCGGCGTATCCTACTGGGCATCCCCGGTTGAAGCGCGGCTGTGCGCGGGGGAAGAGGTCGCTCTGGTCGGCGGCGGCAATTCCGCGGGACAGGCGATCGTGTTCCTCGCGCCACAGGTAAAACGGCTGCTGCTGTTCGTCCGGCGCGACCTGCGCGAGACGATGTCCAGCTATCTGATCGACCGGATCGCGGCGCTGCCCAATGTCGAAATCCATGTCGGCACGGACGTGGTCGGGCTGGAAGGCGACAGGACGGATGGCCTGACCGCCGCCACCTTCCGCAACCGTGCCGATGGCTCACTGCACCGGCGCGCGTTGCGGCACCTGTTCCTCTTCATCGGCGCCGATCCTCATTCGGACTGGCTTCGTGACTGTGTGACCACGGACGCCAAGGGGTTCGTGGTCACCGGCGATCAGGCCCAGCCGCTGGAGACCAACGTGCCGGGCGTCTTTGCGATCGGCGATGTCCGGGCCGGTTCGACGAAGCGCGTGGCCGCCGCCGTTGGCGAAGGCGCGGCCGTCATCGCCCAAATTCATGCCGCCTTCGCCAAGGCAACGGACAAGGAAAGAGAAACAGTATGAGCATCTGCGATCATGGCGATACCGTACACGACGTCGTGCCGAGCGCGCGCGGGTGCGAGGAATGCCTGAAGATCGGCAGCCCGTGGGTGCATCTGCGCATCTGCCGCAGTTGCGGCCATGTCGGCTGTTGCGACCAGTCGCCTCATCGCCACGCCCGCGCCCATTTCAACGCGACCCGCCATCCGATCATAGAGGGGTACGACCCGCCCGAAGGCTGGGGCTGGTGCTATGTCGACGATTGCGAGGTCGACCTGCCCGACCAGACACCGCAATGGGGCCCGATACCCCGCTACGTCTAACTGGGATCAGGAATCCCGTCCCGCTCCTTGCGCATACGCGGTCCGCACTCGCGGCGCAGATGGCGGGCGAGGTTGGGATCGGACAGACCGTTGCCCTTCTCGTAAGTGGCCCCCATCGTCTCGCGCACCTTCTGTGCGGCCGAGCGTCGCGTCATGGCGGCAAGCTCGGCGTCCTCCTCCATCAACCGGGCGATAGCGGCGCGGATATGCACGGCAGCGGCCGGACGCACGGCGGCCGTCAAAGGAGCCGGGGTGGCCTGCCCCTCGACAGGGGCGATCGGCGTCATTGCAGGCGGTGCCTTCGCCTTACCGCCAGCCTTTGCCTTCCCCTTGCCTTTCGCGGTCACAGCCTTCTTCGACCGCTTCTCCTTCTCGACGACCTGTGATGCGGCTTTATCCTCGGCCACTTTCACCGTGCGCGGCAGCTTCACCACCTTGCGCGGCGGCAGGGTAACACCGGCGACAACTGGATCGGCCACGCGCACCCGCTCATAGAGGGCACCGTTCACCTGTATCCGGGAGTTTTCCCAGTCGGGCGCGGTTTCGAAGAAAGCGGACGGATCGATCGGCGTTAGCGCGCCTTCCGGCCCGATGCCGACGGCCAGCAATTCCTGACGCGCGATCACGTCGATCAGCGCATCCTGAAGCAGCTTCACGCTTTCCATCTGGTCGAGATGGGCTTTGCCGACCTTCTGCAGGGTGGACAGCAGCAGTTTGCCGTCGCGCGACGTGCTGCCCGCGATGTCCAGCAACTGCTGGATCGTGCCGGAAAAGCCCGGCTTGTTCTCATGCTCCGCCCGCGCCGCTTCCGCCGCGAAAAAGAGCCAGGCATCGCCGAGCGCGACGCCCGAGTCCCAGGCTTGTCGAAATTCCCCCACGTGCATCCTGCGTCCCTGAGATGAAAGGAGCGACCTGATGAAGAATACAATAACCATGGGCCACGGGCGGTTTCCAGTACGAATCGTCCGTATGCGCTGCAGGATGCGATTCCTGTTCCAACTTGCGACAGGTCAGTCGCGCGGCATCCTGTTCCACGCATCAAGTGCCGCGATCTTGTACGCTTCGGCAAGTGTCGGATAATTGAAGGTATTTTCTATAAAATAGTCGATCGTGCCCTTCAGGTTCAGCACCGCCTGGCCGATGTGGATCAGTTCCGTCGCGCCCTCGCCGATGATGTGCACGCCCAGCAGTCTGCGTGTTTTCAGCGAGAAGATCATCTTCATCAGGCCGTGGTCGAGGCCCATGATATGCCCGCGGGAGGTCTCGCGGAAGCGGGCGATGCCGCATTCGTAGCGGATCCCCTTGTCTCGCACCTCCTGCTCGCTCATTCCCACGGTCGAGATTTCCGGCACGGCATAGATGCCATAGGGGAAATATTGCGGCGCGGGCGGCATCGGCAGGCCAAAGGCGTGACAGGCAGCGATCCGGCCCTGCTCCATCGACGTCGACGCGAGGCTGGGAAATCCGATCACGTCGCCGGCAGCGTAGATATGCGGCACGGCGGTCTGGAATGTTTCCGGATCGACCGTGAGGCGCCCGCGCGCATCAGTGGTGAGGCCGCACCGGTCCAACCCCAGTTCGGCCGTCGCGCCCATCCGGCCCGCGCAGTAGAGCAGCATCTCGCTGCGCACGCTGCGTCCGTCCTGCGTCACGGTGACGACCCGGCCGCTTTCATCCTTCGACACGCTGACGACCGGCGAGCCAAGGCGGAAGGTCACGCCCCGGTCGCGGAGTTGGTGAACGAACTCCTCGATGATCTCCCGGTCGATGAAGTCGAGGAAGGTAGCGCGCGGCTCGATCACTGTGACCGCGACATCGAGGGCGGAGAAGATCGTCGCATATTCGATGCCGATGACACCCGCGCCGACGACCGTCAGGCTGCGGGGCACGCGGGGCACTTCCACCACTTCGTCGCTGTCGAGGATATCGGGATCGGCGAAGTCGACGTCCCCGGGGCGATGCGGCACCGTGCCGACCGCGATCAGTATCTTGTCTGCCTCGACCAGCAGTTCGCTCTCGTCCGGCTGGGTGACCGACAGGACATTGGGACCGGCAAACCGCGCGAAACCGGACAGCGTGCGCACGGCGTTGCGCTGGAACTGATGCTCCAGAACATCGACCTCATGCTCCAGCGTCTTGGTCAGGCGATTGCCCAGGTCCTCGCCGCCGATGTCCTTCTTGACCCGGTAGGAGCGGCCGTAGAAGCCCCGCTCGCGCCAGCCCGAAAGGTTCAGCACCGTCTCACGCAGCGTCTTCGAAGGGATCGTGCCGGTGTGGACGGACACGCCGCCCACGCGCTTGCGCCCCTCGACCACCAGCACCGCCTTGCCCAGCTTCGCCGCCTGCACGGCCGCCCGGCGGCCGGCCGGGCCGCTGCCGATCACCACCAGATCATATGGCTCCATGACTTTCCCCCCGCATCCACCGGCAACCCCGCGCCGGCGGACACCACGCCATGGGCATCCTCCCCTTATGGGCCGAGGATGCGGCAATGTCGGGCGGATTGCAACGTGGCCGGGTCGGCAGGCGCTTCCGTCCGGCGGCTGCGACGGCTATAGCGATTTTGCGTTAGCCCTTGATGGCGAGGTGTTATATTCCAATATGACACCAAAGGAGACGACATGGCATCGACCGCGACGACAACGACCACAGAGGCCGAAGGCCTGACGCTTTCGGCTCCCGATCCCGTGCCGATGGTGGCGCCGGAGAAGGCAGCGGGCCTTGTCCCGCTGGACGAGGGCAAGCGATCAAAGCTGGACGAGAAGGTCGACGCCTTCATCGACGATCTCGTCGCGCAGGATGCCAATAGCCCCGAATTCGGCGCACGTGTCGATCAGCTCACCAACATGGGCCGCAAGGAAATCGCCGACGCGGCCGGGCACAGCAACCGTTTCCTCGATCGCCCCGTGCGCGCGATGGACAGCGACAACAGCGTCGGCGCAGACCTTGCCGAACTGCGCCGCACCGTGGAGGATCTCGATCCGGGCAAGCGCGGCAGCCTGACCGCACCGAAGAAGCTGTTCGGGATCATTCCGTTCGGCAACCGGATGCGCGACTATTTCGACAGCTACAAGAGCGCACAGAGCCACATCAACGCGATCCTCGGCAGCCTGTCGAGCGGCAAGGACACGCTGATCAAGGACAATGCCGCGATCGATGTCGAGCGGCAGAACATGTGGGCGTCGATGGGCCGTCTGGAACAGATGATCCACATCAGCAAGACGATGGACAGCCGCCTGGAGGCAAAGGCGCTGGAACTGGACTCCACCGACCCGGCCAAGGCGAAGGCAATCCGGGAGACCGCCCTGTTCTACATCCGCCAGCGCAGCCAGGATCTGCTGACGCAGATGGCGGTAACGGTACAGGGCTATCTGGCGCTGGACCTCGTCAAGAAGAACAATGTCGAGCTGGTCAAGGGCGTTGACCGCGCATCGACCACGACGGTCGCGGCGCTGCGCACGGCCGTCACCGTCGCGCAGGCGCTGGTCGGGCAGAAGCTGGTGCTGGAACAGATCACGGCGCTCAACACCACAACCGCGAACATGATCGATTCGACCGGCGAGATGCTGAAGAACCAGACCGCGCAAATCCACGAGCAGGCGGCGTCCAGCACCATTCCGATCGAGACGCTGCAACGCGCGTTCCAGAACATCTACGACACGATGGACAATATCGACGCCTTCAAGCTGAAGGCGCTGGAATCGATGAAGACGACGGTCAACACCCTGTCCGGCGAGGTTGAAAAGTCGAAGGGCTATATTGCGCGTGCCGAAGGCGCCGCTCAGGCGCAGGCGAACGGGCAGGCCCCCAACCCGCTGCTGAGCGCGATCGAGGCGTGAAATGAGCCGGTCGGATCGCGTCCTTGCCGATGCGGAGGCCCTCCTTCGCCGCCACAGCGAGCGCGGGCAGAGCCTGTCCGCCCGCGCCCGGTCACGCCGCAACGCCGGGGTGATGAAGCGCCTGGGCCGCATCGCGATCGCCATCCTCGCAGTGCTGGTCGGCGCGATCGTCGCGGGCTGGTTTGTGCCGCTGGGCACCAGCGGCGTGATGGTCGTCATGGCGCTGCTCGCCGCCGCCGTTCTTCTCTTCACCATGCTGCCGACCGAGCGGGCGGTGAAGGTCGACGCGCTGGGTCACGCCGACCTCAAGGCGCTGCCGCTCCAGACCGAAATCTGGCTGGAAAGCCAGCGCAAGGCGCTGCCTGCGCCCGCCGTCCGCCTCGTCGACAGCATCGGCACGCGGCTCGAAACGCTGGCTCCGCAGCTTGCCGCCCTGCAACCGAACGAGCCGGCGGCCATGGAAGTGCGCAAGCTGCTCGCCGACCATTTGCCGGAACTGGTGACCGGTTACCGCTCGATACCCGAGTCCCTGCGCCGGGAGGCACGCAACGGCCGCGTCCCGGAGGAACAACTGATCGAAGGCCTGTCGGTGATCGATGGCGAGATCGAGAGGATGAGCGGCCAGCTTGCCAGCGGCGATATCGACAAGCTCGCGACCCAGAACCGCTTCCTGGAACTCAAATATCAGGAAGCGAAGGAACTGGGGCAATAACGCCGTCCCGATCGCGGCCATGATCCACCTTACCCTCATCCTTGTCGATTTCCTGTCCGGCCTGGTCGTCGCCGGGCTGTGGGCGATCGGCGCGGTGGCGGGCGCGATCATCGCTGCCATTGCGGTCGCCATATTCGGCGCGTCGCTCTACCGGCGCTGGCGCCGCCGCTGAGGTCGGTCCCATTGCGGCATCGCCTGCCTCCCGACCGATTATTGCTTTTTGGTGACCAGCCGGGTAACTTATGAATCTTGCGTGGATTCGGTGGCTGTCAGTGCAGCGGCCCCATCGAGGCGCGGCGAGCGGTTCGGGTGGGATTCCAGAATAATACCCTCTCGGTCCGGCGTCCTCCCGCAGGCAAGACAGAGGTCGGCCAGGGGACAGGCACGACCGGTAATGCCCGAGCAGACGAGAGGACGACGCGATGATGAATTCAGGCCATGTTTCCGACGTTCACCCCGTTCTCGGCCCGATGGCCGAGGAAGAAACCACGATTGCACATGTCCAGAGCCGCCTTGAGGAACTGACCAGGGATAGCGACAAGGTTCGCCTGCTGTTCAAGGTCGGGGCGACCTTCGGCTTCATGGTCGCGGTGATCGGCCTGCTCGCACTGGCAGCCTGAAACCAGCAGCAATCCATCCCCAACAGCCGTTCACCCGGTCCGCCCGCCTTACCGGATGGCGCAACCAAATATGTGTCTCGCGCATTTCCATCCTGAAAATAATTCAGGAGAGAGTGTCGTGCCGGACTATCGCGATCCCCCGCATACCACCACGATCATAGAAAAGCGCGGCAGCGGCGGGACCGTTGTCATCGCAGTCCTGTTGCTCGCGATTGTGGCGATCGCCGCCTATTTCCTGGTCACGAACGATCACCGTCGCACCGATGCCGTGACGGACGCCGCGCAATCGGTGGGACAGGCCGCCGATACCGCGCGGGACGCAATCAAGGACGGCGTGAAGACTCCCGCCGACTGACCGGCTTCACCACCTGCGCATAAATATTTGGGAGACCGGCGGCTAGACGGCCGGACAAGTGAGAGGAAAAGATCATGCTCTGGACAATCGCCCTCATCCTGCTGGCACTCTGGGCACTGGGCTTCCTCGCCTTCCATGTGGCGGGCGGCCTTATCCATCTGCTGCTCGTGGTGGCGGTGATTGTCGTCGTCTATCAACTGATCACGGGACGGCGCGCGCTATAGCAGGCCGATAGGCCAGCGGCCGGTATCATGCCGGTCGCGCGTCAGGCGCCCTGCACCAGTCCCCGGACGGCGACAAAGGCCAGAATCGCCGACGCCCCCGCCGACACGCCGCACAGCAGATAGCCAGCGCGCAGCAGCGCAACCGAATGCCGGCGTTTTTCGCGATGGTTGGCGCTGGCGGCCGACAGCACGAAGCTGGCCAGGAAGCCATGGGTCAATGCGGCAAAGGCCATCATGGCAGGCGAATCCCCGACGTTCCGACTGCGGGAATACTGCCCGCGAAATCCTATGGGATGGTTAACTAACCCCCATATATTTTTTGTGCAATTGCGAGATCACGGGTCGGGCTTGGCCTTGCCCATGCTGTTCCACGTTCTCGCCAGCCTCAAGGCGCGCACAAATACGCCGCCGCTTATCCGCATAAAATAGCTCAAATATTTTTGGAAATCCGTAGAAACGGAACGCGCTGCAATCGTCCGGCGGGACACCGCACCTCGACAGAACGTGGCATTGCTGCGTCGCGTCGCATCATCACTGTTGATATGTTGTATCATTATGCGTTAGAGGTCGCCGCCATCAGGGGGAACGATAACCATGCCGTCTTCAGGGAATATTTGATGCGCCGTCAGAAACCGTCCGCTCGCTCCGTTTTTCTCGCGTCCGTTCTGCCTCTTGCAGTCCTTTCACCATCCGCATTCGCGCAGGCCCCGGCCGATACCATGGCCAGCGATGCGGAGCAGGGTTCCTATCATGAGCAGCCGTCGGCCGACATCGTCGTCACTGCGCTCATCCCGCGGCGGCAGGGCGATATCCTGTCGGGAACGTCCGTCGTCACCGGTGCCGAACTGGCGCGCGAAATGCGGCCGACCATCGGCGACACCCTCGCGCATCAGGCCGGTGTCTCCTCCACATCCTTCGGCCCCAACGCATCCCGCCCGATCCTGCGCGGTTTTCAGGGCGATCGTGTCCGCATCCTGACCGACGGCATCGGCAGCTTCGACGTGTCGAACACCTCGGTCGACCATGCCGTGGCGATCAATCCGCTGACCGCAGAGCGTATCGAGGTGCTGCGCGGCCCCGCCGCCCTGCTCTATGGCTCGTCCGCGATCGGCGGCGTCGTCAACGTCATCGACAGCCGCATCCCGCGCCGCGTGCCGGACGAACCGATCCACGTCGACGGCATCCTGACCTATGGCTCGGCCGCCGGCGAGCGCACCGGTTCGGGCAAGATCGAAATGCCGATCGGCGACAAGATCGTCGCCCATGTCGACGGCAGTTGGACCAAGACCGGCAATCTCGACACCGGCAACTACATCCTGACGCCGGGCCTGCGGGCACAGGCGGCGGCCAGCAGCGACCCTGAAATCGCCGAACTCGCCGATCTTCACGGCAAGCTGCCCAACAGCGCGGCCAAGAGCTGGGAAGTCGCCGGCGGACTGGCGCTGATCACCGACGGCGGCAATCTCGGCATCTCGGTCAACCATATCGACAATTTCTACGGCGTTCCCGTCCGCTACGCACTCGAACCGGGCGAGGAAGCGGAGCAGGTCCGTCTGCACATGAAGCAGACCCGCGCCGACCTGCGCGGAGAGATCGCGGCCAATGGCCCGTTCATCGACTCCATCCGCCTGCGCGCGGGCTGGGCCGACTATCAGCACAGCGAGATCGAGGACAGCGGAGAGGTCGGCACCACCTTCTACAACCAGTCGATCGAATCCCGTCTCGAACTCGTCCAGACCAAGCGCGGCGGCTGGGACGGCGCGATCGGCGGCCAGTTCATGATCCGCGACTTCCACGTCGTGGGCGAGGAGAAATTCCTGCCGAAGAACGAGACCCAGCAATACGGCCTCTTCACCCTGCAGTCGCTCGACCTGGGCCATATGCGGATCGAGGCGGGCGGCCGCTACGAGCACAGCATCCTGTCCGCCGACGCCGACGAGGATCTGTTCTTCCCAACCGCCGTGCGTCGCACGTTCGATGCATTCTCCGGCTCGCTCGGCGCCAGCCAGGAAATCACGGCCGGCTGGCGCGCGGGTATCAACGTCTCGCGTACCGAGCGCGCACCGTCGGCGGAGGAACTGTTCGCGCGCGGCAACCACGCTGGAACGCAGGCGTTCGAACTGGGCGACCCGACGTTCGCGAAGGAAAAGAGCTGGGGCGTGGAAGCCACCCTGCGCGGCAAGGGAGAAGGCTATTCGCTGTCCCTCTCCGCCTATCACAACTGGTTCGACAACTATATCTACGAGAGCATCGTCGACGATGCCGTCTGTCAGGCGGTGAACGGCGGCGAGGATCTGGAATTCCCCTGCTACCAGTACAATCAGGCGAAAGCGAAATATTACGGGTTCGAGGCAGAGGCGTCGGTCAAGCTGGCGCAGCTTGGCGGCTTCGCCCTGAACGCCGACGGCCTCGCCGATTATGTGCATGCGACCGTGACCGGCTCCGGCCCGGCGCCGCGCATCCCGCCGCTGCGCCTGCTCGGCGGGCTTGAGCTTCAGGGCGATCGCCTGTCGGCCCGCGCAGAGGTCGAGCATACGTTCAAGCAGGACCGGATCGCCGCGACCGAGACGCCGACGGACGGTTTCACGCTCGTCAACGCCAGCCTGACCTTCCAGCCCTTCGCCGACAACAAGCAGACGATGCTGGTACTCTCCGCCAACAACATCTTCGATGTCGAGGCGCGCCGTCATGCCAGCTTCCTGAAGGACTATGCCCCTCTCGCGGGCCGCGACATCCGTATCACCGCGCGGTTCGGGATCTAGGGGATCAACCCTTTACCCCGTGGAGCGGGCCCGTTCGCCGGTGCGGACGGGCCCGTTCTTCTTTGGCGGTCCGGGCGAACCCGCTATGCCCAGTGCATGGACCTGTCCCGAATCGTCGAACAGATCGTCGATGACGCGCGCGCCGCCACGCATCGGGGCACCGTCGCCAGCTACATCCCGGAACTGGCGAAGGTCGATCCCGGGAGGTTCGGAATCGCGATCGCGACCGCCGACGGACGGATGATCGCGCTGGGGGACGCCGACACCGGCTTTTCTATCCAGTCGGTGTCGAAGGTGTTCGCGCTGACGCTGGCGCTCGGCAAGGTCGGCGACCAGCTCTGGAAACGGGTGGGGCGCGAACCGTCCGGCTCCGCCTTCAACTCCATCGTCCAGCTCGAGCATGAGGCGGGCATTCCCCGCAATCCGTTCATCAACGCAGGCGCCATCGTCGTGTGCGATATGAACCTTGCCGGGCACCAGCCGCGCGAGGCGATCGGGGAGGTGCTGCGGTTCGTGCGCTTTCTCGCGGGCGATGATGGCATCGCGATAGACGAGGCCGTCGCGCGCTCGGAAACCGACACCGGCTTCCGCAACATGGCACTCGCCAACTACATGCGTGCCTTCGGCAATGTCCGCCATCCGGTTGATCAGGTTCTCGGCCTCTATTTCCATCAGTGCGCGATCGAGATGAGCTGTCGCCAGCTCGCGCTCGCGGGCCGCTTCCTGATGCTGGCCGGCGCGCATCCGGACGGAGGCCGCGTGGTATCGGAACGGCGGGCACGCCGCATCAACGCGCTGATGCTCACCTGCGGCCATTATGACGCCTCGGGCGATTTCGCGTTCCGCATCGGCTTTCCCGGCAAGTCGGGCGTGGGCGGCGGCATCCTCGCGGTGGTGCCGGGGGTCGCGTCGATCGCCGTCTGGTCCCCCGGCCTCAACGAAAGCGGCAACTCGCACCTTGGTACCCGCGCGCTCGAGCAACTGGCGGAGGCGACGGGCTGGTCGATCTTCAGCCCACATCGGATGGACTGAGACTCCGGATCGTCATGCTTGTCCGCTATCATGCGCCGTCACTGCTGGCGGGAGGCGCATCATGCGGCTTGCATCGTTCAACGTGGAAAACCTGTTCGACCGGGCCAAGGCCCTCAACGGCGACACATGGGCGGAGGGGCGGCCCGTCCTCGAGAAATTCGCACAGCTGAACGCCCTGCTCGGGGAACCCGCCTACAGCGCGACCGACCGGACGAAGATGGCACAGCTGATGATCGACCTCGGCCTCGAAAAGAGCGACACCGGCCCATTCGTGATCCTGCGCCGCAATCGGGGCAAGCTGCTCAAGCGGCCCAAGACCGGCGGGATCGAGATCATCGCGGCCAGCCGCGCCGACTGGGTCGGCAGCCTCGAACTGCGGGTCGAGCCGGTCAATCAGGTGGCGATGCAGAACACCGCACGCGTGATCAACGACCTTGCCCCCGACGTGCTGGGCGTGGTGGAAGCGGAGAGCCGTCCGGTGCTCAACGAATTCAGCAAGGTGATCCTGCCCGTCATCGGCGGCACCCCCTTCCCGCACGTCATGCTGATCGACGGCAATGACGAGCGCGGGATCGACGTCGGCCTGCTGACGCGCCCGGGCTACATGATCGACAGCATGCGCAGCCATGTCGACGACGCGGACGGCAACGGACAGCTGATCTTCTCGCGCGACTGCGCGGAGTACAGCCTGACGACGCCCTCCGGCGCGTCGCTCCTGCTGCTGGTCAATCATTTCAAGAGCAAGGGCTATGGCGGTCAGGCGGCGTCGGACGCCCGGCGCCGGAAACAGGCCGAACGGGTGAAGGCCATTTACGAGGGCCGCCGGGCGGAGGGCGTGGAGAACATCGCCGTCATCGGTGACTTCAACGACGCGCCCGACGGCGCGCCGCTCCAGCCGCTGCTCGCCCACACCGACCTCCAGGACATATCGGCCTATCCCGGTTTCAATAACGGTGGCCGTCCGGGTACGTTCGGCGCATCGACGGCGTCGAACAAGATCGACTATATCCTGCTTTCCCCTGCGCTGTTCGCCCGGGTGAAGGGCGGTGGCATCTTCCGCAAGGGCATGTGGCCCGGCGTCCAGCCGAAAAAATGGGATGCCTACCCCGAACTCACCCGTGAGGAGGAAGCCGCGTCAGACCATGGCGCGATCTACGCCGACTTCGATCTGTAGGGGATCAACCGATCCCCTTCATCTTCCGGAATGCATCGAACTGTTCAAGGAAGCGGTCGAGATCGGCCTTCGACAGATAATAAGGTGTCGACAGGCGCAGCTTGCTGGGTTCGCCGCCGCGCACGCGGATGCGGTGGTTGGTCCACAGCCATTCCTGCAATTCCATGCGCGACACCGGCGGCACGTTGACCGTCGCGATCGCGCAGCGCAGCGCCGGATCGGGCGAGGTCCAGCTTTCCGCGCCACGCTTTACCATTTCCCCGTGCAGATAGTCGGCAAGCTGCCGGTGACGTTTCTCGATCCGCTCGATGCCGATGCCGCTCGCCAGCGCGACGGCGGCGTTCAGGCCCATCATCGACGGGATGTTGGACGAACCGATCTGCATGTAGCGATCCGCCTTCCGTGTGGGGTCGTCCCAGCCGCCGGTCGCCAGCGTGTTCCACACCCGGTTCATCACGCCCTCGTCGCGCAGATAGAGGAAGCCCGTCCCCTTCGGCGCGAACAGCCATTTGTGCATCGAACCGGTATAGAGGTCGCAGCCGATATCGTTGAGGTCGACCTTCATCATGCCCGGCACATGCGCACCGTCGAAGGCGGAGACGATCCCCTTCGACCGGGCAAGCGTGGCGATCTCCTTCGCGGGCAGAACGACGCCGGTCGCGGTGCTGATATGGCTGACGAAGATGATGCGCGTGCGCGGCGTGATCGCGTCGTTGATGCGGTTGAGGATTTCGGCCGGTCCCTTCGGCGGCTTGGGCATGGCGAATTTCCTGACGACCACCCCGTAACGCTTGGCGCGCAGCATCCACGGCTGCTCGCCGCTGCCATGCTCCTCGTCGCTGATCAGCACCTCGTCGCCCGCCTTCATGTCGAAGCCGTTGGCGATGTAGCTGTTCGCCTCCGTCGCGTTGCGGAGGATCGCCATCTGCTCGACCTGCGCACCGACCAGCGCGGCGAAGGGCTTGCGAAACTCCTCCCACGCGCCATAGCCCCAGATCGGATAGTCCTCCGACCCCTTCTGCGTCATCTGCTCGGTCAGTTCATAGCTGTCGAACACAGCCTTCAGCACCGGACGCGGAGAGGAGCCGACAGTTCCGTTGTTGAGGTTGACGACATCGGCCGGGATCAGGAACTGCTTGCGCAGCGCGCCCCAATAGGCGTCCTCGTCCTTCTCGTAGAGGCCCGCCGCCGGCATCGCCACTGGCACCAGCGCGGCGGCCAGCGCCTCCGTCCCCATGGTCGCGAGCACACTCGCCGTGGCGCCGCCCGCCGCCAGGAAAGACCGTCGGTTCAGCATCGATTACCCCTTTCACCCCCGCAAACCGGGTCAGCCATAATCGGGAAACGATTGACGTGCCGCAATCCGCCGTCATCGGCAGCAAATTCCCCCTCCCGGCAAGATTGTGTTCAGACATGGTTGATAAGTCTGTAACCATGAAGAAGCCAACGCTCCGTCAGGCCGGCATCGCCGCCATCGTCCTCCTCGTCCCGGGCGGCCTCGTCCTTGGCGCGGCGTTGGCGGCACACGGACGGCGGAAAAAACAGACAAAGCGCGACGAAGGCGGGCAGGCGGACGACAAGTCGCGAGGGAAATAAGAAACATTTGTTAACCATGTTTCGTTAACCCCTTGCTATGGCCTCCATTTTCCCCTCCCTCCGTACCGATCAGGATCGTCCCGCACACGTCGCCCGCCATTATGACGGGCATCCGATGATCGGGCCGACCGATATCTGGGACACGGTGAAGAAAATCGTCGGCATCAACAATCCGGTCGAACGCCGGCCGATCTCGCCCGCCGCGCCACAGCAGGCGGATGGACGTCCGCTGCGCAAGGCAACGGCGGGGCGTCCGTTGCGTAAACCCCGCGCCTCGCTGAGCGCCGGTATGATCCGCATCAACCACGGACCCGTCGGGTTCGACTGAAACCGCCCCCAGGGCGGCCCGCTCAGGCCGGTTCGGCCATATCCTCAAGTGCCGCGCGATCCAGTATGTGGATCGACCGGCGATCGGGCAGCGCGATGATGCCCGCACGCTTGAGGTCGGTCATCTGACGGCTCACCGTTTCGATCGTCGTGCCCAGAACGTCGGCCACCTGCTGACGGTCGAGCGGCAGGGTGAAGCGATCGAGTGGCCGCCTCTCCTTCCCCGCCGCGCCGGGCGCCAGCCGCTGCGACATTTCCAGCAGGAACGTCGCAATCTTCTCCCGCGCGCTCTTGCGGCCGAGCAGCAGCATCCACGCCCGGGTGCGATCGAGTTCATCAAGCGCCCGGTGCAGCAGGCCATGCTCCAGCGCCGGATTTTCCCGCGCAAAGGCGTCGAAGCGGGCACGGGGAAACACACACAAAATCGTGTCGGTCAGCGCCGTCACATTGTGCGGGCTCGTCGGGCCGAACGGACGGCCGATGAAATCGGCGGCATAGGCGACGCCGACTATCTGTTCCCGCCCGTCGGCGGTGGAGATCGACAGCTTCATCGTCCCCTCGACGACGTTGGCGACCAGCATCGAACTGTCCCCCTCCCACATCAGGCGCTGGCCCTTTGCCACCGACGTGCGCCGCGCCATGCCCGCAAAGCGCGTCCGGCACTCCTCGTCCAGCACGGCGCAGAGCGCTGCGGTTCTCGCCGGGCAGCGGGCGCAGGTGGAGGACGCCGGGGCATCGCCCGCCTGTTGCCCGGGGACCATGGCGACCATCAGCTGCGGATTTTGCGCGGGATCAATGTGGAGCTGCGTCATAGGTGCTACATGCGGCACCCCTCGCGCATTTCCCTATCCGTATTGTTCCTAGGGGCATGGGTGGGTGGCCATTGGAGAGCCAACATCCCGGCAATCCGGCACGGCTACGCGACTCTACGGATGGGCAGGGGTCGGCGGCAGGCGTAGGTCGCATCCAGCTTTCCAAGGCTGGAGACAGGCAATGACCGTGACCACCGACATACAGCTTCGCCCCGCGCAGACCGACAGCGTACGTCTGCAGACCCGGTCGGGCACCGCGATCATCGTGCGCCCCGCCACGCCGGACGACATGCCTGTTCTGTCCGCCTTCTTCGATGCGGTTTCGGACGACGACCGGCGCTTCCGCTTTCTGACGGCCGTTACGCATGTGAACGACGAGCAACTGCGGCCGATGGTCGATGTCGATCACCGGCAGACCGACCATTTCCTCGCGTTCGACGAGGCGGGCGTGCTGGCCGCGTCGGCGATGCTGGCCTGCGATGCTGCAATGGAGCGGGCGGAGGTTGCGATCTCCGTGCGGGCGGATCATCGGGGTCAGGGGATCGGCTGGACGTTGCTCGACCATGTGCGCGGCGTGGCGAAGGCGCGCGGCGTCCGCGTCCTCCAGTCTATAGAAAACCGGCAGAACCGCGCCGCGATCGGACTGGAGCAGGAAATGGGGTTTACCGCCCGCCCCTGCGAAGGCGATCCCGCGCTGGTCATATTGGAGGCGCGCTTCTGAGCCGTCCGGGAACGTGACCTCAAGGACGGCATGGCAAGGGCCCCGCGCCATGCTATGCCGGGCCATGATGGGTGGTCGGGGCTGACGGACGGCGTTGGACGGATTGGACAGGGGTAACTCAGGGCTGAAGCGATATGCGTTGGTCGCGGGTGGAGCGCTGCTCGGCGCAGGCCTGTGCATCGGCCTGTTTGCCGGTGCGGAGTTGCTGCCCGTCCGCCCGGCCGCATGGGTGGCTGGCGCCCTGCTGCTGGGTGCGGCCGGATGTACCGCCCTGGCCATGGTCATCGTAATGCGGCGCCTATACCTGAACGAGAACGTGCAGACGGCACAGGCGGCGCAGACCAGTGCCGAACTCAACCTGCTGATCGACGGCGCCGAGGGTTATGCGATCTACATGCTCGACCCGCTGGGCCGGGTGACGATCTGGAACAAGGGCGCGGAGCGGCTGAAGGGCTGGACCGAGCGCGAGGTCGTGGGCCAGCCGACCGCCTTGTTCTACCCGGCCGATGCGGTCGCGGCGGACAAGCCGCAACGCGATCTCGACCGCGCCCGCGCGGAGGGACAGTTCGAGGAAGACGACTGGCGCGTCCGCAAGGACGGATCGGAATTCCTGGCGCATGTGACCATTACCGCGCTGCGCGGCACGGACGGCGCGTTGCAGGGATTCGGCAAGGTCGTTCGCGACATCACCGATCAGCGCGCGGCCGAACGCACGCTCGTCGCCAATGCCGCACATCTGGAATCGATCCTGTCCACCGTTCCCGATGCGATGGTGGTGATCGACGGGAACGGCCTGATCACATCGTTCAGCGCCGCCGCGCAGCGCCTGTTCGGCTACAGCGAAGCCGAAGCGGTCGGCCGCAACGTCAGCATGCTGATGCCCTCCCCGGACCGGGAGCATCATGACGCCTATATGAGCCGTTACCTTGCCACCGGCGAGCGACGGATCATCGGCATCGGCCGGGTCGTGACTGCCCGGCGGAGCGACGGCACGACCTTCCCGATGGAACTGTCGGTCGGTGAAGCGATCGGCGGCGGCCAACGGGTGTTCACCGGCTTCATTCGCGACCTGACCGAACTGCACGAGACGCAGGAACGGATGGAGGAACTGCGTTCCAACCTGATCCACGTCGCCCGGGTCAGTGCGATGGGCACGATGGCCTCCACGCTCGCACACGAATTGAACCAGCCGATCACCGCAGTCGCCAATTATGTCGAGGGCATCGGTATGCTGCTCGACCAGCCGGAAGACGCGGCCGAGCCGGTCGATATGGCGATGATACGCGAAGCGCTGGGCGAAGCGGCAAGCGAGGCAATGCGCGCCGGCCATATCGTTCGCCGCCTGCGCGCTTTCGTGTCGCGCGGGGAGGTCGAGAAGACGGTGGAGGACTTGCCCGGCCTGATCGACGAAGCATGCAAGCTGGGGCTCCTGACCGCGCGCGAACGGGGGGTTTCCGTCCGCTTCGCGCTCGATCCGCTGGCGAGCCCGGTACTGGTGGACCGGGTGCAGATCCAGCAGGTGCTGATCAACCTGACCCGCAATGCGCTGGAGGCGATGGAGGCAAGTTCCCGGCGCGAACTGCTGATCACCACGGCGCCGACGCCACCGGACATGGTGACGATCACGGTCGCGGACACCGGTCCCGGCATCGCGCCGGACGTCGCTCAGGGCTTGTTTCGCGCCTTCAACAGTACGAAGGCGGACGGCATGGGCCTGGGCCTGTCGATCTGCCGCACGATCGTGGAGGCCAATGGCGGCCGTATCTGGACCGAGGCACGGCCGGAGGGCGGGACCCTCTTCTGTTTTACCGTGATGCGTGCGGGAGGCGCAGGAACAAGTGACTGACATCCGCCTGGTACATATTGTCGATGACGAGGAATCGGTGCGCCGTTCGACGAGCTTCATGCTCAAGACAGCGGGTTTCAGGGTCGAGACATGGCCGTCCGGTACCGCCTTCCTGAAGGGCGCGCGGACCGCCGATCCCGGCTGCATCCTGCTCGACGTGCGGATGCCGGAAATGGACGGGCTGGAGGTGCAGCAGGAGTTGCAGGCGCGCGGCATAGCGATGCCGGTGGTGATCCTGACCGGCCACGGCGACATCGGCACCGCTGTCCAGGCGATGAAGGCGGGCGCGATCGACTTCCTCGAAAAGCCGTTCGAGAAGGCGGCCCTGCTCGCCGCGATCGAGCACGGGCTGGCCCGGATCAACGACGCGGAAAGCCGCAAGGTACGGGAGGCGGACGCCGCCGTATTGATCGCAGGCCTGACCGCACGGGAACGGGACGTGCTCGCCGGGCTCGCACGTGGCCTTCCCAACAAGACCATCGCCTTCGACCTCGGCATCTCGCCCCGCACGGTGGAGGTGCATCGCGCGAACCTGATGACGAAGCTCGACGTACGCAGCCTGTCGGACGCACTGCGGATCGCGTTCGCCGCCGGTCTCGAATGAGGACACCGTACCGGAACAATACGTAACGCGCGTCCGTGCCGCCCATGGCATCCCTTGCGGGACCATGACGATTCCTGCCGCGCCCGGCTCGTTTTCAGGAGCCCCCAACACCATCCGGCCCCGAATAGTGCTGGTGGAGGATGATGCGGGCGTCCGCCGGTCGCTTCAGCTTGTATTGCAGGCACGCGGTCTCGATGTGCGTTCCTACGCGACCGCAGCGGCGGTGCTCGGTGATCCCGCCGCGCTCGACGCGGCCTGTCTGGTGACGGACTATGCACTGGGCGAAACGACGGGCACAACGCTGGCGCAGACGCTGCGTGCACGCGGATGGCATGGCCCCGCCATATTGATCACCGCCTTCCCGTCGCCCGCGCTGACGGCGGAGGCATCGGCCGCCGGCATCGCCCGCGTCCTTGAAAAGCCGTTTCAGGAGCATGCGCTGATCGACGCGGTCCTCAGCAGCCTGCGGACTCCCGCGTCCTGAAAGATTGCGGTGGAGAAGATTGCTGCCAACAAAAAATAGCGGGCGGCTGCCGCCTACCCGCTATTTCCGCTTGCATGCATTCCGCCGGTCAGTGACCCAGCAGCAACGGCAACGGGCAGTCGTTCAGCAATTGCCGGGTGACCCCGCCAAGGATCGCCTCACGCATCGGCGAATGGCCATAGGCACCGATGACGACATAGCCGAAGCGACCCCGCCGCATCGCGTCGATCAGCGTATCGACGACCGGTCCCTCGCGCGGCAGATGCTCGATCTCGGCATGGATACCATGGCGGGACAGATAGGCTGCGGCATCCTCGGGCGGCGCCTCCTTGCTGGCACCGACCTGCAACAGTACGACGCCGCTGGCCCGCGCCAGCAACGGAGCCGCGCGCCGTAGCGTCTCTTCTACCGGGAAGGAACCGTTCCACGCGACGAGGGCCCGCCCGGTGGCGTTGAAACCGCGGATATGATCGGGCACCGCCAGCACCAGCGTCCCCGACCGCAGCGCCAATTCGGACGCGAGCGCGCGCATGTCGGGATACAGCCCGTCGCCGAGCATCGTGTTGACGACGATAATGTCGGCAAGGCCCGCATTGTCGCGCAGCGCAAAGCCGATCGAGCCGCAGACATCGTGCCAGTCCCATGCGACATCCTCGCGCGCCAGCCGTTCGGTCAACGTCTCCCTGATCCCGGCCGCGCGGTCCTTCGCTTCGGCGAGCATCACCTGCTCCGCATCGGCCGCCATTGCTCCAACGCCGGGCAGCGCGGGCAACTCGACGACGCAGAGGCAGGAGAGGTGTCCGTCGACCGCGCGTGTTAGGTCGAGCGCCGCCTGAACACGCGCCTCCAGTCCGGTGTCGTCATGCACCAGCAACAAGACGTTCTTCATCGCCTATCTCCCACGGCGGCATATCCGCCGCGAGGATGATAATGCGCCCGAACGGACATCAACGTCTCTACGCAACTCTACGGAAGTGCCTGTATTGCGCCGCTAACGCATGGAAACAATTTGTTACATTGAGACAATGGCTCGGACATTTGCGTCCTCTACCTCTTGATGACAGCCGACCGCCAGAAATGGTCGGGACATTCACAGGAGACACTTATGATACATCTCGTCCTTTCGGGGATGGCCTTGGCGAGCGCCGCTGGCGCCGCCCCCGTCGACGCGGCGCCGATCCATCGCGCCACCGTTCAACACCAGTCGGTTTCGGTCGACGCATCCTATCAGCTCGGCTGGAAGACCAGCACGCGTCAGGTCGCCGCGACGCCGGCCGGCCGACAGGGCATGGGCCAGTGCCACTGGCGCGCCGATGCGATCGTGACCCGCGCCGTCAAGGGCGCCGACAACGCGCCGATCGCCGCGCTGTCGAAGCCGATCCATCAGTTCGAAACGGTTTCGGGTGTGGAGACCGGCAACTGCGCTGCGGCCGCACCGCGCATCGAGGCATCACTCGCCCGCCGCGCCCGCGCGATGGAAGCGGAGGCTGCCACTGCGGCCCGTTCCGATCACCCCGCGCTCGCTGCTGAGCTTCAGGGCCTCTCGGCGCTCGCGCCGCGCTCATAACGAAAAGGTACGCCCCGGAGGTCCGCTCCGGGGCGTTTCCCCTGTTTGTGCATTGAACGCCGGGGCCGGCAGGCCTAAGTCCTTCCCATTCAATACGGATTATTTCCAGCGTGACTTCGCCCCATGTTCTGATTGTCGAAGATGATCCCGCGCTCCGCACGCTCGTCATGCGGTCGCTCCAGCAGAATGGCTTCAATGTCCGTCCAGCCGGCTCGGCTCCCGAGTTGTGGAACGCGATGGGTGAGGCACCCGTGGATGTCATCGTCCTCGACATCATGCTGCCCGGCACCAACGGCCTCGATCTCTGCCGCCAGATCCGGCAGAAGAGCGACGTGCCGATCATCTTCATCAGCGCCAAGGGATCGGAGATCGACCGCGTGGTCGGGCTGGAACTCGGCGCCGACGATTATCTGGCCAAGCCGTTCGGCACACGGGAACTGATCGCACGGATCAGGGCGGTGCTGCGGCGCGGCCGGATGGAGCGCCAGCACGATGGCACGGGTCGCCGTGAAGCCCGGTTCGAGGGCTGGGTCGTCAACTTCCCTCGCCGCGAGGTGATCTCGCCCAATGGCGCGGTCGTCGACCTGACCGGCGCGGAATTCGACCTGCTGGCGAGCTTCATCGACAATCCGCAGCGCGTGATCGCGCGCGAGCGCCTGATCGAGATGTCACGCACGCGCCTGGGCGAAGCATCCGACCGCAGTGTCGACGTGCTGATCAGCCGCCTGCGCCGCAAGCTTTCGATCAAGGGCGAGAAGCCGCCGATCGTCACGGTGCGCGGCATCGGCTATATGTTCAGCGCCGAAGTGGAGCGTGCTTGAGGGCATTGCTGCACCCCTCCGTCGGCCTTGCCGGCCGGATCGTCGCGATCGTCCTGCTGACGATACTGATCGAATTTTGCGCCAGCACTTTGCTCTACGACCGCGCCAGCCGCGTGCGGGTGCGCGAAGACGAAGCGCATCGTGTCGCCGAACATCTGGCCTCGGCATTGCGAGTGGTGGGACAGCGCTCGGCGCACGAACGGCCGGGCATGGCGTCCCGCCTCTCGACCAAGAATTTCTATGTCGAATGGGTGACCGCACCGCCCGCCATCCCGCCGATGTCGGCGGACCTGCGCGACATGCGCGACCAGATCGTGATCTGGGAACCCGTGCTCGCCGCCCATGACCTGCGCCTCTATCTGAAGGAACCGGGCCGAAAGGGCCTTGTCACCGGCACGTTGCGCGTACCGGGCGGCGGCTGGCTGTCCTTCCGTGCCCCGCATCTGGTCGACGAGGGCAAGTTCCGCATCGCCTGGATGGCGATGATGCTGGTCGTCGCGATCGGCGTCGCCCTGATTGCCGGACTTTTGCTGCGCGCAACATTGCGACCGCTCAGACATCTTTCCGACGCCGCCGCCCATGTCGGCGACCGGGAGCAGGCACCTATACCGGAAAGCGGCGGTGGCGAGGTCAGGCGGCTGATCCGTGCCTTCAACGACATGCAGGGCCGCATCCACTCGCTGATCAAGGACAGGACCGAGGCGCTGGCCGCGGTCGGTCACGACCTGCGTACCCCCCTCGCCCGCCTGCAACTGCGCGCCGAAAGCATTGCCGACGACGAGTTGCGGCAGGAGATCGAGGATGATGTGACCGAGATGTCGGCCATGGTCGCGTCCCTGCTCGCCTATCTCGGCGGCGAGGACGATCCGGAACCGGCGCAGCCGGTCGACATCGCCGTGATGGCCGCGACGCTGGTCGACGAGATCGCCGACCGCACCGGCCGCGCCGAATATCAGGGGCCCAACCATCTCGAGCATGCGGTGCGCCCCGTGGGCTTCAAGCGGGCAGTCCGCAATCTGGTGGAGAATGCGGCGAAATATGGCCAGACCGTTATCGTGACGATCACGGAACCGACAGAAGGCGACTACATCGTGCTTTCTGTCGAGGATGATGGCCCCGGTATTTCCCCCGCACGTCTGGAAGATGTCCTGCGCCCGTTCGTGCGCCTGGATGCCGCACGCGGACGCGATACGCAGGGCCTTGGCCTTGGCCTCGGCCTCGCCATCGCGCTGCGCGCGGTCGAGCGCGAAGGCGGCACGCTCCGCCTGTCAAACAAGCCCGAAAGTGGCCTGAAAGCCGAAATACGGCTTCCTCGCACGGTTCAGACATAAATTTTAACATTAGCGCTGCGTCGCAGCAAAACGCGATCCCTATCCTCAAACAACCGCCGGTCCCCCTTCCGGCCAACATGTTTGAGGAACTGCCATGAACGAACTCATCGGCCGCGTATTCAGCTTCGAGAAGCATGTGTTTCCGAACCAGAGCGCGCTTTACAACCATCTCGCCAGCAATGGCCAGAGCCCCAAGGCACTGATGATCTCCTGCGCCGATTCCCGCATCGTGCCCGAGCACATCATGCAGGCCGAGCCGGGCGACCTGTTCGTCTGCCGCAACGCAGGCAACATCGTGCCGCCCTTCGCCACCCAGAACGGCGGCGTCTCCTCGACCGTCGAATATGCCGTGATGGCGCTCGGCGTCCGCGACATCATCGTGTGCGGCCATTCGGACTGCGGCGCGATGAAGGCGCTGGTCCATGACGGTGCACTCGACTCGATGCCGAACGTCGCCGCCTGGCTGCGCCACTCCCATGCCGCGCAGAAGGTCGTTCGCGAAAGCTATCCCGCCGACCTCGACGACAAGGCGAAGCACCACGCGATCAGCCTGGAGAATGTCGTCGCCCAGATCGCCCACCTGCGCACGCATCCGTCGGTCGCGGCGGGCATCGCGCGCGGCGAGATCGCCCTGCACGGCTGGTTCGTCGACATCCATGCCGGTCAGGTACTCGGCCTCGACGGCGAAACCGGCCAGTTCGTACCCCTGCGCGAGGACCAGCCGCTGCCGGTCGCCCTGCCGCACGCGCGTCGCATAGCGGCTGGCTCCACCTACCTCCAGGCTGCGGAATAACGCCGTGTTCGCCTCTCTCTCGAAGACGTTCCCGCGGGACTTCACCGCGTCGATCGTCGTGTTCCTGGTGGCGATGCCGCTCTGTATGGGCATCGCGATCGCATCAGGGGTACCGCCCGAAAAAGGCCTGATCACAGGTATCATCGGCGGCATCGTCGTCGGTATGCTCGCCGGATCGCCGCTGCAGGTCAGCGGTCCGGCGGCGGGCCTCGCGGTCATCGTCTTTGAAATCGTGCGCGATCAGGGTCTGTCCGCTCTCGGGCCGATCCTGATCCTCGCGGGCGCAATCCAGGTCATCGCGGGCATCGCCCGCGTCGGCGGCTGGTTCCGCGCGATATCACCGGCTGTCGTGCACGGCATGCTCGCGGGCATCGGCGTGCTGATCGTCGTGGGCCAGTTCCACGTGCTGTTCGACGACAAGCCGCTGCCGAGCGGCGTCGCCAACCTGCTGGCCATGCCGGGACAGTTCATGGGCCTGCACGACCAGTCGGCGCTCGCCGCCTTCCTGATCGGCCTTGCGTCGATCGGCGGCATGCTCGGCTGGGAGAAATTCCGTCCGGCGTCCATGCGCCTCATCCCCGGCGCGCTGGTCGGCGTTGTGCTGGCGACGCTGATCGCCTTCGTCATGCAGCTTGGCGTCGCCCGGGTCGTCGTACCCGAATCCATCGTCGCGGCCATCGCTCCGCCGGAGGCGGGCTTTACCGCGATGCTGATGAACCCGACGATCATCGCCACGGCGCTTGCCATCGCGTTCATCGCCAGCGCCGAAACGCTTCTCTCCGCGGCCGCGGTCGACCGGATGCATGACGGCGTACGGACCGACTACAACAAGGAACTGCGGGCTCAGGGCATCGGCAACCTGCTCTGCGGCGCGGCGGGCGCGATCCCGATGACCGGTGTCATCGTCCGCTCCTCCGCCAACGTCCAGGCGGGCGCAATGACCCGCCTGTCGGCTATCCTGCACGGCATCTGGATCCTGGGCTTCGTCGCCCTGCTGCCCTGGCTGCTGCGCGAGATTCCCATGGCAGCGCTCGCCGGTATCCTCGTCGTCACCGGCTACCGCCTCGTCAGCCTCGACCACGTCAAGCACATGTTCCATTATTATGGCATCCTGCCCGCCCTCGTCTGGGCCGGTACTTTGATCATGGTGGTGGCAACGGATCTGCTGACCGGCGTGCTTGTCGGCGTTGCACTGTCGATGATCGAAATGGTCCCGCATCTGAAGCGCCTGCGCCTGAAGGTCGAGGAGCGCGACGAGGGCGACGCACGGGAAATCGCGCTGGACGGCGCGGCGACCTTCATCGCCCTGCCCAGCCTCTCGGCGCGACTCGACGCCCAACCCGCCGGCACCAAACTGCGCCTCAATGTCGAGCGTCTCGCGCATATCGACCATGGTTGCGCGGAGATGGTGAAGGAGTGGATCGAACGCCGCCGCCGTTCCGGCTCCGTCGTCGAACTGCGCGGCCAGCAGGACCGCCTGTCCCGCATCGTCGGCGGCGCCTGACCCCCTTTCCCGTCCCCCGGGGAACGAATCGCCCGCGCGAAAGCGCGGGCGATTTACGTTAGGGCAAAGTCGCGAGAGACATGATTGGCAATATCTGGATGGGATACAGACACATTTGTTACAATCGCGGAAATGGTTGAGACAAGAACCGTGACCCATTGGGCACAGCCCCCTGCCCCCACATGCGGCAGTGCCACACAACGCTTCCGCAGCGCAGCATAACGTGAAACCCTTTCCCTGCTCGCTTCTATCCGCCGCCGTGCAGCCGAGACGGGGGAAGAGGCGGACGCAGGACGGAACATTTTTCTGAATCAAAAGGGGAAATGTTCATGCGCTATCTTCTGGCTTGCGCGGCCTTCACGATGCTGGCTTCCACACCGGCTCTTGCTCAGGAAGAACCATCGGGTCCGATCACCGTCGCGGGCAGCGTCGGTCTGGTCTCCGACTATCGTTTCCGTGGCGTCTCGCAGACCGACAAGGAAATGGCGATCCAGGGCGGCATCACCGTTACGCATGAAAGCGGCTTCTACGTCGGCACCTGGGCCTCGAACCTGGCCGGTTGGGGTACGTTCGGCGGATCGAGCATGGAACTCGACCTCGTGGGCGGTTATGCCATGCCGATTGGCGGCGCGACCCTCGATGTCGGCGTCACCTGGTTCATGTATCCGGGCGGCTCGGACAAGACCGACTTCGCCGAACCCTATGTGAAGATCAGCGGCACGGTCGGTCCGGCAAAGCTGCTGGCTGGTGTCGCCTATGCACCCAAGCAGGAAGCCCTGGGCCGCTGGTACCTGAGCGCCGACTCCTATGCGACGGGCATCCCCGACGCGCCGGGTGACAAGGAAGACAATCTCTACATCTGGGGTGACGCCAGCACCGGCCTGCCGGGCACGCCGTTGACCCTGAAGGCCCACCTTGGCTATTCGGACGGCAACTCGGGCCTCGGCCCGAACGGCACCAGCGTCGCACCGACCGGCAGCTATCTCGACTGGATGCTCGGCGCCGATGTCGCCATACCCGGCACGCCGCTGACGCTCGGCGTTGCCTATGTCGACACCGACATCTCCAAGTCGGAGTCCGCCTATCTGAAGCCGAACTTCGCCTCGACGAAGAACGGTTCGGCGATCTCGTCGGCGCAGGTGGTGTTCTCGATCTCCGCCGCGTTCTGACAAGACGTCCGTAACAGGGGACGGATGCCGGTCACCTGACTGATCGGCATCCGTATGGCACCGCCGGCCGGACGAGGGCTTTCCTTCGCCGTCCGGCGGTGCAACATATATGCGCCACCCCAAGGGAGACGCGCATGGACAACCCGGTTCGCGACATGCCGAAAAGGCGCGCTACGAACTGGACGTGGACGGCACCACTGCCATCGCCGCCTATCGGCGGGACGGCGACAACATCGTCTTTACCCACACAGAGGTACCCTCCGCGCTGGAAGGGCGCGGGATCGCCAGCCGCCTCATTCGCGGCGCGCTCGCCGACGTTCGCACGCGTGGCCTGCGGATACGTCCGGTCTGTTCTTTCGTTGCAGCCTATGTGCAGCGCCATCCGGAGGAACAGGACCTGATCGCATGATCCGTTTGATACCCACCCGCCTCATCGCAAACACCACCGGGGGTTGATCCATGCCCGCGCAAAGCGCTGGCATTCTGCTCTATCGACGCGAAGGGGCGGATATACGCGTGCTCCTCGTACGTCCCGGCGGACCGTTCTGGCGCGGACGCGGGACCGGAGCCTGGCAGATACCCAAAGGCGCAATCGAGCCGGGAGAAGATGCGCGGACCGCCGCCCTGCGCGAGGTGCATGAAGAACTGGGCGTATCGGTGACGGCTATGCTGCTGCCGCTCGGCATGATCCGGCAGGCTGGCGGCAAACGCGTGGAGGCGTTCGCCGCCGATCAGGAGGTCGACGCCGCCGCCGCCGTCTCAAACCGGTTCGAGATGGAGTGGCCGCCGCGCAGCGGCCGCCGCCAGTCCTATCCGGAGGTGGAGGAGGCCCGCTGGTTCACGCTGGCGCAGGCGGCGGACGAAATACTGCCCAGTCAGGCGCCGTTGCTCGAACGCCTGCGGACGGTGCTGGCGCCGCCTTCTGCCGATTAGATCAGTTCGATCGCAACAGCGGTGGCTTCCCCGCCGCCGATGCAGAGCGCCGCAACGCCCCGCTTCAAGCCGCGCGCCTTCAGCGCCGCGATCAGTGTGGCGATGATGCGCGCGCCGCTCGCGCCGATCGGGTGGCCCAGAGCCGTCGCGCCACCGTTCACATTGACCTTCTCGTGCGGGATGGACAGGTCGCGCATGGCGATCATCGCCACGGCGGCGAACGCCTCGTTCACCTCGAACAGGTCGACGTCGTCGACGCTCCAGCCTGCCTTGTCCAGCGCCTTGCGGATCGCGGAGACCGGCGCGGTGGTGAACAATGCGGGCGCATGGGCATGAGCAGCGGTGGCGACGATCCGCGCCTCCTGCCTCAGGCCCAACCGCTCGGCCACGTCGGCTCGCGTCATGACCAGCGCCGCCGCTCCGTCGGAAATCGATGCGGAGGACGCGGCGGTGATCGCCCCATCCTTGGCGAACGCTGGCTTGAGCGTGGGGATCTTCTCCGGCTTCGCGTTGCCCGGCTGTTCGTCGGTGTCGACCGCCACCTCGCCCGCTCGCGTCTTTACCGTTACCGGTGTGATTTCACCGGCAAAGGCGCCGCTGGCAATCGCGGCATTGGCGCGCGACAGGCTCTCGATCGCATAGGCGTCCATCTCCGCCCGCGTGAACTGATAGTCGCGCGCGGTATCCTCGGCGAAGGAACCCATCGGCTTGCCACGATCATAGGCATCCTCCAGTCCGTCCATCATCATCGTATCGATGACGCGGTCATGGCCGATGCGGGCGCCTGAACGGTGCTTGGGCAATGCATAGGGTGCATTGGTCATGCTTTCCATGCCGCCCGCGATGACCACATCGACACTACCCGCCGCCAGCGCCTCCGCGGCCATGATCGCCGCCTGCATGCCGGACCCGCACATCTTGTTGACGGTGGTCGCCTGCACCGATTCGGGCAGGCCCGCGCCCAACGCCGCCTGCCGCGCAGGCGCCTGCCCCAAGGCTGCGGGGAGGACGCAGCCCATATAGATACGCTCGACAGCATCGGGAGCAACGCCGGATCGCTCGACCGCCGCCTTCACCGCCACGGCACCCAGTTCCGTCGCCGACGTACCCGCCAGCGCGCCCTGAAAACCACCCATCGGCGTGCGGGCGTAGGAGGAAATGATGACCGGTTCCGACATGAAGCTCTCCAGTTGCGGCGGGCACGGACGGCTGCCGACAATGATGACAATCATCATATAAGAGAGCTTCTGCGGCTTGACCAGTGCCGCCACTGGACTTCGCGCGCCCGCGCTCTACGATGTGCCGGGGACTATCGGGGTATGACATGACGACGCGGGCGCAAGAGCCGGATTATCCTTGGGTTTTGCTCTCGCTTCTGGCTGGCTTCGCCTTTCTCTGGCCGGCCGTGATGAACGGCATGCCGTTCCTGTTCTACGACACGCCGGGCTATCTGGGTGGTGCCAACGCGCTGGCCCACGGCCTGTGGGATGCCCCGCTCGACTGGACGGCGGCACCGGTGATGCTTGGCCGCTCGATCTATTACGGCGCGTTCCTCTACATCAGCCTGCTGACCGGCAGCTTCTGGCCCGCGGCGATCGCGCAGGCGATGGTGTCGGGCTTCTGCGTCGTCACCTTCCTGCGTTATTTCCTGCCGATCCGCGCAACGGCGATCCTGGTGGGTGCTGCCATTCTGGGAGTCGCGCTGCTGACGCTCACCTCCCTGCCCTTCTTCTCCTCCTTCATGATGCCGGATCTGTTCAGCGGCCTCGCGCTGCTCAGCGCCACGGCGCTGCTGCTGTTCTGGCGGCAGGACCACTGGCACCGCAGGGCGTTCTGGATCGGCGTCACGGCCGCCGCCGCGCTGTTCCATCCGACCAACGTGCCGATCCTGTCGGCGGTCGTCGTCATGGGCCTGATCTTCTGCGCGCTGTTGCGCATGCCGCGTCCCTGGGCCGCGGCGGGCGTCGTGATGCTCGCCGCCTCGACCGGCATGGTCGGTGAGCTGATCTTCTCGGCAGGGGTCAACCATGCGCTCGGCCATCCGCCGATCCGCCCGCCCTTCGTCACCGCGCGCCTGACGGCCGACGGCCCCGGCACCCGCTATTTGAAGGAAACCTGCCCGGACAACGGCTTCCTGCTGTGCCGCTATGCCGCGCGCCTGCCGTTGCCGAGCGATCACTTCCTGTGGAGCAAGTCCTCCGTCGACGGCGTCTTCCGCTCCGCGCCGCCGGAAGAGCGGCGCCAGCTCGCGGCGGACGAGCCCCGCTTCGTGATCGCTACGCTGCGCCATCTGCCAGTGCAGACGGTCGGCGCGCTGTTCATCGGCGCCCGCAAGCAACTGACCCGCAACCGCCTCAACGAATTCAACTATGGCTGGATCGAGCGGCAGTTCTTCCACAACAACATGCCCGCCGCCGTCGTCGCCGACGTGGCGCAGACGCGCGCCTATCGCCTGGCCATGCCCACCCGCGACCTGTCGTGGCTGGGCCGCAACCTCGCGGCGATCGCCACCATCATCTGCCTGTGGGCGATGGTCGACCGTCGGATCGACCGGCGCCTGCGGCTGGCGGTCGCCATGATCCTGACCGGCGTGCTCGTGAACGCCTTCATCTGCGGTGGACTGTCGGGCGCGCATGACCGCTATCAGGCGCGCGTCCTCTGGCTCCTGCCCTGGACCGCCTATCTCGCCATCGCGGCATGGGCGCTGCGGACCCGCTCGCCCGCAACGCCTCCTGCCTGAGGCCCACTCCTACCAGGGGTAGGTAAGCCCGTAATAGTCGTAGACGCTGCGGCCATAATCACGGTCATAGGCCGGCCGCCGTTCGTCGGCATAGCGCGGCGCGTTGTCCAGCAGCGCCTTGTCGAGGTCGACGACATAGCCGCCCTTTGCGGTGTCATAGGTCAGCATCGACCAGGGCAGCGGATAATGATCCTTGCCCAGGCCCAGGAAGCCGCCGAACGACAGCACCGCATAGCGCGCCGTGCCCGACCTCTTGTCGACCATGAAGCTGGATACCGATCCCAGATGCTCGCCCTTCCGGTTGTAGACCGCGGTGCCCTCCACCCGGTCCGATGAAATCAGGTCGTGGGTCTCGTCGATTGCAATGTCGGTCATGGCCAGTTCCTCTCCAATCTGTTTCTTCCCATGTCCTTTCAACCGGGTTGCGCCGATCCCGTTCCCCTCGTTACGCTGGCGAATGGAATGAGCGGTTGTCGCCGCGCCGCTGCTGGCGCATCGTCCGCTCTCTTCCCCGAGTCCCGAAGGAGGAACGCCCATGAAATTGCATCGCAGCGGATCGGCAGCCTGGAGCGGCGGCCTGCAAGACGGTCGTGGCGCCATTTCCACGCAGAGCGGCGCGCTCAACGAATATCCCTATGGCTTCGCCGCCCGGTTCGAAGGGCAGCCGGGCACCAATCCGGAGGAACTGGTGGGCGCGGCGCATGCCGGCTGCTTCACCATGGCGCTTTCCCTGATTTTGGGTGAAGCTGGCTTCACCGCCGACAGCATGGACACCAGTGCCGTCGTTACCCTGGAGCAGGGCGAAAGCGGCTTCTCGATCACGGAAAGCCGCCTGACGCTGAAGGCGAAAATCCCGGGCATCGACGACGCCACGTTTCAGGAGCTCGCGGGCAAGGCCAAGGCGAATTGTCCGGTATCGAAGCTGCTGAAAGCGGAACTGAGCCTCGACGCGCAGCTCTTGTCATGAGCGTCTATCTGCTCGCCCTGCTGATCGGGGTGGTTGCGGGCCTGCGGGCAATGACGGCACCCGCCGCGATCAGCTGGGCCGCGCATCTGGGCTGGCTCGACCTCTCACAAAGCTGGCTGGCGTTTCTCGGCTATCGCTGGACGCCATGGGTGTTCACCGCGCTGGCGGCGATGGAACTGGTGACGGACCAGCTTCCCTCCACACCCAGCAGGAAAGTGCCGCAGCAATTCGGCGCCCGCATCGTGATGGGTGCGCTGTGCGGCGCGGCCATCGGCACCTCAGTCGCCATGCCCTTGGTCGGCGGCATATTTGGTGTCGTCGGGGCGATCATCGGCACGTTGGGCGGCGCTGCGGCAAGAGGCAGGGTCGCCAGCCTGTTCGGCCGCGACTGGCCTGCCGCCGTCATTGAGGATGCGGTGGCGATCGGCGGGGCGTGGGCAATCGTGTCAGCCCTGTGAACGAAACAGTGAGCGGGTCTGTGAGCGATAACGCCCCGGCGGAACCCTTCGACGCGATCATCGTCGGTGCGGGGCAAGCCGGACCCTCGCTCGCCGGTCGCCTCACCGACGCCGGACACAGGGTGGCGCTGGTCGAACGGCATCTGATCGGCGGCACCTGCGTCAATACCGGCTGCATGCCGACCAAGGCGCTGGTCGCCAGCGCCTATGCCGCGCACCTTGCCCGCCGTGCGGCCGACTATGGCGTGACGATCGGCGGATCGATCGGCATCGACATGGTGGCGGTCCATGCACGGGCACGGCAGGTGACGCTGGACGCGCGGCACCGCAACGAGACATGGCTGGCGGAGATGAAGGGGCTCACCCTCATCCGCGGCCACGCGGCGTTCACGGGATCCGGCACCCTGCGCGTCGGCGATCGCCTGCTCAGCGCACCGCGCATCTTCCTCAACGTCGGCGGCCGCGCCGTCGTGCCGGACATGCCGGGTCTTGCCGATATCCCCTATCTCACCAACAGCTCGATCCTCGACCTCGACAGCGTGCCCGAACATCTGCTGATCATCGGCGGCAGCTATATCGGCCTTGAATTCGCACAGATGTTCCGCCGGTTCGGCGCGCGCGTTACCGTAGTCGAGCGTGGCGCACGACTGATCGCGCGGGAGGATGAGGAGGTGAGCGCGGAGGTTCGCGCGATCCTGGAGGCGGAGGGGATCGAGATACGTTGCGGCATCGACGTCATCCGCTTCGCACCGGATGGCGATGGCGCGCGGGTTTCGCTGAACGGCGCGGATGTCGTCGCCAGCCATGTGCTGATAGCGATCGGCCGCCGCCCCAATACCGACGATCTCGGCCTCGACAAGGCGGGAGTCGAGACCGACCCGCGCGGCTACATCACCGTCGACGATCATCTTCAAAGCAGCGCGCCTGGCATCTGGGCCATCGGCGACTGCAACGGACGGGGGGCGTTCACCCACACGGCATATAATGATTTCGAGATTGTCGCGGCCAACTTGCTCGATGGCGAGGATCGGCGCGTCAGCGCCCGGATCCCTGCCTATGCCCTCTATGTCGATCCGCCCCTCGGCCGCGTCGGCATGACGGAGGCGGAGGCGCACAAGGCGGGCCATGACGTGACGGTGTCACGGCGCCCGATGATGCGCGTCGGCCGTGCGGTGGAGAAGGGCGAGACGCGCGGCTTCATGAAGGTGGTCGCCGACGCACGCAGCCGACGCATCCTGGGCGCGGCGATTCTGGGCACTGGCGGCGACGAGGCGATCCACGGCATCCTCGACATCATGAACGCCGACCAGCCATGGCCGGTGCTGCAATGGGCCGTCCCGATCCATCCCACCGTGTCGGAACTGATCCCCACCCTTCTGAGTGGCCTCAAGGCATCGACGGACTAAAGGCGACGGACACCGCCGATCAAGGGTAGCGATTTGAAACGCACATCCCTATGTTGGCGCGCATGACCAGGCTCTCCGTACTCGACCTCGTGCCCGTCACTCAGGGTAGCGACGTATCCAACGCCCTCGCCCGCGCCGCGGAAATCGCCGCGCATGTCGAGTCCCTCGGCTATCATCGGTACTGGACTGCAGAGCATCACGGCATGCCCGGCATCGCCAGCGCCGCGACCTCGGTGGTGCTGGCGCATATCGGCCATGCGACCTCCCACATCCGCATCGGCGCGGGCGGCATCATGCTGCCCAATCACGCGCCACTCGCCATCGCCGAACAGTTCGGGACGCTGGACGCCCTGTTCCCCGGGCGCATCGACCTGGGCCTCGGCCGCGCGCCCGGGTCCGACCAGCGCGTGATGCGGGCGATGCGCCGGGCACTCTCGGGGGACGTGAACCAGTTCCCGCGCGACATCATGGAGCTTCAGGCCTATTTCGCCGGATCGTCGGACCCGGGTTTCATCGCGACGCCGGGTGCCGGAGCGAATGTCGACCTGTGGATTCTCGGCTCCAGCCTCTACGGTGCGCAACTCGCCGCCGCGCTCGGCCTGCCCTATGCGTTCGCCTCCCACTTCGCGCCCGACGCGCTGGACGAGGCGCTGGCCATCTATCGCCGCGACTTCCGTCCCTCGGCGGCGCTGCGCGAACCCTATGCCGCAGCAGGCTTCAACATCTTCGCCGCCGACACGGTCGAGGAAGCCGAACTGATCGCATCCTCCCAGCAGCAGATGTTCATCGCCCTGCGTACCGGCACGCCCGGCCGCCTGCCTCCGCCGGTCGCCGGCTATCGCGACAACCTGCCGCCCGCCGCACAGGCGATGCTGAACAACGTCCTGTCGGTGACCAGCATCGGCACGCAGGCAGAGGTCGAGCGCGACCTGTCCGCCTTCATCCGCCGGACGCAGGTCGACGAGGTGATCGTGTCCGGCAACGTCTTCGATCAGGCGGCGCGCAAGCGGTCGCTCACCATCGCCATGGCGGCCGCGCGGGCACTGGAGCAGCCGCAACCGGTCGCCTGATCCCCGCAGGATGGCTCAGGCGCCGGTCAGCTTCCGTCCAAGCCGCCCACCGCTCAGAACGGCTGCGGCGCCCGGCGCCACCCGCTGCAGCAGGCGAGCGACCAGCATCGTCAGGCCCAGCGCCAGCAACGGGTGCAGCAGCAGGAATGCGGGATAGCCCGGCGAACCCAGCGGGCCGACCCATGCCCCCACCACCGGCGCCAGCGTCCAGATGATGATCAGGTGGGCACAGAACATCATGAACATATAGGGCTCTATGCGCTTCAGCGGCGGCGCGGCGCGCGATCCGGCCAGCGCCCATGCGATCCTCCAGAAAGCGATGGCGGCGGCGACACGCGTGACCATGTCGATGGCGGCCATCGGTCGCCCCTGATTATCCCAGAGCGGATTGACCGCATCGAGCGAGAGATAGAGCTTCAGCGGCATGATCAGGCAGAAGGGCAGCAACGCGGCACCCAGCGGCCATCCGGTGATCCGCTTTTCGATCTCCAGCCGCCGTACGATCATGCCGAGCGCGAAGAAAGCAAGGATGGACGCCCGCATCAGCACCGGCGGCCCATAACTGAAGATAAAACAGGTCGCGGCGAAAGCCGACACTGCAGCCAGTGCGGCCGTGGGCAGACGCACCAGCAGCGGCGCGGCGACCATGCAGAGGAAGAGGTCGCGCAGGAACGGCATCTGCACGTTCACGTCCGGATTTCGCGTCAGGATCAGAAGTTCCTGCGCCACCCATTCGAACGACGGTGGTACCGGCGCACGCAAGCCGAGAAAGGCGGCGGCCGAACAGATGATCAGCAGCGCGATGATGTTCCACAACAGCATCGGCAAAAGGATGGTGCGCGCCTTGTGCCGGACAAACGGCCACCAGTTGCGCGTCCGGGCCGATCCGGCGACCAGCCAGCCGGAGATCAGACCGAGCAACGGCACCGCGCTGCGCCCGAATCCCTCCATCAATGTCCAGCGCAGCAGATCCTGGCCGCTGCCGTGCATCGCGAACAGGGTCTGTGCGTCGACGCCGGTCCATGCGTGAACATAGACGACGCCCAGAATGCAGATGACGCGCGCAATCGCGATGCTATCGGATCGCCGTTCCGCAGCTGTCGTGACATGCGCGGGCCGCGAAGGGGCATAAGGCAGGGCGAGAGTTGCTGCGTTCATCGTCATCACCACAGATTGCGTGAACAGAATGAGCCGTAATCTGAACGGTTGCCGATATCCGGCCGGGCGTTGCCGCAGCGGGGTGAACGGGTTTGGGTCCGCGCAGGCAGCGTGAACGGACGGATATTCGACAAGAAAAGGGCCGGTGGATCGCTCCACCGGCCCCTTCTGCGTGTCTTAAACGACTGGGAGCGGGACTTAGAAGTCCATGCCGCCCATGCCGCCCATTCCACCCATGCCGCCGGGCATGCCGCCGGCAGCGGCCTTGTCCTCGGGGCTGTCCGAGATCGCGGCTTCGGTGGTGATCAGCAGGCCGGCGACCGATGCCGCATCCTGCAGGGCGGTGCGAACGACCTTGGTCGGGTCGATCACGCCGGCGGTGACCAGGTTCTCATACGTGTCAGTCGACGCGTTGTAGCCCTTGGTCTCGTCATTCTCGCGGAGCAGATTGCCCGCGACGACGGCACCGTCGACACCGGCGTTCTGGGCGATCTGCTTCACCGGGGCGGTGATCGCCTTGCGGATGATGTCGATGCCGCGGGTCTGGTCGTCATTCGCGCCCTTCAGGCCGTCAAGGGCCTTGGTGGCGTAAAGAAGAGCCGTGCCGCCGCCGGGGACGATGCCTTCCTCGACCGCTGCGCGGGTGGCGTGCAGCGCATCATCAACGCGATCCTTGCGCTCCTTCACCTCGACCTCGGTCGAACCGCCGACCTTGATCACGGCGACGCCACCGGCGAGCTTGGCGAGACGCTCCTGGAGCTTCTCACGGTCATAGTCGCTGGTGGTGTTCTCGATCTGCGCACGGATCGCTTCAACGCGGCCCTTGATCGCGGCCTCATCACCGGCGCCGTCGACGATGGTGGTGTTGTCCTTGTCGATCGAGACGCGCTTGGCGGTGCCGAGCATGCCGACGGTGACGTTCTCGAGCTTGATGCCCAGATCCTCGGAGATCATCTCGCCCTTGGTCAGGATCGCGATGTCCTCGAGCATCGCCTTGCGGCGATCACCGAAGCCCGGCGCCTTGACGGCCGCGACCTTCAGGCCGCCGCGCAGCTTGTTGACGACCAGCGTGGCCAGAGCCTCACCCTCGATGTCCTCGGCGATGATCAGGAGCGGACGGCCCGACTGAACGACGGCTTCCAGGATCGGAAGGATCGCCTGCAGGTTCGACAGCTTCTTTTCGTGGATCAGGATGTAGGGATCCTGAAGCTCGACGAGCATCTTCTCGGGGTTGGTGATGAAGTAGGGCGAGAGGTAGCCGCGGTCGAACTGCATGCCCTCGACGACGTCGAGTTCGAAGTCGAGACCCTTGGCCTCTTCCACGGTGATCACGCCTTCCTTGCCGACCTTTTCCATCGCCTCGGCGATCTTCTCACCGACGACGGTGTCGCCATTGGCGGAAATGATGCCGACCTGCGCAACTTCGGACGAACCGGCAACCGGCTTCGAACGGGCCTTCAGGTTCTCGGTCACCTTGGAAACGGCGAGGTCGATGCCGCGCTTCAGGTCCATCGGGTTGATGCCGGCAGCAACCGACTTCATGCCTTCGCGAACGATCGCCTGAGCGAGGACGGTCGCGGTGGTCGTGCCGTCACCGGCGATGTCGTTGGTCTTCGAGGCGACCTCGCGGACCATCTGCGCGCCCATGTTCTCGAACTTGTCCTTCAGTTCGATTTCCTTGGCGACGGTGACGCCGTCCTTGGTGATGCGGGGGGCACCGAAGCTCTTGTCGATGACGACGTTACGGCCCTTGGGGCCCAGGGTCACCTTGACCGCGTCGGCCAGGATGTCGACGCCGCGCAGGATGCGCTCACGAGCGTCACGCGAAAACTTTACGTCCTTCGCTGCCATGATCATGATGATCAGGTCTTCGCCATCGACCTTCACCTCGGTGCCGGACCACTTGCCGAACAGGATGCGGTCGCCAGCCTTGACGTCCAGCGGCGTAACCTTGCCGTCTTCGGCCTTGGCGCCCGAACCGACGGAGACGACTTCGCCTTCCTGCGGCTTTTCCTTGGCGGTGTCGGGGATGATGATGCCGCCGGCGGTCTTCGCCTCGGCTTCGACGCGGCGGACCAGAACGCGGTCATGCAACGGACGGAATGCCATAAATCTGCCTTTCCCTACATGTAAGGGAGCGTTCGCACATGCCATGCCGGTGGAAGGCTCCCCCACCCGGCCTGTCCGACTCTGTCCGCTCCCAGGAACTCCTTGTTGTTAGCACTCCCTCATCGAGAGTGCTAGCGCGCCAGATATGGTCGACAGCGAGATGCCGTCAAGGGCCTCCTGCGGAAAAAAAAGAAACTGTCCAGACACAAGCGACCCGCCCCACCGATGGCGGGACGGGTCGAGGCGGGGGAGACCATTGGGTGTTTTCAGGGCCGCAGCATCAGCTTCCAGCCGATGGAATAGCGCCAGGCACGGTGATAGCTGGCATAGGGATCATCGAAAGGACGCGCCGCTTCCAGTTCCAGCCGCGCCTTGTCGCTGTGGACCAGACGGATACCGCCCCCGGCCGAACCCAGATCGAAACTCGTCTTGGGGAATGCCCCGCGCGACAGGTAGGTCACACGCGCCATATCGGCGAAGCCATAGACTTCGCTTGGCGCAAACTTGCCTGACCCGATCGGCCGGAACGCCAGTTCGATCAGCCCCGCCTGCCCCTTGTCGGCGCTCAGCAACGCCACCTCGAACGCGCGGCCAAAATCGGCGCCGCCGACCGCGAACCGCTCCGCCGCGGGCAGCGGGTCGGCCGTCCATTGCGCACTGGCGCGCAACCGCAGGACCGCCTTCTTGCCGATCTGCCGGTCAAGGGCGAAACGACCGTTGACCTTCGTGAAGCCCGTATCCGCGGTGAGCCGGTTCACCTTCGCACCCAGAATGTCGATGCCCTGACTACCGATCGCGCTGATCGAGAAGGAGAGTTTGCCGGTGCTCTGGCCGTAGCCAAGCGCGATACGGCCGGCGCGGGTGTGTTCCGACGCGATGATCGATCCCAGCGCCGCATTGTCGCTGTTGATGCCGTCGATCGCGGCGCTCAGCGACAGATTGCGCTTGTAGCCGCGGATGATCGGGTACGACATGGTGAGGCCGAAGGTCTTCGCCTCGCCCTCGATCACGCTGTTGTCCGGCCGCGTCTTGAGAAACCCCACCGACGCCGCCAGACGCATCCCGTCATCGCCGACCGGCGTCGAGTGGCTGATCCCCGCGTAGAGGAAATCGTTGAAGTCGATCGAGGAGGACACGGTCAGCTCGGTCAGGTCACCGTCCCGCAGGCCGCCGAAATAGCGGGCGACACCCTGTACCTGCCCGTCCTTCACCAGCCGGGTTGTCCGGTTGTCGAAGGAGAAGGCAATGATCGGCTTGCTGTAGTCGAGCTTCAGGATGATGCGCACGCCGCCCGGCGTCCTCCCCATCTGAAGATTGGCGTCAATCTTCAGCCCCGGAATGTCGCGGATCATCGACAGGTACCGTTCCAGCGTCCGTCGGCTGGTCGGCTTTTCCCTGGTCAGGCGGTCTGCATAGGCCTTTACCAGCTTAAGTGACCGGCCATCGACCTCTCCGGTCAGCATGACCGACTCCACATGCCCCTCGCCCACAGCGACGATCAGGTCGCCGCTCGACAGGTTCTGTGCAGGGATCAGGATCGTGAACAGGGCGATCGGGGAACGGCCGTAGGCGGCAGTCATCGCCTGCACGAGCTGTTGCAGCGTCGCCTTGTCCGGTCGCCGCCCCACGAACCCCTCGGCCGCCGCCGCGACGACCCGGGGCACCTGCGTCCCCTGAAAGCGGATAGATCGGATCGGCGTCGCCGCCTCGTCCGCCGCCTCAACCTTCGTGGCCGCGGCGGGGAGTGCCGGTTCGGCGACCGGCGCGACCTTATCCTTGATGTCGGTGACCGGCTGGTCGCGGTCCAGACGTCCGCGATCGATGGGCAGGTTTGTCTGTGCCAGCGCGATCGCCGGGCACAGACCTGCCGCTACCGCAATGATACGGCGCATTGTCGTGAATCCCCCTTTTTATTGGGAAGAGTGGCGGCGGACTGCCCGCGGGTCGTTTCTCGCCCGCCTTTCCGGCCGTCCGCCGCCGGACCCAGTTGATTGGTACGGTGATCAGTGGCCCAGAAGGCCGCCGACCAGGCCACCTACGGCACCCGTCGTTCCGCCGGTGGAGCCACCAACCGAACCGCCCACAGCGCCGCCAACCGTTCCTGTAACGCCGCCGACGACAGTGGAAAGCGAACCACCGACGCCGCCGCCAACACTGCCGGACGTGCCGCCGGTAACGCCGTCGAGGACGCCACCGACCGCGCCGGTAACCCCGCCAACCGTATTGGCCACCGTCTCGACGATGCCGCCGGTGGAGCCACCGCCTCCAGTTGTGCCATCGAGAACGCCGCCGACCGTGCCCGTCACCGCTTCGACGGGATTGCCGCCCGGCGTGGTGCCCCCTACTGCACCGGTCAGATCGCCAACAGCCGCCGTGACATTGCCGACTGCGCCGCCGACAGCATCCGTCACGCCGCCCACCGTCGATCCGATGGCCGAACTCAGCGCACCGCCCGCATCAGCCGCACTGCCCGGGTTCAATGTCAGCAACTCGCCGCCGCTCGCCACGCCGACACCGAGCACGGTGCCGCTCGGCGCACTCGGCGAAAGTACGCTGACACCCAGCGCCGCGGGCTGGGAAGACGTGCCGACCAGCGATGCGTCACCCGCCGTCACATTGACGAGATTGCCGACCGCGCCGGTTACGGCGTTGGTAGTGCCGGTGACGGCATTCACCGCGCCGCCCAGCGCCCCGGCATCGGTGCCCGGCTGCAGGGTGACAAGCTGACCGCCGCTGCCGACGCCCACGGTCAGCACGTCGCCGGTGCTTTGCGTCGGCGAGAGGACCGATATGCCGAGCGCCGCCGCCTGGTCGGAGCCGATGGCCGTCGCCTCACCCACGGTCACGTTGATCAGCGAACCGGGTGCCGCGGTCAGACCATCGACCAGATATTGCTGGCCATTGCCGGTGTCGACGAGTGCCTGGCCGGTATCCTGGATCACCTGCAGCACCGTGCCGGTCAGCGACGAGGCGCCGGGCACAGTGGAATCGACGACCTGTACAAGGCCCTGCAATACGGAGCCCGAACCCGCTTCCGAACCCGTACCGCCGACGTTCTGCACAGTCTGACCGGCAGCGACCAGTGCACCTCCTACGACCGGATTGGTCGACGACGGGTCGCCGGTATTGGCAAGCAGGCCGGTGCCCGCAATGCCGCCCGGTCCGACAAGGCCGCCGATCGCCAGCGCTCCGGCGGAACCCAGGCTGACGCCGGACGAGCCGTTGGATCCGTTGCTGCCATTGGAACCATTGCTGCCCGTACCGCCATTCGATCCGCTGGAACCGTTAGATCCGTTGGAACCGCCGGAACCGGTACCGCCGTTGCTGCCGTTGCTGCCGCCCGATCCGTCGGACCCGTTCGATCCGCTGGCCCCTCCGGAACCGTCGCTGCCGCCGGCACCCGGTGTGGCGCCGACCCTTGCGACGCGCATCGAACCACTCGATTCACATGCGCTCAATGTCAACATGGCCGCGACGGCTAGTAACGATGGCGCAACTATCCCTGACCTTAAAGTCATCTTACTTACTCCAAAACCCTGTTCTTGCGTTTCCGCCAAGACAAGATACGGCAGCGGACGAATAAGGTTCCTATTCTATTTGGTCCTCTGCGGAGTACTTGGTAAGTTAATTTTAATTTACCAAACATCTTTACGGAGCATCGAAACGGCGCGCGTCCATTGCGAAGGGACCAGCCATGCACTAGCTGTTGCGCAGACGATGCAGAGCGGAGACATTTCTTGGCATTCGTGAAAGGCGCATGGCGCATTCTGGTGGCCATCAAGGACGGCCTGGTGCTGCTCTTCATGCTGCTGTTCTTCGGCCTGCTCTATGCCGCGCTCTCCTGGACGCCTCAGCCCGCGCGCGCGCAGGCGTCCACCGGCGCGCTGTATCTCGACCTCAACGGCGTCATCGTTGAGCAGCCGCATGAGGTCGACCCGCTCGCCCTGCTGACCGGCAGCGGGCCGGAGATGAAGGAATATCGCCTGCGTGACATCGTCGCGGCGCTCGACGCCGCGCGGGACGACCACCGGGTGAAGGCCGTCGTCCTGAACCTGGACGGGTTCATGGGTGGCGGACAGGTCGCGCTGTCGCGGGTCGGCGCTGCGCTCGATGCGGTGCGCGCGAAGAAGCCGGTGCTGGCCTATGCCACCGCCTATACCGACGACCGCTACCAGCTCGCCGCCCATGCCGGGGAGGTGTGGCTGAACCCGTTCGGCGAGGTGTTCCTGTCCGGGCCGGGCGGATCGCAGATGTATTACAAGGGGCTGATCGACAAGCTTGGGGTTACCACCCACGTGTATCGCGTCGGCACCTACAAGAGCTTCGTCGAACCCTATATTCGCACGGATCAGTCGCCCGATGCGAAACGCGCCGACCAGGCTCTCGTCGACGCACTGTGGCAGGACTGGCGCGAGGAAGTGGCGAAGGCGCGACCGGCCGCACTTCTCGATCCCTATGTGAAGGATCCGGTCGGTGCCCTGCGCGCGACGAAGGGCGACACAGCAAAGGCAGCGCTCGACGCGCGCCTGATCGACAAGGTCGGCAGCGAGGCGGATTTCGGCAAACGCGTGGCAGCGATCGCAGGGGAAGGCGACGGCGGCAAACCGGGCGATTTCGCCGCGATCCGTCTGTCGCGCTACATGAAGGCGCACAAGCCAGCGGACAACGGCACGATCGGCGTCATCACCGTCGCCGGGGAGATTGTGGACGGCGATGCGGGTCCGGGCAGCGCGGCGGGTGATACCATATCCGACCTGATCTACACCGCGCTTGCTGAAAAGGACCTGAAGGCGCTGGTCGTGCGCGTCGATTCCCCCGGCGGTTCGGTGCTGGCGGCGGAGAAGATTCGTGCTGCGATACTGGAGGCCAAGGGGCGCGGACTGCCGATCGTCGTATCGATGGGCAATGTCGCGGCCAGCGGCGGCTATTGGGTATCGACGCCGGCCGACGCCATCTTTGCCGAGCCGGGCACCGTCACCGGCTCAATCGGGGTGTTCGGCATCCTGCCCAGCTTCGAGGGTGCTCTCGCGAAGATCGGCGTGACAACGGACGGCGTGCGCACCACGCCGATGTCCGGCCAGCCCGACATACTGGGCGGCTTCGCACCGGAGTTCGACACAGTTGCGCAGGCGGGCGTGGAAGCAATCTACGGCCGTTTTGTCGACCTCGTCGCTCAGGCACGCAAGCGGACGCCCGAACAGATCGACGCGATCGCGCAGGGGCGCGTCTGGGACGGCGGCACCGCGCGGCAGATCGGTCTCGTCGACCGCTTCGGCGGGCTGGACGACGCCATCGCGGAGGCGGCCCGCCGTGCGAAGATCGACCCGGCGAAGGCCCGGCCTTACTATATCGAGAAGGAACCGGACATCTACGCGCGCTACATGCAGCAACTGCTGGAGGAAGACGACGACGCGCAGGCATCGATCCCGCGTGACTGGCTCGGCATTCAGGCGCTGCTGCAGCGGCAATGGGCGGTGCAGGCCGTCGCCGATGCGCGCGGCCTGATCGAGGGGAGCGCGGTGCGCGCCGCCTGCCTCGAATGTTCGACGTTCGATGCGCCGCGTCCGGCGACACAGGCGCAGGCACGGACCTTCTGGGCATGGCTGCTCGGCCGGGCGTGGTAGGCGGGCCACGCATCCGCCGGGTACGTGCCCGGGATGCGGAGGCGATCGCCGCACTCTACCGGCCTTATGTCGAACAAAGCCGCATAACCTTCGAACTGACGCCGCCCGACGCGGCGGAGATCGGCGCCCGCATCGCCCGTTGTGGCGACCGCTTCCCCTGGCTGGTGGCGGAGGCGAAGGACGGGACGCTCGCGGGCTATGCCTATGCCACCATGTTCCGCGAGCGTCCGGCCTATCGCTTTGCGGCGGAGACCAGCATCTATCTTGCTCCCATGGCGCAAGGTCACGGGGCCGGGCTTGCGCTCTATACGCTGTTGCTGGACATACTCGCCGCACAGGGCTTTGTGCACGCCGTCGGCGCGATCACCCTGCCCAACCCGGCGAGCGAGGCGCTGCACCTGCGGGCAGGGTTTGCGCCGTCCGGCGCCTATCGCGACATCGGGTTCAAGCTCGGCGAATGGGCCACCGTCGGCCTCTATCAAAAGGCGCTCAATCCGCTGACCGATGATCCGCAGGAACCGTTGCCGCTCAGCCGCACGCCAGCCTGGCGCCTCGTCACTCCCTGAGTTGATCGTTGCGGTAGGCGGGCAGGCTCAGTCCGCGCAGGATGGCGACGGCCCGCAGGCCGAAGCCTGCGAGCGCCGCGACTGGCGCCGCCCAGCCAAGTGCCAGCCCGGCAGCGGTGAGCACGACGAACAACACGGCCGAAAGCGCCGCCACGGTCACGTAGAGTTCGGGCCGCAACAGGATGGACGGCTCCCCGGCCAGCAAGTCGCGAATGATGCCGCCGACACAGCCGGTGACGACACCCATGATTGCTGCGACGAACGGATCGATGCCGAACGACAATGCCTTCGCAGCGCCGAAGACCGCGAACGCGGCAAGGCCGATCGCGTCCATCCAGTCGAGCGCGCGGTCGCTCCACAGACGGCGGGGCGTCAGCCAGACGAGCAGTGCCGCCAGAATGCAAACCGCCGCCGGGACGGGATCATGCACCCAGAAGACCGGCGCGCCGATCAACAGGTCGCGAACCGTGCCGCCCCCCACCCCGGTCACCAGCGCAAAGAAGCTGAAGGTGACGATCGTCTGGCCGATACGGGCAGCAGCCAGCGCGCCGGACGCCGCGAATACGAAGATGCCGACGATGCTCAGGCTTTCGAGCACCGCGCCAATATGGCTGACAAGGATTGGGGGGGAGGACATGCGCCCCTGTTAGCAAGCGAAGCCCCGTCCGGTAAGATCACCCCTGCACATTGTCCCGATCACACCCTTTCCTCCGCGATCGCGCAGCGGCATCAGACATAAACCGGAAATCATCGGGAGCAGGACCATGAAGAGCTATCTGATAGAACGTGACGTGCCGGGGATCGGCGACCTCTCGGCGGAAGCAATGCGCGACGCCGCCGCCAGATCGAACGCCGCGCTGGCGCAACTGGGGCCCAGAGTTCAATGGGTGGAGTCCTTCGTGGCGGGCGGAACGACCTTCTGCCGCTACCGTGCGGAGGATGAGGCCGTGATCCATGAGCATGCCCGGCTGAGCGGCTTTCCCGTCAGCCGGATCACGGAAATCCGGACGGTGATCGATCCGACCACCGCCACGGCCTGACAAACCGAACGGGCCGTACCATGCCGGGCAGCGACCATGCTGCCCATATGACTGAAAACAGAACCGAACCTTGAAAGGGTTTCCGCCGGGCGCAGCATGCGCCGGCGGGCTTCGGCGGCGCGGGGCGCCGGGGCAGCGGGTCGCAACCGCGAATAGGCCGATCGAGGATGACGATGGACAACAGGAAATGGCACGCTGCCCTGCTGGTCGCGACCGGCGGCATGATCGCCGCGCTGGCATGCAGCATTGCCGGGAATGGAGGAACGGTCGCCACCGACCGGAGCGGCGATGACCCAACCGCGCGACTTGCCCCGCAACCCGTCCGGTATCATTGTCGCGACGAGGCAGGTGACGGCGCGGCCTGCCACTATCTGGCCGCACTGGACAGGCGGGAGGGCTTCGTCCCGTTCCCGCCCCGCACCTGACCGGCATGCAGGGAGCGGGAGGCATCATGCTGGACGTGACCGTCGTACTGCTGAGCGATGGACTGTCATCCACCTACATCATGCCGGTGGAGATATTCCATTCGGCGGGCGCACTCTGGAACGCGCTGCAGGGGACTGCACCCACGCCCGCCTTCCGGGTGCGCACGGTCGCGCCGGGTGGCGGGCAGGTAAAGAGCCCCTATGGCCTTTCGCTCCATGCCGAGGCACGACTCGACGACATCGCGCAAACCGACATCATCATCGTGCCGACATCGGGCATGGACCTGGACGCCAAGCTGGCGGAGAACCGCGCGCTCATCCCATGGCTGCGCCGGCATCATGATCAGGGCGCCTACATCGTCGGCGTCTGCATGGGATCGGCCTACCTGGCGGAAGCGGGCCTGCTCGACGGGCGGATCGCGACGACGCACTGGGCGGTCAGCGACGACCTGTCCCGGCGCTATCCGGATGTCCTCTGGCGCCCCGACCTGTTCGTGACGGAGGACAGCCGGGTCGTGTGCAGCGGCGGCGTATGCGGGTCGATCGACGTCAGCCTCTACCTTGTCGAGAAATTCTGCGGTCACGACATCGCGGTGCAGTGCGCGAAGGCCCTCCTGCTGCCAATGCCACGCATCCTACAGTCCGGCTATGCGATGCTGCCCGTGTCGCAACCGCATGACGATGCGTGCATCCGCGCCGTCGAAGAACATATGCAGGCGCGTTATCGCGACAATCTGTCCACCCAGATGCTCGCCGCGCTCGCGGGCCTGGGCACGCGTACCTTCGTGCGCCGTTTCAAGGCCGCGACCGGCCGCGTCCCCGCCGAATATCTCCAGGCCCTGCGTATCCAGGCGGCAAAGGCGATGCTGGAGAAGGACAATGCCTCGATCCAGTCGATAGCGACAGCGACCGGTTACAACGACGTTGCCTTCTTCCGGGCTCTTTTCAAGCGCTCGACCGGCATGACCCCGGCCGACTATCGCGCCCATTTTGCGCCGATGCATGTCCGGGGGGAGGCGATGCCAGCAATCGGCGCCTGAACGTTTCCCGTCCCCGAAAACACGAAACCCGGCCAGATCGACGATCGGACCGGGTTTCGTTATCAGGCGCCGGATGCGTCAGATGTGGATGGGCTTGCCCGTCACCGCCATCGCCGCTTCCTTGATCGCCTCGTTATGCGTCGGGTGCGCGTGGCAGGTATAGGCGATATCCTCGCTGGACGCGCCGAACTCCATGGCCTGCGCCGCCTGCGCGATCATCGTGCCCGCCGGGGCGGCGATGATCCAGACGCCCAGAACCTTGTCGGTCTCGGCATCGGCGATGATCTTCACGAAACCGTCGGTGTCCTTGATCGCCTTCGCGCGGCTGTTCGCCAGCATCGGGAACTTGCCGACCTTGACCGCACCCTTCTCCTTCGCCGCTTCCTCGGTGAGGCCGACACCGGCGATTTCCGGATGGGTGTAGACGACGGACGGGATCACGTCATGGTTCACGATGCCGGTCAGGCCCGCAATGTTCTCCGCCACCGCAACGCCCTCATCCTCGGCCTTGTGCGCCAGCATCGGGCCAGGGATCACGTCGCCGATCGCCCAGACACCGTCGACCTTGGTCGCGAAGTCGTGGTCGGTCTCGATCTGACCGCGCTTGTTCACTTCCAGACCGATCTTGTCGAGGCTCAGGCCGTCGGTGTTCGGCTTGCGGCCGATCGCGACCAGAACGACATCCGCCTCGATCGTCTCGGCGGCACCGCCAGCGGCCGGCTCGACGGTGACGGTCGCCTTCTTGCCCTTCACCGCAACGCCCGTGACCTTGGTGGAGGTCTTGATCTCGAAGCCCTGCTTCTTGAACAGCTTGTTCGCTTCCTTGCGGACCTCGCCGTCCATGCCGGGCAAGATCTGGTCGAGGAACTCGACGACCGTCACCTTGGCGCCAAGGCGCTTCCACACCGAACCGAGTTCCAGCCCGATGACGCCACCACCGATGACGACCATGTGCTCGGGCACCTTCTGGAGCGCGATCGCACCAGTCGAATCGACGACGATACCCTTGTCATTGTCGACCTCGACGCCGGGCAGCGGCGTGACCGAGGAGCCGGTCGCGATAACGATGTTCTTCGCGCTCTTCTTCTCGCCCGCGACCTCGATGGTGTGCGCGTCGACGAAGGTCGCCAGTCCCTTCAGCCAGTCGATCTTGTTCTTCTTGAACAGGAACTCGATACCACCGGTCAGGCCCTTAACGGCGTCATCCTTGTCGGCGAGCATCGCGGGCAGGTCCAGTTCGGCGCCCTTGATCTTGATGCCGTGCTTCTCCAGCGCGCCGGAACTCGCCTCGTGAAACAGCTCGGATGCGTTCAGCAGCGCCTTGGACGGAATGCAACCGACGTTCAGGCAGGTGCCGCCCAGCGTCGCACGGCTTTCCGCGCACGCGGTCTTCAGGCCCAGTTGCGCGGCCCGGATCGCCGCGACGTAACCGCCGGGGCCCGAACCGATCACAATGACGTCGTAGTCGTAATCAGCCATCGTTCGTCTTCCTCATCGTGCGCCCGTACAAAGCAGGAGCACCGGTATGTGTCGTTTCGAAGACCTTACAGGTCGATCAGCAGGCGCGTCGGATCCTCGATCGCGTTCTTGACCGCGACAAGGAACGTCACCGCTTCGCGACCGTCAATCAGGCGATGGTCGTAGCTGAGCGCGAGATACATCATCGGGCGGATCACGATCTGACCGTCACGGACGACCGGGCGGTCCTCGATGCGGTGCAGGCCGAGGACGGCCGACTGCGGCGGGTTGATGATCGGCGTCGACATCAGCGATCCGAACACGCCGCCGTTGGAGATCGTGAAGGTACCGCCCTTCATGTCCTCCATGGTGAGCGCGCCTTCCTTCGCCTTCTTGCCGAAATCACCGATCGTCTTCTCGATCTGCGCGACGCTCATGCTCTCCGCATTGCGGATGACCGGCACGACCAAGCCGTTCGGCGCGGAGACAGCGACCGAGATGTCGGCGAAGTTGTTGTAGACGATCTCGTCGCCCTCGATCTGGCCGTTGACGCCCGGAATGTCCTTCAGCGCCATGCACACGGCCTTCGTGAAGAAGCCCATGAAGCCGAGGCGAACGCCGTGCTTCTTCTCGAACAGGTCCTTGTACTTCGCACGCGCGGCGATGACCTCGGTCATGTCGACATCGTTGAAGGTGGTGAGAAGAGCGGCAGTGTTCTGCGCTTCCTTCAGGCGCTTGGCGACCGTCTGGCGCAGGCGGGTCATCTTGACCCGTTCCTGTGCACGGCCCGGACCGGCGGCAGGCGCACTGGCGGCCGGGGCGGCGGCAGGCGTCGCTGCGGCGGCCTTCGCCGTACCGGCGGCGACAGCAGCCATCACGTCATCCTTGGTCAGGCGACCGTCCTTGCCGCTGCCCTTGATCTTGCTGGGATCAAGGCCATGTTCCAGCACCAGTCGGCGCACGGCGGGCGAGAGGGTAAGGTTGCCACCATCCTCATCCGCCGGGGCGGATGCGGCAGGCACGGGTGCAGCAGCAGCCGGGGCGGCAGCGGGCGCGGGTGCCGGGGCCGAAGCCGCGGCGGGCGCCGGGCTCGCGGCGGCAGCGCCGCCCTCCTCGATCATCGCGATCAGCGCGCCGACATTGACGGTATCGCCTTCCTTGACGAGTTGCTGCCCCATCACGCCCGCGACGGGCGAGGGCACGTCGACAGCGACCTTGTCGGTCTCCAGCGAACAGATGGGCTCATCGAGCGCGACGGCCTCGCCGGGCTTCTTCAGCCACTGGCCGACGGTGGCCTCGGTGACGGACTCGCCCAGGACGGGCACTTTGACTTCGGTTGCCATGATGCTGTTCAGCCCTTCTTCTGGCGGCGGATTTCAGTACGGACGCTGTGACCCAGCGCATCGGCGACGAGCGCACCTTGTTCGGCGAGGTGACGCTTGGCAAGGCCGGTGGCCGGCGATGCCGACGCCTTGCGGCCGGCGTAGCGCGCGCGCATCGGCGCCTTGCCCGCCTTTTCCAGCGCTTCCTCGATATAGGGCTCGACGAAGAACCATGCGCCGTTGTTGCGCGGCTCTTCCTGGCACCAGATCACTTCCTCGAGGTTGGTCATCCGCTTCAACCGAACGGCAAGCGCCTCGGTCGCGAACGGATAGATCTGCTCGATGCGGACGATCTGGGTGTTCTTGTCACCAGCCGCGTCGCGGGCCTCGATCAGGTCATAGGCAACCTTGCCCGAGCAGAGCACGAGGCGCTTCGTCTCCGCATCTGGCGCCGGATTGGTGTCCGACAGGATGCGCTTGAAGTGCGTCTCTCCCTGGAAGTCCTCGGCCTTGCTGACCGCCAGCTTGTGACGGAGCAGAGATTTCGGCGTCATCATGATCAGCGGCTTGCGGAACGGCCGCAGCATCTGCCGACGCAGGATATGGAAGTAGTTGGCCGGCGTCGTACAGTTCGCGACCTGGATGTTCCCCTCGGCGCAGAGCTGGAGATAGCGCTCCAGTCGTGCCGACGAGTGCTCCGGCCCCTGCCCTTCATAACCGTGAGGCAGCAGCACGACGAGGCCGTTGGCGCGCAGCCACTTGCTCTCCGACGAAGAAATATACTGGTCGAAGATGATCTGGGCGCCGTTCGCGAAGTCGCCGAACTGTGCTTCCCAGAGGACCAGCGACTTGGGATCGGCCATGGCGAAACCATATTCGAAACCCAGAACGCCATATTCGGACAGCGGCGAGTCCAGCACCTCGAACCGGCCGTGCGGTACGGTGGAAAGCGGGATATACTTGTTTTCGGTATCCTGATCGACCCAGACCGCGTGCCGCTGGCTGAATGTGCCGCGTCCCGAATCCTGACCCGACAGGCGGATGCCGTAGCCTTCCGTCAGCAGCGAGCCGAAGGCCAGCGCCTCACCGGTCGCCCAGTCGAAATTCTCCCCGGTCTTGAACATCTGCGCCTTGGCATCGAGCACGCGGCGCAACGTCTTGTGGACATTGTGCCCCTCGGGAACCGTCGTCAGCGTGCGGCCAAGGCTGTCGAACAGCTTGGTCGGGATGGCGCTGCCGATGTTCTGGCGCGCGGTTTCCTGATCGGCCGGCTGATGCAGGCCTGACCAGCGACCGGCGAACCAGTCCGCCTTGTTGGCCTTGTAGCTCTTGGCGGCCTCGAACTCGACCTCCAGCGTGTCGGTGAATTCCTTGGCGACGTCTGCTGTGAAGCTCTCGTCGATGACGCCCTCGGCCTTCAGACGCGCGGCATAGACCTTGCTGACCGACGGATGTTGGCGGATCTTCGCGTACATCAGCGGCTGGGTGAAGCCCGGCTCGTCACCTTCGTTGTGACCGAAGCGGCGATAGCACCACATGTCGATCACAATGTCGCGGTGGAAGGTCTGGCGATATTCCATCGCCAGCTTGCACGCGAAGGTCACGGCTTCGGGATCGTCGCCATTGACGTGCAGGATCGGCGCCTGGACACCCTTCGCGACATCGCTCGGATAGGGCGAGCCACGCGAGAACTGCGGCGAGGTGGTGAAGCCGATCTGGTTGTTGATGATGAAGTGGATGCAACCGCCAGTGTTGTAGCCGCTGACGCCGGAGAAGCCGAGGCATTCCCAGACGATGCCTTGCCCCGCGAACGCAGCGTCGCCGTGGATCAGGACAGGCAGAACCTGCTCGTGCTTGGCCAAATCGTCGCGAAACGTCTGCTGCGCCCGAACCTTGCCCAGCACGATCGGGTCGACCGTTTCCAGATGCGACGGGTTGGGCACCAGGCTCATGTGCACCTTGATGCCATCGAACTCGCGGTCGGTGGACGTACCCAGGTGATACTTCACGTCGCCCGATCCGCCGACATCCTCCGGATTGGCGGTGCCGCCGGAAAATTCATGGAAAATGACGCGGAAGCCCTTGGCGAGGACGTTGGCGAGGACGTTCAGGCGGCCGCGATGGGCCATGCCGTAGACGATCTCGCGCACGCCCTGAGCGCCGCCATATTTGATCACGGCTTCGAGCGCCGGAATCATCGACTCGCCACCGTCCAGGCCGAAGCGCTTGGTGCCGACATATTTCTTGCCCAGGAACTTCTCATATTCCTCGGCGTGGATGACCTTCGACAGGATCGCCTTCTTGCCCTCGGGCGTGAAGTGGATTTCCTTGTCCTTGCCTTCCATCCGGTCCTGAAGGAAGCGGCGTTCCTCCACGTCCGTGATGTGCATGTATTCAAGGCCGACATTGCCGCAATAATTGGCGCGCAGAATGCCGACCAGTTCGCGCACGGTCGCATATTCCAGACCCAGCGAACCGCCCAGATAAACCTTGCGGTCGAGCGCGGCGCCGGTGAAGCCGTGATATTCCGGGGTCAGATCGGCCGGCAGCTCGCGCTGCGAAAGGCCGAGCGGATCGAGGTTCGCGGCAAGGTGGCCACGGACGCGATAGGTGCGGATCAGCATCATCGCACGGATCGAATCGCCCGCCGCCTGCTGCACTTCCGCGTCGGACAGTCCCTTGCCCGCCGCCTGGGCCTTCGCCTTGATCTCGACGGCCATCTGGGTGGGATCGAGACCGGCGGTCAGCGCGTCGGTGTCGGTCGGCGGCCAGTTCGGCCGGGCCCAGCTCGGTCCCTGCTCGACTTCGAAATCCTGGTTCTCGTAACCCATATCACGGTCCTTTCGCGCGCCCGCACCGGCGGACGCCAGCTAGGGGGTGCAGCCCCCGGCACGGCGGCCGCGCCGTCCCAACGGCGCGACCGTCTTTTCGGTCTTCAGCCCTTCAGGACTTCCAGAAGGGTGGTGCCCAGTTCCGACGGGCTCGCCGCGACCTTGATGCCGGCGGCTTCCATCGCGGCGATCTTGCTCTCGGCGTCGCCCTTGCCGCCCGACACGATCGCACCGGCATGGCCCATGCGGCGGCCCGGAGGCGCCGTGCGGCCCGCGATGAAGCCGGCCATCGGCTTCTTGCGGCCCTTCTTCGCCTCATCGATCAGGAACTGCGCGGCCTGCTCCTCGGCGTCGCCGCCGATCTCGCCGATCATGATGATCGACTCGGTCGCGTCGTCGGCCAGGAACAGCTCGAGCACGTCGATGAAGTTCGTGCCGTTGACCGGGTCGCCGCCAATACCGACAGCGGTGGTCTGGCCAAGGCCCGCATTGGAGGTCTGGAACACGGCTTCATATGTAAGCGTGCCGGACCGGGAGACAACGCCGACCGAACCCTTCTTGAAGATGCTGCCGGGCATGATGCCGATCTTGCACTCGTTGGGGGTCAGGACGCCGGGGCAGTTCGGGCCGATCAGGCGCGACTTGCTGCCGGACAGAGAGCGCTTCACGCGCACCATGTCGAGCACCGGAATACCCTCGGTGATGCAGACGATCAGCGGGATCTCTGCGTCGATCGCTTCCAGGATCGAGTCGGCCGCGAAGGGCGGTGGAACGTAGATGACCGATGCGTCGGCGCCGGTCTTTTCCTTGGCCTCAAGGACGGTGCCGTACATCGGCAGGCCGATGTGGGTCGTACCACCCTTGCCGGGCGTCACGCCCGCGACCATCTGCGTGCCGTAGGCCAGCGCCTGCTCGGTATGGAAGGTGCCGGTGGCACCGGTCATACCCTGGGTGATGACCTTGGTGTTCTTGTTGACGAGGATCGACATGCTTGCCCCTTCAGAAGGTGGAGTGGCAGTACTTCAATGTCGACCCTCCCCGGGCTGCACACTTTCCTGGGGAGGGTCGGTGCAGCTTTGTCAGGCGAGCGAGGGGTCGATGCCCTTGCAGGCGACCAGCAGTTCCTTGACCGCGTCGACGGAGACCTGAAGATTCGCCTTCGCCTCGGCGTCGAGTTCGATCTCGACGATCTGCTCGATGCCGTCCTTGCCGATGATCGCCGGCACGCCGACGTAAAGGTCATCGACGCCGTACTGGCCGGTCAGGTGCGCCGCGCAGGGCAGCAGGCGCTTCTTGTCGTAGATGTAACTCTCGGCCATCGCGATGGCGCTGGTCGCAGGCGCGTAGAAGGCCGAACCGGTCTTCAGCAGCGCGACGATCTCGCCGCCGCCCGAACGGGTGCGTGCGACGATCGCGTCGATACGCTCCTTGGTCGAACGGCCCTGCTTGATCAGGTCGGGGATCGGGATACCCGCAATCGTCGAATACTGGACGACCGGCACCATGGTGTCGCCATGGCCGCCAAGGACGAAGGAGTTGACCTCCTTGACCGATACCTGGAACTCCTCGGCGAGGAAGTGGCTGAAGCGCGCGGAGTCGAGGACGCCCGCCATGCCGACCACCTTGTTGTGCGGCAGGCCGGAGAATTCGCGCAGCGCCCAGACCATCGCGTCGAGCGGGTTGGTGATACAGATGACGAACGCGTCGGGCGCGTTGGCCTTGATGCCCTCACCCACGGCCTTCATCACCTTCAGGTTGATGCCGAGCAGGTCGTCGCGGCTCATGCCCGGCTTGCGGGCGACACCGGCGGTGACGATGATCACGTCGGCGCCGGCGATATCGGCATAGTCGTTGGAACCGGTGATCTTGGAGTCGAAGCCCTCAACGGGCCCGCACTGGGAAAGATCGAGCGCCTTGCCCTGGGGTACGCCTTCAACGACGTCGAAGAGGACGATGTCCCCCAGCCCCTTGAGAGCCGCCAGATGGGCGAGCGTGCCGCCGATGTTTCCGGCGCCGATGAGCGCGATCTTTTTACGGGCCATAAAAGACAATCCTCCGTTCTGGGACTGGGAATTGCCCGACCGCTTAGGCCGAATATGTTAAGGTTTCAACCGCGCATGCGGCGGGCAGAGCAATTATCTTTGCAATTCATTCGCAATTGCATTAGGATGAAAACGGCTATTTTTCGCCATGCCCGAGCGCAAGATAGTCATCCGACTGCATCTCCATGAGGCGCGACACGGTCCTTTCGAACTCGAACGCACCGTCGCCCGACGGATACAGCCGGGCCGGTTCCGCGTCCGCCGCCACCAGCAACTTGACCCGATATTCATAAAGAGAATCGACCAGGGTCACGAACCGCGCGGCCTCGTTCCGGTTCTCCGGTCCCAGGATCGGGATCCCCACGATAATGACGGTGTGATAGCGCCGGGCGATCGCCAGATAGTCGGCCGCCCCGCGCGCCTCGGCGCACAAGCGCTTGAAGGAGAAGACGGCGACCCCCTTCAGGCTCTTGGGCACATGCATGCTGCGACCGCCCTGGATCGGCAATTCCTCCGAAGGCACCTTGGCACGGTCCTCGACAGGATAATCGGTCAGGCGGAAGAACGCCTCCGACAGCGCACGGGTCGCCTCCGCGCCATTGGGCACATGCCACAATTTTGCGCCACCCAGTCGGTCGAGACGATAGTCCGTCGGCCCGTCGAGCGTCATGACATCGAGCCGATCCTTGATCAGCGCGATGAACGGCAGGAAAAGCTGGCGGTTGAGCCCATCCTTGTAGAGGTCGTCGGGCGCCCGGTTGGACGTGGTGACGACCGTCACCCGCTCCGCGATCAGGCCGGTGAACAGCCGCGACATGATGGCTGCGTCGGCCATGTTGTTGACCACCATCTCGTCGAAGCACAAAAGCCGCGCCTCGTCCGCCAGTGCCGCGACGACCGGTGGAATGGGATCACCACTTTCCGACTTGCGTGCCTCGGCAAGACGGGCGTGCACGTCGATCATGAACTCGTGGAAATGGACGCGCCGCTTCCGGCGTACCTGCACCGTGTCGAAGAACAGGTCCATCAGCATCGACTTGCCGCGACCGACACCGCCCCACATGTAGAGGCCGCGCGGGGCCTGTGGCGTCTTGCGCAGCATCCGCCAGAGTGTCGATCCACGCGGCGGCGTCGCCTCCAGTTCAGCCTGAAGCGCAGACAGGCGGTCGGCAGCGGCGGCCTGATCAGGGTCGGGGCGCAGTTCGCCCGCACGGACGAGCGCATGATACCGGTCGATGACAGTGGTCAATTCTTCCGCGTCCTCTTGCGTATGGTCGCGAGGAACGACGCGGTCACGCCAGCCTGCTGCGTGACCAGCCCGCGCATGAAGAGCATCCGCCCCGTCTCCCGCATGATTTCGACTTCCACGTCCAATGGCTCGCCCACCAGCGCGACGGATTGATACTGGATGGAGAGATCCACCGTCGTCGCGCCCGCCTCGTCCGCCACGCCGCACGCCCACATGCCGGCGAACAGCGCGATGTCGACGAAACCGGCCATGGCGCCGCCATGGACGTTGCCCGAATAATTTTTGAGGCCGTCGCCCGGGATACACCGTACGCGCGCCTTGCCCTCGCCATCCGCACGGACGCGGATGGGATCGAAATGACTGCTGAACAGACCGGTGTCGTGCCCGCCCCAGAGCGTCCAGCCGGGATTGTCCGGGTCCGGCGCGTGCTGGAAAGCGCTCGCGGGCCTTTCGCTCACCCCGTCAGAGCTGCCGTTCGACCATCATCTTCTTGGTTTCCGCGATCGCCTTGGCGGGCGAAAGCCCCTTCGGGCAGACGTTCGCGCAGTTCATGATCGTGTGGCAGCGATACAGGCGGAACGGATCCTCGAGCTCGTCGAGTCGCTCGCCGGTATACTCGTCGCGGCTGTCGGCCAGCCAGCGATAGGCCTGGAGCAGGATCGCCGGGCCCAGGAACTTGTCGGAGTTCCACCAGTAGCTGGGGCACGACGTCGAGCAGCACGCGCACAGGATGCACTCGTACAGGCCGTCCAGCTTCTCGCGATCGGCCGGGCTCTGCAGCCGCTCCTTGCCGCTCGGCGCCGGGCTGACGGTTTGCAGCCAGGGCTTGATCGAGTTGTACTGGGCGTAGAAGTGCGTGAAATCGGGCACCAGATCCTTGATCACGTCCATGTGCGGCAACGGCGTGATGCGAATTTCGCCGCCCTTGCAATCCTCGATCGCAGTGGTGCAGGCGAGACCGTTCTTGCCGTTCATGTTCATCGCGCACGAACCGCAGATACCCTCGCGGCAGGAGCGGCGGAAGGTCAGCGACGGATCCTGCTCGCTCTTCATCTTGATCAGCGCGTCGAGGACCATCGGACCGCAATCGTCAAGATCGATCTCGAACGTGTCGTAGCGCGGGTTCTGCCCGGAGTCGGGGTCGTAACGGTAGACCTTGAATTTTTTGACACGCGACGCGCCATCGGGTGCCTTGTTGACCTTGGCTTCACCGGTAATGCGGCTGTTCTTGGGCAGTCTGAATTCGGCCATCGACCCCTAACCTCGCGACTGGGCAATCGGAATGCACGCCGGGCGTGCTCGCGGCCCCGCATAACAAATAATCGCAAAAGGTCCAGCGCATACGCAGCATGATTGTGCCGCATCGCAACGCGACGGTCGTGAAACGGGCGCCGGTTCATTGCTGGACAATTGCAACCGCCGCCTTTCGATGCTCAAAGGGCCGCCATGTACAGAACCGACCTTCGCCCCATTCCGCTGCCTGTCCCCGATGCGCATGAGGTCCGCGCATGAGCGGGGCCGGCACGATCGCGACCGACCTCGGCCCGCTGCGCACCATCGGCACGAACGACACGCCGATCTGGGGCATGCCGAATGCCGAGCGGATGCGCCGCCAGGCGAACAGTGCGGCAAAGGAAAAGCGTCAGGTTGCGGACGGCCATGTGCTCTGGACGAACCTCGGCTTCGCCTATGATCCACTGCTCTTCCGCCTCGCGCTGGCCAAGCCCGGCACGGTCTTCACCCGCGAGGGCGAACTGGTCGTCGGCCAGCTTCCCGCCGCCGGGGGTGACGCACCCGCTCTCTCCGGCCCCGGCATCGAGCGAATCGAGCTGTCCGGCGGGCGAAAGCTCTACAACGAACAATTGCGCAAACTGGAGGAGCCGTTCGTCTCGCCACTGACGCCCACGACCCGCAAGATGATCGAGCGGCAAAGCTATTTCGGCGCGTACAAGGGCGTCACCGACCTGCTCACCAAATATCTGTGGCCCGAATTCGCCCTGGTGCTGACCCGCATCGCCGCGCAGTTGCGGATGACCCCCAATATGGTCAGCGCCATCGGCATCGCGCTCTGCATCCTCGCCTTCTTCCTGTTCCGGGACGGGCTGTACTGGACCGGATTCCTCGCCGGCTTCATCTTCATGGTGCTCGACACCGTCGACGGGAAGCTCGCGCGCTGCACCATCACGTCATCCTACTGGGGCAACATCATCGACCATGGCGTCGACCTCGTGCATCCGCCGTTCTGGTGGTACGCCTGGGGCGTGGGACTTGCCGCCCACGGGCTCAGCCTCGCACCCAGCGCCTTCGCGCTGGTGATGGCGGCGGTGATCATCGGCTATATCGTCCAGCGGCTGATCGAGGGCGCGTTCATCCGTTCGTTCGGTATGCATATCCATGTGTGGCAGCGCTTCGACACGCAGTTCCGCCTGATCACCGCCCGCCGCAACCCGAACATGGTATTGTTGTTCGTCTCGCTGCTGATCGGACGGCCGGACCTGGGCCTGATCTGGCTCGCCTGGTGGACGGTTCTGTCCTGCGCGATCCATGCCGTGCGCCTTGTCCAGGCCTATATCTGGCGCAGCCGCCACGGTCCGCTGACGAGTTGGCTGACCGCCTGAACGGAGAACGGCCATGAACGCGACGATGGAGAAATTCGGTTATCCCGGAACGCTGATCCGCGAAATCGACCATTGGGTCGTACTGCTGCGCCCGGCGCAGCCGACACTGGGTTCCCTCGTGCTGGCCGCGAAATCGGACGCGACCGCCTTCGGCGACCTGCCGTTACAGGCTCATGCTGAGTTGGCGCCTGCAACGCGCGGGATAGAGGCCGCGCTCTCGGCCACGGTCGGCTATCAGCGGATCAACTATCTGATGCTGATGATGGTCGATCCGCACGTCCATTTTCATGTGATCCCGCGCTATGAGGGGACGCGCAGTCACGCTGGCCTCGCCATCGCCGATGCGGGCTGGCCGAAAACGCCGGACCTTGCGCAGGCGGTGATGCCCGGTCCGGATCAGGTGCGCGCGCTGATCGCTTGGATCGGCGACGCCTGGCCCTCATGACCGCCCATTCAAGACACCCGACATGACGGATATCCTGCCCCCGCCCGACTATCTCGCCCGCCCCGACGGGCTGCGCCTCGCTTACCGCCAGCGGCCCGGCGCAGGGCCGACGATCGTCTTCCTGCCCGGTTACATGTCCGACATGGACGGCGGAAAGGCGGTCGCGCTCGATGCCTGGGCGGCGACGGCTGGCCGCGCGATGCTGCGCCTCGATTATGCGGGCTGCGGCGCCAGCGAAGGCGCGTTCGAGGAGGGCACGCTTGCCAGTTGGCGGGACGACGCCCTGTTCCTGATCGACACGCTCACGAACGGGCCGGCCGTGCTGGTCGGCTCGTCGATGGGCGGCTGGCTCGCCCTACTGATCGCGCTCGCACGGCCGGACCGGACGGCCGCACTGGTCGGCATCGCCGCCGCGCCCGACTTCACCGACTGGGGGTTTACCCCTGCCCAACTGGCACGGATGGAGGCGGACGGGCGATTGGTCGAGGATACGCCTTATGGTGACCAGCCCTATGTGACGACGCTGGCCTTCCACCGTTCGGGTCAGGCAAACCTGCTTCTCGGCGGGCCCGTCGCCATCGATTGTCCCGTGCGCCTGCTTCAGGGCCAGCGCGACCCCAATGTGCCATGGGATACCGCGTTGCGCATCGCGCAGGCGGTGCGTTCATCCGACGTGCAGACGCTGCTGATTAAGGACGGCGACCATCGGCTCTCGCGCGATGCGGACATCGCGCACCTGCTCGCCACCGTCGCCAGTCTTCCGGACCCCGCATGATCCTCGCCCCCCTCGCCCTCCTCCTCGCCATGCAGGGCTACAGCCCGGAAACGGAAGCCGTGATGGACCGATCGCGCCAGCGCGCGGCTGACAAGCGTGCGGCCGCCGCAGAAGCGGCGGCGGCAGAGAAGGGAAAGGACAGCGCAAAAGCGCAACAGCCACTCCCGATGGCACCCGACGTCGCCGCCAAGTTTCAGGCGTGCCTCGACGCGGGCACCGGCAATCCCGACGAGGGCGCCCGGTTCGCGGAGGCCTGGCGGGTCGATCATGGCGGCTTCCGGGCGCGTGAATGCCTCGGCTTCTCGCTGGCTAAGGGCGAACGCTGGACGCCGGCCACGGTCGCCTTCGAACAAGCCGCGGATGAGGCGGAGCGCGGCGGCAGCGTGCCGGATGGCGCACGGCTATGGGCGCAGGCAGGCAATGCCGCGCTGGCGGGCGGCGACCCGGCCAAGGCGCGCGCGCATTTCGACGCCGCGCTGGCGCGCGGACTGCCCGACGGGATCGCGAAGGGGGAGGTCTATCTGGACCGCGCCCGCGCCCTCGTCGCGCTCAACCAACCGCAGGCGGCGCGTGCGGACATGGATCGCGCGATCATGCAGGCGCCGCAGGATCCGCTCGCCTGGCTGTTGTCGGCGACACTGGCGCGGCGGATGAAAGACCTGCCCCTCGCGCGGAAACATGTGGCGCAGGCGGTGAAACTCTCCCCCGATGATGCATCCGTCGCGCTGGAGGAAGGGAATGTCGCGATCCTCTCCGACCAGCCGGACGCCGCCAGGGCAGCGTGGGACCGCGCGGTGAAGATCGCGCCGGACTCCGTCTCCGGCAAAGCAGCGAGCGCCAATCTCGCCGAACTGGCGACGCAGGACAGCGCAAAGCCGCAGGACGCCCCAAAGGCCAACTGAACGACACGGCGATGATCCGGCCTATTCCGCAATGGATGATCGCCGCGCACACGCTATGATGCCGCCGGCATATCCCGGGGGAAACGCTCATGCACTGCCGCAACGCCATACTGGCCGTCCTTCTTGCCTCGGGCGTCTCGACCGGCGCACCGGCCGCCGACCGCTCGTTCGGTATCTGGCGCAACCCCAGCGGCAGCGTCCATGTCCGCGCGGAGCCATGCGGCAAGGCAATGTGCGGCGTCGTGCTGTGGGCAAACGACAAGGCGAAGGCGGATGCCGCGCGCGGCGGGACCGATCCGCTGGTCGGCGAATCGCTGTTTCAGGACTTCCGGCAGGAAGCGCCGGACCTGTGGCGCGGGCGGGTGTTCGTGCCCGATATCGGCAAGACCTTCTCCGGCACGATCCGGGTCATCGACGCCAACCATATAGAGGGCAAGGGGTGCCTGATCGGCCGGGTCGGCTGTCGCTCGCAGATATGGACCCGCGTGCCGCCGCCGAAATAGCCCGGCTGCCCCACGTCACCTCAGGTAGAAATCGACCGTCGTCACCACCCGCACCTTCTTGTACGGCGTGTCGCCTCCGCCGCCGCCCTCCTCGCCGTCGCGCGCGTCGATCGAGAAATAGCCCTGGGTCGCGCTCTTGATGCCGCCCACATCCGCACCGCTGTCCTTGGCGAACTGCTCGGCCGCCTTGCGCGCATCCTTCGTCGCCTCCGCCACCATCGGCGCCTTTACATCGTTCAGCTTCGTGAAGCTGTAGACCATGCCCGACCCTTCCTGAAGGGTGACGCCACGACGGACGAGGTCGAACTGTTCCGCGACGGCCCGCTGCGCACGGGCGATATCGGTCGTGCGCAACTGCATCCGCTGGTTGATGGTGATCGTGTTGACGCCATTGTTGTAATATTGGTTGACGCTGGCGCCCGTGGGCCTGAGGTCCTGCGGCTTGAAGCCAAGGCCCCGGAAATACTCCTGCAACGCCTTGGTATTGGTGTCGATCTCGCCGCGCACCGTCGGCAGGTCGAAGCCGGTGGCCGAATAGTTGATCGTCCATGTCGCAAGGTCCGCCGTCACGTTCCGCTCGGACAGGCCACGTACCGTCACCGAACGGTCCGCCGCCTTCGCCCGGGTCAGCCCGTCGCCCAGCAGATAGCCGCCCGCGATCATGCCCACGGCGAGCAGCCCGGCGCTCGCAAGAAGAATGACGTTCCGATTGTCGAGGCTCATGAAACTTTGCTCCTCACCTTCAATTCGGGCGCCGATAGCCCTATTCTAGCGGTACGCGCTTCTGCCACCACGCAGATGAACCGTTGCTGACGAGCGACGAACGGAGTTTTGCGATTCGATGCCCAAATATCTGCATAGCATGATCCGCGTGACCGACGTCGACGCGACGGTCCGCTTCTTCAACCTTCTGGGCCTCGCGGAACAGCGCCGTTTCGACAATGAGGCCGGGCGTTTCACATTGGTGTTCCTCGCCGCGCCGGGTGACGAGGAGGCGCAGGTCGAACTGACCTACAACTGGCCACCTGCGGACGGGAAGGCAGAAACCTATGATGGCGGCCGTAATTTCGGCCATCTCGCCTATCGCGTCGAGAATATCTACGACACGTGCCAGCGCCTGATGGACGGCGGCGTCACGATCAACCGCCCGCCGCGCGACGGCCACATGGCGTTCGTCCGTACGCCGGACAACATCTCGATCGAACTGTTGCAGCAGGACGGCAGCCTGGAACCGGCCGAACCCTGGGCCTCGATGCCCAACACAGGCGTCTGGTGACGGGATCTCGTCCGCAGGAGAGGCAAGCAATGCTGGAAGTGGTGCGCGTACCGGTGCTGAGCGACAATTATGTCTGGCTGCTGCATGATCCCGACGGCGGCGGCACGGTCGCGATCGACCCGTCGGTCGCGGAGCCGGTCCTCGATGCGGCGGCCGCGCGCGGCTGGACCATCGACCAGATCTGGAACACCCGCTGGCACCCCGATCACACCGGCGGCAATGCCGGTATCAGGGCGGCCTCTCCCGGTTGCACGATCACCGGACCTGCGGCCGAGGCCGCGAAAATCCCGACGCTCGATGTGCAGGTTGGCGAAGGCGACGTGGTAACGTTGGGCAATCATGCCGCCCGCGTGATGGAGGTGCCCGCCCATACCGCCGGGCACATCGCCTACCATCTGCCGCAGGACGACATCCTGTTCGTCGGCGACACGCTGTTCGCAATGGGATGCGGCCGCCTGTTCGAGGGGACGGCGGCACAGATGCATCGCAACCTGACCCGCTTCGCCGCGCTGCCGGGCGAGACCATGGTCTACTGCGCACACGAATATACGCAGTCCAACGCCCGCTTCGCGCTGGCCGCTGATCCCGGCAATGCCGCGATCCGCGCGCGGGCGGCGGCGATCGATGCGGCCCGCGCCACCGGTGAAGCGACCGTACCGACGACGATCGCGCTGGAGCGCGACACCAACGTCTTCATGCGCGCGCCGGATGCCGACACGCTCGCCCGGCTGCGCGCCGCCAAGGACGCATTCTGACGGTAAGCGGCGTCCGGCGCCGTCTCAATGGGGAGGAGCAAGACAATGAAGAAGGCCATCATGCGCAACAGGCTGCTCGTGCTGCTGCCCGCCGCGTCAGCCTGCCTGGCACTCTCGGCCTGCGCGTCGGGACCACAGCAGCCCCCGAAGCTGAACCCCAAACAGGCCGAGGCGCTGGAGAAGGAACTGGCCGGCAAGGTCGCCGGGGAGAAAGTGAGTTGCATCTCCCAGTCCGCCCACATGGACATGCGCGCGATCAGCGCAGAGGTGCTGCTCTACAAATCAGGCCGCAACCTTGTGTACCAGAACCGCCTGATCGGTCGCTGCGGCGGGCTTGAGCGGGGCGACGTACCGATCATCACCAGCTATGGCGGGCAACTCTGCCGGGGTGACATGGTCCGCGTCGCCGATCTGGTGAGCGGCATCCAGACCGGCGCCTGCGCACTCGGCGACTTCGTTCCCTATCGCAAACCCAAGCCGGACCAATAGATAGCGGCCACATTTCGTCACCCCGGCGAAGGCTGGGGTGGCGGGGTAAATCAGACGGGCTCCTTCTCCTACCCATCCGGTCATTCACCTCTACCCTCACGCCTCACTCCGCCTTGTACAGTGCGTCGAGCCGCGCCTGGTAACGGGCGCGGATCACGTGGCGGCGGATCTTGAGCGAGGGCGTCATCTCCTCGTTCGCGATCGTGAACGCTTCGTCGGCAAGGATGAACCGGCGCACCCGTTCGGTGACGGACAGGTCACGGTTTACCCGGTCGACCGCCTCCCGCAGGGCCGCGTGCAGTCCGGCGTCGCCGGTCAGGGCTGACAGTTCGGTCGCCGCGCGGCCGTTCGCCGCAGCCCATTCACGCAGCCAGTCGGCGTCCGGCACCAGCAGCCCGACGAGATGCGGCCGCTTGTCGCCCGACACCATCGCCTGTCCGATTTCCGGCTGAAGGGTCAGCATGCCCTCCACCTTCTGCGGTGAGACATTCTCGCCCTTGTCGTTGACAATCAGGTCCTTCTTCCGGTCGGTGATGCGGATGCGCCCCTGCCCGTCGATCTCGCCGATATCGCCGGTGTGCAGCCAGCCGCCCTCCAGCACCCGCTCGGTCTCGACCGGATTGCGCCAGTACCCCTTCATCACCAGTTCGCCGCGCACCAGCAACTCGCCGTCGTCGGCTACCTTCACCTCGACGCCATCCAGCGGCGGCCCGACCGTGTCCATGGCGATGCCTGCCTTCGGACGATTGCAGCTGATCACCGGCCCCGCCTCCGTCTGACCATAGCCTTGAAGCAGGGTGATGCCGAGCGACTGGAAGAACAGGCCGACATCCGGGTTCAGCGGCGCGCCGCCCGACACCATCGCCTTCATCCGCCCGCCGAAGCGCTTGCGCACCTTGGGCGCGAGCGTGCGGTCGATCAGCGCCTTCTTCGGCAGATCGAGCAGCGAGCGCTTGCCCGCCGCCGCCCGCGCGCCGATGCACACCGCCTGCTCCATCAGATAATGGGGGATGCGCCCCTGCTTCTCCACCGCCTTGATCACGCGGGCGCGCAGTACCTCGAACAGGCGGGGCACGACGACCATGATGGTCGGCGCCACCTCCTCGATGTTGGACGCCAGCTTCTCCAGTCCCTCGGAATAATAAATCTGCCCGCCGATCAGGATCGGCAGGAACTGGCCGCCGGTATGCTCATAGGCGTGGGACAACGGCAGGAAGGAGAGGAACACCTCGTCCCCTTCGCCGAAATCCTCGCTCAGAACGGCGCGCGCGCCTTCGATATTGGACAGGATCGCACCGTGATGCTGCATCACGCCGCGCGGCGCCCCGCCGGTGCCGCTGGTGTAGACGATACAGGCCAGATCATCGCGCGTCGCCGTCTGCGCCGCAGCGCATTGCGCGACATTGGCCGGGTGCGCCGCTATCAGCGGGGCCCACTCCAGGCAGCGACAGTCGCCCTGCGCCGCGCGGATCGGTTCCATGCCGATGACCAGCCCCGCCTGCGAACGCAACACGGCAGGCATCAGTGTTGCGGCGAGCTTTGCCGTCGACACGATGACGGCCCGCGCGCCACTGTCGGTCAGGATATGCTGGTGATCGCGCGTGGTATTGGTGGTGTAGGTCGGCACGGTGACGCAACCCGCCGCCATGATGGCAAGGTCCGCGATGCAGAATTCCGGCCGGTTCTCGCTGACCAGCATCACCGGATCGCCCGGACGCAGCCCCTCGGCACGCAGCGCCGCGGCCAGCGCGCTCACCTGCCGCGCGGTTTCCGCCCAGCTCAGCGGCTGCCATGTCCCCTGCGCCTTGCGCCACAGGAACGGCGCATCGCCACGCTCGGCCGCGCGGGTGAAGAACATGGTGACGAGATTGGGGAAGGTCTCGGTCGCTGGCATTCCTTGCTCCTGATGATGCCGGCCATTACCGGTCTGCACGCCAAGAGCCTATAACCGCCCGATTCCGTAACGGCTACCCGCTCATGGCGATTGTACGCTTGTTGATGGATGCGCTTATTCCTGGAGGGACTTGCCGGGGCTGCGCGGGTCGGCGGCGCCTACCCACCTGCCGTCCTCCATGCGCTCGGCCGCGTTGGCCTTCAGGCCGAGTCGAGAGGTGGTGACGGTGTGCCCCATCGCCTCAAGTGCCGGTTTCATTGCCTCCAGCGGCGTGCCCTGCTCGATCACCAACCCGTCCTTGTTGAAAAACAGCAGCGGCAGCGCGATCGAATCCTGCGCAGACAGGCCCCAGTCGAAATGGGCGACGATCGCCTTCGCGACCTGGGTGATGATGGTCGTGCCGCCCGCCGCGCCGACCGTGAAGATCGGCTGGTCGTCGGCGTCATAGACAATGGTCGGCGACATCGAGGACAGCGGCCGCTTGCCGCCCTCCACCCGATTGGCGACGGGCGCCCCGTTCTTCTCCGGCGCGAAGGTGAAGTCTGTCAGCTCGTTGTTGAGGACATAGCCGTTGACGGTCAGTTGGCTGCCGAAGAAGCTTTCGACGGTCGAGGTCATCGCCGTGATATCGCCTTCCCGGTCGACGGCTACGAAATGGCTGGTGCCCATGATCTCGCCGGGCAGTGCCGCCGTCCGCCGGGGCGCGCCCGCCGGCCGGCCGGGCTTGTAGGTGCCGAGCGCATGGTCGGGCCGGATCAGTTGCGATCGCCGTGCCAGATAGGCGGGGTTGATCATCCCGGCGACCGGGTTCTTCACGAAATCGGGATCGCCCAGATAGGCGTTGCGGTCGGCATAGGCGAGTTGGATCGCCTCGCCGAACAGATGCCATGCGACAGGCGAATCCTTGCCCAGCGCCTTCAGGTCGAACCGCTCCAGCATCCCCAGTATCTCGAGTACCGTCACTGCGCCGGAAGATGGCGGGCCCATGCCGCACACCTTGTAGACGCGATAATGGCCGCAGATCGGCGGACGCTCCTTCGCCTGATAGGCCGCGAGGTCGTCGAGGGTCAGGGTCGTGGGATTGCGCGGCGCATTGCGCACCGCGTCGACGATCGCCTGGGCGTTGTCCCCTTTGTAGAAGGCGTCCGGCCCCTCCGCCGCGATCCGCCGCAGCATCTGCGCGAGCGCGGGGTTCTTCATGGTCGCGCCGACGGGCAACGGCTCACCATCGCGCCAGAACAGCTTCTGCAACTCTGGGAAATCCGCCCAGATACCTTTGACCGCCGTAATCGCGGTGTTCAGCCGCTGGTTCACCTCAAAGCCGTTCTCGGCCAGCTTGATCGCCGGCTGGAACAGATCGGACCAGGGCAGACGTCCCCATTTGGCGTGGGCCATGGCGGCAAGGCGCAGATTTCCCGGCACGCCGACCGAATAGCCGCCCGGCCATGCCTGAATGAACGGCAGGGGCTTTCCGTCCGCGTCCAGGAAACGATCGGGTTTGGCGGAGGCGGGCGCGGCCTCCCGCCCGTCGATCGTGTCGATCAGGCCGGTGCGCCCGTCATGATGAACCATGAAGCCGCCGCCGCCGATCCCGCTGTTGTGCGGCTCCACAACGTTCAGCGCCAGCATCATCGCGATCGCCGCGTCGGTGGCCGTGCCGCCCTTGCGCAGGATCGACTGCCCGGCCTCCGCCGCGCGCGGATCGGCGGCGGAAACGACGCCGGTCATCGCCTTGTCGGCGGTCCGGGCCGGGGCGGCTGCGGGGAGGATCAAAAGGGAAAGCGCGACGGCGAGGACGATGCGGCGTATCATGACGCCCTACCTATCCGCCTCCATGCCGGGCACAAACCCTTAATTATCGCGTTGGCCCGCACCAGACCGGTCTCAGGCGTCGACACCCACGGCGTCGGCGACATTGGCGAAGCCGTCGCGCAGCAGCAGTTCCCGCAGCCCGGCATTGATCCGCCGTGCTAGCGTCGGCCCTTCATAGACCATCGCGCTGTAGAGCTGGACCAGGACCGCGCCCGCACGGATGCGTGCATAGGCGTCCCCGGCACTCGCGATACCGCCTGCGGCGATCAGCGGCAGGCGCGTGCCGACCGTAGCGCGAAAATCGCGCAGCCGCGCGAGCGCAAGGTCGCGCAGCGGCGCGCCCGAAAGCCCCCCGGCCTCCCCCGCGTGGTGCGAGCGCAGCGCAGGGCGGCTGATCGTCGTGTTGGAAACGATCAGCGCGTCGATCCTGTGGTCGATGCAGCATGCGGCGATATCGTCGACGTCTCCGGGTTCCAGGTCCGGCGCAACCTTCAGGAAGACCGGCAGCGGCCCGTTCCGTCCCGCCATCACGTCCGCCCTTGCCGCCATCACCGCCGCCAGCAGCGCATCGAGCGCCGCCCGGTCCTGAAGCGCGCGCAACCCTGGAGTGTTGGGCGAGGAGATGTTGACGGTCAGATAATCGGCATGGGCCGCCATCGTACGTACGCCCGTCGCATAGTCAGCGATCCGGTCCACCGCATCCTTGTTCGCGCCGATATTGACGCCGACGATGCTGCCCCGCCGGTCATGCGACGCCAGCCGCGCCACCGCCGCCGCCTGCCCGCCATTGTTGAAGCCCATGCGATTGATGACCGCCCCGTCCTCGACCAGCCGGAACAGGCGCGGGCGGGGATTGCCCTCCTGCGGCAGCGGCGTCAGCGTCCCCAGTTCCGCGAAACCGAAGCCGAGCGCATGCATCTTGTGCGCGACCTCGCCATCCTTGTCGAAGCCGGCGGCGAGTCCCACCGGGTTGGGAAAGGCGAGTCCCGCAACCCGTGTGGCGAGCAGCGGATCGGCTGGACCTGGCCGGCCCACCGGCATCGCCCTCAGCGCACGAACCGTCCAGCGATGCGCATTTTCGGCGTCCAGGCGGAAGAGCAGCGGGCGGATCGCGCGGTACAGCATTTGCAATATTTTCTCCTCGTCGCAGCCGATGGCACCAAACGCACTGGAATCGTTAATCTATTCGTTAAGATATGTACCGAAACGACACGCCCGGAATCACCTTTTGTACCGCATTGCACATTTTGCAGCCCCGCTGTCGAGAAATGTCGAATCCATCCAATAAAAGAGCGATTCATCTGGCGTACAGGGCGGCTGCGACCCGAAGGGCTCTTAGTCGAGTACTCAAGAGACCTTTTACTTGGCCCGGTCGGGCATTTTGCCCGCCGGGCCATTTTTTTCCTGTACATTTCAACAACATTTGGTCCCGATCCGGATGCAACCGCCGGAAAGCCTTGCGATTCCGTCCCATGCCGCCCAATTGTTTGCCGGGGGTATTATGGTTAACGGCGTCAACTGGAGCACCGGACAGCGAGGGAGGCGCCCGTAAATGCGTCATCGCTACCCCGATGCAGACCCCCCCGGCCTTGTCGATCTCACCTATTTTCCGCCGCCCGAGTCGCTGAAGGAATATTTCGGCCCGGCCTATCTGTTCACCGCCGACAAGCCCGCCGTATCGGATGTGACCCGCGCCGATTTCGCGCAACTGCGTTTCATGCTGGCCGGCACGGGCGACTATCATTTCCATGACGGACGCACGGCGCGAACGTTCGATTGCTGTCTGCTGGGGCCGACAATGGGCGCCACTCGATTTCAGGTGGAAGGGCCGCTTCAGGCGTTCGGCGTGTCCATCCTGCCGCTGGGATGGGCGGCCCTGCATCTTGGCGACGCCAGTGATCTGGCCGACGGCGTGGCCGATATGAACGCCATTCTTTCGCCGGGAAGCGGTGCGCTGCTCACGGCGATGCGCAGCATGGACGACCCCGGTCAGGCGCTGGAGCCGCTATGGAGGCTTCTCGCCTCCTGCCTCAGGCCGATGAGCGCCGCGACGAACAGTTTCATCCGCATCTGCGACGCCTGGCTGGCGGGGGAACCTTCACCCCGGGTCGAGGCACTGGTTCAGGCCAGCGGGCTTTCCGCCCGCCAGGTGGCCCGCTACGCCAACCGCGTCCACGGCGCGCCACCCAAATATCTGGCCCGCAAGTTCCGTGCGCTGCGCTGCGCGGCTGATGTCGCGCTCGACAAGCAGGACTGGATGGAGAAGGTCGACGGCGTGTTCTACGACCAGTCGCACTTCATCCGGGAGGTCAAGCATTTCGTCGGCCTGACCCCGCACCAGCTCAAGACCGAACCGACCGACGTCGCCCGCCTGACCCTTCAGCGCCGGGCAATGGTAGGCAGCGTCGCGGAGATCAACCGCATCAGCTGAGACGCCCCCATCCCGAAGCGGGGCAAGGCCGCCCCATGATTTGCGCTTGATTTCCCGGCCCCGGCGGACCACATGCCCAATCGGAACGATTCACTCCGATTGAGGATCACGAATGCGGCTGTCGAGCCTTGCCGACTATGCGATCGTCGTCATGTCCGCCGCTGCGCGGGCGGGCGATGCGCGCCTGTCGGCGACCGACATCGCCGCGCAGACCGGCGTGCCGCTGCCCACTGCGCAAAAGCTGCTGGGCCGACTCGCGATTGCCGGTCTTCTCGATTCCTCCCGCGGCACCGGCGGTGGCTTCATGCTCGCGCGCGAGCCGGAGGCGATCAGCCTCGCCGACATCGTCGAGGCGGTCGAGGGACCGATCGCAATGACCGCCTGTGTCGAGGGTGATCCGGGGCGGCACGACTGCGCCCTCGAATCGAACTGCCGGGTCCGCCCGCATTGGAGCGCCGTCAACGGCGCCATCAGGGGGGCGCTGGCCGGCGTCACCCTCAATAGCCTGTCCAGAGAATCCGCATGACCGACGACGCCACGACGATCCGCAACCGCGAAGCCCACGAAGCGGCCGAACGCGCCTCGACCTACGAACATGGCTGGTCGTCCGCGATCGAGCAGGACTTTGCGCCCAAGGGGCTGGACGAGAATACGGTCCGGTTCATTTCGGCCAAGAAAAACGAACCGGAATGGTTATTGGAGTGGCGCCTGAAGGCATTCCGCCAGTGGCAGACGATGGAGGCGCCGGACTGGGCCAAGCTCAATGTCCCGCCGATCGATTACCAGGACGCCTATTATTATGCCGAGCCGAAGAAGAAGGCGGAGCTGAATTCGCTCGACGAGGTCGATCCGGAAATCCTGGCCACCTATCAGAAGCTGGGTATCCCGATCGCCGAGCAGGAAGTGCTGGCCGGGGTGAAGGGCAGCCGCAAGGTCGCCGTCGATGCGGTGTTCGACAGCGTGTCGGTCGCCACCACATTCCGCAAGGAGTTGGAGGAGGCGGGCGTCATCTTCCGTTCGATCAGCGAGGCGGTGCGCGAATATCCGGACCTCGTGAAGAAGTGGCTGGGCAAGGTCGTGCCGATGCACGATAATTATTTCGCGACGCTCAACTGCGCGGTCTTTTCCGACGGCACCTTCGTCTACATCCCGGAGGGCGTGCGCTGCCCGATGGAACTGAGCACCTATTTCCGCATCAATGCCGAGAATACGGGGCAGTTTGAGCGGACGCTGATCGTCGCCGACAAGGGCAGCTATGTCAGCTATCTCGAAGGCTGCACCGCGCCGATGCGTGACGAGAACCAGTTGCACGCGGCGGTCGTCGAGCTGGTCGCGCTGGACGATGCGGAGATCAAATATTCGACCGTGCAGAACTGGTATCCCGGTGATGCGGACGGCAAGGGCGGCATCTATAATTTCGTGACCAAGCGCGCGCTGTGCCAGGGCCGGAACAGCAAGGTCAGCTGGACGCAGGTGGAAACCGGCAGCGCCATCACCTGGAAATATCCGAGCTGCGTGCTGAACGGCGAGAACAGCGTCGGCGAATTCTACTCCGTCGCGCTCACCAACAACATGCAGCAGGCCGACACCGGCACGAAGATGATCCACAACGGCAAGGGATCGCGTTCGACCATCGTGTCGAAGGGCATTTCGGCCGGGCACAGCAACAACACCTATCGCGGTCTCGTGCGCGTGGCGCCGGGCGCGGAGGGCGTGCGCAACTTCACCCAGTGTGACAGCCTGCTGCTGGGCGACCGGTGCGGCGCGCATACCGTGCCCTATATCGAGGTGAAGAACCCGTCCGCGCAGATCGAGCATGAAGCGACGACATCGAAGATCAGCGACGACCAACTGTTCTACGCGATGCAGCGCGGCCTCGACCATGAAAGCGCAGTGTCGCTGATCGTCAACGGCTTCGCCAAGGAAGTGCTGCAGCAACTACCGATGGAATTCGCCGTCGAAGCGCAGAAACTGCTGGGCATTTCGCTTGAGGGGAGCGTGGGGTGAACCCGGCAAGCTGGATCGCCATCGGGATTGCGATCTTCTCTTCCTTCTTTGTTTTGATCGTCGCGGGCATGCTCAATCCGCGCAAGGACAAGTGATTTCGATGCTCAAGATTGAAAACCTCACCAACGCCATCGACGGCAAGGCTATCCTGAAGGGCCTGTCGCTTTCCATCGACGCGGGGGAGGTCCATGCGATCATGGGGCCGAACGGCGCGGGCAAGTCGACGCTCGCCTACACGCTCGGCGGGCGGCCCGGCTATGAAGTGACGGGCGGCAGCGCGACCTTCGAGGGGGCCGACCTGTTCGAGATGGAACCATATGAGCGCGCCGCCGCGGGCCTGTTCCTGGGCTTCCAGTATCCGGTCGAGATTCCCGGCGTGTCGAACCTTCAGTTCCTGCGCGAGAGCCTGAATTCGCAGCGCAAGGCGCGGGGAGAGGCGCCGCTGTCCGGCGGCGAGTTCATCAAGCTCGCCAAGGAAAAGGCCGGCCTGCTCGGCCTCGACATGGAGATGTTGAAGCGCCCGGTGAATGTCGGCTTTTCCGGCGGCGAGAAGAAGCGGGCCGAGATGGTGCAGATGGGCATCCTCGACCCGAAGCTCGCGATCCTCGACGAAACCGACAGCGGCCTCGACATCGACGCGCTCAAGACCGTGGGCGCGGGGATCAACGCAATCATGAGAAAACCCGACAAGGCGGTGCTGCTGATCACCCATTACCAGCGGCTGCTCGACTATGTGAAGCCGGACTTCGTGCATGTGCTGGCGGCCGGGCGGATCGTGAAGTCAGGCGGACCCGAACTGGCGCTGGAACTGGAGCGCGAGGGCTATGCAGAGGTGGTGGCCGCGTGACCGCACTGGCCCTTCCAACGCGCAAGGATGAAGCCTGGCGCTATAGCGACCTGGAGGCGGTGGCCACGGTATGGCCGGTGCCTGCGGCCGAACGCATCGCCGTCGCGTCGGGCGAGAGCGCGCATCGCCACCTGTTGCAGGATGCTGCCGACGGTGCGGTCGCGGTGCGCGACTATGTGATCGACATCGCGGATGGCGCGCGGCTGGACTTCCATGTGCTGAACGTCGGCGGGCGGCTCGGCCGCGTCACCTTTGCGGTGACTCTGGGCAAGGGCAGCCATTTCGAGTTGAACGGTGCGATCATCGGCGGCGGCGAACAGACGCTGGAGATCGTCACCAGCGTCACCCACGCCCTGCCCGACGCGACGAGCGGCCAGACGATCCGATCGATCCTCGCGAGCCGGGCGACCGGCAGCTATCTCGGCTCGATCAACGTCGCCCGCGATGCACAGCGGACCGATGCGTTCCAGTCGGTGAAGGCGATGCTCCTCGACCGGACGGCGACCGCGAACGCCAAGCCGGAACTGGAAATCTACGCCGACGACGTGAAATGCGCCCACGGCGCGACAGTCGGTGAGTTGGACCGGCAGGCGCTGTTCTACATGGCCTCGCGTGGCATGGACCCGGCGACGGCCAAGACGCTGCTGCTGAAGGCGTTCGTTGCCGGCGTGTTCGACGATGTCGCGGACGAGGCAGTGAAGGAGCGGCTGGAAGCGGCGGCCCTTGCCAAGCTGGAGACGCTGGTATGAGCAAGCTGGAGGGAATTGTCCGCGGCACTGCCTTGGCACGCCCGGCTGAGGACGCCACTCTCTTGACGTTGCGCCACGACTTTCCCGGCGTCGGCGACTGGCATTATCTCGACAGCGCCGCCACCGCGCAGAAACCAAGGCACGTCATCGACGCCATCGCCCGCGCCTATGGCGAGGATTATGCGACCGTGCATCGCGGCGTCTATGCACGCTCGGCGAACATGACGCTCGCCTATGAGGCGGCCCGACGGAAGGTCGCACGGTTTATCGGCGCGAAGGCTGACAGCGAAATCGTCTATGTGCGCGGCGCGACGGAAGGCATCAATCTCGTCGCCCAGAGCTGGGGCCGGGCGAACCTGAAGGCGGGCGACCGCATCCTGCTCTCGACCCTTGAGCATCACAGCAACATCGTCCCCTGGCAGATGATCGCGGAGGAGGTCGGCGCGCACATCGACGTGGTGCCGCTGACGCAGGACGGCCGGATCGACCTCGACGCGATGCGGGCCATGATCCGCCCCGAACACAGGATGGTCGCGCTCGCCCATGTATCCAACGTGCTGGGTAGCGTCCTCGACTGCCGCCGCGCGGCGGATATCGCGCATTCCGTCGGCGCGAAGCTGCTGGTCGACGGCTGTCAGGCAGTGCCGCGCCTGCCCGTCGACGTGACCGCCATCGGCTGCGACTTCTACGTCTTCTCCGCGCACAAGCTCTACGGGCCGACCGGGATCGGCGTGCTGTGGGCGCGGCAGGAGATACTGGATGCCATGCCCCCCTATCAGGGCGGCGGGTCGATGATCGACAAGGTGACGTTCGAGAAGACGACCTATGCCCCCGCCCCGACCCGGTTCGAGGCGGGCACGCCCCATATCGTCGGCGTCGTCGGCCTCGCCGCCGCCATCGATTATGTTGAGGCGATCGGGCTGGACGCCATCCATGCCCATGAATGCGCGCTGGTCGCGCAGGCGCGCGACGCGCTGCACGCGCTCAACTCCGTCCGCGTCTTCGGACCGGAGGATTCGGCGGGCATCCTGTCCTTCGAGGTGGAGGGGGTGCATCCGCACGATGTCGGCACCATATTGGACGAGGACGGTGTGGCGATCCGTGCCGGGCACCACTGCGCCCAGCCGCTGATGCGGCATCTGGGTGTCGAGGCGACGGCGCGGGCGAGCTTTGGCATCTATAGCGACGAAAGCGATGTCGCAGCGCTGGTGCGCGGGATCGAACGAGTGAGGAAAATCTTCGGATGAACGAAGAGAACAAGATTCTGGTCGAAGAGGTCGACGGCGTCGAAGCGCCGCCCAAGGCCCGCGTCGGGGACGATACCGCGCCGGAGGCTGCTGCCGGGACCGGTGAGCGCAAGCGCGATTATCTGGACGGCTTCCTGTCGCAGACACCGGCGCCGCTGCAGGCGGGCGAGCCGGGCGGCGACATCTATGAGGGCGTGATCGAGGCGCTGAAGGACATTTTCGATCCCGAGATTCCGGTCAACATCTATGATCTCGGCCTCATCTACGGCGTCGACGTGGCCGATGGCGGGCATGTGGTCGTCACCATGACGCTGACGACGCCGCATTGCCCGGTCGCCGAATCCATGCCCGCCGAGGTCGAACTGCGCGTCGGTGCGGTGCCCGGCGTCGGCGACGTGGAGGTCAATCTGGTCTGGGATCCGCCATGGGATCCGGCCAAGATGAGCGACGAGGCAAAGCTCGAACTGGGGATGCTGTGATGACCACGGAGACGAAGACCCGCGTCCGCCCCGCCGCCGTCACGCTGACGGCAAGCGCCGAGCAGCGGATCACCGACCTGATGAACAAGGCGCCGGAGGGCGCGATCGGCGTCAAGCTGTCGACGCCCCGCCGTGGCTGCTCGGGCCTTGCCTATTCGGTCGACTATGTGACCGAGGAAGCGAAGTTCGACGAGAAGATCGAGACTCCCGGCGGGACCTTCTACATCGACGGCGCATCGGTGCTGTACCTGATCGGGTCGACGATGGACTGGGTGGAGGATGACTTCACCGCCGGTTTCGTCTTCAACAATCCCAATGCCAAGGGCAGCTGCGGCTGCGGCGAGAGCTTCACGGTCTGACCGCTTGAAGGTCGCTCCCGCCCGGCCGAGTGACATTCCCGCCTGGGCGGACATGCGTGCGGCGTTATGGCCGGACGCCGACCGCGACGAGCTGGAGGAAGAACTGGAGTTCCTGCTCGACGAGCCCGATCGCCTGTGGAACCTGATCCTGTTCAACGAGGGTGGCCGCCCCGTCGGCTTTGCCGAAGTGCAGCTCCGCGCCCTGTTCGACGGCAGCCCGGTCGAGCCCTATCCGCATCTCGAGGCGATCTGGATCGCGCCGGAGCATCGCCGCAGCGGCGCAGCGCGCATGCTGCTGGACGCGATCGAAGCCCGAGCGCGGGCGGGCGACTATGAGATGCTGGGCTCCGACGCCGACCTCGACAACATACTCAGCCACCAGTGGCATGAGGCGCTGGGCTTCGAGGAAGCCGGACGGCAGGTGCTTTACCGCAAGCCGCTCTGACCCCGATCAGAAATCCATGCTGAAACGCACAGCGCCGCCAAGATCGTCGGGATACCAGGCAAGATTGCCGCTCTGCCGCCGCCAATAGGCGTTGGCGGTCAGCCAGCCCGCGCCGAAGGGCGCGGAATAGACCGTCTCGGCTGTGACCTCCCGCCCGCGCGGCACAAGGCTCAGCCGCTCGCGGCTGTAGGTCGCTGTCGCCGTGGCATAGTCATAGCCGGTGGGCAGCAACAGGCCGAGGCCGCCCGCCTCCACTCGCAGCGGTTGCGACACGCGCAGCGCCAGCCGGTCGCGCGGGTCGACGACCCCCCGCTTCTCGCCGTCGATGCTCCATGCGCCGGTGCGCAGCGGGGCGCCGCTGCCGTCCGTCCATCCCTGCCGGTACGCCGCCGCCAGCCGCCAGCCATTGCCCGGCTCCAGCGCCATGCCGCTGTCGAGGAACAACGTCCGTCCGGACAGCGCGCCGATCGACGGCGCGAAGCGGGCGCCGAGCAGCGTGTCCTCCTCCCGCAGATAGGTCAAACCGAGCGACACGGTCAGCGGCCCGGTCCAACCCTGCGCGCCGATACCGACGGTGGCATAGCCGTCGCGCCCGTCACGCTCCCACGCGTCGAGCATCGGATCGCGGGTCGTCCGCCAGGCACGCCCCTGCTCCGCCCGCGCGGTCAGCGCGACATTCGGCGCGACCTGCTGCCGCAGCGCCATCGCGTTGCCCGCGACGCGATCGAAGCCCAGTTCCCCCTGCGTCGCCCCGGCGATCAGGAACGCGGGTTCGCTCGCGCCGTCGACCCGCGCGCCAAGGCTGCCCGCCCCCTGCGAGAAGCCGAACGACACGGTGGTCGCCTTGCCCAGCCGTAGCAGGATCGAGCCCGAGAGCGCCCGTGCCCGTTGCGCGTCGGTACTGGACAACATCAGGTCGCGCGTCTCGACGGAACCGCCGATGCCGGTACCCGAGCCCCAGCCGGGCGCAATGCTGACCGCCACGGTCACCGGCCCGGCATCGACCGCGACACTGTGCTGGCGGATCTGAAGCGCAGGCGCCAGCGTCAGGCCGGGCAGGTTGGCGCGCAGCGTCGGCTTCAGGTTGACCCCATAAGCGCGGCCGTAGCTGTCGAGGGCGACGGCACTGGTGCTGCCCATCTCTCCTGCATCGCCCATCGGCGTCGAGAGCGACCCGTTGAGGGTCAGCGACACCGGCGTCTGCGTTCCCGCGAGGCTGGTCGCCCCTGCGGGCGCGAAGGCCGCGCCGACGTTCAGCAGCCCCGCGCCATAGACGGCATCGGCGCCGCTCGCGCCGGCATCGGTTGCCCGCGAGAGCAGCAACTGCACGATCTGCGCGCTGGTCAGGTTCGGGAACGCCTGCGCCAGCAGCGCCGCCGCACCCGCGATCTGCGGCGCCGAGAAGGACGTGCCGCCGACCTGGTACAGCGTGCCGTTCTGATCCTGCGTCAACAGCCCCTCGCCCACCGCCGACAAGGTCGTCGTCTCATAGCCCTGCGCACCGTTGGAGAAACTGGAATGCGATCCGCCGATGGTGGTCGACGCGGCGATGATGACCAGCCCGTGGGACACCGAGGGATCGGCGAATGAACGGGCGAAGGCGTCGGGCGTCGTCGCCGCGTCGTTGCCCGCAGACACGACGATGATGACGCCCGCCGCCGTCGCCCGGCTGACTGCGGCGAGCAAGTTCGCGGGCGCCGCGTCGCCCCCCAGCGAGATGTTCACGACACGCGCCCCATTGGTGCGCGCATGGTCGAGCGCCTGGGTAATCGCGTCGGTATTGTGGGAACATGTGCTTTCCGTCGCATTCGCGGCCCGTGCCGCGCAGCTGCCGGGCGTGTCCGTGCGCAACGCCATGATCGTGGCGCCCCAGGCCATGCCCATGACGACCTGGTCGTTGCGCGCCGCCGCCAGGATGGTCGCGACCTCGGTTCCGTGGCCGTCCTCGTCGGCGATCGACGTGTTGCCGGCGAATGCTGCCGACGCGCTCGATATACGCCCGGTGAATTCGGCATTGCCGCTGGCGATGCCGCTGTCGATGACGCCCACGGTCACGCCCGCGCCGCTGGCACCGTTCTGGTAGGCGACGATGGCGTTGGCCGGGTCCAGACCATAAGAGCGGCTATATTCGCTGGTCCTGTAGTTGGTGGCACTCGGCGTCGGCGTGGGGGCTGGCGACGGCGTCGGTGTGGGACTTGGCGCAGGTGCGGGCGTCGGCGTCGATGCGACACCGCCGCCTCCCCCGCCGCCGCATGCCGCCAACGCGCACGTCGCCAGCAGCGCGACGGCGCTCCCGAAACGATTCCCCCGATGCCCCATGTTCCCGAACCCTCCCATGCGCATCCCCTTTGCCCCATCATATCCTAACATTATTTTGCCGCTGCGGCTTGTTCTGCACCGCTTGCGCGGATAGGCCCCGGCCATGCGCGCCGAGGACGGACATGACTGGTCCCATGTGGACGCCTGGATCTTCGATCTCGACAATACCCTCTATCCGGCGAAAGCGGACCTGTTCGGCCTGATCGACGTCAAGATGGGTGAGTTCATCCAGGGCCTGCTCGGTTGCGATCCGGTGGAGGCGCGCGTGGTGCAGAAGCGCTTCTTCATGGAACATGGGACGACGCTCGCCGGGCTGATGGCGAACTACGGCACCGACCCGCGCACCTTCCTCGAATTCGTGCACGATATCTCGCTCGACCGGCTGGAGGTCGACACGGCCCTCAACGCGCGGATCGCCGCACTGCCCGGCCGCCGCCTGATCTTCACCAATGGTGACGCACCCTATGCCCGGCGCGTCCTCGACCGCCTCGGCCTCACAGACGCGTTCGAGCTGATCCACGACATCCACGCCTGCCGGTACATCCCGAAGCCCGACCCGTCGGGCTATGCCGCGCTTTGTGCCGCCCATGACCTCGACGCCCGGCGGTCGGCCTTTTTCGAGGACATGGCCCGCAACCTCATGCCCGCCAAGGCCATCGGCATGACCACCATATGGATCAACAACGGGTCGGAGGCCGGCGATGTCGGCGCGCACCCGGACTTCATCGATTTCGAAACCGATCATCTATCGCCGTTCCTCGGCCACATCACCGGAGCCTGACATGACCACGCAATCGCTGATCTCGACCATCGACGCCGCCTGGGAAGGACGCGCCGACATCGGCCTCACCACGGAGGGCGCGGTGCGCGAGGCCGTGGCGGAGGCGCTGAACCTCCTGGATTCCGGCCGGGCGCGTGTCGCCGAGCCGGTGGGCGAGGGCTGGCAGGTCAACCAGTGGCTGAAGAAGGCGGTGCTGCTCTCCTTCCGCCTCAACGACAACGCGCTGATCCCCGGTGGTCCCAACGGATCGTCCTGGTGGGACAAGGTGCCGAGCAAGTTCGCAGGATGGGGCGAGACGCAGTTTCGTGCCGCCGGCTTCCGCGCCGTCCCCGGCGCCTTCGCCCGCCATGGCGCGCACATCTCGAAGGGGGTCATCCTGATGCCCAGCTTCGTCAACATCGGCGCGTTCGTGGGTGAGGGCACGATGGTCGACACCTGGGCGACAGTCGGCAGCTGCGCGCAGGTCGGCCGCAATGTGCACCTGTCGGGCGGCGTGGGCCTGGGCGGCGTGCTGGAACCGCTGCAGGCGGACCCGGTGATCATCGAGGATAACTGCTTCATCGGCGCCCGGTCGGAGGTCGTGGAGGGCGTGCGCGTCGGCAAGGGTTCGGTCCTCTCCATGGGCGTGTTCATCACCAGCACCACCAAGATCGTGGACCGCACCACCGGGGAAGTGTTCATCGGCGAAGTGCCGCCTTATTCGGTCGTGGTGCCGGGCAGCCTGCCGGGCAAGCCGCTGCCCGACGGCACGCCGGGCCCGAACCTTGCCTGCGCCGTGATCGTGAAGCGCGTCGATGCCCAGACCCGGTCGAAGACCGCGATCAACGACCTGCTGCGCGACTGACGGCGCGCGGCGGAACGGCGCAACGGCTCGCCGCATCGTACAATCATTGTTAACGGCCTGTGTCTAGGGCCTGTTCCTTGAGGGCGCTGTACCCCGTGCAGCGCCCCGGGGACTGAAGACCAGAGCGACATATGGGCGACGATTTCGCCTTCCTTTTGCCGATCTCGATGGCGCTGTTCGGCGGCACGTTCCTCTATGTGTGGAGGGCAGGAGCCGCCCCTGCGCTCTATTGGGCCCTGGGCTATCTGCTGGCGGCGGTTGCGTTCTGCATCCCCGTCATCGCCCTCCTCATGCCCGGCCGCGCCTGGGCGATCGTCGCCGACACCCTCTTCGCCCTCGCCTATCTCTGCTACGGCCAGGCGATCCTCGCGCGGGTCGGCCGCCCGTCGCTGCTCGCCATCCGCCTGCCGATCCTTTTCGTCTCGCTTGCCTTCTGTATCGGGGCACGCATGGCGGGCAGCCTGCGCGGCGAACTGATCGCGTCCGACATCGGTTGCCTCGCCCTGATCCTTGTCGCGCTCGGCGGCATGGTGGGGCGGATGCGCCGTCCGGCCGAACGCGCCCTGTTCGCCGCCGTCTGCCTCGTCGCACTCGACAGCATATTGCGGATCAGTACAGTGTTCATCACCACGCCGTCCGGTCCGGTGACGTCGTTCCTCTCCACCCAATATGCGTTCCTGATGCAGACGCTGGCGAGCGTGCTGGGTACGCTGATGGCGCTCGTCGCGCTGACGGTGGAGGTGATGACGATGATCGCGGGCTATCGCCGCGACGCCTTCACCGACCCGCTGACCGGCCTTCACAATCGGCGCGGTTTCGACAATGCACTGGAGCAGCGGACGGCAGGCGCGCGGTCCGGCGCCGTGCTGATGTGCGACATCGACCATTTCAAGCGGATCAACGACAGCTTCGGCCATGCCGCCGGCGACCGGGTGATCGCGGCGCTCGCCGGGATCATCCGCAACCGCATGCCCCGCAACGCCATCGCCGCGCGCTGCGGCGGTGAGGAGTTCGTGGTCTATCTGCCCGGCGCGGACACTCTGGAGGCATCACGCTTCGCCACCAGCGTACGCGGCGCCTTCGCCGCGCATGACTGGATGGCGGACGGCATAGAGGGGGCCCTCTCGGCCAGCTTCGGCCTGTCGCTGCTGCATGCTCAGGACGAAGCACTGGCGGACGCGGTCGCGCGTGCCGACGCCGCACTCTATGAAGCGAAGGCAGCCGGACGCGACCGTGTGGCAGTGAAGCGCGATGGCGAGCCCGCCTACACGCCCGCCTTCCTCATCGACGCGCCCCTGATCGATCCGGTACAGGCCGATTCAACCCGGCCCGATCCCGCCCAGCCCAACCCATCGCTCCGGATGACGGGCTGAACCCGGCGGACAGCGTCTTTGCGGGCCCGATTGCATCACTGCTCTGGATTTCCGGCACGCACGCTCTAAATTCCCGCAATGCCTCCCGATCTTCCCACGGCGCAGGACAGCGCGCCGCCCGCATGGGCCACGCTGCGCCGTTTCCTTATCTATCTCTGGCCGGCCGACGCGCCCGCGCTGCGGCGCAGGGTCGTGCTGTCGATGCTGCTGGTGCTCGCCGCAAAGGCCGCCGGGCTGATCATGCCCTTCGCCTACAAGGCAGCCGTCGACCGCATGGCGCCGGGGCTGGAACCGGCCGTCGGCCTCGCCGTCGCACTGGTCGCCGCCTATGCGGGGGCGCGCTTCGCCTCGGTGGCGTTCGACAATGTCCGCAACGTCGTGTTCGAGCGCGTGGGGCAGGAAGCGACACGGCGCCTTTCGGAACATGTATTCGCCCACCTGCACCGCCTGTCGCTGCGCTTCCACCTCGATCGCAAGACCGGCGGCGTCACGAAGGTGGTGGAGCGCGGGACAAAGAGCATCGACACGATGCTCTATTTCCTGCTCTTCAACATCGCTCCGACGATCGTCGAGCTGACGGCGGTCTGCATCATCTTCCTCGTGAAATTCGGCCCCGGCATGGTCGTCGCCACCGTCGCGATGGTCGCACTCTACATCTGGTTCACCCGCGCCATCACCGAATGGCGCAACGCCCTGCGCCGGGAGATGGTCGATCTCGACACCGGCGCCGTCGCCCACGCCGTCGACAGCCTGCTGAATTTCGAGACGGTCAAGTATTTCGGCGCCGAAGCGCGGGAGGCGGAGCGCTACGGCACGTCGATGCGCCGCTATGCCGAGGCGGCGGTCAAGTCGGAGAACAGCCTCGCCTGGCTCAACATCGGCCAGTCGCTGATCACCAACCTGATGATGGCGGGCGCGATGGGCTATACCGTCTGGGGCTGGAGCCGGGGCCAGTTCACCACCGGCGACGTGGTGCTGGTGAACACCCTCCTCGCGCAGCTGTTCCGGCCGCTCGACCTGCTCGGCATGGTCTATCGCACCATCCGGCAGGGCCTGATCGATATGGAGGCAATGTTCCGCCTGGTCGACACACAGCAGGAGGTGCGCGACGCGCCCGATGCTCCGGCGCTGAAGGTCGGGTTGGGCGAGGTCCGCTTCGATACCGTCGTGTTCGGCTACGATCCCGGGCGAACGATCCTGAAGGGGGTCAGTTTCCTGATACCGCCGGGCGGCACGCTCGCCATCGTCGGCCCTTCGGGCGCTGGCAAGTCGACGATCGCGCGCCTGTTGTTCCGCTTCTACAACATCGACGGCGGCCGCATCCTGATCGACGGACAGGACATAGCGGAGGTGACGCAGGCATCGCTGCGCGCCGCGATCGGCATCGTGCCGCAGGACATGGTCCTCTTCAACGACACGATCGGCTACAATATCGGCTACGGCAAGGCAGGCGCGACACAGGCGGAGATCGAGGCGGCGGCGCGCGGCGCGTCGATCCACGACTTCATCCAGTCGCTACCCGACGGCTACAACACGCGTGTCGGCGAACGCGGCCTGAAACTCTCCGGCGGGGAAAAGCAGCGCGTCGCCATCGCCCGCACACTGTTGAAGGATCCGCCGATCCTCGTCCTCGACGAGGCGACGAGCGCACTCGACAGCCGGACGGAAGCCGCGATCCAGGAGGTGCTCGGGGAAATTTCGCGGCGGCGCACGACCATCGTCGTCGCACACCGCCTGTCGACGGTGGTGGAAGCGGACGAGATACTGGTGCTCGATCAGGGCGAGGTGGCGGAGCGCGGCACCCACACCGAACTGCTGGCGGCGGGCGGCCTCTACGCGACGATGTGGACGCGGCAGGCGGCAGAGCGCAAGACCGAGGATCTCGGCCTCGACGACGTACTCGCCTGACGTTTCGCCCTGCCGTTGCCAGCACGCCGTCATCGCCACGCCGTCATTGGGCGTCGGCGCGCCTCAGCGCATCGGCCGGACCCGACGACGGGACGATGCGATCATCTGGTCGTACAGGTCGATGCGCGCGCCGCGCCGTACAAGCAGCAGCGTCGCCATACCAGCAACGCTGCCCGCCATGTAGCAGGCGATGCAAAGCAGGATCACGATCTGGTCGCTCATTCTTCCATCCTCATCCTGTCCGGGTTTTGCCCCCTTTGCCGTGGCGCGATCACGCTCTAAAGCGCAGGCGATGAGCCCGGACATCGAAACAATCCTCAAGGACAGCTTCGGGTTCCCCGCGTTCCGCGGCGTCCAGCATTCCGTCGTCTCGCGCGTGATGGCGGGGCAGCGCACGCTGGCCATCATGCCGACCGGCGCGGGCAAGTCGCTGTGCTACCAGTTGCCCGCGCTTGCCCTGTCCGGTTGCTGCGTGGTCGTCTCGCCGCTGATCGCGCTGATGCACGACCAGCTGCGCTCGGCGCAGGCGATCGGCATCCGCGCCGCCAGCCTGACCTCGGTCGACGCCGACTGGCGCGAGACACAGGAGCGGTTCCGGGCGGGCGACCTCGACCTGCTCTATGTCGCGCCGGAGCGGGCAACGGGGGAAGCCTTTCGCAACCTGCTGCGTTCGGCACCACTGGCCTTGTTCGCGATCGACGAGGCGCATTGCGTATCCGAATGGGGCCACGACTTCCGCCCCGACTATCGCTTGCTGCGCCCGTTGCTCGACGAGTTCGCGGACGTCCCGCGCCTGGCGCTCACCGCCACCGCCGACGCCCACACGCGCGAGGACATCCTCGTCCAGCTCGGTATTCCGCATGAGGGGATGATCGTCGCGGGCTTTGACCGGCCCAATATCCGCTACGCCGTGCACCCGCGCGACGGCCTCACCCGCCAGATCGCCGACCTCGTCGCCCGCCAGCCCGGCCCCGGCATCGTCTATGCCCAGACCCGCGCCGCAACCGAGAAGCTCGCCGCCAGCCTGTCGACCGGCGGGCGGGAAGTACGCGCCTATCACGCCGGGCTGCCGCCGGAGGTGCGCGCCGGCAACCAAGCCGCCTTCATCGCGTCCGAGGACATGGTGATGGTCGCCACCATCGCCTTCGGCATGGGCATCGACAAACCGGACGTGCGCTTCGTCGCGCATGCAGGCCTGCCCAAGTCGATCGAGGGCTATTATCAGGAAAGCGGCCGCGCCGGGCGCGACGGCGACCCGGCCGAGGCGCATCTGTTCTGGGGCGCGGAGGATTTCGCCCGCGCCCGCCAGCGCATCTTCGAACTGGACGAGGCCCGGCAGCAGGGGGAACGCGCACGGATCGGGGCGCTGGGTGCGCTGGTGGAGACCGGCGGCTGCCGCCGCGCCGTGCTGCTGCGCCATTTCGGCGAGCATCCTCCGGCGACCTGCGGCAATTGCGACAACTGCCTGACCCCTCCCGCCAGCATCGATGCGACGGAAACGGCCCGCAAGTTTCTGTCCGCCGTCTATCGCACGGGCCAGAGCTTCGGCGTCGGCCATATCGAGGCGGTGCTGACCGGCGCCGCCACCGACAAGATCCGCGAGCGCGGCCATGATCGCATCTCCGTCTATGGCATCGTGGAGGGTGACGAGACGGCGCTGCTGCGCCCCGTCTCGCGCGCGCTGCTGGTGCGCGACGCGCTGGAGACCAACGAGCATGGCGGGCTGATGCTCGGCCCCAATGCCCGGCCGATCCTGCGCGGCGAGGAGGCGGTAAGCCTGATCCTGCCGCCACGCCGGGAGCGCCGCCGCCGCAACGCCCGCAACGGGGCAGAGGCCAATCCGGTCGGCGATCCGCTGTTCGAGGCACTGCGCGCCTGCCGCCGCGAACTGGCGCAGGAGGCGGGCGTGCCGCCCTATGTGATCTTCCACGACAGCACCCTGCGCGACTTCGCGGCGCAACGCCCGGCAAGTCTTTCGGAGCTCGGCACCATCACCGGTGTCGGCCAGCGCAAGCGGGATGCCTATGGACAGGCGTTCCTGGATGTGCTGCGGGCTTATGCCTGATTGCCCGATCGTGATTGGATGAAAGGACCGCGCTTATGTTCCGCCAGCTGACCGACACCCTGTTCGTCTCGCCCCAGATCGTGGCGGACGACGTCGCGGCCGCGAAGGATCTGGGCGTCGTCATGATCGTCAACAACCGGCCGGAGGGCGAGGAGCCCGGCCAGCCCGACGGCGCTGACATAGAGGCCGCGGCACAAGCGGCGGGCATCGCCTACGCCGCCGTGCCGGTGACGCACGCGGGCTTTGCGCCCTGGCAGATCGACGGGATGCGCGAAGCGCTCGACCAGGCGGGCGGCGGCAAGGTGCTGGCCTTCTGCCGCTCCGGCACGCGCAGCACATTGCTGTGGGCGCTGACGCGGACGAAGGCGGGCGACAAGCCCGATGTACTCGCCGCGCAGGCCGCCGCCGCCGGCTACGACCTCTCGCCCGTGCGGCAGATCATGGACGCGCTGGCCGCCGGTAACTGAAGGTGCGCGCCTACCGGCATTCCAGCGTGACGTGGACGAGCCCGGGTATCTCGGCGAGCGCGGTGCGCAGCGCCTGAACGTCGGCGGCGCCCGACAGGCTGACGATCGCGGCATGGGCGTGCGGACCGATGCGCCAGACGTGCAGGTCGGCAAGCGTCGCGCCCCGCGCCTCCAGGAGGCGGCGGACCCGGGCGGTCAGGCGCGGCTCTGCCATGTCGAGCAGGACGGAGGCGGTATCCTTCATCAGGCTCCATGACCAGCGGGCGATGACGACCGAACCCAGCAGGCCGACCGCCGGGTCCATCCACCACCAGCCGAGATAGCGCCCGGCCACCAGCGCGCCGATCGCCAGCACGGACGTCAACGCATCCGCCAGCACATGGACATAGGCGGCGCGCAGATTGTTGTCGCGATGCCCGTGCGCCTGATGATCGTGACCCCCGTGATCATGCCCATGGTCGTGTCCATGCCCATCCCCCAGCATCAGCGCGCTGACCAGGTTGATGATCAGGCCGATGACCGCGACCAGGATCGCGTCGCCGAACGCCACCGTCACCGGCTCGAACAGGCGCATGCCCGCTTCGACCGCGATACCGGCCGACACGATGGCGAGCAGCAGGGCCGACGCGAAGCCGGCAAGGTCGCCGATCTTGCCCGTGCCGAAGGTGAAGCGGGCGTTGCGGGCATGCTTGCGCGCGTAGGAATAGGCGGCGGCGGCCACCGCCAGCGCCCCGGCATGGGTGGCCATGTGGAAACCGTCGGCGAGCAACGCCATCGATCCGGTCATCCATCCGGCGGCGATCTCCACCACCATCGTCACCGCCGTCAGCCAGGTGACCCACAAGGTGCGGCGATGGTTGGTGTCGTGCGAGGCGGCGAGATAGATATGGTCGAAATAGTGGCTGTCCTCGCCATCGTCATCGCCATCCACGCTCTGAACGGCAATGGCGGGCGACCCATGGTCATGGTCGTGACCGTGGCACGCCCCTCCATGATGATGGCCGCCGTGATCGTGGCCGGAATGGTCGGTCATGCTCATTTCACTTCCCGTAGCGCCGGATGAGGGCAAGGAGTTCCTCCGACGCCGCCTGCCGCTCGCCGTCACTGAGGCCCGGGCGCGCGACATGGTCGCGCACATGGCTTTCGATCAGTTCCTCCATCAGCCCGCCGACCGCGCCGCGCACGGAGGCGACGAGTTGCAGCGTGGCGGAGCAGTCCGCCTCGCCGGTCAGCTGGCGTTCGACGGCCGCGACCTGCCCTGCGATCCGGCGTACGCGATCGAGCAGCTTCTGACGATCCGAAACAATATGTCCCATAGCATACCCCCCTATCCTATATATCCCGGATCCGCAACCGGCTATCGGCGGCAGGCCGGAACGGCTAACGAGGGGACGTGACCCGCTCCTCCTCCTGCGACATCGCCATCGTCGGCGGCGGTCTGGCCGGCGGACTGATCGCGCTCGCGCTCACCGCTCGCCATCCGGAAGCATGCGTGCTGTTGCTGGAAAGCGGGCCGATGCTGGGCGGCAATCATATCTGGTCGTTCTTCGACGCCGACATCGACCCTTCCGACCGTTGGCTGGTGGAACCGCTCGTCACGCATCGCTGGACGACCGGGCACATGGTCCGCTTTCCCGGTTACGAACGGACGCTGACGGGCGCCTATAACAGCATCACTTCGGACCGGTTCGACCGGCATCTGCGCCGCAGCATGACGGGCGCGGCGCAGATCATCACCGGCTGCGCCGTCGTCGCCCTGTCGCCGGGCGCGGTCACGCTGGCCGACGGCACCAATATCGTCGCGGGCGCGGTGATCGACGCGCGCGGCGGCAGCGACCTTTCCGCCCTGCGCTGCGGCTGGCAGAAATTCCTTGGGCAGGAGGTGCGCCTCGCCGCACCCCATGGCCTACTCCATCCGGTCATCATGGACGCCACCGTCGACCAGTCGGACGGATACCGTTTCGTCTACTTGCTGCCCACCGGCGAGGATCGACTGTTCGTCGAGGATACCTATTACAGCACGTCCGACGACCTGCCCGCCGCACTGCTCCGGGAACGGATCGCCGCCTATGCCGCGCGCAAGGGCTGGCGGATCGCGGCGGTGGAACGGGAGGAGACCGGCGTGCTGCCGGTACTGACCGGCGGCGACTTCGACCGGTTCTGGCCCACCGGTGACACGGTCGCCCGCGCAGGCGTGCGCGCAGGCCTGTTCCACCCGACCACCGGTTACTCCCTGCCCGACGCCGTGCGCGCCGCCGCCGCCATCGCCGACGCCTGGCCGATGGACGGCACAGCCCTCGCCCGCCTGACCCGCGAACGCGCAACGCGCCACTGGCGCGCGGGCGGCTATTATCGCCTGCTCGACCGGATGCTGTTCCACGCCGCCGCGCCCGCCGAGCGCTTTCGCGTCTTCGCCCGCTTCTACCACCTGTCCGAGCCGCTGATCGGCCGCTTCTATGCCGGGCGCTCGACGCCCCTCGACCGGATGCGCATCTTGTGCGGAAAGCCTCCGGTGCCCATAAGGAGCGCCATGCGCGCATTGACGGATCGATCCGCCCGATGATCGGGACAGACTTTTGACAGGCGGAGAGGCTTTGACTCGCAGAGCTATCGTCATCGGCGCCGGATTCGGCGGCCTTGCACTCGCCATCCGCCTGCAGGCGGCGGGGGTCGAGACCGTGCTTGTCGAGGCGCGGGACCGCCCCGGCGGCCGCGCCTATGTCTGGCACCGCGACGGCTTCACGTTCGACGCCGGGCCGACCGTGATCACCGACCCCGACTGCCTCGCCGAACTGTGGCGCCTGACCGGCCACGACATGGCGCAGGACGTGACCCTGATGCCGGTCAGCCCCTTCTACCGCCTCAACTGGCCCGACGGCACGAACTTCGACTATTCCAATGACGAGGCGGCGTTGCGGCACGAGATCGGGAAACTCGATCCGGCCGACATCGCGGGCTACGAGCGGTTCGTCGACTACTCGGCGGGCGTCTGCGCCGAGGGGTACAGGCGGCTCGGTGCGGTGCCGTTCCTCGATTTCGCCTCGATGGTGAAGGCCGCGCCCGCGCTTGCCCGGCATCAGGCGTGGCGCTCGGTCTATTCGATGGTGTCGAGCTTCGTGCGCAACGAGAAGCTGCGTGAGGCGCTGTCCTTCCACACGCTGCTGGTCGGCGGCAACCCGATGTCGACCAGCGCCATCTACGCCCTCATTCACACGCTGGAGAAAGAGGGCGGCGTCTGGTTCGCGAAGGGCGGGACCAACCGGCTGGTCGCGGCGATGGCGGCGCATTTCGAACGGATCGGCGGCACGCTGCGGCTGGGTGACCCGGTCGAGGTGATCGAGACGATGGGCGACCGGGCGACGGGCGTACGCACGCGCGGCGGCTGGCATGGCGAGGCGGACGTGATCGCCAGCAACGCCGACCTGATGACCACCTATCGCGGCTTCCTGCGCGACCATATCCGCGGCGCGCGCAACGCCGACACCTTGGAGCGCAAGCGCTGGTCACCCAGCCTGTTCCTCGTGCATTTCGGTATCAAGGGCAGCTGGCCGGGCATTCCCCACCACATGATCCTGTTCGGCCCGCGCTACGAGGGGTTGCTGACCGACCTCTACCAGCACGGCATATTGCCGGCCGATTTCTCGCTCTATCTCCACCATCCGACGATCACCGATCCGGGCCTCGCGCCGGAGGGCTGTTCGACCTTCTACGCGCTTGCGCCGGTGCCGCATATGGGCAAGCTGCCGATCGACTGGAGCCGCGTCGGCCCGGCCTATGCCGAACGCATCCTGGACGAGATCGAGCGGCGCCTGATCCCCGACATCCGCTCGCGCATCGTCACGCAGTTCCATTACGCCCCGCCCGACTTCGCCCGCGACCTGGGCGCCCATATGGGCAACGCCTTCAGCCTCGAACCGCTCCTGACCCAGAGCGCCTGGCTCCGCGCGCACAATCGGGACGACGTGATCGGCAATCTCTACATCGTCGGCGCGGGCACGCATCCGGGCGCGGGCATTCCCGGCGTGGTCGGCAGCGCGAAGGCTACCGCCGGCCTGATACTCGAGGATATGAAGCAGTGATGAAGCGTCTCGCCGTCTATTGCGGATCGGCGTCCCCTGCCGATCCGGCCTATATCGAATGCGCCCGCCTCGTCGGGCAGACACTGGCCACGCGCGGCATCGGCCTTGTCTACGGCGGTGGCCGCCTCGGCCTGATGGGCGCGATCGCCGACGCGACGCTGGAGGCGGGCGGCGAGGTCATCGGCGTCATCCCCCGCGCGCTTGTGGACAGCGAGGTCGCGCATCTGGGCTGCACCGAACTGCACGTCGTCGAGACGATGCACGAGCGCAAGGCACAGTTTACCGCCCTCTCCGACGGCTTCGTCACCATCCCCGGCGGCGTCGGCACGATGGACGAGTTGTGGGAGGCGGTGAGCTGGGCGCAACTTGGCTATCATGACAAGCCGGTCGGCCTGCTGAACGTGGCGGGCTATTACGATCATCTGATCGCCTTCAACCGGCACATGATAGAGACCGGCTTCATCCGGGCACAGCATGCCGGGATCATCGTGCATGCCGACGACATCGACTCGCTGATCGCGGCCATGGCCGCCTACACCCCGCACGAAACCATCTTCGGGATGAAGGCCGGGCGGCTTTGACGGCAGGCCGGGCGGAACTTGTCGCCCATGCGCGGGCCAGCATCGCGCGTGGCTCCAAATCCTTCGCCATGGCCTCGAAGCTGTTCGATCCGGTCACGCGCGAGCGGGCATGGCTGCTCTACGCCTGGTGCCGCAAGTGCGACGACCTGGCCGACGGGCAGGATCATGGCGGGGAGATGACGCCCGCCGGTCCCGGCGCGCCCGACGCGCAACGCCGCCTGTCGACCATCCGGGCGCTGACCGCCGCAGCGCTGCGCGGGGAGCCGACCGGCGATCCGGCATTCGACGGCTTCGGGCTGGTCGCGGCCGAGTGCCGCATCCCCCACCGTTTCGCCGATGATCTGATAGAGGGATTTGCGCTCGACGCGCGGGACTGGCGCCCGCGAACGGAGGCCGATCTGCTGCAATATTGCTATCATGTGGCCGGCGCCGTCGGGCTGATGATGGCGGTGGTGATGGGTGTCGACCCGGACGACCACGCGACGCTCGACCGCGCCTGCGACCTCGGTCTCGCCTTCCAGCTCGCCAACATCGCCCGCGACGTTGCGGAGGACGAGCGCGCCGGACGCTGCTACCTGCCGCAGGAATGGCTGGCGGAGATGGACATGCCGCCGGGCGAACTGATGAAACCCTGGCTGCGCCCGCGCCTCTCCGTGCTGGGCAGGCGCCTTGCGACGATGGCGGCGGCCTATGAACAGAGTGCCCGGCGCGGCACGCCCGCGCTGCCGTTGCGGTCGGCATGGGCGGTGCTGGCGGCGGCGGGCATCTATGGCGATATCGCACGGGAGGTAGCGCGGCGCGGCGAGCACGCCTGGGACAGCCGGATCGTCACACCGAAGCGGGACAAGATCGGCTGGCTCTGGCGCGGCTGGTGGCTGGCGCTCTCACGGGCGCGCTGGTATCGCCCCATCGCGCGCCCGGCCACGCTCTGGACGCGCCCCCGTTGACCGGACACAGTATGACGACGACGCCCCCCGCAAGCTTCATCCTCACCATCGCCTGCAAGGACCGCGTCGGCATCGTCGCGGCGGTAGGGACGGCGCTCGCCGCGATGGATGGCTTCATTCTCGACAGCCAGCAATATGCCGATCCGGACGCCGATCGCTTTTTCATGCGGGTCGCGTTCCGGGGCGCGGGTCCGGCCTTCCCGGATGACCTGGCGGGGCTGCGCGCCCGTTTCGCGCCGACCGCCGACGCCTTCGCGCTCGAATGGGACATCGTGCCCGACAGCTATCGCCCCCGTCTGCTGATCGCGGTGTCGAAGGGTGGACATTGCCTGAACGATCTTCTCCACCGCTGGCGCACCGGCACGCTGCCGGTGGAGATTGCGGGCGTCGTCTCCAACCATGACAGCCTGCGCGCGCTCACAGAATGGCACGGCATTCCGTTCCACCTGCTGCCCCCGGCCGAAGCGGGGAAGGCGGCGCAGGAGGCGCGGATGCTGGAACTGTTCGAGGCGGCGGCGGCGGACCAGTTGATCCTCGCACGCTACATGCAGATCCTCTCCGCCGGCATGGCCCATCGCCTTTCTGGCCGCTGCATCAACATTCATCACAGCTTTTTACCCAGTTTCAAGGGCGCGCGGCCCTATCAGCGTGCCTACGCACGCGGCGTGAAGCTGATCGGTGCCACTGCCCATTTCGTCACCACCGACCTCGACGAGGGGCCGATCATCGAGCAGGCGGTGGAGCGCGTCGACCATCGCGCGACGGAGGACGACATGATCCGGATCGGCCGCGACATAGAGGCGCAGGTACTGTCCCGCGCGGTACTCTGGGCGGCCGAGCGCCGCGTGTTCCTGAGCGGTGCGCGGACCGTCGTCTTCCGATAGGCTGCTGCGCTAAATCGGCCCGAGCAGGTCGCGGGCACGGGGCGCCAGACGTTCGACCGCCGCCGCGTGAATGCCGGGCGCCGCGCATAATATGCCAAAGGCGGTCGGATTGGGCTGGTTGAACGCGAGCGGGCGCCCCAGCGCGTCGCTGACGCTGGCGCCCGCCTCCTGCGCGATCAACGCGGCCGCAGCAATATCCCACTCATTGCCCCAGCGTACCGTGGCGACCAGGTCCGCCTCGTCCGCCGCGACCATCGCCATGCGCAGCGCGATGCTGTTCGGCCGCGCGACCGGGCACAGGTCGCGGTCCACCTTGGGCAGGCTTTCCGCCGGGACGCGCGCGCCGGGCAGTTCGGTCCGCCCACCGGCATGGATCGCACGCCCGTTGCGGCGCGCACCGGTCCCCGCCTCCGCCACCCAGGTTTCGTTGCGGGCGGGCGCGACAAGCACCGCAAGGCGAGGCAGCCCCGCCTCGACCAGCGCCACCGATACCGCCCAGCCGGGCCGCCCGCGCAGATAGTCGCGCGTGCCGTCGATCGGGTCGACCACCCATACCCGTTCGCTGTCCAGCCGGTGTGCGCTGTCCACCGTCTCCTCCGACAGCCAGCCCGCATCCGGCGCGATCCCGGCCAGCGCGGCGCGCAGCATCCGGTTCACCTCGATATCGGCTTCGCAAACCGGGTGGCCGGGCGTCTTTTCCCACTGGCGCACCTGCGTTTGTCCGCCGGCCCACAGCGTCAGCGCGTGGTCGGCGGCGGCCGATGCGGCCTCCACCACCTGTCTGGCCGTGACATCACCCACCGGCGATGGTCATCCCGTCGATACGGATCGTCGGCACATTGACGGCATAGCGGAAATGCAGGTCGTTCGCGGGCACCATTGCGCGGAACATGTCCTTAAGGTTCCCGGCGATCGTGATCTCCGACACGGCATGGGCGACCGCGCCGTTCTCGATCAGGAAGCCAGACGCCCCCCGGCTGTAGTCGCCGGTGACACCGTTCACGCCCATGCCGATCAGTTCGGTGACGTAGATACCGCGCCTCACGTCGGCCATCAGGTCGCCGGGCGACACCGTGCCGGGTTCCATATGGACATTGCTCGCCCCCGCGCCCGGCGCGCCACCGCCGCCCCGCGCGGCATGGCCGGTGGGATCGAGGCCGAGTTGCCGTGCCGACGCGCTGTCGAGCAGCCAACCGGTCAGCACGCCCTTTTCCACCAGCGCCTGCGCCTTCGTCGGCAGCCCCTCCCCGTCGAACGGGCGGGACCGCAGGCCGCGGGTGCGCAACGGATCGTCAAGGATCGTGACGCTACTGTCGAAGATCGCCTCGCCCAGACTGTCGAGCAGGAAACTGGAGCGGCGGGCGATGGCCGGGCCGACGATAGCGCCGATCAGGTGGCCGACCATGCTGGAGCCGATGCGCGGGTCGAAGATGACCGGCATCTGCCCGCTTTCGATTTTCATGGGATTGAGGCGGGCGACCGCGCGCTGCCCGGCGCGCTGGCCGATCGCCTCGGCATCGTCGAGGTCGGCGATATGGCGGGCGGCGTGGCTCGCATGGTCGCGCTGCATGCCCGATCCCTCGCCCGCCAGCACGCTGACGAAGGTGGAATGAGAGGTCGCCGCATAGCTGCCCGCGAAACCATGGCTGGTCGCCAGCGCGATCTGGGTACGGCCGCTCGATGCGCCCGCGCCCTCGCTGTTGGTGATGCCCGGCACGTTGCGGGCGGCGTCCTCGGCGATTTCCGCGCGCTCGCGCAGCGCCACCGGATCGGGCTCCTCCTCGTCGGCAAGGTCGAGGTTCGCCGGACGCTTGCGCAGCAGCCGCTCCTCGGGCGCCAGACCGGCGAAGCGATCCTCAGGCGCCTCGCGCGCCATCGCCACCGCCCGCTCGACCAGCGTGTTCAGGCTGGCGGGATTCATGTCGGAGGCGGAGATGCTGGCCGATCGCTGGCCGACGAAGACGCGCAGGCCGATCTCCTCGCCCTCCGACCGCTCGACATCCTCCAGCGCGCCCAGACGCACCGAAACCTGAGTCGCAGCCTGGCACAGATACAGGGCGTCGGCGGCGTCCGCGCCCGCCTTGCGAGCGGCCGCGACCAGGCTTTCGGCGCGGTTCTGCGCTTCGTCTAGGCTGAGCATGGGTGTTGGGTAGTTCCTGCGACTGTCTTGCTTATGAAGCTTCGGGCCTTACGCCCATGGCGCACGCCGCGCAATGGACGCGCGGCGCACCGGATCAACGCTGCCCGAGCCAGTGGAGGAACAGATGATGGGCGACCGCCATCGGCGGCGGCGCGCCGAACGGCGCATCCTCGCCGCCCGCCATCGCGGCGCGCACGGTGTCCGCGTCCACCCACATCGCCGCCTCGATCTCCGTCTCGTCGATCGTCAGCACGTCGTCGACCGCCCGCGCCATGCAGGCGATCATCAGCGAGGAGGGGAAGGGCCAGGGCTGGCTCATCACATAGCGGACCTCGGAAACCCTTATTCCCGCCTCCTCCCACAGCTCGCGGGCAACCGCTTCCTCGATCGTCTCGCCCGGCTCGACGAAGCCCGCGAGTGCGGAAAAGCGGCCCGGCGGCCACGCGTGCTGGCGCCCCACCAGCACGCGCCCGTCATGCTCGGCCAGCATGATCGTCACCGGATCGACCCGTGGAAAATGCTCGGCGCCACATTCGACATGCGCGTCCTGCGTGCATTTGCGCGCCCAGCCGCCCTTGTGAACGACCGTACCGCTGCCGCAGGTCGAACAGAAGCGGTGACGCGCGTGCCAGTCGACCAGGCTGCGCGCGGTGCCGTAGAGGGCGAGCTGGTCGGCGGTGAGCAGGCCCGCCGCTTCCCATATGCGGGGTGACGGCCGCCCGGGGGCGGATGCCGCGCCGCTGAGCCGTACGAACAGCGGCCCATCGTCGCCAATGCCGAGCAACAGATGCTCGATCGCTGCGGCGACGGCGGGCAGCGGCTCGGTCGCCAGGCGGTCGCCCACGATCACCGGGTCCAGCCCGTCGAGCATCACCCGCCGGGCGCGGGGGTCCGCGAAAGCCCGCGCGAACTGCTCCGGATCGACGCGGACCTGATCGGCGCGGTCGAGCGTCCCGCCCACGAAGCCGAGGGGCGGCGCCATGTCGTTCGACATCATATGTCCTCTTGTTCCATCGCATCCTCGCGGATCGCCTGCGCCACCTTGCCGAACAGGGTGGGGAGGCCCGCCTGCGCGATGCTGTCGAGCGGCCACCATTCCCCCGCCCGACCGGTCATGCAATCCCTTTCGACGGCGGCGCGGTGAACCGTGAGGTCGAGGGAAAAATGGGTGAAGACATGGGTGACGGGCGCGGACAGCGTGCGCCACTGCGCGGCGGCGGGATGGACGGGATCGCCCGCTGCGGCCTCACCCCAGTCCGATGTCGGCATCGCCCGCATGCCGCCGAGCAATCCGCGATCGGGCCGCCGTTCCAGCCAGACCGCGTCCCCGCTCTCGATCCACCAGACATGGCCTCTACGTTGCGGCCGGGCCTTCTTCGCGGCCTTGACCGGATAGGCGGCGGGATCGGCGGTGGCGCAGGCATCGCACATGGTCCGCAAGGGGCACAGCGCGCAGGCGGGCTGGCGCGGGGTGCACACGGTCGCGCCCAGATCCATCATCGCCTGCGCGAAATCTCCGGCGCGTGCGTCGGGCGTGATCGCGTCGGCGGCGGAGCGGATCAGCGGCCGGGCGGCAGGCAGCGGCGTATCGATCGCATGGAGCCGCGCGACCACCCGCTCGACATTCGCGTCGACCACGACCGCCCGGCGGCCGAAGGCGATCGCCGCGATCGCCGCCGCCGTGTAGGCGCCGACGCCGGGCAAGGCGAGCAGCCCGGCCTCCTCGTCCGGAAAGCGTCCGTCATGGTCCGCGATCACGGCACGGGCGCAGGCGATGAGGTTGCGCGCCCGGGCGTAATAGCCAAGTCCCGCCCAGGCCGCCATCAACTCGCCCTCATCGGCGGCGGCCAGCGCGGCGACGTCCGGCCATCGCCCGGTGAACCTGTGGAAATAGGGGATGACGGCGGTGACCGTCGTCTGCTGGAGCATGATTTCCGACAGCCAGACGCGATAGGGATCGGCGCGGTTGGCGCCGGGCGGCGCGCGCCAGGGCAGCACACGGGCGTGGCGATCGTAATAGGCGAGGAGGGCGGGCGCGACCGGCTTTTCGACAAAGGCAGGCAGCTTCCTATCGACGGGCATGGCCGCCCTATGCCATTAACCGGACGATGACGGAACGGCCCAAGAAGAGCAGCAAGGCGAAAAGCGCAGCGGAGGCGACGACCGCTGCGGACAGGCCTCGTGTGGGCGGCAGCCGCGCGATCGCAGACCTGATGCCCGACATCGGCCGTGCCGCCTTCCGCAAGTTCGGTTTCGTCCAGTCCAGCATCGTCACCCGCTGGGGGGAGATCGTCGGCGCGAAATATGCGGGCGTCTCCGCCCCCGAATCGATTCGCTTTCCCGTCGGGGAGAAGGCGGGCGGCACGCTGAACCTGATCGTTGCCAGCGGCTTCGCGCCGATGCTCCAGCATGTGATGCCGGAGATCATCGAACGGGTGAACCGCTTCTTCGGCTATCGCGCCGTGGCGAAGGTGGCGATCCGGCAGGGCGAACTGCCGGTCGTGCGCGCCGAACGCGCGCCGCCGCCCCGCAACCTGCGGCCGGTGCCGGTCGAACTGGGCGATTCGCTGCGCGACATCGGCGATCCGGAACTGCGCACCGTTCTTGAATCGCTGGCACAGGGCCTTGCCAATTCCAGCGGACTGCCCAAGATCGGCTGAGACACCCTTCCCCGACCCCGCACCGCCTTATGCAGAAAAGCGCACACGCCATGACCATCCGCGCCCTTGCCATCGGTTTCGCCCTCGTCACTCTGCCCTTTGCCGCGCTCGCCGCCGGCAAGACCGACTGGACCAGCCACATCGGCGTATCCGACATGGGCGGTTTCCAGATGGGCAACCCCGCCGCACCGACGAAGGTGATCGAATATGTGAGCTATACGTGCAGCCACTGCGCCCATTTCGTCGCGGAAGGCACCGGACCGCTGGCCACCGGCTGGGTGAAACCGGGGAAGGTCAGCATCGAGGTGCGCAACGCCGTGCGTGACAAATACGACCTGACCGCTGCCCTGCTCGCCCGCTGCGGGGGCAAGGCCCGCTTCTGGGGTAATCACGAGGCGCTGTTCGCGAACCAGGAGGCGTGGATGCAGCAGCTGATGTCCTATGACACGCAGCCGGGCAAACCGGCCGAGCAGGTGCCCGCGATGCAGGACATCGCCGCCAAGACCGGCCTCGTCACCCTGATGGGCAAGCGCGGCTTCACCCCGGCACAGGTCAACGCCTGCATCGCCGACCCCGCCGCGCTCAAGCAGGTGCTGGCGATGACGGAAAGCGCATGGAAGACCGTGGGCATCACCGGCACCCCGTCCTTCACCATCAACGGCAAGCTGATCGAGCCGCACGACTGGGACGGGCTGAAGGCCGCATTGCCCGCCCTTCCCAAGTAAACTACAGCACCAGCGACGATTTCCCCGAAGGCAAAGACAGACATGAAACCCATCATCGGCATTGCGCTCGCCGCGCTCATCCTTCCCCTCGCCGCCTGCGGCAGCAAGGAGGGCGGCAACGCCTCCGCTCCGTCCGGCGCACCGGTCGCCGCCGTGCCCGCGCCCGCCGGCACCACATGGGCCGACACGGTCGACCAGACGCCCGAGGGCGGATACCGCATGGGCAATCCCGGTGCGCCGATCAAGGTGACGGAATTCGCCTCCTACACCTGCAGCCATTGCCGCGACTTCGCCGCCGAATCGAGCGAGGAGCTGCGCGCGCTGGTGAACAGCGGAAAGGTGAGCTACGAGCTGCGCAACTATGTCCGCGATCCCATCGACATGACCATGTCGCTGCTGGTCCGCTGCGGCGGCAAGGACATCTTCTTCCCGATGTCGGAACAGTTCTTCTCCTATCAGGAGGAGATGTTCAAGAAGGTGCAAGGCGCTGGCGACGCCGCCTACCAGTCGGCGATGGCCGCCCCGCCCGCGCAGCGCTTCGAGAAGCTTGCGGAGCTGACCGGCCTCGTCGAGTTCGCCAAGCAGCGCGGCATTTCCGAAGGTCAGGCGAAGCAGTGCCTTGCCGACACGGCGGAACCGGAGAAGCTGGCCAAGGACGTGCAGGCCGCGACCACCCAGTACAACATCACCGGCACGCCGACGCTGCTGATCAACGGCTCCGTGGTGGAAAACGTCACCACCTGGCCGCAGATGCGCACGAAGCTCAAGGAAGCAGGCGCCTGATTGGCCCGGGGCGCGTTCCATAGCGCCCGGCGCCTGCTGCCCGACGGAGGTCGGTCATGCAGATAAGGCGCATGAAGCTGTCCGGCTTCAAGAGCTTCGTCGATCCCACGGAGCTGCGGATCGAACCCGGCCTCACCGGCATCGTCGGGCCGAACGGCTGCGGCAAGTCGAACCTCCTCGAAGCCATTCGCTGGGTCATGGGCGAATCGAGCGCCAAGTCGATGCGCGGCGGCGGCATGGAGGATGTGATCTTCGCGGGGACCGCCACCCGGCCGCAGCGCGACTTCGCCGAGGTGTCGCTGCTGACCATACAGGAACAGGGCGAGCTGTTTCCCTCCGTCGAGGTCGGCGGCGACGGCGAGCTTGAGGTGATGCGCCGTATCGAGCGCGGCGCGGGCAGCGCCTATCGTGCCAATGGCCGCGACGTGCGGGCAAAGGACGTCGCCCTGATCTTCGCGGACGCCGCGACCGGCGCGCACAGCCCCGCGCTCGTCAGCCAGGGCAAGATCGCGGCCGTCATCGCCGCCCGGCCGCAGGAGCGCCGCGCCATGCTGGAGGAGGCGGCGGGCATCGCCGGGCTCCACGTCCGCCGCAAGGACGCCGAGCAGAAACTGCGTGCGACCGAGGCGAACCTCGCCCGCCTCGACGACATATTGGGCGACATGGATACGCGCATCGCCGCCCTGCGCCGGCAGGCGAAGGCGGCGGAGCGCTACACGCGCCTGTCCGAACAGATCCGCGTGGCGGAGGCGCGCACGATCTTCGCCCGCTGGCGGGAGGCTGCGGCCGCGGCCGACGCCGCCCGCGCCGAGGCAAAGGCCGCCGAGCAGACCGTGATCGATGCGCGCGAAGGACAGGAGGCGGCGGCCGCCCATGTCCGCGCCGCCGTGGACGCGCTGGCGCAGGCGCGCGCGTTGGCGCAGGCGGCACGCGACGCCGCGAACGAGGCCGGCCATCGCCTGACCGCACTCAGTGCCGAGCGCGCCGCCGCCGACCAGCGTCTCGCCGACCTCGCGTCGCAGGCGGACCGGCTGGCCGAAGATCGCGCCCGTGAGGGTTCACTCGCCAACGACGCGGCAGAGGCGATCGACCGTCTCGGCACCGAAGCGGCTACGCTGAAGGCCAGGATCGCGGAGACCGAGGCGATGCGCCCCGCCTTCGCCCAGCGGCTGGCGACAGCCGAAAGCGCGGCGCGCGATGCCGAGGTCGACCTGGCCCGCGCCATGGCGCGGCAGGCGAGCGAACAGGCGGAACTGCGTGTCGCGGAGGCAGCGCTCGCGGCTGCACGCACGCGGATGGAACGGGTAGGACGCGATCATGCACGGCTGGAGAGCGAGCGCGCGGCGTTACCCGCCCTCGCCCCGCTGGAAGAGAAGCGGGCGGCGGCGCTCGCGGCGAAGGACAAGGCGGAAACCGACCGCGCCGTGGCTGAGACGGCGATCTCCGACGCGGAGGCCGCACGGCAGGCGGCGGCTGACGCCCGCGCGACGGCCGAGTCGGCGCTCTCCGCTGCAAAGGCAGAACTGGCGGCGCTCGATTCGGAGCGGGCGGCCCTCACCCGCGCGATCGATGCGGGGGCATCCAGAGGGGCCGGGCGGGCGCTCGACCGGTTGAAGGCCGCGCCGGGCTACGAGCGCGCGCTCGCCGCCGCGCTCGGCGACGATCTGGAGGCGACGGTCGGACAGGAGGGCAAGCGCCGCTGGTCCGGCGCCGCACGGCACGACGCAGATCCGCCCCTGCCCGAGGGGTGCCAGCGCCTTGCCGACCATGTGACCGCGCCGCCGGAACTTGACCGCCGCCTGTCGCAGATCGCCGTGGCGGACAGTGATACCGGCCAGCCGCTCGCCGTCGGTCAGCGGCTGGTGACGCGCGACGGCCTGCTGCGTCGCTGGGATGGCTATGTCGCGATCGAGGGCGGCGCGGCGGCGGCCGAGCGCCTGATCCGCATGAACCGGCTGGAGGCGATCGAGGCCGCGCGCCCGGCACTGGCTCAGGCGGTCGAGGCCGGGCAGGCGACACTGGAACAAGCCGACACCGCCGGACGGGAGGCCGCCGCGCGCCTCGCCTCCGCCCGCGCTGCGCTCGCCGACGCCGACCAGCGGCTGCGCGCCGCGCTGCGCCAGGGCGACGAAGTCGCGGTCGCGATCGAGCGCGTGTCGGAACGCGCCGCCGCTCTGGACGCCCGCCTGCTCGAAGCCGCGCGCGAAGTGGAGATGGCGGGCTCGGAACACGAGACGGCGCAAGCCGCCCGCGCGGCGATACCCGACGGCAGCGAGGTCCGCGCCGAGGTCGCCGCCCTCACCCAGGCGAGCGAGAAGGCACGCTCTGCCGTCGGCCATGTTCAGGCCGAACAGGCGCTCGCCGATCGCACGCTCGCCGCCGACCGGGAACGAATGGCCGCCGCCGACGCGGAGGCGCGCAGCTGGCGCGGCCGGGCCGGGGAAGCCGCCAAGCGGATCGCCGCCATGGCCGGCCGGGCCGAGACGATCGCGGCCGAGCGCGCAGCCGTCGCAGGAAAGCCGGAGGCGCTGGACACGGAGATCGCGGCCCTGCGCGAAAGCAACGCCACTCTGGCACAGGCCGCGAGCGACGCGCAGGCAGGCGAGCGCGCGGCAGAGCAAGCGTTGCGCGCCAACGAGGCGTCAGCCAACGCCGCCGCCGAAGCACTTGCCCGCGCACGCGAGAACCGCGCCTCGCTTGCGGCCCGCGCCGACGCCGCCGACGAACGCCGGGTCGAGGCCGGGCGCCTGTCCGGCGAGCGCTTCGAATGCCCGCCGCCGGTCCTGCCCGAACGTCTGGGCTTCGCCAGCGCGGAAATCCGCATCGCCCAGACCGAGCAGGCGGAGTTCGAGCGCCTGACGGCCGAGCGCGAACGCATCGGCCCGGTCAATCTCGTCGCCGCGCAGGAACTGGCGGAATTGGAAGCCGAGCAGGAGAAGAGCCGTACCGAAAGCGAGGAACTGACCCAGGCGATCCACCGCCTGCGCGGGTCTATCGGCAGCCTGAACCGCGAGGGCCGACAGCGCCTGCTCGCCGCGTTCGAGGCAGTCGACGGACATTTCCGGCGGCTGTTCACCACCCTGTTCAACGGCGGTCAGGCGCATCTTGCCCTGATCGACAGCGACGATCCGCTGGAGGCCGGGCTGGAGATCATGGCACAGCCGCCCGGCAAAAAGCTGGCCGCGCTGACGCTGCTGTCGGGCGGCGAACAGGCCTTGACCGCCGTCGCCCTCATCTTCGGCCTGTTCCTCACCAACCCCGCGCCGATCTGCGTGCTGGACGAAGTCGACGCGCCGCTGGACGACGCCAATGTCGAACGCTTCTGCGACCTGCTCGACCGCATGGTCGAGGATACCCGCACCCGCTACCTGATCGTCACCCATAACGCCGTCACCATGGCGCGGATGCACCGCCTGTTCGGCGTAACGATGGTCGAGCGCGGCGTCAGCCGTCTGGTGTCCGTCGATCTGGGCGGCGCAGAGGAACTCCTGGCGGCGGAATAGCGCGCCCGCGGCATATCGACGACAGGCCGGAGACGCCCGCTCAGTCGGCGCCTCGCTTCCGCCAGCCACCCAGCCGCCGGAACAGGCCGCGTTCGCTGAGCGCCTCGAACATCTCCTCGGGGCCTTCGGGGTCCAGCACCTCGTTCTCGGCCAGCCATGCCTCGACCTCGGACAGGTTCGGCACCTCATAGGGACGCAGGGTCCGCCGCCGGTTCTTCGCGTTCTTCCGGCCGATGAAGCGCAGGCCCTCGATCGTCGCGATCAGGGAGCCGCTGCGTTTCAGCCGGTCACGCACGATCCGCGCGGTCGTGCCCAGATGCTCGGCCAGCAGGTCGTCGCGGATCGCCGCGATCGCCGCGCCGCACCCGGCATTGGCCTTCACCGAACAGTCGATCGCGACGTCGCATTCGGTGTCGAGCCGCATCGAGCGATTGTTCATGTTCGACGAGCCTACGCGCAGGATCATGTCGTCGACGATCAGGATTTTCGCGTGGACGTAAACCGGCTGCCGGTCACGCGTATAGGGGTGATAGATGCGGAAACGGCCATGCCGGTCGCGGTGCCGCAATGCCTCCACCAGCCGCGCCCGCGCCGTATCCATCGCCAGCGGCTCCAGCCAGCCCTGCGCGCTTTCCGGGTTGACGATCACGACCTCCGGCCCGTCATCCTCATCCAGACGGCGGGCGATCGCCTCCGCGATCCGGCGGGAGGCGAAATACTGGCTCTCAGCATAGATGAAGCGCTTCGCCCGGGCGATCTGCTCCAGGTAGAGTTCCTCGACTTCCGTGACGGCGCGCTGCCCCTCCATCTTCGGCGCGGTGCGGGCGATCGCGACCTCCACATCGCGGAACTGCGCGGGAAGCCTGGCGGGCCAGCAATCATGCTTCGCGCGAATGGGGGCCAGCACCTCCCCGCCCGCCTGCCGCCAGCGGGTGCGCGCATGCTGGGCAAGGGCGGCGGCCACCGGCCCCTGAAGCGCCGTCGTCGCGTCATGCCACGGGCCATAGGGCGTGCCGTTCGGATGGACGCGGGCCGATTCGGTATCGGCGTGATCGCGCGTGTCCCAACGCTCGCCCGTCATGTCGATGCCGCCGCAGAAAGCGAAGCAGTCGTCGATGACGACGATCTTCTGATGATGGGAGCCGGCAGGCGGGTGATGGTTGTCCAGCCGCACATGAATGCGCGGATGCGCCATCCACTTGGCGATGGTGAAGATGGTCTTGCCCCGGAACAGCGAGGCGAAGGCGCCCATGTCCCAGCGGAGCAGATAGACCTCCAGTTCCGGCCGGTCGCGGACCAGCCAGTAGATGAAATCGCCGATGGTGGTGGGCGCCCCGTCATCCGCCCCTCTGTCACGGACCAGCTCAATCCGCGCATCGAAATCCCAGCCGACCAGCATGATCCGCCGCTGCGCCTTCAGCATCGCGGCGCGGGCGAGGCGGAAATAATCCTCCGCATCGACGATCACGCACGCCTTATCCGCGCGGGCGACCCGCCAGCGGGTCCGGGTCATGCGGTGCCCACGACGAAGCAGGCGCAGAACATCAGCAGCCCGGCGAACCGGTTCGACCGGAATTTGGCGAGCGGGTCGACGCCATCCTCCTTCAGCATCGCGACCTGCCACAGCAGGTGGAGCGCCATCGGCAGCAGCGCGAGCAGTGCCAGTGCCTGCGGCCGGGCGAGCCAGACCGCCCCCGCCCAAAACGCCAGAGCCAGCGCGTAGCAGAGCGCGACGCCCAGCCGCACGTGCCGCCCCATCGAAAGGGCGCTGGAACCGATGCCGATCAGCGCGTCATCCTCCCGGTCCTGAAGAGCGTAGATCGTGTCATAGCCCACGACCCAGAAGATGCTGCCGGCATAGAGCGCAAGGCCGGGCAGGGTCAGAGCCCCTGCCACCTCCGCCCAGCCGACCAGCGCCGCCCAGGAGAAGACGAGACCGAGCCAGAGCTGCGGCCAGCCGGTGATGCGCTTCATGAACGGATAGGCGGCGACGAGCGCAAGACTCGCGACGGCAACGACCATGGCATAGGCGTGGAGCTGCACCCAGACGAGAAAGCCCGCCGCGCACAGCAGCAGCAGCCAGCCCCAGGCCGCCTTCACCGACACTGCCCCGCTCGCCAGCGGCCTGGACCGCGTGCGCTCCACCTTCGCATCGAGGTCGCGGTCGACGATATCGTTGAACACGCAGCCCGCACCGCGCATCGCGATGCTGCCGATCAGCAGCAGCAGGATCAGTGGCCACCGCGCCACCGCGCCACCCGCCAGCGCCACCGCCCACGCCCCGGGCCAGAACAGCAGCCACCAGCCGATCGGCCTGTCGAACCGCGCCAGCAGCGCGAACGCGCGCGCCTTCCCCGGCAACCGCGCCATCAGGCCGCGCGCCTCGGTATCGGGAACGATCGCCTGCGTCATGCGCGTACCTCCAAGAAGGACAAGGGCTTAGGACTTTTGTACGACAAGGCAAGGGGAAGAGATGATGCGACGGCGTGCGGTCACATCCATCGCCCCTCTCGACTTCGCGCCCATGTCCCGGCATGACGCGCGCATGCCCGCAACACCCGCCTGGCCACCGCAAAGCGCGCCCCGCCTCTATGTCGATACGGCGCTGGGCGAGGGCGTGGCGGTGACGCTGGACGGCAACGCGGCACACTATCTGATCGCCGTCATGCGGGTGAAGGCGGGCGATACCGTACTGCTGTTCGACGGCCGGTCGGGCGAATGGGGCGCGACCGCGCGCGACGTACGCAAGCGCGATCTCGTTCTGGACTGCGTCGCGCAGACGAAGCCGGTCGAAAGCGTGCCCGATTTCTGGCTGTGCGCCGCGCCGATCAAGAAAGGGCGCATAGACCTGATCGCCGAGAAGGCCTGCGAACTGGGCGTGGCGCGGCTCCAGCCGGTGCTGACCCGGCGCGCGGTCGTCGACCGGTTGAACCTCGACCGGCTGCATGCCCATCTGGTCGAGGCGGCCGAGCAATGCGGCCGCACCGCACTGCCGGAGCTTGCCGGCATGGTGAAGCTCGACGCGCTGCTGCGCGACTGGCCGGAGGGGCGGCATCTGTTCTTCGCGGACGAGACCGGCGGCCGCCCGATCGGCGAGGCACTGGCGGCGCATCCCGGCCCGGCGGCGTTTCTGGTGGGACCGGAGGGCGGTTTCGACCCGCAGGAGCGCGAGGCGATCCGCGCCCATCCGGCTGCCGTGCCCGTGTCGCTTGGCCCCCGCATCCTGCGGGCGGAAACCGCCGCGATCGCCGCCACCGCCGCGTGGATGGCGCAGAACGGCGACTGGCCGCAGGTGCCCGTCATCTGATTTCCTGTCCCGGCGCCGCGACCAAAAACAAGTTGCGATCCGCAATCGGATTGATCCTGTCATCAAAGCACCTTATCTGCCCCTCGCGCGCTCTATTGGACCGGCGCGGGGGAACGGCTAAGGGCGAGATATGAGTACACGCACGGACAGCGGCGGGGACGATCCTGTCATCGAGAGCCGCGATCAGTTGATCGCCGCCTTCGCCAAGGGCGAGAAGCCCGCCGAGCGCTGGCGCATCGGCACCGAGCACGAAAAGCTCGTCTACGCGCTGAAGGACCATCACGCGCCGAGCTATGAGGAAAAGGGCGGCATCCACACGCTGCTCATCGGCCTTACCCGCTACGGTTGGCGCCCGGTGTTCGAGGGCGAGAACATCATCGCACTCGCGGGCGAGGACGGCACGATCAGCCTGGAGCCCGCCGGCCAGCTGGAACTCTCCGGCGCGCCGCTTGAAAACCTGCACCAGACCTGCGCGGAGACCGGGCGGCACCTGGAACAGGTGAAATATGTCGGCGACATGCTGGGGCTGGGCTTCCTGGGCCTCGGCATGTGGCCGGACAAGGCGCGGGCTGACCTGCCGATCATGCCCAAGGGCCGCTACGACATCATGCTACGCCATATGCCGCGTGTCGGCTCCCTCGGCCTCGACATGATGCTGCGCACCTGCACCATCCAGACCAACCTCGATTACGGCAGCGAGGCGGACATGGTGAAGAAGTTCCGCGTCAGCCTGGCGCTCCAGCCGATCGCCACCGCCCTGTTCGCCAACTCGCCGTTCACCGACGGGAAGCCCAACGGCTTCCTGTCCTATCGCAGCCACATCTGGTCGGACACCGACCCGCATCGCACGGGCATGCTCCCTTTCGTGTTCGAAAACGGATTCGGCTACGAGCGCTATGCCGACTATGCGCTCGACGTGCCGATGTATTTCGTGTTCCGCGACGGAAAATATATCGACGCTGCGGGCCTGTCCTTCCGCGACTTCCTCGAAGGCAGGCTGTCCGTCCTGCCGGGCGAGAAGCCGACCGAGAAGGACTGGGAGGATCATCTTTCCACCGCCTTCCCGGAAGTGCGCCTGAAAAGCTTTCTGGAGATGCGCGGCGCGGACGGCGGCCCGTGGGGACGCATCTGCGCGCTGCCCGCCCTGTGGGTCGGCCTGCTCTACGACAGCGGCGCGCTCGACGCGGCGTGGGATCTGGTCAAGGACTGGAGCATGGATGCGCGGCAGGAACTGCGCGACGCCGTGCCCCGCCTCGCGCTCGACGCGCCGGTGCCGGGCGGTCGCACGCTGCGCGACATCGCGCCCGAGGTGCTGGAAATCGCGCGGTCAGGATTGTCGGCGCGCGGCCGCCTCAACGGCGCGGGCGACAATGAGACGGGCTATCTTTCCGAACTGCACGACATCGTCGCCAGCGGGAAGGTTCCGGCCCAGCGCCTGCTCGACCGCTATCACGGTGAATGGGGCGGCGATCTCAGCAAGGTGTACGACGCGGAACGCTTCTGAGCGGCGGGCGGCGATAAAGCCGCCCAGTTGTCCCTTCAGAGCGGCGCGCAGGCCGTCTCCAGCCAGTCCTTCGCTGCGCCCTCCAGTTGCGGTCCGACGATCGCCAGCACTTGTGCGTGATAGCCGTCGATCCACGCGCGCTCGCCCGCGTCCAGCAGGGCGACCTCGATCAGTGTGCGGTCGATCGGCGCGAAGCTGAGTGTCTCGAAGCCGAGGGGCGTCGTCTCCCCGCCGTCCAGCGGCCGCTCGACGACCAGCACCAGATTCTCGATCCGGATGCCGTATTCGCCGGTCTTGTAATAGCCCGGCTCGTTGGAGAGGATCATGCCGGGCTGCAGGGGCTCGTCCCCGCCGCCGAAGGTCGCGATCCGCTGCGGCCCCTCATGCACCGACAGGAAGCTGCCGACGCCGTGGCCGGTGCCATGGGCATAGTCCAGCCCCTCCGCCCACAGATATTGCCGCGCCAGCACGTCGAGCTGGCTGCCGCGCGTCCCCTTCGGGAAGGTCGCGCGGGCGAGCGCCACATGTCCCTTCAGGACCAGCGTGAAGCGATGGCGCATTTCCGCGCTCGGCGTGCCGATGGCGACGGTGCGCGTGATGTCGGTGGTGCCGTCGCGATACTGGCCGCCTGAATCGACGAGGTAGAGCGTACCGGTTTCCAGCGGCCGATTGGTCCTGTCCTCGACCCGGTAATGCACGACCGCGCCATTGGGACCGGCACCGGAGATGGTGTCGAACGAGAGATCCTCCAGAACGCCGGTATCCTTGCGGAACGCCTCCAGCCGGTCGGCGGCCGACATCTCCGTCACGCCGCCCTTCGGCGCTTCGGTCGCGACCCAATGGAGATAACGGCTGAGCGCGGCGCCGTCGCGGGCCTGCGCCGCCTTGTGCCCGGCAATCTCCACCGGGTTCTTGACCGCCTTGGGCAGGACGGCGGGATCGCGAACGCTCAGCACCTTCGCGCCGCCCGTCTCCAGCCGTTCGAAGATCGCGGCGACGGCGCGCTCGGGATCGACGGCCACCACCTTGCCCGCCAGCGCCTCGAGCGCGACGGGGAAAACGCCCCGGTCGTGGATGCGGACCGCATTGCCCAGATGGGCACGCACCGCCTCGTCGATCTTCTCCGGCGCGACATAGAGGTCGGCGGTCGCATCGGCGTGGACGATGGCATAGGCGAGCGCCACCGGCGTGCGCTCCACGTCCCGGCCGCGAATGTTGAAGGTCCAGGCGATCGAATCGAGCGCGGACAGCACGGCGGCGTCTGCCTTCCGGTCGATCAGCCAGTCGGCCATGTCCTGCCGCTTGGCCGCCGCGCTCCTGCCGGCGTAGCGGTCGTCATGGACGACGAGCTTGGCGGCGCTGGGCGCGGGCCGATCCGGCCAGACGCTGTCGACCGGATTGGTGTCGACGGCGACCAGCTCCGCGCCGCGTTCGGCCAGCGCGGCGCTCGCCTGCTTCACCCAGGCGCTGGTGTGAAGCCACGGGTCGTAGCCGATGCGGCCGCCGCCCGGCGCATGGATGCCGAGCCAGGCGGCAACGGAGGTCTGCGGCACGCTCTGATACTGCCAGTGGGCGCCGTCCACCTGCTCGCGCACCTGCAGCGTATAACGGCCGTCGACGAAGATCGCCGCCTCCTCGGGCAGGACGACGGCGCTGCCCGCGGACCCCTGAAAGCCCGTGAGCCAGGCAAGCCGCTGGGCATAGGCGCCGACATATTCGCTCATATGCTCGTCGGTCAGGGGCACGACGAAACCGTCCAGCCGGTCCCGCTTCAGCTGCGCGCGAAGCGCCTTCAGACGGTCTTCATAGGTGGACATGCGGCCTTCCTTGCTCCAACAGATGCATCCTGATCGATGCCAACATAGGCGCTGCCCATCCCCTATGCCAGCACCTCCTATGTCCGCGTTGAGGCGCACAACGACCAAGAGGCCGTATTCCCGACATGACCACCGCTCCCTCCGCGCCGCAGCGCCCGCACAGCTTCACCGCCCACGGCCATACGGTCGAAGACCCCTGGGCCTGGCTGCGCGATCCGGGCTATCCGAAGGTCACGGACAAGGACGTGCTCGGCTATCTGGAGGCGGAGAACCAGTGGTTCGAGGCGGCGATGGAGCCGCATGCGCCGCTCGTCGAGACGCTGTTCCAGGAGATGAAGGGACGGATCAAGGAGGATGACGCCTCGGTTCCGCAGAAGGACGGCGACTGGATTTACTGGCGCGCGTTCGACGAGGGCGCACAGTACCGCAAATGGTATCGCAAGCCGGCCGCCGGTGGCGCGGACGAGCTGATCCTCGACGAACCTACGCTGGCACAGGGCCATGACTATTTCCGTCTGGGTTCGATCTCGATCAGCAAGGACGGGCGCCTGCTCGCCTATGCGGTGGACACCGACGGGTCGGAACGGTTCGAGGTGCGGATCAAGGATCTGGCGACCGGCGGGCTGCTGCCCGACGTCATTCCCGGCACGCTGTCGGCACTTGTCTGGACGAGCGACGCGAAGGCGCTGCTCTACAGCCTTGCCAACGAACAGTGGCGCACGGACAATGCCCGCGTCCACTGGATCGGCCGTCCGGTCGAGGAGGATGTCGAAATCTTCCATGAGGATGACGAGGGGTTCCGCGTCAGCATTGGCCTCACCTCTTCGGAGGACTGGATCGTCATCGGCACGGGCGACCATGTGACCAGCGAGGCCTGGCTGGTCCCGGCCGACGATCCGCTGGCAAAGCCGCGCCTGGTGTCCGCGCGTCAGCCCGGCCGGGAATATGACGTCGATGAGGCGGGCGGCACGCTGTATATCCGCTCCAACGACACCCATCCCAATTTTCGGTTGGCAAAGGCGTCGCTCGACGCGCCGGGCGACTGGCAGGAAGTGATCGCGGCGGACCCGCATTTCTACCTGACCGACTTCAGCCTGTTCAGGGACTTCTACGTCACCGAAGGGCGGGAGGACGGGCTCGATCAGGTCGAGATCCGCGACTATGCGACGCACACGCCCCGCCGCATCGCCTTTCCCGAAGCGAGCTACAGCGCCGGGCTCGACGAGAACCCGGAATATGCGGTCGACCGGCTGCGCATCTCCTATGAATCGATGGTGACGCCGTCGACGATCTACGACTATCACCTCGCCGACGCGCGTCTGGAGGTGCTGAAGGTTCAGGAGATACCTTCGGGCTACGACGCGACCCGCTATGCGACCGAACGCCTGCTGATCGATGCGCGCGACGGGACGAAGGTGCCGGTGTCGATCGTCTATCCGAAGGATTTCGCGAAGGACGGGACCGGCCGCCTCTATCTCTACGGCTATGGCGCCTATGGCATCGCGATGGAGCCCGGCTTCTCCACCACGCGGCTGTCGCTGCTCGATCGCGGCTTCGCCTTTGCCATTGCGCATATCCGGGGCGGCGACGACCTGGGCCAGCAATGGTATTTGGACGGCAAGCTCGACAAGCGAACGAACACGTTCAACGACTTCGTGGACGTGGCGAAGGCATTGATCGGCGTGGGCTATACCGGCGCTGGGCGGATCGCGATCGCGGGCGGATCGGCGGGCGGCGAACTGATGGGCGCGGTCATGAATTCCGATCCCGCGCTCTGGGGTGCGGCGGCGGCGCACGTGCCCTTTGTCGACGTACTCAATACCATGATGGACGCCAGCCTGCCGCTGACGCCGGGCGAATGGCCCGAATGGGGCAACCCGATCGAGGACAAGGCGGCGTTCGAGACGATCCGTGCCTATTGCCCCTATTCCAACGTCACGGCGCAGGCCTATCCGCCGCTGCTCGTCACCGCCGGGCTCAACGATCCGCGCGTCACCTATTGGGAACCGGCAAAGTGGGTCGCAAAATTGCGGGCGACGCGCACCGGCGACGCGGCATTGCTGCTGAAGACCAACATGGGCGCAGGCCATGGCGGCAAGTCCGGCCGGTTCGAAGGGCTGCGTGAAGTCGCCGAGGAGTTCGCCTTCATCCTGTGGCAGATGGGCGACGCGGCCTGAAACGCACAGGCGGTCGGGCCCGGGGCATCTTGGCTGTTTACCCTAAGCCCCGCACGTCTATAAGGGCGCTTTGGCGCCTTCGGAGGGATCATGGCAGGCTCGGTTAACAAGGTTATTCTGGTAGGCAATCTGGGCGCGGACCCGGAGGTACGCAGCTTCCAGAATGGCGGAAAAGTCTGCAATATTCGCATCGCGACGTCGGAAACCTGGAAGGATCGCAACTCGGGCGAGCGCAAGGAGCGGACCGAGTGGCACAGCGTCGCCATCTTCTCCGAAGGGCTGGCAGGCGTGGCGGAGCGCTATCTGCGCAAGGGCTCGAAGGTCTATGTCGAGGGGAAGCTCCAGACCCGTAAATGGCAGGACCAGTCCGGCAACGACCGCTACACGACGGAGGTCGTGCTGCAGGGCCCGAGCGCCGTACTGACGATGCTCGACGGCGCACCGGGTGGTGGTGGCCAGGGCGGCGGGTTCGGCGGTGGTAGCGGTGGCGGCCGTTCGTCGGGCGGTGACTGGTCGGGCGGATCGAGCGGCTATGGCGGCGGCGACTATGGCGACGACATGGGCTTCGGCGGTGGCAGCAGCGGCGGTGGCCGGGCTTCGAGCGGCGGTCGCGGCGGTCAGGTCGGCGGCCCGAACTTCGACAATGACCTGGACGACGAAGTCCCGTTCTGACCCCTCCCCAGTTCTGAACCCTCTGTTTTGAATCTATGCCTGTACTGATCCGGGGAGACGGGGGCCAGCGGCCGCCCGTTTCCCGTCAGTGATGCTCCCGCCGGTCCGGCAGGCCGGTCAGTTCACCAGTTTGCGGGCGAAGGCCCGGATATGGTCGCCCATGTCCTCGCGCTCCAGCGCCAGCGACAGGTTCGCCTCGATATAGCCCGCCTTCGATCCGCAGTCGAAACGCTGCCCCTCGAAGGTGACGCCGTGGAACGCCTGCTTGCCGATCATCGCGGCCATGGCGTCGGTCAGCTGGATTTCGCCACCCGCTCCCTTTTCCTGCGTTTCCAGGATGGTCATCACCTCCGGCTGGAGGATGTAGCGGCCCGCGATGATCAGGTTCGACGGCGCGGTGCCCAGCTTCGGCTTCTCGACCAGACCCTTGACCGCGGTCAGGCCACCATTGGTGCCGCTGGGGTCGAGCACGCCATAGCTCGGCGTCTGCTCCATCGGCACCTCCAGCGCGCAGATCAGGTTGCCGCCGACCTTTTCATAGGCGTCGACCATCTGCTTGAGGCAACTCGGCTTGCCGTGCATGAACTCGTCCGGCAGCAGGATGGCGAACGGCTCGTCGCCCACGATATGCCGGGCGCACCAGATCGCATGGCCCAGGCCGAGTGGCTCCTGCTGGCGCACGAAGATGGCGTTGCCGGGGGAAAGGCGGGTGCCCTCCAGCGCGGAAAGGTCCTTGCCGCGCTCGCGCTGCGTCACCTCGGTCTCGAAGGCGATGTCGAAATAGTTCTCGATGGCGTCCTTGCCGCGACCGTTGACGAAGATCATCTCCTCGATCCCGGCTTCCAGCGCCTCGTCGACGGCATACTGGATCAGCGGGCGGTCGACGATGGGCAGCAGTTCCTTGGGCACGGCCTTTGTCGCGGGCAGGAAACGGGTGCCCAGACCTGCGACGGGAAAAACGGCCTTGCGAATCTTCTTCATGCTGCCCCTGTTCGTTGTGGAAACCCGTTCGGCGCGAATGCTCGCGATCCGGCGGGCTTAGGTCAATCCTGTCTCTTTTTGGTTACTGCGGCGCAAGAATTCAGAGCGCCATCATGCGATCGCCCAGCCGTTCCAGCTGTGCGACCTCCGCCTCCAGCTGCTCCATCGAGACATGCAGTTCGTTGTTCTTCTGGTCGCGGCAGGAAAAGCCGCCGGGTTCGGGCGAACCAAAGCCGGAGATGATGAGGCCACGAAAGCGGTCTATGCGCTGAATGTCCCGCTCGATCTCCGCGATCTGGCCCATCGCCTCCAGGTTACGGCGATCGCGCATGGAGATCATGGCGCGCAGTTCGGCGATCAGGCGCCCCATGCCGGGCTTCGTCCGCCCGGTGGTGCGCACGTCGCCCGCCGCCTGTCTCAACACACGCAACTTGTCTTCAAGAGCCTGTTCGAGCGCGCCCCACGCGCAAACCAATCGGCCGACCCCGTACATCAGGTTGAAGTCCTGCGAATATTCGGTTTCGGCAAAAGACTGCAGATGACCCATGGATGCTTTTTTATCCTTCATAATCAGATATTCGCGACCCCGGCGCCCTTTCTCTCACCCGACGAGTGCACGCATGCAGCTTAAGCGCGTCCGCCCCCATCCTGCACGGGGCACGCGGCAGGAATGCAGGAAGCCGTGCAGGAATTTGGATGAACGGAGCATGACGGCGCCCGCAGGCGCGTTAACCACCGTCCCGGCAGGGAATCGGACCATCGCTTCACCGTCCCGACGCTCAGAAATCGACGGCGATGCCCTTCAGTTCCCAGTCGCCGTAGCGAGTGGGGTTGAGGCCGCTCTCGCCCCGCTCGTCAGGCACCGCGTCGATCGGGGCAGGCGCGGGCACCGGCGGGCTCTTCGACAGGTGCGCGGGTGGTTTCACATGCTCGGGGCGCTTGCCCATATCTTGTCTCCATGTTCGCGCCGTCCCACATCGGTTAGAAGGTTGCGCGATATCTGGACGTGCATATGCGCCGGCACGGGCCAGGTTCCAAGTGGATGAGACAATGAGCGGATTGAAAACGACGATGTTGCTGGCGGCGCTGACGGCGCTGTTCATGGCGCTCGGCTACACGCTGGGCGGCAGCGGCGGCGCGGTGATCGCGCTGCTGGTCGCGGCGGGCATGAACCTCTTCACCTTCTGGAACGCCGACCGCATCGTGCTGTCGATGCACGACGCACGGGAGGTGGATGCGGCGAGCGCACCGGAATTCCACGCGCTGGTCGCCGAACTCGCTGGCCGTGCGGGGCTGCCCATGCCGCGCGTCTACATCATCGATTCGCCGCATCCCAATGCGTTCGCCACCGGCCGCGATCCGCAGCACGCGGCGGTGGCGGCGACAACCGGCCTGCTGTCGATGCTGGACCGGGACGAAGTGGCGGGCGTCATGGCACATGAACTCGGCCATGTCCGCAATCGCGACACCCTGATCATGACGATGGTCGCGACCATCGCGGGCGCCATCTCGATGCTCGCGAATTTCGGGCTGTTCTTCCGGGGCGGCGGCGACAACCAGGGGCATCACAACATGCTGGCCAGCCTGCTGGCGGTGATCGTCGCGCCCTTCGCCGCGATGATCGTGCAGATGGCGATCAGCCGCACCCGCGAATATGGCGCCGACCGGGCCGGGGCGCAGATCAGCGGCAACCCGCGCGCGCTCGCCTCCGCCCTTGCCAAGATTTCCGGCATGGCCACGCGCATCCCCAACCCCGTCGCGGAGCGTAATCCGGCGGCGGCGCAGCTCTATATCGTGCCCGCCCATGTCAGCGAGATGTTCTCGACCCACCCGGCGACGGAAAGCCGCATCGCCGCGCTGGAGGACATCGCCGCCGAAATGGGGGCCGCCCCGGTCCGCGAGACCGTCGGAACCCCACGCGGATCGGCACTGTTCCCCAATGGCCGCCCCGATGCGGCTGCCCCGCGCCGGTCGAGCGCGCTCGACCCGCTGGGGCGGGATTGAAATCGCGCAGGGCCATGCGCGCGATCATGATCCAGCCCGGGGATGACGGCGGCCCGGCTTTGGCCTAGAGGCGGCCGATGCCTTCCCCGCGTTCCCCCCGCCGTCCCGCCGCTGCCGACGACCAGCCCGGCCTTCCCGTCCGCCGCGCGGCACTCCGTCTGCTGGACGCCGTGCTGCGCCGGGGCGAACCGCTGGAGCTCGCCCTGCATGCCGCTTCGCAGGGGCTGGCCGGCAGCGACCGGTCGCTGGTCCACGCCATCGTGGCCGAGACGTTGCGCCACCTGCCCGATCTCGACGCACTGATCGACGGCGCCACCCGCCAGCGCCTGCCCGACGATGCCAAGGCACGCATGGTGCTGCGTATCGCGCTTGCGCAGGCGCTGGTCATCGGCACCCCGCCCCATGCCGCGATCGCGACCGCGTTGCCACTCGTCGACGGCGGCCCCCGCCGCCTCGTCCATGGCGTGTTCGGAACGATCATGCGGGAGGGACGGGCCCTGCCCGCCGTGCCGTCGCTGCCCGCCGAGGTTGCCGCGCGCTGGACCCAAGCCTGGGGTGAAAGCGTGACGGCGGCGGCGTGCGAGGCGCTGTCTTCCCGGCCGCCGATCGACCTCAGCCTGCGCGATGCCGCTGAAACCGCCGTCTGGGCCGAACGGCTGGGCGGCATATCGCTGGCGCCCGGCCATGTCCGGCTCGGCGTAGACGTTCAGGTGCCTGAACTGCCCGGCTTCACCGAGGGCGCATGGTGGGTGCAGGATCTCGCCGCGTCCATCCCGGCGCGCCTGCTGGGCGCCGGCAATGGCGGCCGCGCGCTCGACCTGTGCGCCGCACCGGGCGGCAAGGCGATGCAACTCGCCGCAGCCGGATGGGCGGTGACAGCCGTCGACCAATCGGCCCGGCGGCTGGAGCGCATGTCGGAGAACCTGTTCCGTACCGGCCTGTCCGTGACGACGGTCGCGGCCGACCTGCGCGCATGGGCGCCGGATGCGCCCGCCGACGCGGTGCTGCTTGATGCGCCGTGCACCGCCACCGGCATCTTCCGCAGACATCCCGACGTCCTGCATCGGATCGGCGCGCGGCAGATCGCGGAACTGGCCGAAATGCAGGCCGGGCTATTGCGTCGCGCGGCGGATTGGGTCGCGCCCGGCGGACTGCTCGTCTACGCGACCTGCTCGCTCGAACCGGCGGAGGGGGAGGCACAGGCGCGCGCGTTTATGGCGGGACGGAGCGATTTCTCGTTTGCTCCGCCCGTGCCCGGCGAACTGCCTGACGGCATCACGGCGACGGCGGACGGCTGGGTGCGCACGCTTCCGGCAACGCTCGCGGGCGAAGGCGGCACCGATGGATTCTTCGTCGCGCGCTTCCGCAGGAATTGACCCACAGCTTTCCTGACCGGAGTGGCGCGAGGGTGGTTGCGCCGCCCGATTCGCCCGGCTAATGCCGGGGTCCTCATGTCGCGTCCTGTCCGTATCGCCCCGTCCATCCTTTCCGCCGATTTCGCCCGGCTGGGTGAGGAAGTGCGCGCTATTGACGAGGCCGGATGCGACTGGGTGCATGTCGATGTGATGGACGGGCATTTCGTACCGAACATCACCATCGGCCCGGCGGTGGTGAAGGCGCTGCGCCCGCACACGAAGAAGCCGCTCGACGTGCACCTGATGATCTCTCCTGTCGACGCCTATCTGGAGGCGTTCGCGGAGGCCGGAGCCGACATCCTGACGGTCCATCCGGAGGCTGGCCCCCACATCCATCGCACGGTTCAGGCGATCAAGGCGCTGGGCGTGCGTGCAGGCGTGGTCCTCAATCCCGGCACCCCGGCCAAGATGCTCGATTATCTGATCGAAGAGGTTGACCTGGTGCTCGTGATGAGCGTCAATCCCGGCTTCGGCGGCCAGCGCTTCATCGAGAGCCAGCTGCGCAAGGTCGAGGCGATCCGCAAGATGATCGACAAGTCGGGGAGGGAAATCGATCTGGAGGTTGACGGCGGCATCGATTTCGAGACGGCGCCGCGTGCCATCGCCGCCGGGGCCGACGCCCTCGTCGCGGGGACGGCGACCTTCCGCGGTGGTCCCTCCGCCTATGCGGGCAATATCCGAAGGCTGAGGGACGGGTGAACGACCAGAGCCCGCTTCCGCCCCATGCCCGCCCTCTGGACGAGGGGGACGGCATCGATGAGGGCAAGAGGCTCATCCGGCTCTCGGATGACAGGGGGCTGTCGCTTGCCGAAAGGGTGGCCAACCGCTTCTACCGGCTGACCTGGCGCACGCCGATCCATGCGATGCGGCTGAAGGGCAAATATCCGCTGAAGCTGCTGGCGGTGCCCGATGACGAGATACCGGGCGATGCCCGTGCCGGCCGGGCCCTGCGCGCCGGTTATTTTCTTTTCCGCGGCATGAAGCAGCCGGTCGAAACCCTCGACTTCGCCGCGCTCGATGTGGCACCGGCCTTTGCCGACTATATCCACAGCTTCCGCTGGCTGCGCGACCTGTCGTCCGTCTGCACCCGCGATCAGGGCGCCCCGGTCGCCGAGCAGATCATGCGCAAATGGCTCGCCGTGCACGCGGACAAGCCAAGCGAACCGGCGTGGCGCGCGGACAATGCGGGCTGGCGCCTGTTCTTCTGGACCAGCCAGGCGCCGCTCATCCTGTCGAGCAGCGACCTCGTTTACCGCTCGCTGGTCCTCAACTGCATCGCGCGGACCGCCCGCCATCTGGACCAGGGCGCGGACAAGGCGCCGGTCGGTGTCCAGCGGCTGGTCGCCTGGGGCGGCATCGTCGCCGCCTCCCTCCTGATCCCCGGCGGCAATCCGCGCCGGATATTCGGGGAAGCGGGCCTGCGCCGTGCGCTCGACACCGCATTCTCGGCCGATGGCGGCATCATCTCCCGCTCGCCGCGCGATCAACTCGACGCCATCACGCTGCTGACCATGCTGCGCGCGGTCTACGATGTCCGGCGGGAGGAAGTGCCGCCTTTCCTGGGTGAGGCGCTCGCCCGCACCGTGCCCGCATTGCTCAGCGTCAGTCATGGCGACGGCGGCCTTGGCAGCTGGCAGGGCGCCGGTGCCGCCGCGCCCGAGGCAGTGGAGGCGGTGATCGCCGCCAGCGGCGTACGCACCCGGCCGCTGCGCCATGCCCGCGAATGGGGCTATCAGCGGATGACGGCGGGCGCCACAGTCGTTCTGATCGACGCCGCGCCACCGCCCGTCGCCCGGCTGGCGGAGGCGGGCTGCGCATCGACCGGCGCGATCGAGATCAGCGATGGGCCCCATCGCCTGATCGTCAATTGCGGCGGAGCCGCGCTGGCCGGCGCGCTGCTGCCCGATGCGCTGGCGCAGGCGTTGCGGACCACGGCCGCGCACAGCACGCTCACCCTCGCCGACAGCAATTCGACCGCGATCATGCCGGACGGAACGCTCGGCCGCGGCGTGACGGAGGTGGAACTGCACCGGCAGGAGGCAGAGACGGGCTCCAAGCTGGAACTGAGCCATGACGGCTATGTCCGGCGGCTCGGCTACATGCACCGCCGCATGCTGGTGCTGGCGGCGGAGGGCAAGGAGATCCGGGGCGAGGACATGCTGTTGCCCGCGCCGCGTCGCAAGCGGCCCTCGGCTGTGCCCTATGCGCTGCGCTTCCATCTGGCGCCCAATGTCGAGCCGACCCTGACCGCCGATTCCCACGGGGCATTGTTGCGGCTGGAAAACGGCGTGTTGTGGCAGTTCCGCGCAGGCGCCGGAACGATGTCCATTGAGGAAAGTCTCTGGGTCGACGGGTCGGGACGGCCGGTCGCATCCCAGCAGTTGGTGGTGAGCGCGGAGGCGGAGCCGGGCGGCAGCAATATCGGCTGGCTGCTCAAGCGCATGGGATAGGAAGTTAGCTTACATGACGGATGTGAAGATCGCTCGGGCGCTGTTGTCGGTGTCCGACAAGACCGGGCTTGTCGACCTCGGCCGGGCGCTGGCCGCGCGGGGCGTCGACCTCGTATCGACCGGCGGCACGGCAAAGGCACTGCGGGAGGCGGGCCTGCCGGTGCGCGACATCTCCGACCTGACCGGTTTTCCCGAGATGATGGACGGCCGGGTCAAGACGCTCCATCCGAAGGTGCATGGCGGCCTGCTGGCGGTGCGCGACAATCCCGAGCATGTCGCCGCGATGGAGGAGCATGCGATCGGCGCGATCGACCTCGTCGTCGTCAACCTCTACCCGTTCGCCGCGACGGTCGCCAAGGGCGCCTCGCGCGAGGACATCATCGAGAATATCGATATCGGCGGCCCGTCGATGGTCCGCTCCGCGGCGAAGAACCATGAGAGCGTGGCAATCGTCACCGACCCCGCCGATTATGCCCGCCTGATCGAGGAGATGGGCACGAAGGATGGCGCGACCAGCTACGACTTCCGCCGTATGCTGGCGGCGAAGGCCTATGCGGCGACAGCCGCCTATGACGGGATGATCGCGAACTGGTTCGCGACCGTCGATCAGGGCCAGAAGTTCCCGGTCAGCCAGACGATGACCCGCAAGCTGGTGATGCCGCTGCGCTACGGCGAGAACCCGCATCAGGAGGCCGCGCTCTATGTGCCGTCGGTCCCGCATGTGCGCGGCATCGGTCAGGCGGAGCAGGTGCAGGGCAAGGAACTGTCCTATAACAACCTCAACGACGCCAACGCCGCGCTGGAACTGGTCGCGGAGTTCCGCGACGGCCCGCCGACCGTGGTGATCGTCAAGCACGCCAATCCCTGCGGCGTCGCCAGCGGCGAAACGCTGGCGGAGGCGTTCAGCAATGCGCTCGAATGCGACAGCGTATCGGCGTTCGGCGGCATCATCGCCTGCAACCGGCCGCTCGACGGCCCGACGGCCGAAGCGATCACGGCGATCTTCACGGAGGTCGTCGCCGCGCCCGACGCTGATGCGGAGGCCCGCGCCGTCTTTGCCAAAAAGAAGAACCTGCGCCTGCTGCTGACCGGCGGCCTGCCCGATCCGGCACGCGGTGGCCAGACGCTGACGCTGATCGCCGGGGGCATATTGGTACAGGATCGCGACAATGGCCGCGTCCCCACCGACATGCTGAAGACCGTCACGAAGCGCGCGCCGACCCATCAGGAACTGAAGGACTGCCTGTTCGCCTGGACTGTGGCCAAGCATGTGAAGTCGAACGCCATCGTCTATGCGAAGGACGGCATCACCGCCGGGATCGGCGCTGGCCAGATGAACCGGCGCGACAGCTCCCGCATCGCCGCCGCCAAGGCGAAGGAGGCGGCCGAGACCTATGGCTGGTCAGAGGCGCGCACGATCGGCTCGGCGGTCGCGTCGGATGCCTTCTTCCCGTTCGCCGACGGCCTGCTTGCGGCCGCCGAGGCGGGCGCCACCGCGATCATCCAGCCGGGCGGGTCGATCCGCGATGAAGAGGTGATCGCCGCGGCCGACAATGCGGGTCTCGCCATGCTGTTCACCGGAATGCGGCACTTCCGTCACTGACGAGCCGCGCCAAAGCTGCGACGAAGGGGCGCATTTGCGCCCTTTCGTGGAAACCCCGCGCCGTCCGATCGTTATCCTTCCTGCAAGAACGACAGGCAGAAAGGACAGGATGATGACACGCAAGGCTCTCATCGCCGCCAGTGCTGCGGCGCTTCTCTTTCCCATCGCGGCGGTCGCCAACGACTCCGTTTCGGACGTTGTCGTGACCGGCGACCCGAGCGTGGAAACCCGCTCGGTAGTGGTGTCCGTAGCCGATCTCGACCTGCGCAGCGACAGGGCGGTCCGAACGGCTGATTCGCGCGTTCGTCGCGCCGCAAACAAGCTGTGCGCCGGTATGCCGGGCTCCAGCCTCGTCGCCAGTCAGGCGTCCTGCGTCAGCGATGCGTTCGCCGATGCGCGGGTGCAACTCAACAGCCGCATCGCCGACGCCCGCGCGGGCTAAGGCGTGATGGCCGGACAACGGCCATTTTCACGAACCGTTAACCCTTCCTTAGAAGATTTCCTTCACTTCCCTCGGAGCGTTTTCGTCTCCGGGGGAATTTTTTCATGACGCGCAGTGCCACGTCGGTTGATGTTGCGATTATCGGTGCCGGTCCGGCCGGCCTCACCGCTGCCTACCTGCTGACCAAGAAGGGCTACAGCGTCACCGTCATCGAGAAGGATCCGGTCTATGTCGGCGGCATCAGCCGCACGGTGGAATATAACGGGTTCCGCTTCGACATCGGCGGCCACCGCTTCTTTTCCAAGGCGAAGGAGGTCGTCGACCTCTGGAACGAGATCCTGCCCGACGACTTCATCCAGCGCCCGCGCATGAGCCGCATCTATTATGAGGGAAAATTCTACAGCTATCCCCTGCGCGCGTTCGAGGCGCTGATGAACCTCGGCCTCTGGCGCTCGACCCAGTGCATGGCGAGCTATGCCCGCTGGAAGCTCAGCCCAAAGAAGGAGGTAAAGAGCTTCGAGGATTGGGTGGTGAACCAGTTCGGGCACAAGCTCTATTCGATCTTCTTCAAGACCTACACGGAGAAGGTCTGGGGCATGCCCTGCGACGAGATGTCGGCGGACTGGGCGGCGCAGCGCATCAAGGGGCTCAGCCTCGGCGCCGCCGTCCTCGATGGGCTGAAGCGCTCCCTCGGCCTCAACAAGAGGCCCAATGACGGCATGCAGACCAAGACGCTGCTGGAAACCTTCCGCTATCCGCGCCTCGGCCCGGGCATGATGTGGGACGCGGCGCGCGATCATGTGATCGCGGGCGGCAACCATGTGCTGATGGGCCACGCGCTGCGGCAGCTGGCACAGGACCAGGTCACTGGCCGCTGGCGCGTGTCCGCCTCCGGCCCCGACGGCGACGTCATCATCAATGCCGCCCATGTCATCAGCTCCGCGCCGATGCGCGAACTGGCAAGCCGCATCCATCCGATGCCCGCGACGCTGGGTGAGGCGCTCGACCTTAAATATCGCGATTTCCTGACCGTCGCGCTGATGATCAAGTCGCCCGACCTGTTCCCGGACAACTGGATCTACATCCACGACAGCAAGGTGAAGGTCGGCCGCGTCCAGAACTTCCGCAGCTGGTCGCCGGAAATGGTGCCGGACAGCGACATCGCCTGCGTCGGCCTCGAATATTTCTGCTTCGAGGGCGACGGACTCTGGTCGTCCAGCGACGATGATCTGGTCGAACTCGCCAAGCGCGAGATGGCGATCCTTGGGCTATGCAGGCCGGAGGACGTGGTCGGCGGCGCGGTGGTGCGGCAGGAAAAGGCCTATCCGGTCTATGACGAGCACTACACGCAGAACGTCGCGGCGATGCGCGGCGAGCTGGAGGCGACCTATCCGACCCTCCATCTGGTCGGCCGCAACGGCATGCACCGCTACAACAATCAGGATCACGCGATGATGACGGCGATGCTGACCGTCCGCAACATCGAGGCGGGCGAGCGCGTCTACGACATCTGGGGCGTCAACGAGGACGCCGAATATCACGAGGCGGGCGACGAGGGTGAGCGCGCGGCGCTGGCCAGCGAACGTCTGGTACCCGGCCGGCTGACCCAGGCGGCCTGATGCCCATGTTCGCGGCGCTGCTCGGCCGGCTGCCCGGTCTCGCACGTATCACCTATGTCCGCTATCTGGCGGCCAGCATCGGCGCGCTCGCCGTCGACCTGTGCCTGTTCATGGCACTGATCGCCGGTGGCGCTCCGGCCATATCCGCGTCGGTGATCGGCTATACGGCGGGCATCCTGGTCCACTGGCTGCTGTCCAGCCGGACCGTGTTCACCGATGCACTCGCCCCCGGACGCCCCGGGCGTATCCGCCAGAAGACATTGTTCCTCGTCTCCGCGCTGATGGGCCTTGGCCTGACCACGCTGATCGTCGGGGTGGGCGCGCATCTCGGCCTCGATCCACGGCTCGCAAAGCTGGCGGCGATCATGATCTCCTTCCAGGCGACCTATGTCCTGCGCAAGGTGGTGGTGTTCGCCTGATGCGCATGGCCGGGGGACATTTGGAGCGGCGCTGGTTCCTGCCGATCGTGCTCGGCCTCGCCCTGGCGACCTGCGCCGCGATGACGGTCATCCACTGGGACCGGATCACCGGCCTCAATTTCCGCGATACCGACGATGCCCTGCGGCTGGTCGAGGTGCGCCAGTTCCTCGCCGGGCAAAGCTGGTTCGACGTCTCGCAATACCGGATCGATCCGCCCTTCGGTACGTCGATGCACTGGTCGCGGCTGGTCGACCTGCCGATCGCGGGCCTCATCCTGCTGTTTACGCCACTGGCGGGCACCGGCATGGCGGAACGCATTGCCTCGGCCATCGTCCCCCTGATGCTGACTGTCGCGCTGTTCGTCATGTTCGCGCTCGCCGCCCGCCGGATCGGGGGCGAGCGCGTGGCGCTGGTGTCCAGCCTGCTGCTCTGCTTTTCCGTATCGATCCTGATCCAGTTTCACCCGATGCGGATCGACCACCATAACTGGCAGATACTGATGGCGGCCGTCACCCTCTGGGCGACGTTCGATCCGCAGCCGCGCCGGGGCGGCACGATCGCCGGCCTCGCCGTCGCCTTCTGGCTGCATGTCTCGGCGGAGGCGATGCCCTATGTGGCACTGTTCGGCGGCCTTTACGGTCTGCGCGTGATTGCCCGCGCCGCCGAATGGCCGCGCCTCCTTCATTTCGCCGCGACGCTGGCGCTGGGCTCCTTTGCCCTGCTGCTTGGCGTACGCGGCTGGCCGGCGGCGGCGACCTACTGGTGCGACGCCATGTCCCCGACATTCCTGTGGCCGCTGTTCGTCGTCGCTCTCATGCTGCCGCTCGGCTCGCATCTGATCGGCGAACATAGCCCGGTCAGGCGCCTGCTCGTGCTGGCCATCGCTGCCGTTGCCGGGGCGGGAACCTATCTGCTGAGCGGCCGCCAATGCCTGGGCGGACCGTTCGAGGCGCTGGACCCGCTGGTCTATAACGACTGGTATCTGTTCGTGTCGGAGGGGCGCCCGCTGTGGGAGCAGAGCGTCGCCGCGATGCTGATCGTCATTGCTCCCCTGCCCCTTGGCCTCGTCGGCGGGCTGATCGCGATGCGGTCGTCACCCGATCGCACCACATGGCTGCGCTGGGTGCAACTGATGTTCCTGGCGCTAGGCGCGTTCGCCATCGCAATGGTCGTGATGCGGGCGATAACCGTCGCGCATCTGCTGCTGTTGCCCGGCGCGGCTGTCCTGCTGATCGCGGCGTGGAAACGGGCGCGGGCGATCACTGCTACGATACCCCGCATTCTCGCAACCACCGGTCTGTTCGTGCTGACACCGATCGGCGCGCAGATGCTGCTGATGCCGCTGTCCGGCATCGACATGGAAAAGACCGCGAACAGCACCGACGACATGGCGCGCCGGGATTGCTCGATACCCGAGGGATATGCGGCGCTCGCCGCGCTGCCCACGGGCATCATCTTCGCGCCGCTGGATATCGGGCCGTTCGTTCTCGCCTTCACGCCGCATTCGGTGATCGCGACCGGCCATCATCGCGCCAATCTGGCGATGCGGGAGGTCATTCGCGGCTTCCGCGCGCCCGCCGATCAGGCCCGTACGATCGTCACCGACCGCAATGCCGACTATGTCGCCTACTGTCCGGGCTGGAAGGAAGTGCGGCGCTACACCAGCCAGAGCCCCAACGGCCTGCTTGCCGATCTGGAGCACAACCGTCCGCCCGCATGGCTGCGCCCCGTGCCTATGCCCGCGAGCCAGAACGTCCGCGTCTACCGCGTCATCTATCCGGCGGGGACGAAGCGCATGGCGAAGCCGTTCATGCAGTAACGCAGGCCGGTGGGCGGCGGTCCGTCGTCGAACACATGGCCCAGATGCCCGCCGCAGCGGGCGCAATGCACTTCTGTCCGGCGCATGCCCAGGCTGGTGTCGGACCGCGTGCCGATCGCCTTGGGCAGGGGACGCCAGAAGCTCGGCCAGCCCGTGCCGCTGTCGAACTTCGTCGCCGATGAGAACAGCGGCTGGTCGCATCCGGCACACAGGAACCGCCCCTTGCGATGCTCGCCGTTGAGCGGGCTGGAAAAGGGGCGCTCCGTCGATTCCTCGCGCAGCACCGCATATTGGCCGGGCGTCAGCTTGGCCTTCCATTGCGCCGCTGTCATCTGCACCGGATAGGCAGCCGCCTCCGCACGATCACCGGTGCCCAACAGGCGCGGCGCCAATCCGGCAAGGGCAACCGTACCGATACCGCCCCAAAGCATACTGCGCCTGTCGATCCGCATGACCGTTCTCCTCACGCGCGATATGGCGTCGGATACTCTTGTTTAAACCCCCTCGGCCCGGCGGCGGCCGAACAGCCCGGCCCGTGCCGGGCCACCGCCGGACTTCAGGACGTTGCGGCGAAACAAGCGGACACCGAAGCGGATGATCAGCGTCACCCACAGAAGCTGCCAGACGATGGCCGCCGCATGCGGCCACAATGCGGGGGACTGGGCCGCGCGGGCGATCATCGCGAAGGGGGAACTGAACGGGAAGATCGCCGCGGCGATCTCCGGCGGCGCACCCATGCGGTTCACGGCATAGCTCGCGAAGAAGAAGATCACGACCTGCGTCATGGTGATCGGCATGGAAAGGGTCTGCACCTCCCGCACCGTCGACGCCTGCGCGCCGATGCCGATGAACAGCGATCCCAGCAGCGTGTAGGCGGTGGCGAAATAGACGAGGAAGAGGAGGATGAAGAGCGGCCATCCCACGGCCGGTGGCGGCAGCGGGAAGTTGAAGCCGACGAGGCCGGTATAGGCAAGGATGGCGACCGTCGCCCAGACACCGATGCCGACCAGCGACATGGCCAGCATCGCACCCAGCTTGCCGAGGAAGATCGCATCCACCGGCACTGCGGCGGCAAGGATTTCGATGATCTTGTTCGCCTTTTCCTCGACCAGGTTCGAAAGCACCATGCCCGCCAGCAGCATGGTGAGCAGGAACAGCAGCACCTGCGCCGAGCGGCCGGTGAGCAAGCGGCCCTGCCGTTCCGACCCGCCGCTCGCCGCCACCGGTTCCAGCGTGACGCGCACCGGCGCTGTGGCCTCCGCCGACTGTGCCATCCCGGCCAGCAGCCCCACCTCGCCACGCAGGCGGGCGATGTCACCCTGCTTGCCGGTCAGGCGCGGCGCCGCCAGCGAACCGGACAGCACGGCGATGACGCCGCCGCCGTCGCGAATGGAAAGGGCGGCATGCGGATCGGTGCCCGGAGGCAGGCGACGCAGACCCGGCACGGCGGGATCGCCCATGCCCTCAGCCAGCCGCGCGTGTGCGGCCTCCAGCCGTCCGGCCTCCGTCGGCGACAGGACGACGCCGATCACCGGACGCATCGCCTCCCCGTCGATCCGGTCGCCCATCGTGCCGACGAGGCCGCCGATGACGAGCGGGAACAGCGGCCCGATCAGGAACAGGATGAATGCCTTGGAAAAGATGATGGCGGTGAAGTCGCGGCGGGCGATCACCAGCGCGGCGCGCAGGGTTTCCCTCATGTGCCGTCACCTTCCATCACCTGTCCCATGTCCCGCGCTGCGCCTTCGCCCGCGATGGCGACGAAGGCGTCATGCAGGCCGGGCCGCTCGATCGACAGGCTCTCGATACCGGCGTCTCCGTCGATCAGCGCCCTCAGCACCGGTTCGATGCCGCTCTCCGGCAGGGCGAACTGCCAGAGCGTGGCGTCGACCCGCGTGTCGGGCGGCAGCAGCGCGCGCCACGGACCGTCGCTGCGCCGCGTTTCCAGCCGCACCTGCGGCCGCAGTCGGTCGCGCGCATCGCTCACGGTGCCGTCGAACCGGATATGCCCACCCGCGACGATCGCGATCCGCTCGCACAGGCGCTCGGCATGCGCGATGACGTGGGTCGAGAAGAGGACGGTCACGCCGTCCTTCGCCTGCCGGCGGATCAGCGCCTCCAGCTTGCCCTGGTTGATGGCGTCGAGGCCGGAGAACGGCTCGTCGAGGACGATGAGGCGCGGGCCGTGGACGATCGTACCCATCAGCTGGACAGTCTGCGCCATGCCCTTCGACAAGGCACGGATCGGCTTGTCGGCCGCTTCGCCCATGCCATGAGCCTCCAGCAGCTCCCGCCCCTTTTCCCGCCCCTCGCGCAGCGGCAGGCCGCGCAGCGCCCCCATGAAGGCGATGGCGTCGACCGCCCGCATCGATTGATAGAGGCCGCGCTCTTCCGGCAGATAGCCGACCATCCGCGCCATGCGCAGCGGCCGCGCCTCTCCCAGCAGGCGGCGTTCGCCCGCATCGGGATCGATGATACCCAGCAGCATGCGCAGGAGCGTGGTCTTGCCCGCGCCGTTGGGCCCCAGAACACCGTAGATGCTACCGGCGGGAACAGCGATATCGATGCCGTCGACGGCCCGGAAATCGCCGAAGTTCTTGACAAGGCCCCGGCCTTCGACCGCATAGGACAGGGTATCGGGTGCGCCGGCCATCGGCGTCAAGATAGCCTTGCGACATGACAAGACAAGCGGTGATAGCGGCGGCCTCTCCAATCGAGGCGCGCCTGAAGGCGGAAGCCGGACGGCTGGGCTTTGCCGCCTGCGCGATCGCGCGCGCCGACGCCGCGCCGCAGACCGCCGCGCGGTTGCGCGACTGGCTGGATGCGGGCCGCCATGGCGACATGCTGTGGATGGAGGAGCGCGCGGAGCAGCGCGGCTCGCCCGCCGGTCTGTGGCCGGAGGTGAAGTCGGTGGTGATGCTGGGCATGAGCTATGCGCCCGGCCGCGACCCGCTGGCGCTCGCCGACGTCGCCGACCGCGCCCGCATTTCCGTCTATGCGCAGGGGCAGGATTATCATGATGTCGTGAAGCGCGCGCTGAAGGCGCTGGCGCGCTGGCTGGTCGACGCAGCGCCTGGCCACGCGCTGAAGGTCTTCGTCGATACGGCGCCGGTCATGGAAAAGCCGCTGGCCGAGGCGGCGGGACTCGGCTGGCAGGGCAAGCACAGCAATCTGGTAAGCCGCGATCACGGAAGCTGGCTGTTCCTGGGCGCGCTCTACACGACGCTGGACCTCGCCCCGGACACGCCGGGCACGGACCGGTGCGGGAGCTGCTCGGCCTGTCAGCATGCCTGCCCGACCGACGCCTTTCCCGCGCCGTACACGGTCGACGCCCGCCGTTGCGTCTCCTACCTGACGATCGAGCACAAGGGGCCAATACCGGAGGAATTGCGGCCCGGGATCGGCAACCGCGTCTATGGCTGCGACGATTGCCTGGCGGTATGTCCGTGGAACAAGTTCGCCGCGACCGCCGCGCGCAACCGCGCCTTTGTCGGCCGCGCCGAGCTCGCTGCACCGGCCATCGCCGACCTGCTGGCGCTGGACGATGCGGCCTTCCGCGAAGTGTTCGCGGGCTCGCCGATCAAGCGGATCGGCCGCAACCGGATGGTCAGGAACGCGGCGATCGCGGCGGGGAACAGCGGCGATCCCGCGTTCGTGCCGCGCCTCTCGGTCCTGACCGGCGATAGCGATCCCGTGGTTGCGGAGGCCGCCCGCTGGGCGCTGGAGCGCCTGACACCTGATGCCGGAGGCGGTGCGCCGCGCCGATATCCATAGAAAAAGGGCGGGCGCCCTGTCCGGTGCCCGCCCCTTCCCGTGTCCGTGTTGCCGTCGGCTTACTTCGCCGTGGGAGCCGCCGCCGCCGCGTTTTCCGGCAGGCCGCCGAGCTGGGTCACCAGCTTCGTATAGGCGTCGAGATAGGCGAGGACGATGACCTGGCCAATCTCCGTGTTCTGGTAGCCGCCACCGCCAGCGGCGGCGAAACCGCCCCACCAGCCAGCGCCGCCGCCGCCGCCGAAGCCGATGTCGGTCTTGCGCGCATAGCCTTCGGTCAGCGCCTCTTCCTCGGTGGTGCGGGCGTTGACGATCGAAAGCGTGACGTTCGCTTCCTTCTTCTTGATGTTCAGGCCGCCGGCGATCGCGCCGAACGTGCCGCCCAGCATACCGCCCAGCGCGCCGCCGATGCCGCCGCCGCCGGAGTTGCGGTTGGACGACACGATGTCGGGCTGGAGGAAGTAGTCCGCCGCCTTGACCTGGCCCTTGCCCAGGTTCGATCCGGCCTGCAGCTCACCGCTGTCGGCCATCGCGCGTTCGATATTGCGGCTGGCCATCGAGCGGCCGCGGTTGACGAGGCCGAAGCAGCCGGACTGCTGCACGAAGACCTTCAGGATCGCCTCCGGGCTGCCCAGGTTCAGCTCGCGCCACCACTGGTTGTCGGGCTCGACGATCGCGACGGTGCCGAGGCGCCGGGTGCAGCGCGGAATCTCGGTCGTCGCCTTTTCCTGTGAGCGACGGCCGGACGATGCGCCCTTGGTGGTGCCATCCTTGTAGGTCTTGCCAGACGAGCTCATGTTCGTCTGGGCGAAGGCGGCCGGGACGGGCGCCGTGGCCAGCATGGCAAACGAGGCCGCGATGGCGGTGATGTTCTTGACGGTCACTGTATAACCCCCTGCTATAATTGGCCCAGGGTGGGCCCAATGGTTAATGTTGTGCGACGAGTTATGTGTTTCCGGATGAAGCCCTTATACCTTTTCCTTGACGGATGGAATGCCATCGATGGGTTGAGATGCGGTGAACGCGCGATCCTGCTGACAGCGCCCCGCCCTGCTGCTATCGGCGCGGGATGACCGACCTTTCGCACATCCGTAATTTCTCGATCATCGCGCATATCGACCATGGCAAGTCGACGCTGGCCGATCGCCTGATCCAGCGTACCGGGGGCCTCACCGATCGCGAGATGTCAGCGCAGGTTCTCGACAACATGGATATCGAGAAGGAGCGCGGCATCACGATCAAGGCGCAGACCGTGCGCCTCGATTATGTCGCGAAGAACGGCGAGACCTACGAACTGAATCTCATGGACACGCCGGGCCATGTCGACTTCGCCTATGAGGTGAGCCGGTCTCTCGCCGCGTGCGAGGGCGCATTGCTGGTGGTCGACGCGGCGCAGGGCGTGGAGGCGCAGACCCTCGCCAACGTCTACCAGTCGATCGAGCACGACCATGAGATCGTGCCCGTCATCAACAAGATCGACCTGCCCGCCGCCGAGCCGGAGAAGGTGAAGGCGGAGATCGAGGAGGTCATCGGCCTCGACGCGAGCGAGGCGGTGCTGGCGAGCGCGAAGTCCGGCATCGGCATCGACGACATCCTTGAGGCGGTGGTCGCCAAGATCCCGGCGCCCAGGGGCGACCGCGACGCGCCGCTGGAGGCGATGCTGGTCGACAGCTGGTACGACCCCTATCTGGGCGTCGTCATCCTGATCCGCGTCATGAACGGCGTCATCAGGAAGGGGCAGCAGATCAAGTTCATGATCGGCGGCACCGAGCATCTGATCGACCGGGTCGGCTGCTTCCGGCCGAAGATCGAGCAGTTGGCCGAACTGGGGCCGGGCGAGATCGGCTTCATCACCGCGCAGATCAAGGACATCAGCCAGACCCGCGTCGGCGACACCATCACGACGGTCAAGAACCCGGCGAAGGAAGCGCTGCCCGGCTTCAAGGAAGTGCAGCCGGTGGTGTTCTGCGGCCTGTTCCCGGTCGACGCTGCGGATTTCGAGAAGCTGCGCGATTCGATCAGCAAGCTGCGCCTCAACGACGCCTCGTTCAGCTTCGAGATGGAAACGTCGGCGGCGCTGGGCTTCGGCTTCCGCTGCGGGTTCCTGGGCCTCCTCCACCTGGAGATCATCCAGGAACGGCTGACGCGCGAATACGACCTCGACCTCATCACCACGGCGCCGTCGGTCGTGTACGACATGCACATGCGGGACGGGTCGATCCTGCACCTGCACAACCCGGCCGACATGCCCGATCCGAACCATATCGAGTTCATCGAGGAACCGTGGATCGAGGCGGTGATCTACTGCCCCGACGAATATCTCGGCTCCATCCTGAAGCTGTGTCAGGACCGGCGCGGCATCCAGAAGAACCTGACCTATGTCGGCGGCCGCGCGCAGGCGACCTACGAACTGCCGCTGAACGAGGTCGTGTTCGACTTCTACGATAGGCTGAAGTCGATCTCTCGCGGCTATGCGAGCTTCGACTATCACCAGATCGGCACGCGTGAGGGCGATCTGGTGAAGATGGGCATCCTCGTCAACAACGAGCCGGTCGACGCGCTCAGCATGATCGTCCACCGCTCCGCCGCCGAGGCGCGCGGGCGGCACATGTGCGAGCGGCTGACGGATCTGATCCCCCGCCACCTGTTCAAGATTCCGATCCAAGCGGCGATCGGCGGCAAGGTGATCGCGCGCGAGACGATTGCGGCGATGCGCAAGGACGTGACCGCCAAATGCTATGGCGGCGACATCACCCGCAAGAAAAAGCTGCTGGAGAAGCAGAAGGAAGGCAAGAAGCGGATGCGCGAATATGGCAGCGTGCAAATCCCGCAGGAGGCCTTCATTGCTGCCCTGCGCATGGGCGACGAGGGTTAAGTATCGCCCGCCGGGCCGCCTTCCTGACCCTGGATTAAAGCGTCGGAGCCGGAAAAGCGGAACCCGCCGCCTGCGGGAGCGAGCAGGGGCGGGCTCCGGCGCGCCGATGGTCCAGTCCGGCGCGCAGGTTGTGACGGGCGTTCAGGTCGTGGCGGGGCGCCAGCCCGGGCGGCGCTGACCGCCCTTGCCACCCTTCCCGAAGTCATAGCTGACCTGGGTACGGATGGGTGCGCGGGCCTCGACCTTGGCACGGGCGGACACCGGCTCGGCCGATGTCGCCGCGGGCTGCGCGGTCCGCACCCCGCCCTCGTCCTGCCGCTGCTGAAGCAGGAAGGCGGCACGGCGCAGACGCGCCTTGCGGGTGCGGAACGGATTTTCCGCGCTCGGCGCCTCGGCAACCATCGCTTCCAGTTCGGCCTGCTCGCCCTCCGCATCGACACGGCGCGCGGCGACAGGCTGCACGTTCACGACGGGGACTGGCGTGACGGGAACTGGCGCGACCGGGGCTACCGGAACGAACGGCCCGGCCGCCGGATCAATCGTGGTCGGCGTGAAACCGCCCGGCTGGACGCTGGATACGCCCTCCTCATCCTCTTCATCACGACGGCGGCGACGCACCAGGGCGAGCGCTCCTCCGACGCCGACAACGCCGGCCAGCACGGCGATGCCGCCGACCAGCGCGATCGTTCCCGTGTCACCCATGCGGGACATGACGCCGGAAGACGGCGCGGCGACAGGCGCCGGATTGACCGGCGCGACGGTGGAGGCGGCACCGCCCGCGGTCACCGCCGCGGCATCCGCACGCTCGGCCGAACGGGTCGCCGCAGTGCTCGCATCGATCGCGGTCGCGGCACTGGAGGACGGCGTTTGCGCCTTCTCTGTGACAGGCGCCGCGCTGGCGGTCTTGTCGGCGCGCGCCTCGTCCCGACTTGCCCGGCGCTGTGTCGCAGGATTGGCTTCCTGCGGCGTCACCGCTTCGGGCTCCACCACCGCTTCACTCGGGGGCGCCGTCTGCGGCACCGGCTGGACAACCGGGGATAGCGGCCTGAACACCGGCGCCTGCGCGGCGGTCGCGGGCACTGCCGGAGCGGCGGGGACAGCCCCTTGCGGTGGCGCTGCCGGTGTCGGCGCCGTCATGTCCGGCATCGGCTGCTGCGCGGGTTGTGGCCCAATGGCTGGAGCAGCGACCGGAGGCGCCATGACGGGTGCGGACTGCTCCTGCGCCATCAGGGGGGTGGAACCGAAGACCAGGCCAGCGGCAATCGCGGACCAGGCCGTACGAGCGGGGGTAAGATGCTGTTTCATGGTAAGAGCGAAACACCCCGGAACGAGAAATCGGCTCCCACTCTCTGCCAGAAGATGGTCGAGACGTGCCGCTTCGCCGGTGGATCGAATGTTGATGGCGGTTTTGGCAATTTTATTGCACGATCAATACCACATACACTGAACGGATATTCATCCTCATTCATAAAGCATTCATGAAAATAGGCACCATCGGAAATCTGTTCTTTTATCTTTCGAACTATACTTTAAATCTTTTCCAAATAATTCCGCCGACTTGAGATGCGCGGGTGTGCCGGGCGTTTCCTGCCCGCCGCTTTCATGCTAGGGGATCGGCCCGACCATTCCAGCCGCCACGCGCGGGCCGAAAGACGCATGCCATGAACGACCTGACCCAGACGCCCGAAATGCTGATCGCGACGCTCGGCGCGCGGGCGCGGCGCGCCTCTGGAGCACTGGCGCAGGCAAACGACGCGCAGAAGGCGCAGGCTCTGCGCGATGCCGCAAAGGCGCTGCGTGCACAGGCCGGGGCGATCACGGCGGCCAATGCCCGTGACATGGAAAATGCGGCGGCCAACGGCCTGTCGCCCGCGATGCTCGACCGCCTGCGTCTGGATGGCGACCGGATCGAGGCGATGGCGGCGGGCGTGGAGGCGGTCGCGTCCCTGCCCAATCCGCTCGGCAGCGTGATCGAGGAAAGCGTGCGCCCCAACGGCATGGTACTTCAGCGGGTGCGCGTGCCGCTGGGCGTGATCGGCATCATCTACGAAAGCCGCCCCAATGTGACGGCGGACGCGGCGGCGCTGTGCCTGCGCGCGGGCAATGCCGTCATCCTGCGCGGCGGCAGCGAGGCGAAGGAAAGCAACCGCGCGATCCACGCCGCGATGATCGAGGGCATCGCCGCCGCCGGCCTGCCCGCCGATGCCGTTCAGATCGTGCCGACGACCGACCGCGCCGCCGTGGGCGCGCTGCTGAAGGCCGCCGGTCTCGTCGACCTGATCGTGCCGCGCGGCGGCAAGTCGCTGGTCGCGCGCGTGCAGGAGGAGGCGCGGGTGCCGGTGCTCGCGCATCTCGACGGCCTCAACCACAGCTATGTCCATGCCGCCGCCGATCCCGCCATGGCGAAGCTGCTGCTGGTCAACGCCAAGATGCGCCGGACGGGCGTGTGCGGCGCGACCGAAACCGTGCTGATCGACAAGGACTATGCCGATCCCGCGCCGCTGATCCGTGCCCTGCTCGACGCCAGGTGCGCGGTGCGCGGCGATGAAGCCGTGCAGGCGCTCGACCCCCGCGTCACGCCAGCGCAGGACGAGGATTGGGACACCGAGTATCTGGACGCGATCGTCTCGGCCAGGATCGTGGACGGCGTCGATGGCGCCATCGACCATATCGCGGCCCACGGCAGCCATCACACGGACGCGATCATTACCGAGGACGCAGATGTCGCCGAGCGCTTCCTCAATGCCGTCGACAGCGCGATCGTGATGTGGAACACCTCCACCCAGTTCGCCGACGGCGGCGAATTCGGCCTGGGCGCGGAGATCGGCATCTCGACGGGCCGCCTGCACGCCCGTGGCCCGGTCGCGCTCGAGGGTCTCACCACCTACAAGTGGATCGTGCGCGGCAAGGGACAGATCAGGCCTTAGTTGGTATGGGCAATGTTGAGAAACCACTGATCCGGCCTCTCCCCATGGACCGCCTATCCTACTATATAGTCGACATGGCGAATCGTGTGACACGCACTACCACCACTACTCCCGGACGCCGGGGGGTGGCTGGCGTGCGCGGCATGTGCTGACGGCTCGCTGGAACACCCGCCCGGATGGGGCGGGATAGCGGCCCTGCCCCAATTCCGGCCTTTTCAAGTCGCCTCCGCGCCCGTAAGCGGCCAAGCGAACAGGAATTGAGCGCACCCCATGACCCAGATGCTGAAGATCACCTTGCCCGACGGTTCCGTGCGAGAGGTCGCGCCCGGCACTACCCCGGCGGACATCGCGGCGGCGATCGGGCCCGGCCTTGCCAAGGCGGCGATCGCCGCGCGGGTCGACGGGGAACTGCGCGACATCATGCGGCCGCTGGAGGGCGACGCGCAACTCGCCCTGGTGACCGCGAAGGACGAGGCCGACGCGCTGGAGCTTGCCCGGCACGACTATGCCCACGTCCTGGCGGAGGCGGTACAGGCGCTGTTCCCCGGCACGCAGATCACCTTTGGCCCGGCGACCGACGACGGTTTCTATTACGACTTCGCGCCGCCCGCCGAGCATGGCCCGTTCACCGACGAGGAACTGCCCGCGATCGAGGAGGCGATGCGGAAGATCATCGCCGCCGACAAGCCGCTGCGCCGGGAGGTTATCGAACGCGACGCGCTGATCGCGCAGTGGCAGGCCGCCGGTGAAACGTTCAAGGCACAGTGGGCCGCCGAACTGCCGCAGGGCGAGGAACTCACGGTCTACCATTCGGGAGACGGCTGGTACGACATGTGCCGCGGCCCGCATCTGGCCTCGACCGGCAAGCTCGATCCACAGGCGTTCAAGCTGACGCGCGTGTCGGGCGCCTACTGGCGCGGCGACCAGAAGAACGCGATGCTCTCCCGCATCTACGGCACGGGCTGGCTGAACAGGAAGCAGCTCGACGCCCACCTCCATCGCCTCGAGGAAGCGGCCAAGCGCGACCATCGCAAGATCGGTCAGGAAATGGACCTGTTCCACCTCCAGTCCGAAGCGCAGGGCAGCGTCTTCTGGCACCCGAAGGGCTATGTGATCTGGCGCGCTCTGGAGGCCTATATGCGCCGCCGCCTGGACGCCGCGGGCTATGAGGAAGTGAAGACGCCGCAGTTGATGGACGCCCGCCAGTGGGAGCAGTCCGGCCACTGGGGCAAGTATCGCGAGAACATGTTCGTCGTCCCCGACGCGGTCCCCAATACCGAGGACGAGGGCGCGGTGGTCGCCGCCGACGCGGACCTGATGGCGCTGAAGCCGATGAACTGCCCCGCGCACGTCCTGATCTTCCGCCAGGGGATCAAGAGCTATCGCGATCTGCCCCTGCGCCTCGCGGAATTCGGCTGCTGCCACCGCAACGAGGCGCACGGCGCGCTTCACGGCATCATGCGCGTGCGCCAGTTCACGCAGGACGACGCCCATATCTTCGTGCGCGCCGACCAGCTGGTCGACGAGGTCAAGGCCTTCTGCGACCTGCTCGACGTGATCTACAAGGATCTGGGCTTCGAAAGCTATGCGATCAAGCTCGCGCTGCGCCCGGAGAAGCGCTTCGGCTCCGAAGAGATGTGGGACTGGGCCGAGCAGTCGCTGCGCGACGCCGTTGCAGAGGCGGGCCGTGCGACGGCTGACTACGGCTGGGAGGAGCTGCCGGGCGAAGGCGCCTTCTACGCGCCGAAGCTGGAATTCCACCTGACCGACGCGATCGGGCGGACGTGGCAGTGCGGCACGCTCCAGACCGACACGGTGCTGCCCGAGCGGCTCGACGCCAGCTATGTCGGCGAGGATGGCGAACGGCACCGGCCGATCATGCTTCACCGCGCGATCCTGGGGACGTTCGAGCGCTTCATCGGTATCCTGATCGAGCATCACGCCGGGCGCTTCCCGCTGTGGCTGGCACCGGTGCAGGCGGTGGTGGCGACGATCGTGTCGGACGCGAACGACTATGCCGGGAAGGTGGTCGAAACGCTGCGCGCGGCGGGCATCCGCGCCGAGGTGGACGCGCGCAACGAGAAGATCAACTACAAGGTGCGCGAGCATTCGCTGGCGAAGGTTCCCAACCTGCTGGTCGTGGGCAAGCGCGAGGCCGAGGAAGGCACGATCGCCCTGCGCGTGCTGGGCAGCGACGGCCAGACGATCCTGCCGCTGGACGAAGCGGTCGCGCGACTGAGGCAGGAAGCGCTGGCGCCGGACCTGCGGTAAGGGGTGGCGGCCGGTTTGGCCGCTTGGAAGCGACCTTTTCCGGCCGAGTTAACCCTTGCAAATCCATCGCTTCGCCACGATATGCGGTGAGGCATGAATGCCACAGGGTGCGAGTCCTTCGTGTTGCGAGGGACCCGCGCCCCTTTTCGGCTTATTTGAAATCGAGTATTAACAATCGCAAAAGCACGTCAACGACGACAGGAGATACCGCTATACGTCCCCCGATGATGCGCCGCCCAATGGCGCCGATGCCGAAATCCGGCCCTCGCTACAATGAATTCATCACCGTGCCCAAGGTGCGGGTGATCGATGAGGAAGGCGAGAATCTGGGCGTGATGTTTACGCAGGAAGCTATCGAGCAGGCCGCCGAAGTGGGCCTGGATTTGGTCGAGGTTTCCCCCACCGCCGATCCGCCGGTCTGCAAGTTCCTCGACGTCGGCAAGTTCAAGTACGAGGCGCAGAAGAAGGCGAACATCGCCCGCAAGACCCAGAAGACGCAGGAACTCAAAGAGATCAAGATGCGTCCGAACATCGACGATCATGACTATGATACGAAGATGAAGAAGGTCCACGCGTTTATCGAGGAAGGCGACAAGGTGAAGATCACCCTGCGCTTCCGCGGCCGCGAACTGTCGCACCAGCAACTCGGCATGCAACTGCTCCAGCGCGTTGCGGAGAATGTGGCGGAGACCGCGAAAGTCGAGGCGTATCCCCGGATGGAAGGCCGCCAGATGCTGATGGTGCTGGCGCCCAAATAAGCGCCGCGCCGCAGTCGCCAAGAACATGGAAACGGGGTCCGGTGACGGGCCCCGTTTTTTTGCTGCGGTCGCTGTCTTTGTTGCCGCATCGTGAATTGACAACGGGCCGCGCCGCTGGCTTAGCGGGGCAACCGGGGGCGGCGATCCCCCCATCAGGCACCCGCCCAAGAATCGCGTCTTTACGGAAGGACGCGTCGTGCCTGTTCGATTTCTCTCCCTGCGGCTCCTCCGCCCGCCGTTCCTGTGCCCATCGTTCCTGTTCCTGTGCCTTCCCGGCATTGCCCATGCGCAGAACGGCGTGCGGGACGATACCGGTGGCTTCCATCTGAGCGGAAGCGTGCGCGTACGGCAGGAGGCGATCCGGGGACAGGCCCGTGCCGGATACGACAGCAACGACGCCCTCACCAACATCCGCACCCAGTTGAAGGCGAGCTACGACACGCCTGCTGTGAGCATCGGCGCGGAACTGTACGACAGCCGCGCCTATGGCGCCGACGCCGGCACGCCGCTCAGCACGAACGAGGTCAACGCCCTGGAGGTGGTGCAGGCCTATGTCGCGGTGAAGGCACGCGATGCGTTCGGGACCGGCACCGCGCTGACGCTGACGGCCGGGCGGATGATGCTGAACCTCGGGTCCCGGCGGCTGGTGGCGGCGGACGACTATCGCAACACCACCAACGGCTATACCGGCCTGCGCGCCGACCTGACGGCGGGCGGGGGCTTGAGCGCGACGATCATCTACACCCTGCCCCAGACCCGCAGGCCCGACGACGCACAGGCATTGCGCGACAATGCCGTGAAGGTGGACAGGGAAAGCTTCGATCTCGTCCTGTGGGGCGGCGTGGTGAGCCAGACGCACGCGGTCGGCCCTGTGATGGCGGAACTGTCCTACTTCCACCTGGGGGAACGCGACGCGCCCGCGCAGCCGACCCGCGATCGTTCGCTCGACACCTTCGGCGCGCGCCTGATCGCGGAGCCGGAAACCGGCCATGTCGATTATGAGGTGGAGGCGCTGTACCAGACCGGCCGGATCAGCCGGTCGCTGGCGCCGGATGCCGCCACGCAGGCGGTCAGCGCCACCTTCGTCCACGCCGATATCGGTTACAGCTTCGCCGGGCCCTGGGAACCCCGCCTGTCGGCGGAATTCGACCGGGCGAGCGGCGACCGGAACGGCGGACGATACGGCCGTTTCGACACGCTGTTCGGCATGCGGCGGGCGGATCTGGCACCGTCGGGCATCTACAACGCGATCGGACGCGCGAACATCGCAACGGCGGGCGCACGGATAGAGGCCACCCCCGGCAAGCGGATCGACTGGTTCGCGGTGTACCGGGGCATGTGGCTGGCGTCCGACACCGACGCCTTCTCCACCACAGGGGTCCGTGACGCCAGCGGCCGCTCGGGCAGCTTTGCGGGGCACCAGATCGAGGGGCGCATCCGATACTGGCTGATCCCCCGGACGCTGCGGCTGGAATTCGACGGCGCGCTGCTGATGAAGGGCCGGTTCCTGCGCGACGCGCCGAACGCGCCGCCGGTGCGCACCACCCGCTACACCTCGTTCAACCTGACCGCGAGCTTCTGACCCCTCAGGCCGAGAAGGCGGAGGTGTAGCTGGCCGGAAACAGCTTTTTCAGCGCGGCGACCTTCGGGCGGTCCCAGCGCAGGATATAGGGGTGGACCGGGTTCTTCCGCATGAAGTCCTGATGATCGGCCGCCGCGTCCTGAAAACCGGTGAACCGCTCGATCCGTGTGACGATCGGCCCCTGCCACAGGCCGGACTTGCCGAGCTGGGCGAGATAGGCGCGGGCCGCCTTGTCCTGTTCCGCGTTCAGCGGGAACAGGGCACTGCGATACTGGGTGCCGTGGTCCGGCCCCTGATAGTCGAGGGTCGTCGGATCGGCGACCACCGAAAAGAAGATGCGCAGCAGCGTGCCGTAGCTGACCTGCGCGGGATCATAGGTGACGCGCACCGCCTCCGCATAGCCGGTGTCGCCCTCGCTCACCCGCTCATAGTCGACCTTCATGTCGCGCGGACCACCGGCAAATCCGGATATGGCGAGGCGCACGCCCCTCACATGGGAGAAGACGCCCTCCACGCCCCAATAGCATCCGCCGGCGAATACCGCCGTTTCCAGCTTTCGGGTGGGGGCAGCATCGAGCGCGGCGACCGGCGCCAGCACCACGCTTTCCGCGCGCGCCGTGGAAATGGGCGCAACCACGGCAGCGATCAGGAGGATCGGGGACATCACGGCAAGCGCCGTCGTCCGCAGAATGCCGGACGGGATCATCCGGCGGGCCATCGCCTCAGCGGGCCCCGTGACCGGCGGAGGCGGCCGTAACCGCCTGTACCGGGGCATGGCCGACCGCGCTGTGGGCACTGGCCGGGTGGAACACCAGGATCGCGACCGTGCCAATGACGAACCCGCCCATGAACTTGCGGAACACGTCCGATGTCAGGAATGCGACCATGCGCTGCCTTTCCGTACTCACTTCATATTCAGACGCCGGCGATTCGCCGGGCGCCGTCTGCTTTTGGTCCGATCGCCTTGCCCCCTGGTGAACGGAGCCCACAAAGGAAAGAACGGGGCGACAAACCCGGTGCCCCGTTCGACGAACGCCGCACTCCAGTTGCGTAATGCAACGGGCATATGCGCGCTGCACCCCGGCCAATCAAGAGGGAACGGCAAGAAAAAGCCTGCTTTTTCGCGAAGCACACAGCAAAATGCGGGCGCGCCCGCGCCGGCCAGCGAATGGCCGGACGGAGCGGGCGGATGGAGAGGAGGGGCGGGAGAGGCGACCGGCGCGCCTCTCTCCGGCCCATCACTTCAGGGCGGCGCAGGCTTCCTGAATGCGGGTGCACGCCTTCTTCAGCACCTCTTCCGACGTCGCATAGCTGATGCGGAAGGCGGGGCTGAGGCCGAAGGCGGCGCCATGCACGGCGGCGACCTTTGCCTCGTCGAGGAAGTAGCCGATCAGCGTCTCGTCGCTGTCGATCTTCACGCCCTTGGGCGTCGTCTTGCCGATGACGCCGCTCGCGTCCGGATAGACGTAGAACGCGCCCTCGGGCACCGGGCAGGACAGGCCCGGCGCGTCGTTCAGCATCGCGACCACCATGTCACGGCGCTTCTTGAACGCGGCGTTGCGCTCCTCCAGGAAATCCTGGTCGCCGGTCAGCGCGGCGGTGGCCGCCGCCTGGCTGATCGAGCAGGGGTTGGAGGTCGACTGCGACTGGAGCTTCGCCATCGCCTTGATGATCCACTGCGGACCGCCCGCGAAACCGATGCGCCAGCCGGTCATCGAGAACGCCTTCGAGCAGCCGTTGACGGTCAGCGTGCGCTCATAGAGGTCCGGGCACACCTGCGCGATGGTGGCGAACGGCGTCGGCGCGTACCAGACATGCTCGTACATGTCGTCGGTCATGATCAGGACATGCGGGTGGCGGCGCAGCACCTCTCCCAGTTCCTTCAGTTCCTCGGCCGAATAGGCGGCGCCGGACGGGTTCGACGGCGAGTTCAGCATCACCCATTTGGTGCGCGGCGTGATCGCCCGGTCAAGCTGTCCAGCCGTGATCTTGTAGCCCTGGCTGGCCGGCCCCTCGATGAACACCGGCGTGCCGCCCGCGAAGTTCACGATGTCGGGATAGCTGACCCAGTAGGGCGCCGGGATGATGACCTCGTCGCCCGCGTCGACCGTGGCGACCAGCGCGTTGAACAAGGTATGCTTGCCGCCCGAGTTCACGCTGATCTGCGCGCGCTCGTAGACAAGGCCGTTGTCCCGCTTGAACTTCAGCGCCACCGCGTCCTTCAGCGCGGCGGTGCCGTCGACATCGGTATATTTGGTCTGCCCCGCGCGGATCGCGGCGATGCCTGCCTCCTTCACGAAGTCTGGCGTGTCGAAGTCCGGCTCACCCGCCGACAGGCCGATCACATCGACGCCAGCGGCTTTCAGCGCGGTGACGCGCGCGCTCATGGCGAGGGTGGCGCTGGGCTGGATACGGCCAAGGGCGGCGGACGTCTTCGTCATCGGCGTTTCTCTTTACGGAAAGGTCTAAAGAACGGGTGCCCTTACGGACGCGCGGTTCCATAGAGCGCAAAGACGCGGGGGGCAACCGGCGGCAGGAGGGGGCATCGCTCTTTATGACTGCCCCGGTGCGATGGGAGCGAGTCAGCACCTCCCGCCGCCTGCCTGCGGCAAGACCACGATCAGGAAATGAAGAAGCGGCTGAGCCCCATGTCGCGCAGGCCGCGCCGATACGCCATGGAACTCATGTCCGCCGGAATGTGCGCCTCCATCATTGGGTCCAGCGGCAGGCATTCCGGCATCTGCGATTCCACGATCGCCTTGTCCTCCTGAAACACCTGCAGGTTGAAGTCATAAACGTCCTGCAGCGGCAGATCCTTGTCGAAGTTACGGGCTATCGGCGCAAACAACCGGGTCACTTTCGCCGATACCGGAGATGCCGCGTTCATCACTACGAGCCGGTCAGATCCGGGAAAGTGGATTTCAAGCGTCGCGGTGAATGGCAAATGGCAGCGGAAATGCCGGAGCCATTGGAAACCGGGGACGCCGCGCCCCTCCGCCCCGATCGGATAATTACCGACAGTACTCCAATATTCGGCCTCGAATCCGTAGTCGGTCACGCGCGGCTTGTAGGCAGGCACCTCGGCATTGTTGGCGTCTCCAAACGTCTCGGTATGAACGAAGGCGAAATGGGCAACATCCAAGAACCCCTCCATCTGCCGCCCAGCAAAGCCGAATATGTCGATCCAGGGACAGACGATCTGCTGGAAATCCGGTTCGTCCCAATGCGGCATATCAACGATGGCACCGGGCGCAGGCAACGCCCCCGGCTCTGCCGCGAGGCATGTCCAGACAAGCCCGTAGCGCTCCACATGGGGATAGGTGCGCAAGTGCATGCGCGCGGGAATGTCCCGCGCCGGGTGGGCAGGAACATGCGTACATTTTCCCGCCGCGCCGAAGCGGAGGCCGTGATAGGCGCACACAACGCCACCGTCCGTCTGCGTACCAATGCTGAGCGGTACCCCGCGATGCGGGCAGATATCCGGCGCGACGACAATCTGTCCATCGGCGCGATAAACGACGATCGGTTGATCGAGGAGCTTGGTGCCGACCGGCTTCTCGCCAATCTCGCGTACCAGCGCGACCGGATACCAATGGGCTGCGAGGATCGCCCAGTCCTCCGGCGTGAACGTGCTGCCCGGGGGCGGGAGAGGCCCGGAAGAAACAGGGGTGGCGATTGCGGTGGCCATGATTGCGCTCCTTGAAGAGCGCAAGCCTTTCTCCCGAAATACCCATGCGATCAAACTCAATGATGGCGACAGACGATTACGAAAATTCGAACACATCCCCGCAGCCAGGGTGAACCGGGCCATCAACCTCGACCACAATACGCCCCATGGGCGTTGGCAACCATATTCTGCTGTTTGCAGCGCGCCTCCACCGCTGACCGGTTATCACGCCAAAGTCGCCGCCACCATTCCGCGCGCGGCATTGCCGATGAAGAAGCCCTTTTCCAGGTCGTGGACGCGCAGGTCGCCTTCCACCGCCTCGCCCATGTCGATCAGGTTCTGGCGCAGGACGCCGGGCAGGACACCGCGCGAGAGCGGGGGCGTCACCAGCTTCGCTTCGCGCTCGACGAAGATGGTCGAGAAGCAGCCCTCGGTCAGGTAGCCCTCATCGTCGGTCATCAGCACCTCGAACGTGCCGCCCGCCGCCAGCGCCTCCCGGTACACGGCGCGGTCGGTCGTCTTGTGCGCGAGGCGGGGGTCTTCAGCCCTCGCGGGCCGCTGGACCACCGCGACCGGCACGATCGCCTGAGGCCAGGTGCGGTAGGGGCGAACCTCGATCGCGACGGAGCCTCTGTGCGAGACCAGCATGCGGACGCGCGCGCGCTCCCGCACCCGGAACGTCGCCGCCTGAAGCTCGTTGCGGGCCCCATGCCGGTCGAACGCGAAATCGAGCGCCTTCGCGCTCGCCTCCAGCCGCCGCAGGTGCAGTTCGAGCAGGCGGATACCCTCCACCGGGTCGAACGCCATCGTCTCCAGCAAATCGAAACGCCCGTCGGCAAAGCCCACCAGTCGATCCCCAAACAGTCTATTCCGCCGGTTCCGCAGAAACCGCCCCAATGAACCGAGCCTTCGCCAGGCACTCACGCCACTCATCCTCTTCGCTGGAGTCGGCGACGATGCCCGAGCCCAGACCCAGCCGGCCGACGCGCGCCCCCTTCTCGACGCAAATCGTGCGGATGGCAACATTGAACGCGGCGTTGCCGTCCGCATCGATACGGCCGATCGCCCCGGTATAGGGGCCGCGCGCGAACGGTTCCACGGCGGCGATCACCTCCTGCGCCTGCATCTTCGGCGCGCCCGTCACCGATCCGCAGGGAAAGATGGTGCGCAGCACGTCGACCGCCGACAGGCCGGGCAGCAGTTCCGCCCGGATGGTCGAGATCATCTGGTGCACGGTCGGATAGCTGTCGACGTGGAACAGTTCCGGCACGGTGACGCTGCCCGCGCGCGACACGCGGGACAGGTCGTTGCGCAGCAGATCGACGATCATCAGGTTCTCGGCCCGCTGCTTCGCATCCTCCCGCAGGTGCTTCGCCGCCGCCGCGTCCGCCGCCGCATCGTCCAGCCTGGGCGCGGTCCCCTTCATCGGCCGGGCGGTCAGGCGCCCGCGCACCAGCGTGAAAAACAGTTCGGGCGAGAAGGACAGCAGCCAGTCCTCCCCGGTGTGGACGATGCCGCCATACCCCGCGCCCGCGCGCGGGCGGATCGCCGCATAGAGCGCCCGCGGATCACCGCTCACCGGCAGTTCGCAGGGAAAGGTCAGGTTCGCCTGATAGATGTCACCAGCGCGGATCCGCTCCTGCACCTCGGCGAAGGCAAGGCCATAGGCCGTGCGATCGACGAGCGGGCGGACGGGGCCGGCGGCGGCAGGGCCATAGCCCTCGACGAGCGCGGGCACGTCATCGGGTTCCACGAAACGGAAGCCGTCGAACAGGCCGAACCAGAGCAGCGGCATGCCCGACGCGCCGCCGAGCGGGCACAGCCGCTCCTCCAGCGCGAAGCCGGCCTCATAGGCGAGCCAGCCAGCAGCGTGCAGGCCACGCTCCCGCGCCTCCCCCACCCGGTCGAGCGCGCGCTGCACCTCGCCTTGGGTGCGGGCGACGATGATTTCCACCGGGTCGCGATACAGGCGCGCGCGCGCGGCCCCAACGGGGCGCGCATCATCCAGCAGCAGGAAGGGTTCCGACGGGTCGGGTAATCGCATGGCGGCTTAATGGCAGCGCCGGAGCGCAAGGTGAAGAGCCGAGTTACGCGCCCTTCATCCTGCGTGTGCGCGCCGGCTTCGTGCGATTGAGGGCGACGGCGGCATGGATCAGCGCGGTGAACGCGACGGGATCGACCGCCTCCCCCTCCCGGATGTCGATCGCGCGACGCGTGTTCCCTTCCAGGCTGGCGTTGAACAGGCCTGCGGGATCGTCGATCACCGCCCCCTTCGCGAAGGTCAGTTTCACCACCGCCTTGTATGTTTCCCCGGTGCACAGGATGCCCGCGTCCGACCAGACCGGCACGCCGCGCCACTTCCATTCCTCGACCACCTCCGGGTCGGCCGTGCGGATCATCGCGCGCACCAGCGCCAGCGTCTCGCCGCGCCAGTCGGCCAGTTCCGCGATCCGTGCATCGATCAGCCGCGCGGCATCGCCCGTGCCCGCGCCCTGCTCGTCCTCCACCATGCCGGCCACCTTTCCGGCCGAACATGGCAGGGCGAGGCATGCGGCGCCAGCGAAACAAGGGGCGCCCACCCAGCCCCTGCCCCGAATGCCGCGTCGTTGACATCGGCGGCCGCGGCGCATAGGGCGTTTATGCGAATAATTATCAATAGCGATTTATGCCATCACAGGGAAAGGGGATTCGCAACGTGATCTTCCGCAAGCAATCGATGCCGCTTGGCATGCAGACCGGCCTGTCCGCGCTGGCGCTGACCGTGGCGCTCGGCGTGACCACGCCAGCGTTCGCACAGACGGCCGAAAGTGCGGCGCCCGCCGGCGAAGCGGCGGACGGCGAGATCATCGTCAGCGGCCGCTACACGATCCCCGACCGGATCGACACGGCCACCGGCCTCGGCCTCACGGTGCAGGAAACGCCGCAGTCGGTCAGCATCATGACGGCGCAGCGCATCCTCGACCAGAACCTGATCACCGTGAAGGACGTGATCACGAATGCCGTCGGCGTGTCCGTCAACGAGGTCGACGACGTACGCAACAACTTCTACGCGCGCGGTTTCCAGATCCGCAACACGCAGGTCGACGGCGTACCGGCGGCCTGGACGCTGGCGGGCGGCAATGGCGAGACCAGCATCGACGTGTCGATCTATGACCGGGTGGAGGTCGTGCGCGGCGCCACCGGCCTGCTGTCGGGCGCTGGCGATCCGTCGGCCTCCGTCAACCTGGTCCGCAAGCACGCCGACGCCACTGACCTTACCGGATATGTCAACGCCAGCATCGGCAGCTGGAACACCTGGCGCGTCTCGGCCGACATCGGCGGCGCGCTGACCGCCGACGGGCGCGTGCGTGCCCGCGTGGTCGGCCGCTACGAGGAGGGCGAAAGCTACATCGACATCCAGGACAAGAAGAAGTGGGTGCTCTATGGCGTGGTCGAGGCGGACGTGACCGACACGACGCTGATCCGCGCGGGCATCAGCCATCAGGACAGCAAGCCCAGGGGGGCGACCTGGGGGGCGCTGCCCACCTTCTACACCGACGGCACGCTGACCGACCTGCCCCGGTCGCAGACCACGGCGGCGGACTGGACCTACTGGAACACGACCAACCAGAACATCTTCGCGACGGTGCGTCAGGCATTCGGCGACCGCTGGAACCTGACCGTCAACTACAATCGCCTGAAGACCACCGGCGATACCCAGCTGCTCTATCTCTATGGCGGTGTCGACAAGGCCACCGGCACGATGGACGGCACCAATCCCTACAAGTCGAAGGGCCAGAGCATCCAGAACAGCTTCGACGCGCAGCTGAAGGGCGAGGTCGCCCTGTTCGGCCGCGATCATGAGGTCGTGCTGGGCGCGCTGCACAGCATCCTCAAGCGGCACACAGACAATTTCGTGGCGCCCTCGCCCTGGCTCACCGACCTGCCGGTCATCGGCCAGGTGGGCGTCCCCTATCCCGAACCGGTGTGGGGCACGACACCCGTCCGCAACGAGCAGGAGCGGATCAAGCAGACCGGCTATTACGGCGCCTTCCGCCTGAACGTCGCCGATCCGTTCAAGGTCATACTGGGCGGCCGCCTCGCCAGCTGGAAGCAGAAGGGCTTCGCGTGGAGCGGCACCAGCGACTATGGCGACGACAATGTGTTCATCCCCTATGTCGGCGCGCTCTACGACATCACGCCAAACCACCGCGTCTATGCCAGCTACACGAAAATCTTCCAGCCGCAGAACCTCTATGATCGGAACCAGCGGCTGCTCGACCCGCTCGACGGCAACGCCTATGAAATCGGCCTGAAGAGCAGCTTCTTCGGCGACGCGCTGCAGACGTCGATCGCGCTGTTCCGTATCGAACAGGATAATGTCGGCCAGATCGACGGGCCGGAGGTCATCCTCAACGGACAGACCTTCCAGCCCTATCGCGCGGCGGAAGGCGTCGTCAGCAAGGGCTTCGAGCTGGAGGCAACCGGCCGGCCGCTGCCCGGCTGGAACCTCAATGCCAGCTACAGCCAGTTCAAGGCGGAGGATGCCGACGGCGTCGCGGCGAACACCACCCAGCCGCGCAAGCTGCTGAAGATCTTCACGACCTACGACCTGCCCGGCATGCTGGAAGGGCTGACCATCGGCGGCGGCGTCAACTTTCGCAGCAAGGCCTATTCGGAGGGGACCAATCCCTATACCGCTGCGGCATTTCGCTTCCAGCAGGACGGCTACACCTTGGTCAGCCTGATGGCCCGCTATGCGGTGACGGAGAACCTGCAGTTGCAGGGCAATGTCGAAAACCTGTTCGACAAGAAATATTACAGCCAGATGGGCTCGTTCAGCCAGTACCGCTACGGCGCGCCCCGCAATTTCACGATCAGTGCCAACTACAAATTCTGATCATCAGACGACAGAAAATGAGAAGCGCCGGGGCAGCAACGTCCCGGCGCTTTTTTGTTTGCAGGCTGTGCCCGTTCGCCCTGCGCGAAGTGTAAGGGCTCTGCTGAGCGGTAGCGAAGCATTCGGCCTTGCTCCGCTACCGCGCCCTATCCCGCGGTCTTCACCGCGCGGGCCTTTGCCACCGCGTCCTTCAGCGCGTCGTAACCGACCGCGCCGCTCAGCACCTGATTGCCCACGACGAAGGTCGGCGTGCCGGTGGCGCGCACCGCCTGGGCGAGGCCGATGTTCGCCTCCACCTCCTGCGCGTAGCGGGGATCGGCCATCGCCGCCTCCGCCGCCTTGCGGTCGATGCCGACACCGGCGGCGGCGGCGAGGATGGTTTCCCGCGTCACCTTTCCGGCGGCGTAGAGCGCACGGTGGAACGGCATGTACTGCCCCTTCTCCGCCGCGAGCAGGCTGACCTTCGCCGCGTCGCCGCTTTCCTCCGACAGGATCGGCAGCTCGCGATAGACCACCTTCACCCGCTTGTCGGCCGCGACCAGCTTCGCAAGATCGGGCAGCGAGGCGCGGCAATAGCCACAGGCATAGTCGAAGAACTCGACAAGCGTGACGTCGCCGTCGGCCGCTCCCTCCCACGCGCCGGCGAACGGCGTCTCGATCGCCTTGCGGTTCTGGTCGATCGCCGCGCCCGTGCGCTTGTCCTGCAGCTTCTCGATCGCCTGCGGGATGATCTCGGGATGCTCGAGGATATAGTCGTGGACGATCCGCTCGATCGCGGCGCGATCCGTGGCACTGGCCGTCCCCCCGCCCGCCTGCATCGCAAACGCGCCGAGCGCCGCCGCCGCAACGAATACCGTACCGCCAAGCGTCATCTGGATCATCCTGTTCGAAAGGGCCGCCCGGAAGCCGGGCCGGGAACTGTTGTCATCGTCTGGCAAGGTCATGCCTATCTGCGCTTGCGCTGGGATTCGACCGCGGCGCGGGAGACCATGGAGATGTCCTGCGCGCGCAGATAGTCGATGGTGCCGGGCTTCAGTCCCTGCATCGCCTGATCCGCGCTGAGCAGCGCAAGCTGGTCGTTACCGGTCATCTGGTAGCGTTCGGCGGTCGCCAGCGCGGCCCGCGCGGTGTCGCCGCGATGTTCGTAGACGACGCCGAGCTGATACCAGGCGAACGGATTGTCGCGGTCGCGGGCAACGGCGGTGCGCAGCACCTGCTCCGCCTCCGCATAATTGGCGTCATCCTCCGTCGCGATCAGCGCGTGGCCGAGCAGGACGGAAATCAGCGGCTGATTGCCCGATCCCTTCACCGCCTCCCGCAGGGCCGGGATCGCGTCGGCCGGCCGGCCGCTCTCCAGCAGCACCTGCCCCTCAAGCTCCAGGAAATAGGGGTCGTGCGGCTCCGCCGTTAGCAGCGCCTTCACCTCGTCCAGCGCCTTGTCCGGATAGGCGCTCTTGTGCCAGGCATAGGCGCGCGCATAATGAGCCGGGATCGACCGGTCCGTCTCCGGATAATTGCGCAGTGTCTGCGGCGGGTCCGACACGAAACCGACCAGCTTCGCCTTGATCCGCTCGAACCGCTTTTCCAGCACCGGATCAACGGGCGTGTTCCAGGCCGGATCGGGCTCATACACCTCCCGCAGCACGGCGATGCGCTCGCCCGACAGCGGGTGGGTGCGGCCGTAGCTGTCGTCCTGCGGGATGGCCAGGCGATATTCCTGATTCTGCAGCTTCTTGAAGAAGGCAAGGCTGCCCTTGCCGCTGAGCCCGGCCTTCGAGAGGTAGCGGGCGCCCGCAAGGTCCGCCGAACTTTCCTGCGTGCGGGAAAAGGCCAGATACTTGCCCATCGCCGCCTGCTGCCCGGCGGCCATGATGCCCATGCCCGCCTCTCCGCCGCCCGCCGCGATGGCGGCAGCGCCGAGTACGAGGCTGAGCAGCGTGATGCCGGTCGCCACTTTCATCCCCTCGGTCGAACGGATGATGTGTCCACCCTCGATATGGCCCAGTTCGTGCGCGATCACGCCCTGAAGCTGGTTCGCATCGTCCGCAGCCGCGATCAGGCCCGAATGGATCCACACATACTGCCCGCCCGCCACGAAGGCGTTGATCGAGGAATCGTTGATCACGAAGACCTGCACGTTCCGGGGATCGAGGTTCGCCGCCTGGATCAACGGGCGCGACAGGTCGTTGAGGAACGCCTCCGTCTCCGCATCGCGCAGGATCGACTGCGCGAACGCCGGGCGCGCCAGCAACGCAAAGGTGGCGAGCAGCAGGGCAATGACGCGCAGCAGGGACGGCAGCGGGCGGACCATGGCCCCGCTATGGGGCATGGCGGCGGGCGGTTCAATGCCGGATGGCCGGCGATGGCGCGACGGCGGGCTGGACGACGGCATCAGCCCACCGTGACGGCGGCGCGATGAACGCGCGCTGAAAGCGATCGGCCCGCCCGCCCCTTCCAAAAGCGAAGCGGGCGCCCCCTTTTACGGAGGCGCCCGCCATGTTTGTTGCCGTGCGGCGCGATGGCCGCCGGATATCAGTTACCGCCGGATATCAGTTACCGAACGTGCGCTGCCACCAGCCGCGACGGGCGGGGCCATCCTCCTCGGCCGGTTCGTCGGCTCCGGCGTCCGCGATCGCTGGCTCGGGCGCCGACGGTTCGGCGACGGGTGCCTCCGGTGCAGGCGCGTCTGCCTCGACAGGCGCCACGGGCTCCGCCACCTTCTTGCGGGCACGGGTCCGCTTGGGCTTGGGTACCTCGGCTTCCTCGGCCACGGCCTCGACGGCGGGTGCCCCGGCGACAGGCGCTTCGGCGACAGGTGCTTCGACGGGGGCGTCCTCGGCTACGACCGCCTTCTTCGCACGGCTGCGCTTGGGCTTCGCCTTGGGCGCCGGTTCCTCGGCGACGGGCTCCACCACGGGCGTTTCGGCCACGGGCTCGACCACCGCCTCCGCATCGGCCGCGACGGCAGCCTTGCGGGCACGGGGACGACGGCGCGTCTTGGGCGCTGCCTCCGCCTCCCCGGCGACGGGTTCGGGCGCCTCGGCGACGGGCTCGGCCACTTCGGCGACCGGCTCGGCCTCGGCGGTTTCGGGTTCGGTCTCGGCAATGGCCTCGGCGCCGCCTTCTGCGCCACCCTCGCCACGCCGCCGGCGACCGCCACGGCGACCACGACGGCCACGGCGGCGGCCTTCGCCCTCGCCTTCGGCCTCGTCACCGGGGGCGGCATCCGCTGCCTCGACGCTGTCGTCAGCTACCGGCTCGGCACCGTCATCCTCGATGCCTTCGCCGTCCTCGACGCCATCCTCGGCACCGGCCTCGGCCTGACCCTCGCCGTCCTCACGGCGGCCGCGACGGCCACGGCGGCGGCGACGGCGGCGGCGGCCGCCCTCACCATCCTCATGCCGGCCTTCGCCACGGCCTTCACCACGCTCGGCGCGATCGCCACGCTCGGCGGCCTCGGTCTCCTCGGCCTCTTCTTCGTCGAACTCCTCCTCGGGGAGGTCGCTGTCATCCTCCTCGACGATCGGCGCATACGTGACGACCTGGGTCGGCCGGGGACCGCTGGCCTCCACCGACATGCGGGCGCCTTCCACCTCGCCATCAGGCAGGATGGTGATCGACACGCCGTAGCGGCTCTCGATCTCGTCCAGCTCGCGGCGCTTGTTGTTGAGGACGTAGAAGGCGGCCTCCTGGCTGGCGCGCAGCGTGATGAAGGTGCCGCGACCGCGCGCGGCCTCTTCCTCCAGCATGCGCAGGGCCGAAAGACCGGCCGACGACGCGGTGCGGACCAGGCCGGTGCCCTCGCAATGCGGACATTCGCGGGTCGACGCTTCCAGCACGCCGGTGCGCAGGCGCTGGCGGCTCATCTCCATCAGGCCGAAGCCGGAGATGCGGCCGACCTGGATGCGGGCGCGATCGTCCTTCAGCGCCTCCTTCATCGCCTTCTCGACCTTACGGATGTTGGAGTTCACCTCCATGTCGATGAAGTCGATGACGACAAGGCCGGCCATGTCGCGCAGGCGCAGCTGGCGCGCGATTTCCCGCGCCGCTTCCAGATTGGTGGCCACGGCCGTCTGCTCGATGCCATGCTCGCGGGTCGACCGGCCGGAGTTGATGTCGATCGACACCAGAGCCTCGGTCGGGTTGATGACCAGATAGCCGCCGGATTTCAGCTGCACGACCGGATGGTACATCGCCGCCAGTTGGTCCTCGACGCCGAAGCGCTGGAACAGCGACACCGCATCGGCATATTGCTTCACCCGCCGCGCATGGCTGGGCATCAGCAGCTTCATGAAGTCGCGCGCGGCCTTGTAGCCATGCTCGCCCTCGACGATCACTTCCTCGATATCCTTGTTGTAGATATCGCGGATCGCCCGCTTGATGAGATCGCTGTCGTTATGGATCAGCGCGGGCGCGGCGGCCTTCAGCGTATTCTCGCGAATTTCGTCCCACAGGCGGGCGAGATAGTCGAAGTCGCGCTTGATCTCGACCTTCGTGCGCTGGAGCCCGGCGGTGCGGACAATGCACCCCATGGTCGAGGGCAGCGCCATGTCGGCGATGATCGACTTCAGCCGCTTGCGGTCGGCCGCGTTGCTGATCTTCCGGCTGATGCCGCCGCCGTGCGACGTGTTGGGCATCAGCACGCAGTAACGGCCGGCGAGCGACAGATAGGTGGTCAGCGCCGCGCCCTTGTTGCCGCGCTCTTCCTTGACGACCTGGACCAGCAGCACCTGGCGGCGCTTGATGACGTCCTGGATCTTGTAGCGACGGCGCAGCGCCATGCGCTTGCGGCGCAGCTCGTCGGCAGCGTCGTCATTGCCGCCGCGCGCGGGACGGCGGGGACGCGAATCCTCGCCTTCCCCCTCTTCCTCGCCGACGGCGACCGGCGCGACGTCCTCGACGGCGCTGTCCGCACCCTCGCCTTCGGCGCCTTCCTCGTAGTCGTCGTCCTCGTCGTCGGCGCGCAGCGCGGCTTCCTCCGCCGCGTGCTGCGCCTCTTCGGCGAGCAGGGCGATCTTGTCCTCACGCGGGATCTGGTAATAATCCGGGTGGATTTCCGAGAAGGCGAGGAAACCGTGGCGGTTGCCGCCGTAATCGACGAACGCCGCCTGAAGCGACGGTTCGACCCGTGTTACCTTGGCGAGATAGATATTGCCCTTGAGCTGCTTGTGCTCAGCGGACTCGAAGTCAAATTCCTCGATTCGGTTTCCCTTGACGATGGCGACCCGGGTCTCCTCCCGGTGGCGCGCATCGATCAGCATACGCAATGTCATTTATGATACTCCGGGCATGGCGGGCCGCGACGCGGGGTCGGGCGGCCATGCGATAGAAAGGGGACGGCCACAGGCTGCGCGCGACCTGTTGTGGCTGCTGCTGCGGCGTCCGGTTTATGGATGTTTGGGGCGTGTCTGCTGCCGGGGCAGGGTCGGGGCAAGCGCCGGACCGGGCATAAGCCGTCCAAGCTCCGCGGTCCGCGAACGAACCTTTCTGGAGCGTGGAAAAATGCCTCATGCAGCTTCAACCTGTTGGACCGCCACTGAACAGATGGGCGATCGGATATTTCCGGACGTATGCCGCGCGAAAGGCGGACTTCCCGGAACCGTGTTTGGTTAGCAGCGCCTTCGCCGCTGCGCAACTTTTTTGCGCGAGCGAGCGCCGTGCCGCAGCATCGGGCCAGCCTTTGTTCATCTTCATGTCCCTAGCTCCGACCGCTTCCGTTCGATTTGCGCTGGACGGGCGCGCCCGCTGACGGGCAGAAGCCACCCCATGCTCCCATGCATCACCCTCGCGCTCGCGACGCTCACGCCGCCCGCCATCGGACCCGTGGCAGACGGATACGTGGCGGGCGAACACATGGCGGGGCAGCCGGGGGACGCGAGCGGCATGGCGATGACCGGCGGCGCCATGATGACGCGCCCGCCCGTGCCGCAGCGGCGCGGCCACCGCATCACCGTGCCGATCCCGCCCGCCGCGAGCGGCCTCACCTTGCCGCCGGTGCTCGGCCCGCGCGACCAGAACCGCCCGCTGGTCGTCATTGACGCGGGCCATGGCGGCCACGATCCGGGCGCGATCAACCCGCAGAACGGCCGGCGCGAAAAGGACCTGACGCTCACCATCGCCCGGGCGGTGCGGGACGCGCTGCTGAAGACGGGCCGAGTGCGCGTCGCTATGACCCGCGACGACGATCGCTTCCTGATCCTGCAGGAGCGGTACGGCATCGCACGCAGCCTGTCGGCGGACCTGTTCATTTCCATTCACGCTGACGCGGCGGAGAATGCCGACGCGCGCGGCGCCACCGTCTACACCCTGTCGGAAACCGCATCGGACCGGGAGGCCGCCCGTCTCGCCACGCGGGAAAATCGGGCCGACATCATCAACGGCGTCGACCTGGGCCATCAGAGCAGTGCCGTCTCCTCGATCCTCATCGACCTGACGCAGCGCGAGACGATGGCGCGCGCGGCGCGCTTCGCCGGACTGCTTCAGCGGGAGGCGGCGCCGTTCATGCCGTTCCGCACCACCTATCACCGCTTCGCCTCGCTGATCGTGCTGAAGGCGCCGGACGTGCCGTCCGTGCTGCTGGAAACCGGCTATGTCAGCAATGCCGACGATTCCGCCTTCCTGGGATCGGACGAGGGACGCGCCCGGGTGGCCGATGGCGTCGCCCGCGCCGTCACCGTCTATTTCGCGCGCGACAGGGCGGCAGAGTGAGCGTGACGGCGGGACCGGAACAACGCCCGGCCGTTCGATCCTTCCGTCGATCGGTGCTGGCAATGCGCGCCGGTTTTCCCTAGAGCCCAACCGGATATGGAAGAGGTCGAGGCGAGCAATCCCGAGAGCAACGACATCGCATACCGCCTGCGCCGGGGCGCGGGTGGCGTGATGGGGCGCGTGCGTACGCGGCTTTCGTCCCTGTTCAATGGCCTGTTCGCGGGCAAATGGGCGCGGCGTCTGGTCTGGCTTGCTGGCGGCATCGCCCTGTTCGTCGCCCTCTTCTGGTTTTTCTTCGCGCGCGGCCTGCCCGACGCGTCCACCCTGCTCGCCTACGAACCGCCACTGCCGACGATCGTGCGCGACGTGAACGGCCAGCCGGTGCACAGCTACGCGCGCGAGCGGCGCGTGCAGCTCCAGTATGCCGACTACCCGCCACTGCTGATCCGCGCCTATCTGGCGGCGGAAGACAAGACCTTCTTCGAGCATCACGGCGTCGACCTGCCGGGCTTCGCGGGGGCCGTCTTCGACTATGCGAGCAAGCTGGGCTCGGGCGAACGCGCGCGCGGCGGCTCCACGATCACGCAGCAGGTGGCAAAGAACCTGCTCATCGGCGACGCCTATTCGCCGACGCGGAAGATCAAGGAGATGATCCTCGCCTACCGCATGGAGAATGTGCTCTCCAAGCAGCAGATCCTCGAACTCTACCTCAACCAGATATTCCTCGGCCGCAACGCCTATGGCGTGCAGGCGGCGGCCCGCGCCTATTTCGACAAGGACGTCGCAGACCTTACCTTGCCCGAAATGGCGTTCATGGCGATCCTGCCCAAGGGGCCCGCCAACTACCGCCCCGAAAGCCCGACCGGCGCCGAACGTGCGCTGGACCGCCGCAACTGGGCGCTCGGCGAAATGCGCAAGAACGGCTGGATCACCGACGCCCAATATGCGCAGGCGACCGCCGCGCCGCTGGGCACGATCCGCCAGCGCGGCTCCCCCTACGGCAATGCTGGCGGCTATTATATCGAGGAGGTGCGCCGCCGCCTGATCGACAAGTTCGGTGAAAAGGCGGAGAACGGACCCAACAGCGTCTATGCCGGTGGCCTGTGGGTGCGCACGCCGCTCGACACCAATATGCAGGCGCTCGCCGCGCAGGCGATGCGCGACGGCCTGATCCGCTATGACGCTGGCAAGGGCTGGTCCGGGCCGGTCGGCGAGATCAGGATGTCCGACAACTGGCGCGGCGACCTCGCCGCCAGCTTCGTCGGCATCGACTATAAGGACTGGAAGGTCGCCCTGGTCCTGTCCAAGGCGGGCGGCAGCGCGGAGATCGGCTTTTCCGACGGCAGCACCGGCGCGCTCGCGGCATCCGCCGCGCAGATGATCTATCGCCGGACCGGTGCCCCCGCGTTCGACGCGATGAAGCCCGGCGACCTCATCATCGTCGCACAGAATGGCGGCGGCTGGGCCTTGCGCAACGTGCCCGGCGTGTCGGGCGGCATGGTGATAGAGGGAACGCGCGACGGACGCATCCACGCGATGCAGGGCGGGTTCGACGCCCGCCTCTCCTCCTACAACCGCGCGACGCAGGCGATGCGCCAGCCGGGCTCCACGATCAAGCCGTTCGTCTATGCCGCCGCGCTCGATAACGGCATGACGCCCGCCTCGATCATCGTCGACGGCCCGTTCTGCGTGTTCCAGTCGATCCGCCTGGGCCAGAAATGCTTCCGCAACTTCTCGGGCGGCGGCGCGGGGCCGCAGACCATGCGCTGGGGCATCGAACAGTCGCGCAACCTGATGACCGTGCGCGCCGCCAGCCAGACCGGCATGGAACGCGTCGTGCGCACGATCAAGACGATGGGTATCGGCGACTACCAACCCTATCTCTCCTTCGCGCTGGGCGCTGGCGAAACGACGGTCGAGCGCCTGACCAATGCTTACGCGATGCTGGTCAACCACGGGCGCGAGCTGCGCCCGAAGGTCATCGACTATGTGCAGGACCGTCACGGCAAGGTGATCTGGCCCGACCGCTGGCAGCCGTGCCAGGGCTGCAACATGGCCAGCTGGGACGGACGGCCGATGCCGCGCTTCTCGAACGAGGGGCGGCAGTTGATGAACCCGATGACCGCATACCAGATGGTGCACATCACCGAGGGCGTGGTGCAGCGCGGCACCGCCACCGTGCTGCGCGACCTCGACCGGCCGCTGTTCGGCAAGACCGGCACCACCAACGGCCCCACGAACGTGTGGTTCGTGGGCGGATCGCCCGAACTCGTCGCTGGCGTATACATGGGCTACGATACGCCGCGCAGTCTTGGCGGATATGCGCAGGGCGGGCGGATCGCCGCGCCGATCTGGAAACAGGCGATGGCGCCGATCCTGAAGGACATGCCCAAGACCCCGTTCATCGCGCCGCCGGGCATGCGCATGGTCCGCATCGACCGGCGCTCGGGCAAGCGCGTCTACGGCGCGTGGCCGACCGACGATCCGAAGGCATCGGTGATCTGGGAAGCGTTCAAGCCCGAGACCGAACCCCGCCGCGTCATCCGCAAGGAAGAGGTCGAGGCACAGGACAAGATCGCCCGCCGCACCGGCGCAACCGGCCGCCCGACCAACGACGCCTACTTCCTGCAACAGCAGGGCGGAATTTACTAAGGGGTTGATGCCTCGCCCTGTCCGGCGCGCCGCGCTGTTCCCCGGCGAGGCATCATTTGCCGATGTCCTACATCCCCGGCGCCATGCTCTACCTTTCGCATGAAACAGCGCGCCGAACCTGTCACGCCATGCACCACCGCGATGATCCGGTTGCCACCCTCAACGCGACACGCCCGCGCCTTCCCTGCGACCGCCCCGCGACTGCCGGCCAAAACATGTCGCAACCCGCAACTTCCGCAACTTCGCCCTCCCCCAAAACGCTGGCATTCGCTCGTCCCCTCGGATAGGTGCGTGCCTTTCAAGCGTTTCCTCGTCCGGACAATCGGGAACGCCGGTAATTTCGGAGATCATCCATGCGCGCCGAAGCGCAGCAATATATCGACCGCATCGACGCAGCGCTGGCGCTGCTGCGCCGCTTCCTCGACTGGGACAGGGCGCTGCGGCGCCTCGACGAACTCAACGCCCGCGTCGAGGACCCGACGCTGTGGGACAATGCCAGGCAGGCGCAGGAGGTGATGCGCGAGCGCACCCGCCTCGATAGCGCCATCGGCGCCACCCGTGCGATCGAGACCGAGAAGACCGACACCGCCGAGCTGATCGAGATGGCCGACGCGGAAGGCGACGAGGCGATGGTCGACGAAGCCATCGGCGCGCTGAAGGCGCTGGCCGAGCGCGCGGACGAGGACAAGGTGAAGGCGCTGCTCGCGGGCGAGGCGGACAGCAACGACACCTATCTCGAAATCCACGCGGGCGCGGGCGGCACGGAAAGCCAGGACTGGGCCGAAATGCTCCAGCGCATGTACCAGCGCTGGGCCGAGCGGCGCGGATACAAGGTGGAACTGGTCGACTATCATGCGGGCGAGCAGGCGGGCATCAAGTCCGCCACGCTCCTGATCAAGGGCGAGAACGCCTATGGCTATGCGAAGACCGAGAGCGGCGTCCACCGCCTGGTCCGCATCAGCCCCTATGACAGCTCCGCGCGGCGGCACACCAGCTTCTCGTCCGTCTGGGTCTATCCGGTGATCGATGACAATATCGACATCGAGATCAAGGAAAGCGACCTCAAGATCGACACCTATCGCGCGTCGGGCGCGGGCGGGCAGCACGTCAACACGACCGACTCGGCAGTACGTATCACCCACGTCCCCACCGGCATCATCGTCGCCAGCCAGAACGACCGGTCGCAGCACAAGAACCGCGCCACCGCGATGAACATGCTGAAGGCGCGGATGTACGAGGCGGAACTGCAGAAGCGCGAGGCGGCGGCGAGCGCCGAGCATTCGGCCAAGTCCGACATCGGCTGGGGCCACCAGATCCGCTCCTATGTCCTCCAGCCGTACCAGATGGTGAAGGACCTGCGCACCGGCGTCGTCTCCACCTCCCCCGACGATGTGCTGGACGGCGCGCTCGATCCCTATATGGCCGCCGCCCTGTCCCAGCGGGTGACGGGCGAGAAGGTCGAGGTCGAGGACGTCGACTGATGCGGCGGCACGGGCCGGTGCGCGCGCGAGCCGCTGCGGCGGCATGCCTCGCCATCGGCCTGACGCTCTCCGCCTGCAATCTGATCGACGATGGCGACAGTGACGGCCGCTCCGCCGCCGCCCGCCCGTTCCCCAGGGCCGACCGCCCGGTGGCGCCGATCGTCTCCACCCGCTGGTCGACCGAGGAAGCCCGCGACCGCGTGAACGAGGCGGGCGACATCATGAACCGCGCCGGCATCAGGCCCGGGATGAGCGTCGCCGACATCGGCGCGGGCGAGGGATATTACACCGTCCGCCTGGCCAGGCGCGTCGGCCCCAACGGCCGGGTTCTGGCCGAGGACGTGATGCCGGAGGTGATCGACGCGCTCGGCCGCCGCATCACGCGCGAGGACTGGAAGAATGTCAGCCTGAAGCTCGGCACGCCCGACGATCCGAAGCTGCCCGCCGACAGCTTCGACCGCATCCTGATGGTCCACATGTACCATGAGATCGCCGAGCCCTATGCCTTCCTGTGGCACCTGTTCCCGGCGCTGCGCAAGGACGGGGAGATCATCGTCGTCGACGCCGACCGGCCGACCGACCAGCACGGCACGCCCCGCCGCCTGCTCGCCTGCGAATTCGCGGCGGTCGGATACCGGCTGGAGCAGGTGATCGACAAGCCTACGGCCGGTGGCTACCTCGCCCGCTTCCGCAAGATCGCCGCGCGGCCGGACCCGGCCAGCATCGTCCCCTGCGCCCTGCGGCAGTAGGGGTAGAGTTGGCCGCTTACTACAGCGACCGTTGATCCGCGCGTCGCCGCACGCGGTCCCAGAGCGCGTCCATCTCCGGTTCGTCGAGCTCGAACGTGTCGGTCAGCAGCGCCGTAAAGTCCTCGGCAGTACCGATCGCCCGTTCCGTCATCCCCTGCGGCGTGGTCGTCCGCCAGGTGGTGTTGATGACGCTCTCGATCCGGTCTGGGAAATGGCGCTGGATCACGAGGGCGCCGGTGAACGGAGAGTCCGGGCTTTCGAGCAGCCAGCGCTGTGCCTGCTGCAACGTTCCCTCGTCCACATAATCGGCCCGGAAATCGAAGCTTGGCGCGGCACCATGCGGGTGATTGCGGAAACGCAGCCAGTCGCCGTCCGCGCGCTCGATCGCGAATGCGAAGCCGCGCTGTGTCGAAGGACCGACGGCCAGCGGCACCGGATCGACCAGAGCGTCGCCCAGCCCCGCCTCGGCGAGCCAGGGCTGGTCCAGATCGACACGCAGCGTCAGGTGATTGCCGACGGCGTTCTCGCCCATGTCCGCCCGCCGCACCCCGCCGCAGAGGCGCGTCACGGCAAAGCCGCAGGCCGACAGCGCTGCCCCCAGCAGGCCGTTCATCTCATAGCACCAGCCGCCCCGGCGGCGGCCGACCATCTTGGCGAAGGCTTCGGCCGGATCGATACTGGACGGGCGGCCCATGAAGCAGTCGATCGTTTCCCAGGTGAAGGCATAGGCATGGGCGCGGTGGATCGACTGCAACGCCGCAAGGTCGGCCTGTTCCGGCCGCGCGACGCCGATCCGTTCCAGATAGGCGCCAAGCTCGCCGTCCGTCAGTCTCATCCGCATCGTCGCATCCCCCCGTCGAAGGGCTGATGACACAAATGCCCGCGAACCGCCATGACCAACATGGGTGGTTTGCATCCGACCCCTGCTACTCGGCCGATCGATGCCAGCCGTCGCCCCCTTCACGCGAAAGTACGTATGGAACCCGGAATGCTGATCGCCAGCGCAGGCCGGAGGTACCGCAATAACCGAAATACCGCGGCACCCGATCGGTCAGTATCTGACTCCGATGTTCAGCCCAATGGTGCGCGGGCGCAGCAGGGTGTTACGGTTCTCAAACAGGAAAGATGTCTCCTTGTAGGTGACCGCATATTTGTCGAACAGGTTCTGTACGTAGAGAGCGGCCGACCAATTCCCTGCCTCGACGCCAATACGCCCGCCGACCGTCGTATAGCCGGGCAATCGCACCCGATCTGCCTGCGCCGAATGATAGACCCCGCCGCGATAGGCCAAATTCGCCGAGATATTACCCTTCATATCCCCGACCGGGAAAGAGTAGGACGACGTAACGCCCGCCGTATATTTGGGTACCAGCGCGAGCCGCGTACCGGCCACGATGGAGCCGTCCCCACTATCGTTTCGATATGTCGCGTCGGTGTAGGCGAAGTTCGCGCTCAGTTGCAGCCCCCGCGCGACGATGACGGACGCGTCGGTCTCAAACCCATAAACCCTCGCACTGCCGGCATTCTCGATGGCGGTAAATCCGCATGCAAAGGTGCGTGCCGTAGGAATTTTTGACCAGTCAGTACGGTAGGCCGCCGCATTGATCTGCGCGACATCGCCGATCTTCATTTTGCCGCCAGCCTCATAGTTCCAGATCGAGTCCGATCGGAACCCGGAGGCTGAAGCACCACATGCTTCCGGCACAGCATCGCGGAACCCTCCAAGGCGGAAGCCCTTGGAAGCACTTAGATATCCAAGCATACGCGCATCGCCGTACGGACGCCATTCGGCAGACACCTTCGGATTGAAGCCATCTTCCTTGATCCGCCCAGGATCAAGATTGGGGTCGACAACGGCGCCCACCTTGTAGGGTATACGCTGCGTATATTTATAGTTGAAGTAGCGACCTCCGCCGATGAAGCGGACGTAGTCGCTGACTTTCCAGGTCAGTTCACCAAACGCAGCATATTGCTTCTGCCGACGCACGAACAGATAGCGTACAGAATTGTCAGGATCGAGCGGATCGGGCGAAAGCCCCGGGAAGAAAGGCAAGCTCGACAGTGCCTCCTGCAGGCTGCCAAACGGCTCTATGCTTGCGCCAAAACCCGGAAATGGGCCGTTTACAAAGATATTGTTGTGTGTCTGGTTATAGAACAAACCGATGATATAGCTGAAAGGCCCCTCAGTCTGTGACGCAAGGCGCATTTCCTGAGTGAACTGCTTGCTGCGTACCTTTGAGGTAATGGCAGCACCCGTTCCGCCGATCGGCACATCAGGATTGGCCTGAAAACTGGGGTCGAAGAACAGACGAAAGACATCGGTATCCTCATAAGGTGCCGAACTCTTGCTATCGAGATAAGAGGTCGTGCTTGTGAGCGCTGCCGGGCCGAGGTCGAAATTGAGTTCGAGGCTCGCCAGGGCGAAGCGCGCGTTCAATCCCTCATCCGCCAGACGCGACTGTTCATACTTGCCGAGCAGAGCATCGTTCGGGTTAATCGGATTGGCGCGATCGACAGTGGGCACGCCACCTGTCTTGGTCTTCTGGTAATAAGTGCGCAGATTGGCCGAGAACGTTTCGACGGGCTCCCACAAGAGCTGCGCACGTCCGCCATAGGTGTGGTCCCAATCGACATTCCTGTCGATCGACCGGCCGTAATGGGACTGTCAGGATTTCCGTGTGTGGCCGGGCATAATGGGCAACAAGGAGTCCCACTATGTCACGACGCAAAGAACCTGCCATACCGAATGAGCTTCT